>NZ_JAYMRT010000001.1:0-1163013 GCF_038900515.1 Burkholderia sp. JPY481
CCCGCACCTTCGATGACGCTATTCCGCTAACGAATCTTATCAATATGGCGTGCGCGACAAGAAAAGTGACTGTCAGCGCATCGCGTGAGACGGCGACCACAATGTAACAGCCCGAAAGGTTACGGTTTATCTGCAGCAGACCCTTTGCCCGGATGCTCGCGGCAAGCGCCGGAATGTTCGAGAGCGGTTTCGTGCGGGCGTTGAGCGGCGAGGGCCGCAGGCTGGAATACGCCACGGTGGCGACCAGCTGTTCGTTGCCGAAGTTGGTTTCGAGCGGCGAAACGGTTTCGTCAGTGGTTGCCGCAGGGGTTTCGACTTGAGATTGCATGACTGACTCCAGAAAATTAAAAAGAAGGTTCCGGGACGGGTCCTGCCGGATTCCATCAGGACGTAACCTGGCTAGGAGTCCTGATGGAACGAGGCGGCGGGACGTTGCCGTCCCTGAGGCGCTTATGCTTTCATCTGGCGCATGGCGTCAGCGAGCATCCACAGCGCGCGGTTGAGCTTCACGTTCTGGTCGATGCCGGTGATGGGGCGAGTCGACATGGCGCGTCCGCTGCGCGAGCGTCCATGCAGCCCGCCCTTCGTGAGGTTTTCCTGCACGCGGTTGAATACGGTCCACAGGTCGTCGCGGCGATCCTCGAAACGGCGCGGTACCAGTAGCTGGCTTTCGGTGACGGGGGCCAGTGCCTCGGCGTCGGTCGGGTCGTAGCGCAGCGCAAGGGCGGAACGGGCGAATGCATGCTGCTCGTCGCGGCTCAGATCGACGGCGCGCATGCTGTCCTTCTGCCCGCGGATCAGGTCGAAGCCGTCGAGCACGTCGAAAGCGCCATTGATTACGTTCTGGATGACGTTGCCTTTGTGTGGCACGCGGATATCGGCGATGTTCTCGCCCGCGACCATGCCGTTCTGGCAGACAAACCGGAATGTGCCTGCCAGCATCTGGTAACTGCTGGTGCCGTCGTGCGAGTTCAGCAGCACGATTTCGTCGGCTTCCTCGCCGGTGATCTGGTCGACGTGGCGAAGCCGCAGCATGTGTTTTGTGAACTCGCGCTTGCCCTGATCGCGAACACGGGTCTGGCAGATCATGAACGGCTGAAACCCTTCGTTGCGCAGACCGCGCAGGACGTCGATGGTGGGAATGTAGGTGTAGCGTTCGGAACGGCTTTCGTGTTTGCCGTCTGCGAAGATGGAGGGAGCAACCCGGCGAATCTGGTCGTCTGAGAGAGGCGAGTCAGCGCGCAGCATCGGGGAGCCGTAATGGAAAGAGGAAGCGAGTTGCATGGCAATCTCCACAGTCAAGGTTGAGGATCTGAACCGGGCGAGGGGAGGTGCCTTGCCATTGCGGCTGGAAACTTCCTGGTGGAACTCGGGGTTGGCGTTGCTGCCGCCAGGCTTCCGGGTTCCCGCCCGTGCGACTTGAGGAGCCGATAGCGGGCGGGCGTCAAGGAAAAAGGCGGGGGAGGGGTGCGGGCAACACGGTCCCTCGCCCCTTGATGCGCGCCCGCTATCGGCTACTGTCGCGGGTAGAGGGCGGGAAGCTGGGAGCCAAGTGCATGCCATGCTGTGAGTTGACCGGGCATGCAGGTGCGGTTCTAAGGGCGTGGCCGCGTAGGCCACCCCTCGCTAAAAAGCAACGGGGTTGACTGCTGTGCCTGAGTTGATGAGCGACAACCGGCGTCATCAGGTGATCTACAACCGTGCGCGGCGGCAGGCTAGGATGCGCCTTGAGTAGCCGGATTGATGGCGGTCGTGCGGCCCGCGGTTCCACGGCCGCGCGGCCGCCGGCCCCTCGTAGCGAAGGGATCGGGAAGTTGCCAACACCGCAACGCGGGGCCGGTTTTCGGCCATTGCGGTCACTGGGCCGATCGCCTGCCAAGGGCCACTATGAGTTGCTCTGCAGTCGTTGAACCACCGGTTACTTCGAGTGACAGCGTTTCGCCTGCGGGAAGACCGAACCTGACGCAAGGTGTATCGGCACGTTCGGCGATTACAAAGGCGCTGGCTATAGCGGCAAACGCTGGGAGGCGCCGACATCGCGGCGTTGCTGCCACAACAGTGGCCGCCTCTTTTGTCTGCCGCCTAGGTCACCGTGCGTCAAGGCGGATTCGCCGGCCCCTTACCTTGGGTCTATGAAATAGGTGTAACTTGAGGTGCGCATGTCGGCGGCGCGCCGGGATATGGAAAAAACGGGACAAACGTTACGGTTGCACGATAAGGGTTAAACGTAACAACTTGGGTTCTATTCCGGTCGGCCCACAAGGCGACAGTGTATGAAAAGGTCGCTGTGGCGCCACAGGTCAATGGATTGGCGAAGGTGACTGCATTGCTGACGTAGTTGGTTAGCGGAGGTGGTGTGATGTTCTGTCGCTGGCTTGGGGCAACGAGGGTTCCGACCATATTGACGAGAGTCGTATCGGACGAACTGAATCGTTGAACCGCCATTGTTCCACTTGAATCTGACGGCCACGTCGTTGTGCTACCCGTGACGCTGGTCGACGCGGCATTTGGATTGGAAATCGGGTCAAGAGAAGGATTATCCAGCGCGTACATGAAAAAGCCCCGCCCCGCGTAATCACATTGCGAGGGACCACCATTGACAAGACAAACCTGATTTGAACTGCTTTGCCCTTTATTTCGGCGGACCCATATCGTCTCCGCCAGTCTATTGTCGTTAAATGCCGTGCCTGGAGCAGGTTGTACGTACAGTTTATCGGCCATTTCGGCTGTTTTCGGGTCAGTGCGATCAATTGCTCCGGCAAAGAAGGTTGCCAGTCGGCACAGAGGATTTGAGACCGATCCCCCGACGGGGACCCATTCGAAGTGGAGATGGGGGGGCACCTGATTCCCCTTGGAATCTGTTCCCGTGCTTCCACTCAATGCAATAGGGTCGCCTTTTGCTACCTTGTATTTCCTGGAGCCACTGTCTCGCCAACATGTCTTAAACGTATCTTCCTGTTGCGTGCCGCTGTGCACACTATTTGCGCTGAGGTGCCTGTACCAAACGTGATCGGTCACATGCCCTGATGCGTCTGTCAGTGCGAGCACTAGCGTGAACTCAGGGAATCTCTTCTGGTTGGCTTTGGCCTTTTCTCGGGGTGCCGACGTTGGGTTTTCTTTCGTACCAGGGCAGTCGTAATTCTGATCCTTTACTGTCTCGAAGTACCCGTCCGCCACTGCGAGAACGGGGGTCCCTTCTTCTGCGAAAAAGTCCATCCCCTGGTGGCCTTGGCGACCCTTTCGTCCCTCAGCGAAAGGGCCAACTATGCCGGGAATCGAATCGTAGTACGCGGTAGGATCTCCATTTGCTGCCTGTCTCCAGCCATAGACCATTGGCGCGCCAAACGAAGCGTCACCGGGGCATAGCAGTGGTTTGGCGCTGGCCTTTACAACAGCATTCATCTGCGCCGCATTTGGTGTTGGGGAAGCACTGTCGATTGGTAGCGCGGCCACGCGAATGAGTGCAGCCATGTGGCCATCGGCCGCGAGCTCTGGCCGGAAAGCAATAGTCGAGACGTCAATTGTCAGAGTCTTGCTACTGGAATTGAATTGTCCATTCACAAGGTCGTAGACGTCGTGCGATTCTGCATCGTCGTCGACATCTGATTCATCCAAACCTCTCGAAAACGCCGCGAGAGTGGCTCCCTGTTGGGCTAGTCCACTGAGCTCGTCGGAAACGATAAGCGACGCGGTTGTTTGTACATCAGACATTTGGACGGTCGCAACATCGACCTTTACCGCGAAATCCTCGTTATTTAACTCGCCAAAGATGGCTGCGCCATTAGTAAAGTCGGAGGCAAACGACAGGTCAGTTACCTTCTCAACCGTTACGGTCGTCGCTGAGCTGAATGCCCCGGGAGGAAAGGTTACCGAGGCTACCCCATCCATCGAAACGGTACCCCCACTTGCGGTGATTACTGCGGTGGCCGTCGTCGGGTTTGATGCGGGGGCCGTGGCTGAAGGCGTCGAAGCATCGTCATGACCGCCGCATGCGGCAAGGATGGCAGTCACAAAGAGTAGAATACCGGTTCGCATGACACACCTCCGTCACTGTAGGGGCCGGCGCAAGGATCGGCCACAAAGTCGAGATCCCATCGGCTTCCAATGACGCCTGTGGAGTGATAGGCGCGTGGCAGCACGGCGCGCGAGGAGCGCTCTACTGACTGGTATTGGGAATGTGTGCTGAAAGTAAGTGTCCATAGTAGCCGCTTTCTTTTTGTTCACTACACGCCCCCGGACACCCGGCACGCCCACGGCAAGATGGGCAGTACATGTACTTGTGAGCGAAGCGTATGCTGGCAGTAGACGGATGAGCAAGCCTTACGTCTAGTGCATGGCGGCCAGTTTCTCGCTCCTACGCCCACCTGATAGTTGGGTCAGACTGCCCAGTCGAGCCATCCGTCCGTGCGTATCCCCGAGATCGTCCTGATGAAAAACTGCGCGAACGCTTTAGTCACGGCGGCGGGCGACTGGTCTGCGAAGTGTCTTCCGAGGCTCAAGTGGCGTGTAGAAATCTCGCCGGCCTTATCTCAGATTCAGATGCTGCAAAAACGCGCAGGCCCCTCGATCAGTATTTCCTCCGGCCACGCCGCCTATCTTCGCTATACAAGGGTTGCCCCGTGAACAAGCCCGCCCTTGGGTTCGCCGACGCCAGCCGATGCGTTCGACTCGGCCATTGCGGTCATTAAGCCGATCGCCGAACCAAGGGCCGCTATGGGTTGCTCCGCAGTCGTTGGACCACCGGTTACTTCGAATCACAGCTTTTCGGCGTTTCGTAGTTCCGGGACTTCCTGGTACGCCTCATTAAGGCGTCTTGCCACGGCGTTGAGCTTTGGTCCGTGAATACACGAACACATCGGTACCTTTCGGGAAGTACTACCTCAATTGTCCATTTGTGTTCTCATTCGACCTACGCAAGGGAGCTCGAACGATTTAACGCCTAGGTTGAAGGCCAGAGTCCCCCGTAGCGCAAATTGCCGCGACATCAAGACCAGCCGTCAGACCATCACGCTGATGCACGAACCGGCTACGCACAGCGAACGCAATCAAGTAATCTTCGAAACTCAGCATCGTCAGATGCGCTTTTCCATTGATTAATGAACCGACATACCACTTGAAGATTTTCGCGTTCGTAATGCCCATTACTGTCAATGCGATCCAATGAGGCCCACATGTTCTTGTCGGGTTCTTCGTAATCTTTCCCTAGGGGCAGACCACTAATCGCACATAGCCCTGCCTGTTCATTCCAAAGAAACCGCAAATAGTCAACGAGTTCGAACTCATCCCCAAAGCCAATGTTTTTGATCTTTGCTGTGGTGATCACCTGTTGTCCATTTGCGTTTGCGACAGTTTCGAATGCGGTCTGCGCCATTCGCTCAATTGTGCATTGTAAGGCAGACATTACCTTGGCCTTCGATGGCCCTTTGGACGCTCGCGCCCGAAATTTCTCGGTATTCTCCCATCCAGACAAATCGTCACCATCGATCAAAGCAGTGAGATATTCGGCGTTGTCAGGGGAAGGTTCCTGAAGTGCACTCTGGATCGACAGGATGTCTCGTGCTTTTTTATGTAGAGCACCGATATCTAGACGATAACCCTTTTTATTAAAATTGCTCCATTGGTGTGCCGGTTTTCAAATTGCAACTAGTTCAGGACGATCAGCATTCCAGCTATGCGAAACTTCCGAGGTAATAATGGCCTCGCCGGATTTGCTATATGTCCACCACAATCCTCCTCGGTCCAGATGCAGCCAAAGGTCTCCGGCACTTTGGCTCACAATAGTGGTTACGTTGTACCACCGAGTTGCGGTGGCTTTGGTCGGACGTTTGCCAGCGGCGGTAGTGCTGTTTCGCATAGCCTCTCTGATGAAGCCATCTTTATCTTCCGCCAACCACAATTCGTATTGCCGCTTTTCTTCGAAAGTCGCAACAATATTTTTGTCACGACATTCCGGCCAGAAATAATTCCCCTCTCCAAAATTAGCGACGATTACCGGCATGAAATTACCCGAACTATTTCTATTTTATGGATCATTAATTTTACACGCGAAAGTCTATCCATAATGTCAATTGTGACGGATACTTAGGGGCTAGTAAACCGAAACTCAGCATCCCGCGTGATCCCCTCGTGCTACGGATTTATTGCCGCTCTCGTCGTCCGTGGGCGGGAGCGACGCCCGACGCAGCCGGGATTCACGACTAAAGTTGTTGCTACTGACAAGGTCCACCCGCACCGGCCAACGGAATTTCGTGCGGTAGGTCGAAATAGTCCAGACAGGTCCAGGTCAATAGCGCCGGGGCGAATGCCTCGAACAGGCATCGCGTCGCCGCCTCTTTGGACTCATCGACGGCCAGCTGAAAGCAGTCGAGGACTCCGCCTAGGCGGCGTTCCGCGATTTGTGCCTCTGCTACGTCTGATAGGACGCCGCCACCCAGGACCCGATGGACGAATTCGCACGCTATCAGTGCGCGGTCGTCAAGGAGCCCCGGGGCACGGAGAACTTCGCCGAATTTCTGTTCCCAGTACTGTCGCGCGCCCCGATAGCGGGCCAGCTCGTGAGGCACCAGGTACAGGTGCTCGATCTGGTTATCGATGTCGACGAACAGCGCGGGCATCCGCATCTCTTGCTCATTCTGGAATTCGCGCTCATCGTCGCAGCAGACCAGTTTCGGCACACCGTCGACATAATATCGCTTCAGGTGCAGCAGTTCGTGCAGCACGGACGCATTCCCTCGCGGCGGGCCGCCGTCGGGCACCAGGATCATCGCGCGGTCGTGGCCAAAGTCGCACGACATTGGCAGCGGGTCCGGACCGGTTCGCCGTGCCGCGTCGATGGGCAGATCTGCCCGGTCTTCGATTGTGCCGATTAGCTTACGCAGGTGACGCGGCAGCCCAGGAAGTAGCTCCTCGAAGCGGGGTGTTGGCATGGCCTGCGACCCGGATGTCCAGTACGACACAAGTTGACGACGCTGCCCCGGTCGTTACAACTTCGGTTGAAACGGGAAAGGGCCTTTTCGCCTCGTATGACAGGCGTTAGCGGGGGCCAAACTTCTAGGCAATCGCGCATTGGACCCATCTCGACATCAACCAGCCAGTTGGGTTACAGCTTAGCAGGATTTGCGAACATCAAGAACCGGCCGATTTCGCTCGAAGAGAGTTACGCCAAAACCGAGCTGCACGAAAGCAACGCTATCAGTGGTCGCCATGCATGAAGCCGAGGACACTTCCGCCGGCGGTCTTCTGTACGAGCGGATCCGCCATTTTGAAAAGCGTCAGGTGCTGGCTCACTTCGGCCTGACCCTCGTCGAATTCCTGTCCCTGTCACGCGATCTGGTCGCCTTTTTGCTTGAGCAGTCGTTACTGGCCCAGTTGAGTAGCGACCGGGAAAACAAGACGATGGTTCGGGAATTGTGGCAGCCAATTGATGGCTCGGAACAGAACGCTTCCTCTGACGGAATCGCCGTAAATAGTCCGCAACAGCTAATATTACCGGCATCGTGGTCGCGAGGAGCCAAGGCCATGGCAAGCGCGGTCTGCTGTCGGTGCATCGAGGATGCAAGCCTGAGCGAGATTATCAAAGCAGAAGGCGAACTGATTGAATGCTCGGTTTGCGGTGAAACAGAGCACGAGGCAATCACGATTGACCGTCTCGGCGAGATCATGGAACCGATCATGCGCCAGCATTTCGAAGCCGGCCCCCGGGTCAAAAAGTTCGGTGCCAACGACTCGGAGTGGTCGGAACAGGAAGGGGACGTCCTTTCATTCATTGTCTCGGAGGTTCTGGGACAGGATTTCGATTTCGTTGACGAAATCGCTTCTGCGGTTGTCGGCGCGGAGCGTTACTCGCCCGGCAGTGCAGAAGACCCTTACTGGGACCCTACGTGCCGCTATGTGCCGACACGAATTGAGACAATTCACTACCTTGCTGAATGGCACTACACACTCGATGAACTGAAGCACGGGCGCCGGTTTTTCAGTCCGTCCGCCCGCGCCCTCTTTGAGAAAGTATTTCAGGGAGTTGACGACCTTCGTGCCACGAGAGGCTCCCGACTCTATCCTGTTGTCCGCACACTGCGAGAAGGTACCGAAGTTTTTCGTGCCCGCGTTTGCAATTCCCGATCGCTACTCAGGGAAATTTGGCGCAACCCGATGAAACATGTGGGACCACCCCCTGCCGCGAACGCCAGGACTGGCCGCATGAACGCGGAAGGTGTTGTCGTTCTCTATGGGGCGAGGGACGCCCGAACGTGTCTCGCGGAAATGCGACCCGCGTTAGGAAGTGAGATCGCAATGATTCGCATGGAGACCACGCAGCCGTTACGTGTTCTCGACTTCTCTCGGCTGGACGATGCGCGAAGCATGAAGACCCTGAGCTATTTTCAAGATGATTTCTCCGGGGAGGTGGAGCGTGGCGCATTCCTGCGCAAACTGCATGGCTTGATCTCGCAGCCTATCGTTCCTGGGCGGGAAACGGACTACCTTATTACTCAGACAATGGCGGAATACCTTGCCCACGTGCACCAGCCGCCATTTGACGGAATTCTCTTCTCTTCGGCACAACGAGCTGGTGGAACTAACATCGTGCTCTTCGCCGACCGCAGTCTTCTTACGGACAGGTTAGAAAATGCGTTCCGGGTCAGGTATCTGGACGGAAGCGTCAGGCTGATGTCGAATACAGCCGTCCATTACAGACATCGCGAGCTGGATGTGTACGCCTATGACAACGGCGAGCTTTGGATCAACGACTCTGTCTTTCCGGCAGGCAGCCAGGACTGGGACTGACGACCTGCTCCACCGCCAACCATCAACTAGAACACGAGATCCCGCGGTGCATGCAACGTACTCGGAGTATGACCCCAGACACGCTGTCTGAATCTCCTTGCCGATGAACTCCGCGTAGCGCGACGCAAGCACGTCCTTGATGAACGACAGATACTTCTGCTCGGTTTCCGGCGGGAACTGCTAGCGTTCGATCTGCTGATCGAGCACATACATCAGATACACCGGATTGGCCGGGACCTCGGTCGAGTCGAAGTTGAACACGCGCGACAGAATCTTGAACGCGAAGCGGGTCGACACGCCGGTCATGCCTTTCTTTGCCCACGAAGTCGCGGTACTCCTGCTGCCACTTCGCCTTCGGGGCGGTGTCCTTTAGATTCTCGCCGTCGTAGACCTGCATCTTCGGGAACAGGCTCGAGTTTTCCGGCTCCTGCAAACGCGTCGGCACGGACATCTGCGCCATCATCTTCGGCGTGCACGGCGCGCAGACCGCGCTGGCCAGCGACGAGTTGCGCCCGTTCGACTGCATCATCCTCGCGCACTCGAACGAATCGGAGTGGAAGGCGCTCCGCAACAACCGCAATAACGAGGCGTTGCTCGACCGGATCTTCGTCGTCAAGGTGCCGTACTGTCAGCGCTAAAGCGAAGAAGTCAAGATCTACGAGGAGCTGCTGATCGTGCCGAAGCCCTCCGTGCCCTTGAAGTTGCCTTCCTGGGTCGCGGTGAGCAGCCGGTGCAGCACCTAGATCGGCGCCTTGAACGTTTCGACGAATTCGAGCAGGCCCTGATTGGCGAGGCACAGGCCGCCCGAGTAGTTGTGCGCGTCGGCGTCGTCCTGCGCGTATTGTTCGAGCTTGCGGATATCGATCTTGCCGACCAGCGACGAAATGTCCTGATTGCTCCCGTCGCCCGGTTCAGTCTTCGACATACTGATCTAACGAAGGATCGACGGATAGCGGCGCACCACGCGGAACTTGCGGATGTCGCCGTTGTACTCATGCAGGCGCTTCACCGCCCACGGACTGAGGATGCCTTTCCAGGTAGCGGCGTGGAATGCAATATTGCTCTTCGAGGATCGGAGCGTCTTCCTCGTAGTCGAACAGACCAAGCTGCGATTCGTTGACGGCCCAACCCTTGATCGAGTAGATATGCACGCGTTCCATCAGTTGTTTCAGACGTTCTGCTCACGGCCTGCATGCGCTGAACCCGTTTAGCGTCCCATCCGTTCGAGTTCCTGCAGCATCGCTCTCAGCTCCTTCAAGTCGTCATTTTCTGGAAGTTCGACAAGCAGCGCATGCACGAGCGAAAGCAGTCCTCCCCGAAGCGAGCCTGTATCGGCCGCCTGTGCGGCCAGGCGCCAACGCAGTTCCGGAGTCTTGCCGGATGGCAGCAGCGAACCTTTACCACCGGCTATTGCCCAGATGTGATCGAGGCGGTCATATGCGACTTGCGCGCCGAGAGTTCCTACTAGCGAGATCAGTTGATCGCGATCAATCGGCTTGACGTCACTGCACGACGGTGGTGGTACCTTCCATTTAGCAAAAAAGTCGAGCAAGTCATAGCACGCGTGCAAGGCAGGAAGAACGCCGAGATTGCCGCTTTGATACAGGCGAACGAGATCTCTAGCAGCTACTCTCCAATAATGACGCTGGAAGACCTTGCCGAGCCGATCGCTTCCTACGGCCCAAGATGTAATCTTGCGCAGCAGTTCGGTTGCGCGATATTCATGTGGTTGAAGATCCCATTCGAGCAAGTATGCCGCTTGCGCTGCGCTCAGCCCACGCTTCGAGGCAACGGTCTTCACGAACTCGAGCAAAAACGGTTCAGGTACGCCCAAGTCGGCACGGCGATCACACTCAGCAAGAAGCAGGGATGCCGTCTCTCGAGCGAGATCGGACGCATCGGATGGGCTCAGCATGCTCCACAATCGCGAACGGTCCGGAAGATCAAGGGCCGCTACGGCAAAATCACCCTTTAGTCTCGAAACGATGCCAGCGGCATACGTGCTGGAGACAATCGACTCCAAGTATTTGGCTGCTTCAATGCGTCGATCAACGGGCTTTGGCCAGGGAGCCCCCCCGTTTTGCACATGCGACTCCCAAACAGACCTCCAGATTTGGATGGAGAGACTCATCCCAGTAAGCAGCATCGGATCACGCGTCGTTCGCGTTCCGACTGCCGCCGCGAGACGTGAATCATTGAGTCGAATCGCCGCGTCCACCAGATCACAGCCTGCGATCCGGCCGACCATGATGGCGAGTCCCGGTTCGGGATTGGGCTTGAAGTCAAGTTGCGACCGCAGCGCCTCGACTGGGTAAGAACATGCTAGTGTCGCAACCGCGTGTAGGCGGGACCAACCGAGCGTGCGCGCGTTGTTGAGAAGGTTCGCGGTAGCAGGAGGAGGGACATTGGTCAACATGGCGTCGACGACCATGCTTTCGGTCGTTGTCGTCGCGACACCAAGTGTCCGTAGAAGCGGCCCGTGGGGCTTCTCCGACAGCCACGTCGTTAGATACCGCGCCCATATCGCGCCGGCACCCACAATACCGTCAACGATGCCCGTCGTGATGGCCGTTAGCCACCACTGCTCAGCGCTTCCCGCTTCGAGTCGCGCCAGCATCGTCGCAGTGTCCGTGAATGGCTCGCGCGGCAATTGCTCTTGCGCCCACCTTTGCACAGCGACCTCGAGCTTTGCCCCATCCGGGATACTGCCGATATTGATGTTCGCGAGAGACGTGACGACGCCTCCACCCGCTTGCGGCAGCGTAACGCTCAGAGTGTCGACGGCTTCTTGCTTGAACTTCTCGAAGGTCGGTACGTCGGATTGGAATGTTGCCAGTGTGCGCAGCACATCGACGCCACTCCCAGGATCTGATCCGCCGCGCATTGTGTCGAGGCGATCGGCAATTCGCCCAAGGCGACGCAAGACGGAAGGCGATGATCCGAGATTCAGGTTTGCTTGCATTACTTCATCGAACACCGGTTCCGGCCGCCCCATAAGCCAACACGCAGCACGCGAGAGGTGCTCTGGCTCAGGTCCGCAAGGCCGAACGATCGGATGATTCACCCATTCCACGAGCCGGCGCTCGTCGACGGCATACAGCCACGGCTGAGAGACAGAGCCTCCGATTTGCGGCGGGCTGATGGCCACGCGAGCCGAAAATACACATCGTGCATCGGGCCACAATCGTGACCACAGCGCCGCGAGCAGACCTGGCCACAGCGAGAGGTCGCCAAATACCGGTGCTACTTGTTTCGCCTCGATCAAGATTTCGGCGATCGCGGCAACAACCAACGGTTTCGGCGTGACAATGTCGCGGCCTCCATTGAGCTCCAGCAAGTGCGTGCTTAGATCATGAACATCCGCGACGCGATCCCTAGACCATAGCGCGACTTCGCTTCGGCCCATTCCCGAGCGCGACGCAGTATCGTCCGGTTCGGTCCACCACAGTGCCCACCAGTCATCGACCGGACCGCAGCCGACCGATGGTCCCCACGGTTCGTACGGCCCGGTGTGGCCAGGCGGCTTATCCGTTAAGGCAAGCAAGCCGCTCGGAAGCGTTACTCCAGGCGCCGAGCAATGCAACAGCCCGTGGGTGTGGTCGATTTCGCCATAGGTCGCGCGAATCGGGAACGTGATATTTGATTCGCTCATGAATCATGCATCGCATTCAGAAGCCACGCCAGCGGCGCCGTCAGGTCGGTGGAGTGATTTCCGCATGGATCGACTATCCATCCTTGAGTTTCTGGGCCGTTATCGATAAATTCCTCATTGTGGCTATCCGTGCTCAGTGGGCGACCGAGTGCGGACAGGCCCCAAACGGATGCAGCGCTCGGTAACCAAACCGCTTTGATGAACTCGGACACAAGCGGTAGCCGCTCGGCGAGCATCTGTTGCGGGACTCGTGTGTCGGTATCAAGCTCGTCATAGCACGAGAGAAGTACTGCCAGCTTCGGCAGATGAAGCTGGTTGACGGTGCCATGACCAGCAACATGCAACAGCAGTTGCAGCATCTCTACCCAGTACGCGTTGGCGTCCCAACGGATAACTCGGTCGTTCCACTTTCCTTGTTCCGCAGGCTTATGCATCCGTTCCAGCGCGTCCGAATAGGTCGTCTCCGACGTGAGTCGGATCAGCACTATCCAACCCGCGGCACTACGAAGGCGAGTGCGCCAGTCGTCCGAGATGGCACGTTGATTGAACGCCGAGGCGATCTGCTCCCCGCCGTAATCAGGCCATTTCAAGTCGAAAGTCCCGCCTTCCTGTGCCACCACTGGAAGGGCGATTTCGGCCCATGTCGAAGCGGGCGTATGTCGCGCAGCCCGACCCGACGACAAACTCTCGAGTACATCCTCCAACGGCGACAGATTGGGTGGCGTCCCGCCGTCTTTTCGGAGCGACAGGTTGCCTTTTGCACGGCGCAATCGGCCATAGATTTGGCCGGCGAAATGCGTTTTGCCGCTGTTTGAACCGCCGATAAGTACGAACTCAGGCGTCGTCATGCTGCCCCCGGTAAGCGAAGAACGGACTATCGATTTGGGGCGCCGGTACAACGGAGCCCATCCGTGGGGATTGCCAAGCGCGTGCCACAAGATCATCGACCACCACGGCAAGCGTTTCCGGATCCTTGATCGTGGCAGACCCTTCGATCGCGCCCGGAATGTTCTCGGACAGCGCATTCTGGATTGCCGATCTGATGCCGTCCGGGACAGGAAATTCACGCTTGGTCCATACCAACGTCACCGGCCGATCCTTGGCATGATTGCCCAAGCGTTCAATCAACTGCAGCAGACCTTTACGGGCCGCGCCTCGTTGTTCCCCTGAAAGGCGTTGGCAATCTGCTACGAGTAGGAAGCAGTCGGAGTGTTCCGCGACCCAGCGGGCGCCTTCGGCTTGCGGTCCCTCTTCGTTGACCGCCCATTCAGTAAACCATTCACCTGGCGCGTCGGTGAGCAGAACATCTCGAAATGCCCCGTCGACACCGCGCAGTGCGGCATGCAGCAGTCCAGGCGTGCGGCCCCCAGCACGCGACGTATGGGGCGGAAACATTGGCGCTTTGGCCGAATCGTGAAAGCGCATCCAAGATGCCAAAGCCTCCCAAGCGCCGAAAGTGCGGGATCCGGCGAATAAAGCACCCGCCATTTTCCTTCCCGTCAGGAGCAACAGGTAATTCGCAGTCAGCAACGTTGTTTTGCCGACGTCATGTGCGCCGAGAACCCCGACAAGGATGTGCGGAGCCCGGGGAAGCAATAATGTTAAATCGTCGGGGCCAAGTGCGCTCCCGGACCACGGAACCCGGGCTTCCAACGTCGATAGCACCGTCGACGGTTCCGATTCGGCACCCGCGTTTGCTTGCCACACAGCACACTGTTCATACGACAGCTCGCCAAGAACGCAGGTTTCGCCCTCGTCCACATGGCAGTGCGAATTGGCGCATCGGCGCGGGTTCACTTTTTCGCTCCAGCAATGCGTGTAGCCTGTTCTTGTCGCATCATCGCCCGGGCGAAATGCGGAAGAGAAATTTCGGCGTCTGCCGGCAACCTAGCACGGCGGAGCAAATCTGCTGGTTCGGTGGAGGTGCCAGTCAATGCCAGACGGATGATATCCCGCAACGAGAGCCTTCCTGCTGACGGCGTTGGGGGCATGCTTTCGATGACTTGAACGGGCAATTCCGTCCGCGCTGCCATTACATTGCCTAGGACATCGACGAGCGATGCTCGACGATCGTAGCCGGCGTCAGGTAGGCGGGCCACCGCTTCGGAGAGGACATAGCAGACGCTCGCAGGACTTACGGCAGGCGTAATCGCGATCAGGTCGAGAGGCATGAGAGCGGCGGCTGCAGCGGGCGCGACTTCCCGATAGCTTTTGCGGAGCGACGGTGAATATAGGCTCTCGTACCACCAGACGGTGTCCAATCGAATTTGGTCGCCACCGACGAATGATTCGGATGTAGTGATGGTCTCCTGCACGCTCTTCGCGAGGGCGTCGAACGCAGACGTAATGGCTTCCGCCATCCCTTGTTCGCTCTCCGCCAGATGTTTGCCGACTGCATTAAACCGATCGAGCAGTGCCGGCGCCATACGATCAATAAAATCCTGCGCCCATTGCTGGGGATTTTGATGGATCCAATACCGATTCTGATTTGGCCCGTACTGATTGCCCGCCGGAGCAGGCATGGTCGCATTGCCGATCGCGAGACGCAAGGCATCTTCGTCCACCTCAAACACCTCGATTTCGGGGAGCTTGAATGCCAGGACATCCCCACCCCGCTTTTTTCGTTGGGGCGACGACAATTGAGAAACAGCGTAGCGTTCGGCTTTTTCCGCGAATCCAGATACCAGTTGGGATACGATCGGTGCTTCCTTACCGAGTTGGCAAAAAGGCAGCATATCCGCTGCTGCAAGCCAGAGAATTGCCGCAATTTTATCGTGCGCCACCGCCTCGCATGCCATAGCAAGGATTGCCCGATAAATATTGATCGGAGCGTCAGGGTGGACCGATGCCAGCGTCTTCCATTCCGCCAGAAGCGCGGACTCCGCTAGTCGGATGGCGGGATCGTCGGCAACGGCCTTTCCGTCGAGGACGGCGAGGATCGCCGGAATCAGAAGCGTCGCGTCCTTCTTGAACGCTTCAGCGATAGTCGCCGCCGCCTTTTCCATCTTCGTGAGGCGGTCATCATCGCCGCCGATCTTGTCGATCAGGCCGGCCGCCAGAAATTGTTGTAACACGTTGGCCATCGGATTTCCCTTTTATTGTTGTGCGATGATTAGTGATCGAAATTCGCGAGGTAGCGCAACACAGTCGGGTTTTCAGGATAGTCGGTCAGGACTGCACGCAAGATGGATGCGGGGCGCGCGGCCGCCCCCTGTACGCTTTGCGCCCACAAGCGCTGCCACAAGTCACGTGGGTGATTGAGCGTCGGCACCTGTCCGCCTTTACCGCCCGCGCGCATCCACAGCGCTCGCGCATCTTGCGTCTCGGGGTAGGTGTCCGCGAGGAATTCGATCAACTCACGTGGAAAGCCGTTGGCGTCGTCAACCGCCGGCGACGTGACAGGCGTAGGCGCCGTCGAAATGGGGCCGCCCGCGGTGCGCAACAGATCGACCGAACTACGCAGCAACGTGAGCAAGTATTCGGCGGCGGCGCGCGCAGCGAAAGTGCGAACACGATCGTCCTTTAATGTGTCGCCGAAATCCGAGACTGCTTTGGCGATAACGACCGGAACTTTCATGAACTCCGCAGCAATTCCGAGAGCGCTGCCTTCCATGTCGATCGCGAGGACCTTCCGCATATTGCCTGACAATTCCCAGAAGATATTCGGGTCCTCGACAACTGCTGCACCAGTCGCCATCGGCGCAACATGTACATCGAAGTCCGGCTGCGGTTCGGGCTGTCCGCCGTGGAGCAGACGCAAGTGGCGGGCGCGCTCGCGGCCGGAGTCCTGAATTTCACCAGTCGCGTTGATCCAAGTTTTCTCGACAAGACGCGTGAATACGTCCGCCCAGTCGAGGCATTTATCCGCAAAATCGACATGCGCGGTCGGTAGCGATCCCTCGTCTAGCCGCAACACAACCCAGTCTTCCTGTTCCTCCAACGTCAGTTTCGGGCGCAGTTCGATCCAGCCTCCGGGAAGTGCGGCGCGCGCCTCATGCATGCGTTGCACCCACGTCACACTCGGCCCGGTTTGATTCGGGTCGCCTTGAAAAATCCTTTTCCCGTCCTTGACCGTGATCTTGCCGGCGTCGTACGAATACAGGCGATCGGCAAAGACCACGTCGCCAAGCGCCACCTTGCCGCGACGACCGGCGCAGACTCCGCTCATCGCAATACACCGAGCAGGTCTTGCGTACCAGAGGTGACTCAAGGTCGCCGCAGCCTGCTCCCGGCCCATGTGTGCGCAGTACGATGCCACGACGCGCAACGGTTTGCCATCCTGCGCGGCAAACTCAGCTTCAGAGACCAACCAGCCATCTTGCGCCTTGCCCCCGCGCCAGCCGCCGTCACAAATGCCGTCGGTTACGTTCAAGAGTTCAACGTATTCTTCGCGGAGCGCACAAAGAATGAGAACGTCGACTGACAGGCTCAAGTTTCCGGAAGTGCTTTGCATATGGGATCAGGGTTAGATATTAAAACAAACGCAACATACGCGAAAAGAACGCGCCCATCCGAACAAGCGCATCGTTCAACCAGAGCAGGACAGGTCGCAACGGGTGGCTAGCAGGAACGAAGTCGTCCAGCCGGGACGGTGAACATCGACTCGGCATCGCCGTCCGCTCCGCGGATCGCTTCTTTGTCTTGACGCTTATGCATTTCGCATGGATGAGCGGTGCGACGGGCATCCTCAACAGCCTGCGAGCTCCATGCGTCGGAAAGATTCCACAGCAGGGCTAATCCGCGAGCATATCCGAGGCAAATGGCAATTATGCCGAAACGAGCTGGATCGCGAAAGAAATCGCACACCATGAGCTAGGGCCATGCACCGCGCGGTCCGGAAATATCGAGCGGCGAACTCGTCGCAGGCTCGACGTCACCAAAGCAGCCCACAGCCACCGTTGGCCGATGGTCGAGCCAACGGAGGCTTCATTGGCCGACGACTTGTCTTCGATTGACGGTACGGAATGACCGTTCCGTCAACTTCAATCTATCCGGGACACGATCAGGCCGCGACGGTCCACGCCTATTCAACGCACCGACTGATCCTCGGTCTCACGAGACTGCACGCTCGCATCGGTCACGGCAACGGGTTCCGAGGCGCGCTCCATTTTGGAGCACCACCATACGCCCTTTCGAGGTTTGAACTTCGGCTTGGTTTTGCACGGCCATTCAGATTCGAAGCGGGGCTCTTGCTGGACTGATGTGGACGCGTCAACGGTGACCTCGACCCGACGCAAGCCAAATCCCCAACGGAATTTTGCCGTAGGGCAGTGGCCGAACCGGTGGCGCAGCCGCCAGTAGCCATATGCCATCGGGCCAAAAAGCCATGCCGCCAAGCCAACGACGGTCACGGTTCTCCCTACGGGGCCGAACCATTTCCAAAACACCGCGGTCCAGAGAAACACATAGCCCGCCCGTTCAAACCGGTTCAACCCGCTCGTCACGTAGAGATCGTATCCACTGAGATCCTGCTTGCTGTGCGCAGCCACTGTATCGATGATGCAATCGAATCCACGACCGAGAAGATCCATGTGACACAGAAACGATCGGCCTTTTTTGGCGTCCACCCCGTAAAAAGCGATGCAGGAATTGAGCCATCCGGTCTTCATCACTTGGGTTGGTGTGCCCTCAATCCCGATTTCGAAATCTCTTTCCCTGACGTGACTAAGCTGTTTTACTTTCACTGAAAATCCTTTCGCATACGTTACTCAAATTGCCGCTCGAGGGGCGCACGCCCCCTGAGTCCAACCACCGCGCGCCACGGAATGTGCCGCGGCACGTGACCTCATCGTTCCTGCCAAGACCCGTATCGGCTGTCTCCCTCATGCCTGCCCAAGAATCGTTGATGTCGCTTACCCACCTCCGCTCGTTTTTGAACTCGAAGTCAAGACCAGATTGTGCTTGCGATGACCCCCATGAATGCAGCGCGCCAAAGACGAAATACATCAGCACGAAAATGGCGAACGAGGGCATCAAGGTCCACACGAAGATCTGCGTGAACAGCATCCGCTCACTCTGCACGCCGAGTACCGCGCAGCGCTTACCACACATGCCTAAACAACGAAAAATCCCGCCATGCGCCGGCGTGGTCAAACGGACGCGGCATTGGCTTCCCGAAGCGCTCCGCGACACCAGGGCGGCGAATCCAGTACGCCATCAGGAGACGCAACGCGCCAGAGAATTGTCAGTAGCTTTTGTTTCATCGTTTTTAGAGTAGCCATCGTTTGAGAGACTCAGCGTGTCCCGCCCCTGCAATTGACCGATCCGAATTCAGTCGTCGTAGGGCACCGAGCTGTCGGGCCTGACCGCCAGTTTTGCCAAGAGCTGTTCGTGTTCCCGGTCTTTGACACGCTCTCGATGCGCGGCCTCGGAGGCCGCATCACCTGGAATCTCGGGGCCTTCGTGAATTGCTTCCTCAAGAGCACGACGCGCCTCGGCCAGCGCTAGTTTTCGCGTCCTGTCGACATAGACCGGTTTCCTGGTTCCCATTCGGCAGCCCCTCGGTCACGCGTCAACCCAGCTCGCCGCGAGCCTGGCGGCGGCTAGGCGGGCGGCTGCAAGCTCGTCGCCGTTGACGATCTTTTCAACGACCAGTTTCTGCGAGTGGTCACCGTCCGCCGCGATTTCCGTGTCGCTCACGCGCGAAAAGCAAATGCCCGTTGCGATCAGCAGGCGAAGGCAGTCTTCGTTGCGCCCGATGACATCCTTCGACGCTGCGTCGAAGGCCGCCGGCACACTACCGGTATCGTCTGCGAATGCTCCGCGGACTGCGTTTCGATTCAGTGATGCAAGATCTTTCATGGATTTTCGGGAACGGCACGCAAGAACAGTCCTTGCGTTTAACGGCCTCACGCCGTAAATCTTGACGGCGAACGTTGCAATTCCTGGTCCGTAGCGGGAACGGTCGCGATATGGCTGGGCCCCCGGCTACAGCCTCAGCCTAGAGCGGCCGCGCGCGTGGGGTAGATGGTCTCGAGCGGGTTAGCCGCGGCGGCATGGACCGGCGAGGTGAGCGGGCCGCTGGATACTTCCTTGCAATCTTTGTTGAGGAGACACGGAAACTGCGGTACGACGATAACAGCGGGCTGGACATATGGCACAGCTCGCGAAGGTCGAGGCCGAGCACGGGGCCGCAGCGTTCCTCGTTTCGCTCCTGCAGTACGTCGTGGGTTTCCCACGCAAGGATGCGCTTGATATGCTGTCGCAAGCACACCGCCCGATTGTCGAGCTAGTCGGTGTAGACGCGGTCAACCTAACTTTGGAGGACGTGGCGCAGATCTGGCCATCCTAGAAGGCACGGAGGCGTATGCAGACAGATATTTGGACGGACGGTGAACTGTGGGAATCGGATCTTGGGGAACCGACGCCCTGAACGGCAGTTCGGGGTCGGTTAGATTCACTCACCGATGACGAGAGCCGCCACCCGCCGACGGCGGGTTGCGAATGTCAACAAACCGACGTTCAGCGGCCGCGCCGCCCTAGGTTGCCCAAGGTCAGCTCAGGCCGACCAGCCGCCGGCCGGCTCAGTTGGGCAACTGTGACCTGACGGTATCGCAGACGGTATCAACCTCCGAAGTCATCTGGAGATGCATGGTTTAGACGAACTTTCTTAAGCAGGCGGCGGTGATTTTCCGATGCGGCCCACCTCAGGCCGTTGAGTGCCGGGCGGGAATGTCGGTATCGCTGACGGTATCGGCGGGCGCCATGGGACCCGAGTCAGGCCCAGCGTTGGGTTTGCGGTGGGTAGTTGCTAATTGAGTGGGGATTCGCGGCCATCGGTGTGCGGATTCGTGAGCGACATAGCGTGCGAATCGCGGTGTCAATCGACTGCGCCACCTGCCGGCGTTGTTCTGCACAGTCCGTCGATATAGTCCGCCCACTCTTGCATCACGCGGCGACGATCGTCGTCGAAAGTTGTTCGGTCATAGGCTTTCTGTACGTCGCCTCGTTTTGCATGTGCGAGTTGCGCTTCGAGGACGTCGATGTCAATGCCGAGTCGCTCCCGGCCAACGGTCCGTAGCATGCCCCGGAATCCGTGCGTAGCGTGCTTTCCTTTGAATCCCATCTCGCGCAGAGCCTTGCTTAACGCGTCTCGATGCAAATGCGGTGTTTTCTGGCGAGCCGGAGATGGAAACACATAGTGTCCGCGGCCTGTGAGCGACTGCAACTCGCCGAGCAACGTAACCGCTTGCTTAGGTAAGGGCACAATATGGTCGTGGCGCATCTTCATCCGCACGGCCAGAACATGCCACTCGCCCGCTTTTAGGTCAATTTCGTCCCACGGTGCGGCAGCGATCACTCCGGGGCGTAAGCCCGTGAGCATGGTCAGTTTCAGTGCGGCCCTGGTGATCGGTGACTTATAGGTATTGATCGCTTGCACCAGCGGGACGATATCCGTGGGTTTCGTAATCGCCGGGATGTGGCCTTTCTCGTGTCGCGGGATGACGCCGCGCAGCGACAACGGAACACCGTCCTCCCGCAGACTATGGTGGATCGCGTACGTCACGATGCCGCCCACGTATTGGCGTGCCTTGGTTGCGAGGTTGGGGGCATGCTCCGCTATTGCTTCCAACACCGGTTTGACTTCCGATGTCGCGAGCGTCGAAATGGGCTTGTTGCGTAGTGGCGGAATCAGGTATTGCCGAACTACGAACTCCGCTTTGCGGGAAGTCTCGTCGGCCCACTCCTTACGCTTGAACGCGAGCCAGTTCTCTGCGACGAGATGGAACGCTCCTTCAGCGGCGCGTTTGCGCGCAGCGGCTTCGGCTCTGCGGTGCTCAACCGGATCAGTACCATCATGCACGAGACTCCGCGTGACCGCAGCGGACTTGCGCGCGTCGACGAGTGCAACTTCGGGATAGGGACCAAGACTGAGAAAGTTCTCCTTCCCGGTACTTGGGCGGCGATAACGGAGCAGCCACGTTTTGCTTCCGTCCGGCCAGATGCGTAAGGCAAGCCCGTTCCCATCTGAGAGCAGATAAGGGCGCTCGCGCGGTTTGGCGACGCGAAATACGACTTCGGACTTCGGTTCGGCGCGTTTGGGCATCGCTCGGCACCTGGATTCCGTGTATACGCAAGAGTATACGCAAAAATCGCTGATTCCACCGGTATATGACGGCTGCCCGCGGAAACAAAAAACCCCGTAAGACTTTGATCTTACGGGGTTTCTCGGACTTCACCGGCTTTTGCCGGAACAACTGTTGGTGCCCAGGAGAGGACTCGAACCTCCACGGTGTTGCCACCGCTAGGACCTGAACCTAGTGCGTCTACCAATTCCGCCACCTGGGCACGTCTTCAAGCTAGACCGCTATTTTAGCAAGATGATTAAGTTTGTCAATCTCTGCTTCAAACAAACTTGCTTTTCTCATCCGCCTGGTTGAACGTGCAGCGAAGTGATGCAACCGCTACCGAACCACCGTCCTGCTCATCCGGCAATCGAAACACGAACAGCGATTTCGACTACCAGGCCTTACACAAAAAAGAGAGCCGCCAGAAGGCGGCTCTACTTTCGAATCTGGTGCCCAAGAGAGGACTCGAACCTCCACAGTGTTGCCACCGCTAGGACCTGAACCTAGTGCGTCTACCAATTTCGCCACCTGGGCAGGTGATGAACTGCAAAGACCGCCATTATAGCGACCGATTTCGACCTGTCAAGCGATTTGCCGAGCGCGTTTCAACCTCGCTGCGAGCCGGCGCACGACGCGTCCGAACCACCGGCGCAGGCCCGCGTGGCGCCCGACACGGGTGTTAGAATGCCTCGCAGTAGTTCGTTGGCACGATGCACATCCGGTGCCGCGACGCGAGTGTCGACATGCGATCAGCCAGTCGCGCGCCGGCCTTGCGTTGAACGAGCCGAACCCGGGCAGTTTCCTGTGCAATCGCAGTAGAGCAGAAGAGCAGCAAGCAGCAGGTGCAATGACCGAGGCAGCGCAGCCGCCCGACAGATCCAGCCGAGCGCAACTGCGCGCATTAAGCAAACGCCTTCCAGGCCGGACCACATCGCCGACCGACGTCCATGCAACGAGAAAAAATCATCGACAAGCCCTTGAGCAAATTTCCGTATCCGATTCCAAGCCGCGAAGAAATCCTCGGCGTGCTGCGCACGAGTGAAACGCCGCTTGCCGCGAACGACATCGCCGAAGCCCTGTCGATCAAGCGCCAGGAGCGCGAAGGATTTTTCAAGCGTCTCGGCGCGATGGAGCGCGACGGCCAGATCCGGCTCGATCAGCGCAATCTCTATCAACTGACTCATCCGTCGAACTTCGTCGCGGGCCGCGTGCAGGGCCATCGCGACGGCTACGGTTTCCTGATTCGCGACGACGGCCAGGACGACCTGTTCCTGCCCAACGGCGAGATGCAGAAGGTCATGCACAACGACCGCGTGCTCGCGCGCATCGTCGGCTATGACCGGCGTGGGCGGCCCGAAGGGCACATCGTCGAGGTCACGGACCGCGCGAACAAGCGCGTGATCGGACGCCTGCTCAACGAGAACGGCGCGCTGATCGTCGCGCCCGAAGACAAGCGCATCGGCCACGACATTCTGATCACGCAGAACACCCGCAAGGCGAAGGTCGGCCAGGTCGTGGTGGTCGAGCTGACCGATTTTCCGAGCCGTCATTCGCAGCCGCTCGGCCGCGTGGTCGAAGTGCTCGGCGACATCGACGACCCCGGCATGGAAATCGAAATCGCGGTGCGCAAGTACGGCGTGCCGCACGAATTCAGCGAGGCCGCGCTAGGCGAAGCGGCCAAGCTCCCCGATGAAGTGCGCCCGGCCGACATCCGCCATCGCGTCGATCTGCGCGACGTGCCGCTCGTCACGATCGACGGCGAGGACGCGCGCGACTTCGACGACGCCGTCTATTGCGAGCCGGTCAAGGTGGGCCGCGGCGACGGCTTCCGCCTGATCGTCGCGATCGCGGACGTGTCGCATTACGTGCTGCCGCAAAGCGGGCTCGACACCGACGCGATCGAGCGCAGCACGTCGGTGTACTTCCCGCGCCGCGTGATCCCGATGCTGCCGGAGAAGCTGTCGAACGGACTGTGCTCGCTGAATCCGCAGGTCGACCGCTGCGTGCTCGTGTGCGACATGATCGTCACCGCGCGTGGCGACGTGAAGGCGTATCAGTTCTATCCGGGCGTGATGCATTCGGCCGCGCGGCTCACCTACACCGAAGTTGCCGCGGTGCTGACGAACACCAAGGGTCCCGAGGCAACCCGCCGTGCCGCGTTGCTGCCGCAACTGCAGAATCTGTATGGCGTCTACAAGGCGCTGTTCGCGGCGCGCCAGAAACGCGGCGCGATCGACTTCGATACGACGGAGACGTACATCGTCTGCAACGCGCAGGGCAAGATCGAGCAGATCGTGCCGCGCACGCGCAACGACGCGCACAAGCTGATCGAGGAATGCATGCTGGCCGCGAACGTGTGCGCGGCGGATTTCCTGAAGCGCAACAAGCATCCGGGCCTGTTCCGCGTGCATGCGGGCCCGAGCGCGGAAAAGCTCGAGAACCTGCGCACGTTCCTGCGCGGCATGGGCCTGACGCTCGGCGGCGGCGACACGCCGCACGCGAGCGACTACGCCGCACTGATGGCGCAGATCCGCGACCGGCCCGACGCGTCGATGCTGCAGACCATGCTGCTGCGCTCGATGCAGCAGGCGGTCTACAGCCCCGACAACATCGGCCACTTCGGTCTCGCCTACGAGGCCTACGCGCACTTCACGAGCCCGATTCGTCGCTATCCGGACCTGCTCACGCATCGCGCGATCTACGCGATCCTGCAGGGCCGCAAGTATCAGCCGCAGCCGCCGCACGGCGTCGAGCTCAATACCGCGCTGTCGCCGCGCGCCCGCGCAATGCAGCAGGCCGACGAGGAAAAGCGCGGTGCCCGCGCTCGCACGAACAACGTAGCGATCTGGGAAGAGCTCGGGCTGCACTGCTCGGCCAACGAGCGCCGCGCGGACGAAGCATCGCGCGACGTCGAAGCATGGCTCAAGTGCTATTTCATGCGCGACAAGCTCGGCGAAGAGTATGGCGGCATGGTCAACGGCGTCACGTCGTTTGGCATCTTCGTGCAGCTCGATTCGCTGTTCATCGAAGGTCTCGTGCATGTGACCGAACTCGGCTCGGACTACTTCCAGTACGACGAGATCAGGAACGAGCTGCGCGGCGAGCGCACCGGCATTCGCTACCGGCTGTCGGATCGTGTGCGCGTGCAGGTGAGCCGCGTCGATCTCGACGCACGCAAGATCGACTTCCGTCTCGTGCGCGATACGCCGATCAAGCCGCCCGCGCCACGCGGTATGGCGGCGGACAAGGGCGAAGGCGCTGGCCCGCGCGTGCGCGTGTTGCCGTCGGCGGAAAGCGGCGCGTCGGTGCCGGGTCAGCGGCGCAAAAAGGCCGCGCCCGCGCAGAGCGTGGCGGTCAAGGAAGCGCGCGCCGCGCGTGGCGCGGCGAGGAAGCATGGCGTCGCGAGCAAGGCGGCGTCGAAGCAGGCACGCAAGAAGCGCTGAGGCTTTCACAGCGCCGCGACCGCGCGCAGCGGGCACGTGAACGCGTGCCGGTTGCGCGCGGTCTGCCTTTTGGTTTCATCTTCATCACAGTGGCGCGCGTTGAATGCGCGTCCAATCAAAGGTTGTTCAGTCATGGCACGTCATAAGGTTTTATACGGTTTCCACGCAGTGACCGCGCGTATCCGGCACGATGCGTCGACGGTCGAGGATGTCTATTACGACGCGACGCGCAAGGACCGTCGTATGACCGAATTCCTGCAGGCCGCGAAGGACGCGGGCGTGCGTCTGATCGCCGCCGACGAAACGCGTCTGTGGGGCCTTGCGCGCACAGAACGTCATCAGGGCGTGGTCGCGCGCGCGGGCGATCTGCCGCTCGCGCAGAACCTCGCCGAACTGCTCGACGGCATCAGCGGCTCTCCGCTCATCCTCGTGCTCGACGGCGTGACCGATCCGCACAATCTCGGCGCCTGCCTGCGCGTCGCCGACGCGGCTGGCGCGCATGCGGTGATCGCGCCGCGCGATCGCGCGGTGGGACTGAACGCGACTGCCGCGAAGGTCGCGAGCGGCGCGGCCGACACGGTGCCGTACATCACGGTCACCAATCTGGCGCGCGCGCTGCGCGAACTGAAGGACGCGGGCGTCTGGGTGGTCGGCACGGCCGGCGACGCGCAGAAGAGCGTCTACGAAACGGAACTCGACGGGCCGGTGGCGCTCGTGATGGGCGCGGAAGGCGAGGGCATGCGGCGTCTGACGCGTGAAACCTGCGATGTCGTCATGAACATTCCGATGGCGGGGACGGTGGAGAGCTTGAATGTGTCCGTGGCTAGCGGGGTGTGTCTGTTCGAGGCGGTGCGGCAGCGGGCGGTGAAGAAGTAGTTTTCTGTCGTCGGACTCGTTGTTGGACGATTGTTGGCGCCCGGAACGCGGTGGTGGTTTCGGGCGCTTTGTTTTGGATGTGGAGGATGAGGCTGTCTCCGCAGGAGACTCCTTGGCTCATCAAGAAAAGACGTATTCCCGTGAAAAGCTGTCCGGCAAATCAGCGGACTGCACGACACAAAGCGCCCCCACCGCGCGCCCAAACCGAACCCTCCCCCCGCCACTCCGGTAAACTATCGGTTTTTCACGCTTTTCCCGCCTCTCCCATGACTCAAGACGAACTCAAGCAACTGGTCGGCCAGGCCGCCGCCGATTACGTGAACGCCAACGTACCGCAAGGCTCGGTGGTCGGCGTCGGCACGGGCTCCACCGCGAACTGTTTCATCGACGCGCTGGCCGCCACCAAATCCCGCTATCGCGGCGCCGTGTCGAGTTCGCTCGCCACCACCGCGCGTCTGCAATCGCACGGCTTCAAGGTGCTCGACCTGAACGAGATCGACTCGCTGCCGGTGTACGTCGACGGCGCCGACGAAATCGATCGCAGCGGTGCGATGATCAAGGGCGGCGGCGGCGCGCTGACGCGCGAGAAGGTCGTCGCGTCGGTGTCGGAAGTATTCGTCTGCATCGCGGATGCGAGCAAGGTTGTCGAGACGCTCGGCAAGTTCCCGCTGCCGATCGAAGTCCTGCCGATGGCGCGCACCGCGATCGGCCGCCGCGTGACGGCTCTCGGCGGCGTGCCCGTCGTGCGTGTGACGAAAGAGGGCGCGCCGTTCATCACCGACAACGGCAACGAGATCATCGACGTGAAGGGCTTGAGCATCAGCGACCCGCGCACGCTCGAGGCGCATATCAACGCATGGCCCGGCGTCGTCACGGTCGGCCTGTTCGCGGGCCGCGGCGCGAATGTGTGCCTGCTCGGCACCGACACCGGCGTGCAAACGATCACGTACGGCCAGAATTAAGCGGCTGCATTTCTGTTCGCTCTGACGCGTGCGAACCGCTCCAGCGGTTCGCACGCGTTTTTTATTGCGCTCGCCCGTCGCGGCGGCAATCGCGCACCCATGGCGGAAAATGCCTGGCTCCGCGCGCAGACCATTCGCCGTCGATGCTAGCCGCGCGCGATGCCCGCCACGTCACGTGCCGCTCGCTCGCGCAGCGCTCCGATCGCAACGCGTGAGTTGGACTAGTGAGAAGACGTGACGACGTAAACATCAGCCGTGTGCACAGACGAAAGCTCAGCAATAAAGCCGTGGTTTTGCTGACGCAAACGGACTCTGCGAATTACTCGCGCACTGTCGCACGTCGAATGTGTGCACGCGCACGCACAGTCAGGAACGTGGCACATACACTCTTCTCTGAGGCCAGGTGGCGTTTCGTGACAGATAGGGCGGAATATGAAAGTGGCGATCGTGCACGATTGGCTGGTCGCTCCCGGCGGCGCCGAGAAAGTGCTCGAGCAGATCATCGAGTGCTTTCCCGACGCCGATGTTTTCAGCGTCGTCGATTTTCTCGAAGATCGCGCGCCGCTAGCCGGTAAGCCGGTCACCACGTCGTTCATACAACGCCTGCCGTTTGCGCGCACCCGGTATCGCGCGTATTTGCCGTTGATGCCGCTTGCCGTCGAACGGTTCGATCTGTCGAGCTACGACCTGATCATTAGCAGTTCTTGCGCGGTCGCGAAGGGCGTACTGGTCGGCCCACATCAGACGCACATCAGCTACGTGCATTCGCTGATGCGCTATGCGTGGGATCTGCAGCATCAGTATCTGCGCGACGCGAATCTGCTGCGCGGACCGAAGTCGTGGGCCGCGCGGGTGTTGCTGCATTATCTGCGCGGCTGGGACGCGCAATCGACGAATGGCGTCGATCGTCTGATCGCGAATTCGCAATCGGTCGCGCGGCGCATGCTGAAAACCTATCGGCGCGATGCCGCGGTGATTCCGCCGCCCGTCGACGTGAACGAATTCGAACTGCGCGCCGAGAAAGACGATTTCTATCTGAGCGTGTCGCGGATGGTGCCGCATCAACGCATCGATCTGATCGTCGAGACATTCAATGCCACGCCGCAGCGCAAGCTGATCGTGATCGGCGATGGGCCGCAGATGGCGTCGATTCGCGCGAAAGCCGGACCGAACGTGACGGTCCTCGGTGATCAGCCACTGGGCGTACTGAAGGGTTATCTGGCGCGTGCGCGAGCCTTCGTGTTCGCCGCCGAGGAAGATTTCGGCATCGTGCCGCTCGAAGCGCAGGCCTGCGGCACGCCGGTCATTGCGTTCGCCAAGGGCGGAGCGCTCGAAACGGTCGTACCGGTCGGCGATCCGCATCCGACCGGCGTTTTCTTCGCGCGTCAGACGGCGGTATCGCTGCTCGACGCGATCAACCGCTTCGAGCGGCTGAGCGCGTACATCACGCCAGCGGCCTGTCGCGCGAATGCCGAACGGTTTTCGGCTCAGGTGTTCCGGCGCGCGTTCATGGCCGAGGTTACGCGCACGATTGCGGCAGTCGCTCAGGGTCTGCCGGCGGCGGAACTGGGAGATCAGGTGACGTGGGCGGAGTCCGATCTCGCGACGCGCGAACTCGGCATCGCCAGCGACACGGCGCCGAAAAGCAGGTGGAGGCAATGAGGTGAGGGTCTTTCGCTGTACTCGCCTCGTGGAGTTTTCGATAGGAGAGGAAAGGGTTTTCGTCGTCATGCAGTGATTTCGCAACAGGCAGTAACGAGCCGTTCTGACCAACGCGTCCGGGCGGCTATTGGTGTGGGCGCGTTCGCTTCGCGCTTTGTGTCGGCAGTGCGTATCGCGTATCGCGCGAAACGCACCGCGCGTGCAAGGCGAGCCGCGGCGGGCCATTCTCAAGCAGGCAGGACTGGACTTCAAAAAAACGACATCGGGGTGCGCGCCACGCGCTACGGGCGAGATTTTTCGCTGGCGCAGCATGCCTCGCGTGGCCATAACGACCTGAAGCAGACGTTCGCTATCGTGACCGCTGAATGACCTCACTGCGAAGTTCGCAGTGCTGGCAATTCGGCGTGCCACGGCGATTCACTACAACAGGCAGTCGTCATTCGCGCGTCACCGATTAACGCGCCGACGGCTTTGGACGAGGACGAATTTAAACTCATGAATGCCGATCGCCTTCCGGGACCCTTTCCCGACATTGCCGCAACCTGGGCTGCGCTGAAGAGCCAGTTGCCGATCACGCCGATTCGCACCGAAGAGGATTATCACCAGATGGTGCGCATCGCAAACTCGCTGTCCGATCATCTAAGTGGCGAGGACAACGATCCGCTCGCGGATCTGCACGCGATCGTGAAGGAGCTGGTCGGTCACTGGCAAGCACGCAACCTGACGATTCCAAAAGCGGAGCCGCGCGAGGTGCTGCGCCATTTGCTGATCACGCATGGTCTCAAGCAGAAGGATCTGGCCGGCATCGCGTCGCCGACCGTGGTCAGCGATATTCTCGCGGGGCGCCGCGCGATCAGCAAGAAAGTCGCCAAGGCGCTCGCGGTACGGTTCCAGACCGACGTCAGCCAGTTCCTGTAGCGGCGGTGTCGCGCGGCGGGCCCGTCGATGACGGGGGCCGCCGCGGCTCTTTGTCTTGCGTCAACGATGGCGGCTGTCGATCGAGCCGCCGGAGTTGGCGTTTCGATTTGCAGCGCGCCGCGGCGCCGTCACGATGACCGGCACTCCTGGATGCGATCCGCTCGACGGCTTGATCAGAACGCGTTGCGGCCGACGAAGCCCTTGAAAATCGTGATGAAGACGATCTTCATGTCGAACCAGAACGACCAGTTCTGGATATAGAAGAGATCGAATTTGACGCGCGCTTCCATCTTCTCGACCTTGGTGGTCGCGCCGCGATAGCCGTTGACCTGGGCCCAGCCGGTGATGCCGGGCTTGATGCGGTAGCGGTGCATGTAGCCATACACCTGGTCTTTGTACAGATCATCGTGTTCGATCGCATGCGGACGCGGACCCACCACCGACATCTGACCGAGCAGCACGTTCAGAAACTGAGGCAGTTCGTCAAGACTCGTGCGACGCATGAAGCTGCCGAGCTTCGTCACGCGCGAGTCGTTGCGGGTCGCCTGCGTGATCTGACCGTGCTCTTCCCGGTGCACGCTCATCGAGCGGAACTTGTAGATCCAGAACGGCTGACCATCGACGCCCTTGCGGATCTGCCGGAAAAACACGGGTCCCGGCGACGTGAGCTTGATGCCGATCGCGAGCACGACGAACACCGGCGCGAGCGCGAGCAGCGCGAGCGCGGCCAACAGGCGGTCGAATATCAGCTTGGGCCACATCTGCGGCGGCGAGATCGGCGTCGCGCTCAGATTCAGCGTCGGCAAACCGACAACATCGGCGATCGCATGATTGAACAGCGACAGACCGCGCACGTCGGGAATGAAGCGCAGATTGACGAAGTCGTGTCTGAAGATGCGCGTGAAGCGGTAGATCGTGTGTTCCTCTGAAAGTGGTAACGCGAGCCACACTTCGTTGACGCGTTCCTCGCGCACCTTCGTCGCGAACGCTTCCAGATCGGTCATCACGGGTAGGCGGGCCAGACGCGCGCCGTACGCGTCGGGGCCTTCCACGCTGGTGTCGAACACGCACACCGGTTTGAAGCCCGCTTGCGGCGCGTGTTCGAGATGCGCGAGCAGCATGCGCGCAAAGCCCGGTGCGCCGACGATCGCGACGGTGCGCGCGTTCATGCCGCGGCGGCGCACGAAGCGCAGCACCACGTGCATGATGCAGCGGGTCGCGATGATCAGCGCGCCGGAGATCAGCGTCGAATATCCGAACCATAGGCGCGACACCGCATCCGTCCGATGCAGCGTAAACGCGAGCACGAGCGAGGTTGCGACCACCACGACCCACGCGGCGGCGATTCTCGCGAGCACTGGCGCGAGCGCCTTGCCGCGCCACGTCTCATAGGCACCGAAGCCCGGAAACAGCAGCAGAACCAGCACACAGTTGAACGCAATCAGAAGGCGCTGGGTATCGGCTAGCGCGATTGCTGTGGGAAAGCGCATCCAGTGCGCTAGCAGACCGCCTGCAATCACGAAGAGAACGTCGAGACATCGAGAAGTAGCCCTAAACATAGGCAAATCGACCGCGGTCATCGAGCGGCGTCCCGCTTATTCGACGGTCTCCGCCTGGCGCAGGCGCGGCAGCAGACGATCGAATTCGCGTTTCACGAGGCCGTAGCATTCGCACGCGCGGGCTTCGAGGCCCTTGCGGTCGAGCACCTTGATGTGACCGCGGCTATGATGGATCAGGCCTTCGTCGTGCAGCTTGCCGGCCGCTTCGGTGATGCCTTCGCGGCGCACGCCAAGCATGTCGGCGATCAGCTGCTGCGTGACGGTCAGGTCGTTCGACGCGACGCGATCCACCTCGATCAGCAGCCAGCGGCACAGTTGCTTGTTGAGCGCGTGATGGCGATTGCATGCGGCAGTCTGCGCGACCTGGGTCAGAAGAGCGTGCATGTACAACAGCATCAGGCGGCGCAGAAAGTCGGACCGCGCGAACTGCTGCTTGAGCGCCTGTGCGCTCATCCGGTAGGCGAAGCCCGCGCATTGCACCTGCACGCGGTTGGGCATGGTTTCGCCGCCCGTCAGGACCGGCACGCCGGTCATGCCTTCGCGGCCGACCGCGGCGATCTCGACGGAGCTGCCGTCTTCCATCGTCGAGAGCATCGAGATGATCGCGGTGGTGGGGAAGTAAACATGATGGATCCGTTGACCCGAGTCGCATAGCAGTTGCTCGGTGCGCAGATGAACCAGTTCGAGGTGGGGGGCCAGCGCTTGCCATTCGTGCGACGGCAATGCGCCCAGCAGATGGTTACCGTGCAAATCGGATTGAAGTGTCAACATGATCGGTCCTCGCATGACAGCCGCGCCTCGCGCGACTCTCTCCGTTTATTTGATCCGATGCCCGCATCCTCGGGACAGGGCTGCCCGGCGAGCAGCTAGGATGAACAGCACCGGCCCCGTTTTAGGCCTGTCTGCCGCCGCCTCTGTTGTTGCGCTCGTGTGCGGTGGCACTCTGTTGCGTGAAGGTAATAGCGAGGACCGTGCCAACGTTAGGGAAAACGCGTGCTGATGCGGCGCAGCGAACAAACCCGCAGTGCGTCGGGAGGGGAAAAGCGGCTTTTTGTTTCAGTTCTGCACACCCCCTCCGGATGGGCAATGCATCCGATGAAAGCTTCGGGTTTCGGGGAACCCCTTGATATCAAAGGCTTCACGGCCAAAAACAGGGGGGCTGTCGAAGCTGTCTCAGATTTGAACCTGGCGCCGCATGTACGTTTTGAAGCGCTCGACCTGAAGTGTCGGAAATGATTCAGAAGTGTTAAATGGAGTGCGTACGCTGTCGCACGCAAAGCCTCTCAGAGCCGCTAACAGTCGCGTTCGAGCCAACAGTGAGTGCGCGGAGCAGACAGTTCGAGAGATGCGAAGCGGGCTCTGGCGCGCCTCGCGGGCCTGCGACTAGTTCGGAATCACCACTAGCCGTAAAAGATGGCGGAAAGCGCATTGATCGCGCGGACTTCCCCTTGGGGCGCCGCGCTTGTTGCATCCACTTTAAAGGCCGCGTTCGATGCAGGTGCAACGACTTCTTGCGGCGATGCGGCGAACGCGCTCGGCAGCAGCGGTTCGAGCGGATGAAGCGGCACGATACAGCGCCGGTTCGGCGCGAGATGGAACCAGTCGCGCGCCGCGCGATAGTGCCGGTCAATGATATGAACGAAGCGCGCAAAGCGCTTCGTTTCGATCGCGAGCTGCCAGCCGCTGCCGTCGCCACGACGCTCGACCTCAACGGTCATACCGAGGTCATGATGCGCGTGCACGTTACGCTCGGGCAGGTGAAACGCCTCGGAGACGATCTCGCCGCTCGCGCCATCGTATAGCGTTGCAATCGTGACATCGTGCGCGCGCGGGCCGAAGCGGTACGCGTGCGTCAGATCGAAGAACTGGCCGAGCAGCGCGGCCGCGCTGAGGCGTTGCAGGCTGCGCGGGGCAAGCGTCAGCGCGCTGCGTGCGGACGTGACCTTCACGCTGCCGTCGCGCAGACAGACCAGTTCGAGTTCGCCGCTAAACGTTTGCGCCCGCTCGTTGATCAGATGGATATCGAGGCCGTTGAGGCCTTCGTCGGTCAGCGTGACCTGCAATGGCTGAAGCGTCTGCGCGAAGCCGTGCAGCGCGCTTTTCGGCCGTCCCGTCGCGTCGATCAAGCCCCAGCCCGCGCCCGCGCGCAGATCCTGCAACTGCCACACGAGGCCGCCGCCGCACGGTGAGCCCGCGCGCCGCCACTCGGCGAACACGTCGCTGATCAGATCGGCAACCACCGCGCGCGACAGATCCAGATAGCGCGCCGGGTCTTCATAGCGCAAGCGCGCCGGCTCGACGCCGTAAAGCGCCTGCAGATAATGATCGCGCACGTCGTCGAAATCCCAGCCTGCGCCGGCATCGCGCGGCACGGCGGCTTTCCAGCGCGGATCGTGCGTGTGGATCGTGCCGAGCGCGTCGTGCAGCGTCGCGTCGTCGGGGACGTTGGCGAATGCCAGGCATTCTGCCGCGAAGCGCACCTGCGCGCGTCGCACGTCGGCGAGCGGCCGTTGATACGCGCCGACGCCGTAGTAGTGCGTGACGCCCTCGTTAGTCGAAAACGGCCATGCGCCGCCCGATGGCGAATTGCTGACATAGGGCACGTCCGCGCGTTCGCGCGCGACGAGCGCGGGCAGCAGCTCGGTAAACAACGGTTGCGCGCGCCGCGCCGCGGGCAGTCCGAACATCGCCGCCTGCTGGTCGACCTCGCTGCCGCCGCACAGCACCGCGAGCGACGCGAAGCGACGCGTGCGGGTCAGGAACTGGCTCGCTTCGCGCTCGATCAGTGCGCTGAATGCGGCATCGTTCGGGTAATCGAAATTCGCCAGCGCGAAGTCCTGCCATATCAGCATGCCGTACTCATCGGCGAGGACATAAAACAGATCTGATTCATACAGCATCGTGCCGCCGACGCGCAGCATGTTCATGCCGGCGGCGCGCGCGAGCTCGAACGTATGGCGCAACTGCGTTTCGGTGCCTGCCAGCGTGACGAGATCGGCGCTGGTCCAGCACGCACCGCGACAGAACACTGGCACGTCATTCACGCGCAAGGTAAAGCCCGCAGCATCGGCGCCGTGATCCACTTCGATACGACGAAAGCCGATCGAGCCCAGCGACTCACTGATCACGTCGCCATCGGCGAGTTGCAACGTCAGAGGATATAAAGCGGGCTCTCCGTGCGTATGCGGCCACCAGCGTTTCGCGTCAGGCACGCGCACGTCGCCGGTGAGTGTATATGCATCGTGCCATTGCAAAGACGAAACATGGTTGCCGCACGCAAGTGACGCGCGGCAGGCGACGACGTCGTGGGGGTGTACGAAACGTAACGTCAACGAAACAACCCCATCCTCGTGCTCGAGCCGGCTGGTCAGATCAATGGTGTCGAATGCGTGCGGCGCGTCGCCGAGCAGCTCGATCGGACGCCACGGCCCGACCGCCTGGATGGACGGACACCAGCCGGGCATATGGCCGAGCAGCGTGGTGCGCACGTTGCGAAGCGTCGGCGGCGAGACGAGCCGTGGCCGCCAACGCGCACGCGAGCGTTTGGCCGCCAGCGCCGGCGTCAGCGAGCGAAAGCACAGCACGAGCGTCGCACGGCCATTCAGTTCGATATCCAGATCATGGGCGATGAACATCGATGCGCAATCGAGCCGCTTCACATCGTCGAGCCACACTTGCGCGAGCGTCGCGAGTCCATGAAAGCGCAAGCGGCGCCGACCGGTGCCGATCAGCGTAACGCGATACCAGTGATCGTCGAACGCGAGCGGCGGCGGGTGATCGACATCGAGCAGTCCGGCGGCGCGCCGCGCGCTCGCGATGGTGCCGGGTACGGGCGCGGCGAGCCAACCTTGCGCGGGCAGATCGACTGGCGACGCATAGGCGTTGGGTGGGGTGCTCAGACAAGCCCAGCCGGTGTCGAGCCGTTGCGGCCATAGAGAGAGCGCGCCGGCCGCGCGCGGACGGCCGGCGCCGCTCTCGTCAGCCGCCGGATCGAGTGTCGATACATCCACGGTCAATTCCCGGAAAAGCCGCGCGGCACGAAGCACGCGCATCAACGGATCAACGCATTAGCGCACCAGAGCGGCTAGCGGCGGCAGCGTTTGTTCATAGGCGCTTTCAAGCACATCGAAGCAGTCTTCACAGCTATCGCGACGACCGCGCGCGAGCGCGCGAATCAGCCGGAACTGCATCACCATCGACTCCGACGCGATGCGTTGCGCGGCGGCCGGGATCGTCGGCGGCGTCTCGAAGCCTTGCGCGGACAGCCATTGCAGATACTTCGACAGAAACTCGAAGTTCGCACCGAGTTGCCGCATCAGATTGAACGAGTACAGATGGAAGTACGCCTCGTCGCGCTCGAACAGCGTATCGAGATGGGCGGGAAACGCCGCACGCCATTGCGAAATCGGATTGCTCAACGGACGCCGCTCCAGATGCGCGCACAGCAGTTCCGCCGACGCCTTTGCGAGCGCGGTGCCTTCGAGCGCGGGCCGCGCCTGCTTGGCGAACTCGACGTACGGAAACAGCAGATCGGGCTGGCCGGTGAAATGCGGAAGCTTGCGAAACACGCCGTCGTAATCGTCGCCTTCGAGCTGGTGGTAGCCGGTATTGTGGAAATAGCCGAGGCGGCGCGCGGCGGTGTCGACGAAGTCGATGCCGATCGTGGTCTTCGGATGCTCGCTGCGATACGAGGTCGCGCGCGTATCGGGCAGGTAGTAGCCGTCGACTTCGACGAGCACGGTGTGGCCGCGCAATGTTTGCGCGAGCACGCGTTCTTCGAGTGAATCGTAGATCGCGAGCTCCTGCACCTGGGTGCCATACAGCCGTTCGAGATCGTCGAGCGGAAACTTGAAGAACGTGAACTGGTCGCCTTCGAAATCCTGCGTGACCGTGAACGCGAGCGCCGCGCGCGGATCGAGCCCGAAGCCGTGCAGCAGCTCGATCCACAGATCGACGTAGCAGTTGGTCTCCTGCCACACGCGTTCGCCCTGATGCAGCGCGTGCGCTACGTGCTCGCGCGGCTGCCTGCCGGCACGGGGCGCCGCGTGGGTCTCCCGATGCGTCGGCGGATCACCTGCGCGTTGTGGCAGCGACGAGTCGGCGAGCGAGCCGGCAAGCGCGGAAGTCGGCGATGGATTCATGCGTGCTCCCCGGCGACGGCTGCGGTTTGCGTAGACTGCGCCGCCTGCAGCGCATCCGCGACGCGGGTGCCGGTATCGCCCCACAGGAGCGCGCGCACGTCGTCGGGCCACGCGTCGACGTCGAGCCCATGATGACGGAACAGCGCGAGCGTGATGCGTTCCATGCCGAAGCCGACGCAACCCGTATGCGCGGTCGTGCCGTCGTCGCACGCAATCTTCCAGATCGCGCCGAAGTGGTCCATGTGATAGTTGAACGACAGGCAGGCCGTCTTGCCGCGCGGATCGGCGACCGAGATCAGCAATTCGAACTTGAGCGCCTGCGCGCGCTGGCTATCGGCGACGATCTTTCCGCCGCGGCCGAAGAACGGATCGTTCGCGAGATCGACTTCGACGGGCAGGCCCAACAGCTTCACGAGCAACGATCCGCGCTCGATCCACATCTGCCGGAACGCCATCACCTGCTCGGGGCTGCCGAGACGCACGTATTCGCGTTGACGGAACATTTGCATCCGGCCCGGATCGAGCGACGGCTCATGGCGGAAGCAGTACGACAGCACGTCGATAGTGCGGCCGCCGGCGGGCAGGGGGCCGCGCCGCGCCATCACCGGATAGATCGGATAGCAGGCGGCCGGCGTCAGCACGACGCGCGTCGGTTTCTGTTGCGCGAGCCACGCGTCGCCGCGGTCGTCGTCGCTGTCGGCCATCGCATCGTCGAGCGCGCGCAGCAGACGGTGGTGGCCCATGTCGTCGCCGCAGAACGAATGGATGGTGCCCGCGAGATTCGGAAAGCTCTTCAGGTACTCGCTGTCCTCGAAGTCGGTGCGGCGCATCGCGGGCGGAAAGCGCAGCACTTCGGGTTGCTGATCTTTGCCGAGATGCGTGATCGCCACGTTCAATCGATCGATCACGTCCTCGAAAATCTGGCTGCGGCCATACAGTCCGTTCTCGCCGGTGTCGATCAGCAGGCCGGCGGCCAGCATCTCGTCGCGCAGCGTGAGCGAAGGCCCCACTTCGGCGGCGCAGGCCGCCGCTGCAGTGGCAGCAGCGGCGGTATCGGTCATCAGCTTCATTCAGGGTCTCCCCGGCGCGGCAGGACGTTGTGCGAGCAGCAGACTCGCGGTGTTCTGCGCGATACGGTCGTTATTGATCATCAGGGGCGCCGAGTGCAGGTCGCGCAGATGGCGGCCGACGCTATACGGGGTGCCGTTTTTGTAACCCGCCATGCCGCAGATCATCAGCACTTCCTGTACGACCTGCAGCGCGGTGGTCGAGATGCTGGTCTTCAGCGTGTTCATGTCCGACGCGAACCCGAGCATCGCCGCGAGCGGGGCGTCCGCCGGGATTGCGCCCTCGCGCGCCTGATGCGCGGCGCGCGCGGCTTCCAGCGCGACCGACAGACGCGCCTGCATCATCTGCAGCAGCCCGACCGCTTCGGCAAGCCGCAGACCGGCCGGCGGCATGGTGCCGGGCTTCGCGCGCGCCTGTGCGCGGAAGAACGCTTTCGCGCGATTGACCGCGTCGATCGCGATGCCGGTCCACACCGACGCCCACAGCGTGTGCGACACGGGCAGCATGGTCTGATCTGCGATGTCGGCGAACGGCGTCGCGAGGATCTGTTCTGCGAGTCCCGTCGCGATGAGCCGGAAGCCCTCGCTGCAGGTGCCGCGCATGCCCATCGCGTCCCAGCCGCCGCGTCGCTCGAGCTGCGTTTCGGCGCGCAGCGCGACGATCAGCACTTGGTCGGACGCGGCCGCTTCGGCGGTGCGCCGCGCGGTCACGAGAATGCCGTCGGCGTGCGCGCCATACGAGATCGTCGGTGCGAGCTTTTCGATCCGGAAACGCGCGCCATCGAGCTCGACCGAGCACGCGCTCGTGCGCATGTTGCCGCCGATCGTTTCTTCCGACGTCGCCGACGCGAGCAGCCATTGCTGCTCGGCCAGTTGCGAGAGCAGGCTCGCTTGCCAGGCCGAGTTGCCGCGATGAGAGTCGATGCACGCGACCTGGATCTGATGCATCGCATAGATCATCGCCGTCGATGCGCAACCCTGGGCAAGCGTTTCGCAGATCGCGCCGATATCGGCAAGCGACAGACCCGCGCCACCGTAAGCGGTCGGCACCATCGCTGATAACAAACGCTCGGCCTTCAGCGCGTCGAACGCCTCGACCGGAAAGCGCGCGTCACGGTCGACGGCGTCCGCGTACTGCGCGGCGATCGCCGCGCACCGATGCGCTGCAGCACGCCATTCGGGACCGCTGTCGAGCGCGGTCAGCGCCCCGGCGGCAGGGCTCTCGCCAGCGCCGGTCTGTGCATCGGTAGTCGAGTTCGCGGCCGCCCCGCAGGCCGCTGCGGCGGCCTGATCCAGCAGCGGCGCACTCATGCTGCCGCCTTGGCCTGCTGCAACTCCGTCATCGCGGCGGCCATCGAGTCGATGCTCGAGAACAGGCGGCGCGTCAGCATTCGGTCAGGAATTTCGACGTTGAATTCGTCTTCCATGGCGAGCATCAGATGCACGGTCGCGAGCGATGAGAGTCCGGCAGCATAGAGATCGGCGTCGTCGGCGAGGTTTTCCACCGGAACATCCAGGCGTGCGGATTCTGAAAGGATGCGTCTCAATGCAGTTTTCATGCAGTGCTCCCCCTTATGGTCAAAGGTCTGCCGATGGGTGCCGCGATCGAATGATCGTGGGCGCCTGATTTTCGTAGGTAGGTTCGTGCGGTGCGAAGACCGCAGTGTGTGTGCGCGATGGTGCAGTGCGGTGATGCAGGCGGGCTGTGTGAAGCCATCTGCGATACCGGGGCACGTGGTGAGACTGCGCTTCGTTGGCTCGTATTTAAGAATCGGCAACCCCGAGCGTCAGTGCGATGGCGCACGGAAGCACGTCTTTCGCGCAGGCTACCGTGTGGTCGATGATGAGGGACCGTCATGGATCGGCCTGCCGTCGCGCACGGCAGCCATCGCCGGTTTCGCCAAATATTTTGACCGCCGGGGGCGTGATGAACTGGAAGACGCTGGAGTTCGATCAGCTATCTGCACGTGAGTTGTATGTCCTGCTGCGTGCGCGCAGTGCGGTATTCGTCGTCGAGCAGTCGCATGTGTGCCTCGACGCGGACGGTCGCGACGAGCACGCTTTGCATGTGTTCGCGGTCGACGACATGGCACGTCCTATGCCAGTGCTCGCCTATGCGCGGGTGCAGCCCGGCGATTCGGAAGATCCGGAAGTCACGATCGACAAGGTGCTGACGAGTCCGCTGCGGCGCGGCGACGGCACCGCCGAGATGCTGATCGAGCGTGTGCTCGAAGCGGTCGCCGAACGCTGGCCGGGCCGCGCCACGCGCGTGAGTGCGCCGCTTGGCTTGCGCGGGTTCTACGAGCAGTTCGGCTTTCGCAAAACCGAGGGCCCGTACCTCGAACACGGTGTGCCGTACATCGGTCTCACGCGTCAGGTGCGCGGCGCTCAGGCACGCTTCGGGCAGCGGCGGCGCGAGCGCGACGGCGCATCGTTCGTCAACACGTTCGAACTGTTGTGATGGGGGGGTTCAGCCTTGTGCCCGACCGGAGGACGGCACCAAACGCAGCCAGAGCCGGTAAAGCGCGGCGCGCAACTCGCTGGACCCGCGCAGCGACATGCCGAAGTTCGCTGCGCTCAACGCGAGCGCAGCGATGATCGCCAGCAGCAGAGCGTTGATCCAATCCGCGAGCGCCAGCGCGACGAGCAGAAACGCCAGATGCGCGAGCATGTTGCGCACGATCGTCCACGCATGCAGCCGTGAAAACGCGAGCAGCACCGCGTAATCGAAGAGCGCCTTCAGCACGACGACGAGCGCCGCGCCCATGATGCCGAACCAGTGGATGCCGCACCACAACGCGCCGGTGAAAAACGGCAACTGAAGCCAGCTGACGCTCGCTACCGCCGCGGGATGGGTCTGCGCCTGCAACAGGCTGCCGAGGATGCTCGACTGGCCGCTCAGCCACACGCCGACGATCAGCACGCTCGCGACCGGCGCCGAGGCGGCGAGCTGCGGACCGAGCCACAGCAGCAGGAACGGCTTCAAGGCGAACAGCGCGACGATCACGCACGGCGTAAAAGCGCCATTGAGAAACGCGAGCGCGTGGTGCGCGAGCGCATCGGCATCCTCGCGCGACGCCGCCGACAGGCGCGGAAACAGCGTGCGCACCATCGCGAGCGGCAGCATGTTCAAACGATTGATCAGATTTTGCGGGGTCGCGTAGTAGGTGACGAAGCGCGCGCCGAGCAGTCCGCCGACGAACACGCGGTCGAGCGTCGAGGCAATCATGTTGGCGCCGGAAAACATCAGCAGCCAGCGGCCGTAGCGGAACAGCCCGATCATCAGGCGCCATTGCGGCAGCCGCATCCGGCGAATGCCGAGCGCGCGAATCGCGGCCACGCCGAGCATCAGGCCGGCGATGAAGCGCGCGATCACCGCGGCCGGAATCACGAACGCCAGCGACGGCGAAAAGCAGAAGATCGCCGCGATCGGCAGCAGCTGGAACAGCGCGGTGCCGAGCATCTGGTTGATGTTGTAGCTCGCGAAGCATTCGACGCCGGTAATCGCACCCGCGAAGACCCACGTGACGTTCGTGATCGGCACCGCGACCGCGATCCACGGCAGGCTCGCCATCACTTCATGCTGGAACGCCGGCTCGATTTTTACGCCGTAGGTGATGTAGACGATGGTGCCGCCATAAATCAGCGCCCCGCCGATGATGCCGGTGCCGAGATTCATGAACCACGCACTCCAGAAAATCGGTTCGATCGAATCGTCGTTGGTTGCGCGCGCCTTGGCGATCTGGTTTTCCGTCGCGAGGCTGGTGCCCAGATCGAGGACGCTGAAGTAGCCGATCAGCGCCCACACCAGATTGATCACCCCATAGCGCTCGGCGCCCAGCAGATGAATGTAGGCCGGCACGGTCACGAGGGACACGAAGGTCGGCGCGACGGCTCCGGCAAAGTTGATGAAGATGTTCCTGACGATGCTTCGTTCCATGGTCCCTTGTCCGGCGGGTGACGGGCGAGCCAATCGTATGACTTTCCCGGTCGGCGCCGTCGCAGGTCTTGCATCTTGCCCCCACGCGCCGCGTAACTGTGTGGGTGGCCGTACAGATGGCCGCGATCGGGGGGAGTTAAATGGCAATGGTCATAGGGTAGCGTGGTGATTGGCCACGAGCCTTGGTGTCGCGTGTCCGAGCGCGGCGCACCTTCTCCATCACCTGATGCTCGCGGCACGCGCAACCTGGCCGCCGGCATTCAATACAGCGCATGAACGACGCGATCAGCCGCGCTTCGGTCCATGCGCGGGGCATGCTGCACTGCACAGCCTGCTCATCGACACACGCGAGCCCTGCTCGATTCGGAGCCCAAACCAATGTGGCAGGACGCACATATGGGCGACAGCACCTTTGTTGTAATCACATCAAAAGAAAGAAAACGTAAGGAGCGGACTGTGAGACCCATCGTCTTCGACGGCAACTTCGGCTGGTTGCATTCAGCCCACGGCCCGGATGGCGTTGTGATGTGTTCCCCGTTTGGCTATGACACGCTGTGCACTTATCGCGGCATGCGCCGGCTCGCCGAGCGCCTCGCCGCCCGCGGCATGCCGGTGCTGCGCTTCGATTACCCGGCGACCGGCGATTCGGCCGGCGATCCGACCGACGCCGGCCTGTGGCGCGCGTGGATCGACAGCGTCAAACAGGCGGTCGCGCAGCTGCGCGCGGCGACCGGCGTCGAGCGGGTCAGCTTGTGCGGTCTGCGTCTTGGCGGCATGCTGGCCGCGCTTGCCGCGCAGGAACTCGGCGACGTGCACGGTCTCGTGCTGATGTCGCCGGTGCTGTCGGGCAAGAATTACCAGCGTGAATTGCGCGCGCATTACCGGCAGTGGCTGAACGATCCGGCGGCGATGGATTGCGTGGTCGAACCCGATACCGACGAGTTCATTGAAGCGTATGGCTTTCGCATGTACCGCGATACGCTGGAAAGCCTGCACACGGCGGATCTGTATCGCGCGACGAGCCGGCCGGCCGCGCGCGTGCTGCTGCTCGATTCACTGAACCCCGTGCGCACCGGTGCGCTCGCCGCGCATTACAGCGAACATGGCGTGGAGCTCGAACGTCACCCGTTCGACGAATACAGCCGCTTCATGATGGAGCCGCTCGAAAGCGAAATACCGCACGCCGCGTTCGAGACCATCGAGAACTGGCTGCTCGCGGGCAGCACGCGAACAAGCCAGGCGGTGGCGCGCGTGCCCGAGCGAGGCGAAGAGCCGGCGGGCGGCCATTATGTCGCGCCGACGCTGCACGAGACGCCGGTATGGCTGAACGACGGCAAGGTGTTCGGCATCTACTGCCGGCCCGACGGCGCCGCGGCGGCGCACGCGCCGGCGGTGCTGCTGCTCAATACCGGCGCGGTGTCGCGAATCGGCAACGGGCGTTTCGGCGTACATTTCGCGCGGCGGCTTGCCCGCCAGGGGATCGCTTCGCTGCGCATCGACGTCGGCGGTGTCGGCGACAGCATGCCGTCGTGCGACACGCTGAGCCTCGACGCGCTGTACTCGCAAGCGGGCGCCGCCGACGCTGCGTGCGCATCGCGCTGGCTCGTCGCGCGCGGTCATGCGGGCGCGGTGCCGGTCGGTATCTGCTCGGGCGCCTACACCGGCCTGCATGCAGCGACGCGCGAACCCGCGGTGGTGGGCGCGGTGATCGTCAACGTGCAGAAGTTCAGATGGCATAACGTCTGCGATGAACACGGCAAGCCGATGATTCCCGTCTCCGCGTTCGGATCGACGCGCAACTACATGCGCTCGATGAAGCAGCCGGGCAAATGGCTGCGCGTGCTCAAGGGCGAGACGGGGGGCTGGGGCCTCGTGCGCGAGCTGGTGGTACGGCAGCTCGCGAAGACCGGCGAAACGCTGGCCGACCGGATCGAGCGGCTATGCGGCCTCGAACTCGGCGCTCGGGACGAGCGGCATATGTTCGCCAACCTCGATGCGCGGGGCGTCGACACGCACCTGGTGTTCGGTGTGCTCGACGAAGGCGTCGAGGAACTCGAGCGCTACTTCGGTGCTCGCGGCACGCGGCTCGCGCGTTTCACGCGCATTCACGTGGCCTTCTGCAAGCACACCGATCACGCGATCCTGTCGTCGGTGGCGCAGGAAAACATCATGTCCTACGTCGAGAACGTCTATCGCGGCGGTTTCACGAAGCTGCGTCAGCCCGACAGCGCCGCGCTCGACGGCGAGCTGCACAGGCAGCAGCCGGAACACGATGAGCATCGCGGCGCGGGGGCGTTGCGTCCGTTCGGAGAAGCATAGGGAGCACGCGCGCACAGAGGGGGCACGCGCGTACGACCAGAAACGATTGCGACCACGAGGCACTTGCTGGCGTGATAACGGCCGGTGAACAGGAGTTGGATTCGAGAGGATCGCAAATGAACCGAATAGTAGAGCCAGGTAATCCGCTCGCGCCGCGGGCCCGATCCGCCGCCGCGCTTCACGAGCTGACCGCGCAGCCGGTGATTCTCGTGGGCGGCTCCGGTAGGAGGCCGTGGCCGCCGTCGCGCGAACGCAATTCGAGGCAGCTGGCCGGTCCGATGGACGACCGCTCGCGGCTCGAAGCGACGCTGCGTTGGCTCGGCGATGCATTCGACTCGGCCGCGCACGACGCGGCCCGTACCACGCCGTGCGCCGCGCCGCTGGTGGTCTGCCGCGAGGATCTGCGGCTGCCGACGCTAGAGCGAGTCGAGCCGTACCGCAAGCCTGCGCGCTTGCTGCTCGAACCGATGGCGCGCAACACTGCGCCGGCGCTGACGGTCGCGGCGCTCGCCGCGCGCGCGTCGGCCGTGGCTGGCGACGATCCGATCCTGGTCGCGCTGCCCGCCGATCATCCGAGCGCCGATCACGCTGCATTCGGCGCGGCGCTCAACGAGGCGCTCGCGCATGCTTCGCGCGGCGCGATCGTCGCGTTCGGGGTGCCGCCGCAGCGCGCGGCGATCGGCTATAGCTACATCCGCACCGACGCGCCCCTCGGCAACCGGGGCGCGCGGACGATCGAGCGCTTCGTCGAGAAGCCCGATGCCGAGCTGGCCGAGCGCTACTTCGCAGCGGGCGAGTACTGGTGGAACAGCGGCATGTTCGTGGTGCGCGCGTCGGTGTGGCTCGACGCGATCGGCTTGTGCCGTCCGCTGATCGCGGCGGCCTGCAAGGACGCATTCGCGGGCGCGAGCATCGACGATGCCGGTGCGCTCCATCTCGCGCACGACGCGTTCGCCGCGTGTCCGTCCGACTCGGTCGACCATGCGGTGATGGAGCGCATCGGTACCGACGCGCGTCTTGTCGGCGTGACGGTACCGCTCGGCGCGGGCTGGCCGGACGTCGGCGCGGCGGACCCGGTGTGGGATGCGTCGAACAAGGACAGCGATGGCAACGTTGCGCACGGCCGCGTGATGTTCGACGGTTCGCGCGACCGCTTCGCGCATTCGGACGGCCGGCTAATCGCGTGTGTCGGCGTGAGCGGCGTGGTGGTGGTCGAGACCGCCGACGCCGTGCTGCTCGCCGCGAAGGATCATGTAGAGGACGTGAAGGCGATCGTCGCACAGCTGAAGACGCAGCAAGCCGGCGAGGCCGACGGGTATCGCAAGGTCGCGCGGCCGTGGGGTTTTTACGATTCGCTCGAACACGGAGAGCGCTTTCAGGTGAAGCGCTTCGTCGTGAAGCCGGGCGGGCGGCTGCCGCTGCAGAGGCATCATGATCACGCCGAGCACTGGGTCGTGGTGCGCGGTACCGCGCTCGTCACGCGCGGCATCGAGCGCTTCGCGCTGTCGGAGAATCAGTCGACGTTCATTCCGCTCGGTGTCACGCATGGGCTCGAAAATCCCGGCAAGACGCCGCTGGAAATCATCGAAGTGCATTCGGGCGGCTATCTTGGCGAAGACGACATCGTGCGCTTCCACGAGCGGCACGGCCGCGAGCAGGGGAGCGCCCATGCGCGTCAATGCAGCTCAAACCGATAAGCCAGCCGATGAAGCGCGGTCGCCGTCATTCGACGAGCGGCGCTTTCGTCACGCGCTCGGGCGCTTCGCAACCGGCGTGGTGGTGATCTCGACCGGCAGCGGCGACAGCCTTCACGCGATGACCGCCAACGCGTTCATGTCGGGGTCGCTGAAGCCGCCGCTGATCGTCGTGTCGGTCGGGCATCGTGCGCGCATGCATGCACGGCTGATGGATGCCGAGCTGTTCGGCGTCAGCGTGCTGTCGGAGGCGCAGGAGTCGCACAGCCGCCATTTCGCGGGCGAGGCTCAAAGCCGCTTCGCGCCCACTTGCGCTCCGCGCTTCGCGGCGGTCGATGGCCTTGCCGGCGTCGTGCTGCTCGAGCACGCGGCCGCGCGCTTCGCGGCGCGCGTGGTGGACCGCCATCCGTGCGGCGACCATACGCTGTTCGTCGGCGAGGTGCTGGTGTTCTCGCTCGACGAGCACGCGCCGCTGCTGTTCTTTGGCGGCCGCTATGCGTCGGTGGCGGCGAGCGCGTCGAACGAAGACTCGGCCTGATCGGCTTGCCCCCGCATGTTTGTTCGCCGTAACACGCAATCGCCGGACCACGTCCGTGCAAATCAGACAATTTCATCGCGCCAACGTGCGAATGCGCACTAATTAAACCCAGTAACGCAGGCACGCTTTGACGAGCGAGCTTTGAGCCTGGCGGAACAGATTGCGTTACACGAACGAAACAAATCTTCAGAGGGATAACCCTGTCAGGAAGTGTCCCAACTGGCGCAACCGTTTCGAAGCTAGCAACGTATCGGAAAACGATCCTATTTGCATAACAGATACGTACGGGCCCTTCATTAACAGGCCACGCGGGGTCAACACCGCTTCGGGGATATGTCATGGAACACGCAAACAAGGATCGCTCGCTGGTGAGCAAAGTAATGGACGGGCTCGTCAGCGGCATCGTCGAGGAAAAGTACGGCGCGATTTTGCCGCCGCAGGATGTGCTGTCGAAGGAATTCGACGTGAGCCGCACCGTGATGCGCGAGGCGCTATCGATGCTGCTCGCGCGCGACATGCTCGACGTGCGCCCGAAGATCGGCACGCGCATCCGGCCGATGAGCGACTGGCGCATGATCGACGAGGACGTCGTCAACTGGCGTTTTCGCGCGAAGCCCGATCCGATGTTTCTGCGTGACGTGATCGAGTTTCGCATCCTGATCGAACCGCGCGCTTCGGCGCAGGCGGCCGCGCGCGGCAGTGCCGCGGACGTCGCGGCGATTCGGGAGGCCTTCGAGGCGTTTCGCGTGATCCGTCCGGGCGAGCCCGGCTATCAGGAAGCCGACGAACTGTTCCATACGCGTATCGTGATCGCGAGCGGCAACCAGTTCTTCAAGCAGATGGCGGCGATCATTCGCGGCGCGCTGTCGACCGTTACCCCGATCGTGCACGACCGGAGCGGGGAGTGGGAGGGCGCGATCGCGTCGCATCAGCGTGTCGTCGAAGCGATCGAGCGGCGCGATCCGAAGGAGGCCGAGCTCGCCTCGCTCGCGATGATCGATTACTCGGCCGAGGAAGTCGGCGGCCGGTTTTCCGCGGAGCCGCCGGCGCGGGTTTGAGCCTCGGTGTGAGCCTGGATGCGTGAGTGCCTGGCCGTGACAGCGGCGGCGCGGGTGTGGAAGGTCGGTGCGCGGCGGTGATGCCGCATGGTTCGTATTGGTCGCGGACGCCGCATTCTCAAACGGCATCGGCGACAATAGCGGCTGTTCTGAACCGCATGGACCCTTGCACACACGATGACAGACACGACAGCGGCACCGCAGGCAGCCACCGCCCAACCGACCGATCGGGCAGCGCAAGACACCACTTCATCACGTGAGATCCGTTGGGGGATCGTCGGCACCGGCCGGATTGCGCGCCGCTTCGCGCAAGGTCTCGCCTTCGTGCCGCGGGCGCGGCTCGCCGCGCTGTGGTCGCGTCGCGCGGAACCGGCCCAGGCGTTCGCCGATGAATTCGGCGGTACCGTCTACGACAGTTTCGATACGCTGCTCGCGAGCGGCATCGACGCGCTCTATATCGCGACGCTGCAGGACAGCCACGCCGACTATGCGATCGCCGCGTTGCAAGCCGGGCTGCACGTGCTGTGCGAGAAACCCGCGTGTATCAATCGTGCCCAGCTCGAGCGCGTGCTCGAGACCGCGCGCGCTTCGCAACGGCTCTTCATGGAAGCGATGAAGCCGCCGTTCTATCCGCTCTACAGAAGGTTGCGCGAGCACCTCGCGGCCGATCCGATCGGCGAGGTCGGCCTTGTGCGCGCGGGCTGCTCGGTGCCTGGCGTGCCGGCCGATCATCCGTCGCTGTCGTTCGAGCACGCGGGCGGCGCGCTGCTCGATATCGGCATCTACGAGATGTTTCTCGCAGTGGACTGGCTCGGCGCGCCGCGCGACGTGCAGACCTTCGGCCGGCTCGGCACGACCGGCGTCGATACGTTCGCGAGTCTGAACAGCCAGCACGAGCGCGGCGGCATCGCGCAGCTCTTCTGCGGGCTCGATCTGCATGGCAAGGGCGATGCGCTGCTGATGGCCAAAGGCGGTCACGTGACGCTGCACGAGCCGTGGTGGAACCCGTCGCGCGCGACCATCCGTTACGCGGACGGCCGCGTCGTCGAACTCGACGAGCCGTTCGAAGGCGGTGGTTTGAACTACGAGACCGCGCACTTTTGCGAGCTGATCCGCGCGGGTGTGCTGGAGAGTCCGCTGATGCCGCACGACAAGTCGCGACAGATGATCGCGATGGCCGACGCGGCGCGCGCGGCGTTGGGGCTCAAGTTCGCTGGCGAATGAGCCGCCACGGCGAAGAAAGGGTGTGCGCGGCGCTCAGTGCCGCGTCGGCAGCGACAGCCGCCGCTCGTACCAGCGCTGCGCCCACTCGAGCACCTGGCACAGCACCCAGTACACGGCCGCAGCGGCCAGATAAAGCGGCAGCGGCTGATAGGTCGACGCGATCATTTCCTGCGCGCTGCGCAGCAACTCGGTCACCGTGATCACGGACACGAGCGAGGTGTCCTTGACCAGGCTGATCAGGCTGTTCGACAGACTCGGCACCGCGATGCGCAGCGCCTGCGGCGCGATCACGTAGCGCAGCGTCTGGCGCCGCGACAGCCCAAGGCTATACGACGCGAGCCACTGGCCCTGGTGGATGCCCAGAATCGCGCCGCGCATGCTCTCGGACAGATAGGCTGCGACGTTCGCCGACAGCGCGATCACGCCGGCCGGCGTCGGTTCGAGCGAAATGCCGAAGCTCGGCAGGCCGTAGTAAATCACGAAGATCTGCACCAGTAGCGGCGTGCCGCGCATCACGCTCACATAGACGCGTGCGATCCAGTTCAGCGGCCGGCTGTGGCTGATCCCCATCAGTGCGAGCACGGCGCCGCCGATCAGGCCGAAGATCATCGACAGGAGCGCGAACTTGATCGTCAGCAAGGCGCCTTGTGCGAGTACCGGCAGCGATTGGAGCAGCAGGGATGTGATGGACATGGGTAGTGTTCTTATTGACGCACAAAGCGCACATCATAAACTTTGGCGCGCGTTCAGGCGCGGGTCGCGCAATGCGGCTTGGGGTATACGCGACGCGTGGTTCGGGTCCAAGGCCCCACACGGGCCGCAAAAACGCGAAGGGCGGCATCGTGATCGATGCCGCCCTTCGTTTGACTACGCGGTTGTTACTTGATCGGCTTGCTGACGTCGATGCCGAACCACTTGTCCGAGATCTTCGTGAAGGTGCCGTCCGCTTCGAGCTGGGTCATCGCTTCGTCGATCGCCTGCGCGAACTTCGGGTTACCCTTTTTGAACGGAATGCCCGACGGGTTGCCGGTGCCGACATTAGCGCCGGTGCGCAGCGGCAGGTTCGAGTTCTTCAGCAGGTACGCGAGCATCAGCCGGTCGTTCAACGCCGCGTCGAGCCGGCCGGCGGCCAGATCGCGCAGGTATTCGGGTGCGCCCGGATAGGTCTTCACGTCGATGCCGGGTACCGACTTCGCCATGTCCATGTAGTTGGTGCCGAGACCGACGCCGAGCTTCTTGCCCTTCAGGTCTTCGAGCGACGTGAACTGGCGCGCGTCGTCCTTGCGCTGGATCAGCTGCGCGGCCGAGTACGTGTAGGCCGGCGAGAAGTCGAGGGTCTGCTTGCGCGCGTCGGTGATGCCGACCTGGTTGACGATCACATCGAACTTGCCCGCCTGCAGACCGGCGATGATGCCGCTCCATTCGGTCGTGACGAACACCGGCTTCACGCCGAGCTTGGCCGCGACGGCTTTGGCGATGTCGACGTCATAGCCGACCAGCTCGCCCGACGGCGCTTTCGAATTGAACGGCGGGAAGGTGCCTTCGAGACCGACGCGCAGCGTGCCGCGCTGCTTGACCTGGTCGAGCAGGTCTTCCGCGTGCGCGGCGACGGCGGTCAACGACGCGCCGATCAGCGCGGTGGCGAGGAGTTTCTTGAGCAGGCCAAATTTCATCGTGTTCCTTTGTACGTCTGACGTTTTGACGGTCGAGAGCATAGCAAACGAGACTATCGCCATCTAAATACCGTTTGTTTATGTCTATATGCCGCCGGTGCGGATACTTAGCGCAGCGCCTGCGCGCATTCGGCGACGAGCGCCGGACCGCGGTAGATGAAACCAGTATAAAGCTGCACCAGTGACGCGCCGGCCGCGAGCTTCGCGCGTGCGTCTTCCCCCGAGAAGATCCCGCCGACGCCGATGATCGGCACCGCCTCGCCGACTTCGGCGCGCAGCTTGCGGATCACCTCGTTCGACGCATCGAACACCGGCTTGCCCGACAGGCCGCCGGCTTCGTCAGCATGGGGCATGCCGGTGACGGCAGCGCGCGACAGCGTCGTGTTGGTCGCGATTACGCCTTCGAATTGGTGGCGCAGCAGGGTGTCGGCGATCGACTTGATCTGCTCGTCGTCAAGGTCCGGGGCGATCTTGAGCGCGAGCGGCACGAGCTTGCCGTGCATGTCGGCGAGCCGTTGCTGCTTGTCCTTCAGCGCGGCGAGCAGCGCGTCGAGCTCGTCGGCGCCTTGCAGCTGGCGCAGGTTCTTCGTATTCGGCGACGAGATGTTGACCGTCACGTAGCTCGCGAACGGGTACACGCGCTCGAGGCAGTACAGGTAGTCTTCAGCGGCGCGCTCGATGGGCGTGTCGGCGTTCTTGCCGATGTTCAGACCGAGGATGCCGCGATAGCGCGCGGCCTGGACGTTCTTCACGAACTGGTCGACGCCGGCGTTGTTGAAGCCCATCCGGTTGATCACCGCGTTCGCCTGCGGCAGCCGGAACATGCGCGGGCGCGGATTGCCCGGCTGCGCGCGCGGCGTCACGGTGCCCACTTCGATGAAGCCGAAGCCGAGCGCCGCCAGACCGTCGATGCACGCGCCGTCCTTGTCGAGGCCCGCCGCGAGTCCGACCGGGTTGCGGAACGTGAGGCCCATCACGGTGCGCGGCGAATCCGGTACGCGCGAGGCGAGCGCGCCCGCGAGGCCGGTCCGGCCGGCGGCGCCGAGCATGCGCAAAGTCAGATGGTGAGCGTCTTCCGCGTCCATGCGAAAGAGTTGGGCGCGAACGAGCGGATAAAGGGAACTGAACACGAGATGAAGCCGGACGGCCGGAAAATGGGAACCCGCTATTTTACCGGCTTTGGGCTTCGATGAGACTGGTAGGGCGTTGCTGGCGGCGAGCAGGACCTGGCGACGACTCGACGGACGGCGCTTTGGCTACGGCCTGAGCGGTCCGCGTCGCCCATGCATCGGCAGATCGACCGGCGGAAGGTCGATGCTGTCCGGATCGAGCACGCGCCACTCGCCGTCGATCAAGCCTTCGAGCGGGCGGAAATTCGCCTTGTACGCCATCTTCGGGCTCTCGCGAATCCAGTAGCCGAGATACACATACGGCAGGTTCAGGCTGCGCGCCTGCTCGATCTGCCAGAAGATGTTGTAGGTGCCGAAGCTCGCATGCGGCTGGCTCGGCTCGAAGAACGTGTATACCGACGACAAGCCGTCGCCGAGGATATCGATCATGCTGATCATGCGCAGCGCGCCTTGGGCATCGGGGCGCGGATCAGGCCGTCCATCGGGCCGCAGCGGCGCCGGCTCGCGAAACTCGACGAGCCGCGAGTTGATCCGGCTTTGCAGCAGGAACTGCTCGTACTGGTCGCGGCTGTCGCGATCCATGCCGCCGCCCGCGTGGCGCGCCGACTGGTAGCGCATATACAGCGCGTAATGCTCCTCGTCGTAATGCAGCGGTGCGACGGTCGCGATCAGGTCGCCGTGCTTTCTCCATACACGCCGCTGCGTGCGGTTCGGCTGAAAACGCTCGACCGGCACGCGCACCGGCACGCACGCGCGGCAGCCGTCGCAATACGGACGGTAGGTGAACACGCCCGAGCGCCGGAAGCCGGCCTTGACGAGATCCGTGTAGACGTCCGAATTGATCAGGTGACTGGGTGTGGCGACCTGCGAGCGCGCGATGCGGCCGTCCAGGTAACTGCAGGGATAGGGCGCCGTTGCATAAAATTGCAGCGCGGAAAGCGGCGAAAGAGGCAGCTCGTTGGGATGAGTCACGTTGGCAGCTCTCGAAGCGTCTCTGGTAATGCAAACCCGGCGCGCCTGGCGGTTGATGCCGCGATTCGATGGGCGGCGGACCCGGATTCGGCCTGATTTTTCCTACGCCGCGCGCGCGAGGATTTCGAGCAGGGCGGTCTTGTCGAAGCGCCAAGGGATGGCCGGTGCGCCGACAGACGCGCGAACATGCGCGACGAACGCCTTGCGCGCTATCTCGCGGCCGCCGAGCGACGCCAGATGCGACGTGTTCTGCTGGCAGTCTATCATTTCTATTTCGTGACGTCGCAAGTGGCCGACCAGCGCGGCCAGCGCCATTTTCGAGCCGTCGGTGACGTCGGTATACATCGATTCGCCGAAGAACATCCGGCCGAGCGACACGCCGTACAAGCCCGCTACACGCTTACCCTCGAACCAGGTTTCGATGCTGTGCGCGTCGCCGAGGCGATGCAGCGACGAATAGGCTTCGACGACGTCGGCGGTGATCCACGTGCCACGCTGGCCGCGGCGCGGCGCCTGCGCGCAGGCGCGCATCACGGCGGCGAAATCCTGATCGACGCGGATTTCCCACGCGTCGTCGCGCAACATCCGCTTGAGCGTCTTACGCAGCGACGGCGACAGCTTGAATTCGACGGGGCGCAGGATCATGCGCGGATCGGGGCTCCACCACAACACCGGCTGGCCGTCCGAATACCACGGGAAAATGCCGCGCCGATAAGCGTCGATCAGGCGCGACGGCAGCAGATCGCCGCTTGCCGCGAGCAGACCGGGCGCGCCGCTCGCGGCGCCGAGTGCGCGCTCGACGGGCGGAAACGGATCGTCAGCTCCGAGCCAGGGAACCATGCGCGCCGCTCAACCTTCGCGCAGGGAGCGGAAGATGTCGCCGGTATGCAGGCCGAAACTGCCGGCCGCGCGGTCGGCGAAAAAAAAGCGCAGCGTCTGGCCGACGGTTGGAAACGCGATCTCGTCCCACGGAATCTCGTGCTCCTCGAACAGCTTCACTTCGAGGCTTTCCTCGCCGGCGGCGATGTCGAGATCGAGCAGACGCGCCATGTAGAACAGATGCACCTGATGCACGTGCGGCACGTTCAGCAGCGAAAACAGGTTCTGCACCTCGACGCGCGCGCCGGCTTCCTCGAGCGTTTCGCGCGAGGCGGCTTCGGCCGTCGTTTCTCCCATTTCCATGAAGCCGGCGGGCAGCGTCCAGTAACCGTAGCGCGGCTCGATCGCGCGGCGGCACAGCAGCACCTTGTCGTCCCACACGGGAACGGTGCCGACCACGTTACGCGGATTCTGATAATGCACGGTGCCGCAACTGCCGCATACGAAGCGCTCGCGATTGTCGCCCGGCGGAATGCTCAGGCTGACGCCGTGGCCGCAGACAGAACAGAATTTCATTGGAAAGGGAACGAGAAAGGGTGATAGGAGTTTATCACCCGGCCGGGCGATTACTGAGGCGCCGGCAGGGACTGCGCGATGGGAGGTTCGATGCGGCGAGCGCCGCCGCGTCTGACGTTGCTTGACAGTCGATTTTCGGATGCGCTGATAGCATCGGTCGTGATGGTTGCGATGGAGGCTCCCGCGTCCGTCACAGTCATCTCATCTTTTCTCTCTTGTACATTGCCTCGTAGTTTGGCGCGCCATTCAGTTGACGCGCTTTTTTTTTCGCCTGAGGTTGGACTGAGGCTTGACGGTCAAGAGAATCGACAGCTCATGGCTACAAAAACAAAAAAGGGTTACACGCCAATGCGTTGTAACCCTTCAATGATTTCGTTCTGGTTGCGGGGGTAGGATTTGAACCTACGACCTTCGGGTTATGAGCCCGACGAGCTGCCAGACTGCTCCACCCCGCGTCCGTCGAAGAAAAGATTATAGACCAGCCAGACAGCCAGCGCAATAGCCATGTAAGGATTGGCTTCATTGAGCTTCGCGCCGCCACCGCTACGGCACCTATCGGAAAGGCTCTGGAAAGCCGCGCGCAGACGCTGCGCTAGAATTCAGATTCTTCACGAGGCTCGCCGGATCTTCACGACGGCGACCTCATCGACTCCGATTCTCCGACCGGTTCTGAACTCCATGGATATCGCTCACGATCTGCAGGTCATCGCCCTTCAGGAAAAGACCCTCGTATTTCCCCGTTTCGATGCCGATCGTGCGTGGCAAGTCGGCGCGTATCTGCATGAGGTCGCGAAAGCGCGCGGCATTGGCGCCGCGATCGACGTGCGCACGTTCGGCCAGCCGCTGTTCTTCAGCCTGCTCGACGGCGCGACACCCGACAACGTCGACTGGGTGCGCCGCAAGGGCAACACCGTCGCGCAATTTCGCCGTAGCTCGTATGCGATCGGTCTGAAAATGCAGCTCGCGGGCGCGACGCTCGTCGACAAGCACGGTCTGCCGGCCACCGAGTACGCGTCGCACGGCGGCGCGTTCCCGCTGACGGTGGAAGGCGCGGGCGTGATCGGTTCGATCACGGTGTCCGGTCTGCCGCAGCGCGCCGATCATGAACTGGTGGTCGAAGCGCTGTGCGCGCATCTGGGTCACGATTACGGCAAGCTCGCGCTCGCGAAAAGCTGACGCGATGCGCGTACCCCCGTATGCGCTGCTCGCGATCGCGATCGTCGCCGAAGTCATCGCGACCTCCGCGATGCGGGCCTCTGACGGTTTCTCGCGCCTGCTGCCGTCGATAGTCGTCGTGCTCGGCTACGGCATCGCGTTTTATTGCCTGTCGCTGACGCTCAGGAGCATTCCGGTCGGCATCGTCTATGCGATCTGGTCCGGTGCCGGGATCGTGCTGATCACGCTGGTCGCGCTGGTGCTGTACCGGCAGGTCCCCGACGTGCCGGCGATCATCGGGCTGGGATTGATCGTCGCTGGCGTCGCGGTGTTGAATCTCTTCTCGAAGATGCAGGCGCATTGAGCGCCCGCGCAAGTCGGCACGCTCGCCGCACGGAACTTAATCGGCCTATTTGCAGCGCACGATCATCGAGCGGCCTTTCACATTCGCCGACGCCACGTTCGTGACGCTGCCTCCAGCGGTGCCGCCTTCGTCGTTGTCTTTCGACACGATGTCGTAGCCGGTCGCGCCGCAGGCCTTACCCGCTTGCACGTAGCACGAGGCCCAGCTCGAGCCGGCGTTGGCGCCGCTGCAGTTGACCGCGAAGCCGGTCTGGCCGTTCGGCAGATTGATCAGCGTGGTCGTGTTCGACGACGCGCAGCCGCCCAGTCCCGCGGCGAGCAGCAGCGCGGCGGGCAATGCGGCCGACAGCGACGCGCGACGCACGAGGGGAAGCGCGGCGCTGGATCGGAGGCGGTGGAATCGGCCGGCGCGCCGCGGTTGCGTCGTGAATTGCATCGTGTTGTGTCCTTTCATTCAGATTGAGGTTGCTGCGGGGCTGGAGGCGGTCGGTGTGCAACGCGGGGGCGCGCGCCGAGGCTCAGGTCGTTTCGACGGTGATGCCCGCCGCGCTGACAAGCCGCCGGGCTTCCGCGCCTTCTTCGGTGGCCGCGTCTTCCCAGATGCTGATCGCTCTGGGGATGTCGATGCCATGACTTTCGGCGTACTCAAACCAGCGGTTCGCCGCATCCGGCTCGGGCAGTTCGTGATTCTGCAGAAAATATTTTCCCATATTGCGCTCGCTGGCCTCGAAATGGCGTCGTCATAGGTACTTTTCGACAGCATGGAGCATGCCGATCTGCACCGTTCGACCGGCGCGCGTGGCTGACGTGCAGCGCGACTCCGGTACGGGGCGAGTGCGGCTCGCGGGCAGAACTTATCGCGCTGCAACGCGCCTTATCGTAATGGGGCGGGCCGCCCGCACACCTCCAGTGCAGCGGCGCGCCGCATGCTGAAGCATCAAGGCGGCGCCGTCGCGACTGGCGCCAGCTCCGCAACCGCAACAGGAGGACGAAGATGGCTGAACGGGTCAGTGGCCCTTATCGCGGCTATTACATCAGCGCCGCCGCGCGCCTCGTGCCAGGGGGCAGCACGTCGGGCGCGTCGGGCGAAGCGCACGCCAAAGCGGATGGTACTTACGTCGGCTCGGTGAGCCTCGCCGAAGCCGGCCCGGACGATCCGCATCGGATGGAAACGTTGCTCGAACTCGGCGACCGGCAACGCTTCAGCAGCGAAGAAGAGGCGCTCGCGTTCGTCGAACGGGCGGCCCGCGAGTACGTCGACCGCTTGCTGGATGGGCAGTGAGCGTGTCGGCGATTGCCGCGCGAAGGGCCGGCCGAAGCACTCGCCACCGTAGCGCGCGATGCCCTGAATCAGGCGCCCGCGCACGCTGGACCGTGATCCGGCGGCGCGAGTACCATAGCGGGACCCGCGAGGATCGGCGGCGCATAGCGGCCTTCCTCGCGTGCTACGTTCCCGCCGCCACCTTTTGACGAGGCGACCATGGAAATCCGTTTTCCCGAAGACGCGCCTGCTTACCGCGACTCCAACCTGACCGTCGTGTTTTCCGCGCTGGTAGACGGTGAGCCGGTGCCGTGCGCGATCTCGGTGGAAGCGCTCGAGGATCATTTCGGCGCTTACAGCGAGGACCTCGACGGCTGGCTGCGTGCGTTCGATGCGGGCCGGCCGCGCATCGAGGCCGTTGCGCGCGAGCATTTGCAGATCAGCAACGGCACACCCGTACTACTCAAGAGTGGTCATTTTCCGCCCGGGCAGATGGCAGGCTGAGCGGAACTGTCCTTCCGCCAACGCATCGCCAACGCGTTGCCGCTAATTCACTCCGTGCACCGGCACTGCCTCGCGCGCCGCTTCGAAGCACCGCCTGATCCCTTCCTGATACGAAGTTTTGTTGAGCGGCCCTATCAACGTGGCCAGCGCCGAATCATCGAGCACGACAGGCTCGGTCAACAGATAGTTCATCTCGACCAGTTCGCGCATCAGCGGATTGAATAACCCGAGCACGCGCAGCATGCCCTTACCGGCCACCATCAGCTTCGGCTCGCGGCCCGCGAGCGCGTACGCCTCGCGTGCCACTTCCCGCTGCGTGATCGTGCCGGCGCCCCCGAGATGCCACCAGCGGCCGTAAGCCTCGGGCGTGCGCGTGAGTCGTTCGACCACGGGACCGACATCCGGCAGAAAGATGAATTCGTGCGATACGTCGATGGGACCGAGCACCTGCGCGCGCTTACCGGTAGCGGCGCCAACGAAGACACCGTGCAACAGGCTACGCTCAACCCCCGGTCCGTAGAAATCGGGCAGCCGCAATACCAGCGTTTCGAGACCTTTCTGGCCATGCGCGGCCAGCACGAGCTTTTCCTGTTCGAGCCGCATGCGGCCCTTGAACGTATGCGGCTCGCGCGGATGATCTTCGCGAATCGGATTGCCGCGCGCGCGGCCATACGGATAGACGGTGCCGATCAGAATGAAGCGCTCGACGCCGGCGGCCGTCACGCCAGCCAGCGTCTTCTCCATCAACGGCGGGTGCTGCGCGAACTGGTCGTAGGGCACGCCGACGAGGTAGATCACGGTCTGCAGACCGGCGGCAGCGGCGCGGATCGAGGCGGGGTCGTCGGGGTTCCAGGTGACGATCTCCGCGTGCGGGTCGTCACCGAAGGTCCGTTGCAATACCTCGCGTGAACGGCCGACCACCCGATAATCGCGGCCCGCCGCACCAAGCGCCGCGGCAATGCTTTGACCCGCCGCGCCCGCGGCACCGAATAAACCGACCTTTCCCGTGGCTTGCATGACGACTCCTTCAGATGGCGGCGCGACCTCGTCGCGTGCGCTCGTGGCTACTTCGTTGACTGACGAAAATTTACTGAACGTCGTTCAGTAAACGGTGTTCAGTTTAAATTGACTTTTCAGTTTGTCAACCTGTAAATTGCGGATCATGGGAATCGCTGAACGAAAACACCGCCAGAAACAGGCGCTGCGCGAACGCATCCTCGATGCCGCGCGGCGCATCGTCGTGCGCGAAGGCTTTGCCGCGCTGTCGATGCGCAAGATCGCCGACGCAATCGAATATTCGCCCGCCACGTTGTATCTGCATTTCGCGAGTCGCGACGACATCGCGCGGGCCTTGTGCGAGGAGGGCTACGCGCAGTTGCTCGCGAGCTTCGTGCCGCTCGTGCACATCGCAGATCCCGCCGAACGGCTGAAGGCGCTCGGGCGCGCGTACGTCGCGTTCGGCGTCGAGCATCCGGAAACGTACCGGCTGATTTTCATGGAGGATCCGAGCTATACGGGCGCGGCGCTCGGTGGCGCGGCGGCTGCTGGCAAAGACGGCGGCAACGCGGAAGATGCAAGCGCGAACGGCGGGACCGGTGGTTCAACCGCGTCCCGAGGCAACGCCGACGACGACCCCGGCGACGCTGCGCTGCGCATCATGATCGACGCGCTCGACGAGTTGCGAGCAGCGGGGCGTCTGTCGGCGTCGGTTGCATCGATGGAGTCGGCCGTGTGGGCCGAAGCGTTGTGGGCGAGTTTGCATGGCATCGTCGCGTTGAATCTCACGTGTCCGGTGTTTCCGAGTGCGCCGCTCGAGACGCTCGTCGGCGTCACGCTCGACGCATGGCTCGGCGCGCCGCAGCCCGTGGCAGCGGGCGCATCGAAGAGCGCCGCAGTGCGCGGCAAGAAAACCGTCGCGCGGCGCCACTCCGAACCTGCCGAATCGCCGGACACGGCCCCCAAGCCCGTCACCAAACGCAAAGCGGCAGGCACGTGATAACGTTCAGTTCCACGTCAACCCGCGCCGCCGCGCCCAGTTCTCCATGTCCACGTCCGCCTCGCCCGCCACTAGCGACGAAATCGCGACCCACGTAACCAACCGCATCGGTTTCATCGAACTGGAGCGGCCGAAAGCGCTGAACGCGCTGTCGACCGGCATGATCCGCGCGATCCATGCGGCGCTCGACCAGTGGCGCGACGACCCCGAGGTGCTGGCCGTCGTCGTGCGCAGCCGGCATGAGCGCGCGTTCTGCGCGGGCGGCGACATCCGCTTCATGTACGAGGCGGCGCAACGCGGCGACCAGCAGGCACGCGACACGTTCTTCAGCGAGGAATACCGCCTCAATCACGCGATCTTCGTGTACCCGAAACCGTATATCGCGTTGATGAACGGCATCGTGATGGGCGGCGGCATGGGCATTTCGCAGGGCGCGCATCGCACCGGCGGCCTGCGCGTCGTCACGCAATCGACGAAGATGGCGATGCCCGAAACGCGTATCGGCCTTTTTCCGGACGTCGGTGCGAGCTGGTTTCTCGCGCGCACGCCCGGCGCGATCGGTCGCTATCTTGCGGTGACGGGCGAGACGTTCGGCGCGGCCGACGCGTTGTACGCGGGCCTCGCCGATGTCTATATTGACGACGCGGCGTTGCCCGCGCTCGTCGCTACGTTGAGCCGCGAAGAGTTCGAGCGCGGCGCGGATGTGGTTGCATGCGTCGAGCGCGAGACGCTCGCGTATCAAGTCTCGCCGCAGCCCGAGGAGAGTGCGCTCGCGAAGGCGCGTCCGTTGATCGACCGGCATTTCGCGCTGCCCGACGTCGCGCGGATACTCGCGTCGCTCGAACAGGAACGCGAGCGCGGCGGCGACTCGGCCGAGTGGGCCGAGCGGACGATCGCGGTGCTGCGCGAGCGCTCGCCGCTGTCGATGGCGGTCTCGCTCGAAGTGGTCACGCGCGCGGAAGGGTCGATGGCCGATGTGCTGCGTGTCGATCTCGATCTGACTCGCTCGAGCTTCCTGCTCGGCGATACGGTGGAAGGCATTCGCGCGCGCATCATCGACAAGGACAACGCGCCGCGCTGGCGTTTCGCGCGCATCGAGGACGTCGACCAGGCCGATGTGGAGAAGATGTTCGACAGTCCGTGGCCGGCGGACGGACACCCGCTAGCCGCGCTGCGCGGGTGAACGTGCACTGAGCGCGCCGTCTCCCGAACCCGCCCGCGCGAATCTACGCGTTGCGCGAACTGACGCGCTACGCGCTTATTCCTCAGCCTCGCTCGCCATGAACGCGCGCATGAACACGAGCGCGCCCCAGCCCCACATCGCATTGGCCGCGAAGCCCACTGCGAGGCGCGGCAGCATGTTGCCGCTCGGCCAGATGCCGCGCAGCGGATCGACGACGAACACGCTCGCGGCCGTCAGCACGATGCCACCGAACACGAACGCCGGTACCCACGGCGCGTGCCGATGCGGCGCGACGCGCAGCAGCCACGCCATCAGCACGGCCCAGAACGAGCTCCAGATTGCGTTCGCGATGAATTCAGGCAGGCCGAGCGGCAAAAACGGCGCGGTCGAAAAACCTGTGGGGTCGATCATGCCGGCGGCGTGCATCAGCGCCAGCGTCGATTCGCGGAAGAACAAAGAAGCCAGAAAACCGGCGACGAACGGCAGAATTATTTTGTGCATGCATTGCACCGGCAACGTACTGGCGACGCGAATCGCGAGGCCTGTACCGGGTGATTGGAAACGAGCGCCATTATATCGATCGGGGTGCGGCGGCCATGGCCGCGTGTGTAAAGCGCAACAACCGTATGCGGTAGCGCCGGGCTAATCACGAAAGCGGAATTCCTAAGCTAAAAAAAATCGTTCAAAAGCCGCGGACCGCTCCATAGACTGTTTCCTCATGCAGACGGCGCCGGTGTCGCCGTCATCCGTTGAATCGAGCGCACCACGCGCACGTTGGTCGAGGAAAACCGTCGCCATGTCGAGCCTCATGCCGAATCTTCGTTGCAGCAGGGCCCGCGCGTGGTCGTGTCCGCGGTGTCGTCCGCCCGGCGCATAGGCTTTCAGCGCTTTTGCCGGTGGCCTGAGTCCACCGTCCGTTTCGCAATCCTTCAACACGTCGCAGCGCCTTGCCGATTGCCGGCTCGATGCGTGCGGCCGGCGCTCGCGCCCACCGTTTTCTTTCAAGAGCAGGCAGGAGCAACAACATGAATGTGTTCTGGTTCATTCCGACTCACGGCGACAGCCGCTATCTCGGTACGTCCCAAGGCGCACGCGCAGCCGATTACGACTACTTCCGGCAGATCGCCGTCGCCGCCGATACGCTCGGCTACGAGGGCGTGCTGCTGCCGACCGGCCGCTCGTGCGAGGACGCCTGGGTCGTCGCGTCGAGCCTGATTCCCGCGACGCAGCGGCTCAAGTTCCTCGTCGCGATTCGCCCGGGACTGTCGTCGCCGGGACTCGCCGCACGCATGGCGGCGACGTTCGACAGGCTGTCGAACGGGCGGCTGCTGATCAACGTGGTGACGGGCGGCGACGCGGCCGAACTGGCCGGCGACGGCGTGTTCGTCGATCACGACACGCGCTACGAAATCACCGACGAATTCCTGCATATCTGGCGCAAGCTGCTTACGGCCTCGCACAGCAACGAAGCGATCGATTTCGACGGCGAGCATCTGCAGTCGAAGGGCGGCAAGGCGCTGTATCCGCCGGTGCAGAACCCGCATCCGCCGCTGTGGTTCGGCGGCTCGTCGGCGGCCGCGCACGATATCGCGGCCGAGCACATCGATACCTATCTGACGTGGGGCGAGCCGCCCGAAGCGGTCGCGAAGAAGATCGCGGACATTCGCGCACGCGCCGCGGCACGCGGCCGGCAGATCCGCTTCGGCATCCGTCTGCACGTGATCGTGCGCGAGACCGAGGAAGAAGCGTGGGCCGCCGCTGACAAGCTGATCAGCAAGCTCGACGACGACACGGTTGCGCGTGCGCAGGCGTCGTTCGCAAAGATGGATTCCGAAGGGCAGCGCCGCATGGCCGCGCTGCACGGCGGCAAGCGCGGCGGGCGCGAGCAGCTCGAGGTCTATCCGAATCTGTGGGCGGGCGTCGGGCTCGTGCGCGGCGGCGCGGGCACCGCGCTGGTCGGTAGTCCGGAGCAGGTGGCCGCGTGTATGAAGGAGTACGCGGCGCTCGGCATCGAGACGTTCATCCTGTCCGGCTATCCGCATCTCGAGGAATCCTACCGGTTCGCCGAACTCGTGTTTCCGCTGCTGCCGCAACGCTTGAGCAAGGTCGCCAACGGGCCGCTGTCGGGACCGTTCGGCGAAATCGTCGGGACCAGCGATCTGCCGAAGGCGGCGAGCGCGAGCTGATCGACCGGCAAGGAGAAAAGCCAACATGAGTGACACTGCTTTGAGCGCGGCCACGGGGGCAACCCCGCAGCCCGCGTCCAACGCCCGCGCTGCCGCGTTGCGCCGTTTCGGCGCGCATCTGGTGCCGTGGCTCGCGCCGATCGCGATCCTGCTCGCGTGGGAAATCGCCGCGCGCAGCGGCGCGCTCTCGACACGTGTGCTGCCCGAGCCGCTCGCGGTCGTGAAGGCCGCATGGTCGCTGATCCAGTCCGGCGAAATGTGGGCGGATGTGAAGGTCAGCACGTGGCGCGCGGTGTCCGGTTTCGCGATCGGCGGCGGCATCGGCCTCGTGCTCGGACTCGCGACGGGTTTGTTCAAGCCCGTGGAAATCGTGCTCGATTCGACGGTGCAGATGATTCGCAACATTCCCGCGCTGGCGATGATTCCGCTCGTGATCCTGTGGTTCGGTATCGAGGAACAGGCGAAGGTGTTCCTCGTCGCGCTCGGCGTGTTCTTCCCGGTCTATGTGAACACGTTCCACGGCATCCGTTCGGTCGATGCGAACCTGATCGAGATGGCGCGCAGTTATGGCGTCAAAGGTTTCGCGCTGTACCGCCACGTGATCCTGCCGGGCGCGCTGCCGTCGATTCTGGTCGGCGTGCGCTTCGCGTTCGGCCTGATGTGGGTCACGCTGATCGTCGCCGAGACGATTTCCGCTCAATCGGGCATCGGCTACATGACGATGAACGCGCGCGAATTCCTGCAAACCGATGTGGTGGTGGTCGGCATTCTGCTGTACGCGGCGCTCGGCAAGCTCGCGGACATGCTTGCGAAGAGCCTCGAGCGCGTGTCGCTGCGCTGGCATCCGGCCTATCAGCGAGGAGCAAAAGCATGAGCGCAACGACGCTAGCGACGACGTTCGGCGGCATCGCCGGCAGCGACCTCGAGACCGAACTCGCGCAGCCGCGGCTCGCGGATCACGACGCCAACGAGGCCGCGGAGAGTGAGCGGGACGGGGCGGCCGGCTCGCGACCCGTCATCGCACTGACCCGTAGCGACGCGCGCCCAGCAAGCGACTACGCGGTGCAGTTGCGCGGTGTCGGCAAACGCTATGGCGAGCGCGAGGTACTGTCGGGCTTCGATCTGTCGATCGAGCGGGGCAGCTTCGTCGCGATCGTCGGCCGCAGCGGCTGCGGCAAGTCGACGTTGCTGCGACTCGTCGCCGGTCTCGAAGAAGCCAGCTCAGGCGTGCTCGAAAAACGCGCCGGTAATGGCGGTCCGCTCGACACCCGCATCATGTTTCAGGATGCGCGTCTGCTGCCGTGGAAAAGCGTGCTGCAGAACGTGATGCTCGGCCTCGGCCGCGGCCGAGGCGCGCGCGACGATGCGCGCGCGGTGCTCGCCGAAGTCGGCCTGCTCGAACGCGCGAACGACTGGCCCGCGCAACTCTCGGGCGGTCAGCGGCAGCGCGTCGCGCTCGCGCGGGCGCTCGTGCATCGTCCGCAATTGCTGCTGCTCGACGAGCCGCTCGGTGCGCTCGATGCGTTGACGCGCATCGAAATGCACACGCTGATCGAACGGCTGTGGCGTGAGCATCGCTTCACCGCGCTGCTCGTCACACACGACGTGCACGAAGCCGTCGCGCTCGGCGACCGGATTCTGCTGATCGAGGACGGCCGCATCGCGCTCGATCAGCCGGTCGCGCTTGCGCGGCCGCGTGCGCGGGCGTCGGCGGGCTTCGCGGCGCTCGAAGACCACGTGCTGCAACGCGTACTGAAAAACGCGCCGAACGACGACACGCTCGCGCATCGCGCGTACGAGGCCTATGACCCGTACGGCCTGCCGGAACCGGGCCGTCTGACGCGGCCGACCGAGGTGCGCTGGGCCGTCTGAGCTTTCCAGCAAATCGATCCCATTTGATCCATTCCGTTATCAACCGCTTCTGTGGAGTCATCTGAAATGAGCATTTCCGCCATCAACGTGCGCAATCAGTTCAAAGGCAAGGTCAAGGAAATCATCCGCGGCTCGGTGGTGTCCGAAGTCGACGTGGAGACGCCGTTCGGCATCGTTACGTCGGTGATCACGACGCGCTCGGTCGACGAACTCGAACTGAAAGTCGGCTCGGAGGTAGTCGCGCTTGTGAAGTCGACCGAGGTGTCGATCGCGCGGCTTTGATCACGTTGCGCTAGTGCGAGCGGCGTGCGCGGCGGCTACTTCGCGTTTGCGCCGCTTGCCGGCGGCTCGTGCGACATGTGGTCGTTGGTCGGCTTCGCCGGTCGCTTGATCGGCATGTTGTCCGGGTTGCTCGAACCCCCGGCGCCCGATGCCGCCTCGGGCGGTTTGACCATCGGCGCATGGCTTTCCGGCGGCGCGCTGGACGCCGTCTGCGCGACGGCGTTCACGCCGCTCGCGAGCAGCGCCGCCAGCGCTGCAGCAGTGGCCGTTACAGTGGCCCAATTGCCTCGCTTCATGTCGTTCTCCTTCGATGTCGCGCGTCGTTTGTAGACACGCGGCTGTGTGCACAATTCACTAGTAGCAGACCGTGTTCCGGGGCCGCTGCGGACGCGGCACGCCTGCATCCGCCGATGAAACTTGCTACGATGAATTGAGCATTCCGACGGAGACGGCCATGTCGAAGTCCTTGAGTCCCGAAGCGGTCGAAGCGTTGCGGCGTCTGAACGACGTCGGCGTCGGACAGACGGCGCCCGAAGTCGCGCAGTCCGTCGCGGCGGAGTTGCTGGCATGCGACCTCGTTGCCGAAGCGGGCAGCGGTGGGGTCGAAATCAACTGCAACGGCCGGCAGTATCTTTCCGGCGACTGCAACTGATCTGCTGCTAGGCGGCCGGCCGCATGGCGGGGGTGAAGAGCGAGGCGGCGCGTCGCGGGTGAGTCGCGCGCGTTCGTTTCGTTCATTTGCCCGCGATCAGCGAAACCACGGAGACGAACATGGAGCCGAAGGGCGTCGACATGGGCGACTACGAGGCGCGCTACGGCGACTATGACATCGAGGTGGCCGTCGAACAGGTACTGACCGGCGTCAAGGCGCATTTCCGCGTGCTGCGCGAGGATTCGACGGTGGTCGACTGGCAACTCGTGCATATCGATAGCCTGTGGTCCACCGAGAATGCGGCCGCCCAGGCGGCTTTTAGCGCGGCGCGCGAGTTGATCGATGCGGGGCTGGCAAGCTAAGGCGGATAGCCGGATCGCGACGGAAGGATGCCGGGCGCACTAGAGCCGGCCGGCGTAAACGCAACTGGGCGCCGGCATCGATACTGCATGCGCGGCGCCCAGTTTGATCGCTGCCTTCAGCGGCAGCGGATCTGACGGTACTGCTACTGCTGGTGGCTTAGTGGCCGAAGTACACCGATTGCGGGCCCGACTTGGGTTCGCTGCGCGAGCCCGATTGGGTCGACACGCTATTCACGCCACCGTACGCATTCGATTGCGCGTCGGCGCGTTCCGCAGCGACGGTCTGAGCGTTCTGGCCTTGTTGCGAAGCCGGCGCGCCAACCGACGGACGATAGTACGGCGCCGGACCATAGCCGCTTGCGAAAGCGGGAGCGGCGATCGAGGCGGAAGCGGCAACCAGCAGGGCGGCGATAAACTTGGTCTTCATGGTAGGACTCCGATAACGTTTCGACTGCATTTCAGGAAGATGTTGCAGGAGCCAGTGAACCAGGTGTCTGCAACGTCGATGGAAGGCAGTGTATACCCCTACTATCGAGAATTTGTGCCGATAATCTGAAATTACTATTCCCGGCGAAGAAACAATCGTTCAGACGTAAGCGCGGCAAGGCAGAGCGGGGATCCGGCCCCGTTGGCCAAATGGTTTTTGCGGCTCGGAAGAGGGCGAGAAGGAGCGGTGCGGGCCCGGAAGACCGCACGTTCATCATGGGAAACGGGAAAAGCGGCCAGCAAAACAAAAACGGCGTTGTGATTGCTCACAACGCCGTTTGCTTGAATTCTTTGGGGTGGCTGATGGGACTCGAACCCACGACGACAGGAATCACAATCCTGGACTCTACCAACTGAGCTACAGCCACCACTAACATCCGCTTGACTTGCTTTAAAAACCTGTCTCGCCGACGAAGAAACGAGATTATAGGGACTAGATTTTGGTTTGCCTAGTCCTTTATTCAAAAACTTCGAGAGGCTCGCGCAGATGCTGTCTCGCTTCGTCGAAGATGGTCAGATCGCGGGCCGCAAGCCGCTTGCTGTCGGACAAAACGCGACGCCAACCGCGTGCGCCCGCTTCGCCGCGATACAGCCCGAGCGCATGGCGCGTGATCGCGCCGAGATAGGTGCCGCGCGCCATTTCGGTCGCGCAATACTCGATCAGTTTCGCTTCGACCTGGTCGCGCGTCAGCGGCGGTTGCGTCGACCCATAGAAGCGCGCGTCGACATCGGCGAGCACGTACGGGTTGTGATACGCCTCGCGACCGAGCATCACGCCGTCGACGTGCTGAAGATGCATGTCGACTTCGTCGAGCGTCTTGATGCCGCCATTGATGATGATCTCCAACTGCGGAAAATCGCGCTTCAGCTGATACGCGTAGTCGTACTTGAGCGGCGGGATCTCGCGGTTTTCCTTCGGGCTCAAGCCCTTCAGGATCGCGTTGCGCGCATGAACGATAAACACCTCGCAGCCCGCTTGCGCGATCATGCCGACGAAATCGCGGACGAAGCCGTATTCCTCGACCGTATCCACACCGATGCGGTGCTTGACCGTGACCGGCACCGATACGACGTCGCGCATCGCCTTCACGCAATCGGCGACGAGTTGCGGCTCGTTCATCAGGCATGCGCCGAACGCGCCGCGTTGCACGCGCTCGGACGGGCAGCCGCAATTCAGGTTGATTTCGTCATAGCCCCATTGCTCGCCGAGCTTTGCCGAACGCGCGAGATCGTCAGGCTCGCTGCCGCCGAGTTGCAGCGCGACCGGCGCTTCTTCGGGCGTGAAAGCGAGATGACGCGCCACATCGCCGTGCAGCAGCGCACCGGTCGTCACCATTTCCGTGTAAAGCCACGTATGGCGCGAAATCATTCGATGCAGCGAGCGGCAATGACGATCCGTCCAGTCCATCATCGGGGCAACGGACACGCGGCGAGGGCTGGGAGTGCGGGGTAAAGACATGGAACGGCCGAGCGGGCTTGAATCAAAACGATAATTTTACCGCAAGGCCAGAAACCGCCGGGCGCGCTGAAGCCGTGTCACTGTCGCGACGGGGGCGGACACCGGTTCGTCGATGCATCAAGACCTCAATGCCTGAATGCCTCAGTGTCCATGTCCCCCCATTCCGCCACCACCGGTCCACGCGCTGCCGCCGCCGTGCATGCCGCCGAAGCCGCCACCGTGCCAGCCGCCGGTCCCGCCATGCCATCCGCCGTGGCCGCCGTGCCAACCACCGCCATGCCATCCGCCATGCCCGCCGTGCCAATAGCCATGTCCGTAATAGCAGCATGGCCCGCCAAAACCGCCGTAGAAACCAACCGAGCCGTACACCGGGCCATAGTAAGGCGGTCCATACGCGTAAGGATAATAGGGTTGCGCATAGCCGTAGTCCGCTGGCGGCGCGACGGCGCATCCAGTGACGCTCGCTGCTACGGCCGCCGCTAGCAGCGTCATCGATGCAATGAGCCTGGTCACGATTTTCTCCTCCAAGTAAACCTGAGAAAGACCGCGCGCAACGGAGTTCAGCCGCGTTTGTGTCCGAGCGTTACCGGCGTTGGCGCGGCGCTCCGCGCTCAGGGCCGCGACCATGCGAGCCGTTGCCGCGACGCTCGACCTTTCCGCCAATCTTCCCGCGTCTAATCGAACGGCGCTGCGGTAACACTTCGTTAATCATTCGAAACGCTACTCAAGGGCAGCGCTGCTAACTTCCGCGGGACGATTCGTCTCTTGAGTCGCAAGCGATGCGACGTCGAGGCGTTGAACAAAGCGGACGCGGCGCAGTAGGGCGCGCTCGGCGCGGACTAACTGTCATCGCACCTACGGTCAGTCGACGGCGCACTGACGGCACGCTCTTCCCCGGGCGCGATGCTCGAGATCGCGTACGAGGAACTGGTCGACGATTTCGAAGCGAACGCACTCGCATTTCCTGAGACGACGCGGCCTGTGAGCACCGCGAGTTCGGCGCAGGTGCGCCGACCGTTGTACCGCACGTCGATGCGGCGCTGGCAGCCGCGACGCGAATTGCTCGAACCGCTATGGGAAGTTTTCGGCGCCGAGCTGACGGCGGCCGACGCTCAGTGCGCGATCACCGACACGTGATGCAGCCACGGGTACACCCCGGCAATGAACGCCGCGTAGATCGCCGCCATCGTCACGCCGGCGGCCGTGCCCCAAACGTCGCGCGACGCCGCGCCCTGGCGGAAATGCACGGGCAGTCCGACCACGACGTAGCCGATCACGAAGAACAGGATGACCGCGCGCACCGGCGACAGATCGTGACCGATGAAGTCGAGCAATGCGGACAGGTTGAATTGCGACATGGATACAGGCAGTCACGAAGGCGGGGGATCGCACGGCGCCGGAACACAAGGAAACAGTGGAGCGGACGATGACTGAACCGCTTCACTATCGACGTTCCACAGCGCGACGACCTATGCCGATTAAAGGCCATGCAAACGCGATCCGCAAGGAAAAAACCTGTATGAATTCGGACTGCCCGACATTGCTTGCAGCTTGCCTGCGCCGCGACTTTCAGCGGGCTTGGCAACGCTTTCACGCAGACGGATTCAGCCCTCGTTGGGCTTCGGTTTGCGCAACGGATCGAGCAGCGGTTTCAAACCGTTGTGATCGATCTCGTGCATCAACGCGAGCAGCCGGCCGATCTCGCCGGGCGGAAAGCCCTGGCTCGCGAACCAGTTCAAATAGTGGCCGGGCAGGTCGGCGATCACGCGGCCTTTATATTTCCCGTAGGGCATCACGCGCGTGACCAGCAATTCGAGGTGTTCGTGATTCATGGCAACGAAGTCATGATGAAGCGAGGGCCGTGAGCGCAAAGCATGTGCTACGCAACTCGCCAGGCGGCGTGCAGCAACGCATGGCCCAGCATTCTAGCCTTGCTGCAGGTAATGCGCCGGCGTGGTAACGTCTGCGCTTTCCGTTCACCTCTTCAACAGGACAAGTTAGATGGAATACCGCAGACTCGGCGACTCCGACGTGCAGGTCAGCCTGATTGGTCTCGGCACGATGACGTGGGGCGAGCAGAACACCGAGCAGGAAGCGCACGCGCAGATCGACTACGCGCTCGATCACGGCGTGAACCTGATCGACACCGCCGAAATGTATCCGGTGCCGCCGCGCGCGGAAACGCAAGGTTCGACGGAGCGCTACATCGGCACGTGGCTCGCGCAGCACAAGAGCGCGCGCGAGAAGATCGTGCTCGCCACCAAGATCGCGGGTCCCGCGCGTCAGCCGCACAATCCGCGTCATATTCGCGGCGAAGGGAACCAGTTCGACCGCAAGAATCTGACCGAGGCGCTCAACGACAGCCTCAAACGTCTGCAGACGGATTACGTCGATCTGTATCAGCTGCACTGGCCCGATCGCAGCACGATGACCTTCGGCCGTGCGTCGTATCCGTGGGTCGACGACGCGTACACGGTGCCGATCGAGGAAACGCTGACGGTGCTCGCCGAATTCGTGAAGGCTGGCAAGGTGCGCCATGTCGGCGTGTCGAACGAAACGCCGTGGGGTGTCGCACAGTTTCTGCGCGCGGCCGAAAAACTCGGCTTGCCGCGCATCGTCAGCATCCAGAATCCGTACAGCCTGTTGAACCGCACCTACGAAGCGGGTCTGTCCGAGTACGCGCATCGCGACAATATCGGTTTGCTCGCGTATTCGCCGCTCGCGTTCGGCTGGCTGTCGGGCAAGTACGAAGGCGGCGCGCGTCCGGCCGGCGCACGCATCACGCTGTTCGAGCGCTTCGCGCGCTACAGCAAGCCGCAAGCCGTGCAGGCGACCACGCGTTATGTCGAGCTCGCGAAGCGCCACGGCATGTCGCCCGCGCAATTCGCGCTCGCGTTCGTCAATAGTCGGCCGTTCGTGACCAGCAATCTGATCGGCGCGACGTCGCTCGAGCAGTTGAAGGAAAACGTCGCCAGCGCGGACGTGAAGCTGTCGCCCGAAGTGCTTGCGGAAATCGACAAGCTGCACGAGCTGCAGCCGAATCCGGCGCCTTGATGTCGATGTAAGCGCGACCCGCTTGCCGCGGTGGCCCCGGTCGAATGTCGGGGCCGGCCGCGGCAGGTACAGCGAATCAATCGACGCTAGCCGAACTCAACTCGCGGCCTTTGCCGCATCCACGACCTCGCGCTTCGCCGCAAGCGGCGCATTCTCGCCGAGATCCCAGAACAGTCCCGCCATCATCTGCAGGCCCTCGCGCACCACCGGGCCGAGAAGATGCTCGTTCGGCGCATGCTGCGAGCAGGCCGGATAGGAATGCGGCACCCAGATCGTCGGCAGACCGAGCGTGTCGGCGAATACCTCGTTCGGCAGCGTGCCGCCGAGATTCGGCAGCAGCGCGGTCTTCTTGCCGGTGGTCGCTTCTAGCGACGCGAGCGCCCATCTGACCCACGGATCGTCCGGATCGAGCCGCGTGGCCGGTGCGCCGCGTTCGACGTCGATTTCGACCAGCTGAAAGCCGTGCGCATCAAGATGCGCGCGCAGATGCTTGCCGAGGTTTTCCCAATCGGTGCCGACCACGAAACGCAACTGGCAGACCGCGAACGCCGACGGCGGAATCGCGTTGACCGGGTTCTCCGGATTGCCCGCCTTGAACGCAAGCACTTCGAAGCTGTTCCAGCCGAACACGCGCTCGGGCGCGGAAAGACCCGGTTCGCCCCAGTTGTCGTCGACGGTCGGGTCGCCGGGACCGTCGCCCACCGTGATGTCGGCAAGCGCGCGGCGCACGGCCTCGGGGATCGGCGGCGGACGCAGGCCGTCGACTGCGATCACGCCGCGCGCATCGACCAGACTCGCGAGCGCGTTGGCGAGCACCGTCGCCGGATTGCGCAGCAGGCCACCCCAGTTGCCCGAGTGATGCGCGCCGTCGCGGAGATTGAGCGACAGCTTGAAATTGACCGCGCCCCGCGAGCCGAGAAACACGGTCGGACGACGCGCGGCGAGACGCGGGCCGTCGGAGGCGATCAGCACGTCGGCGGCGAGCTCGTCGCGGTGCGCGCGGCAGATCGCATCGAGCCCCGGCGAGCCCGTTTCCTCGCCCATTTCGATCAGCAGCTTCGTGTTGAAGCCGAGCTTGCCGTCGCGCGCGGCGAGCGTGCACGCGAGCGCGGCGAGGTTGATCGAGTGCTGGCCTTTGTTGTCGGCGGTGCCGCGACCGAACCAGCGCTCGCCTTCGACGGTCACCGCCCACGGCGTCAGCGGCGCGCGCCACTGGGTGTCGTAACCGCGCACGACGTCGCCGTGGCCATAGATCAGCACGGTCGGCAGATGATCGCCTTCGTGACGGTTCGCGATCAGGAACGGACCGAAGCCATCGACCGGGTTATCGACGATGCGCGTGCCGAAGCCGAGGCGCTCCGCTGCGGGTTGGATTTCGTCGGTCAGATAAGACAGCAGCAGCGCGCCGCGATCGCTTTCCTGGCTTTCGGTGCGAATGCCGACGCGGCGGTTCAGGTCGGCGAGAAAAGCGCCGGATTCAAAGTGCCGGGTGGCAAGCTCGATCGCCTGGTTGCGGCTCATGTCGGTGTCTCCAATGCGGGGGATGGGTGAGGCCGGCAGAGAGCCGCGGCCCGATGGCATGGTCTTCGGGCGAATTGCCCGCGATGCCATTGCGACCGATTCTAGAAGCGCGTCATTTTTGTCACAATGATCATGTTTCGAAGCTTGCATTGCCGCAAAGGCAAAGCGTCGCTACACCATTGCAACCGATTCGATCGAGGCGTCCCGGATGGCACGTTCACTGCATGGCATCGCGTTGCGTTATTTCGTCGAAGTCGCGCGCAGCGGTTCGCTGAGCGACGCATCCGAACGGCTGCATGTCGCGGTATCGGCGCTTAGCCGGCAGATCGCGCGGCTCGAGGGCGAACTCGGTGTCACGCTGTTCGAGCGGCGTCCGCGCGGCATGGCGCTGTCCGAGGCCGGCGAGCGGCTGCTCGCCTACGCACAACGCAGCCTGCTCGAAGCCGAGCACGTGATGAAGGAGCTCAGCGGTCTCGCTAGCTTGCACGGCAGCCGGATCAAGATCGCGACCGCCGAGGGCTTCGCGGTCGACTTTCTGCCCGCTGCGATCGCGGATTTCCGCGCCGAGCATCCCGGCATCGATTTCACGCTGACCGTGATGTCGCCGGCCGACGCGACCCGCCATGTGCGCGACGGTGACGTCGACATCGCGTTGTCGTTCAGCCTCGCGCCGGAGAAGGGCGTCAAGGTGGAGCACACCGAACGCGCGCCGGTGTTCTTGCTGGTGCGCGCCGATCATCCGCTCGCGGCGCGCGCGAAGCTGTCGCTCGCCGAGGTGAGCGGTTATCCGCTGGTGTTGTCGGAGACTGGCACAACGCTTCGCCAGTTGATCGACATCACCTGCGCGCTCGAAGGCATCCTGCTCGAGCCGGACCTGATCTGCAACAACAGCGGCGCGAGCTATCGCTATGCGCAGAAGTCCGGCGCGATCATGTTCACGGGGCTGCTATCGGTGCGCGACCGCTATGCCGACGACGGCTTCGTCGTGATTCCGCTGACCGACCCGCAGATGCGCCAGCGCAGCATCCAGGTGCAGACGATGGCGGGGCGCGAGTTGCCGCCGTCGGTGCGGGCGTTTCGCGACCATCTGATCGCGCGGATCGCGGATCCGAAGCCGGCCGGGGCGCAGGCGTCGAAGGCGGACCGAGGGCGCGGCAAGCGCACGCCGCGGCGTCCGCGAGCCGATGCATGAAATGCGACACATGCCACGCAATAAGCGGCAAATGTTCTCCCTGAATCCGAATCACGACCTAAACTGTGGTGGACGGCAAAGACGGCCCTGAAAAAACGGCCCTGATGGTGCGCGCCACGATCGGGGGAAACGGCAGAACAACGACAGTCGAAGCGCGGACCGGCCGCGCAGCCCGCGATGCTGCAATGCACATAAGCGGCAATAGATGGACCCAAAAAGAAACGCGGCGCGTCGACCCGATGGCGCGTTGCCCACAACAGAGCGATAGGACCAACACATCCATGGCGCAACAGAAAACCAATCCGAAACTCGAGCAGGCGCTCACACGCGGCGATCTCGCGATCCGCCAGGCCAACTCGGCGAGAGCGACCGCGCTGTTGCGTGCGCTCGCCAAGATGATCGTCGATGCGTCGGCGACCATCGGCGTGGAAGCCTTCACATTGATTCACGACGGCGACAAGATCTACGATCCCGCCGATGGTTTATGGCCGCAGGCGTTGCTGATCTCGCTCGACGGTCCGGTCGAAGACGCCGATCCCGACGAATTGCGCACGGTGCGGCTGATCGCGGATGATCCGGCCACCGTGTTCCGGGTCGAATGGCAGCGCGCCGATGGCAAGATCGGTCGTCACGAGGGCGGCCCGTTCGCGACGGTCGCGTTCATCTCCGACGTCGACATTCCGTGGACCGATGACGAGGACTGAGCGCGCGACGATAGCAAACGCGCAGAGCGACGACCGGCGCGTTCGGCTTACTTCATCATGCGGCGCCGAAACAGGATCGCCGACACGATAAAGCCGCCGACTGCATACGCGGCGAGCACGCTCACATGCAGCGCCGCGTGCTCCATCGGCCGGCCGAGCATCGCTGGGCGCATCAGATCGACCGCATTGGCGAGCGGCAGCGCGGCGGTCACCGCTTGCGCGGCGCCGGGCAACTGCGAGATCGGAAAGAACACGCCGGAGAGGAGCAGCATCGGCGTGAGCACGAGGGTCTGATAGAACATGAAAAAGTCGTACGACGGCGCGAGCGCCGTCACGATCATCGCGAGGCTCGCGAACGCGAGACCGGCCAGCACGATGACCGGCAGCGCGAGCAGCATCGACGGAAAACTCGCATAGCCGAGCGCGCCCGCTACCAGCATGATCGCGACACCCGACAACACCGATTTGCTGGCGGCCCACACCACCTCGCCGAGCACGATATCGCCGAGGGTAAGCGGCGTATGCATGATCGCTTCCCACGTCCGCTGCACGTGCATGCGCGAAAAGCCCGAATACATCGACTCGAAGCTCGCTGACATCATCACGCTCGACGCCACCGTGCCCGCCGCGAGGAACGAGATATAAGACACGCCGTCGACGTGCCCGACCATCAGCCCGAGCCCCAAGCCGAGACCGAACAGATAGATCATCGGATCGGCGAGGTTGCCGAACATTGACGCGATCGCGAGCTTCTTCCACACCAGATAGTTGCGGCGCCACACCGCGATCCAGTTCGTGGCGTTGGCGGGGAAGGCGCCGAACGGCTCTTGTGCCGATGGCGTGGCGTCGTGGGTTTCGTAGGTGCGTGCGTCCATCAAGTGCCTCGCTGCGGGTTCAGTCCTGCATTTCGCGGCCGGTGAGCCGCAGAAACACATCTTCGAGATTCGCCGGCCGATGCAGATAGCGCAAATCCGCGCGCTGCTTCAGGCGCATATGCACGGGCTGTGCGTCGTTCACGTAACAGAACAGGGTCTCGCCGCTGATCTCGGTGCGCTCGGCGAGCGGTGCGAGTTCGTCGCGCAATGCAAACGGATCGGGACCGTAGATCTCGATCACGTCGCAGCCGATCTCCGACTCGATCAGCTCGCGCGGCGCGCCTTCGGCGATCTTGCGTCCTTCCTCGATCACGCACAGTCGATGACAAAGCCGTTCGGCTTCTTCCATGAAGTGCGTGGTCAGCAGGATGGTCTTGCCGCGCGCTAGCAGCGATCTCAATCGCTCCCAGATCAGATGGCGCGCTTGCGGGTCGAGACCGGTGGTCGGCTCGTCCATGATCAGCACGTCGGGATCGTTGATCAGCGCGCGTGCGAGCGTGAGGCGCCGCTTCATGCCCCCGGACAGCTCGCTCACGCGCGCGTCCGCCTTGTTCTCGAGGCGGGCGAATTCGAGCAGACCCGGCACCGCCGCGCGACACTGCGCGGCGCTCATCCCGAAATAGCGGCCGAACACGAGCAGATTTTCACGCACGGTGAAATCGGGATCGAGGTTGTCGAACTGCGGCACCACGCCCACGCGCGAGCGCGCGAGGCGCGCACGGCCCGGGATCGGTTCGCCGCACAGGCGGATCGCGCCGGCGTCGGGCGCCGCGATGCCGAGCAGCATGCGCAGCGTCGTGGTCTTGCCGGCGCCGTTGGGGCCGAGCAGCCCGAAGCATTCGCCGGTATTAACATGAAACGACAAGCCGTCGACGACCGTTTTTTCGCCGTAGCTTTTCCTGACCTGATGGAACTCGATGGGGGCGGCGGGCATGACTCGAGTGAGGCTCCGGGAACAAGACATAACGTACGCACAAGAACAAACAACATACCTGCGACGCACGCATTGCGCACAGGCCGCTTATTCTAGGGTATCGGCCACTGATGCGAGCGGGTGTCCGGGAACGCGTAATGCGTGGGATGCGATGCGTTCGCATACCAAGTTTTGCGGTGCCGCAAACGTGCGCGAACACTGCCTCAGCTGGCCCAACGCTTGTGCAGACGGCGTCAGCACGCACCGACTATGCACTTAGCGTTTTCCATCCCTTGCAAGCCGAATTGCGGCGCACCATGATTGATTCAGACCGCGCTTTCCGCGCGAATGGGAGAAGACAGATGGCGAGCTACCAGAAAATCCTGTTGTGCTACGACGGCTCGCGCGAAGGCCGCAAAGCCCTGCGTTGCGGCGCCGATCTGGCGTTGGACCTGAAGGCGGAAACGCATCTGCTGTCGGTCGTCGACATGCGTTCGAGCATCGCGCAAAGCGCGGGCTTATTGACCGATGTGGCCTGCGGAAGCTTCGAAAAAACGGCCCGCGAAATTCTGCAGGAGGGCGTGAACTGGCTGACCGAGCGAGGCGTGAACGCGCAGGGGCATTTCGCATTTGGTCATCCGATCGACGAGATCGCCAATCTTGCCAACGAGTTGCACGTTGACCTCGTGGTGGTGGGTCATCGCTGCCGGACCGGTTTGTCGCGGTGGTGGATGGGGGCGGGCAACACGCCGCTGCTCGACCGCGTGTCGTGCAGCATTCTGGTGGCGTGCTCTTCCGCGCAGGAGCAGCAGCAGGCGGCCGCGGCGTAATTCGAACAAACCTGACACGCGGCTGGCCGCAATGACCAGCCCGCGCATCCCTTCAGTTCACGGCTTGAACCTCACTCGTTCAGATTGATCGCCGCGAGCTTCCACGTGACCAGACCTTCGCGACGGAAGATGGCCGAATAGTTCGCGTTGCCTTCGCCGCGCCGGTACGTGACCACAAACTCGTTGAGACTCCGGTAGCCGGCCGTGCTTTGACGCCCGGGCGGCGGCGCGCTTGCCTGCGTGGGGGTGTCGCCCGCGGATGGTGCGGCCGGCGCTTCACCGCCCGCGGCTGGTGGGGCGGACGGTTGCTCGCCCGGTGTGCCGCGCGGCGGCATGCCGTTCAGCAGTGCCGCGACGCCGTCGGGTGTCGCATAGGCATCGACGAGCGGGCCGATCAGTGTCACGCCGATCACCGCGCCGATCGTGGCCATCTTGTTGCCGGCATCCGCTTCGAGCCGGCGCGTCAGCATCGCGCCCACCTGCTGCTTCAGGCTATCGCGTAGCGCGGGGAAGTCGACGTACTGATTGACGGTTTGCACGTCACGCGCGTCTGCCGCGCGTTTCAGATTGTTCACCGCGAGATACGGCGACGCGTAAATAAACCCCAGCGCGGCAATCACGATCACCACGATCAGCGTGATCAGCAGCGGCCGGGTGGCGCTGCCCTGTGTGCGTTTCGGAATGGTCATCGAATGGGACTCCACGTCAGTGATGATCTAACGTCGACCACGGCGAGGTCGAAACGATCCCATCCCACGCGAATCTCTGAACATCCGAAGTGCTTATTGCATGCGTGTTCAGAATTCGCTCAGGCTTCGAACACCGCGCCGTGCACGTTGGCTTCGTCGGCTATGCAACGATCGATCATACGGCATACGGCGTCGACCGTGCCGACCATGATCAGTCGCGACGGTCCATGATAGACCCGCACCGGTGCGCGGCGCGCGGGCTCCGCGATATTCAGCGCCGAATTCAGCGATACGCGCGCAAACGCCGGCAACGACGACGGCAGACCGCAAGCTTCGGCAGTCACGTCGAACAGCGACGGCGTGCGCGCCGCGGGCGCCTCGATCGGCGCGCAAGGCGTGAGCTTGCGCAGATGGCGCAGACGGCCGAACTGGCGAAAAGGCAGCAGACGGGCAAGGCGTTCCATGAGTCTCTCCAGACGATGCAGCTTAAATGCGCGGCGTAATGCGGGCGTTAATGCGGCTTGGGTCGGACAAACCGGCGCGAGCGTTCCGGCAACAGCGAAGGATCAGAACTCGCTGGGGCGAATCAGCCCGACCGCGATCCCTTCGAGCGCGAAATCCGCGCTGCCGGTTTCCACGAAGATGTTGTCGTAGTCGGGGTTTTCGGCGATCAGCTCGATGCCGTTCGGCCGGCGCTTCAGACGCTTGACCGTCACGTCGTCGCCAAGGCGCGCAATGATGATCTGGCCGTCTTTCGCTTCGCTGCGCTTTTGCACCGCGAGCAGGTCGCCGTCGAGAATGCCCGCGTCGCGCATCGACAGGCCGCGCACCTTCAGCAGGTAGTCGGGCTTGCTCGAGAACAGCGCCGGGTCGCACGCGTAGTGCTGCGAGATATGTTCCTGCGCGAGGATCGGGCTACCCGCCGCGACCCGGCCGATCAGCGGCAGTGACAACTGCATCAGGCCCGCATGTGGCAGCGTGAACTGGTGCGGCGCATCCTCCTGCCCGGACAGCAGGCGGATGCCGCGCGACGCGCCGGCCGCCAGTTCGATCACGCCCTTGCGCGCCAGCGCGCGCAGATGCTCTTCCGCGGAATTGGCCGAACTGAAACCGAGTTCGGCGGCAATTTCCGCGCGAGTGGGCGGAAAGCCGGTGCGTTCGATCGCGCGGCGGATCAGATCGAAAACCTGCTGCTGTCGTGCGGTGAGTTTTGTCATGGCCACTGTATGTATGAACAGGTGACTGTATTTTTATACAGTATTCGGCGCATTTCAAGCTTTACTTTAAGTTCGGCGCAAGGGGCGCGCTGGGGCGTCGTTTATCGGCGACATGGCGGCGTTTTCGGCGTCGGAACAGCCGGCGCGTCTGCCGTTACCACTTTTGGGCATTAAAAAATGAGGAAACATTATTTTTAATGATGAAAGCCCTTCGATAGACTGGCTTCCGGGTTGGCGCTCATGTGCACGTGACCGCGACGCAAAACGACACCAGACGCTTATCAGCGGACCATCACGCGGAGAAAAACTGAAATGAACCATCGGCATACGGGGCTTGCGGCTCGAACCAGAAAACTGATCACGGCGCTTGCCGTCGGCGCGGCGGGTACGCTCGGCATGTTGGGCGCAAGCGGTGTCGCGCACGCCGACACCACGCTGCTGAACGTGTCCTACGATCCGACCCGCGAGCTGTATCAGGACATCAATCAGGCATTCAGCAAGGAATGGAAGGCCAAGACCGGCGAAGCCGTCACCTTCAAGCAGTCGCACGGCGGCTCGGGCGCGCAGGCCCGCTCGGTGGTCGACGGTCTGCAGGCCGACGTCGTGACGCTTGCGCTCGCTTACGACATCGACGCGATCGCGAACAAGGGGCTCGTCGACAAGAACTGGCAGAAGCGTCTGCCGGACAACGCATCGCCGTACACGTCGACGATCGTGTTTCTGGTGCGCAAGGGCAACCCGAAGCACATCAAGGATTGGGACGATCTGGTGAAGCCGGGCGTGTCGATCGTGACGCCGAATCCGAAGACCTCGGGCGGCGCGCGCTGGAACTACCTGGCCGCTTGGGCGTACGCCGAGCATCAGCCGGGCGGCAACGCCCAGAAGGCCAAGGAGTTCGTCGGCAAGCTGTACAAGAACGCCGGCGTGCTCGATTCGGGCGCGCGCGGCGCGACCACCAGCTTCGTGCAGCGCGATATCGGCGACGTGCTGATCGCGTGGGAAAACGAGGCGTTCCTGTCGGTGAAGGAGTTCGGCCCGGACAAGTTCGAAATCGTGGTGCCGTCGGCGAGCATTCTGGCCGAGCCGCCGGTCGCGGTGGTCGACAAGGTCGTCGACAAACACGGCACGCGCAAGCTGGCGGACGCGTATCTGAACTTCCTGTATAGCGAGGAAGGCCAGGAGATCGCCGCACGCAATTTCTATCGTCCGCGATCGAACAAGGTGCCGGCCGATCTGACCGCGAAGTTTCCGAAGCTGAAGCTGTACACGATCGACGATTCGTTCGGCGGCTGGACCAACGCGCAAAAGACCCATTTCGCGGACGGCGGCGTGTTCGATTCGATTTATCAGCCGCAGTAACAACCACGGCCTGAAGCACAGGCACAGGCAAAAGAGCGCGCCCAGTGGGCGCGCTTTCGGCTAACCGGGGTCCGGTGGCCAGCAGGGCGGCAACACCGCAGTACGGCAACACAGCAAAACGAACAACCGCGAGCATCAACCATGAACGAGTATCCAGCATGACCACGTTGACTTTCCGCAAGCCGAGCGCATTGCCCGGCTTTGGCCTGACACTCGGCATCACGGTGGCTTATTTGAGCCTCGTGGTGCTGATTCCATTGGCGGCGACCTTTCTGAAAACCGCGACGCTCGACTGGGACCAGTTCGTGCGCGCGGTCACGTCGCCGCGCGTGCTCGCGTCGTATCGGCTGACGTTCTTCTCGGCGCTCGGCGGCGCGCTGATCAACGCGGTGTTCGGCTTTCTCGTCGCGTGGGTGCTGGTGCGCTATAGGTTTCCGTTCAAGCGCATCGTCGATGCGGTCGTCGATCTGCCGTTCGCTCTGCCCACCTCGGTCGCGGGCATTTCGCTCGCGGCCGTGTATGCGGGTAACGGCTGGATCGGCCAGTTCCTCGCGCCGCTCGGCATCAAGATCGCGTTCACGCCGGTCGGCGTGCTGGTCGCGCTGACGTTCATCGGCCTGCCGTTTGTCGTGCGCACGGTGCAGCCGGTGCTCGAGGAGTTCGAGCGCGAGCAGGAGGAGGCGGCCGCGTGCCTCGGCGCGTCGCGCTGGCTCACGTTTCGCCGCGTCGTGCTGCCGGCCGTGTTCCCGGCGCTGCTGACCGGCTTCGCGCTCGCCTTCGCGCGCGCGCTCGGCGAATACGGCTCGGTGATCTTCATCGCCGGTAATGTGCCGATGAAGTCGGAGATCACGTCGCTCCTGATCATCACGAAGCTCGAGCAATACGACTATGCGGGTGCGACGGCGCTCGCGGTCGTGATGCTGGTCGTGTCGTTTCTGATGCTGCTGCTGATCAACACGCTGCAGTGGTGGCTGCAGCGCCGCACGAGCCGCGGCAATGCGGGGCCCGCGCCAGCTGCCACGAGCGTCGCCGCAATCGGTGGAGGTGCGCAATGAGCCGCCGTCCGACCAACCCGGCAAGCGGTGCGCGCCGCCCCGATCCGGTCAGCGAACCGCCCGTTGTGCGCTGGCTGCTGATCGGCGTCGCACTGTTGTTTCTCGCGCTGTTCCTGGTCGTGCCGCTCGCCGCGGTGTTCTACCAGGCGCTGAACAAGGGGCTGCGTTTTTACTTCGAAGCGCTCGCCGACCCGGATGCGCTGTCGGCGATCAAGCTGACGCTGCTCACCGCGTCGATCGCGGTGCCGCTGAACCTCGTGTTCGGCCTCGCGGCGTCGTGGTGTATCGCGAAGTTCGAATTCCGCGGCAAGGCGCTGCTGACCACGCTGATCGACCTGCCGTTTTCGGTGTCGCCGGTGATCTCCGGTCTGATCTACGTGCTGATGTTCGGCGCGCAGGGCTGGTTCGGCCCGTGGCTCGCAGATCACAACGTGCAGATCATCTTCGCGGTGCCGGGCATCGTGCTCGCGACGATCTTCGTCACGTTCCCGTTCGTCGCGCGCGAGCTGATCCCGCTGATGCAGGCGCAGGGCAACGACGAGGAAGAGGCCGCGCACGTGCTCGGCGCATCGGGCTGGCAGACGTTCCGTCGTGTGACGCTGCCGAACGTGAAGTGGGGCCTGCTGTACGGCGTGATTCTGTGCAATGCGCGCGCGATGGGCGAGTTCGGCGCGGTGTCGGTGGTGTCCGGCCATATTCGCGGGCAGACCGACACGATGCCGCTGCACGTCGAAATCCTCTACAACGAGTACAACTTCTCGGCCGCGTTCGCCGTGGCCTCGCTGCTCGCGCTGCTGGCGCTGGTCACGCTGGGGCTCAAGCTGCTGGCCGAGCGTCATATGTCGGCGGAACTGTCGGCGGCGCGTGAGGTGCCCGCGTATGCGGGACCGGCGCCGGGCGGTGCATCACAGGCCAATAGCGCGCAGTCCGCTTCTCATTCGTTTTTCGTCGACGCCACGCCTGCGTCGCAGCGACATCCGCTCAAGCAAGGAGAGCTGTAAATGGGTATCACCGTTCGTAACCTGCAAAAGCGCTTCGGCGATTTCGTCGCGCTCGACAACGTGTCGCTCGACTTCCCGCCAGGCGAACTCGTCGCGCTGCTCGGGCCGTCGGGTTGCGGCAAGACGACCTTGCTGCGTGTGATCGCGGGCCTCGAATACGCGGACGGCGGCCAGGTCGAGCTGCAAGGCCAGGACGTCGCGGCGGTCGGCGCGCGCGAGCGTGAGGTCGGCTTCGTGTTTCAGCATTACGCGCTGTTCCGTCATATGACGGTGTTCGAGAACGTCGCGTTCGGCCTGCGCGTAAAGCCGCGCAAGGAACGTCCGTCGGAGAAGGTGATTCGCGAGAAGGTGCATGAACTGCTGAAGCTCGTGCAACTCGATTGGCTTGCGCAACGGTATCCGTCCGAGCTGTCCGGTGGTCAGCGGCAACGCATTGCGCTTGCGCGCGCGTTGGCCGTGGAGCCGAAGGTACTGCTGCTCGACGAGCCGTTCGGCGCGCTCGACGCGAAGGTGCGCAAGGAACTGCGCAGCTGGCTGCGCCGTTTGCATGACGATCTGCATATCTCGACGATCTTCGTCACGCACGATCAGGAAGAAGCGCTCGAAGTGGCCGATCGCATCGTCGTGCTCAATCGAGGGCATGTCGAGCAGGTGGGAAGCCCGCAGGACGTGTACGACCATCCGCAGACGCCGTTCGTCTATGAGTTTCTCGGCGCGGCAAACCGTCTGCACGGCAACGTCGATGCGCAAGGCTTCGTCGTCGATGGCGCCGCGCTGCCGGTCGCGATCACGGCGGGTTTCAGCGGTCCCGCGTTCGCCTATGTGCGGCCGCATGATCTGCAGCTGTATCCGCAGGCAGCCGGGCATCGAAACGGCATCGTCGTCGACGTGCGGCGCGTGGTGACGCTCGGCGGCTCGGTGCGCGTCGAACTCGCCGGTCGCGAGGGCAATCTGCTCGAAGCCGAACTCGATCGCGAAACGTGGCGTGATCTGCAACTCGCGGTCGGCGACGGTGTGACCGCAGTGCCGCGCGCGCTGCGGGTGTTTCCGGCGCAGTGAGACGGCAGCGCCGCCGTGCGGCGCACGAAGCAGGCGTGAAACGTATCGGCCGTACCGAGTGGTTCCCTTTGGCATTTGACAGCTCTAATAACTCAACTCTGGCAGAACCGGAGACACAACGATGAATTTCCAGCAATTGCGCTTCGTGCGCGAGGCCGTGCGGCAGAACATGAACCTGACGGAAGTGGCGAACGTGCTGTACACGTCGCAGTCGGGCGTGTCGAAACAGATCAAGGACCTCGAGGACGAGCTCGGCGTCGACATTTTCATTCGCCGCGGCAAGCGGCTCACGGGCCTCACTGAACCGGGCAAGGCCGTGCATCAGTTGATCGAGCGGATGCTGCTCGATGCGGAGAATCTGCGCCGCGTCGCGCGTCAGTACGCGGATCAGGACAGCGGCCATCTCGTCGTCGCGACCACCCACACGCAGGCGCGCTATGCGCTGCCGAAGGTGGTCCGGCAGTTCACGTCGGTGTTCCCGAAGGTGCATCTGGCGCTGCGCCAGGGCAGCCCGCAACAGATCGCGCAGATGATCATCAACGGCGAGGCCGATATCGGCATCTCGACCGAGGCGCTCGACCGCTTCCCCGACATCGTCACGTTCCCGTGCTATTCGTGGCATCACGTGGTGGTGGTGCCGAAGGATCATCCGCTGGTCGGCCGCGAAAACCTGACGCTCGACGAGATCGCCGAATTCCCGATCGTCACGTACGACCAGGACTTCACGGGCCGCTCGCATATCGACCAGGCGTTCGCGAAAGCAGGCGCGTTGCCCGACGTCGTGCTGACCGCGATCGACGCCGACGTGATCAAGACCTACGTCGAGCTCGGCATGGGCATTGGCGTGGTCGCGGCGATGGCCTACGATCCGAAGCGCGACACCGAACTCGTCGCGCTCGATACGCAGCATCTGTTCGAGGCGAGCACGACGCGCGTCGGTTTGCGCAAGGGCGCGTTCCTGCGCGCGTACGCGTATCGGCTGATCGAAATGTTCGCGCCGCAGCTGAGCGAGACCGATATCGCGGCGCAGTTGCGCGAGGCCGCTTAAGCCTCGCGATTTCACGCATGGCGGCGCGCGGCGCATCGCTTACAATCGCCGCCATGACTACCTCGACATCCTCTCTCCCGACTCCTCCGAGCACGCCGGGCTCCGCTTCCTTGTTGCCGCGCATCGCCGTGCTCGCGACCGGCGGCACGATCGCCGGCGCGGCACCGGATGCCGCCAACACGTCCGGCTATCAGGCGGGCGTCGTCGGCGTCGATCAGTTGCTCGCGGCGGTGCCGGCGCTGTCGACGGTCGCGCGCGTCGCGCCGGAGCAGATCGCCAGCGTCGATAGCAAGGACATGGCGCTGCCGCTGTGGACCACGCTCGCGCAACGTATCAACGCGCTGCTCGCGAGCGACGACGTCGACGGCGTGGTCGTCACGCACGGCACCGACACGCTCGAAGAAACCGCCTACCTGTTGCACCTGACCGTCAAGTCGGACAAGCCCGTCGTGCTGACCGCGGCGATGCGGCCGGCGTCGGCGCTATCGGCCGATGGTCCGTTGAATCTGCTGAACGCGGTGACAGTCGCGGCGCATGCGGCTTCGTGCGGGCAGGGCGTGCTGGTCGCGTTCAACAATCGCATCCATTGCGCGCGCGACGTCGTGAAGACGAGCACCTATGCGCTCGACGCATTCCAGTCGCCGGAAATCGGTGCGCTTGGCTGGGTGCAGGATGGGCGCGTCGAGTTTCAACGCAGTGTGGTGCGCGCGCATACGCTTGCGAGCGAGTTCGCGATCGATACGGCGTGGCCGCACGTAGAGATCGTCGCGAGCTATGCGGGCGTGTCGCGCATTGCCGTCGATGCGCTCATCGCCGCGGGCGTGCGCGGCCTCGTCATCGCGGGCACGGGCAATGGCTCGATCCATCAGGCGTTGCAGCAGGCGCTCGCCGACGCGGTGTCGCGCGGTATCGCGGTGGTGCGCTCGTCGCGTGTGGGCTCGGGACATGTGATGCGCAATGGCGCGGCAGCCGACGAAGCGCTCGGCTTCGTCAGCGCAGGTACGCTGAATCCGTACAAGGCGCGCGTGCTGTTGATGCTGGCGCTCGCAGCGGGCCATACGGCGCCGGCTGCGTTGCAAAAGGTGTTCGATACATACTGATTGACGAATCCGACAGCCGGACACCCGACGACGACGTCTGACCGACCAAGGCTTCCTCGGCGTCGCCGGGTGCCGCTGCGGACCCCACTTGCCGCTCTCAGCCCAGAGCGGCGCGATTTGCCCGTTTCGCTGCGCCTGCGGCCGAAGCCGCCGGGCGACGAACGGGCGCCCCACCTGTGCTCATCATCACCGCGCGGATGCCGAAGCGGCTATCAGCGCAATCAACGACGAGCTCAACCACACAGGGACCACGAAGGGAGACCTCAGGCCGCCTTCGCTTCCTTGCTATCCGGCGTTTGCGCGACCTCATGATTCGCCATGATTTCGAGCGCGCGCACCATCGCCGAGTGATCCCACGCCTTGCCGCCGTTTGCCGCGCACACGCTGAACAACTGCTGCGCGCTCGCGGTATGCGGCAGCGCGATGCCAAGCTTGCGCGCGCCATCGAGCGCGAGATTCAGGTCCTTCTGATGCAGCTCGATGCGAAAGCCCGGATTGAACGTGCGCTTTGTCATGCGCTCGCCATGCACTTCGAGAATTCGCGACGACGCGAAGCCGCCCATCAACGCGCGGCGCACGCGCTCCGGGTCGGCGCCCGAGCGCGACGCGAACAGCAGCGCTTCCGCGACCGCTTCGATGTTCAGCGCGACGATGATCTGGTTGGCGACCTTGCAGGTCTGACCCGCGCCGTTCTCGCCGATCAGCGAGATGTTCTTGCCCATCAGTTCGAACAGCGGCTTGGCTAAAGCAAAGGCTTTCTCGGGACCGCCGACCATGATCGTCAGCGTCGCGTCGCGCGCGCCAATTTCGCCGCCGGACACCGGCGCATCGAGATAGTCGACGCCGAGCGCGTTGATCTTCTTCGCGAACGCCTGGGTGTCGAGCGGCGAGATCGAGCTCATGTCGATCACGAGTTTGCCTTTGGTGAGGCCAGCGGCGACGCCGTCATCAGCGAACAACACGTTGGCGACGTCCGGTGTGTCCGGAACCATGATGATGACGATGTCGGCGGCCTGTGCGACGGCGGTCGAACTGGCGACCACACTCGCGCTTTTCGCGATGTCGTCCGGGACCGGATAGGCGCCGTTCACGAACAGCGTGTGACCGCCTTTGATGAGGTTGCGCGCCATGTGCGCGCCCATGATGCCGAGCCCGATGAAGCCGATCTTTGCCATGTGTGTGAATCTCCAGGGTTATAGGGGGCGTGCGTTGAGCCTGACGCGTCTCAAGCCGCCGCATGTGCCGCGCCGCGTGCCTGACCAGCGACGCTTTGCACCCAGCCGAGGCCGGCTTCGGTCGTCGTGCGCGGCTTGTATTCGCAACCGACGTAGCCGTCGTAGCCGAGCGAGTCGAGCAGCGCGAACAGATACGGATAGTTGATCTCGCCGGTGCCCGGTTCATGCCGTCCGGGGTTGTCCGCAAGCTGGATATGCGCGATCTGCGCGAGGTTCTTTTCGATCGTCGCCGCGAGTTCGCCTTCCATCCGTTGCATGTGATAGATGTCGTATTGCAGGAACAGATTGTCCGAGCCGACTTCGCGAATCACGTCGAGTCCGTCGCGCGAGCGGTTCAGCGCGAAGCCCGGAATGTCGTACGAGTTGCACGGCTCGACGAGCAGCCGGATGCCGGCCTTCTTCAACTCGCGCGCGGCAAAGCGCAGGTTCTCGACGATCGTCGCGCGGGTGGTGTCGGCAGACACGTTCACACCCGGAATGCCGACGAGGCAGTTCAGTTGCGGCACCTTCAACGCGCTTGCGTATTCGATCGCGCGGCCGACGCCTTCCTGGAACTCCGCGACCCGATCCGGCAGACACGCGAGGCCGCGTTCACCGGCTTCCCAGTTGCCCGCCGGCAGGTTGTGCAGCACCAGCTTCAGGCGGTTCTGCTGCAGACGTTCGCTCAATTCGGCGATCGAATACGGATACGGGAACAGGAATTCGACGGCATGGAAGCCGGCATTGGCTGCTGCCGCGAAACGGTCGAGGAACGGCACTTCGTTGAACAGCATCGTCAGGTTCGCTGCGAATTTCGGCATGGTGCTTTTGTCTCTCAGGTCGGTCAGGGAATGGCGCGCTGGGCATGATGAGGCGAGGGCGCGGAGCATGAGCTCGGCCCTCGCGCATCGTGCGCGCTGAATGCTGCGGGTACTGCGAACCCGCGACGCTCAGTCGAGCAGGCTGATCGCCGTCGGCGCGTCCTCGCGCTTCTCGGCGAGTTCCTCGAACTCGTTGATCGCGTCGATCTCGGTGCCCATCGAGATGTTGGTCACACGTTCGAGAATCACTTCGACGATCACCGGCACGTTGAACTCGGCGAGCATCGACTGCGCTTTTTGCAGCGCCGGCTTCAGCTCTTCGGGCTTGAACACGCGAATCGCCTTGCAACCGAGACCTTCGGCGACCGCGACGTGATCGACGCCATAGCCGTTGGTCTCCGGCGAGTTGATGTTCTCGAAGCCGAGCTGCACGCAGTAGTCCATTTCGAACGCGCGCTGCGCCTGGCGGATCAGCCCGAGGTACGAGTTGTTCACGACGACATGCACGTACGGCAGCTTGAATTGCGCGCCGGCCGCGAGCTCCTCGATCATGAACTGGAAGTCGTAGTCGCCCGACAACGCGACGATCGGCCGTTGCGGGTCGGCCGCGCGCACGCCGAGCGCCGCTGGAATCGTCCAGCCGAGCGGGCCGGCCTGGCCGCAGTTGATCCAGTTGCGCGCCTTGTACACGTGCAGGAATTGCGCGGCGGCGATCTGCGACAAGCCGATCGTGCTCACGTAGCAGGTGTCGCGGCCGAACACCTGGTTCATCTCTTCATACACGCGCTGCGGCTTCATCGGCACGTTGTCGAAGTGCGTCTTGCGCAGCATCGTGCGCTTGCGTTGCTGGCAATCGGCGACCCATGCGCTGCGATCCTTCAACTTGCCCGCGGCCTTCCATTCGCCGGCGACTTCGACGAACAGTTCGAGCGCGGCCTTCGCGTCCGACACGATGCCGAGATCCGGACCGAACACGCGGCCGATCTGCGTCGGTTCGATATCGACGTGCACGAACTTGCGGCCCTTCGTGTACACATCGACGCTGCCGGTGTGACGGTTGGCCCAGCGGTTGCCGATGCCGAGCACGAAGTCGGATGCGAGCATCGTCGCGTTGCCGTAGCGGTGCGAGGTCTGCAGACCGACCATGCCGGCCATCAGCGGATGGTCGTCGGGAATCGCGCCCCACGACATCAGTGTCGGGATCACCGGCACGCCGACCGTTTCGGCGAACTTCACGAGCAGGTTTTCGGCGACCGCGTTCAATACGCCGCCGCCCGAGACGATCAGCGGCTTGTCGGCATCGTTGAGCAGCGTGAGCGCCGCTTCGATCTGCTTGCGGGTTGCCTTCGGCTTGTAGACCGGCAGCGGTTCGTACGTGTCGATATCGAATTCGATTTCGGCCAGCTGCACGTCGATCGGCAAGTCGACCAGCACCGGACCCGGACGGCCCGAGCGCATCAGATGGAACGCCTGCTGGAACACGCGCGGCACCAGCGCCGGCTCGCGCACGGTCACGGCCCACTTGGTGACGGGCTTCGCGATCGCTTCGATATCGACGGCCTGGAAGTCTTCCTTGTACAAACGCGCGCGCGGCGCTTGACCCGTGATAGCCAGAATAGGGATCGAGTCAGCCTGGGCGGAGTACAAACCGGTGATCATGTCGGTACCGGCAGGGCCCGACGTGCCAATGCATACGCCGATGTTGCCCGGCTGCGCACGCGTATAGCCCTCGGCCATGTGCGATGCGCCCTCGACGTGACGCGCGAGCACGTGGCTGATGCCGCCGGCTTTGCGCATCGCCGAGTAGAACGGGTTGATCGCGGCGCCCGGCACGCCGAACGCGGTATCGATGCCTTCTTTTTCGAGCACCAGAACGGCGGCGTCGACGGCTCTCATCTTGGCCATGGATGTCTCCTCAATGTCGGTAATTACGTCGGTTGAGGGACACTGTAGGCCTGCGCCAAAGGTTTGATAAGATCAGTCCGGGTCGCTTATTCCGAAACAAAAAGTATGGAATGGCGTGGCGCCCGGCGCACGGCCGGCATCATCAGCCCGGCAAGAGACAGGTGGGAGACGAGCATGGACCGCTTCAAACAGATCGAAACCTTCGTGCGGGTTGCCGATGCGGGCAGTCTCGCGGCGGCGGCGCTGGAGGAGGGCGTTTCGCCGGTGATTCTCGGGCGGCGCATCGACGCGCTGGAGAAGCGCCTCGGCGTGAAGCTGATGTATCGCACGACGCGGCGGCTGGTGGTCAGCGAGGACGGCGCGGCCTTTCTCGAACGCTGCCGCGGGCTCCTCAGCGAGTGGGATCAGGCGGAAAACGAACTGAGCGCGGGGCGCCGCGCGGTGAATGGCCATCTGATCGTGTCGGCGCCGGCCGCGTTCGGCCGCAAGCACGTCGCGCCGCTCGCGCCCGCATTTCTGCGCGACAAGCCCGGGTTGCAGATGTCGTTCAATCTGACCGACCGGGTCGTCGATCTGGTGCGCGAGGGCTACGACCTGTCGATTCGCATCGGCGGCACGGTCGATCCGAACTTCGTCGCGGTGAAGCTCGCGTCGAACCGGCGCGTGGTGTGCGGTACGCCCGAGTATTTCCGCCTTCACGGCAAGCCGAGGACGCTCGAGGATCTGCCGGCCCACAACTGCCTCGCATTCAATCTGCAAGGCGGGCAGAACCGCGGCTGGTACTTCCGCCGCAACGGCAAGCTCGCGACGGTGCGGGTGGGCGGCTCGCTCGACTGCAACGATGGCGAACTGCTGCATCGCTGGGTTTCGGAAGGGCTCGGACTCGGCTGGCGCTCGACATGGGAAATCCAGCAGCAGCTCGCGCGCGGCGAGCTCGAAACCGTGCTCGACGAGTATGCGCTGCCCGATTACGACATCCTCGCGGTCTATCCGCAGCAGCGCTACGTGCCGGCGCGGGTGCGCTATTTCATCGACTATCTGAAAGACGTGTACGCCAGCGACGACTACTGGAACCGGCCGTCGTACTAGCGGGCGTATTGGTTGGCGAGAGAGTTGGCGAGAGGCGCGCGGGCGAGCCCGAACTTTTTGGGATTGCTGGCGGAACTCGGGAATAAACTGGGTCTATGGCCAGTTCTGCTGTGAAAGACAGCAACGACACCACGCGGGGCGCTCGACAGCAGCGACCCGCACGACGCAGCCGCCATGCCCTTGGAGGGACCCACGTGGTCCAGACCGACTCAGACGCCGCCCACGCGCGCGGCGAGCCAGATGCCGGCACCGGCGCCGACGCCGATGCCGACGCCGATGCAGCGAAAAGCCGCCGCTTCCAGCAGCTGGCGTTGCCGCATCTCGACGCCGCGTACAACCTTGCGCGCTGGCTGTGCGGCAATCCGAACGATGCCGAGGACGTCGTGCAGGAAGCGTTCATGCGCGCGTTCCGCTTCTTCGATACGTTTCGCGGCGACTCCGCGCGGCCGTGGCTGCTCGCGATCGTGCGCCGCACCTGGTACACGGAATGGCGGCGGCGCGCGCCGTCGCACGACATGCTCGAATTCGACGAAACGATGGACGACGCGACCCTCGACGGCTGGAGCGCAGGCGGTGACGATCCGCAGACGCTGCTGATCCGCGACGAGGATGTGCGACTGGTGCACGATGCGCTGGCGCTTTTGCCGGTCGAGTATCGTGAGGTGCTGATCTTGCGTGAGCTCGAAGAGATGGGATATCGGGAGATCGCGGTGGTGGCCGGCGTGCCGATCGGTACGGTGATGTCGCGGCTCGCGCGTGGGCGGCGCAAGCTGGCGGAGGTGTTGATGGCGCAGCAGCGAGGCGGAGGGGAGCCAGTCGGCAAGGCGCGTAAAGGCGGGCAGGGCAGCCGGCAGGAGGGGCCGCCGGATCGGGACGCGCAGTCCGGGCGACTCGCACGGTCTGCGGCCACCGCGGCCCCTGCACCTTGCGCCCAGCCGGCCAGAAGTTCAGGCGACGGTCGCCCGGGCTCGTCGGCGGGTATGCCCGCCACCGCAACAGTGACACAGCTCCGGGCGTTTGCCGACGGCCGGCCCCTCAACATTCCCGGCGCTGCCGCCGACCCCGCTCAGGAGACGCCGGATGGACTGTAACGAAGCTCGGCCGCTCCTCGATGCGAATGCCGATCACGAATTGCCGGCGCCCGATGCGCGCCGCGTCCAGCAGCATATCGAGAGCTGCGACGATTGCCGGCGCGCGAGCGACAACGTGCGTGCGTTGAGTGGCGCGCTGCGCGCGGCGCCGTATCATCGGGCGCCGCAGTCGTTGCGGGCGCGGATCGTGGCGGGTTTGCCCGGCGTCGTCGACGAAGGGGGCGTGGTTTTGGCCGCGACGGGTGCGCCTGACGATGTGCCGAAGCAGTCCGCCGCCGGGATGACGCAGCCGGCGACGCAGCAACCTCGGCGTCAGCGTCGCGCGGCGAGGTGGTCCGTGTGGCTCGACGGCTGGCTCGGGGGCTTCGGCGGCCCGCTCGGCGCGGGCGGGGCAAACCGCGCGGCCGCGCGCGGCGGTCTTGTGGCACTGGTGATCGCGTTGTGCGCAGCCGCCGCGGTCCTGACGCTGACACTGCACCGTCCGGCCGAATTCTCGCCGTTCACCGACGAACTCGTCGAAAGCCACGTGCGCGCGCAGGTCTCCGGCCGCGACATCGACGTGATTTCGACAGACCGTCACACGGTGAAGCCATGGTTCAACGGCCGACTCGACTATTCGCCGCCGGTCGAGGACCTCGCGGCGGCCGGCTTCGCGCTTCAGGGTGGCCGGCTCGACTACCTCGCGCATCAGCGGGTCGCGGTGCTCGTGTACCGCTACGGCAAGCACGTGATCGACGTGTACGTGTTTCCGCAGTCCACGGCGGGGGGCGCGGCGCCGGCGTCGCTTGGTCACGACGGCTATTCGATCGCACACTGGGACGCGGCGGGCATGACCTGGTGGGCGATCACGGACGCCGCGCCCGATGCGCTCACGGGCTTCGAAGCGGCGCTCAGAGCGCGGTTGCAGAGCGGCAGCCAACGCACGGAAGCGGGTTGAGCCGCTGCCGCGACCCGATTCCCCGGTTCTGTAACCCCTAAGCTCTTGAAAACACATTCGATTCCATGACCGAATCGGCGGAATGCCTTGCAACCCCTCACCATTCGGGTTACACTTTTGGGCTTCTCACTTGCCGCACCGGTTCCGACGCCCGGGCGGCTTCTATCCAAAAGTCAGCACAAGGAGTGTGTAATGCGTCATTACGAAATCGTCTTTATCGTGCATCCCGATCAAAGCGAGCAAGTGCCCGCCATGATCGAGCGTTACAAGAGCACGATCACGTCGCACGGTGGTCAGATTCACCGCGTCGAAGACTGGGGCCGTCGCCAACTGGCCTACATGATCGAGAAACTCGCGAAGGCTCACTACGTCTGCATGAACATCGAATGCGACCAGACCACGCTCGACGAGCTGGAACACGCGTTCAAGTTCAACGACGCCGTTCTGCGTCACCTGATCGTCAAGATGAAAAAGGCCGAAACCGGCCCGTCGCCGATGATGAAGGAAGTGCAGCGCGAAGAAGCCAAGAAGTCGGCAGCCGCTCAGCCGACCGAAGCGCAGGCTTAAGACACACTATTTAAGCTACCAGACACGCAGCGTCGCTCCGCTCACGTACACGAAGGCATCTCAAGTACATGAACCGGCTGCAACTTACGGCGAGCGTCGTCGAACGCGAAGCGGTGCGGTACACCCCCGCCGGCGTTCCGATTGCGAGCTGCACGTTGCACCACCGCACGGAAGTCGTCGAGGCGGGCATTGCCCGTCAGGTCGAACTAACCATGCAGGCGGTCGCCGCGGGCGAAGCGAGCGGTAAGCTCGAAAACTGTCAGATGGGCGTCGAAACGCTCTTCACAGGTTTTCTGGCTAAAAAGCACCGTAACGCGCGAACTCTGGTATTTCACATCACAGCATTGCAGGACATTGGAAAGGACTAATCATGCCCCGCCCGACTGGTAAGAAATTTGACAAGCGTCGTCAGCAACAGAACCCGCTCTTCAAGCGCAAGAAGTTCTGCCGTTTCACGGCCGCTGGCGTCGAGTACATCGACTACAAAGACATCGAAACGCTGAAGGACTTCATTGGCGAGAACGGCAAGATCACGCCGGCACGTCTCACGGGTACCAAGGCGCACTATCAACGCCAGCTGGACACGGCTATCAAGCGCGCGCGTTTCCTCGCGCTGATGCCGTACACCGACCAGCACAAGGCCTAACCCGACGACGCGATAAGGAGCATCCGAATGCAAATCATTCTTCTGGAAAAAGTCGTCAATCTGGGTAACCTGGGCGACATCGTGAAGGTCAAGGACGGTTACGCACGTAATTTCCTGATCCCGAACAAGCAAGCTCGCCGTGCAACGAAGGAAGCCCTGGCTGAATTCGAAGTGCGCCGCGCAGAACTCGAAAAGGTCGCCGCTGAAAAGCTGGCAGCCGCTCAGGCTCAAGGCGAAAAGCTGGCAGGCCAAACCGTTCAGATCAATCAAAAGGCTGGCGTCGACGGCCGTCTGTTCGGTTCGGTGACGAACGCCGACATCGCCGAAGCACTGGGCAAGCAAGGCTTCGCAGTTGAAAAGGCGCAAGTGCGTCTGCCGGAAGGCCCGCTGAAGATGGTTGGCGAGCACCCGGTTCAGGTTTCGCTGCACACCGACGTTCTCGTCGATGTGACGGTGGCTGTGATCGGCGAGCACGTCTAAGTCGAGCGCTGAGCATCACGCAGGATCAGCCAGCACTTCGCTGATGAAGGGCAGGGGCCGGGTAACCGGCCCCTGCTTTTTTTGTGCCCGACTATCGTCGTGTATCCCCCGAGTTGGCGTTTTTTCCGCTCGCAGCCGTCGTCGGATTGCCCGATAATTCCTCCCCATGAACGCACCGTCCAAAGATCCCCAACTCGAGTCGCTGAAAGTCCCCCCGCATTCGATCGAAGCCGAGCAATCGGTGCTGGGCGGCCTGCTGCTCGACAACGCGGCGTGGGACCGCATCGCGGACTTCCTCGCGCAGAGCGACTTCTACCGTTACGACCACCGCATCATCTTCGAGCACATCGGCAAGCTGATCGCGGCCACGCGTCCGGCCGACGTGGTCACCGTCTACGAAGCGCTCGGCACCTCGGGCAAGGCGGAAGAGGTCGGCGGCCTCGCTTACCTGAACGCGCTCGCGCAGAACACGCCGAGCGCCGCCAATATCCGCCGCTACGCGGAAATCGTGCGCGACCGCGCGGTGCTGCGCCGGCTCGTGTCGGTCGCCGATGAAATCTCCGCCGACGCGTTCAACCCGCAAGGCAAGGAAGTCCGGCAATTGCTGGACGAAGCGGAATCGAAGGTGTTCTCGATCGCCGAAGACGGCGCGCGCGGCACCCAGGGCTTCCTCGAGATCGGGCCGCTGCTGACCGAAGTGGTCGAACGGATCGACACGCTCTATCACACCGCCAATCCGAGCGACGTGACCGGTACGCCAACCGGCTTCGTCGATCTGGACCGCATGACCTCAGGCATGCACGGCGGCGAGTTGATCATCGTCGCGGGCCGTCCGTCGATGGGTAAGACGGCGTTTTCGATGAACATCGGCGAGTACGTCGCGGTCGAGTACGGACTGCCGGTCGCGGTGTTCTCGATGGAAATGCCGGGCACGCAGCTCACGATGCGTATGCTCGGCTCGGTCGGCAGGCTCGATCAGCATCGCATGCGTACCGGACGTCTGACCGACGAGGATTGGCCGAAGCTCACGCACGCGGTGCAGAAAATGAGCGAGGCGCAAATTTTCATCGACGAAACCGGCGGTCTGAACCCAATGGAACTGCGCTCGCGCGCGCGCCGGCTGTCGCGCCAGTGCGGCAAGCTCGGGCTGATCATCATCGACTATCTGCAGCTGATGAGCGGCTCGTCGGCGGGCGAAAACCGCGCGACCGAAATCTCGGAAATCTCGCGTTCGCTGAAGAGCCTCGCGAAGGAGCTCGACGTGCCGGTGATCGCATTGTCGCAGCTGAACCGCGGCCTCGAGCAGCGGCCAAACAAGCGGCCGATCATGTCGGACCTGCGCGAATCGGGCGCTATCGAACAGGACGCCGACGTGATCCTGTTCATCTACCGCGACGAAGTGTACAACCCGGACAGCCCCGACAAGGGCACGGCGGAGATCATCATCGGCAAGCAGCGGAATGGTCCGATCGGCCCCGTTCGGCTCACGTTCCATGGTCAATACACGAAGTTCGACAATTTTGCAGGTGCGCAGAACTTCTACGGCGGCGAGTGACGCGAAGCGCCGTGGGCTGTTGTAACGGCGCTGTTGCGAGTGCGGCAATGATGGCGGAACGGTACAATATGGCGGTTTTATGTCAGCCATTACGTGACCCATTTCCAGGATCCCAATGTTCGGTCGATTCATGCCCACCGAGGGCAAGTTCTTTGAAATCTTCAATTCGCACGCAACGTGCATCATCTCGGCGAGCCGCGAACTCGAGCTCCTGATCGACAATCTGCAGGACGCCGAAATCCACAAGCAAAACGTGCAAAAGGCCGAGAAAGCGGCCGACAAGCTCACGCACGAAGCCATCGACCTGCTGCACAAGACTTTCATCACGCCGCTCGACCGTGACGAGATCCACAAGCTGATCACGACGATGGACGACATCCTCGACCTGATGGAGGACGTCGCCACCGCGATCTCGCTGTACGACGTGCAAGCGGTCACGTCGGAGGCGAGCCAGCTCGCGCATATCTGCACGGCGACCTGCGAGCGCGTGCAGTTCGCGGTCAGCCTGCTGTCGGACATGAAGCAGGCGCGCCAGATCCTGAAGGCCTGCGAGGAAATCGACCGGCTCGAATCGGAAGCCGACCGCGTGCTGCGCGCGGCGATGTCGAAGCTGTTCCGCGAGGAAGACGACGTCAAGGTCCTGATCAAGCTGAAGGCGATCTACGAGCTGCTCGAAACGATCACGGACAAGTGTGAGGATGTGGCGAACATCATCGAAGGCATCGTGCTGGAAAACGCATAATGCAATCGATACAACTCGCTATCTGGGTCGTAACCGGCCTGGTTGCCATTGCGCTGGTGTTCGACTTCATGAACGGCTTTCACGACGCGGCGAATTCGATCGCCACGGTCGTATCGACCGGCGTGCTGAAGCCGCAGCAGGCGGTGGCGTTCGCGGCGGCGTTCAACGTCATCGCGTATTTCGTGTTTCACCTGAAGGTGGCCGCAACCGTTGGCAGGGGCACGATCGATCCGGACATCGTCGATCATTACGTGATCTTCGGCGCGCTGGTCGGCGCGATCGCGTGGAACGTGATTACCTGGGTCTACGGCATTCCGTCCAGCTCATCGCACGCGCTGATCGGCGGCCTCGTCGGCGCGGCGCTCGCCAAGTCGGGCTGGGGATCGCTGAACTGGGACGGCCTGATGAAGACCGTCGCGTTCATCTTCATTTCGCCGCTGCTCGGCTTCGTGCTCGGTTCGTTTTTCATGCTGCTGGTGTCGTGGCTGTACTTCCGCACGCCGCCGAGCAAGGTCGACAGGCGCTTCCGCCGCCTGCAACTGCTCTCCGCCGGCTTGTACAGCCTCGGTCATGGCGGCAACGACGCGCAGAAGACAATCGGCGTCATCTGGATGCTGCTGATCGCAACCGGGTTTGCGTCGATGAAGGCGGATGCGCCGCCGCTGTGGGTGATCGGCGGCTGCTATCTGTCGATGGGTCTCGGCACGCTGTTCGGCGGCTGGCGCATCGTCCGCACGATGGGACAGAAAATCACGAAGCTGAAGCCGGTCGGCGGCTTCTGTGCGGAGGCGGGCGGAGCGCTTACCCTGTTCACCGCGTCGGCGCTCGGCATTCCCGTCTCCACCACCCATACGATCACCGGCGCGATCGTCGGGGTCGGCGCGACGCAAAAGTTGAGCGCGGTGCGCTGGGGCGTGGCCGGTAACATCGTGTGGGCGTGGATTCTGACGATTCCGGCATCCGCGCTGCTGTCCGGCGGAGCCTGGTGGCTGGGCCACCACTTCCTGTAATCACCGTGCGATGCAGGCCTGCGCTGCTCGATCGGCCGACTCTGGCTGAACCGCACGCGCGGGCTTCGGCTTCATGCCGCCCGTTGCATCGCACCGGTTTCCCTGCATAGTTCGATTGAACGCGCGACTGCGCCGTCCTGAAGGCCGTCGCGTCGCTCTTTCCGTTCAGATCAGCGGTGCGTTTGCGCCGTCCATCGGGATGATCGCGCCCGTCACATAGCTTGCACGGCGACTCGCGAGGAACAGCGCCACGTCGGCGATTTCCTCCGGCTTTGCGTAGCGGCCGAGCGGCGTCCTGGCCTGGCCGCGCGCGAGCGCTTCGTCGTTGCCGATGCCTTGTTGCGCCGCCTCCAGCCGAACCGCTTCCTCGACGCGCTCGGTCAGCGTCGCACCCGGATTGATCGCGTTGATGCGGATGCCATAGCGCGCGTAGTAGTGCGCGAGGCCGACGGTCGCGAGCATCAGCGCCGCGTTGGCCGCGCCGCCTGCGATATGGATGTCGCTCGCGATCTTGCCGCCCATGCCGATGATATTGACGATCGTGCCCGGCTCGGCACCGCCGTTGGCCTTCGCGCGCTCGGCCATACGGCGCAGCACCTCCTGCTGCGGATAGATATACGGGAAATACTTCGCCTCCATCGTCGCCCGAAATGCGTCGGCATCGAGCGTCTCGGGGTCGTACCGGCGCGCGGCGCCGGCGCTATTGATCAGCACGTCGATCGGGCCTACCGCGGCGCTGACTTCCTCGACGATATCGGCGGCACTGTGCGGCTCGTGCAGGTCGGCACGCGTGCGATGCACGTGGAATCCTTCCTGTTTCAGCTGTTCGTAAGCGCGCGCGAGGTTGGCGGGGTCGCGCGACACGATCGCGACCTTCGCGCCTTCCTGTGCGAAGGCCCGCGCGCAGGCGAAACCGATGCCTTTGCTGCCGCCGGTGATGAGCACCACCTTATTTTTGAGCCCGAGTTCCATGGTCGTTACCCGCCGTCGAAAGAATATCGATGACGATAGCAGATCACGACGTCAGAAGTTGCCGTTCGCGAAACGGGCGATCGGGTCGTCACTGCTTTGCGTGGGGGCGGGCACGCCGTGGGAAACCGTCGACGCGCGCATCAGCTGCACGGCGCCAGCGCCGTCGGTCTGCTGTGCCTGGCGGGCCTGGCGTTCCGCGATGGATGCGGGCGGCGGCGGCTCGAATGCATCGGCGGCGGCGTCGATTGCGTCGGGTGCGGTTGGCGGGAGGACGCGGGCAGTCGTGGCTGGCTGGATCGGTTGAGCGGATGAAGGAGCGCCGCTTTCATACGTGCGTGTCTGAGCCACCGGGACCAGCGGCGGTGCCACCGCGCCCGCCGAGCGCGCCTGCAGTTGCGCGGCGCTGAGGCCCGACGGCGGCGGCTCGAATTGATCGGATTGCGCGACGGGCGTGCCGCTGCCTGCACCGGTCGGCGGGATCGTGCCGGCATAGGTCGACGCTGGTCGAACCGCCACCGTCGCCGCCGCGCCCGCGGCAGCGCGCTCCGTTTGCGGCGCGGCCGCCTGATAGCTCGGCGTATCGAACGGCGCGGGCGTCGCCGCCGGTCCCGCCATCCGGCGGATGCCGTCGAAACGCTTCGCCCAATAGGGATTGGTCAGATAGTCGAGCCGCACTGTGCCGCCGGTCGATGGCGCGTTGACGAAGCGCAGCTTGCCCACGTAGATGCCGACGTGCGAATGCGCGCGCCCGGTAGTATTGAAAAAGATCAGATCGCCGGGCGCGATTTCGTCCGGCTCGACGGATTCGCCGCGCCCGCTCATCTCTGCCGTCGTGCGCGGCAGGTTCACCGACGCCGCGCGCAGCACCACATAGCGCACCAGACCACTGCAGTCGAAGCCGCTGTCGGGCGTGTTGCCGCCCCAGCGGTAGGGCACGCCGACGAGGCTCATCGCCTGAATCGAGATTTCCTCCCGGCCGATGCTGTGATCGACGAAATGGGGGAAGCCGGGCGGCGGCTCGTGGTAGGCGCCGTTCGCGACGACGGTGCCGCCGGACCCGCGCGACGTCTTTTGCGGCGCGCCGGCGCAAGCGGCGAGCAGCAGGACAGGCAGTAGCGATAGGGCGAGTCGGCGCATGAAGACAGCACGGGCGGTAAGCGCCCATTTACTCACTGACGATGTCGGGATGGTAGCCGCCCAACAAGGCTGCCGCAAGAATTGTTGATAAATTACTTGAAGTTTGTGCGCTAAGTGTTGCCTGCGGAGAACGTCGGCGCAATAAAAAAGCCGCGTCCGGATCGAACCGGACGCGGCTTGCGATGAAAGCCGGAAAAAACTGCGAACGCCTAGAGAATCTCCGACGCGTAGTCAGCGAGGCGCGAGCGCTCGCCGCGCGCGAGCGTCACGTGTCCGCTGTGCGCCCAGCCCTTGAAGCGGTCGACCACATAGGTCAGGCCCGAACTGCCCTCGGTCAGGTAAGGCGTGTCGATCTGCGCGATGTTGCCGAGGCAGATGATCTTCGTGCCCGGACCCGCGCGCGTGACGAGCGTCTTCATCTGCTTCGGCGTCAGGTTCTGCGCCTCGTCGATGATCAGATACTTGTCGACGAACGTGCGGCCGCGCATGAAGTTCATGCTCTTGATCTTCAGGCGCGAGCGGATCAGCTCCTGGGTCGCGGCGCGGCCCCATTCGCCGGCGGCATCGTCGGTTTTCTGCAGCACTTCCAGGTTGTCGTCGAACGCACCCATCCACGGCTGCATCTTTTCCTCTTCGGTGCCCGGCAGGAAGCCGATGTCTTCGCCGACCGGCACGGTCGCGCGGGTCACGATGATCTCGTTGTAGCGCTTGTCGTCGAGCACCTGCGCGAGGCCCGCCGCGAGCGCGACCAGCGTCTTGCCGGTGCCGGCCTGGCCGAGCAGCGTGACGAAGTCGATTTCCGGATTCATCAGCAGGTTCAGCGCGAAGTTCTGCTCACGATTGCGCGCCGTGATTCCCCACACGTTGTTCTTGTGGTGGCCATAGTCACGCAGCGTTTGCAGCAGCGCGGTCTTGCCGTTCAGCTCGCGCACCAGTGCATGAAACGCGGGCTCGCCGTTCTGCGGCTCCAGATAAACGAACTCGTTGACCAGCATCGATGCGCACAGCGGACCCGTCACACGGTAGTACGTGGTGCCGGTTTTGGTGTCCTGCCAGCTTTCCATGCCCTTCGCGTGCCTGGTCCAGAAGTCTTGCGGCAGCGCGCGGATGCCCGTGTACAGCAGGTCGCTGTCCTCGAGCACCTGGTCGTTGAAGTAGTCTTCGGCGGGCAGGCCGAGCGCATGCGCCTTGATGCGCATGTTGATGTCTTTCGACACCAACACGACCTGGCGATCCGCGCGATCGCGCTGCAGCGCGCGCACGACGCCGAGGATCTGGTTGTCGGCCTTGCCTTCGGGCAGCCCTTCGACGGGCTCGATCGCGGTCAGCCGGGTCTGGAAGAACAGCCGTCCGGATGCCTCGCGGCTGCCCAGCCGCGCGAGCGAAATGCCGTCGGTGATGTCGCCCGCGTTTGCGACCAGCGCGTCGAGCGTGCGGCTCACCTGACGCGCGTTACGCGCGACTTCCGACATCCCCTTCTTGTGGTTGTCGAGCTCTTCCAACGTCATCATCGGCAGATAGACGTCGTGTTCCTCGAAGCGGAACAGGCAGCTCGGATCGTGCATCAGCACGTTGGTGTCGAGCACGAAAAGCTTCTGCACCTCGACTGGCGCGGCGCCGGTGCCGCGTTTCTTGCGCGTGGCGGCCGGGGTCGCCGCGGCGGGTGCGGCGGCTGTTTCGGCCGTGGGGTGCTTCGCGCGTGCCACGACCGGTTGAGCTTCGACCGCGTCGGCGTCGAGCTGCGCATGCGCGGACGGAACCGGCTGCAACAGCGCGGCGGTCTGCCTGGTCTTGCGGCCGCGCGCCGGCGCGGGTTGCGCGGCGGGCGGCGATTCGACGGCGGGCACGGGCCACAACGTGGTGGCGGCGTTGGCGGCGTGCGCCATCGGGGTGGCAACATTGGCGCGGCCGTAATCGGCCGACTCTGCGGATTCCCCTTCACGCGCCTGTTTTTTCGCAGTGGAGCGCGCGGGCGTGACGGCTTTGGCCTTGTATTCGTCAGGCGACAAAAGATTGCCGAGCTTGCTGGGGGGAGTAGGCAAAGGCATGGTTTCCCTCGAAATGATCGGGTCACATATCGTGCGCCGCCCGTCGCATTCTGACGATGTCCTCATGGGACACCCAGTCTGCGCGAGGAGGCGCGCATTCGGTCTAGAGATGCCGGTTCGCCTGGTCTTCGATAGGCTCCTTGACGGAAGCGCGCGAACCAGTGAACGAGCGGCTGCGCGCAATTAAAAAAGCCGCCGCCCCGGCATTCGGGGCTAGCGGCTCGACGATGATGCTCGCATTGCGCCTCACGCTCCGAACGGCACCGGTGGATCCGGTCAAGCGGCCGTCAGAGCTGGCGCAGCGGAGAAAAATATGGGGTGGACAGGCACTCATTGCGGCCCAATATAACGCGCATCAAAGCGCTTGTACAGCCTCCAGAATTTCGTCGACGTGGCCCGGCACCTTGACGCCGCGCCACTCCTGGCGCAGCACGCCAGCGGCGTCGATGAGGAACGTGGAGCGCTCGATTCCCCGTACCTCTTTGCCATACATTTTCTTCATTTTGATGACGGAAAACAGCGCGCACAGCGTTTCTTCCGGATCGGAAATCAGCGGGAAGGGTAGTTCGAGCTTGGCCTTGAAGTTGTCATGCGAACGCAAGCTGTCGCGCGACACGCCGATCACTTCCGCGCCGGCCTTCTTGAACTTCGGATACAGATCGCGGAACTGCAGACCTTCGGTCGTGCAGCCCGGCGTGTTGTCCTTCGGATAGAAATACAGCACCACCTTCTTGCCCCGCAGCTTCGACAGCGTGATTTCGCCGCCCGTCGCGGCGGCGGTGAAGTCGGGGATGGGTTGGTCGACTGCGATGGACACGAGGTTCTCCGGTGGTTAGGGCCGGCGTCGCTAGGTGCCGCGGCGTCGGCCGGTCTGTCGTCGAGGTTGTTGTTGTTCGGGGATTCGGTCAGCGTGCGGCTTGCGGTTGCCTTGCGGTTGCCTTGAGGTTGCCTTGCGGCTGCCAGATCGGCAGGCCACGCGGCGAACGGGCAGGCAGCAAGCGGCGTGCTTACCGACGACTTTCGCGCCGCGCCGCAGCCCTTCAGGGCTGGACGATCAGTTCGCCGGAGCGCCCCGGAATCTCGCCCCACGTAACAGGGTACGATGGCAGCGTGGCGCGGTCTAGCGTGGCGTAGTAATCGCCCATCGTGGCGAACGTGTGGCCCTGCGCGCGCCAGCCTTCGAGCAACTGTTCGAATACCGGCGCGAGCTTCTGTCCTTCGAGCTCCGCGTGCAGCGTGAACACCTGGTCGTGCGGATTTTTTTCGGTTTGTTTCAGCATCCACGCGGCGACGTTGTGCGTGTCGACACCATCGACACCGAGCACTTCGTCGAGCGTCGGCAGCGTGGTCGGCATCTGCACGTGCTTGAGCGTCCTGCCATCGACCACCGGCAGATACGGCGAGTGGCCGCGACCATCAGACGCGTAGTGCATGCCCCACGCGTCGATCTGCTCGAACGCGTGGCCGTTCATCTGCCAGCCCGCCGCACCGTGCGTGACAGGCGGCGCGCCGAATACCTCGATAAAGCGCGCGTGGCTCTGCTGCATCTGCGCGACGGTCCACGCGCGATCTTTGGCGCGCACGTTGTCCTGCCAGTAAACGTGGTCCCACGTATGGATGCCGCACTCGAAGCCGGCTTCGTGGATCGCGCGCATTTCGGCCGCGGCTTTCGCGCCGATGTCCGGACCGGGCAGCAGCACGCCGTACATCAGCTGTTTGACGCCGTAATGCTCGACCACCGACGTGCGCGACACCTTCTTCAGAAAACCCGGCCGCAGCACACGGCGCATCGCCCAACCAGTGTGGTCGGGTCCGAGGCTGAACAGGAAGGTGGCGCGCGCCTTGAAACGGTCGAAGATGCGCGCGAGATTCGGCACGCCTTCGCGGGTGCCGCGCAGCGTGTCGACGTCGATCTTCAGGACGATGCGAGCCAAGGACGCGCCCTTTTATTGCTGTTCGACGAGTGCGCGGGCGTCCGCGACATGGCCGCGATACGCTTCGAAAATCTTGCGCAGCGCTTCGTCGAAAGTCGACGTGGGTGCCCAGCCGAGTTCCTGCTTCGTGTTGTCGATCTTCGGCACGCGGTTCTGCACGTCCTGATAGCCGTTGCCGTAGTACGCGCCCGACGACGTTTCGACCAGTTGTACCTTCTTGGCCGAGTCCGCGTATTCGGGGAATTCGGCCGCGAGTGCCAGCATCTTGTGCGCGAGCTCGCGCACGGAGAAGTTGTTGGTCGGATTGCCGATGTTGTAGATCTTGCCGGTGGCGACGCCGTTCTTGTTCTCGATGATCTTCATCAGCGCGCTGATGCCGTCGTCGATATCCGTGAATGCGCGCTTTTGCGCACCGCCGTCGACGAGGCTGATGTTCTCGCCGCGCACGATGTGGCCGAGGAACTGCGTGACCACGCGCGAGCTACCTTCCTTCGGCGTGTAGATCGAGTCGAGGCCCGGGCCGATCCAGTTGAACGGACGGAACAGCGTGAAGTTCAGGCCTTCCATGCCGTAACCCCAGATCACGCGGTCCATCAGCTGCTTCGAGCACGCGTAGATCCAGCGCGGCTTGTTGATCGGGCCGTACGACAGCTGCGATTCTTCCGGATCGAACTGCTCGTCCGTGCACATGCCGTAGACCTCGGAGGTCGACGGAAACACGAGGTGCTTGCCGTACTTGACGGCCGAACGCACGATCGGCAGGTTCGCTTCGAAGTCGAGTTCGAACACGCGCAGCGGCTGCTTCACATAGGTTGCGGGCGTGGCGATCGCGACGAGCGGCAGGATCACATCGCACTTCTTGATGTGATATTCGACCCACTCCTTGTTGATCGTGATGTCGCCTTCGAAGAAGTGCATCCGCTCATGATTGAGGAGGTCGCCGAGACGTTCGGTCTGCATGTCCATCCCGAACACTTCCCAGTCGGTCGTTTCGAGAATGCGTTTGGACAGGTGATGGCCGATAAAGCCATTCACACCCAGAATCAGGACTTTTTTCATGAATGAGATTGGATGAGCTGGGCGAATTTCGCCGGACTGACGGCAGTCTCGCCGCCATCGTGCTGGTGCCGCAATTCGTGGATGTTGATCGCGCGGCCGTCGCCGCAAATTGCGAAAACGGCATTATCGCTTACGTGCAGGCCCGGGGGCAAATCCGAGCGGAGCGCGCCGGGCACGGCCAGACGCGCGCGTGCGACGATGAACCGATGGCCGTTCAGATCGGTGAAAGCGCCCGGATACGGCGGCGCGACCGCGCGGATCAGGTTGTAGACCTGCTGCGCGGACTGGCTCCAGTCGATGCGGCCGTCTTCCGGTTTGCGCCCGCCGTAGTAGCTGCCGTGTGCGAGATCGTTCGGCAGATGCGGCGCCTCGCCCGCGAGCAGCGCAGGCAACACCCGCCATAGCGTTTGCTCCGCCGCGACCGTGACCTTGTCGAAGACCTGCGCGGCGGTGTCGTCGGGCAGGATCGGCACCGGGGTTTGCGCAATGATCGCGCCGGCGTCGGGTTTCGCGGCCATTTCGTGCAGCGTCGCGCCGGTTTCGCTCTCGCCGTTGAGCACCGCCCAGTTGGTCGGCACGCGGCCGCGATACTTCGGCAGCAGCGAGCCGTGCATGTTGTAAGCGCCCCGTGCGGCGATCGCGAGCAGATCGAGCGGCAGCATGTGGCGGTAGTAGAACGAGAAGATGAAGTCCGGCCGCGCGGCGCTCACCGCGGCGCGCAGTTCCGGACTCTTCGGATCGGCCGGCGTGACGACGGCGATGCCGTGCTCGGCCGCGACCGATGCCACGCTGCCGAACCAGATGTTCTCGCTCGGGTTGTCTTCATGCGTGACGACGAGCGCGACGTCGACGCCGCGCGCGAGCAGCACCTGCAGGCAGCGCACGCCGACATTGTGATACGCGAATACGACGGCGCGCGGCTTCATGGCTGACGTCCCTGATCGGCGACCGGCACCGGCTGCACGCCTTGCGCGACGGTCTGGCGCGGCGCTTCGGCGACGGCGCCGCCGTCGCGTTCTTCGAGAATGGTCTGCACCAGATAACGCGGCCGCGCACGCACCTGCTGATAGATCCGGCCGATGTACTCACCGAGCAGGCCGAGCGCGAAGATGATCACGCCGAGCAGGAAGAAGGTGATAGCGAACAGCGTAAACACACCTTGCACTTCCGCGCCGATGATGAAGCGCCGAATCAGCAGCAGGACGAACAGCGCCGCGGAGCCTAGCGACAGGATCACGCCGATGAACGACAGCCATTGCAACGGCACCACCGAGAAACCGGTGACGAGGTCGAAATTCAGGCGGATCAGCGAGTACAGCGAGTACTTCGACTCACCGGCGAAGCGTTCTTCGTGCGCGACCTCGATTTCCACCGGATTCTGCGCGAACGTGTACGCGAGCGCGGGGATGAACGTGTTGATCTCGCCGCAGCGGTTGATCGTATCGATGATGTGACGGCTGTACGCGCGAAGCATGCAGCCCTGGTCGGTCATCTTGATGCGCGTGATGCGCTCGCGCAGATGATTCATCGCGCGCGACGCCTTGCGGCGCCACAGGCTGTCCTGGCGCTGCCGACGGATCGTGCCGACGTAGTCGAAGCCCTCGCGCATTTTCGCGACGAGCTTGCCGATTTCCTCGGGCGGATTCTGCAGGTCGGCGTCGAGCGTGATCACGATGTCACCCCGCGACTGCTCGAAGCCCGCGAGAATCGCCATGTGCTGGCCGTAGTTGCCGTTCAGCAGGATCACGCGCGTCGTGTCGGGCCGCGCGCGGAACTGCCCGGCAAGCAGCGCCGCGGATTTGTCGCGGCTGCCGTCGTTGATGAAGATCACTTCATAACCGGTGCCGAGCGCGTCGAGCGCCGGATAGAGGCGCGCGAACAGCGCGGCCAGTCCGGCTTCCTCGTTGTACACCGGAATGATGATCGACACTTCCGGTGCGACGGCGCGATGTTCCGAATAAGTCATGTCCGCTTACTTTCCGTAGTGTTCGCAAATTTCGTTGACCGCGCGGCACACGCGCTCGACGTCGCCTTCGTTCATCAGCGTGAAGAGCGGCAGCGTGACGGTGGTGGCGCCGAAGCGTTCGGCATGCGGGAACATGCCTTCCTTGAAGCCGCGCGCACGGTACAGGGAAAACAGGTGCAGCGCCGGGTAGTGCACGCCCGAGCCGATGCCGCGCTCCTTCAGCTCGCCCATGAAGCCGGCGCGGTCGATCGACAGCTTTTCGAGCGGCAGCGTGATCTGGAACATGTGCCAGTTGCTGTTTTCGAAGTCTGCGACGGGCAGGCCGACGCCGAGCTTCACGGCCGCGCCGCCTTCGAGCTGCGCGAAGTACGCGCGCGCGAGCTTCTTGCGCTGCGCGATGAAGCGCTCCAGATGCGGCAGCTGGCCGAGGCCGACGCGCGCGGCGACGTCGGTCAGGTTGTACTTGCCGCCGAGCACGTCGCAGTCCATGCCGTCGAAGCCGGTGCGCGTGATGCCCTGCAGCCGGTACTTCTGCGCGAGCACCGCTTCTTCCTCGTTGTTCAGCACGAGCGCGCCGCCTTCGACCGAGGTCAGGTTCTTGTTCGCGTGGAAGCTGAACGACACGATGTCGCCGAGCTTGCCGATGCGCTCGCCGCGCCAGGTCGAGCCGAATGCCTGCGCGGCGTCTTCGATCACGCGCAGCTTGTGCTCGCGGGCGATTGCATACAGACGGTCCATGTCGACCGGCAAGCCGGACAGGAACACCGGCAGCAGCGCCTTGGTGCGCGGCGTGATGGCTTTTTCGAGCAGATCGAGATCGACGTTGCGCGTGACCGGGTCGATGTCGGCGAACACCGGCGTCGCGCCGGTTTCGAGGATCACGTTGCAGGTCGACACCCAGGTGGCCGGCGTCGTGATGACTTCGTCGCCGGGACCGACGCCGGCGATGCGCAGGCCGATTTCGAGCGTCGCCGTGCCGGAATTGAACGTGCGCACCGGGCGGCCGCCGCAGAATTCGGACAGCGCGGCCTCGAACTTCTGGTTCTGCGGGCCGGTGGTGATCCAGCCGGAACGCAGCACGTCGGCGACGCCCTGGATCGTTTCCTCGTCGATCTCGGGTTTGACAAACGGCAAAAACGGGACTTGTGACTGGCTCATGAATGCATCGCTCGATTGAAAGGGGCGCGGCCCGACGGGCGCGAAGTAAACCACAAACTACGCGCAAACCCAAGGCCGCGGCGGAAAAAACGCAACCGTGCAGCTTACCGCGCCCTACCTTACGTCAGGCTTAGGCGGCTCGTGCGCCGCGCGGGTTCCTGCGCGAGGCGCGGCGCCTAGCTGCGCGCGAGCACGACCACGCCGACCAGAATGATGCCGATGCCGACCAGCTTCTGCACCGACATCACTTCGCCGAACAGGTACCACGCGGCGATCGCGTTGACGACGTAGCCAAGCGACAGCATCGGATAGGCGATCGACACGTCCACCCGCGAGAGCCCGATGATCCACACCGCCACGCTGATCACGTAGCAGGCGAGCCCGCCGATGATCGGCGGCTGGGTTGCCAGCTTGAAGCCGATGGGCAGGATGTTCGCACGGGTGAATTCGAAGTGTCCAACGGCATTCGTGCCGGCCTTGAGCAGCAGCTGCGCGCCGGCGTTCAGCGTGACGCCGGCGAGGATGCAGAAGAGGGAAATCGGGTTCATCGAACGGTCTGGTTCTCTATAGGGTTAGGGCTTTGCCGCGGGCGTGGAGGCGGGGGCAGCGGCGGCGGGAGTCCCGTCGGCGAGCGGCTTCATCACCACCACGCGACGCGAATCGCGCGCGATCACCTGCATCGGCACGCCTTGCTTGACGAGGCGCTCGTAGGTCGGCGGCGGGATCAGCGCGAGCGCGTAGCGATCGGCCTTCCAGCGCTCGATCCACTCGTCGATCGTCGGCACCCATTTTTGCGGCTCGACGGACACGCCGAAGGCGAGCTCGTCCGGGTGCGCGACCATGATCATCGTGTGGCCGATGTAGAACGGCAGCGTATGGTCGAGCACGCCGACCGAGTAGAACGGCGTGTCGGGCGGCAGCTGCGCGAGTTTTGCCTTGATCGCGGGCGCGAGCGGCGCGCCGGAGCTCAGGCGTCCGAACACGTCGTGGCCGGTGCCCGCGATCGTGGCGAGCAGCAGCCAGCCCGCGCCGAACGCGGCGAGGCTGCCGAGGCCGGCCCGTGCGTTGGCGCCTGCGCCATTCTCACCGCGACGGTTCAGCCACAACGCGACCAGCGTGAGCACGAAGGCCACGGCCAGCCCGGCGAGCACCCACACGCGGAACTCGGCGTACAGCGCGGCCGGATTGCGCTCAGAGCCGAGGCGCGACAGGAACAGCGCCGCAAACGCGGCGACTACGAAAAACAGCGCGTAGCCCGCCAGATGCCGGCGCTGCTGCTCGCGCGTGACGAGCGGCAGGTACATGCCGATCAGCATTGCGATCGGCGGCGCGATCGGCAGCGTGTAGGACAGCAGCTTCGAGTGCGACGCGCTGAAGAACAGGAAGATGAAGACGATCCACGTGAGCATCAGCGTGACCGGCGCGAAGCCGTTCGGCTGACGCGGCTGACGCCACGCATGGCGCACGCTTTGCACGGTTACCGACAGCCACGGCAGGAAGCCCACCAGCAGCACCGGCACGAAGTAGTAGAACGCGCCCGGGCGATTCTGCTCGGGCGTCAGATAGCGCTTGAACTGCTGGACGATGAAAAAGAAGTTCAGGAATTCAGGATTGCGCTGCTGCACGAGGACGAACCACGGCGTGACGATCGCGAAGAAGACGATCAGGCCGCTCACCAGGTGCAGTCGCTTCCACAGCGCCCAGTCGCGGGCAATCAGCGTGTAGAGCACCAGCACCGCGCCCGGCAGGATCAGCCCGACGAGACCCTTGGAGAGCACCGCCAGCGCCATCGACGCCCAGCACACCCACATCCAGCCGCGCACGCACGGGGGGCGCAGGTTCGGCCGCTGCGCGAGCAGCAGCGCGCAAAGCGTGAGCGTCATCCAGAACGACAGGCCCATGTCGAGCGTGTTGAAGTGGCCCATCAGGTTCCAGTACGGCGCGCAGGCGAGCACGAGCGCCGCGAACACGCCAGTCGCCGCGTTGAACACGCGCGCACCGGTGAAGCCGATCAGCAGCACGCCGGCGAAGCCCGTCAGCGCGGTATAGAGGCGCGCCTGCCATTCGCCGATGCCGAACCACGCGAACGTCAGCGCGTTCGCCCAGGTTTGCAGCGGCGGCTTCTCGAAGTACTTGTAGGCGTTGTAGCGCGGCGTGATCCAGTCGCCGGTCAGGAACATTTCGCGCGCCATTTCGGCGTAGCGGCCTTCGTCGCTCGGCAGCAGATGGCGCCAGCCGAGCGGCACGAACCAGATCACGGCGAGAACCAGCACCAGCAACAGGATGGCGGTGCGGTTGAGCGGTAGCCTCGACGGCGTATCGTTCATGAAATATCAACCCTTCTTGTTATCGACGACGCGCGCGCAGGCGCGGCGCGGGGGCCAGAACGGGGCCGGCCGGGCGCCGGCTCGCGCGGGATGCGCCGGCGCCGGGCCCGCTCAGGCTTCGATCAGCAACGCGGCCGCGACCTTGCGGCCCTCGGCCATCAGAATGTTGTAGGTGCGGCAGGCGGCCTTGAAGTCCATCGTTTCGACGCCGATGCGTTTCGCGGTGAGTGCGGCGGTCAGCCTCGGGTGCGGAAAGCGCAGCCGCTCGCCGCTGCCGAACACGACCACTTCGGGCGCGGCGTCGACCAGCATCGCGAAATGCTCGGCGCTCAGCTGCTCGAACGACGAGACGGGCCAGGGAATGACCGGCGCGTCCGGCAGCACGAGCAGACTGCCCGCGTGACGCACCAGATTGATTTCGACGTAGTCGGCGCCGTAGCCGGTAACGGTATTCAGCGCGCCGCTGGAATCCTGATGTAATTTCAAATTGGTTTTCCGAAGTCGTCGTGAGACGTCATGCGTATGGCCGGCCTGAATGCACGTCGCACAGGCCGCGCGGTTCGACGCGTGTGACACACGAGAAGGCCGAAAAGGCTTGCCGTTGCGGGTGGTGCATTGCGGAAGTCGGCCAAAATCCGCTAAATTATAACTTTTTAGCCGCCTTGCGGCGCCCCTCGCTCAAGTGCCGCCACAAGCCGCGCTGGGCACATCGGCGTGGCCCACCGGCTACCTGTGCTGGCATCGCCCGCTTTCGCTGCGTTTTTTCCCCGCGCCGGAACCCGGAAAGCCGCGGCCGCTCGACAGTTCGACCCCATTTCGCAGTTGGCCGCCTTCGCTGGCGCCGCCGCGTCCGAATTCCCGTATCGGTGAATCCGAGCGGCCCGGCGCCGTCAGCCGGGCCCCGTTTGCCCAAGGTTTGCCCCCAGCCATCAACCAGGATGAAGTGCCCGCCGTGAAACCGATTCTCAAGTCCAATAAATTGTTGAATGTCTGCTACGACATTCGCGGGCCCGTCCTCGAACACGCGAAGCGGCTCGAAGAAGAGGGCCACCGCATCATCAAGCTGAACATCGGCAATCTGGCGCCGTTCGGATTCGAGGCACCCGATGAAATCATTCAGGACATGATCCTGAATCTGCCCAGCTCGTCGGGCTACTCCGATTCGAAGGGCGTGTTCGCCGCGCGCAAGGCGATCATGCACTACACGCAGCAAAAGGGCGTGCACGGCGTCGAGCTCGACGACATCTACATCGGCAACGGCGCGTCCGAGCTGATCGTGATGGCGCTGCAGGGCCTCGTCAACGACGGCGACGAAGTGCTGCTGCCCGCGCCCGACTACCCGCTGTGGACCGCCGGCGTGAGCCTCGCGGGCGGCACGCCGGTGCACTACATCTGCGACGAGTCGAATAGCTGGATGCCGGACCTCGACGACATCCGCGCGAAAATCACGCCGAACACGCGCGCGCTCGTCGTGATCAACCCGAACAACCCGACCGGCGCGCTGTATTCGGACGAACTGCTGCTCGGCCTGATCGAGATCGCGCGCCAGCACGGCCTCGTGATCTTCGCCGACGAGGTGTACGACAAGATCATCTACGACGGCAAGAAGCACACGTCGATGGCGTCGCTGTCCGAAGACGTGCTGACTGTCACGTTCAACAGCCTCTCGAAGAGCTACCGCTCGTGCGGCTACCGTGCCGGCTGGATGGCCATTTCGGGCCTGACCGGCGAGAACCGCCGGCTCGCGAAAGACTATCTGGAAGGCCTCGGCATCCTCGCGTCGATGCGGCTGTGTCCGAACGTGCCCGGCCAGTATGCGATCCAGACCGCGCTCGGCGGCTATCAGAGCATCAACGACCTGATCGTGCCGAGCGGGCGCCTGTACAAGCAGCGCGAACTCGCCTATGACATGCTGACCGCGATCCCCGGTGTAAGCTGCGTGAAACCGGAAGCGGCGCTGTACATGTTCCCGCGCCTCGACCCGAAGGTGTATCCGATCCAGAACGACCAGCAGTTCATCCTCGACCTGCTGCTCGAAGAGCGCGTGCTGCTCGTGCAGGGCACCGGCTTCAACTGGAAGACGCCGGATCACTTCCGCGTCGTGTTCCTGCCGAACGTCGACGACCTCGCGGATTCGATCAACCGGATTGCGCGCTTCCTCGATGGCTACCGCAAGCGTCACACAGCCTGAGCCGCCCTCGCGTACGATGTGGCGCGTGACGTGGCGCATCAGGCGCGCCGCTCGTGCCACCCTTGACACCCTTTTCAAACCTCTATTAGAAACACACGCTGCATGGAACCGATCAAAGTTGGACTGCTGGGCTTCGGCACGGTAGGCAGCGGCACCTTCACGGTACTGCGCCGCAATCAGGAAGAAATCAAACGTCGCGCGGGTCGCGGCATCGAGATTGCGCGCATCGCCGTGCGCAACCCGGCCAAGGCGACCGCGGCGCTCGGCGGCGAAGCCGGCAGCGTGGCGCTGACCGATGACTTCAACGCGGTCGTCGACGATCCGTCGATCGCGATCGTGGCGGAAATGATCGGCGGCACCGGCATTGCGCGCGACCTCGTACTGCGCGCGATCAACAACGGCAAGCACGTGGTCACCGCCAACAAGGCGCTGCTCGCCGTACATGGCACGGAGATCTTCCAGGCGGCGCGCGCGAACGGCGTGATGGTCGCGTTCGAAGCGGCGGTGGCGGGCGGCATTCCGATCATCAAGGCGTTGCGTGAAGGGCTGACGGCGAACCGTATCCAGTACATCGCCGGCATCATCAACGGTACGACGAACTACATCCTGTCGGAGATGCGCGACCGCGGGCTCGATTTCGCCACCGCGCTGAAGGCCGCACAGGAGCTCGGCTACGCGGAAGCGGACCCGACCTTCGACATCGAAGGCGTCGACGCCGCGCACAAGGCGACGATCATGAGCGCGATCGCGTTCGGCGTGCCGGTGCAGTTCGACCGCGCGTACGTCGAAGGCATCAGCAAGCTCGCCGCGATCGACATCAAATACGCCGAGGAACTCGGCTATCGCATCAAGCTGCTTGGCATCACGCGGCGCACCGATAAAGGCATCGAACTGCGCGTGCATCCCACGCTGATTCCGGAAAAGCGCCTGCTCGCGAATGTGGAAGGCGCGATGAACGCGGTCGTCGTGCACGGCGACGCGGTCGGCACGACGCTGTACTACGGCAAGGGCGCGGGCGCGGAGCCGACGGCTTCCGCGGTGGTCGCCGATCTGGTCGACGTGACTCGTCTGCACACGGCCGACCCTGAGCATCGCGTGCCGCATCTGGCGTTCCAGCCGGACAGCCTGTCGAACACGCCGATCCTGCCGATCGAAGAAGTCACGAGCGGCTACTACCTGCGCCTGCGCGTCGCCGACGTGACCGGCGTGCTCGCCGACATCACGCGCATTCTGGCGGACACCGGCATTTCGATCGACGCGCTGCTGCAAAAGGAATCGGAACTCGTCGACGCGAACGGCAAGGGCGAAACCGACATCCTGCTGATCACGCACGAGACGGTCGAAAAGCAGGTCAACGCCGCGATCAGGTCGATCGAAGGGCTCAAGACCGTCGTCTCGCAAGTCACGAAGCTGCGCATGGAAGCGCTGAACTAGGCCGAACTATGAACTACCTCTCCACGCGCGGCGCCGGAGCCGGCGAGCGCCATACCTTCTCCGACATCCTGCTCGGCGGTCTCGCGAAAGACGGCGGACTGTATCTGCCGGCCGAATATCCGCGCATCACCGCGGACGAACTCACGCGCTGGCGCACGCTGCCGTACGCGGATCTCGCGTTCGAAATCCTGTCGAAGTTCTGCGACGACATCCCCGCCGACGATCTGCGCGCGCTGACCCGCAAGACCTACACGGCCGCGACCTACTGCAACGTGCGCGACGACGAAAGCGCCGCGCAGATCACGCCGCTGAAGACGCTCGGCGTCGAAGACGGCGCGCCGCTGTCGCTGCTCGAACTGTCGAACGGGCCGACGCTCGCGTTCAAGGACATGGCGATGCAGCTGATCGGCAACCTGTTCGAGTACGCGCTCGCGAAGCACGGCGAAACGCTGAACATTCTCGGCGCGACCTCGGGCGATACCGGCAGCGCCGCTGAATACGCGATGCGCGGCAAGAAGGGCATCCGCGTGTTCATGCTGTCGCCGCACAAAAAGATGAGCGCGTTCCAGACCGCGCAGATGTACAGCCTGCAAGACCCGAACATCTTCAATCTCGCGGTGGAAGGCGTGTTCGACGACGCGCAGGACATCGTGAAGGCGGTGTCGAACGACCACGCGTTCAAGGCGAAGTACAAGATCGGCACGGTGAATTCGATCAACTGGGCGCGCGTCGTCGCGCAGGTCGTCTACTACTTCAAGGGCTACTTTGCCGCGACGAAGTCGAACGACGAGCGTGTGTCGTTCACGGTGCCGTCGGGCAACTTCGGTAACGTGTGCGCGGGTCATATCGCGCGCATGATGGGTCTGCCGATCGAGAAGCTCGTCGTCGCGACCAACGAGAACGACGTGCTCGACGAGTTCTTCCGCACCGGCATCTACCGGGTGCGCAAGGCAGCGGAGACGTATCACACGAGCAGCCCGAGCATGGACATCTCGAAGGCGTCGAACTTCGAGCGTTTCGTGTACGACCTGCTCGGCCGCGATCCGGCGCGCGTGCTGCAACTGTTCCGCGACGTCGAGGAGAAGGGCGGTTTCGACCTCGCGGCGAGCGGCGACTTCGCGCGCGTGAGGGAGTTCGGTTTCGTGTCCGGCAGCAGCAGCCACGACACCCGCGTCGAAACGATCCGCGACGTGTTCCAGCGCTACGACACGATGATCGACACGCACACGGCCGACGGCGTGAAGGTCGCGCGCGAGCATTTGCAACCGGGCATTCCGATGATCGTGCTCGAGACCGCGCAGCCGATCAAGTTCGGCGAGACGATCCGCGAAGCGCTGCTGCGCGAACCGGAGCGGCCGGCGGCGTTCTCGGGACTCGAAGCGCTGCCGCAGCGCTTCGAGGTCGTGCCCGCGGATGCGCAGAAGGTGAAGGACTTCATCGTCGCGAATACCGGCGCATAAGGGCGACCGGCGACGTCAAACGGGCCGCGCGGGCCGTTTTCGGCTCACGCGGCATCCCGCGGCCGTGTCGATTCGCGTTAATCGACTCCCACGCCCGCACTACGAAAAAACGCTGGCCGCACCCTCGGCGGCCACGCAGCGAAAATCACAAAAAGCTCTCCATGACGCCCGGCCGCCCAGGCTAACGGCATCGGCCGCTACAATGTTCTTTTAACCTGCGGCTTCGACACATCCCGATGTCCACACCCACGCCCCGCGCCCCGATGCTCGCCACTGCCGATGCGTTGGCCATCCTGCTCGACGCCGCCCGCGCGATCGACGGTATCGAAACGCTGCCGACGCTCGACGCGCTGAATCACGTGCTCGCCACCGACGTCACGTCGCCGCTCGACGTGCCGCCGATGCACACGAGCGCGATGGACGGCTACGCGGTTCGTATCGCCGATCTCGCGCACGGCAGCCGCCTGCCGGTCTCGCAACGGATTCCGGCCGGCCATGCACCGGCGCCGCTCGCGCCCAATAGCGCGGCACGCATCTTCACCGGTGCGACGGTGCCCGCTGGCGCGGACGCGGTCGTGATGCAGGAACAGACCGAGGCGGCCGGCGACGAAGTGACGATCGTGCATCGTCCGCAGGCGGGCGAGTGGATCACCGCGCAGGGCGCCGATATTCGCGCAGGCTCGGTGATCCTGCCGGCCGGCACGCGGCTCACGCCGCAGGCGTTGGGGCTTGCCGCGTCGGTCGGATGTGCGCGGCTCGAGGTGCGCCGGCGCGTGAAGGTCGCCGTGTTTTTCACCGGCGACGAACTGACGATGCCCGGCGAGCCGCTGAAGCCCGGCGCGATCTACAACTCGAATCGCTTTACGCTGCGTGGCCTGCTCGAGAAGCTCGGCTGCGACGTGACCGACTACGGCATCGTCGCCGATCAGCTCGACGCGACCCGCGCGACGCTGCGCGAGGCCGCTGAGGCGCACGATCTGATTCTCACCTGCGGCGGCGTGTCGGTCGGCGAGGAGGATCATGTGAAGCCGGCGGTAGAGGCCGAAGGGCGTCTGTCGATGTGGCAGATCGCCATGAAGCCGGGCAAGCCGCTCGCGTTCGGCGCGGTGCGCCGTGGCGCGGGGGGCACGGCGGAAACGTTTTTCATCGGCCTGCCCGGCAATCCGGTGTCGAGCTTCGTCACGTTCCTGCTGTTCGTGCGTCCGTTCGTTCTGCGGCTGGCCGGGGTGCAGACGGTCGCGCCGCGCGCGTTGTCGCTGCGCGCCGACTTCACGCAGGGCAAGGCCGATCGCCGCAACGAATTCCTGCGCGCGCGCGTCAACGCAGCGGGCGGGCTGGATCTGTTTGCCAATCAGAGCTCGGCCGTGTTGACGTCGACCGTGTGGGGCGACGGCCTGATCGACAATCCGCCGAACCACGCGATCAGCGCCGGCGAAACCGTGCGCTTCATTCCGTTTTCCGAACTGCTGAACTGAGGCCGGCTATCCGCGGCATGCACCGCATGCGCGGCACAAACCGGCGGTATCCCGATGAAGATTGAACTTCGATACTTTGCGAGCGTACGTGAAGCGCTCAATACCTCCGACGAAACCGTCGAGGTGCCCGACGGCATCGCGACCGTCGGCGACGTGCGCGCGTGGCTGCGCGTGCGTGGCGGCATCTGGGCCGAGACGCTCGCCGAAGGCCGCGCGCTGCGCATGGCCTGCAACCACGTGATGACCGACGCGAGCACGCGTATCACCGAGGGCTGCGAGGTCGCGTTCTTTCCGCCCGTCACCGGCGGCTGAGCCGGGCTCAAGCCCATCATCACGTCCACGCCAGCGTCACAAGCCTCAGGAGTCGTCCATGCCCGTTCGCGTCCAGACCGAAGACTTCGACCTCAGCGCCGAGGTGGCCGCGCTGCGCGCGCGCAATCCGAGGATCGGCGCGATCGCGTGCTTCGTCGGCACCGTGCGCGACCTGAACGAGGGCAGCGCGGTCGAGACGATGGAGCTCGAACACTATCCGGGCATGACGGAGAAGTCGCTCGAGGCTATCGTCGAGCGTGCGCGCGAACGCTGGCCGGGCATCGAGGTGCTGATCGTGCATCGTGTCGGCAAGCTTTATCCGCTCGATCAGATCGTGCTTGTTGCGACGACGGCCGCGCATCGCGGCGATGCGTTTGCGTCGTGCGAATTCGTGATGGACTATCTGAAGACCGAAGCGCCGTTCTGGAAGAAAGAGAAAACCGACGCGGGCGAGCGCTGGGTCGACGCGCGCGTGACCGACGATGCCGCGCTCGCGCGCTGGGGCGTCGAATCGGGGAACCAGACTGCGGAGTAGCCGAACCGCGGGCCGCGGCGCTGCGGTGGCGCACGCGGCGTGTCTGTGTCAGGCGCGTCGGCGCCGACCGACGTTCACTGATCCCTTGAGCGTCCGATGATCGGCACCGGAAACGGCTCCCCAGCCGGCCGCGACGGATGCTCGCCATCGTCGTCAGCATCGCGGGGCCGACGCTTCGGCGCCACCCGCTCGAGCAGCGCCTGCTGCTCCGCCGGAATCTTGTAATCCCAGCCGTAGCGGCTCAGCTGCAGACTCTGCGCAATCCGTAGTGCCGGCTCCATGAAACGGATCGCCGCGGCCGGTTGATAGCGCGATTCGACCGTATCCAGGAACAGATACAGCCAGCGGCTGAAGTGCTGCGGCTCGATGCCTTCGAGCGGCTGATGCACCTGCTGCACGTTGCCGCGATATTGCTTCGCACCCAGCACGAGGCTGTTCCAGAACGTGCACATCTTCGGCAGATGGTCGTCCCAGCGGCCCTCGAGCTTCGCGTCGAAAACCGGACCCAGCAGCGGATCGGCGCGCACCCGATCGTAAAAGCCGTAGACGAGCTCGCGGATATTGGCCTCGGTGGGTTCGGCCGCGCGCTCGACCGGTGGCGCGGCGGGGAAAGACGGATTCATGCGGATTCCAGAAAAATACGTTTGCCGGTGGCGGTTGACTGAACTTCGAACCCCCCGTTTTTCTAACAAACGGTTGATGCGGAAAAAGCTACTATTGCTATCCGATACAGTTTTGCAACGCGATTCGAGGAACGACGCCGCCAGCCAGTGATGTTAGGGCGCGGCGCAGGTTCACCGCAACCCTTGCGTCGACGCGGTTATCGGGCACGTTCAACGCACTTGCTCGCAGCTTTTCAAGCTATACCAGGACCTATGAGACTTACCGACTATACGGATTACGCGCTGCGCGTGCTGCTGTACCTCGCGGTGCGGGGCGACGGATTATCGACGATCCACGACATTTCGGAAGCTTACGGGATCTCGAAGAACCATCTGATGAAGGTCGTGCAGCAACTGGGCGAACTCGGCTGGGTCGAGACCGTGCGCGGCCGCAACGGCGGGTTGCGGCTCGCCGCACAGACGCTGTCGCTGACCGTCGGCGACGTGGTGCGGGTCACGGAAAGCGACTTCGCGCTGGTCGGCTGTCTGCCGGACCGGCAGGGCCAACAGCGGCCTTGCGTCATCACGACGCACTGCCGGCTGCGCGGCGCGTTGCAGGCGGCGAACCTCGCTTTTCTCGCCGAACTCGATCGCTTTACCATCGGCGAAGTCGCACAACCGAAAAGTCCGCTCGCGGCATTGCTCGGGTTGGGACCCAATATTCAGAGGGTGCCGCTGCCGATTCCGGTGGCATCGGATGGCACGCGTGGCGGCAGTTCGGCGACGTTGGGCCACAAGAGCTAGAACCTCGGGCCGGCTCCAGGGTGCGCAAACCCGTCCGGTCGCCCCCGGGGGAAGGATCGCGCCAGTTCTTGCGCTCAAATGTTAAATAGTTGCGACCGAGGCCAAAAAAGCGCTTGAAACCCTAATAAATCGCCTCATTTTGGTGGTAATCGAAATTGGAGGTCTCTTGATGAGAATCGACAAACTCACCACTAAATTCCAGGAAGCGCTCGCGGACGCCCAGAGTCTGGCGGTTGGCCACGACAATCAGTACATCGAACCCGTCCACGTGCTCGCGGCACTCGTCGCGCAGCAGGACGGCTCCGCCCGCTCGCTGCTATCGCGCGCCGGCGTGCATGTACAACCTCTACAGACCGCACTGAACGACGCGATCACGCGACTGCCCCAAGTGCACGGCACCGACGGCAACGTGCAGATCGGCCGTGAACTGACCGGTCTGTTGAATCAGGCCGACAAGGAAGCGCAGAAGCTCAACGACACGTTCATCGCGAGCGAAATGTTCCTGCTCGCGGTCGCCGACGATAAGGGCGACGTGGGCCGTCTCGCGCGCGAGCACGGCTTGTCGCGCAAGGCGCTCGAAACCGCGATCGCCGCGGTGCGCGGCGGCTCGCAGGTGCATAGCCAGGACGCCGAAAGCCAGCGCGAAGCGCTGAAGAAATACACGATCGACCTGACCGAGCGCGCCCGCGCCGGCAAGCTCGACCCGGTGATCGGCCGCGACGACGAAATCCGCCGTTCCATCCAGATCCTGCAACGCCGCACCAAGAACAACCCGGTGCTGATCGGCGAGCCGGGTGTGGGCAAGACCGCGATCGTCGAAGGGCTCGCGCAACGCATCGTCAATGGTGAAGTGCCGGAAACGCTGAAGAATAAGCGCGTGCTGTCGCTCGATATGGCCGCGCTGCTCGCGGGCGCCAAATATCGCGGCGAGTTCGAAGAGCGCCTGAAGGCCGTGCTCAACGACATCGCGAAGGACGAAGGGCAAACCATCGTCTTCATCGACGAGATTCATACGATGGTCGGCGCCGGCAAGGCCGAAGGCGCGATGGACGCGGGCAACATGCTGAAGCCGGCGCTCTCGCGCGGCGAGCTGCATTGCGTCGGCGCGACCACGCTCGACGAATACCGCAAGTACATCGAGAAGGATGCCGCGCTCGAGCGCCGCTTCCAGAAGGTGCTGGTGGACGAACCGTCGGTCGAGGCGACCATCGCGATCCTGCGCGGTCTGCAGGAGCGCTATGAGCTGCACCACGGCGTCGACATCACCGACCCGGCGATCGTCGCGGCGGCGGAGCTGTCGCATCGCTACATCACGGACCGCTTCCTGCCGGACAAGGCGATCGATCTGATCGACGAAGCCGCCTCGAAGATCAAGATGGAAATCGACTCAAAGCCGGAGGAGATGGACCGGCTCGACCGTCGTCTGATCCAGCTGAAGATCGAACGCGAAGCGGTGAAGAAGGAGAAGGACGAAGCGTCGCAGAAGCGTCTGCAGCTGATCGAAGAGGAGATTGAGCGCCTGAATCGCGAATATTCGGACCTCGAAGAAATCTGGACCGCCGAAAAAGCAGCGGTGCAGGGCAGCGCGCAGTTGAAGGAAGAGATCGAGAAGACACGCGCGGAAATCGTGCGTCTGCAGCGCGAGGGCAAGCTCGAGAAGGTCGCCGAACTGCAGTACGGCAAGCTGCCGGGGCTCGAAGCGCAGTTGAAGGAAGTCACGCGCGCCGAAGCCGAGGAGCAGAACAGTCCGAAGCGTCCGCGTCTGTTGCGCACGCAGGTCGGCGCGGAAGAGATCGCCGAAGTCGTGTCGCGGGCCACCGGTATTCCGGTGTCGCGCATGATGCAAGGCGAGCGCGAAAAGCTGCTGCAGATCGAGTCGAAGCTGCATGAGCGCGTGGTCGGCCAGGACGAGGCGATCAGCGCGGTTGCCGATGCGATCCGCCGCTCACGCGCGGGTCTGTCGGACCCGAACCGTCCGTACGGATCGTTCCTGTTCCTGGGGCCGACCGGCGTCGGCAAGACCGAGCTGTGCAAGGCGTTGGCGTCGTTCCTGTTCGACTCGGAAGAGCACCTGATCCGTATCGACATGAGCGAGTTCATGGAGAAGCACAGCGTCGCGCGACTGATCGGCGCGCCGCCGGGATACGTCGGCTACGAGGAGGGCGGTTATCTAACCGAGGCCGTGCGCCGCAAGCCGTATAGCGTGATCCTGCTCGACGAAATCGAGAAGGCCCATCCGGACGTGTTCAACGTGCTGCTGCAGGTGCTCGACGACGGCCGCATGACAGATGGCCAGGGCCGCACCGTCGACTTCAAGAACACGGTGATCGTGATGACCTCGAACCTCGGTTCGCAGGTGATCCAGGCGATGGTCGGCGAGTCGCAGGAAGCGATCAAGGACGCGGTGTGGGAAGAGGTGAAGCTGCACTTCCGGCCCGAGTTCCTGAACCGGATCGACGACGTCGTCGTGTTCCATGCGCTCGACCGCTCGAACATCCAGTCGATCGCGCGGATCCAGTTGCAGCGTCTGCACGAGCGGCTCGCGAAGCTCGACATGCAGCTGGTGGTATCGGACGCGGCGCTCGAGCACATCGGCAAGGTCGGCTACGACCCGCTGTTCGGTGCGCGGCCGCTGAAGCGCGCGATCCAGCAGGAGATCGAGAACCCGATCGCGAAGCTGATTCTGGCCGGCAAGTTCGGTCCGAAGGATGTGATTCCGGTCGAAGTGGACGACGGCCAGCTGCGGTTCGAACGCGTCGTGCACTGAGCGCGATGGCCTGATGACGTGACGGGGCGGCGGCGGTCGAGCCGTTCCCGCCAATGTTAAGAAACCGGCAACGAAGGCGACTTCGTTGCCGGTTTTCTTTTGCCCGCCGTTCTCAAACCGGGCGTCGACCCGGACCGGCAGCCTGAGCCGCCGTCAGCGCATCGCGCACAGCGTGTTCAAGCGTTGCCCTTGTTGCCGAGCAGCGCCGATAGGCCGCCGAGCGCGCCAAGCACCGTGGTCGCGTTCAGCTTGCCATCGGCCGGCACCTCGCCTTCCGGCGTCGCCGCGTTGACGACGTGCGGCAGGATCTGCGACAGCAGCCCCGTCACCTGATCCGGCTGCACGCCGGCCTTGGCGGCGAGGCCGCTGACGGCCTCGGAGCCGAGCACGTTATGCAGCGCGTCGGGCGCGATCGGCTGGTTTTCGCCGTTGCCGACCCACGACGACACGACGTCGCCGAGGCCCTTTTCCTGGAAGCGCTGGATCAGGCCGTTCAGGCCACCAGGCTGGTTATTGACGAATTCGAGCGCGGCTGCGATCAGCGCTTGCTGGCCGCCGCCTTCTGGCGATTTGCCAAGCAGGGAACCGATGGTGTCGAGTAGGCTCATGACGGTCTCTCTTGAATGCCGGCGCGTGCATGACGGCCGGGCGGGTGACGACGACGCGCGGTTGCGCGTCGCGGTGAAACGCAAGGGCGGCAGCCCGCCGGCCTCAAGCGCCGGACGCGGCCGCGGCGGATGCCGCGTTGCTCTTCTTCGTTTTCTTCTTCGAAGCCTTGGTGCCGGATGCTTCGGCCGGTGCGCTAGCTGCCGCGGCGGCCGGCGCCGCAGCAGTCGCCGCTTCTGATGCAGCGGCCTTCTTCTTCGATTTCGACGGCTTCGCGGCCGACGCGGGAGCGGCCGCGGCCGGCGCTGCTGTCGTGGCGGCGGGCGCGGCCCCGGTGGTTGCCGCGGGAGCCGCTGGCGTCGTTTTCGTGGTCGACCTGGTCGACGTCTTCGCGCCGGTCGGCGGCGCCGACGAGCCGTTGATCGTCAGTCCGGCCGCTTCGAGGTTCTCGACCGACTTCTGGCCGATGCCCTTCACGCGCGCGGCGAGATCGTCGGCGTTCTTGAACGGGCCGTTTTTGGCGCGTTCGTCGAGGATCGCTTTCGCATGCACGGGGCCGATGCCCTTGACCGATTCGAGCGCGGCCTGATCGGCGGTATTCACTTCCACTGCCGCGGCAAATCCGGCCGACAGCGACAAAGCCACAGCGACGCAAAGCATGAAAAGCTTCTTCAGCATGGCAAGCACTCCATTGAGGGCAAAAAGTTAGCCGGGAACGGTCGACCTATCCTGTCAGCGGGCGCTGCGTTTAAGCATAGGACAAATCGCGGGCCCGATTTGAGATAGCGGTCGATTTATACCGATCGATCGATGACAAGTAAATCCGGCCACACAATCTTTAAAACTTTTAGCGGCAGGTTATTTCCGATGATTTATCGGTCGGTACCGGTCGCGATAATGCGTTTGCGATAAAGAATCGGTAACGCTGACGGATCACACCGTCCGACGCTTGACTTGGAGTGCACTCGAAGTCCTAAGCTGAGTCCGTCATGTCGAAACACTCGACCGCGCTCACCATCGGTCAGGTTGCCGAAACGTGTTCGCGGCGCGGGAAGAAAGAGGAGGCCGCGGCCGCAGCGTGAGAGGGCCCGGCTGCGCGGGGAGGGGAAAAGGGGATGCGGAGCGGGTTTGTCTCACCCAGGATGGGACGCAACTAACCGTCCGATTGATTCCGTTCGGGGCCTTCTGAGACCCCATCGCCTCATACAGCCGAATCGACCCGCACTGCAGCGGTCTCGCGCAAATAGCGCTGGCTCACGATCCGCCAATACACCAGCAAGCCGACCCCGGCAATCGCGAGACTCGCGGTATTCGCGACCCAGAATCCGCGCGCGCCGGTCAGCCAGGGCGGTGTGAGGCCGGTCGTATCGAAGCCGAGCGCATAGCCGCCGCCGAGCCCCACACCCCACAGCGCGACCGCATAGATGACGGTCGGCACGACCGCGACCTTGTAGGCACGCAGCACGAACGCGGTCGTGATCTGCAAAGCATCGAACAGGTGGTAGCAGGCGACGATCAGCACCAGTGGCAACGCCTTCGCCGCGACCTGCGCGTTCGTCGTATAACCATCGACGATATACGGCCGCAGCACCAGCACGAGCGCGCCATAGCAGCACGCGATCGCAACCGCCATCGCGATGCCGTGACGCGACAGCGTGCGCGCCGCTTGCGGCCGATGCGCGCCTAGCGCCTGCGCGACCAGCGTCGACGACGCGATGCCGATCGACAGTGGCGTCATATAAAGCACCGCGCCGATATTGCCGGCGATCTGATGCCCGGCGAGCGTCGTCGTGCCGAAGCGCGCGATGAAGAGCGCCATGAACGTGTACGACGTGACCTCGATCAGATACGACAACCCCATCGGAATACCGAGCCGCAGTTGCGCGGCCTGGCGCTTCCAGACCGGCCAGCAGAACTGCGTGAAGATACCGAGCGCCTTGAAATCGTCGATGCGCGCGAGCAGCAGCATGCCGAGCGCCGCGAGCGCCCAATTGAGAAGCGTGCTCGCGAGCGCGCAGCCCGGACCGCCCAGCGCCGGCACGCCGAGGCCGCCGAAAATGAACCAGGTATTGAGCGGAATTTTCAGCAGCAGCGCGGCGATCTGCAGGAACATCACGAGCCGCGGTTTGCCGAGCGCATTGGCAACGGAACTGTAGACCCGGAACGCGAGGCCGGCGGGCAGCCCGAACGCGAGAATCCGCAGATACGCGAGCGTGCGCTCGTGCAGCGCGTCGGGCACGTGCGACAACGACAACAGCGGCCCGGGGAAGAACAGGATCAGAAAGCCGATCACCGTCAGCGCGGCGGCGAGCCACCATGACTGGCGCACCTCTTCGCCGATCTCGCCGTAGCGGCGCGCGCCGTACAGTTGCGCGGTAATCGGCTGCAGCGCGGTCAGGATGCCGGTCAGGCCGATATAGACCGAGACGTAGATCGACGAGCCGAGCCCGAGAGCGGCCAGATCGACGGCCGAATAGCGTCCGACCATCGCCGTGTCGATCACGCCGAACGCGATGATGGCCAGTTGGCCGATCAATACGGGCCACGCGAGCGCGGCGATTTTCCGTACGTCGGCGAACATGGTCAGTTGGGCTTCTTGTGCCAGTTGCGGTGCTTGCCGGGCGGCGGCTTCGGACGGTCGATGCGCACGTACAGGCGGAAGCGCTCGTCGCGGTCGGCCGCGCGGCGGCCTTCCCACACGAGCTTCCAGATGTAGTCGGGCAGCGCGCTGGGGTCGCCGTAGTCCTGCGAGTCCTGGCGCAGGATCACATCGCAGTCCTGGTCGAACGAGAAGTGCATGTCGCCGAAATACGCGAACGTCGCGATCTGCGCATTGCCGAGGCGCACCGGCGAGATGCAGGTGTAGTCATCGGGCAAGTGGTTGGCGATCTGCTGCGCGACGTCGCGATAGGTACGGCTGTAGTTGACCACCGGCAGCCATAGCGTCATCAGCAGCACCCACATCAGCGTCGTGCCGGCGCTCGACAGCACCACGCTACGCCACAACACCTTCGGATGACGCGCGAGGCGCCAGCGCACCAGCAGGAACCAGCAGACGGTTACCGCGATCGCGCAGATGAACGACAGAATCTTGAATTGCGGCACGAAGCCGGGCGCGAGCCGCGCGAGATTGCGCGCGAGCGGGTGCGGAAAACCGGTCAGACTCGCCGCATACACGGCCCACACGAAGCTGCCGAGGATCGTGAAGCTCAGCAGCGCGAACCAGTCGATCGCGTTGATCGCGCCGCGCTTGAGCGTCGGCAGCGCGAACGTGGCGAGCACCGCCAGCGGCGGCAGCAGCAGCATGTAGAGTCGATTCGATTGATGGCTTTGCAGCACCACGAGTACGAACAGCGGTCCGATCACCGACAGCGGAATCGCCACGTGCGGCGCGCGCCGCAGACCCTTCCAGCTGAACCACGACCACAGCGCGAGCGGCCAGGCGGGCCACGTGAAGAGCGGCAGGTTTTTCAGTGCATACGCGGCGACGGAGCCGGGTGGGCCCGCGAACGAGCTCAGGCTCACGTGCAGCCATTGGTTCAGGTACCAGACGGCGTCGTCGGGGAAAGCGGCAAGCGCGATGATCGGCCACGATACCGCGAGCACCAGCGCGACGGGTAGACCCGCGAGCAGCAGCGAGCGCGAACGCGTTTCGCGCACGATCAGCGTCATCGCGAGCGTGCCGAGCAGCAGCGCGCCGACCAGCACCGGGCTGCTCGCGAGTGTGACGAGGCCGATCGCGAGGCCCCAGATCAGCGCGCCCTGGATCGGCTTGTCGATCATGCGCACGAGGCCGTACACGAGCATCGCGATGCAGACGAACTGTACGAGCTGCGGCGTGGTTTCGTGGCCGCGCTCGGCGAGGCCGAAGCACGCGAGCAGGATCAGCAGTGCGCCATCGGCAAGCGTGCGGCCATAGTCGCGTGGTTCGGGCTCGCCGCCAAACGCGTATTTGAACGGCTGCACTTCGGCACGCCGGCCGAGCAGATACGCCGCGTACCAGACGAACGCACAGCCCGCGCAGAACAGCAGGCCCGTGAACACGCGCGACGCGTTGCTCGCGTCGACCCATGGCGCAAGGACCCGGATCGCGCTCGCGCCGAGCCAGTAGCCGAGCGGGCCGTCCTCGGTCAGATATTTGCCGACGAGATTCGGCAGGAGCCAGTCGTGCGCGCCGCCATTCGCCATCGTCCACATGACACCGAAGCCGGCCGCGTCCTCGTTCTTCCACGGATCGCGGCCGAACAGGCCGAACGAGGCGTAGACGATACAGATGGCCAGCAGCAGCCAGCGCGGCAACGCACTGGTCGCAGAGGCGGTGAGGCGGACGACAGGTCTCATGCGGTGTGTGGAGTCTGGATAAACGATGCGGCCGGAGCGACTTGGCAAGTCAGGGCGGGAGGGCCCGTTTCGAGCATCCGGCATTGTAGTCGTGCGGTGCGATGCACGTCACGGCCGGTAACGCCCGGCAACGTCGATGGACAACCTGTAACAGGTGTCGTGAAAGCGCGGTCTGCTGGTTCCGGGTTATGCCATCGCAGGTGTGCGACGCAGCGGCCGCCCGCGCGTGGGCGACAAAAAAGGGCAGCTCGCGCTGCCCTTTCTGTTTGCTCCGTTGCCGGCCGGAAGCCGGCACCGTTGCCGTATTACTTTGCTGCCTTGCCCGAAGCGCGGGAGCCGAACTTCTTGTTGAACTTCTCGACACGGCCGGCCGTGTCCATGATCTTTTGCTGGCCGGTGTAGAACGGGTGCGATTCCGACGACACTTCGATCTTCGCGAGCGGGTAGGTCTTGCCGTTGAATTCCGCGGTTTCGCGCGTTTGGATGGTCGAGCGCGTCACGAACTTGAAGTCGTTCGACATATCGATGAACAGGACTTCGCGGTAATCCGGGTGAATGCCTTCTTTCATGGTCTTTCCTTTAATCTGGCGGTAGCCAACCCGCGTGCAGCCTTAAATTAGACTGCCTTCAGGCGCGAGCCACTTGCCTACGGTCGAAAAACCGCGATTATGCCAGAAAATCAGTCCCTTGGCGATTTTTCTGCCACCAGATTCTATTGTGGCGCAAGCGGCGCCGGTTCGCAGCGTCTCAAACCGGCGTGAACGTCAATCCGACGCGCGCTGGGTCTTGCCGGTAGTAGCGCGCGAGCAGCCGGTAGAGTTCCGGATACTCCGCCTCGAACGCTTGCGGCTTCACGAACAACGCCTCGCTGCATACGGCGAAGAATTCCGACGGATGGTCCGCCGCATACGGATCGATCAGCGACTCGCGTTCGAAACGCGTCCAACGTCGCTCGGGCACAGCGTCGACTTTCGCGCAGAAATGATCGTATGCGTGGTCAAACACGTCGGCCCATGCCTGCGTATCGAGCGGCGCGTGCCAGCGGCGCATCAGCGGTGGGTGGCCATCCGCTTCGCCGTTCAACATGTCGATCTTGTGCGCGAACTCGTGGATCACGACGTTGTATGCGTCGCTGCCGTCGGTCATCTGCGCGTCTTCCCACGACAGCACCACCGGGCCGCCTTCCCACGCCTCGCCACTGGCGTCGTGTTCGATCTCGTGCACGACGCCGTCTTCGTCCTCGACGGTCTTGCGGATCACGAACTCGCCCGGATAGACGATTACGCCAACCCAGCCGCGATACAGATCGAGGCTGAGGTTCAGCACCGGCAGGCACGCCTGCGCGGCGATGGCGACCGTCATCGCGTCGGTCAGTTCGAGTTCGTGTGCGGTCGAGAATTCCTTCTGCGCGAGGAAGAGACTCGTCAGTTCGCGTAGCCGCGCGAGATCGGGGGCTTCCAGATGCGTGAGAAAGGGCAGACCAGCGAGTGTTGCCTGCCACAAGGAATCGTCGATCGCGTAATCGCGCAGCGCGCGCTCGCGACGCCGTGTGCCCAGCCAGTTCGTGAGTTTCGACAGCATGCTTGAGCCCACCTTCAGTCGATCTGTTTTTGCCACGCGGCGAACAGGCCGCCGCATATCGCGACGCCGATCAGGAAATCGAAGCCGTCGAGCGACGCGAGGAAATTGGCCTGCTGTGCGACCAACCGGCTGATCGACGCGATTCGCGAGCGTGTTCTGGTAGACCGGATTGTACGGATTCACGGACGCCGCGAGGCGACTTTGATGCAGCGCGAGCCGGTGCTGGTCGATGATGATCACCAAGGCAGTCGCGAAGGAGATGGTCAACTGCCGCACGATGTTCTTCAACCGGTAGCCGTGCATGGACTCTTCGATCGCGAAGATAGCTGGCGAAAAACGAGAACGTCGCGTTGTGCGAAATTGTCGAGACTGGTGACGCCGCATTGTCCAGGTGGGCGGGCGGCGAAAAAAAACCGCTCGCAATCTGCGAGCGGTTTTTCATGCGATGCAGTTGCCGGCGACTACGGCCAGCACGAACGTCGCGCGTTAGCTGCCGCCACCACGACGCATCATGTCGAAGAACTCGGAGTTGCTCTTCGTCTGGCGGATCTTGTCGAGCAGGAATTCCATCGACTCGACTTCGTCCATGTCGTGAATGAACTTGCGCAGCACCCAGATCTTTTGCAGCACTTCGGGCTTGATCAGCAACTCTTCGCGGCGCGTGCCCGACTTGTTCAGGTTGATCGACGGGTAGACGCGCTTCTCGGCGAGACGGCGCTCGAGGTGCACTTCCATGTTGCCGGTGCCCTTGAACTCTTCGTAGATCACGTCGTCCATGCGGCTGCCGGTTTCGATCAGCGCCGTGCCGATGATGGTCAGCGATCCGCCTTCCTCGATGTTGCGCGCCGCGCCGAAGAAGCGCTTCGGACGCTGCAGCGCGTTCGCGTCGACACCACCCGTGAGCACCTTGCCGGAGGCCGGCACCACCGTGTTGTATGCGCGCGCGAGACGTGTGATCGAGTCGAGCAGAATCACGACGTCGTTCTTCATTTCGACGAGGCGCTTGGCCTTCTCGATCACCATTTCGGCGACCTGCACGTGACGCGCAGCGGGTTCGTCGAACGTGGAGGCGATCACTTCGCCTGCCACCGAACGCTGCATTTCTGTCACTTCTTCCGGGCGCTCGTCGATCAGCAGCACGAACAGCACGACGTCGGGATGGTTCTGCTTGATTGCGTGCGCAATGTGCTGAAGCATCACGGTCTTGCCCGACTTCGGCGAGGCGACGAGCAGGCCGCGCTGACCCTTGCCGATCGGCGCGATCATGTCGATGATGCGGCCCGTGACATTCTCTTCGCCACGCATTTCACGTTCGAGCAGCAGCACCTTGTTCGGGTGCAGCGGCGTCAGGTTTTCGAACATGATCTTGTGCTTCGAGGCCTCCGGCGGCTGGCCGTTGACCTTGTCCACCTTCACCAGCGCGAAATAGCGCTCGCCGTCTTTCGGCGTGCGCACTTCGCCTTCGATCGTGTCGCCCGTATGCAGATTGAAGCGGCGGATTTGCGACGGGCTGATGTAGATATCATCCGTGCTGGCGAGGTAGGACGTTTCAGGCGAACGCAAGAAGCCGAAACCGTCCGGCAGCACTTCGAGGGTGCCGTCGCCGAAGATCGTGTCGCCCGCTTTGGCTCGTTTTTTTAGAATGGCGAACATCAATTCCTGCTTGCGCAGGCGGTTCGCGCTTTCGATCTCGAGGCCATTGGCCATCTCGATCAATTGGGACACGTGCAGAGTCTTAAGCTCGGATAAATGCATACGGAGAACCCGCAGGAGAAGGTGCGACGAAATGAAATCTGGGAGGAGGGTGAGCGGAACCGCTCAAAGACTTACACGTCTTTTCGACGTTTTGTGGATTCTAGCATAGCACACGCCAATTTCCGCCAGTGCGGCGGAGTGGCATCTTTGTCGTAAAGCGTGTTGCCGGCTGACAACACGCTCGACCGGCGGGCGCGGTGATATGCATCCACCGATGCGCCCGATTCCTGACGGCTCGCGGCGGGCGATGAACCCGCGAGCGCCGCGAGGTACTTCTGTATGTATTACAGGTTGCCGTCGAGGAACGCTGTGAGTTGCGACTTCGACAGAGCGCCGACCTTCTGAGCGGCGACGGCGCCATTCTTGAACAGGATCAGCGTGGGGATGCCGCGCACGCCGAACTTGACCGGCGTGGACTGATGCTCGTCGACATTGATCTTCGCGACTTGCAGGCGATCGGCGTAGTCCTTCGCGACTTCGTCGAGGATCGGCGCGATCATCTTGCAGGGACCGCACCATTCGGCCCAGAAATCGAGCAGCACGGGTTTATCGGATTTCACGACGTCCTGTTCGAACGATGCGTCGCTAATATGCTTAATTTGTTCGCTCATTTATGAATACCTCTGTCGGTTCGAGGCCCGCCTGAATTGCTCGCCACGATACGTCAAAAACCGGGAAAATTTCCGTTCGCTATGCCGCATCCGGAGACTTGCCGCGCATGGCTGTGAAAATCAGAAAAACCGTCTGAAAAAACGCCGGATTTTCACGGAATGCGCGGAAAGAGTCGCGTATGCGGGTCTTTCAACTGGCAGTGTAGCTTAATTCGCTATGCGTTGCCGATGGCGATAGTACTCATCAGGTCAGTGTGGCCAATAGGTCGCCGCCGCGGCGTCGGCCGGTGTCTGCGGCTCACGGATGCCGCGTTGCAATCTAAATGGTGGCGGGCCCGACGAACTCAAGTGCCTCGCGTGGCGGGCGGCGTCGCGGCGCTGCGAGCTCGTCGGGCGGCGCGCAGGACGCGGGTGTAAACAGTACGAAGCCGTTCGAGGCGGAGCGTCGTTCGCGTTTTGCGCGTATCAACAGTCGCACAATGCGCGCGGCAATGATAGAATCTTTCGTGACGGGCCTCCTCGCATGGAGGGATGGTCAACCTGGTCAGGTCGGGAACGAAGCAGCCACAGCCGTTTTCCACCAGTGCCGAGGGTCGGGCTCGTCACCTTCCGTTTGCTTTTTTCTCCACGGCCGTTTTCTCGGCTTCTCTGCAGTTTCCCCGCAGTCATTCTCAGCTTCCGTATTGATCGTTCGCCGTATTCGGATGGCGCATCGTCGTGGCCGTGTCGCGCGTTCGCGCGTCTTGCCGAATCGGTTTTGCGCGCCATTGTTACTGATACAATTTCCGCATGACCTATCAAGTTCTCGCACGCAAATGGCGGCCGAAGGATTTTGCTTCGCTCGTCGGACAGGAGCACGTGGTGCGCGCGCTCACCCATGCGCTCGACGGCGGCCGTCTGCACCATGCCTATTTGTTTACAGGTACGCGCGGCGTCGGCAAGACCACGCTGTCGCGTATCTTCGCGAAGGCACTCAATTGCGAGACCGGCGTGACGTCGACGCCGTGCGGCGTGTGCCGTGCGTGTCGCGAGATCGACGAAGGGCGCTTCGTCGATTACGTCGAGATGGACGCGGCGAGCAATCGCGGCGTCGATGAAATGGCCGCGCTGCTCGAGCGCGCGGTGTATGCGCCCGTCGATGCGCGCTTCAAGGTCTACATGATCGACGAAGTGCACATGCTGACGAACCACGCGTTCAACGCGATGCTGAAGACGCTCGAAGAGCCGCCGCCACACGTCAAGTTCATCCTCGCGACCACCGACCCGCAGAAGATTCCGGTCACCGTGCTGTCGCGCTGTCTGCAGTTCAATCTGAAGCAGATGCCGGCCGGCCATATCGTGTCGCATCTCGAACGCATTCTCGGTGAAGAGAACGTGCCACACGAGGCGCAGGCGTTGCGGCTGCTCGCGCGCGCGGCCGACGGTTCGATGCGCGACGCGCTGTCGCTGACCGATCAGGCGATCGCCTATTCGGCGAACCAGGTCAGCGAAGACGCGGTGCGCGGCATGCTCGGCGCGCTCGACCAAAGCTATCTGATCCGTCTGCTCGACGCGCTCGCGCAAGGCGACGGCGCGGCAGTGCTCGCGGTCGCCGATGAAATGGCCTTGCGCAGCCTGTCGTTTTCGACGGCGCTGCAGGATCTGGCGAGCCTGCTGCATCGGATCGCGTGGGCGCAGTTCGCGCCTTCGTCGGTGCTCGACGAATGGCCGGAGGCGGCGGACTTGCGCCGCTTCGCCGACACATTGAGCGCCGAGCAGGTGCAACTGTTCTATCAGATCGCGACGATCGGCCGAAGCGAGCTGGGCCTCGCGCCCGACGAATACGCGGGCTTCACGATGACGCTGCTGCGTATGCTCGCGTTCGAACCGGCGCCGACGGGTGGCGGTGGCGGGGCGGCGGGAGCCGCTGGCACGCAGACCGGTGCGGCCGGCGCCGGTGCGAAGCGTTCTGGTGCACCGACGGTTGCCGCGCTGCGCGCGCTGTCGCCTTCGTCGGCGACGGCCATGGCAGCCGCTGCGCCGACTCGTGCAGTTCCGGTGGGCGTTGCCGGCGAGGAGCAGGACGATGCGATGAAATTGGCTGTGCCGGTTGCAAAGCCGATCGCTAAGCCCACGGCCGACACCGCGCAAGCTGAAGCAGCGCGCGTGACAGACGCACCGGCTATGCCCGCACGTCCGCTGGCACCGTGGGAAGATGCGCCCGCGAATGACGGTGCCGCGATCGCCAGTTCGACTGCGCCGGTCTCGAACGAATCTTCTGAAATTGCGCCTGGGTCCGAGCCGAGCGCGCTGACCCGCGCGGAAGAGACCGCGCCACCGGAACCGGAAGCGCGCCAGGAATTGACTGCCCCTGCTTCAACGGCGGCACCGGCGGCCTCGGCGGCCTCGGCCGAATCCGCGCCGCGTCGCGCGGGCGGCGCGAGCGCCGCGCTCGACGTGCTGCGCAACGCCGGCATGAAAGTATCGTCCGACCGCGGCCGCGCCAATACGCCCGCGGCCGCGAAGCCGGCCGCGCCGGTCGCCCCAAAACCCGCCGCGCCGCGCGTGGTCGTGCCGGTGCCGACGCCCGGTGCGCCCCGCCGCGCGTCGCAAGACAGCGCCGCTCAGGCTGCGCCCACTCGCGACGCCCGCAGCGACGCCAGCAACAACGCGCAACAGAACAGCCCGTCGAGTGCACCTTGGGACGACATGCCGCCCGACGACTATATGCCACTGTCGGCCGCAGACGACGCGTACTTCATTCCGCCAGACGACAACTTCGTGCCAGTGTTCGACCGCGGCCCCGACGACGTCCGCATGGACGGCCCGGCCGCGCAGGCCGCCGCACCGGCGCCGGTCGTCGATACGCGCCCGCTGCCGCCCGCCGTGCCGCTCGATCCGCTCGGTTTCACCGGCGACTGGCCCGCGCTCGCGGTCGATCTGCCGCTGAAGGGCATCTCGTATCAGCTTGCGTTCAACAGCGAACTGATGGCGCTCGAAGGCAATACGCTGAAGCTCAACGTGCCGGTGCCGCAATACGCGGAAACGTCGCAGGTCGCTAAACTGAAAGCAGCGCTCGTCGAGCGGCTCGGCCAGAACGTCGACGTGCAGGTCGAAGTCGGCCCGGCGCGCCGTACCGCTGCCGCGCACGACGCGAAGTTGCGCGCGCAGCGCCAGCAGGAGGCCGAGCGCGAAATCAGCGCCGATCCGTTTGTTCAGTCGCTGATTCGCGAGTTCGGCGCGAGCATCGTGCCGGGCTCGATCCGCCCGATTACCCCGGATGCCGCCCCGAACGGCGCGGCGCCGGCCCACTGATCCATCGTTCGCGGCGTCGTCGCAGAGCGGCGCCGGAATGCCAGATTTCACGCTATCTAGAAGGAGCACGTCCATGATGAAAGGCCAACTCGCCGGGCTGATGAAGCAAGCCCAGCAGATGCAGGAAAACATGAAGAAGATGCAGGAGCAACTCGCGCAGATCGAAGTCGAGGGGCAGTCGGGTGCCGGTCTCGTCAAGGTGACGATGACCTGCAAGAACGACGTGCGCCGCGTGTCGATCGACCCGAGCCTGCTCGCGGACGACAAGGACATGCTGGAAGATCTCGTCGCCGCCGCGTTCAACGACGCCGTACGCAAGGCCGAGGCGACCGCGCAGGAAAAGATGGGCGGCATGACCGCCGGCCTGCCGCTGCCGCCGGGCTTCAAGCTGCCGTTCTGAATCTGCTCTGATTGAGACCCGGCTGAGCGGTTGAGCGCCGCGGCGGTTCATTGCCGCGGTGCGAAAGCGCGCCCCGGTCCGACCACCACCTCGCTTCCCGATTCGCCCACCCGAGCACCATCCACGTCGACGCCGATCCGCATGAAACAACCTTCCGCCCTGTCGGCGCTCGTCGAAGCGCTGCGTGCGCTGCCCGGTGTCGGGCCGAAGTCCGCGCAACGCATGGCGTATCACCTGATGCAGCACGATCGCGAAGGCGCCGAAAAGCTCGGCCGCTCGCTGCTGTTCGCGACCGAGCATCTGCGCCACTGCGAAAAGTGCAACACCTTTACCGAAGCGCAGATCTGCGAGGTCTGCCTCGATGAGGAGCGCGATCCGTCGCTGCTGTGCGTCGTCGAAACGCCGGCCGACCAGATCATGCTCGAACAGACGATGACCTATCGCGGCCTCTATTTCGTGCTGATGGGGCGGTTGAGTCCGCTCGACGGCATCGGTCCGAAGGAGATCCATTTCGACCGGCTCGTGAAGCGTGCGTCGGATGGCGTCGTCAAGGAAGTCGTGCTGGCCACCAATTTCACCAACGAAGGCGAGGCTACCGCGCATTACCTCGGACAGACGCTGAAGGCGCGCGGCCTTGCCGTCACGCGTCTCGCGCGGGGCGTGCCGGTGGGCGGCGAGCTCGAATATGTCGACGCGGGCACGATCGCGCGCGCGATGCTCGACCGTCGTTCGATGTAGCCACGCGGCTTGTTGGCCGCCGCGGCACCCGTGAAGCCACGCGTCATCGCCAGCCGTGATGCAGACCGCGCGCACGGCGATACAAAACAATGCAACCCACTTGCAGGGGACCAGAGTAAGCGCTGTGCACCAACTCTGGCCGACAAAGGAGACTCATGAGCGCCAACCCCGATTCAGGCGCGAGCACCGCACCGCATGACGCACGCGGTCCGCTCGCCGGCGTCAAGGTGCTGGAACTCGGTACGCTGATCGCCGGGCCGTTCGCCGCGCGTTTTCTCGGCGAATTCGGCGCCGACGTCATCAAGATCGAAGACCCCAAAGGCGGCGACCCGCTGCGCAAATGGCGCAAGCTGTATCCGGAAGTGGGCGGTACGTCGCTGTGGTGGGCCGTGCAGGCGCGCAACAAGAAGTCCGTCACGGTCAACCTGAAAGCCGAAGAGGGCAGGCAGATCGTGCGGCGGCTCGCGAAAGAGGCCGATATCGTCGTCGAGAATTTCCGGCCCGGGCTGCTCGAAAAGCTCGGGCTCGGCTACGACGTGCTGTCCGCCGAGAACCCCGGCCTCGTGATGGTGCGTCTGTCGGGCTACGGCCAGACCGGGCCGTATCGCGATCGGCCCGGCTTCGGTGCGATCGCCGAATCGATGGGCGGTCTGCGCCATATCACCGGCTATCCGGACCTGCCGCCGCCGCGCATCGGCATTTCGATCGGCGATTCGATCGCTGCGCTGCACGGCGTGATCGGCGCGCTGATGGCGCTGCATCACAAGCAGGTGAACGGCGGCAAGGGGCAGGTCGTCGACGTCGCGCTGTACGAGGCCGTCTTCAACATGATGGAAAGCGTGGTGCCCGAATACGGCGTCTACGGGATGGTGCGCGAGCGTACCGGCGCGTCGCTGCCGGGCATCGTGCCGTCCAATACGTATCCGTGCCGCGACGGCAGCATCGTGATCGGCGGCAATAGCGATCCGATCTTCAAGCGGCTGATGATCGCGATCGAACGCGACGATCTCGCGAACGATCCGGCGCTCGCGCATAACGATGGCCGCGTGCCGCGCACGCAGGAAATCGACGCCGCGATCGCCGCGTGGCTGTCCACGCGCACGATCGACGAAGCGCTCGCGGTGCTGAACGCGGCCGATGTGCCGGTAGGCCGCATCTACAGCGTCGCCGATATGTTCACCGATCCGCAGTTCATCGCACGACAGATGATCCAGCGGTTCAAGTGGCAGGACGGCAAGGAAATCACGCTGCCCACGGTCACGCCGAAGCTGTCGGCGACGCCCGGCGAGACGCGCTGGCTAGGGCCGGAACTGGGTGAACATACCGATGAAGTCCTTCAATCACTAGGTTATGATGCTGACGGCATCGCGCGGTTGCGGGCGCAACAGATCGTCTGATGCGCACAGTGCAACGCATTGAGAAGAGCGCTTAAAGCGCCGCGCTGACGGACGATCCGCGCCGCGCGACCGGCAAGCCACACACCAAGCTCAAGCGCGTGCGCAATGCGCACACGGGCGGTGAAAGGCCGGACTAAAAAAATCTGGAGACAACGGACCATGCAACGCAGAACCTTCCTCGCCGGCGGTGCGGCGCTCGCGGGCGCCTCGCTCGCGGCCACACCGTTCGCTTTCGCGCAGGCCAAACCCGAGACCACCAAGGTCGCCATCGCGGTCGGCGGCAAGAACCTGTTCTACTACCTGCCGCTGACGATCGCCGAGCGCCGCAACTACTTCAAGGACGAAGGGCTCGAAGTCGAGATTTCCGACTTCGCGGGCGGCTCGCAGGCGCTGAAGGCAGCGGTCGGCGGTAGCGCCGACGTGGTCTCCGGCGCGTTCGAACACACGCTGCTGTTGCAGGCGCAAAAGCAGATGTTTCGCGAATTCGTGCTGCAAGGCCGCGCGCCGCAGATCGTGCTCGCGGTATCGAAGAAGACGATGCCGAACTTCAAATCGATCGCCGATCTGAAGGGCAAGAAGATCGGCGTGACGGCGCCGGGTTCGTCGACGTCGATCATGGCGAGCTTCGTGCTCGCGAAAGCCGGGCTCAGTCCGAAAGACGTCGCGTTCATCGGCGTGGGCGCGGGTGCCGGTGCGATCGCCGCGCTGCAGTCCGGGCAGATCGACGCGATCGCCAATCTCGATCCGGTCGTCACGCGCCTCGAGCGCGCCGGCGAAGTGCGCGTCGTGTCGGATACGCGCACGCTCGCCGATACGCACACCGTGTTCGGCGGCGATATGCCGGCGGGCTGCCTGTACGCGTCGCAGTCGTTCATCACGAAGAACCCGAACACCACGCAGGCGCTGACCAATGCGATGGTGCGCGCGCTCAAGTGGCTGCAGAACGCGAGCGGCAGCGAACTGATCAACACCGTGCCGGAAAGCTATCTGCTCGGCGACCGCGCACTCTATCTCGACGCGTGGCAGCACGTGCGCGAAGCGATGTCGCCCGACGGCCTGATGCCCGCCGACGGTCCCGCGACGTCGCTGAAGACGCTGAAAGCGTTCGATCCGATGATCCAGAACGCGCAGATCGATCTGTCGAAGACTTGGACCAACGACTTCGTGAAGAAGGCGCTGACGACCGTCAAGGCGTAAACGATGCGGCGCGCGCGTAGGTGTATCGAAGAGGACGTGGGCCGGGCGATTCGCCTTGTCCACGCCCACCGCCTTCAGCGTCGGCGCCACAACTCCCCGCAAACCCGATCCCTGAAGCGAGCCGTACGATGACCGTTGCTGCCCTGGCGCTCGAAAACATCACCTGCACGTTCGCTGCGCGCGACAACCGCGCGCAGCGCTACACAGCGGTCAAAGACACGACGCTGCGTATCGAGCCGGGCGAGTTCGTGTCGGTGGTCGGGCCGACTGGCTGCGGCAAGTCCACGCTGCTGAACATCGGCGCGGGGCTGCTGCAGCCGTCGGTGGGCGCGGTCAGCGTGTTCGGCGAGAAGCTCGATGGCCTGAATCGCCGCGCGGGGTACATGTTCCAGGCCGATGCGCTGATGCCGTGGCGCTCGGCGCTCGACAACGTGATGGCCGGCCTGTCGTTTCGCGGTATGTCGGCCGCAGACGCGCGCGCGAAGGCCGAAGAGTGGTTGAAGCGCGTTGGACTCGGCGGCTTCGGCGACCGCTATCCGCATCAGCTGTCGGGCGGCATGCGCAAGCGCGTCGCGATGGCGCAAACACTGATCCTCGATCCCGACATCATCCTGATGGACGAGCCGTTTTCCGCGCTGGATATTCAAACGCGGCAGCTGATGGAAAACGAACTGCTGGATCTCTGGGCCGCGAAGCGCAAGGCGGTGCTGTTCATCACGCACGATCTCGACGAAGCGATCTCGATGTCCGATCGCGTGGTCGTGCTGTCGGCCGGGCCCGCCACGCATCCGATCGGCGAGTTCCGGATCGATCTGCCGCGGCCGCGCGATGTCGCCGAAATCCGCTCGCATCCGCGCTTCGTCGAATTGCACGCGCAGATCTGGGGTGTGCTGCGCGATGAAGTGCTCAAGGGGTATCAACAGCAGCTCACCGCTGTTTGAGTGTGCCGCGCGTCCCTGCATGCGAATTTAAAGAGAAGACGCGTTCAACAATCGTCCAAGGCAATCCAAGTCATGTGGAAGACGTTGCGCCCAAACCGGGCGAATCTGGTGATCTGGCAGTGGCTGCTGCTCGTGCTGTGCTTCGTGCTGTGGTACGTGTTGACGAGTCCGACGCTGATGCCGCCGTTCTATTTCGACGATCCAAACAAGGCGGCCTTCTTCTTCGGCGAGCCGCAGAAAGTGCTGCAGCGGATCTGGGAGTGGTTCACCGGCGGCGAGATCTATCTGCACCTGTGGATCACGCTCGTCGAGACCGTGCTCGCGTTCGTGTTCGGCACCGCGATCGGGCTCGGCGTCGGCCTGTGGCTTGCGCTCGCGCCGATCGCGAGCGCGCTGTTCGATCCGTACGTGAAGGCCGCGAACTCGATGCCGCGCGTGATTCTCGCGCCGATCTTCGGCGTATGGTTCGGCCTCGGCATCTGGTCGAAGGTCGCGCTCGGCGTCACGCTGGTGTTCTTCATCGTGTTCTTCAACGTCTACCAGGGCGTGAAGGAAGTGAGCCCGGTCGTGCTCGCGAACGCGCGCATGCTCGGCGCGAACCGCAAGCAGCTGCTGCGCTTCGTGTATCTGCCGAGCGCGATGAGCTGGGTGTTTTCGAGCCTGCATACGTCGGTGGGGCTGGCGTTCGTCGGCTCGGTGGTGGGCGAGTATCTGGGCTCGGCGCGCGGCGTCGGCTATCTGATCCTGCAGGCCGAAGGCACCTTCGATATCAACACCGTGTTCGCGGGCATTCTGGTGCTCACCGCGTTTGCGCTGATTCTCGACGCGATCGTCGGGATCGCGGAGCGGCGTTTGATGAAGTGGCAGCCGCGCACCGGCGATACCGAGAAGCTGTGAGCGTGGATCGCAAGCGGCGCGGCGCCCGAAATCGCCTTCGGGCGCCGCGCCGTTTTTCATGCTGCCTGATTGGTTGCACTACGGCGTGATCACCACCTTGCCGATCACGCGACGCTCGGCCATATCGCGCAACGCGCGGCCGGTGTCCTCGAGCGAATAGCGGGCCGATACGTAAGGCTTGAGCTTGCCTTCGCGAATCCAGCCGGTCATCTGCTCGAATGCCGCGCGGTTGCGCTGCGGCTCGCGCCTGGCGAAATCGCCCCAGAACACGCCGACCACGCTCGCGCCCTTGAGCAACATCAGGTTCAGCGGCAGCTTCGGGATCTCGCCGTTGGCAAAGCCGACCACCAGATAACGCCCCCGCCAGCCGATGCTGCGAAACGCCGGTTCCGCATACACGCCGCCGACCGGGTCGTAGATCACATCAGGGCCTTTGCCGTCGGTGAGCGTCTTGATGCGCTCGCGCAGATCCTCGCTGCTGTAGTTGATCGTAGCGTCCGCGCCGTGCTTGACGCAGGTCGCGAGCTTCTCGTCGTTCGATGCCGCCGCAATCACGCGCGCGCCGAGCGCCTTACCGATTTCGACCGCAGCCAGCCCGACGCCGCCAGCCGCGCCGAGCACGAGCATCGTCTCGCCAGCCTGCAGCGCGCCGCGATCGACCACCGCGTGATGCGAGGTGCCATACGCGAGCGTGAACGCGGCCGCGAGTTCGAACGACACATCGTCGTCGAGCGGCACGCAGGCCGCGGCGGGTGCGAGCGCCTGCTCGGCGAAACCGCCGGAGCCGGTGAACGCCGCCACGCGAGAACCCGGCTTGAACTGCGTGACGCCTTCGCCCACCGCGCGCACGATGCCCGCGGCTTCCGAGCCCGGCGTGAACGGCAGCGGCGGCTTGAACTGGTATTTGTTCTCGATGATCAGCACGTCGGGAAAATTGACGGCTGCGGACTTCACGTCGATCACGACGTGGCCTGGCGGCGGTTCGAGATCCGGCAGGTTATCGACGACCAGGCTCTCGGGCGGCCCGTACTGCTTGCAGCGAATCGCACGCATCGTGTCTCCATATCGTTCAGGGTTCGCAACGGTTTCGAGTGTAAAGCAAAGCGCACGACCGTACGATATTGCGCTGCGGGTTGCGACGCAAGGCAGCATCGTTGCGCTCGACGCAAGCATCCGCGCACCTGAAAAACACCAGCTCGCACGACGCTCGTGCACGCCACGCCGACACCCCGAGCATGCCGTTCGCGTGCCATCTTTCCTCGGTTACAATCGGCGCATGCGAATCCTACTCAGCAACGACGACGGTTATCTGGCGCCGGGCCTCGCCGCGCTTTACGAAGCGCTGAAGCCGATCGCCGACGTCACCGTGATGGCTCCCGAACAGAACTGCAGCGCCGCGTCGAATTCCTTGACGCTGTGGCGGCCGCTCTCGGTCCTGCGTTCGGCGAATGGCTTCTACTACGTGAACGGCACGCCGACCGACTCGGTGCACATCGCACTGACCGGCATGCTCGACCATACACCGGACCTCGTCGTGTCGGGTATCAACAACGGCCAGAACATGGGCGACGACACGTTGTATTCCGGCACCGTTGCGGCCGCCACCGAAGGCATCATGTTCGGCGTGCCCGCCATAGCGTTTTCACTGGTCGACAAAGACTGGGTGCATCTCGAAGACGCGGCGCGCGTTGCCGCCGAAATCGTCGCGCATTATCTCGAACGGCCGTTGCCGGGGCATCCGCTGCTGAACGTCAATATTCCTAACCTGCCGTATGACCAACTGCGCGGCTGGGAGATCACCCGACTCGGCAAACGTCATCCGTCGCAGCCGGTGATCCGCCAAACCAATCCGCGCGGCGAACCGATCTACTGGATCGGCGCCTCGGGCCAGGCGCGCGACGCGAGCGAAGGCACGGACTTCCACGCGGTCGCGAACGGCGCCGTGTCGATCACGCCGCTGCAGCTCGATCTGACTTACACGCAAATGCTGCCCGCGGCGCGCGACTGGCTACGCGCCGGGAGCGGCAGTTCATGACCGGCGAGCGCGCGAAGCGCTTTCCGCTAGGTCTCGAGGACCTGGTGCGCGAACCGCGCCGGCCCGAGGGACGTCCGGGGGAGATGCGCGCGGCGGCGCTCGCGGCGAGCGCGGCGTTGAATGCGCGGCAGCAGTCGGCGAAACCGACGCAGGGCGGCGCGGCCGCACGAGCGCAAGCGAGGACTTCCGCTGCTGCCCAATCCACGCCGACGACACGACCCCAGGTGATTCCCCAGGCGAAGACGCAAAGCACTACGTTGGGCACGCCAACGGGAACCACCGGTGCGATGCCGCCGAAGCCGCAGGCCGCGCCAGTCGCAAAGACAACGGCGAATTCGTTGTCCGGTGGATTGGCGGGGCAGCCTGTCAAGCAAGCACCGAAGTCGTCGGTCAAGCCAGGCAAAACCTCGACGCATGCGTCTGCACACAGCGCACGTCCGACACCATCACCACTTCAGCCGCAACTGCAGCAAAGCGCGAAACCCGCGTCGAACGCCGCGCTAGCCGGTGCAATGAGCGGCGCATTCGGCGGCGCGAGCAGCGGCGCGATGAACAACGCCCTCGCGCTGACCTCGGAACGGGTTCGCGAACGGATGGTCGAACGCCTGCGAGCCAATGGCGTCAGCGACCAGCGTGTGCTGAACGCGATGGCGGCGGTGCCGCGCCACATGTTCGTCGATCCGGGGCTTGCGGCCCAGGCGTACGAAGATGCCGCGCTGCCGATCGGTCATCACCAGACCATCTCGAAGCCGTCGGTGGTCGCGCGGATGATCGAACTCGCGGCGGCCGGGCGCGCGCTGAACACGGTGCTCGAAATCGGCACCGGTTGCGGCTATCAGGCAGCGGTGCTGAGCCAGGTCGCGCGCGAGGTTTATTCGATTGAACGCATCAAGCCGCTGTCCGAGCGCGCGAAGACCAATCTGCGTCCGCTGCGCATTCCGAATATCCGGCTGCACTACGGCGACGGTCGGCTCGGCTTGCCGTCGGCGGCGCCGTTCGACGCGATCGTGATCGCGGCTGCCGGGCTCGACGTGCCGCAGGCATTGCTCGAGCAGCTTGCGATCGGCGGACGTCTGGTTGCGCCGGTCGGCTCGCAGGAAGGACAGAGCCAGGTGCTGACGCTGGTCGAGCGCCTCGGGCCCGCGCAATGGCGCGAGTCGCGGCTTGATCGCGTTTTCTTTGTACCCTTAAAATCCGGAGTGATTTGACACCGATGAGTATGTTGCGCGCGATGCAGAGAACCACCCCGAATACCCCCCTGACCGTAACCCAGCGCAGCGTGTGCGTGCTCGCCTTGTCCCTGTTGATGACGGCCTGTGCATCCCGGCTCGACCAGGCGCCCGTCGTCGACCGCTCCGGCGGCGGCGTGCTCTCCACCGCGCAGGGCGCGGCGCAACCGGCGGTGCCGCTCGGCCCGCCGCCGCCCGGTTACTATCGCGTGAAGCCGGGCGATACGCTGTACCGCATTGCGCTCGAGAACGGCCAGAATTACCGCGACATCTCGACGTGGAACAACCTGACCAATCCGAATCAGATCGAAGTCGACCAGTTGCTGCGCGTCGTGCCGCCGGGTGCGAATACCGCGGCCATGACGCCGGGCGTGTCGACCGCGCCGATCGGCAGCTCGGGCGCGGTGCAAAGCGCGCCACTGAATAACAACGCACCGGCCGCGGTCGGCGCCGCGATGCCGCCGCTCTACGGCGGCGCGACGAACGGAACGCCCGCGAATGGTGCGGCAGCTGCGCCTGCGGCCAATTCCTCTGCGGCGAACGCCGAGCTCGGCAGCGCGGCGGCGGGCAACGTAGCATTTGCATGGCCGGTGCGCGGTCCGCTGCTCAACACCTTCAACGACTCGACCAATAAAGGCGTCAATATCGGCGGCTCCGCGGGCGAGCCGGTTAAAGCGTCGGCCGATGGTCGCGTCGTTTATGCCGGAAATGGGCTGCGTGGTTACGGCAATCTCATTATCATCAAGCATGATGCAACTTATCTCACCGCGTATGCACACAACCGCGCTTTGATGGTAAAAGAGGGGGACGCGGTAACGAAAGGGCAGAAGATCGCTGAGATGGGCAATAGCGATTCCGACCGCGTGATGTTGCATTTCGAAGTTCGCCGACAGGGTAAACCAGTCGACCCACTGAAGTATTTGCCGCCGCAATAAGCGATACGACCATGCCGAAATCGAAGCGCCGCCCGCCGCAAGCCGAGTCTGAGACGATCAGCGAAGTCACGTCCGCCGCAGTGGACGAAAGCGGCGCTTCGGAAGTGGAAGAGGAGATCGTCGAGGAGCGCGATCTCGACGAACGCCAGAGCGGCCTCGACGACAGCGAGGGCGCCGACGCGCGCGAAAGCACCAGCGACGCGCTGCCCGACGCCGACGACTTCCGCGCACTGCTGCAGGCCGAACTCACGGCCGACACGATCCAGCATTATCTAAACCGCATCAGCGTGAAGCCGCTGCTCACCGTCGAGGAAGAGCAGAAATATTCGCGCCTTGCCAAGGCCGGCGAGTTCGAAGCGCGGCAGGTGATGATCGAGCGCAATCTGCGGCTGGTCGTCAGCATTGCCAAGGGTTATCTGAATCGCGGCGTGCCGCTGCTCGATCTGATCGAGGAGGGCAATCTCGGCCTGATGCACGCAATCGAGAAATTCGATCCGACGCGCGGCTTCCGTTTTTCGACTTACGCGACGTGGTGGATTCGCCAGAGCATCGAGCGCGCGATCATGAACCAGGCGCGCACCGTGCGCTTGCCGGTGCATGTGATTCGTGAGCTCAACCAGGTGTTGCGGGCGAAGCGCCATCTGGAAAAGAACTCGATGAATTCGGGGGAAGCCGCCGAGCGCCGCGACGCGAGCATCGACGACATCGCCTATCTGACCGGCAAGACCACCGACGAAGTCACCGACATCCTCGCGCTGAACGAGCACACCGCGTCGCTCGACGCGCCGCTCGACCTCGATCCGGCGAGCAGCCTGCTCGATCTGCTGTCGGACGACCAGAGCCAGTCGCCAGACGCCGAGGTGCAGCATCGCGAGCTCGAAACGCTGACACGCGCATGGCTCGCCCGTTTGTCGGACAAGCACCGCCATGTGATCGAGCGGCGCTTCGGTCTGAATCATATCGAGCCCGCCACGCTCGAAGAGCTGGCCGACGAAATGGGCCTCACGCGCGAGCGTGTGCGCCAGATCCAACAGGAAGCGCTGGTGCGACTGAAGCGCTTCTTCGCCTCAAACGGTGTCCGCAAAGACGCCGTTCTCTGACCTGATGACACCGATTCTTGTTTTCGACATCGAGACGATTCCCGATGTCGCCGGCATCCGCCGTCTTGAAGATTTGCCCGCGTCGATGAGCGACGCCGAGGTCGCCGAGCACGCGTTCGCCGCGCGCCGCGAAAAAACCGGCAGCGATTTTCTGCCGCATCACCTGCAACGGGTCGCGGCGATTTCCTGCGTGTTTCGCGACAACAACGGTTTTCGCGTGCGCTCCCTCGGCACGCCCGAGGACGGCGAGGCGACGCTCGTGCAGTCTTTCTATCGCGTGATCGAAAAGTACACGCCGCAACTCGTGTCGTGGAACGGCGGCGGTTTCGATCTGCCGGTGCTCAACTATCGCGCGCTCGTCAACGGCATCCCCGCCTATCGGTTCTGGGATGTCGGCGAGGACGACCGCGACTTCAAGTGGAACAACTACATCAGCCGCTACCACGCGCGCCATACCGACCTGATGGACGTGCTCGCGATGTACCAGGCGCGCGCCAACGCGCCGCTCGACGCGCTCGCGAAGATGTGCGGCTTTCCGGGCAAGATGGGGATGGACGGCAGTCAGGTGTGGCAGGCGTTCCAGCAAGGCCGCATCGAGGAAATCCGCAATTATTGCGAGACCGACGTCGTCAATACGTACCTGCTGTATTGCCGCTTCCAGCTGATGCGCGGCGGCTTTTCGCCGTCGGAGTATGCTGATGAGATCAACCTCGTGAAGAACGCGCTCGCGCTGGAAACCGCGCCACAGTGGGCGGAGTATCTGGCGGCGTTCGAGCCTTGAGGGCGGCGCGCGAGTAGGGCGTCCGCCGGGGCGCCGCGCTGCAATCCGGGCCGCGATATGGACACGCTCCGGGCGCGGTCCACGCCACGCCACTGGCAAGCCCGGCGCTTCGTCTACAATCTCGCCTTTCCCCATAGTTTGCCAGGAAGTCCGCAGGTGTCCCGAACTGCCCCCCAACGTCGCTCGCCGCGGCGCTCATCGAAGCATGCCAGGGCGCACGCCCCGGCGCCGGCGCCCGCCATTACCGGCAACGAACCGGTCATCGAAATCGTTTCGCTCGATATGGAAGCGCGCGGCGTGGGCCGCACCGCGGGCGAAGACGGCACGCCAGGCAAGGTCGTGTTCGTCGAAGGCGCACTGCCGGGTGAACTCGTCAGTTATTCGACGCATCGCAGCAAGCCGAAATTCGAGCAGGCCGAAGTCGTTCAGGTGTTCCGCGAGAGTGTGACCCGCACGACGCCGAAATGCACGTACTTCAACATCTGCGGCGGCTGCTCGATGCAGCATCTCGACATGCGCGCGCAGGTCGCGGTCAAGCAGCGTGTGCTCGAGGACAACCTGCAGCATCTGGCGAAGCTGCGCCCCGAAACGGTGTTCCGGCCGATTCACGGACCGTCCTGGGGTTACCGCTATCGCGCGCGGCTCGCGGTGCGCTATCTGCCGGAGCGCGGCGGCATGCGCATCGGCTTTCACGAGAAGAAGAGCAGCTATATCGCCGACATGAAGACTTGCGAGGTGCTGCCGCCGCATGTGTCGGCGATGCTGATGCCGCTGCGCTTCATGGTCCGCAAGCTGTCGATCTACGACCGTATGCCGCAGCTCGAGCTCGCGGTCGGCTCGTCGGTCACGGCGCTCGTCGTGCGCAACCTGGAACCGCTGACGGCCGCGGACGAGCAGGTGCTGCGCGAGTTCGCGGACGAACACAAGGTGCAGTTCTGGGTCCAGCCGGGCGGTCCCGACACGGTCACGCCGCTTTATCCGCTCGACGTGCAGCTCGACTACACGCTGCCGGAATACGGCATCCGCATGCCGTTCAAGCCGACTGATTTCACCCAGGTCAATCACGCGATCAACCGTGTGCTGGTGAGCCGCGCGTTGCGCCTGCTCGCGCCGGCGCGCACGGACCGCGTGCTCGACCTGTTCTGTGGGATCGGCAACTTCACGCTGCCGCTCGCGCGAATCTCGCGGGAAGTGGTCGGTATCGAGGGCAGCGAAGTTCTGACCCAGCGCGCGCTCGCGAACGCGGAGCTGAACGGCGTCGCCGGCCATACGTCGTTCGCGTGCCGCAACCTGTTCGAAGTCACCGCCGACGACCTGCGCGCGCTCGGCCATTTCGACAAATTCCTGGTCGATCCGCCGCGCGAAGGCGCGCTCGCGATCGCGAAGGCGCTCGCGGAGATCGCCCAGAGCGGCAACGGGCCGCTGCCGAAGCGCATCGTCTACGTGTCGTGCGCGCCGGGCACGCTCGCGCGCGATGCCGGGCTGCTCGTGCATGAGGCCGGCTATCGGCTGGTAGGCGCGGGCGTCGTCAACATGTTCCCGCATACGTCGCACGTGGAATCGATTGCGCTGTTCGAGCGCGATTGAGTCTCGCCGCGCGCACAAACGAAAACGCCACGACCGAGGTCGTGGCGTTTTCGTTTTCAGACGACGGTCTATGCCGTCGGCGCGTGAGGCGTCAGAACTGCCACCACGACTTCGCGGTGCCGGGCCGTGCGTGGCCGGTCACGTACGGGCTGTCGGGGAAAGTGCCGGCCAGCACGCGGCGCGTGTCGTCAGCGAGTTGCTGGTTGTTCAGCTTCTCGTACGACAGAATCATGATATGCAGCGCGTCTTCGATGGCCGGCGCGTTCTTGTACTCGCGCAAGGCGAGCTGTGCGCGGTTGATGGCGGCGACATAGGCGCCGCGGCGATAGTAATAGTCCGCCGCGTGGACTTCGTGCGATGCCAGCGCATTCACGATGTAGCGCATGCGCTGCGCGGCGTCCGGCGCGTACTTGCTGTTCGGGAAGCGGTCCACCACGACCTTGAACGCGTCGTACGACTCGCGCAGCGATTTCGGATCGCGTTCGCTCATGTCCTGGCCCGAGAAGCGGCCGAACAGACCGAGGTCGTCGTTGAAGTGGATCATGCCCTTCAGGTAATACGCGTAGGCGATGTCCGGGTGATCCGGGTGCAGCTGGATGAAGCGGTCGATGGCCTGGTCGGCGGCGGCGTTTTCGTTGTCTTTCCAGTTGCAGTACGCGACGTTGATCTGCGCCTGCTGCGCGAAGTGGCCGAACGGGTCGCGGCCTTCGAGCAGCTCGAAATACTTCGCGCATTTGCCCCAGTCACCACCGGTCAAGGCGTCGTTCGCCTCCGTATATAATTTGTTGTTATTCCACGTTGCCGTTTCGTCGGTCTTCTCCGGCAGGCCGTGGCAAGCCGCAACAGCGACGACGGCCGCGGCGCACGCAATGTATCCGGCCACTTTCCGGGCCGCCTTCTTGATGGCCGCCAAATTGATCGCCGCTTCAGTGATGGTGTTCAAGGCTCGCATTTTCCAGTCTAGCTTTACGTCCAGGTGACCCAGATTCAATGACCCGCTCAAATACTCCAGGCACCGCAGGCGCCGGGAATAGCAACAAAGATTATAGCGTAAGCGCCGACCCGGCCGACGCGTTGGGCGTCGATTCCCTCGATGACGATTTCGCCGGCGACGCGCTCGCCGAAAGCGGTCCGCAATGCTCCGAGGCCACGGCTGCGCCCGTGCCCGTGCGCGCGGCCGACGAAGCGCCGCGCAGCGTCGTGGTGCCCGACGAACTGGCCGGCGAGCGCCTCGACAAGGTGCTCGCCAAAGTGTTCCCGGAGTTCTCGCGCAGCCGTCTGCAAAGCTGGATCGAGGCGCAGCGGGTGCGAGTCGACGGCAAGCCGGCGAAGATCCGCCAGCCGGTGCCGCTCGGCGCCACGATCGAGTTCGTGCCCGATCTGCTGCCCGAGCAGCTCGCGTTCACGCCCGAGCCGGTGCCGCTCGAGATCGTCTACGAGGACGACACGCTGGTCGTCATCAACAAGCCGGCCGGCATGGTCGTGCATCCGGCGGCCGGCAACTGGAGCGGCACCGTGCTGAACGGACTGCTGCACCGCTATGGCGAGGCCGCGGCGGGTCTGCCGCGCGCGGGCATCGTGCACCGGCTCGACAAGGAGACCTCGGGGCTGATGGTGGTCGCGCGCACACTCGAGGGGCAGACCGACCTCGTGCGTCAGTTGCAGGCGCGCACGGTCAAGCGCCGCTACCTCGCGCTCGTGTGGGGCAACATGCCCGACGAAGGCACGATCGACGCGCCGATCGGCCGCGACCCGCGCGAGCGCACGCGCATGGCCGTGGTGACGGGCGCGGCAGGCAAGCCGGCGCGCACGCATTTCCGGCGCGTGGCCGCGGCGATCTGGCAGCGTCAGCCGGTCACGGCGATCCACTGCGATCTGGAGACCGGCCGCACGCATCAGATTCGCGTGCATTGCGCGCATATCGGTCATCCGCTGCTCGGAGACCCGGTGTACGGACGCGCGCGCGGCAAGCGCTCGGTCACGCCGCTGCCGGACGGCTTCGCGCGCCAGGCGCTGCACGCGTGGCGGCTCGGCCTGATCCATCCGAAGACCGGCCGCTCGATGCAATGGCGCGCCGACGTGCCGGCCGACATCGAGGCGTTGTCGGCAGCGCTCGGCCTGGGTCGCGACGACGCGGGCGAGTTCGACGACGCGTATGCCGAGGACGAGGACTACGGTGCATCGTTCGACGACGGCGCGTACGATGAAGACAGCGACCACGACGAGGACGACCACGCATGAGCGCCAATCTGCCGGAGCTGGGTTTTGCCGATGTCGTGCAACCCGCATGGAACGTCTCGCCGCGCGTGCGCGCGCTCGTGACCACGCGCGACGGCGGCGTCAGCGACTCGCCGTTCGGCCGCTGGCGCGACGGCGCCGACCAGCCCGGCGGGCTGAACCTGGGCCTGAAGACCGGCGATGATCCGGCCGCGGTCGCGAGCAATCGCGCACGGCTCGTCGCGCTGACCGGTGTTCGCGAAACCGCGTGGCTCGAACAGATTCACGGCGCCGGCATCGTGCGCGCCGAGGACGCGGTCGCGCACGCGCGCGAGCACGGCGCGGCGCCGCCGCGCGCCGACGCGAGCGTCACCGATCGCGCGGGCGTCGCGTGCGTCGTCATGGTGGCCGATTGCATGCCGGTGCTGTTGTGCGACGAAGCGGGGCGCGCGGTCGGCGCCGCGCATGCCGGCTGGCGCGGACTCGCGGCAGGCATCGTCGAGCAGACTGCCGCGCGGGTCGCGGCACTGGCGGGCGTGCCGGCCGCCGAGTTGCATGCGTACCTCGGACCGTCGATCGGGCCCGACGCATTCGAAGTCGGTCCAGACGTGCGTGACGCCTTCATGACTGATGTCGACGGCGCACAACGCGATGCGATCGCGAAGGCGTTCGTCGCGCATCCCGCGAATGCCGGCAAATATCTCGCCGATCTGCCGGCGCTGGCGCGCCTGCGCCTGCAGCGGCTCGGCCTTACGCGTATCGGCGGCGGCGATCTGTGCACGGTCACGCTGCGCGAGCGCTTTTATTCGTATCGCCGTGACCGCGAAACCGGCCGTATGGCCGCGTTGATCTGGATCGACGAACAGGCGCAATCGATTGCCGATTAATTCGGGGTGGCGCGCGCGCATCTCGTCATATTTTTAAAATCGAACGGTTGCTTATTTTGCGTGAATGCGCACCGGTTCGAGCTTCACGAATGGCACTGCAGACCCGTCACTGAAGGCCTTGCCCGGCCTTCAGACACATTTTTTGTTGCACTGCCGGAAGGATTGCCGATAGCGCGAATTCCCCGCCTGCTCTGTGGGCGACCGAACGAATAAATATGCTTAAGTACCATGCGCCGCAGGACTTTTTTCGATTGGCGTGCGGCATGGAACATTTATTCGCAAAAGCGCGATTTGCCATACAGGGAAAACGATAATTAAAAAAATATCGCACTGCGGCAAAATCGGGAGCAAGCATTGACATGCCTTGTGATGGGGAGCAAGAATGTTCCTTCTAAGCTCCTCCTCGTTCATGGGACAGGGTGTGACGAAGTCGCGAGCAATCGCTCCGTGCGCACGAACCTGCCTCTCAACCCGTCCGCAAGGACTTACCGGTCAAAAGCAGGCATGGCAGCATCTCATTCCTCAGCTTCCCCCAGCACGGACTCCTCGAAGGAGCAGACGCAGCAGGCCGGTACGAGCGGTGCATCGTCAGCCGCAGGCATGCAGCAATTTCTCGACGCCTGGATGAACGCCTGGCGTTCGTTCGGCGCTCAGCCCAATGGCGCGGCATTCCAGATGCCTTCAATGCCGCAGATGCCGGACCTCGCGCAGATCACGGCGGGCTTTCCGCAAATCCCGGCATTTCCCGGCATGCCCGACTTCAGCAAGTTGGCCGCCGGCGCGCTGCCGGGGTTGAGCATTCCCACCGCCGCGATTCCGCCCGAGCGTTTGCAGAAGCTGCAAACCGACTATTCGCGCGAGGCGATGGAACTGATCCAGCAGGCCACCACCTCGGCGATCAAGGCGCCCGAGCTCAAGGACCGGCGCTTTAGCGCGGACGCCTGGAGCCAGGCGCCGGCTTACGCGTTCACCGCCGCGTGGTATCTGCTGAACGCGCGCTATTTGCAGCAGATGGTCGACGCGCTCGATACCCAGCCGAAAACCCGCGAGCGCATTCGCTTCGCGGTCCAGCAGTGGACCGCGGCGGCCTCGCCGAGCAACTTCTTCGCGCTGAATCCCGAAGCGCAGAAAACGCTGCTCGACAGCAAGGGCGAGAGCCTGCGCCAGGGCGTGATGAACCTGCTCGGCGACATGCAGCGCGGCAAGATTTCCCAAACCGACGAATCGCGTTTCACGGTCGGCGAGAACCTCGCGAACACCGAAGGCTCGGTCGTGTTCGAGAACGATCTGCTGCAGCTGATCCAGTACAAGCCACGCACGGCGGCCGTGCGCGAGCGGCCGCTCCTCATCGTGCCGCCGTGCATCAACAAGTACTACATCCTCGACCTGCAGCCTGAAAACTCGCTGGTCGCGCACGCGCTCGATTCGGGCCACCAGGTGTTCCTGATTTCGTGGCGCAACGCGGATCAGTCGATCGCGCACAAGACGTGGGACGACTACATCGGCGAGGGCGTGCTCACTTCGATCGACACAGTGCGCCAGATCAGCGGCCGCGAGCAGATCAATACCCTTGGCTTCTGCATCGGCGGCACATTGCTCGCCACCGCGCTCGCGGTGGCCGCGGCGCGCGGCGAACATCCGGCCGCGTCGATGACGCTGCTCACCGCGATGCTCGACTTCTCCGACACGGGCGTGCTCGACGTCTTCGTCGACGAGGCGCACGTGCAGATGCGCGAGCAGACCATCGGCGGCAAGAACGGTGCGCCGCCCGGGCTGATGCGCGGCATCGAATTCGCGAACACGTTCTCGTTCCTGCGCCCGAACGACCTCGTGTGGAACTACGTCGTCGATAACTATCTGAAGGGCCGCACGCCGGTGCCGTTCGACCTGCTGTACTGGAACAGCGACTCGACCAATGTGCCGGGGCCGATGTACGTCTGGTATCTGCGCAACACGTATCTCGAGAACAAGCTGCGCGAGCCGGGTGCGCTGACCACCTGCGGCGAGCCGATCGATCTGTCGAAAATCGACGTGCCGACCTTTATTTACGGTTCGCGCGAAGACCATATCGTGCCGTGGCAAACCGCGTATGCGTCCGCGCCGCTGCTCTCCGGGCCGCTGAAGTTCGTGCTCGGCGCGTCGGGTCATATCGCCGGCGTGATCAATCCGCCCGCGAAGAAAAAGCGCAGTTTCTGGAAGCTCGAGAGCGACGCGAAGACGCTGCCCGCAAGCGCGGACGAATGGTTCGACGCGGCGACAGAAGTGCCCGGCAGCTGGTGGCCCGAATGGACCGAGTGGCTCGATCAGTACGGCGGCAAGAAGGTGAAGCCGCGCGCCACGCTGGGCTCCGACGAATTCCCGGTCATCGAGCCGGCGCCGGGCCGCTATGTGCGGCAACGGGAGTAGGTTTCACGCACGGGCTCGACGCGCGCGTCCGAAGTTGCTGCGCAGTCGGCCGGTGCATAGGTGTTTGGCAGGTGAATGAGCGTCTGGTTGATGAAGGCGTGAGAGCAACGCAAGTTGCAACGCAATTTTTAACGTAACGGGCTGCGGCGCAGTTTGCCGGGATGCCCTGAGGATATGGAAATGACTGATGTTGTGATCGTATCGGCCGCTCGTACTGCAGTGGGCAAGTTTGGTGGGTCGCTGGCGAAGGTTGCCGCACCTGAACTCGGAGCGATCGCGGTGCGCGCCGTACTCGAACGGGCAGGCGTGAAGCCGGAACAGGTGAGCGAGGTTATCCTGGGCCAGGTGCTGACGGCGGGCTCCGGTCAGAACCCCGCGCGTCAGGCGCTGATCAAGGCGGGTTTGCCGTCGGCCGTGCCGGGCATGACGATCAACAAGGTTTGCGGCTCCGGTCTGAAGGCCGTGATGCTCGCGGCCAACGCGATCATCGCCGGTGATGCGGACATCGTCGTCGCAGGCGGCCAGGAAAACATGAGCGCCGCGCCGCACGTGTTGCCGGGTTCGCGCGATGGTTTCCGCATGGGCGACGCGAAGCTGATCGACTCGATGATCGTCGACGGCCTGTGGGATGTGTACAACCAGTACCACATGGGCGTGACGGCTGAGAACGTCGCGAAGGAACACGGCATCACGCGCGAACAGCAGGACGCGTTCGCGGCGCTGTCGCAGAACAAGGCGGAAGCCGCGCAGAAGTCGGGGCGCTTCAACGACGAAATCGTGCCGGTCGAGATTCCGCAGCGCAAGGGCGAACCGCTGCGCTTTGCCACCGACGAATTCGTGCGTCACGGCGTGACGGCGGAATCGCTCGCGGGCCTGAAGCCGGCGTTCTCGAAGGAAGGCACGGTCACGGCGGCGAATGCGTCGGGCCTGAACGACGGCGCGGCCGCGGTGCTCGTGATGTCGCTGAAAAAAGCGGAAGCGCTCGGCCTCACGCCGCTCGCGCGCATCAAGGCGTACGCGAATGCGGGTGTCGATCCGAAGGTGATGGGCATGGGCCCGGTGCCGGCTTCGCGCCGCTGCCTCGAGCGCGCGGGCTGGACGCCGGCCGACCTCGATCTGATGGAAATCAACGAAGCGTTTGCCGCACAGGCGCTCGCCGTGCACAAGCAGATGGGCTGGGACACGTCGAAGATCAACGTGAACGGCGGCGCGATTGCGATCGGCCACCCGATCGGCGCGTCCGGCTGCCGGATTCTCGTTACGCTGCTGCACGAAATGCAGAAGCGCGATGCGAAGAAGGGGCTGGCGTCGTTGTGTATCGGCGGCGGCATGGGTGTCGCGCTCGCGGTCGAGCGAGTTTAAAGTACGCTGGGTACGCCGCGCGCGATCGCGACCGTTCGCGCGCGGCCTTCGCCGGCACAGGCATCTGGCCGCGCCGCACGCCAACTGGCGGTGCGGCGCGCTGCAACAGATGACTCGTGTCGGCAGCGCGCGTTGCCAGACGGTCGCCCGGCGGCAACGTGAACCGGCATCAGGCCAGGCACGAGGCCGCCGGCAGGCGCCTCGACAACGATAACGGAGTGTGGTTTATGACACAGCGAATTGCGTACGTAACGGGCGGCATGGGCGGCATCGGCACCAGCATCTGCCAGCGTCTGCACAAGGAAGGCTTCAAGGTGATCGCGGGCTGCGGCCCGAATTCGCCGCGCCGTGCGAAGTGGCTCGACGAGCAGAAGGCGCTTGGCTTCGACTTTGTCGCCTCCGAGGGTAACGTGGGCGACTGGGAGTCGACCAAGGCCGCGTTCGACAAGGTCAAGGCCGAAGTCGGCGAGATCGACGTGCTGGTCAATAATGCCGGCATCACGCGCGACGTTGTGTTCCGCAAGATGACGCACGAAGATTGGACCGCGGTGATCGACACCAACCTGACGAGCCTGTTCAACGTCACCAAGCAGGTGATCGACGGCATGGTCGAGCGTGGCTTTGGCCGCGTGATCAACATTTCGTCGGTGAACGGCCAGAAGGGCCAGTTCGGCCAAACCAATTATTCGACGGCGAAGGCAGGCATCCACGGCTTTACGATGTCGCTCGCGCAGGAAGTCGCGACCAAGGGCGTGACCGTCAACACCGTGTCGCCGGGCTACATCGGCACCGACATGGTCAAGGCCATCCGCCCGGACGTGCTGGAAAAAATCGTCGCGACGATTCCGGTGCGCCGCCTCGGTCAGCCGGACGAAATCGGCTCGATCGTCGCATGGCTCGCGTCGGACGAATCGGGCTTCGCCACCGGCGCGGATTTTTCGCTGAATGGCGGCTTGCATATGGGCTGAGCTATCGGCGCGCCGGACCGGAAGGCGGCGCGCTTCGGCTCAGATGGTTTCGCCGGCGTCCCGGCTGCGCAATCGATTCGATCGCACAGCCCGGACGCCGTTTCCGCGTTTGCTTAACTCGAGCTTAAAGGCGTTACATGACTACTACTACAAAGAAAACGGCCGAACGACTGATCAAGAAATATCCGAATCGTCGGCTCTACGACACGGAGACGAGCACCTACATCACGCTGACTGATGTGAAGCAGCTCGTGCTCGATCAGGAAGATTTCAAGGTGATCGATGCCAAGAGCAACGAGGACCTCACGCGTTCGATCCTGCTGCAGATCATTCTCGAAGAGGAGAGCGGCGGCCTGCCGATGTTCTCTTCTTCGATGCTGTCGCAGATCATCCGGTTCTACGGTCATGCGATGCAGGGCATGATGGGCACGTATCTGGAAAAGAACATCCAGGCCTTCATCGACATTCAGGCGAAGCTCGCCGACCAGTCGAAGAATCTGTATGAAGGCAAGGCGATGAACCCTGAAGTCTGGTCGCAGTTCATGAACATGCAGGCGCCGATGATGCAGGGCATGATGACCAGCTATATCGAGCAATCGAAGAACATGTTCGTGCAAATGCAGGAGCAGATGCAGAACCAGGCGAAGACCATGTTCGCCACGTTCCCGTTCACGCCGGGCGGCGCGGTCAATGCGAACAACGCGAGCAATGCGCCCGCTACGCCACAGGGCAATCCGGAGCCGGAAAAGAAGTGAGCGAGTGAATGGCGGCGAGATCCGCTCGGTTCGACCGGGGCTTCCGGGTAGCCCGCGGACGCGCAGCCGGCCTTCATAGCTGCAGCGGCATCGCGCGACCTGGCTGAGCGAGCTACTGGCCGTCGGCGTACCGTTGGCATCCGGCTGCTGCGTTGCCAATCTCCCAGATGGCTCGCAGGAGTGCGCAGCCACCGGCGCGCTACAATATCGGCCCGCGCGTGGGGACGCTTTTCCGTCGGAACCGGATTCAGGCCGCGGTCTAAGGTCCGTCGCGCCCCTCTGCCGGCACATCGCTGCTAGCGCCGTTATCGTTTTCCTTCCGCTGACCCGCCTTATGTTTCAGACCGTCTCCCCGATCGCGTCCGAGTCTTCCGTTGCGAAGGCCGCACGGATCGTTCTTCGCTGATCCGCCGTTCACCCATATTCTCATGAGCCGGCTGTTTCTCGCCCCAATGGAAGGGCTTGCGGACTACGTACTGCGCGACGTGCTGACCAGCGCGGGCGCTTTCGACGGCTGCGTGTCCGAGTTCATCCGCATCACGGGCTCGATGCTGCCCACGCGCGTCTATGAGCGCGAGGCGCCCGAGATCCTGCACGCGAGCGTGACCGCCAGCGGCACGCCGATGGTGATCCAGCTGCTCGGCAGCGATCCCGAGTGGATGGCACGCAATGCCGCGTACGCCGCCACGCTGTCGCCGTACGGTATCGACCTGAACTTCGGCTGTCCCGCCAAAGTCGTCAATCAGCATGGCGGCGGCGCGATGCTGCTCGCGACCCCGAAGCTGCTGAACCAGATCGTCTCTGCCGTGCGCGCCGCGGTGCCGGCCGATATCGCGGTGACGGCAAAAATGCGCCTCGGCGTGTCCGACACGTCGCGGGCGATCGAATGCGCGCAGGCGCTGGTGGACGGCGGCGCGGCCTCGCTCGTCGTGCATGCGCGCACGCGCGACGACCGCTACCGGCCGCCCGCCCACTGGGAGTGGGTCGCGCGCATCGACGACGCCGTCGATGTGCCCGTCATCGCGAACGGCGAGGTCTGGACGGTCGCCGACTGGCAGCGTTGCCGCTCTGTCAGCGGCTGCGCGGACGTGATGATCGGCCGCGGCGCGGTGTCGGACCCGTTCCTCGCGCAGCGAATTCGCGGGCGCATGGACCCGTGCCCGTCGGCCGGCGAATGGCCGCAGGTGCTGGGTTCGATCGCCGGCTATCTGAACAAGCTGCGGGCGCACGGTTCACTGACCCATGAGCACGGCCGCGTCAAGCAGTGGCTCAGCTACCTGCAGCGGACCTGGCCGCAAGCGGCCGAGCTGCATGCGGCGATCCGGCGAGTGCAGGACTCTGACGAAATTCTTACGGTGATCGGCCAGGCGCTGGCGGCCGCAGGCGCGTCGGCGCCGACGCGTGAGCACGTTTTGAGCGCCGAAAACAGCGAGCTGAATCAACCCGATCCTGCCGAACTGATCCCCGTTTGAAGACTAGAATTCAAAGACTTACGAGCGGTGGCGGTGGCGAACCGCTACAATTCACGGTTTAACGTCTTCAAGCGGTTCCCCATGTCTTCCACCCCCTCGAACGCTCCGGCCGCGCCGGGCGCCACGCCGAAAGTCGGCTTCGTTTCCCTCGGCTGCCCCAAGGCCCTCGTCGATTCCGAGCAGATCATCACGCAGCTGCGCGCCGAAGGCTACGAAATCTCCGGTACCTATGACGGCGCGGACCTCGTGGTCGTCAACACCTGCGGTTTCATCGACGAAGCTGTGCAGGAAAGCCTCGACGCGATCGGCGAAGCGCTCAACGAAAACGGCAAGGTGATCGTCACCGGCTGCCTCGGCGCGAAGAAAAGCGCGAGCGGTTCCGGGCTGATCGAGGAAGTGCATCCGAAGGTGCTCGCGGTGACCGGCCCGCACGCGGTCGGCGAGGTGATGCAGGCGGTGCACAGCCATCTGCCGAAGCCGCACGATCCGTTCGTCGATCTTGTGCCTGCCGCCGGCGTCAAGCTCACGCCGCGCCACTACGCGTATCTGAAGATTTCCGAAGGCTGCAATCATCGCTGCACGTTCTGCATCATCCCGTCGATGCGCGGCGATCTGGTGTCGCGTCCGGTCGCCGAAGTGATGCTCGAAGCGGAGAACCTGTTCAAGTCCGGTGTGAAAGAACTGCTCGTGATTTCGCAGGACACGAGCGCATACGGCGTCGACGTCAAATACCGCACCGGGTTCTGGAACGGCAAGCCGATCAAGACGCGCATGACGGATCTGGTCGCCGCGCTCGGCGAACTCGCCGCGCAATACGGCGCGTGGGTGCGTCTGCATTACGTGTATCCGTACCCGAGCGTCGACGAAGTGATTCCGATGATGGCCGCGGGTCCGTACAAGGGTCACGTGCTGCCGTATCTCGACGTGCCGTTCCAGCACGCGCATCCGGAAGTGCTCAAGCGCATGAAGCGCCCGGCCAACGCGGAGAAGGTGATGGAGCGCGTGAAGGCGTGGCGCGAGATCTGCCCGGATCTGACGATCCGCAGCACGTTCATCGCCGGCTTTCCGGGCGAGACCGAAGAGCAGTTCGAGACGCTGCTCGATTTCATCCGCGAGGCGGAGCTCGATCGCGTCGGCTGCTTCGCGTATTCGCCGGTCGAAGGCGCGAGCGCGAACGAACTCGACGGCGCATTGCCCGACGAAGTGCGTGAGGAACGTCGCGCCCGTTTCATGGAAGTGGCCGAGCAGGTGTCGGCGAAGCGCATCGCGAGGAAGGTCGGCAAGACGCTGAAGGTGCTGGTCGACGAGATCAACGCGGACGGCGGCATCGGCCGCACCGCGGCGGATGCGCCGGAGATCGACGGCGTCGTCTATATCGCGCCGTCCACCAAGGCGTCGAAGCGCTACAAGGTCGGCGATTTCGTGTCGGTGAAGATCACTGGCGCGGACGGCCACGATTTGTGGGGCGAGGTCTAAGCGATGACGCCCGGCGCGGCCGCACGGCCTGAAGCTCAAACACCGGACATCCTCGCGCTCGGCGAGGCGATGATCGAATTCAACCAGTCGGCGAAGGATCAGCCGAACTACTTGCAAGGCTTCGGCGGCGACACGTCGAACTTCTGCATCGCGGCCGCGCGCCAGGGTGCGAGGACCGGCTTTGTATCGGCGGTCGGCGCCGATCATTTCGGACGCCTGCTGGTCGACCTGTGGGAGCGCGAGCAGGTCGACACGTCGTTCGTGCGTATCGATGCGCAAGCGTCGACAGGCGTCTATTTCGTATCCCACGGTCCCAACGGCCACGCGTTCGACTATCTGCGCGCGGGCTCGGCGGCGAGCCGCTATGCGCCCGCCGATCTGCCGCGCGACGCGCTCGCGGCGGCGAAGGTCATCCATCTGTCCGGCATCAGTCTCGCGATCAGCGTCAGCGCTTGCGACGCCGCGCTCGAGGCGATCGCGCATGCGCGCGCGAATGGCGTGCGCGTGAGCTTCGACACCAATCTGCGTCTGAAGCTGTGGCCGCTCGCGCGGGCGCGCGCGGTGATGCTCGAGGCGATCCGCCAGACCGACATCTGCCTGCCGAGCTGGGACGACGTCACCGAACTGACCGGGCTGACCGGCTGCGACGAAATCGTCGATTTTCTGCTGTCGCACGGGCCGAGCGTGGTTGCGCTGAAGCTCGGCAAGGACGGCTCGTATATTGCGACATCTAACGAACGACGCGTCGTGCCGGGTTACGTCGTCGATGCGGTCGATGCGACCGGCGCCGGCGACTGCTTCGGCGGCGCATTCATCGCGCGCATCGTTGCGGGCGACGATCCATTTGCGGCCGCGCGCTACGCGAACGTCGCCGCCGCGCTGTCGACGCAAGGTTATGGCGCGGTCGCGCCGATCCCGTCGCGCGAGACCGTCGAGCGGCTGCTGGCAGGCTAGATATTACGTAAGCCGCGCGCGGCGCAGCATGGCCCGCGTTGGCGCAATCATCCAGGCGAACTGGAGACAACAGGAGGGGCAAGCGATGCAACGGGACGTAGTGGTGGTAAGCGGTGTGCGCACGGCAATCGGCACGTTCGGCGGCAGCCTGAAGGATTTTGCCCCGACCGATCTCGGCGCGCGCGTCGTGCGCGCAGTGCTGGAGCGCGCGAGCGTGTCGGGCGATGAAGTCGGGCACGTCGTGTTCGGCAACGTCGTGCACACCGAGCCGAAAGACATGTATCTCGCGCGCGTCGCGGCGATCAACGGCGGGGTCGCGCAGCATACGCCCGCGCTGACAGTGAACCGGCTGTGCGGCTCGGGCTTGCAGGCCATCGTGTCGGCCGCGCAAAGCGTGCTGCTCGGCGATGCCGATATCGCGATCGGCGGCGGCGCCGAAAACATGAGCCGCGCGCCGTACTCGATGCCGGCCGCGCGCTTCGGTCAGCGCATGGGCGATGCGCGTCTGGTCGACATGATGGTCGGCGCGCTCAACGATCCGTTCCAGTCGATCCATATGGGCGTGACCGCCGAGAACGTCGCGCGCAAGTACGACATCTCGCGCGACGCGCAGGACGCGCTCGCGCTCGAATCGCACCGTCGCGCGGCCCACGCGATCACGAGCGGCTACTTCAAGGAACAGATTCTGCCGATCACGCTTGCATCGAAGAAGGGCGACATCGTATTCGACACTGACGAGCACGCGCGGCTGAACGCAACCGCGGACGACTTCGCGAAGCTCAAGCCGGTGTTCGTGAAGGAGAACGGCACGGTGACGGCGGGCAACGCGTCGGGCATCAACGACGCGGCCGCGGCCGTCGTGCTGATGGAGCGCAGTGTCGCCGAGCGGCGCGGCGTGAAGCCGTTGGCGCGGCTCGTGTCGTACGCGCATGCGGGCGTCGATCCGGCGTATATGGGCATCGGGCCGGTGCCGGCGAGCCGCAAGGCGCTCGAGCGGGCAGGTCTGACGGTCGCCGATCTCGACGTGATCGAGGCCAACGAGGCATTCGCCGCGCAGGCCTGCGCGGTCAGCAAGGAGCTCGGTCTCGATCCGGCCAAGGTCAATCCGAATGGCTCGGGCATTTCGCTCGGCCATCCGATTGGCGCGACCGGCGCGCTGATCACCGTGAAGGCGCTGTACGAGCTGCAGCGCATCGGCGGGCGCTATGCGCTCGTCACGATGTGCATCGGCGGCGGCCAGGGCATCGCGGCGGTTTTCGAGCGTCTGTGACCGCGCACGGCAGGCCGGCCCGGCATAGGTAGCAAGCAGGAACCAGCAAAGGATCGACAGGATGCGGGAAGCGAAAGTGACGAAGGGTTCGGTAACGCGCGCGTTGCGTCAGCGCGCCGGCGTGGCGGCAAGCGCCGTCGCGCTGCTGTGTGCCGGCACGGTGCTGTGGATGCCGTCGCAGGCGTGGGCGGAAAGCGATGCGGTCAAGGAGCTGGCCGCGCCGCCGCCGATCCAGCTGCCGCTGAAACCGAGCCCCGAGTTCGCGAAGTTTCCGCACTACGTGGGCACGCTCGGCGCGCGGCCGATCGTGCTGCGGCTCGGGCCCAAGACCGACGATCCTTCCGGTGTGCACGGCGAGTATCAGTACACCGATAACGGCGAGGTGATCCTGATCGCGGGCGACCGCGTCGGCGATACGCTCGAAGTCGAGGAATCGAACGACGGCACGCATATCACCGGCAACTGGGTCGGCAAGTTCGCGGCGGACGGCTCGCTCGAAGGCGACCGCATGAACGTCGACGATTCGAACCCGCAGGAATTCAATCTGAAGCCCCTGGCGGCGGGGCAGGCGGTACCGGCGGCCGGTTCGGCCGGCGCGGCGGCCAAGGCGGCCATCCCAACTCCGCAGCCGGCTGCTGCGAACGGCGCAGTGGCGGCTCCGGAGCCGGCATCCGCTGCCGGCGGGCACCCGGTGGGCGGCGTCAGCAACCTGCAAACCGGCGACTGATGCGTACGCACGCCGGGCATCTTGAGTCGCGCGGCGCGGCCGTTGCTTCAGGCCCGCTTCTCCGTGTTTTTCATCGAGCTCTACATGACTGAATCCAAACCCAAACACCGCCTGCAGACCCGCATCGTGCGTGCCGAGGACGACATCACGCCGGGCTTCGAATCGTTTTCGACGCCGGTCACGCGGGCGTCGACGGTGGTGTTCCCCGATCTCGCGGCGATGCGCGCGCTCGACTGGAAAAACGACGCGCAATGGCGCTACGGCCTGCATGCGACACCGACGCAGATCGCGCTCGCGCAACGCCTTGCCGCGATCGAGGGCGGCAAACATGCGCTGCTGCAGCCGTCGGGGCTGTCGTCTATATCCAACGTCTACTTCGGCCTCGTGAAGGCCGGCGACGACGTGCTGATCCCCGATAACGTCTATTCGCCGAACCGCGACCACGGCGACTGGCTCGCGCGCGATTTCGGCATCACGGCGCGTTACTACGATCCGCTGATCGGTGCGGACATTGCCAGGCTGATCCAGCCGAACACGCGCCTGATCTGGATCGAAGCGCCCGGCTCGGTGACGATGGAAGTGCCCGACGTGCCGGCCATCACGGCGGCGGCGCGCGCGCGCAACGTCTTCACCGCGATCGACAACACATGGTCTGCCGGCCTCGCGTTCCGGCCGTTCGACCACGGCGTCGATATCTCGGTGCAGGCGCTGACCAAGTACCAGTCGGGCGGCGGCGACGTGCTGATGGGCGCGACGATCACGGTCGACCGCGACGTGCATGTGAAGCTGAAGGCGGCGCGTATGCGCATGGGCATCGGGGTGTCCTCGGACGACTGCTCGCTGATCCTGCGCAGCCTGCCGAGCATGCAACTGCGTTTTGCTCAGCACGATCGCGCGGCGCTGTCGCTCGCGGCGTGGTTGAAGAACCGGCCGGAAATCGTCGCGGTGCTGCATCCGGCGCTCGCCGACTGTCCGGGGCACGAAGTGTACAAGCGTGATTTCACCGGCGCGGGCGGCCTGTTCTCGGTCGTGTTCGACGAGCGATACGGCGCGGCGCAGATCGACATGTTCTGCGAATCGCTCGAACTGTTTTCGCTCGGCTGGAGCTGGGGCGGCGCGCATAGCCTCGCGATGCCGTACGACATCGCGTCGATGCGCACGGCGGCTGAGTGGCCGCACCGCGGCACGCTGGTGCGTTTCTATATCGGTCTGGAAGACGAGGCTGATCTGCGGGCGGATATCGAGCAGAGCCTCGCTAAGCTCGCTTAATACGCGTCAGCCTGTTCGACACGTTGTCCGAGAAGCCCGTCGGGATGCGTTCCCGGCGGGCTTTTTTGTTGCCCGGAGTATCGAGCGGATCTGACCGTTTGGCCGAATGTTCGATGCGGGTGCGCGACGCTACGATCGTGTGCTTGCCGAATAACGTTGCCGCGCTCGGGGAGGGGCTTCGATGAATCTTTTCTTCTGGGTGTTGCTGAATCTCGCGGTGCCGATTGTTGGGCCGATTTTTACGCTTGCGCTCGTTGCGCCCGCGTATGGCTGGCGCATTGCCCCACGGCCGTGATGGCATGCTTGCTCAAGGTGCGGCAGGATGGCTTCGTCACCGCTCTCGATGACAGGCAGACCGAGTCCATGGTTGGCGCGCTTTCACGTGGGGCGATAAGCGCGTCGATTTTCACGATCTGCCTGGCGGCGTTTCTGTTCGCGGCCCTACACATTTACCTCTTATGAAACAATTTATCCTGTCGTTGGAAATAGGCAAAAATCACGACCGCATCATGAAGGGCGTGTTGATCTTCAACATCCTGATTTCCATCGGCATGTTCGCCCTGTTTCTGCCGGCCATTTTCAACCGATAACAACACGGTTCGCGCATTTCGCCAACGCGTCGGCCGTGGTGCCGACGCGATAACGAGCCCCTCGAGCACCAGCCTCAAAACAACCGCAGCAACCCGTCCAGTCCAACGAAATTGAACGACACGCTGGCTGCTTCGCGCACCACCGGCTTCGCGCGGAATGCAACGGAAAGTCCCGCTTCGGCCATCATTTTCAGGTCGTTCGAGCCGTCACCCATCGCAATGGCGCGCGAAGGCTCGATCCCGAGCGTCGCGCAGGTTTCGCGCAGCGTGCGCGCTTTCACGTCGGCATTGACGATCTCGCCAATCACGTTGCCGGTCAGCTTGCCGTCCACAATTTCAAGCGTATTCGCACGCGTGAAATCGAGGCCGAGGCGCGCCTTCAGCTTCGCGGTGAAGAACGTGAAGCCGCCCGACACGAGCAGCGTTTTCAGGCCCGCCTGTTTCGCGCCGGCGAGCATGCGTTCGGCGCCCGGCGACAACTGCAGCCGCTCTTCGTACACGCGTTCGAGCGCGCTGGCGTCGAGCCCCTTGAGCAGCGCGACGCGGCGCGTCAGGCTTTCGTTGAAGTCCTTGATCTCGCCGCGCATCGCAGCCTCCGTGATCGCCGCGACTTCGGCTTTGAGCCCGCAGAAATCGGCGATTTCATCGATGCACTCGATCGTGATCAGCGTCGAATCCATGTCCATCGCGACGAGTCCGAAGTCGCGCAACTGGCGGCCGGCTTCGACAAACGCGTAGTCGAGTTGATGCGTGTAGCAATACGCTTCGACGTCGGCGCGTTGCGCGAGGGTCGCGCCGGCGATGCGAATCGCGTTCTCGTCGATGACGGCGGGTTGCGAGCCGCGCGCGAGCGCGACGAGTGTTTTGTGGTGGTCGGCGGAAAGGGGGGCGACGCTTTGAATGACGAGGTTCATGGACGACCAGTGACGCGGGAAGAAAGAGGCGCGTGGCGCGCGGAAAATCCCGCTATTGTATCGGTTCCGTTCGCCGCGCCGTCGCGGGCGGCCGTAGCGGGCGGGTTGGCCGTGCGCTCCGGCAGTGCACAGTTCATACTGACGCATCGAATCGTGTGGCGCAGTCGTCGTCAGGTTGATTGAAGTCGGCGGTCTGCGTATCGCCGTAACGGAACAGACCGAACAAATACGGTCACACGAACCCGCCACATCACAGGCGCAACAAGACGCCCCACGGAGACAACGCATGACCCCGGCAACCGCCAGCGACGCTTCCTCCCTTGCCCGCGACTTCGATCTGCGTCATCTAAGTTCCGCGTTCTACGCCGATCCCTATCCGGTCTATCGCGCACTGCGCACCTATGAGCCGATCCGCCGCATGCCCGACGGCTCGCTGTTCCTGACGCGCTTTCGCGACGTCCAGGCGGTCTACCGCGACCCGAAGACCTTCAGTTCCGACAAGACCGTCGAGTTCCGCCCGAAATACGGCGACTCGCCGCTTTACGCGCATCACACCACGAGCCTCGTGTTCAACGATCCACCGCGCCATACTCGCGTGCGCAAGCTGATCGCCGGCGCACTGACCGCGCGCGCGATCGCGGCGATGGAGCCCGCGTTGATCCGGCTCGTCGACGACCTGCTCGATGCGGCCGCGCAGCGCAGGCGGTTCGATCTGATCGGCGAGTTCGCGTCGGCGATTCCGGTCGAGGTCATCGGCAATCTGCTCGACGTGCCGCACGACGAACGCGCGCCGCTGCGAGACTGGTCGCTCGCGATACTCGGCGCGCTCGAGCCGTCGCTGAGCGACGCGCAGTTCGAGCGCGGCAATCGCGCGGTCAGCGAATTCGTCGACTATCTGCGCGGCCTCGTCGCACGCCGCCGCCGCGAGCCCGGCGATCCGCAGCACGACGTGCTGACGCGGCTGATTCAGGGCGAGGGCCCGCACGATCAGCTATCGGAGGCCGAGCTGCTGCAGAACTGCATTTTCATCCTGAACGCGGGGCACGAAACGACCACCAACCTGATCGGCAACGGGCTCGTGACGCTGAGCCAATGGCCTGACGAGCGTGCCGCGCTGCTGCGCGAGCCCGAGTTGATCGGCACCGCGGTCGAGGAGTGTTTGCGCTTCGAAAGTTCGAACCAGCTCGGCAACCGCATGACCACGGTCGATACCGAGATCGGCGGCGTCGCGGTCGCGCGCGGCACGCCGGTCACGCTGTGCATCGGCGCGGCCAATCGCGATCCCGAGCAGTTTGCCGAGCCGGACCGCTTCGACATTCGCCGCGATCCGAACCGGCATCTCGCTTTCGGCTTCGGGATTCATCAGTGCGCGGGCCTGTCGCTGGCGCGGCTGGAGGCGCGGATTGCGATCGGGCGCTTCGTGCGGCGCTTCCCCGCGTATCGCGTCGATGGCGAGCCGACGCGGGGCGGGCGCGTGCGGTTTCGCGGGTTTGCGTCCGTGCCGGTCCTGCTCGAGCCTTGATACGACCTCCGGGTAGCGCGCGCGAACAAGGACAGCCGTAGCTTTTGCCGCTTCGTCGCAAGACTTACAGCCTCATGACAGCACGCCGCCGAGCGGACCGGCGCATGCTTTAAGCGTGGCAGCAGCGCAAAACCCGCCAAAATGCGGGCACGCTTGCTGCTTCGCCTGATATCTCAGGGCCATGGGACAGGGGAGCGCGCGATGGCACATATGATCTGGAAGGGCGCAATCAGTTTCGGGCTGGTTCACGTACCGGTGCAGCTTTATCCGGCGACGCAGTCGGAGAAGGTCGGCTTCAATCTGCTCGACAAGCGCACGATCGACCCGATCGGCTACAAGCAGATCAATAAGCGCACCGGCAAGGACGTGACCCGTGAGAACATCGTGCGCGGCTTCGAATACGAGAAGGATCGCTACGTCGTACTGTCGGACGACGAAATCCGCTCGGCGAATCCCGAGTCGACGCAGACGGTCGACATCCTCGCGTTCGTCGACGCAGCCGATATCTCGTTTCTCTATCTCGACACACCGTATTTCCTGACGCCCGACCGCAAGGGCGAAAAAGTCTATGCGTTGTTGCGCGAGGCGATGACGGCCTCGGGCAAGATCGGCGTCGCGAGCGTCGTGCTGCACAACAAGCAGCATCTGGCCGCGCTGATTCCGCTCGGTCCGATGCTCGCGCTGAACACGCTGCGCTGGGCCGACGAGGTGCGCAGCCTCGACGAATTCAAGGTGCCGCCCGAAGGCATGAAGGCCGCCGGCGTGTCGGCCAAAGAACTCGACATGGCGAAAAAGCTGATCGACGACATGAGCGAGACGTGGGACCCGACGCAGTATCACGACACGTTTCGCGACGACATCATGGCGCTCGTCGAGCGCAAGATCCAGGCAGGCAAGACCGAGGAGGTCACCGAGGTCGAAACGCCGCACGAGTCGCGCAAGTCCGCCGACATTCTCGACCTGTCCGATCTGCTCAAACGCAGCCTCGGCCGCGGCAAGGGCAAGCAGGCGGCCACTGGCCGCAAGCGCGCCGCCGGCGAGGACGAGGATCAGGCCGATAGCGAAGCCGAGTCCGATGAAGAGGCGGCCGCGCCCGCGCGCAAAAAGGCTCGCGCGACGAGCACCGCGCGCAGTCGCAGCGGTAGCGGCAGCAGCGCCCGCACCACTTCGAAAACCACCGCAACGTCGCGCAAACGGCGCGCGGCGGCCTGAACGCGCGGCCGACCCGCCTATCGCACTCACGCACCGGAGTCATCGCCATGAACGACCGACTCGAGCTCTATCACCGCAAGCGCCGCTTCGAAGACACGCCGGAGCCATCCGGCGCGACGACCCGCAAGCGCGCGGCTAGCAAGACGGGCAAGAGCGCGACGCGTGCCGCGCCCGACACACTGTCCTACGTGATCCAGGAGCACGACGCGCGGCGTCTGCACTACGACTTCCGGCTCGAACTGAACGGCGCGCTGCTGTCGTGGGCGGTTCCGAAGGGGCCAAGCCTCGACCCGTCGGTCAAGCGGCTCGCGGTGCACGTCGAAGATCATCCGGTCGAATACGGTACCTTCGAGGGCGAGATTCCGCCGGGCAACTACGGTGCGGGGACCGTGATCGTGTGGGATCGCGGCACGTGGGAGCCGGCGGGCGGCGCGGCCGAAGCCGCGCGGTCGTACGCGGCCGGCAAGCTCAAGTTTCATTTGCACGGCGAGAAGCTGCACGGCGGCTGGACGCTGGTACGCAGCCATATGCGCGGCAGCGGCGACAAGGAGCAATGGCTGCTGATCAAGGAGCGCGACGAGGAAGCGCGCGACGAAAGCGACTACGACGTGCTGAAAGAGCTGCCCGGCAGCGTGCTGGCCGACGGCGCTTCGAAAGGCAGGAAAACGAAGCAAGCGAAAGCGCAGACGAAAACCTCGGGCGACGCCAAGGTCACGAGCGCGGGCCGGCCGTCGCAATCCGCATCCTCGCGCCGCGCAGCCGATCACAAACGCCCCGACATCGTCGCGACGCGTACCGCGCAGTCGTTACGCGAACTCGCCGCATCGCCATCGATCGAAGGCGCGGTCAAAGCCGCGTTGCCCGCGAGCCTGACGCCGGAGCTGGCGACGCTCGTCGACACTGCGCCGCCTGGCGACGACTGGCTGTACGAAATCAAGTTCGACGGCTACCGCGTGCTCGCGCGCATCGACCACGCGTCGAAAAAGAAGGCTGGTGCCGTCAGCGTTTTCACGCGCAACGGCAACGACTGGACCACCAGGTTCAGCAAGCAGATCGAGGCCATCGCCGGGCTCGACATGCAAAGCGCGTGGCTCGACGGCGAAGCGGTCGTGCTCGATGAACGCGACGTGCCGAGCTTCCAGTTGCTGCAAAACGCGTTCGATGCGCATCGCCCGCAGGACATCGTGATCTATCTGTTCGATCTGCCGTTCCTGAACGGCTACGACCTGCGCGGCGTGCCGCTCGAACAGCGCCGCGCGATTCTGCGCGCGCTGCTCGAAGGCGTCGACGATCGCGTGCTGCGCTTTTCGAACGACTTCGCGTTCAGCGCCGGCGAGCTGCTCAAGAGCGCGTGCGACATGGGGCTCGAAGGCATCATCGGCAAGCGGCGCGACAGCCGCTATGTGTCGGGCCGCGCGCCGTCGTGGATCAAGCTGAAGTGCCGGCGGCGCCAGGAGTTCGTGATCGGCGGCTATTCGGAGCCGGCCGGCAGCCGCGAGGCGTTCGGCGCGCTGCTGCTCGGTGTCTACGACGCCGACGGCCAACTGCAGTACGCGGGGCGCGTCGGTACCGGCTTCGACGCCGGGTTGCTGCGCTCGGTCAAACAGGCGCTCGACGCGCACGCGAGCAAGCGCATGCCGTTCGCGAGCGCGCCGCGTGAGCGCAGCCGCACGCCCGTGCATTGGGTCGAGCCGGTGCTCGTCGCCGAATGCAACTTCGCCGAATGGACGAGCGATGGCATCGTGCGCCAGGCGTCTTTCGTCAGTTTGCGCGACGACAAACCGGCGCGCCAGATCGTCAGGGAAACCGCCCGACAAGGAGCCGACGTGCAACAGCAAACCGAAACCGCCGCCGACGATACGCGGCAACCAGGCGCGCCGAAAAAGCGCGCAGCCACGAAAACCAGCAAGACCGCCAAGACCGCCACGCCTGCCGTGACGGAACGCGCGTCCGCCCGAACCACGGCAACACGCTCGCGCACGCAAAGCGAAATCGCCGGCGTGCGCATCTCGCATCCCGATCGCGTGATCGACAAGAGCAGCGGCGCAAGCAAGCTCGAACTGGTGCAGTACTACGAATCAATCGCCGAATGGATGCTGCCGCATCTGCGCGAGCGGCCTGTCGCGCTGGTGCGCGCGCCCGAGGATATCGGCGGCGAGCTGTTCTTCCAGAAGCACAGCCAGAAGCTGTCGATTCCAAACGTCACGCAGCACGAAGGACTCGACCCGGGCCATCCGGCGCTGATCACGGTCGACACGCTCGCCGCACTGGTCGGCGCCGCGCAGATGGGCACCGTCGAATTTCACACGTGGAATGCGCTCGCGTCGAATATTGAAAAGCCCGATCGGATGGTGTTCGATCTCGACCCGGACCCGTCGCTCGGCTGGGAACGGATGGTCGAGGCCGCGCAACTGACCCGCTCGCTGCTCGACGAACTGGGCCTGAAGTCGTTCGTCAAGACGAGCGGCGGCAAGGGCTTGCACGTGGTCGTGCCGCTCGCGAAGCAGGCCGGCTGGGATGAAGTGAAGGATTTCTCGCAGGCGGTCGCGCAGCATATGGCGACGACGCTGCCGCAGTATTTCAGCGCGAAGATGGGCGCGCAGAATCGCAAGAAGAAAATCTTCATCGACTATCTGCGCAACAACCGCGGCTCCAGCACGGTGGCCGCGTTCTCGGCGCGGGCGCGGCCGGGACTCGGCGTGTCGGTGCCGCTCGCGTGGGACGAACTCGACAGCACGACGAGCGGCGATCAATGGGGCATCCGCAACGTCCACGAGCGCGTGGACGGCCTCTCGAACGACCCGTGGGCCGACTATGCGAAGACCCGTCAGCGCATCACCGCGGCGATGAAAAAACGTCTGGGCGTCGCGTGATGCGCGCTCGTCCAGGTGGCTGAATCAACCCGCGAATTCGCCGTGCGCACTCAGTGCGCGAACGCGCTTCGCGAAGGAGCAATGCAATGAAGACCCAGCCGCAATCGACAGATGGCGACTCGCAAGCCGACCCGCACGCGAACAAGGACCCGGAGTCGTTGCAGGAAGCCGCGGCGCCGCTGCCGCATGAAACCGACCAGCATCCGGAGTCACAGCACGAAGACAATCCGCGCCATGTCGGCAAGCAGGCGCATGAGGATATCGAGCATGGCTTGCAGGATACCGACCGCCGCGGCGGCGGCGAGTATCAGCAGCGCACGCAGAACGACTCGCATACCGATGTGAACTCGGATCGCAAGCAGGGCGGCGCGAAGGGCGGCAGGCGCTGACGCCGCTTAACGGGCGTGACGCTTACGCGCCCGCCGCTCCAACCGGCTCACGATCCCAATACGGCGGATCGCCGAAATGCGCGGCGACGAAGTCGATGAATGCGAGCGTCTTCGGCGGCATGAACGCGCGGCTCGGGTACACGGCCCAGATCGCGACGTCGTCCGCGAGCGGATAGCTGTCGAGCACGCTGACGAGTTCGCCGCTGCGCAGATAAGGCGCCACGTCCCATGTCGATTTCAGCGCGATGCCGAAGCCCGCGAGCAGCGCGTCGCGAATCACCTCGCCGTTGTCGGTGACGAGGCGCCCGCTCACGCGCACGTCGAGCGGGCCAGTGGGCGTCACGAAACGCCAGTCGCGCTGCTCCGACAAAATGATGCACTCGTGCCGCGCCAGATCCGACGGATGATGCGGCGTGCCGTGCGCGGCCAGATAGGCGGGGGCCGCGCACAGCACGCGGCGATTCACCGCGAGCCGCCGCGCGACCAGCGACGAATCCTTCAGCACGCCGACGCGGATCGCGACATCGATGCCCGCGTCGACCAGATCGACCACCTGATCCGTCAGGCGCAGATCGACGCTGACACCCGGATAGTGGCGCAAAAACTCGCTGATCACCGGCGACACATGCTGGCGCCCGAACGACGACGGCATCGTCACGCGCAGCCGTCCCTGCGGCTCCGCCTGCGCGCGGCCGACCGATGCGCGCGCGGCGCCGGCCGCGTCGAGCAGCGCCTCGGCGCGCGTCATGAACACTTCACCGTCCTGGGTGAGGCTGATGCGGCGCGTGGTCCGATGCAGCAAGCGCGCGCCGAGCAGCTTTTCGAGTTGCGCGATCCGCGCGCTCGCGACCGCCGCCGACAAACCGAACTCGCGCCCGGCCGCCGACACGTTGGCAAGCAGCGCGGCGCGCACGAACAGCGCGACATCGAGCAGGTCGAGCCGTTCGCGCTCGCTGGGCAGGGACCGGCCAGCCGGACTTGAATCGTTCATTATTCTGGAAAACAAAAAAATGTTTCAGTGATTATGACTGTTTTAACAGAATAAGAACCGTCTTACGATTCTGGTCATGCTTGCACATCAACCGAACCCACAAGGAGCAGCCATGAAAGCCGTCGGACTCTACCGTTATCTGCCAATCGATCACGCCGAAGCGCTCGTCGACGTCGAGATCCCGAAACCCGAAGCGAGCGGCCGCGATCTGCTGGTCAAGGTCGAAGCGATTTCCGTGAACCCGGTCGACACCAAGGTGCGCGCGCCGAAAGACAGCGTCGAGAAGACGCCGCGCGTGCTCGGCTGGGATGCGGCCGGCACCGTCGTCGCGGCCGGGCCCGAGGTCACGCTGTTCAAGGTTGGCGACCCGGTGTTTTATGCGGGCAGCATTACCCGGCCTGGCGCCAACAGCGAGTTTCATCTGGTGGACGAACGGATCGTCGGACACAAGCCGGCGTCGCTCGATTTCACGCACGCGGCCGCGTTGCCGCTGACCGCGATCACCGCATGGGAAGCCTTGTTCGACCGCCTCGGCGTATCGCCGCAGGGCGCCGACGCAGGCCGCACGGTGCTGATTTTCGGCGGCGCGGGCGGGGTCGGCTCGATCGGCATTCAGCTCGCGAAACAGCTCGGCAAGCTGAAGGTGATCGCAACCGCGTCGCGGCCCGAATCGGCGAAATGGGCACGTGAGCTCGGCGCGGATCACGTCGTCGATCACTTCGGCGATCTGCCTGCGCAGATGAAAGAGCTTGGCATCGAAGAGGTCGACTACGTGCTGATCTTCAACGACACCGACCGCAATTTCCCCGCTGCCGCCCAACTGATCAAACCGCAAGGCGGTATCTGCACGATCGTCGAGAACAGCGCCGCGGTGCCGGTCGAATTGCTGAAGGCGAAGAGCGCCGCGTTTCACTGGGAATTCATGTTCACGCGCTCGATGTTCGGCACGCCCGACATGATCGAGCAGCACAAGCTGCTGACCGAGGTCGCGCGCCTCGTCGACGCGGGCACGTTGCGCACGACGCTCGGCCAGGACCTGGGCCGCATCAACGCGGAGAATCTGCGCCGCGCGCATCAGTTGCTCGAAGCAGGACGCGCGATCGGCAAGCTGGTGCTGACCGGCTTCTGAGATGAAATCGACGCGCAGAAAGCGCGTCGCCGCAAGCGGGTTAACACCCGAGCCGACACGACACGCGCGCCAGCGCGCTTGGCGTTAGACTGACGACGCAGCATGCCAAAACGGTTGCGTGTCTTGCGGCGAGGCCAGCCAGTGTGAACCGGCCGGGCCTCGGCAGTGCACGGGCAGTCGCGTCGACGCGAGCGCGCAGCGGCACAACAACGAGGTGACAGTATGAGCTTCAGCTTCAAACTCTCCGCCGTTTCGGTTGTCGCTTCTCTCGCTTGCGCGCTCGTGCCGGCTGCTCACGCAGCCACGCCGATCACGGTGACCAACAAGGCCGCGCTCGACGGTCCGATCCGCTACACCGTTCGCGTCACGTCGAAACAGTTCGGCAATTCCCAGGAGACCCGCACGATCCGCTCGGGAGAAACGGACGACTTCACGTGGAAGACCGTGCCGCCCGGCGGTCCGGTGCCCGCTACCGATGCATGCCCGGACTATGCGTCGCTGCCGGTCGACGAGAATGGCGCGATGATTCGCCAGACGCAGATCCGACTCGCACCGGTGGTGGCGAGCGACGGCACCGCGACCGTACAGCTGAGCTTCCAGGCGCAGACGCCGCACGGTGTCAAAACCGTGACGAGCGGCGGCAAGACGCTCAAGTGTCCGAACGATGTGCGTATGAGCCAGATCGTGCGTTTCACGATGCCGGTCAACGGCACGACGAAAACGCTGACGCTGAGCGATGGCACTGAGGTGGCCATCACCGCTAAGCGTTGAACGGTCGAGCGCACGCGGCGTGATGGCCGCGTGCGCGAGCCGTAGCACGCTTGAGCGCGTCATCCCGGTGAGTCATCCTTTGCGTGCGTCACGCTCGACGAGCCGCGCCGGCAAGAACTGATGCTCAGCCGAAAACAGTCGCCTGTACGTGAGCAGCACCGCGCCCACCGTCCCCAGCGCCGACGCCGCCGCGATCAGAAACATGATGACGATCTGATAGCGCACCGCCTGCAATGGAGATTGCCCGGCCAGCACCTGGCCGGTCATCATGCCCGGCAAACTGACCACGCCGACCACCGCCATCTGATTCAACGTCGGCATCATGCCCGCGCGCACCGCCTGACGCGCCGGCGCCTGCGCGGCCTCCCAGCGCGTCGCGCCGAGCGCGAGCGCCATGTCGACGCGGTCGCGCCGCGCGGTCAGCTCCTCGGTCATCCGCTCGATGCCGAGCGATACACCGGTCAGCGTGTTGCCGAGGATCATGCCGAGAATCGGAATCGCATATTGCGGCTCGTACCACGGATGGATGCGGATCACGACGAACAACCCCACCGCGGCCACGAGCCACGAGCTGACCCAGATCGACAGCAAGCTGTCCGCGCGTTGTCCGGCATAGGTGTGACTGCCGCGCTGCGCGCCGGCGAAACCCGCGATCAGCGTCATCACGATCATCAGCGGCAGCACCACGTACCAGCGAGCGAAACTGAACACCCAGCCGAGCACATAGCCGATCGCGAGCAACTGGAGCACGGTGCGCACCGCCGCCCATGCGAGCTTGCGTTCGAGATCGAGCTTCAGCGCGACCGACACCGCGCCGTTCACGACGATCAGCAGCGTCGCAATCGCGACGTCCCACAAGCTCAGATTCTGCAGGCTCATGAGCGGGACTCCCGGCGCAGCTCCGCGGCATCGCGTTGGTCCGCGTCGCGCCGCACCGTAGTGTGTTCGGCCAGCACGCCGGCGCGCATCGTCAGATGCCGTTCGCTCATGCGTGCCGCCTGCTCGGGATCGTGCGATACCCATATCGATGCGTGCGCGCCCGGCGCGGCATCGAACCATGCCTGCACGAGCGCTTCGATTGCGCGCGATGAAGCCGGGTCGAGCGACGCGGTCGGCTCGTCGAGCAACAACACTTCGGGCGCGAGTTGCAGCACCCGGATCAGCGCGGCGATCTGCGCTTCGCCGCCCGATAATTCGCTTGCGCGCTTGCCGAGAAAGTCCTCGCCGCGGCCGGCCTGCATCGCAAGCCTGGCCGCTCGCACGCGATCGAAGCGCGCGTCGCGATACGCGCGCAGCTCGAATGGATAGCGCAGATTGTCTTCGACGCTGCCGTCGATCAGCGCGGGCCGCTGCCGGATATACGCGACGCCGCGCCGATAGCGCGGAATCGCCGCTCGCACGAGCGGCGCACCATGCCACAAGATGCGCCCCGCATCGATCGGATCGAGCAGCGCAAGCGCGCGCAGGAATACGCTCTTGCCGGAGCCGGACGGTCCGGTGATCGCGACGCGCTCGCCGGCGCGCAGCGCGAAGGTGGTCTGCTGCAACAGCGTCTGGCCGCGCTGCGCATCACGCCGCACGATGCCGTCGGCGAGGAGGAGGGGAACATCGGTCATGGTTGGAACGTCGTGGGGAGGGTGTCGCTTCGTGCCGGCGCGACGGCGTCAATGCGCCGGTCGGTCTGTCGGCAAAGCGTGCGCCATGATAAAACGACGAGGCGCAATAGCGCACACAACCCACAACCGGCTCGACGATTCATTGCCACGCGCCAGGCACGATAACTGCTGCACGGTGCACAACGTAGAACAACACGCGGAGCCTTTCAATGGCAGTGTCGAGCAGCATCGGACGACGGGTCGGAAAAATCCTTGCATGGCTGCTGGCCGTGCTCGTCATCCTGATCGTCGCGCTCGTCATCTTCATCCTGACCTTCGACTGGAACCGCGCGCGGCCTTACATCGACGACAAGGTGAGCCAGGCGATCGGCCGGCCGTTCGCGATCAACGGCGATCTGAAGGTGGGCTGGCGTCATGCGGTCGGCGAAACCGGCTGGCGCGGCTGGGTGCCCTGGCCGCGCTTTTCGGCGGCCAATATCACGATCGGCAATCCCGACTGGGCCAAACAGCCGCACTTCGCGACACTCGACGAAATCGACTTCGAGGTCGAGGTGTTGCCGCTGCTCACGCACGACATCGTGATTCCGGCGATCAACCTCGTGAATCCATTCGTCGATCTCGAACGTCTTGTCGACGGGCGCAATAACTGGACCTTCAAACTGCCGTCGTCGACCGGGCCATCCGAGTGGAAGCTCGATCTGCACGATATCGCGTTCGCGAAGGGCAATATCGCGCTGTCGGATCAGCAGAAGAAGGTCGAGGTGCAGATGGTCGTCGATACGCTCGGGCAGCCGATCCCGATCGGCGACGCGTTGAAGCAGCAGGAGGCGGCCTCGCGCAGCGCGTCGGCGCAGGCGGTCGGCCGCGCGGGTGCGAGCAAGCTTGCCGCACAGGCCGAAGCGCAGGCGGCTTCGGAAGCGAAGGCGGCTTCCGCAGCGGCGGCGTCCGAAGTTCAGACCCCGGCGCAGGCGTCGGCAGCCTCGGGCCCGGGCGCAACATCAGGCGCGCTTGCGACGAGCGGCGCGGCCAGCGAGAGCGCCAGCACGTCTGCGGCCGTCTCGGCCGCGAGCGGCACCGCACCCGGCGCGCCACGCGCGACACCGCTCTATGCGATCGCCTGGACCGTCAAGGGCACCTACAACCGCACGCCGGTGTCCGGCAGCGGCAAGCTCGGCGGCGTGCTCGCGCTGCAGGACGCGAACCGGCCGTTCCCGGTGCAGGCCGACGTGAAAGCCGGCGACCTGCATATCGCCTTCGTCGGCACGGTCACCGATCCGGCGCATCTCGCGGCGCTCGATCTGCGTCTCTGGCTGCAAGGCAACAGCATGGCGCGGCTGTATTCGCTGACCGGTGTGACCTTGCCCGAGACCCCGCCGTACGCGACCGAGGGCCATCTGATCGGCCGGTTCAAATCGAGCGGCAACGTGTTCACGTATGAAAACTTTACAGGCCGGGTCGGTGGCAGCGATCTGAACGGTTCGCTGACCTATACCGGCCGCCAGCCGCGTCCGCTGCTGAAGGGCGAACTCGAGTCGCATCTGCTGCAGTTTTCGGATCTTGCGCCGGTGATCGGCGCCGATTCGAAGGCGAGCAAGGCGAAGCGCGGCGGCGCGGCCGCGCAGCCGGGCAACCGCGCGCTGCCGGTCGAGGAGTTTCGCACCGACCGCTGGAAGGCGATCGACGCCGACGTCAAGTTCACCGGCCGGCGCATCATCAAGAACTCGAATTTGCCGATCACGGATCTGTACACGCACGTCGTGATGACCGACGGCGTGCTGTCGTTGGTGCCGCTGAAATTCGGCGTCGCGGGCGGCTCGCTCGCGTCGGACATTTATCTCGATGGCAGCGGGGCGCCGTTGAAGGGGCGCTTCGCGATGTCGGCGCGGCATCTGAAGCTCAAGCAACTGTTCCCGAACTTCAAGACGATGCAGAGCGCGCTCGGCGAGATCAACGGCGACGCGTCGCTGTCCGCGACCGGCAACTCTCCGGCGGCGCTCGCCGCGACTTCGAACGGCGAGCTGAAGGCGCTCGTGACCGAGGGCACCGTGAGCCGTCTGCTGATGGAGGCGGCCGGCCTGAACGTCGCGAACGTGGTCTATGAAAAGCTGTTCGGCAATCGCGACGTGAAGATCAACTGCGCGGCCGCCGATTTCGTCGCGACCGATGGCGTGCTCGAAGCGCGCGTGTTCGCGCTCGATACCGGCGATGCGGTGATCAACATCGACGGTCACATCAATCTGCGCGACGAAACGATGGACCTCGGCGTGCATCCGCATACGAAGGGCTTCCGGGTCTTTTCGCTGCGCTCGCCGCTGTACGTGAAAGGCACCTTCAAGGACCCGCACGTCGGCGTCAATGCGGCCGCGCTCGCACTGCGTGGCGGCGCGGCGGTCGGGCTCGGGCTGATCAATCCGTTCGCGGCGCTGATCCCGCTGCTCGCGCCGAGCAACAACAAGCCGCTGCCGTGCACGCAACTGCTCGCGCAGGTGCGGCAGATGCCGAAGGCGCCGCCGCCGGGCGTGAAGCAACAGCCGAAGGCGCCGATGTCGCTGGAGGGCGCGCCGGTCAACAAGTCCTCGGGCGGCGCGTCGTCGCCGGCCGCGACGGATAGCAATCGCAAGCCCGCGACACAGTCGCCGGCGAGCGCGGCCGAATACAAGGGCAGCTGATGTTGTCGGTTTTGCCGGTGGACTCGTTGAACTGGGGCCTCGGCGGCGGCCTGTGCGTGATCTTTCTGTGGCTGATCAGCGTGCCGCCCGCGCGCGAGCGCGTCGATGATGCGATGGCCGAATGAATGGCACGATGCCGCGCGCAACTGCGCGCGGCGGCCGTGAAAGCCCGTGTTTCAATGCAATGAAGCGGACAGGAAAGCAGCGCAGCGCCACCGAAGACGCCAGCGATGCGTGACGACATCGGCTGTCGAAACCGCCGATGGATGACGACGAAACGACCTGTCAGTAACCCTGAACTTCAGGGTATCTGATCGGCGCTATCTGAGCGAGCGCGGTGTTGCATCGCCCGACGCATCCTGGCGACGCACGCCGCGGCGAGTACCGATCCGCGTCGCGCCGAACTCCGTCAGAATCTTGCCGCGCGCACGACTCGCGAACACGAGGAAGCCGAAGCCGTCGGCCTCGTACCAGTAGCCGCCGTTCTCGAGACCATCGAGCGGTTGCTCCAGTGCGTTGGTTATGGATTCGATGCAGCGCCGCCGCAATTCGGCTGGTGCGGGGTAGGGCGGCTGCGCGCCGCGCACACTGCATAGAAGTACGTCGAGTCCGGGCAGTACGTGTGCATAGAGCACCGGTTCGTCCTGCGCGCGAGCCCGCGCAATCTTGGTGTCGAGTTGACCGAACGGCTTGAAATGCCGCAGAACCGCGAGGAACGACTCGTCGCCGTCCACCTTCGCGCGTCTACGCTTTTTCGGGAAGGACATAAAAATTCGCCTGAAAAAGAATTGCAAGAAACGCTGCGTCCTCATGCGACCACTCCCGGCTTTCGCGCGCCGCACGTCGATCTTTTATAGCATACGACAAGGCCGGATTCACGATGATTCGACGCTGCTGCATCGCTCCACCGCTCCCGCACGAATCATGCCGAACCGCCTCGCCGCGCGCATTCGCATCCCAGCACACCTTGTCTCCATCATAGACGCAGGCGGCGCCGAAAAAACATCCCATCCCAATAAAAAAGTCATTTTTGTGTGGTCGAGCGCTTGCAGGCGCGCCGTTGAAATATCTCTGGTTCACGTCGATAATGGCCCGTCCGGCCGCGCGGCGCCCGCCTTACAGGGCGCCACGGGTGTGCGCGAGCCCCGCCGTTCGAGTGACAGCCTGAACCACAGCCTGAACGCCCTGACGGAACCATGAAACTAATCACCAAAGGCCTGCTGCTGATCGCGATACCGAGCGTGGTCGAACTCGCGCTGCTCGGGGTCGTCTTCGATACCCAGGAGCGCACCGCGCAGGCCGCGCGTTGGGTCGACAACAGCAAGCAGATCCTCTACGAGTCCTCGGCCATCGTCGACCCGCTGCTGCGCCAGGCCGCGCGCGTGCGCACCGCGATGGTGACGGGCGAGGCGTCGCTGATCGACCGCCACGCGGTGTGGGTCGACCTGAACGACCGGCTCGCGAAGCTCGATGCGCTCGTAGCCGAAACGCCGGCCCAGGCCGAGCGCGTACGCAGCATGCGGCGCGCGATCGACGCGTATTGCGCACACAGTGTGGCGATCTCGCAGGCCTTGCACGAAGGGCGCAGTCTACGTCCCTATATCGCGCTCGAAACCGGCGAGTTGCCGGAGCAGATCGCCGTGTTCCGCGAGGAGCTGGCCCAGTTCGACGCGGCGGCGTCGGTGCTCGATGTCGAGCGCTCGAGCGCGCTCGGCGAGCGTCGCGGGCTTCAGCAGCGCGCGCTGATCGCCGCGGCGTTCGGCTCGATGCTGATCTGGGCGGTCACCGCCTTCGTGTTCGCGCGCGGCATCGGCCAGCGCCTCGAAGTGCTGACCGATAATGCCGAGCGGCTCGGCAGCGGCCGGCCGCTCGCGGCGCCATTGTCAGGCAGCGACGAAATCGCCGCGCTCGACACGGTGCTGCATCAGACCGATGCGCGTCTGCGCGAGGCGGAAACCGGGCAGCAGGCCCTGAAGACGGAGCTCGAAGCACGCGCGCGCGACCTGGCGGGCGTCAATGAGGAATTGCGCCAGGAAACGCAGGACAACGAGATGTTCATCTACAGCGTGTCGCATGATCTGCGCTCGCCGCTCGTCAATCTGCAAGGGTTTTCGAAGGAACTGCACGTGTCGTGCGACGAACTCGACGGCCTCGTCGGGCAGGCTCGCTTGCCTGAGAACGAAGCGCGGCGCATGACGCAGATTCTCGATGGCGACGTGCGCGAGTCGTTGCACTATTTGCGCACCGCGGTTGCGCGCGCGGCGGCGATCATCGACGCGTTGTTGCGCATCTCGCGCGCGGGACGGCTCGAATACCAATGGCAGCGGGTCAGCGTCGGGCGCGCGGTGGCGCGGGTCGTCGATGGGCTGCAAGGCACGATCGAGCAGCGCGCCGCGAGCGTCACGGTGCGCGAGCTGCCGCCCGCATGGGGCGATCCGGCGGCGGTCGAGCAGATCTTCAGCAACCTGATCGGCAATGCGCTGACTTTTCTCGATCCGGCGCGCACCGGGCGCATCGAGGTCGGCGCGCTGGCGCCCGAACCCGTCGATGAAACCGAGCCGCGCGCGGTCCGTATGCGCACCTATTACGTCCGCGATAATGGGCTCGGCATTCCGGCCGCGTATCTATCGAAGGTGTTTCGCGCGTTCCAGCGTCTGCATGCAGACGTCGCGAGCGGCGACGGGATCGGCCTCGCGGTGGTGCGGCGCACGGTCGAACGGCACGGCGGGCGCGTCTGGGTCGAATCGGCCGAAGGCGCCGGCTCGACTTTTTTCGTGGTGCTGCCCGAGCAGCCGGTGCGCTTCTGAGCGGCGCGCATGCCGGCGCGGGTATGGATGACGAATCGTTGGCACGGAGAGCCTATGAATCACGCGCAAGCGGTCAGCATCGTTCTGATCGAAGACGACGACGGCCACGCGACGCTCGTCGAGCGGAATCTGCGCCGTGCCGGCATTTCGAACGGCTTCGTGCGCTTTCGCGACGGCCAGCAGGCGCTCGATTACTTCTTCGGCCCCGCGTCCGCTGAGACATTGACCGACACCGACGGCCAGCCGTATCCGCCGCGCCAGAATCTGGCGAATTTCGTCGTGCTGCTCGATCTGAAGATGCCGTGCGTCGACGGCTTCGAGGTGTTGCGGCGTCTGAAGAAAGACCCTGAGACCGCCGCCGTGCCCGTGATCGTGCTGACCACCACCGACGATCCGCGCGAAATCGCGCGCTGCTACGAACTCGGCTGCAACGTCTACGTCTGCAAGCCGGTCGAATACGATACGTTCGTCGAAGCCGTGCGCCGGCTGGGCTTTTTTCTGCAAGTGGTCAAGCTGCCGCCGGGGCATCGGCTCGCGCCGGCCTGAAGGCGTCCGAAAGCCGTTCATGACAACATAAGCACTGACCTTAGCCACAGAGCATTCTGCATGACCGAAGAAGTGTCCACGCCGCATGCCGCTTACGTGCTCGTCGTCGATGACGACGAGGGCATCCTGCGGCTCGCGCGCAAGTCGCTCGAACGCGCCGGTTGCCGGGTGGCGATCTGCGCCGGTGTCGAGGCGGCCCGCGAGCGGCTCGCGGGTGGCGGCCTCGATCTGCTGGTGCTCGACTATCAGTTGAACGGGCCGGAGACCGGGCTCGATTTCTTCCGGCGTCTGCGCGCGGAGGGCGTGCGCATTCCGGCGATCCTCGTGACCGGCTTCACCGACGAGTCGCGCGTGATCGAAGCGCTGCGCGCGGGCGTGTCCGACGTGGTGCCGAAGTCGGGCGACTATCTCGACTATCTGCCGGAGGCCGTGGAGCGCGTGCTGTCGCAGGTGCGGCTGCAACGCGCGTCCGACGAAGCACTGCTGCTGCGCGATCGCGAGCTGCATTACCGCACGCTGTCGGAGACCTTGCCGCACCTGGTGCTGACCTGCGATGCGGCCGGCGATTGCGACTTCCTGTCGAAGCAATGGTACGACTACACCGGCTTGCCCGAACACAGCTCGCATGGTCTTGCGTGGCTCGACGCCGTGCATCCCGACGATCGCGAGCAGATCCGGCAAAGCTGGCTCAAAGCCGTGGCGAGCCGCGACGGCGACTATCGGCACGAGATGCGGATTCGCCGCCACGACGGCGAGTACCGCTGGTTCGATATGCGCGTGGTCGCGTTGCGCGATGCCGATGGCAACGTCAGCAAATGGTTCGGCAGTTGTACCGACATTCACTCGCAGCGCGAGGCGATCGAGGAGCGCGAGCGGCTGCTCGAGTCCGAGCAGGCCGCGCGCCAGGCCGCCGAAGAAGCGAACCGCGCGAAGGACCGCTTTCTCGCGATGCTGTCGCACGAATTGCGCACGCCGCTCACGCCGGTGCTGGCGGGCGCGAGCGTGCTCGAGATGATTTCCGATCTGCCCGAGCAGGCGCGCGCGAGCGTGCGGATGATCCGCCGCAACGTCGAGCTGGAGGCGCGGCTGATCGACGATCTGCTCGATCTGACGCGCGTCGCGAACGGCAAGCTGCGGCTGTCGCTGGAAACCGTCGACGTGCACGACGTGATCGACAGCGTGCTCGAACTCTTTCGCAGCGAAATCCAGGTCAAGCAGCAGGACGTGCATGTCGACAAGCGCGCGACGCATCACTACGTGCTCGCCGATCGCGCGCGTCTGCAACAGATGCTGTGGAACCTGATTCGCAATGCCGCGAAGTTCACGCCGGACGGCGGCCACATCTATGTCCGCACGCGCGACGAACGCATGCAGGTGCAAATCTCGGTCGAAGACACCGGCATCGGCATCGAGCCGGAGCAGATCGGCAAGCTGTTCAACGCGTTCGAGCAGGGCGACCAGAGCATGACGCGACAGTTCGGCGGGCTGGGTCTCGGTCTCGCGATCACGAAGGCGCTGACCGACGTGCACGGCGGAACCGTGACCGCGCAGAGTCCAGGACCGCATTGCGGCGCGACCTTCACGATCACGCTGCCGACCGCGGCCGCGCCGGCCGCCGCGCCGCCGGTCATCGTGCCGAGCACGGTGCAGCCGGCGAGTTCGCTGACCGTGCTGCTGATCGAGGATCATGCTGATACCGCCGACGTGATGGCCCAATTGATGCGCGGCTTGGGTCATCAGGTGACGGTGGTCGGGCGCATCGACGATGCGCTTGCGGCGACGCAGTTGCAGAGCTTCGATCTGGTCGTCAGCGATGTCGGGTTGCCCGATGGCACCGGCCTCGATTTCATCGAGGCGTTTCGCGAACGTTCCGACGTGCCAGCCGTCGCATTGACCGGCTTCGGCACCGACGAGGACGTGCGCCGTTGTTTGAGTGCGGGCTTTACTTCGCATCTGACGAAGCCTGTCAATTTCGGCCAGCTCGAAGCGATGATCGAAAGCGCCGCGCAATTGAAGGCGCAAAAGAATGCGTGAAGCGCGATAAAGGGCAGTGCGCTGAAAGCAAAGTGAAAAAGACAAAGGCCTGTGGCGAAGTGAGTCGCAACAGGCCTTTTTTATTTCACCGACTCGGGTGTTTGAAACCGAGCTTTATTTAACAATTAACGCTGCTGGTTTTTTAGCGAATCGCGGATCTCGCGCAGCAGCAGCACATCTTCCGGCGTCGGCGGCGGTTCCGCCGGAGCAGCTTGCGGCTCCTTGCGCAGTTTGTTGATGAACTTGACCATCAGAAAGATGATGAACGCGAGAATGATGAAATTGATCGTCGCGGTAATGAACGAGCCGTAACCGAACACCGCCACGCCGGCCGTCTGCAGGTCTTTATACGATTCGGGGTTGCCTTTGTAAGTCGGCGGAATATGACCGAGGCGAACGAACAGATTGGAGAAATCGAAGCCGCCGGTAGCGAGCCCGACGACCGGCATGATCAGGTCTTTAACCACGGAATTAACAATGGTGGAAAATGCGCCGCCAATAATCACACCGACCGCCAGATCCATCACATTGCCTTTGAGGGCAAATTCTTTAAATTCCTGGATCATGCTCATACACACACCTCCCTGATATGAATAGCCGAATCATACCAACCTGAAGCGGATAGGCTAGTGCTTTGGTCCTGACGCAACAAGTGCATTCGCCGCGCGTCGTTAATGAGAAAACTGTGACTCGCCATGACGCGCACGCTCCAGATGCGCGGCAAAACTGACCGGGTCGATGTTCGCGCCGCACAGCAGCACGCCCACGCGTTTGCCCTGCAACTGTTCGCGCAACGGTCCGAGCAAGGCGGCGGTGGCGGCCGCGCAAGCCGGCTCGACCGCGAGCTTGAGCTGATTGAACAGGATCAGCATCGCTTCGCGCAACTGATCGTCGGACACCGTGACGAGCCGATCGATATGGCGGCGGCACAACTCGTAGCTGTATTGCTCGGTATGCGGCGACATCAGCGAATCAGCGATGCTGTACATATGGCCCATTCGGACCGTATGGTTGGCGGCAAAACTCTTGCTCATCACATCCGAGCCTTCGGGTTCGACGCCGTACACGTGTATGTTCGGATTCGCGAGCCGCAGCGCGGTGGAGACGCCGGCCGCGAGTCCGCCGCCGCCGATCGGCACGATCACCGCTTCGAGGTCGGGGGTTTGCGTCGCCCATTCGTAGCCGAGCGTCGCCGAGCCGAGCACCGTGCGATAACCGTTGAACGGATGCACGAAATAACGGCCTTCCTCGGCCTCGATGCGTCGCACCAGTTCGAACGCTTCGGCGAGATCTTCGGCATAGACGATGTCGGCGCCGTATGCACGGCACAACGCGACGCGCGCCGGGTTCGCCGCGCTGAACAGCACGACCTTCGCGCTGACGCCGAGCCGCATCGCCGCATAAGCGACCGCCACCGCGTGATTGCCGCCCGACACGCAGGTCACGCCAGCGCTCTTCTGCGCGTCGTCGAGCGCGAGCAGGTTGGTGAAGGCGCCGCGCGCCTTGAAGCTGCCGCCCGCCTGCAAGAGTTCGAACTTGAAATTGACGACGGTGCCGCGCAGCGACGAGAAGTCGAGCCGGTCGAACACCGGCGTGCGCGCGACCCACGGCGTCAATGCGAAATGCTGCGCGGCGATGTCGTCGAGCGTAGGGATCGGCTCGCCGTCGATCGTGTGATCCGTGTGCTGCTGCATGGCGCTGGACATGGCGGTCGCTCCGGAGTCGTCGATGTCGATCAGACCCGTGGCGCGGCGCGCAGGTTCACCGCGGCTGCGCGCCGCTGCAACGAGACGGGCTAAGCGGCGTCGACCGACATGCTGTGAATGAACTTGCGCAGGAAGCGCTCGCATGCGACGAGCTGCTCGAGCTCGACGAATTCGTTCGCCTTGTGCGCCTGCTGGATGTCGCCGGGACCGCAGACGATGCTCGGAATCCCCGCGTTCGAAAACAGGCCTGCCTCGGTGCCGTACGCAACCTTGCGCTTGTCCTGGTCGGCCGTCAGCGCGCGCACGAGTTGCGTGATCGCGGCCTGCTCAGACGAATCGAGTCCGGGTGCCGCGGCGATCTTCGTGATCTCGATCGCGGCGGATGGATGCTCGCGCAGCATTTTCGGCAGCAGCGTGTCGCGCGCGTAGCTGTCGATGCGCGCGAAGATCTGCTCGGGATCGAGCGTCGGCAGATTGCGGAATTCGAACTGGAACTGGCATTCGGCCGGCACCGTGTTGATCGCGTTGCCGCCCGTGATCGTGCTGGTCTGCGCGGTGCTGAATGGCACGTCGTACAGTTCGTCGAACGGGCCTTGCGCGCGGAACTGGTCGGCCATGTCGCGGATGTAGCAGATCAGGCGCGCCGCGTACTCGATCGCGTTCAAGCCCTTCGGTGTCAGCGACGAATGCGCGGCCTGGCCGCGCACGCAGCACTGATACGCGTTGATGCCCTTGTGCGCGATGATCGGGCGCATGCTGGTCGGCTCGCCGACGATACAGCCGTCCGGCTTCACGCCGCGCTTCATCAGATCGGCGATCATCAGCGGCGCGCCGACGCAGCCGACTTCCTCGTCGAACGACAGCGCGAAGTGGATCGGTTTCGCGAGCCTGGTACGCTGCATGTCCGGCACCAGCGCGAGCGCCGCGCCGATGAAACCCTTCATGTCGCAGGTGCCGCGGCCGTAGAGCTTGTCGCCGCGAATCTCAGGCTTGAACGGATCGCTGTCCCATTGCTGGCCGTCCACTGGCACGACGTCCGTATGGCCCGACAGCACGACACCGCCGTTCGTTTCGCCATCGTGCGCGGGAATCGTCGCGAACAGGTTCGCCCATTTGCCGCCCTTGCCGTGGGTCAGCGTCGCGTCGATACCGACCGCGCGCAGTTCGTCGCGCACGGTTTCGATCAGGCCGAGATTCGGATTGCGGCTCACCGTGTCCATCGACACGAGACGGGTGACCCAGGGCAGAGATACCGGAGAAGCGGGAGCAGCGGAGGAGGCGGACGACTGCGACGATTGCGCTGTTTCAGCGACGTGAGACATGACATGACTCCATCATTTTGTATCTATCGATCATATCCCATATTGCATTTTGGTAAGGTAGCCAAAAAGTCCGCCGTGCGTTGGCGCAGCGCAGCATCGATGCAAAAAACGGGGGACGTCCCCCCGTTTTATTGCTGCTTCAGGGCCCTCAGCGCGCGGGCGCCGCCGCCGTGCCGCGGCTCGGCGAACCGAGCGCGCGCAAGGTCTCCTTGACCGTCGCGACGCGCACCGCGAGATCCGGGCTGCGCGTTTCGATACGCAGCTTGTCCTGACCTGCGAGCTTGATGTGCTTGTGCTTCTGCACCATCTCGATGATCCGCATCGCGTCGACGGGCGGATTAGGGATGAACTGCAGGCCAATCACCGCTTCGCCGGCATCGATCTTCGAAATGCCGAGCGGTTTCGCGGCGAGCCGCAGACGATGCGTCTCCACCAGCGCATGCGCCTGCGGCGGCAGCTTGCCGAAGCGGTCGATCAGCTCCTCCTGGATGCCGTCGATCGAATCGCTGTGTTCGCAGTTCGCGAGGCGCTTGTACAGCGACAGACGTTCCTGCACGTCGCCGCAATAGTCCGACGGCAGGATCGCTGGCGAATGCAGGTTGATCTCGGTGGTCGCCGCGAGCGGCGCGGTGAGGTCCGGTTCCTTGCCGTTCTTGAGCGCCTTCACCGCGTCATTGAGCATGTCGGTATAAAGCTGGAAGCCGATCTCGTGAATCTCGCCCGACTGCTTGTCGCCGAGCACCTCGCCGGTGCCTCGAATCTCGAGGTCGTGCATCGCGAGATAGAAGCCCGAGCCGAGTTCCTCCATCTGCTGGATTGCTTCGAGCCGTCGTTGCGCCTGCTTGGTGAGCCCCTGCGGATCATGCACGAGCAGATATGAATACGCCTGGTGATGCGAGCGGCCGACGCGGCCCCGCAGCTGATGCAATTGCGCGAGACCGAATTTGTCGGCGCGATGGATCAGGATCGTGTTCGCGCTCGGCACGTCGATGCCGGTTTCGATGATCGTCGTGCACAGCAGCACGTTCGCACGTTGCGCGACGAAGTCGCGCATCACCCGTTCCAGTTCGCGCTCGTGCATCTGGCCGTGCGCGACCGCGATGCGCGCTTCGGGCACGAGTGCTTCGAGCATCTGCCGGCGGTTCTCGATCGTCTCGACTTCGTTGTGCAGGAAGTAGACCTGGCCGCCGCGCTTCAGCTCGCGCAGCATCGCTTCGCGAATCACGCTGTCTTCCTCGCGCCGCACGAAGGTCTTGATCGCAAGGCGTTTTTGCGGCGCCGTTGCGATCACCGAGAAGTCGCGCAGGCCTTCGAGCGCCATGCCGAGCGTGCGCGGAATCGGCGTCGCGGTCAGCGTCAGCACGTCGACTTCCGCGCGCAGCGCTTTCAGCGCTTCCTTCTGACGCACGCCGAAGCGATGCTCCTCGTCGATGATCACGAGCCCGAGCCGCTTGAACTGCACATCGGACGACAGCAGCTTGTGCGTGCCGATCACGATATCGACCGAACCTTCGTTGATCTGCTGGATCGCCGCGTTCACTTCCTTGGTCGACTTGAAGCGCGACAGCTCGGCGATGCGCACCGGCCAGTCGGAGAAGCGGTCACTGAAGGTTTGCGTGTGCTGTTCGGCGAGCAGCGTGGTGGGCGACAGCAGCGCGACCTGCTTGCCGCCCATCACCGCGATGAACGCCGCGCGCAGCGCGACCTCGGTCTTGCCGAAGCCGACGTCGCCGCACACGAGCCGGTCCATCGGCTTGCCGCCCGTCATGTCGCCGATCACGGCCGCGATCGCGGCGGCCTGGTCCGGCGTCTCCTCGAAGCCGAAGCTCTCGGCGAACTTCACATAGTCCTTCGGTTCGAGCGCGAACGCGTGGCCTTCGCGGGCGGCGCGGCGCGCGTACAGGTTGAGCAGTTCGGCGGCGGTGTCGCGGATCTGCTGCGCGGCCTTGCGTTTGGCCTTTTCCCACTGGCCCGAACCCAGCGAGTGCAGCGGCGCGCTTTCCGGATCGGCGCCGCTGTAGCGCGAGATCACGTGCAATTGCGCGACCGGCACGTAGAGCTTGCTGTCGCCCGCGTATTCGAGGTGCAGGAACTCGGTTTCGCCTTCGCCGAGGTCCATCGTCACGAGACCCATGTAGCGGCCGATACCGTGCTGCGAATGGACCACCGGATCGCCGACCTTCAGCTCGGACAGATCGCGCACCATCGAATCGACGTTGCTCGCCTGTTCCTGGCGGCGGCGTCCCGCGCGGCGCGCGAGCGGCCCGTACAGCTCGGTTTCGGTGATGATTGCGATGCCGTCGCCCGGCACCGCGAAGCCGTTCGCGAGCGGCGCGACGCCGAGCGAGAACGGCGCATCGCTCTTGAGCCAGTCGGCGAAGCTGTCGGCCGAGGCGGGCTTCAGCTGGTTGTCGGCGAGCAGTTGCAGCAGCGTCTCGCGGCGGCCCGCCGATTCGGCGGCAAACAGCACGCGGTTCGGCGTCGTGCTCAGGTACGCGCGCAGTGCCGAGACAGGGTCGTCGGCGTGACGGTCGATCGCGAGGTTCGGCAAAGTGATCGACCAGGCGCCGCCGCCGTTGCTGGGCAGCACGAGCCGTGCGAACGGCTTCGCGAACGTGAAGAAATCCTCGTCCGACAGGAACAGCTTCTGCGGTTCGAGAATCGGCCGGTCGCGGTCGTGCGACAGGAAGTTGAAGCGCTGCTTGGTGTCGTTGGTGAAGCGCCGGATCGCCGCGTCCAGATCGCCGACGAACGCGAGCTGCGAACCGTCGGGCAGGTAATGGAAGAGGGTGGCCGTTTCCTCGAAGAACAGCGGCAGATAGTATTCGATACCCGCCGACGGCACGCCGTTGCCGATGTCTTTATAGATCGACGCGCGGCTCGGATCGCCCTCGAAGGTCTCGCGCCAGCGGCTGCGGAATGCGGTGCGCGCGGCTTCGTCGAACGGGAATTCGCGGCCCGGCAGCAGGCGCACGTCCTTGACCGGATAGAGGCTGCGCTGCGTGTCGGGGTCGAACGCGCGGATCGAGTCGACCTGGTCGTCGAACAGGTCGATCCGGTAGGGCAGCGGCGAGCCCATCGGGAACAGATCGAGCAGCGAGCCGCGCACGCAGTATTCGCCTGGACGCACGACCTGGCTCACGTGCTCGTAGCCGGCGAGCGTCAGCTGCGCCTTCAGCTTCGCTTCGTCGAGCCGTTCGCCCTGCGAGAACGAGAACGTGTAGGCGGCGAGGAACGACGCCGGCGGCATCCGGTACAAGGCCGTCGTGGCCGGCACGAGCAGGATGTCGCAGCGGCCTTCGCCGAGATCGTGCAGCGTCGCGAGACGCTCGGACACGAGGTCCTGGTGCGGCGAAAACGTGTCGTAAGGCAGCGTTTCCCAGTCGGGCAGCAGGCGCACGCGCGCGTCGGGCGCGAAGAAGCCGATTTCCAGCGACAGGCGCTGCGCGTCGACCGCGCTTTCGCAGACCACCGCCAGCAGCGGCATCTTCTCTCGATAGCTGAGATGGTAGCGGGCGATCAGCAGCGCGTCGGACGAACCGCGCGTGCCGTCGAAGGCGAAACGCTGGCCGGCCTTGACGAGCGCGACGGGCGAGGAGGACTGCGAGGTTGCGGCGATGTCTGGCATAAAGGAGAGAAAGCGGCTCGGGGCTCACACGACGGCCAAGTTTACGCGTCCACGGGCGTGAATGCGAAGGACGTATTATAAAATCCGTCCTTTACTTTGACCTGGCGGCATCCGCACTCGTGACTTCCCGTCTCTTCGCCCTGATCCCGTGCGCGGGCACCGGCAGCCGTTCCGGCGCCGCGATGCCCAAGCAATACCGCACTGTCGCCGGCCGTGACATGCTGCATTACTCGCTCGCCGCGTTCGACGCGTGCAGCGAATTCACGCAGACGCTAGTCGTCATCGCGCCCGACGACCAGCACTTCGACGCGCGCCGCTTCGGCAATCTGCGTTTCGCGGTGCGGCGCGTCGGCGGCGCGTCGCGCCAGGCGTCGGTGCTCAACGGTCTGCACGCGCTCGCCGAGTTCGGCGCCCACGACGACGATTGGGTGCTCGTGCACGACGCAGCCCGGCCCGGCATCACGCCAGCGCTGATCCGCACGCTGATCGGAACGCTAAAGGACGACGCGGTCGGCGGCATCATGGCGCTGCCGGTCGCCGATACATTAAAGCGTATCGACCGCGCGTCGCCCGATGGCCGCATCGCCCGTACCGAGGCACGCGACGGCTTGTGGCAGGCGCAGACCCCGCAGATGTTCCGCATCGGCATGTTGCGCGAGGCGATCCTGCGCGCGCAGGCCGACGGCCACGATCTGACCGACGAAGCGAGCGCGATCGAATGGTCGGGGCATGCGCCGAAGCTTGTGCAAGGCAGTCTGCGCAATTTCAAGGTCACGTATCCGGAAGATTTCGATCTGGCCGAGGCGATTCTGAGCCGCGCCGGCGGTTCGTGATACCTCGTATTTGCTCAATAGAAAGATTTGAGAAGGCTTTAAAGAAGCTTTAAAAGCTTCAGCACTTGAGGATGTGACGCATATGGATTTCAGAATTGGGCAAGGCTACGACGTGCATGCGCTGGTGCCGGGACGCGCGTTGATCATCGGCGGCGTGACGATTCCGTACGAGCGTGGGCTGCTCGGTCACTCGGACGCGGACGTGCTGCTGCACGCGATCACCGACGCGCTGTTCGGCGCGGCCGCGCTGGGCGATATCGGCCGCCACTTCTCCGATACCGACGCGAAGTTCGCCGGCGCCGACAGCCGCGTGCTGTTGCGCGAATGCGTGGCGCGCGTGAAGGCGGCGGGTTTTGCGATCAGCAACGTCGATAGCAGCGTGATCGCGCAGGCGCCGAAGCTTGCGCCGCATATCGAAGGGATGCGCGCGAATATTGCGGCGGACCTCGGCCTGCCGATCGAGCGCGTGAACGTCAAGGCGAAGACGAACGAGAAGCTCGGGTATCTCGGCCGCGGCGAGGGCATCGAGGCGCAGGCCGCGGTGTTGCTGGTCAGGAACTGAGAGGGCTTTTTGTTTGAGTGACCGGCGGTTCCGCTTACAGCGTCGCGCCGCCGATCGTCCGATTGCTCGGACACAGTTCGTCCGTTTGCAGGCCGTCGAGGATGCGCAGCACTTCCTGGGGATTACGGCCCACGTATAGATTGTTGACCGACACGTGCTGGATCGTGTTGTCCGGATCGACGATATAGGTCGCGCGCAGCGCGACACCCGCCTCCTTGTCGCGCACGCCGAGCTGGTCGATCAGCTCGCCTTTCACGTCGCCGAACGAGTAGTGGTTGAGCCTGTCGAGCGCCTTGTCCTCGCGGCGCCACGCGAGCTTCACGTATTCATTGTCGACGCTGCCGCCGAGCAGCACTGCCTCGCGGTCCTCGAACTCCTTGACGAGCTTGCTGAAATCGACGATTTCCGTTGGGCAGATCAGCGAAAAATCCTTCGGATAGAAGTAGATGATTTTCCACTTGCCTGGAAACGATTGATCGGTGATGTATTCGAACGCCGAGACGCCGTGTTCTTCGTGATGATTGAAGCCCGGTTTCGCGGCAATGACGGTGAACGCTTCGAGTTTGTCGCCAACGGTTTTCATGCAAAGGCTCCTTCGGAAGTCGTACAAAGCGGCGTGCTTCGAATCACGACGGCGCGCCGTGTCGCGCGCCGTCGGCTCACGCGCTCTTTGCGAGCGGAAACTCGATCGTCACTTCAAGCCCAGGTCCGGGCGAGCGGTTGCGCAACCGCAGCGCGCCGCGATAACGCGCGACGAGCCGCTGCACGATCGCCATGCCGAGGCCCGTGCCGTTGGCCTGGGTGCGCGCCGAATTCACGCGATAGAACGGCCGCGTGACGAGCGCGAGCTGGTCTTCGGGAATGCCGGGGCCTTCGTCGACCACCGACAGTTCGACGCGCGAATGCGACACGCGCGTTTCGAGAATCACGTGTGGCACACCATCGCCGTCGCTAAGACCATATTTGCGGGCGTTCTCGAGCAGATTACCGACCACGCGGCGCATGTCGGTTTCATCGGCCTCGATCACCGCCGACGGAGCGAGCCGTGTGATCAGCCGCATGCTGTCCTCGCTTTGCATCCGCGCGGCGAGCTCGCTTGCGATCACCGACAGGTCGACCGGTTCCGGCACGCGCTGCACCGGACGCGCGTAGTCGAGGAAGCGGCCGATGATCATGTCCATCTGCTCGATGTCGTCGACCATCGCGTCCTTGGTGGCCTGATCGGACGGGCTCATTTCGGTTTCGAGCCGCAGCCGCGCGAGCGGCGTGCGCAGATCGTGCGAGATGCCCGCGAGCATCAGCGCGCGATCGGCCTCGAGCTGTTCGAGGTCGCGCACCATCTGGTTGAAGCTTCGATTGGTTTCGGCGGCGACGCCCATGCCGCGCTCGGGGAGCGGCTCGGGTGATTGCCCCGAGCCGACCCGGCGCGCGGCCATCGCGAGACGCGCAAAAGGCCGGTTCACCAGACTCGTGATGAACGCCGCGCCGAACAGCGACAGCGCAAGCGCGAACACGCCCCAGCCGGCCCACTGAAGGCCGGTCGCGTTATCGAGCTGATCGCGGTCGAGCGCGACCCAGTAGTCGTCGTCGTCGATCTTGAAGCTGATCCATACGCCGTTGATGTCGTTGACGCTCTGCGCGATCACGGTGTCGTCGCCGAGACGGCCGCGGATGTCGTGCTCGATCAGACGATTCAGCGATTCGTCGGGCTGGAGTTTGTATTTGTCGGTGGCTTCGCGCGGGTACACGCGCACCCCTTCATTGCTCTCCAGATCCTGCAGCAGCGCGCGCCGCAGGTCGGGATCGGAATAGAGGAGTGCGGTGCGCGTGAGTTTGACGATCGCGACGAGTTGCAAAGCCACGCGCTGCGCACGCGGCTCCCGCTCGATCACGCGAAAGCTCTGGAACCACGCGGCGAGACTGACTGCGATCAACAGCGCGATCAGCAGAAAGGTCCGCCAGAAAAGGCCGCCGAACGCGAGCGTCAGGAGGCGCCGGTCGATCCGCATGGGCCCTTCTTATCTGGAGTCAAAGACAGAAACTATATGGGACCGAAGCAGGCGCTTTGCATGGGACCAGGTGACGCACTGAAGCGCGAACTCTGATCGACAGCTAAAACGCCTACTCTGGTCGACATGAAAACGGAGCACAAACTCAGGCTGCGCCGTCGGGAATGAACACGTAGCCGAGGCCCCACACGGTCTGAATGAAGCGCGGACTGCCCGGATCCGGCTCGATCAGCTTGCGCAGACGCGAAATCTGCACGTCGAGGCTGCGGTCGAAGACTTCGTATTCGCGGCCGCGTGCGAGCTCCATCAGCTTTTCGCGCGACAGCGGCTGACGCGGATGACGGGCGAACACCTTCAGCACCGAGAATTCACCGGTGGTAAGCGGAATTTCCTGGCCGGCCTTGGTCAGCGTGCGGGTGGCGAGATTCAGTGCGAACTCACCGAACTCGAAAACCTCGGTGGTCTCGGACGGCGCGCCCGGCAACTCGGACGGCGACTGACGGCGCAGCACCGCGTGAATGCGCGCGACCAGTTCGCGCGGATTGAACGGCTTGGGCAGGTAGTCGTCGGCACCCATCTCGAGTCCGACGATGCGATCGACATCCTCACCCTTGGCCGTCAGCATGATGATCGGCGTACGGTCGTTGCTGCCGCGCAGACGGCGGCAGATCGACAGGCCGTCCTCACCGGGCAGCATCAGATCGAGCACCAGCAGATCGAAGCGCTCGCGCACCCAGAGCTTGTTCATTGACGGCGCATTTTCGGCGACGTAGACGTTAAAGCCCTGCTCACCGAGGTAGCGGCGCAGAAGATCGCGCAGGCGTGGATCGTCGTCGACGACGAGGATTTTCGAAGGGTTTTTGGTTTCCATGGTCGGCATCTTAGCGCGATTAGAAAGTGGTGCGCGGTTACACCATTTCTGGGGTTACAGTCAGTTACAAAATTTACCCGCGGTATGGCGTGACGTAAAGTATGCGCGTTTAGACTCCTTTACTGAATGCGGCTGTTCGGTGGATACTTCACTCGACAAAACTCTCGTACCCGGCTGTTACCGGGGTTTGTATACGCATCTGAGGTAGCCGGTTGCCGCGCCACGAAGGGAACAAAATGAAGGGAGGGGTTTGGCCAAATGTGCGCCTGAGCGTGATTGCACTGGCGGTTGCCGGTACGCTCGCAGGCACACTGGGCCCGACGCTCGCCCATGCGCAGCCGTCCGCGGATAGAGCGGCGAGCGAGCATGCGCCCCGCTCCGGCAATGGCAAACCCAGCCACCGCAACCCGAGCATCGATCACCCTGCTTCAGACGTGATGTTGCGTACCGCGGTTCCCCCTGACCTCGATCAACGTCGCCGAGACGGGCATATGACGCCCGAAGAGCGTCGGCTGCTGCGGCAGCACATCGAAGACGCCGTGCGCGAGTTGTACAAGCGTTGATCTCAGCGCGCGCATCGTCGCATGAGTAGTCCTGTTGCACCTTCCGCTTCCACTTCCTGATCCGCTGCTCCGTTGAGTCGCCAGCATCTGCTCGAGTTGTGACTCGTAATGGATCCGCGTTGGCGAACCATTTCAACGTGTGTGTTGAGCGTCGCGCGAAAGCTCCCGCAGCGAAGCGAAATCACCGCCTTCCGACTGGGTGTTCGAGCCGATTCCAATGCGTGCCGAGCGCATCACATGGAGGCCGGGTCAGCGTCGCGAGCAACGAATGCGGCTCGAACAGCGTTACGGACTATTACGTGCAAGCTGAGTGCGAGAGGGTCGAACATGCCTTCGCCGCCAGTCAAGTTCATGATCGGAGCGTTGCGCGCATTCGATGTCGGCTACGACGATACCTCGCGGTTCGTCGCGCCGATTCGCGCGTTCGGTCGCGGATCAATAGCTCGACGCTGCTCGCGCACAGGCAGTTCGTCGACCATCTGGTTCGCGCAATCAGCAGTGCAGGGGCGCCGCGCATGAATGGCGCGCCAGCGCTTGCCGCGAATCAGGTGCGCCCGCCGCTGCAGCGCGTCATGGCGCGCAATGGCCGGGGTGGCGTACGCTTTGACATCGCGATTTGGCTCGCGCATATGCAACGGGCGGCCCGACACGCGCCATCATGATCACGACGAGGTGCAGCATGAAACGACGCAGCTTTTTGTCGATGAGCGCGGCCGCCGGTGCATCGCTGTGGTTGTGTCGCGGGATCGGCGCAGAGGACGCGAACGCTGCGCAGTGGGGGGATGAATCGAAAGCGCCGTTCGTGCGGGGGCGTGGTTACAGCAACCTGCTGATACTGATCGAACTCAAAGGTGGCAACGACGGTTTGAACACCGTGATCCCGTTCGCCGATCCCGCGTACTACACGCTGCGCAAAAACATCGGCATCAGACGCGAACAGATGATCCAGCTCGACGAGCGCACCGCGCTGCATCCCGCGTTGCAGCCGTTGATGCCGTTGTGGCGCAGCCGGCAACTCGCGATCGTGCAGGGTGTCGGCTACGCGCAGCCGAACCTGTCGCATTTCCGGTCGATCGAGATCTGGGATACCGCGTCGCGCGCCGATCAGTATCTGCGGGACGGCTGGCTTACGCGCGCGTTCGCGATGAAGCCGGTGCCCTTCGATTTCGCGGCCGACGGCGTCGTCATCGGCAGCGCCGAAATGGGGCCGCTCGCAAATGGCGCGCGCGCGATCGCGCTGGTCAATCGCACGCCGTTCGTCGGGGCATCGCGACTCGCGACGCCGGTGCCTGAGTTGAAGACCGCGTTTCCAGGTGGCGCGTTCGGCAGTTCGATCAAAACGGCGATGCAGGTGCTGGCCGCTTCGGACAGCCGGAGGATGGTTGCGGCCGGACGCAAGCGAATGGAGCCGCCGTGGAGCGGCCAGGGCGTGGCCGTGATCCGGCTAACGCTGAACGGTTTCGATACGCACCAGAACCAGCGCGGACAGCACGCCGCATTGCTTCAACACTTCGCGGAAGGGATGGTGGCGATGCAGGCCGCGCTCGTCGAGTTGGGCCGCTGGAGCGATACGCTCGTGATGACGTATGCGGAGTTCGGGCGCCGTCCGCGCGAGAATGAGAGCAACGGCACCGATCACGGCACGGTGGCGCCGCACTTCGTGACGGGTGCTCGCGTGCGGGGCGGTTTGTATGGCGTATCGCCGATGCTCGCGCGGCTCGACGGAAATGGCAACCTGCCGGTCGGCGTGGATTTTCGCCACATTTATGCGACGGTGCTCGGGCCCTGGTGGGGGGTGGACGCATCGACGATTCTGCAGCAGCGGTTCGAGCCGCTGCCGTTGCTGCGGGTGTGAGCGGACGGGCGCGAATCGACGCGCCTCGCTGTCAGGCTACTTCGCGCGCCACGCGATCCATAGTTTGCGGATCGGCGTCAACGCGATGCGTTGATGCAGCACGTGATAGCCGTCGCGCTCGATTTCATCGAGCAGCGCCAACGCGAGCGCCGCGAGCGCGAGCAGCGTGCGCTGAGCGCGCCGCGCGCTGGCGGGCACCGCGGCGAGCGCGCTCTGCACGGCATCGCGCGCGCGGTGCGTCTCGAAGCGCATCAGCTCGGTGAACGCGTCGGTGTATTTGCGGTTGATCAGATCGGCGGCGGTGACGTTGTAGCGCTGCATCTCGTCGATCGGAACGTAGATGCGGCCGTGCCGCGCATCGTTGCCGGTTTCGGCGACGAACTGCGCGAGCATCAGCGCCTCGCCGAGCGGAGCCGCCCACGTCGACGCTTGCGCGGCATCGTCGGCCGATCCGGCTGCCGCAGCGCGCGACACCAGCGACGCAAAATTGCCGCCAACCCCGCGCACATAGCGGCGCAGGTTCGGATAGTCGAGATAGCGTGCCTGGTCGAGATCCATCTCGAAGCCCGCGAGCAGTTCCTGTAGAGCGGGATACTCGGCCTGCGCGTCGGGCAGGTAGGCCGCGAGCGCCTTGGACACCGGATGCGACGGCGAGCCCGCGGCGAGCGCCGCAATTTCTTTCTGCCACCACGCGAGCTTGGTGCGGCCGACCGCGGGATCGCTCGTCTCCTTGACCGTTTCCTCGAACTCGCGACGCAATGCGAAGAGCGCCGTCAACAGCGGCTGACTGGCTGCGCGCGCCTGGCGAAGCGCATAGTAGGTGCTCGATCCTGGGGGCGCCGCTTTCTGCTGGCAATAGTCGTCGAAATTCACGGGATGAGAGTGTGGGGAAGGGCTGGCGAGAAGGGCGCTGGCGTCCTTTGCGGCGCCCGTCCCGGCGAGCCGAAAATTGTAGCATCGGCGCCGCGCGCGCAGATACCGCTGGGTGCAGACAAGCGCGAATCAATCGGTTAGAATCTCGCGCTTACGCTTTCGGGCACGTTGTTTGGCGCGTCTGGAAGTGCACAGGACATCGGGCACGACGCATTGCGGCGTACCCGGCTGCGAGGGTGGCGAAATTGGTAGACGCACCAGGTTTAGGTCCTGACGCCCGCAAGGGTGTAGGGGTTCGAGTCCCCTCCCTCGCACCATTTATTGGAGTCAAGAAAACCCCGTCAAGTCCTTGGACCGGCGGGGTTTTTTCTTTGCTGCACGGTCTCTGCAGGGCCGCAGCATTGCCCCGCGGCCTGTCATTGCGAGCACGCGACTCAGGCGCCCGGTGTTCCCGGCGATTCCTGCGAACCCGGCAACTCCGCATGCGCGGCACCTTCGAGGAAGCGGCGCGTCGACTCGAATGCCTGCAGCATCTGGTCCGGCCACGGCGTTTGCAGCATCACGGCCTGATGATTTTCAAATGCCGACGACAGCAGTTTCGCCAGTTCCGGCGAACGAAGATGACGCAGCACGACGCTGACCGCGATTGCGGTTGCCTGGCTCGCGCCGGCGGTCTGGAGTTCCGACGCGGTGAGCGCCGCTACCTGTTTGTTGATGTCCACTGAAACGTCCCTGGATGAAAAAGAGGGTGAAGGCGCGTTCGCCAATGCTCAATTTTGACACGTGCCGCCCGATGCCGTGGGGGGGCGCTCTTCAAACATGGCCGGTTCGTCTCGCGCCATCACTCGCGCGCGTTCATCGCGCGGATCACCTTGTCGAGCGCCGCGCCGAAAGCGGCCCTTTCTTCTTCGTCTAGACAGTCGAACATATCGCCGTTCCATTTGCGCGCGATCGGCATCACCTTGCGATACAGCGCGCGGCCTTCCTGCGTGAGCGAGACCAGCACGACGCGGCCGTCTGCGGCGCTCGTCTCGCGCTGCACGAGTCCCTGCCGGATCAGCGCTTCGGCTGCGCGACTCGCCTGGCTTTTGTCCAGATTGGCATGGCGTGCCAGTTCCATGATCGAGAATGGTCCGAACGATCCCACCGACGCAATCACACGCGCTTCAGGCAGCGTTACGTCGAGCTTCGCCGCGTAGCGCGCGCTGATGCCGCGCTCGGCCAGTTTGTTCAAAACATGCAGACGATACGTGAGGAACTGCTCGAGCCCGGCTTTGGCGGAGTCCTTCATGGTCACCCCGTGATGAGTGGAACCGTCGTGGCGCTGTGATTGTTGCGGCAACCGTTTCGCGGGTCAACGCGCGCCGTATTTCAGGCGCGTCAACTGCTCGGCCTCGTTGGCGAGCAGGCGCGCTGTGTCGCGAATCGCGACGTCGAGCGCGATCGGCCCAGGCGCCGGCGAAAAGCAGCCGTTGAAGTGTTCGGCAAGACGCGGCAGTGCGGCGGGGTCGACCGCGCCGGACAGCAGCGTGGCGGGCACGCCCGCGGCTCGCGCATGCGCGCACGCGATGAAGGGCGCCTTGCCGTGCAGCGTCTGTACGTCGGAGCGGCCTTCGCCGGTGATCAGCCAGTCGGCGCCGGCGAGCGCCGCGTCGAGGCCGATTTGCCGCGCGACCGTTTCCGCGCCCGGCTCGAACTGCGCGCCGAGCATGTGCAACGCGAAGCCGAGGCCGCCTGCCGCGCCCGCACCCGGCAGGTCCCGCGCGCTGTGGCCGAGCGCGGCTTCGAGCAGATCGGCGAAGCGCGCGAGCGCCGCGTCGATCGGTGCGACCTGTTCGGGCTTTACGCCTTTTTGCGGTCCGAAGATCGCGGTCGCGCCGTGCTCGCCGGTCAGCGGATTGTCGACGTCCGACATGCCGACGAACTGCGTGTCGGCAAGCCGCGCGTCGAGCAGCGACGCATCGACCCGGGCCACACGTGCAAGCTGCTCGGGCGTGCCTTCGAGCGCGTTGCCTTGCGCGTCGAACAGTTGCAGGCCGAGGCCGGTCAGCAGACCGGCGCCGCCGTCGTTCGTGCTGCTGCCGCCGAGCGCGACGAAAAAGCGCCGCACGCCGGCGTCGAGCAGCGCGCGAATCGCTTCACCCATGCCGCGCGTGCTGCGCGCCTCGACCGGCACGCCCATGCCCACTGGGTCTGTAATACCGACGATTTCCGCCGTCTCGATGATTGCGCTGCCGTCCGCGAGCAGGCCTGTGAGCGCCGCGCGCGTCGGGCCGGCCGCGCCGCGCACGCTGAGCGTGCGGCGCTCGCCACCGCTCGTGAGCATGGCGTCGAGCGTGCCTTCGCCGCCGTCAGCCATAGGACAAATGCGCACGCTCGCGTCGGGGCGTGCACGCTGGATGCCGGATGCGATCGCCTGCGCGACCTGTTCCGCGCTGAGCGAGCCTTTGAATGAATCGGGAGCGATGACGACGACAGGCGAGGGCGACGAATTCGGCATGGTGTCTCTGAGAGGTTTGAGTCGTTGTAAGCGGTTGCTGGAGCCGATGAAGCGACCGGCAGCTGGTGACCGGCGGTGGCGGCCCGACCGAGTGCGTTAGCTTATCAGCATGGGGACGTCGGCTGAATATGTCGAAAGGCATAGGCAGGATCGCTGCAAACCGGATAGCGAGGCCAGCGACAAATCACGCTCGCTGTGCCAAAACCACCCGAAAATGCCCCGCAAAACGCGCAGAATGCAGGGAAAACTCGATGCATTCATCGAATCCCGGCTAGGCGCGCAAATAGTTTGCTAAAATATTTGGCTCTTTGGACTCAACCGTGCTGCCGGCGGCCTGCAAGCCCGCGGCGCAGGTGCGTGATCGATGCAATCGGCGCAAATCGATGCGAAGCGACATCGACGGGCAGCACGGAGAAGATAACTGATTCGCTCGAATAATTTTAGGACGATTGAAGCCATGGCTAACGTTGTTGAAAACCTCGGCAAGCTCGAACGCCGCGTGACGATTTCCCTGCCGAAGGATGCCGTGCAGAAGGAAGTGGATTCGCGTATCCGTCAACTCGCGAAGAACGTGCGCATGCCGGGTTTCCGCCCGGGCAAGGTGCCGCTCAAGATGGTCACGCAACAGTATTCGGGCCAGGTGGAAGCCGAAGTGCTGAGCGACAAGGTCGGCAAGGAATTCTTCGACATCAGCCGCGCCGAGAACCTGCGTGTCGCGGGTCAGCCGAGCTTCGCGCCGAAGACCGACGCCGCTGAAGGCAGCTACGCGTTCGACGCGACCTTCGAGGTGTACCCGGAAGTGAAGCTGGGCGACGTCGCCACGGCTGAAATCGAGCGCACCACCACCAGCATCAGCGAAGCGGAAATCGACCGCACGCTGGACATCCTGCGCAAGCAGCGCGTGCACTTCCACGCTCGCGGCGAAGCCGGCGAGCACGGCGACGGCGGGGCGGACACGGCCGCCAAAGACGGCGACCGCGTGACGGTCGACTTCGTCGGCAAGATCGACGGTGAAGCATTCCAAGGCGGTAGCGCCGAAGACTTCGGCTTCGTCCTCGGCGAAGGCCGCATGCTGCCGGAATTCGAAAAAGCCGCGTTGGGCCTGAAGGTCGGCGAGGCGAAGGAATTCGACCTGAAGTTCCCGGACGACTACCACGGCAAGGAAGTGGCGGGCAAGACGGCGCAATTCACGATCACGATGAAAAAGATCGAATGGCCGCATCTGCCGGAAGTCGACGGCGAATTCGCGAAATCGCTCGGCATCCAGGACGGCGATCTGACCAAGATGCGCGCCGAAATCAAGGACAACCTCGAGCGCGAAGCGAAGCGCCGCACGCAAGCCATCGTCAAGAACCAGGTGATGGACGCGCTGCTGAAGATCGCGGAACTCGACGTACCGAACGCGCTGATCGAACAGGATCAGGAACGCCTCGTCGCTATGGCTCGCCAGGATCTGGAGCAGCGTGGCGTGCCGAACGCCAAGGACGCGCCGATCCCGGCTGCAATGTTCAAGGAGCAGGCCGAGCGCCGCGTCAAGCTGGGCCTCGTGCTGGCCGAGCTCGTGAAGGCGAATGAACTGCAGGCGAAGCCGGAGCAGATTCGTGCCGAAGTCGACGAATTCGCGAAAAGCTACGAAGACCCGAAGGAAGTCGTCCGCTGGTATTATTCGAACCAGCAACGTCTTGCTGAAATGGAAGCGTACGTCGTTGAAGCCAACGTCGTCGACTTCGTCCTCAGCAAGGCCAAGGTGACGGACAAGGAAGTGAGCTTCGAGGAACTGGCAAGCGCAACGGCGCAAGCGTAAGCGTCGCTGCAACGGCGTGCCGGCTGTCGGAGCGACCGACGGCCCGCACGCCGTTTTTTTGCGCCGCGAGAGTGTGGGTGACGTACCGGATCTGTTTGTACGCGCACACAAGGACGGCACTTGAATACGGGCTCGTCGCACCAACCTGTGTCCAGCAGCTAATATTCAGAATATTTCCAGACAAGGATCCATTGCATGACCTTTCGCGCCCAAATGCTGGACACGTTGACCTCCCAGTCGTCCCGGGATCTCGAAGCGCAGGCACTCGGTCTGGTGCCGATCGTCGTGGAAACGAGCGGCCGGGGCGAGCGTTCGTATGATATCTACTCGCGTCTGCTGAAGGAACGCATTGTGTTCCTCGTAGGCGAAGTGAACGACCAGACGGCCAATCTGGTGGTTGCGCAGATGCTGTTTCTCGAAAGCGAGAATCCGGACAAGGACATCTACTTCTACATTAACAGCCCGGGCGGCTCCGTGTCTGCCGGTATGGCGATCTACGATACGATGCAGTTCATTAAGCCGGACGTTTCGACCCTTTGCATGGGCCTCGCGGCAAGCATGGGCGCGTTCCTGCTCGCGGCCGGCGCGAAGGGCAAGCGCTTTGCGCTGCCGAATTCGCGCGTGATGATTCACCAGCCGCTCGGCGGCGCGCGCGGTCAGGCATCGGATATCGAAATCCAGGCGCGCGAAATCCTGTACCTGAAGGATCGGCTGAATCACCTGCTCGCGCACCACACCGGTCAGCCCGTCGAGCGTATCGCGCGTGACACCGACCGCGACAATTTCATGTCCGGCGATGACGCGCAGGCGTACGGCCTTGTCGACCAGGTGGCGCACAAGCGTCCTTGATCTGGTACGGTTTTGCCACGCTGTTTTGCCCACGGTCGCGGCAAAACCGTCATCGGGCCGGTGGTGAATGTTCAACTTCCGTCCGGGCGTCTGCGGCAAGCGCCGTTATCGTGCTAACTAGCCCGGCCGCGCCCAAACTGCGTGGCGGGGGCAAACGGCGTATTATGTAATCCGGTGTCCGGAGGCTCACACATCTATGGCGGACAAGAAAGGTTCTAACAGCGAAAAGCTGTTGTATTGCTCGTTTTGCGGCAAGAGCCAGCATGAGGTCAAGAAACTGATTGCTGGCCCGTCGGTGTTCATCTGCGATGAATGTATCGATCTTTGCAACGAAATCATTCGTGACGAGGCTGCAGGCGCGGGCATCGAGGCGGGCTTGTCGAAGTCCGACCTGCCGACTCCGCAGGAAATCCGCGAAATTCTCGACCAGTACGTGATCGGTCAGGAGCGCGCGAAGAAAATCCTCGCGGTCGCGGTCTACAACCATTACAAGCGTCTCAAGCATCTCGACAAGAAGGACGAAATCGAGCTGTCGAAAAGCAACATCCTGCTGATCGGCCCGACCGGCTCCGGCAAGACGCTGCTCGCGCAGACGCTCGCGCGCCTTCTGAACGTACCGTTCGTGATCGCAGACGCGACCACGCTGACGGAAGCCGGCTATGTCGGTGAAGACGTCGAGAACATCATCCAGAAGCTGCTGCAAAATTGTAACTACGAGGTGGACAAGGCCCAGCGCGGCATTGTCTACATTGACGAGATCGACAAGATCAGCCGCAAGTCCGACAACCCGTCCATCACGCGCGACGTGTCGGGCGAGGGCGTGCAGCAGGCTCTGCTGAAGCTGGTCGAAGGCACAATGGCGTCGGTGCCGCCGCAAGGTGGCCGTAAGCATCCGAACCAGGACTTCATCCAGGTCGATACGACCAACATCCTGTTCATCTGCGGCGGCGCGTTCGACGGCCTTGAAAAGGTCATCGTCGACCGTACCGAGAAGACCGGCATCGGTTTTGGCGCCAGCGTGAAGAGCAAGCAGGACCGCGATGCCGGCGAAGTGCTGCGTGAAGTGGAACCGGAAGATCTGATCAAGTTCGGCCTGATTCCAGAACTGATCGGCCGTCTGCCGGTGGTCGCCACGCTCGGCAAGCTCGACGAAGCAGCGCTGATGAAGATTCTCGTCGAACCGAAGAATGCGCTGGTCAAGCAGTATCACAAGCTCTTCAGCATGGAGCGCGTCGAACTGGAAATTCGTCCGGCCGCGCTGCAGGCCGTGGCGCGCAAGGCGATCCGCCGCAAGACCGGGGCGCGGGGCCTGCGTTCGATACTGGAACAGGCGTTGCTCGATGTGATGTACGACCTTCCGCAAATGAAAGGTGTCAGCAAGGTCATCATCGACGACAACGTTATCGACGGCGACGGCAAACCGCTGCTGATCTACGAAGACGCGCCGAAGGTCGCGGGTTCGAACTGATCGGCTTTCGAGTTCTGCAAAAAAGCCGTTCATGGCGACGTGAACGGCTTTTTCGTTTATCGTGTGGTCAGGCTGGTTGTTCTCAACTATGGAGTCACTGAATCTTCGGAGTCACTGAACTTTTCCCACACGCGGAGGCTTGCAATATTTTCTGCTGGCCTCACCTATCGAACGAACTGATTCCACTCATGGGGAAATGAAATGTCAGGAACCCAACTCCTCCCGCCGGAACGCATTACGCTGCCGCTGCTCCCGCTGCGCGACGTAGTCGTTTTCCCGCACATGGTGATTCCGCTCTTCGTAGGCCGCCCGAAGTCGATCAAGGCTCTCGAAGCAGCGATGGAAGGCGGCAAGCACATCATGCTCGTCGCCCAGAAAACGGCTGCGAAAGATGAGCCGACCGAAAAGGACATGTACGAAGTAGGGTGTATCGCCAACATCCTGCAGATGCTCAAACTGCCCGACGGTACCGTGAAGGTGCTCGTCGAAGGCTTGCAGCGCGCGAAGACGCTTTCCATCGAAGAACAGGAAACGCAGTTCTCGTGCGAAGTCATGCCGCTCGAACCCGACCACGCCGACAGCGCTGAAACCGAAGCGCTGCGTCGCGCGATCGTGTCGCAGTTCGACCAGTATGTGAAGCTGAACAAGAAGATCCCGCCGGAGATCCTGACCTCCTTGTCGGGTATCGACGAAGCTGGGCGTCTCGCGGACACAATTGCCGCGCATCTGCCGCTCAAGCTCGACCAGAAGCAACACATCCTCGAGATGTTCCCGGTGATCGAGCGGCTCGAGCATCTGCTCGCGCAACTCGAAGCCGAGATCGACATCCTGCAGGTCGAAAAGCGTATCCGTGGACGCGTGAAGCGTCAGATGGAGAAGAGCCAGCGCGAGTACTACCTGAACGAACAGGTCAAGGCGATCCAGAAGGAACTCGGCGAAGGCGAAGAAGGTGCAGATCTCGAGGAGCTCGAGAAGCGCATCACGGCCGCCCGCATGCCGAAGGAAGCGAAGAAGAAGGCCGACGCCGAGCTGAAGAAGCTCAAGCTGATGTCGCCGATGTCGGCGGAAGCGACGGTCGTGCGCAACTACATCGACACGCTGATCGGCTTGCCGTGGCGCAAGAAGAGCAAGGTCAACAACGATCTGTCGAATGCTGAGCGCGTCCTCGACGAAGACCACTTCGGTCTCGAGAAGGTGAAGGAACGCATTCTCGAGTATCTCGCAGTCCAGCAACGTGTCGACAAGGTCAAGGCGCCGATTCTGTGCCTCGTTGGGCCTCCGGGTGTGGGTAAGACTTCACTCGGCCAGTCGATCGCGCGCGCGACGAACCGCAAGTTCGTGCGCATGGCATTGGGCGGCGTGCGTGACGAAGCCGAGATTCGCGGCCACCGCCGTACGTACATCGGTTCGATGCCGGGCAAGATCCTGCAGAGCCTGACCAAGGTCGGCGTGCGCAATCCGCTCTTCCTGCTCGACGAAGTCGACAAGATGGGCCAGGATTTCCGCGGCGATCCGTCGTCGGCGCTGCTCGAAGTGCTCGATCCGGAACAGAACCATACGTTTGCCGACCACTACGTCGAGGTCGATTTCGACCTGTCGGACGTGATGTTCGTCGCGACGTCGAACTCGCTGAACATTCCGCCGCCGCTGCTCGACCGGATGGAAGTGATTCGTCTGTCTGGCTATACGGAAGACGAGAAGGTCAGCATCGCGCAGCGTTATCTGTTGCCGAAGCAGAAGAAGAACAACGGCCTCAAGGATGGCGAGGTCGATGTGACCGAATCCGCGATCCGCGACATCATTCGCTACTACACGCGTGAAGCGGGCGTGCGTTCGCTCGAGCGTGAAGTGTCGAAGATTTGCCGCAAGGTCGTGAAGATGCTTCTGCTGAAGAAGGCGGAAGGCGCGGTGAAGGTCGACGGTAGCAATCTCGACACGTTCCTCGGCGTGCGCAAGTACGACTTCGGTCTAGCCGCCAAGGAAAATCAGGTGGGCCAGGTCACGGGTCTCGCGTGGACGGAAGTGGGCGGCGATCTGCTGACTATCGAAGCGGCAGTGATGCCGGGCAAGGGCAATGTGATCCGCACGGGTTCGCTCGGCGACGTGATGAAGGAATCCGTCGAAGCGGCACGCTCGGTCGTGCGTTCCCGTTCGCGTCGTCTTGGCATCAAGGACGAAGCGTTCGACAAACAGGACATTCACATCCACGTGCCGGAAGGCGCGACGCCGAAAGATGGTCCTTCGGCTGGTATCGCGATGACGACCGCGCTGGTGTCGGTGTTGACCGGCATTCCGGTGCGCGCCGATGTCGCGATGACGGGCGAAATCACGTTGCGTGGCGAAGTCCTGCCCATCGGCGGTCTGAAGGAGAAACTGCTGGCGGCGCATCGCGGTGGCATCAAGCTGGTGCTGATTCCGGAAGAAAACGTCAAGGATTTGACGGAGATTCCGGACAACGTGAAGAACGCGATCGAAATCGTGCCCGTCCGCTGGATCGATAAGGTACTCGAACTTGCGCTCGAACGTGTGCCGCAGGCGTTGCCGGAAGAAGAGCCGAAGCCTTCGGCGCCGGTTGGTGCCGAGCCGGGCAAGGATGCCGCGACGGACGTCGTCAAGCACTAAGGTCCGAGCCGCATCAGAATGCGCTGACGTCAAACAGCAGCGCTGTTGCTCGCTGAAGTAGAAAACCCGCGGTCAAGGCCGCGGGTTTTTTTATTGCCTGCGCGACCTTGTCGCGGTGTCGGATCACCAGACTTTCCGCTGCAACATACTGTGATGAAAGTGCCGCTCTAAAATCACCTCGATCAGGCTCAACCCCGGTTGACACAAGGGTTTCGGCCGCTTCTAATGGGGCGGCCTGGCGTTAGCGCCGGCCGCGTGGCGGGAGGTGCTGGAAAGCACTGTCACGATTGCCAATAAACATTCACGGGGGTTTTGAATGAACAAAACGGAATTGATCGATCACATCGCACAGCAAGCCGACATTTCGAAGGCTGCGGCCGGCCGCGCGCTCGATGCAGTCATCGCGGGCGTCAAAAGCACGTTGAAGAAGGGCGGATCGGTCACGCTGGTCGGCTTTGGCACGTTCGCGGTCGGCAAGCGCACCGCGCGCACCGGGCGCAATCCGCGCACGGGCGCTGCGATCAAAATCAAGGCAGCAAAAGTTCCTAAATTTAGGCCTGGCAAAGCGCTGAAGGATGCGCTAAACTAACGGGCTTGCTGCTTGAGGAATTGCTTGACCCGGTTGCGTGATCCATTCATCGGGCGAGCGGTAGCAAGGCAGAAAACACATCAAGCACTGAATCACGAAACGGGTGCTTAGCTCAGTTGGTAGAGCGGCGCCCTTACAAGGCGTAGGTCGGGAGTTCGAGCCTCTCAGCACCCACCAGTTTCAGATTCGGCGGCAGTGTTTTCAGTAGCAAGAGCGCAGTAAAAGGAGTGGTAGTTCAGTCGGTTAGAATACCGGCCTGTCACGCCGGGGGTCGCGGGTTCGAGTCCCGTCCACTCCGCCAGTATCCACGAAAGGCGAACTCCGGTTCGCCTTTTTTGTTGCCCGCTGAGGTAAGATCGGGCGTTCTGTTTTTGGCATCCCTCACGCATGCTCGATTTTTTCCGCAATCACCAACGCCTGATGATGTTCATGCTCATCCTCGTCATTTTGCCGGGGTTGGGTTTTGTGGGTATTCAGGGCTTCCGCGGCTTCTTTGACGAAAGCGCAAACGTCGCGAGTGTCAACGGTCACAAGATCACCCGCGTCGAATATGACGACGCGATGCGCCAGCAGCTCGACCGGGGGCGTCAGATGCTCGGCGCGCAGTTCGACATGAAGTCGTTCGACACGCCGGAGCGCCGCCGCCAGATGCTCGACGGCATGATCGAGCAGCGTGTGCTCGCCGACGAAACGCAGCGTCTGCATCTGACCGCATCGGACGACGCGGTGCGCCGTGCACTGCTGTCCGATCCGGTGATTTCGTCGCTGAAAAATCCCGACGGTTCGATCGACCTCGAGCGCTACAAGCAGTTGCTCGCGATGCAGGGCATGACGCCCGATCAGTACGACGAGCGCATGCGCTACAACCTCGCGATGCAACAGCTGCCCGCGAGCATCGCGGCGAGCGCGTTCACGTCGAAGACGCTTGCGCAGCACCTGACCGAGCTCGCGCAGCAGCAGCGTGAAGTGCAGGGCATCGCGTTCCATCCGCACGATTACGAGGCGAAGATCCAGCCGACCGATGCGCAACTGCAAGCGTATTACGACGCGCATCGCAACGACTTCGCGACGCCCGCTACCGCGACGATCCAGTATCTGGTGATGTCGCCGGCCACGCTGGGCGCATCGGTGCAGCCGAGCGACGCGGACCTGAAGAAATACTACGACGACAACATCGCCCACTTCCGCACCGAAGGCCAAGTGCGCGCGAGCCACATCCTGATCGCGGCACCGAAGGACACGAGCGCGGCCGACAAGGCCAAGGCGAAACAGAAGGCCGAGGAGTTGCTCGCACAGCTCAAGGCGCATCCGGATCAGTTCGCGCAGATCGCCCAGCAGAACTCGCAGGACCCGGGTTCGGCATCGAAGGGCGGCGATCTCGGTTACTTCGGCCGCGGCATGATCGCGGGCGGCCAGGCGTTCGACGACGCGGTGTTCGCGCTGAAGAAGGACGAGATCAGTGGCATCGTGCAGACGGACTTCGGCTTCCATATCATCAAGGTCACTGATGTAAAGCCGGCGGTGACGAAGTCGTTCGACGAAGTGAAAGAGCAGATCACCAGGGAGCTGAAGACGCAACTGGCGAGCAAGGCGTTCACCGACGGCTCGGAAGGCTTCACGTCGCTGGTCTATGAGAAGGCCAAGAGTCTGCAGCCGGCCGCCGACAAGTTCAAGCTGCAAATCCAGACCGCGACGGTCACGCCGCAGCCGGACGCGAAGCTGCCGCCCGACAGCCCGCTGAACAATCCGAAGTTCCTCGCAGCCGTATTCGCGAACGACTCGGTATCGGCGCACAACAATACGCAGGCCATCGACGTCGGGAACAACACGCTGATCGCAGCGCGCGTGACCGACTACAAGCCCGCCGCCGTGCCCGCATTCGACGCGGTGAAGGACGCGGTGCGTCAGAAGGTGATCGCCGAGCAGGCGAACGAAGCGGCGCACAAGGACGGCGCTGCGAAGCTGGCCGAGTTCGAAAAATCGAAGGCGACCGCCGGTTTCTCGTCGCCGCTCAAGGTTTCGCGCAATGACGCGCAGGGCGTGCCGCCTGCCGCACTGAGCGCGATCTACAAGGTCGATGCGCAAAAGTTGCCGGCCTACGTCGGTGTCGATCTCGGCGATGACGGCTATGCGATCTATCGCGTGAATCAGATCGTGCCGCCCGCTGCCACCGACGCGCAGCATCTCGCCGTCGCGCAGCAGCAGATTGCGCAGGTGGACTCGCAGTCGCAGGCCGAGGCCTATCTGAAGGCGCTGCGCGAGCGCTCGAAGGTGCAGTTCTACGGCACGCTCGACAACGCCGCCCAGACGGCCGACCAGTAAGCCGTAGCAAGCATTCCCTGCAGGTCAAAAGAAAAGCCCCGCAAATGCGGGGCTTTTTCTATCTACGGCCAGAGCGATCGTTTCACAGACAGCCGCTGATCGCGCCGGTAGCATTGCTTGCGCCCGCGCCGGCGCCGCCTGGGCGGAAGCCGACCCACGTGCCCTTGCCGCTATACGACGGACGGACCACCGCTGCGGCGCCGTTGGGCGGTTGCTGGCCCGGGACGTAGACGTCCATGGCCTGATCGTTGGCCAGGATACTTTGCGAAACGACCTGCTGTTGTGAGCTATCCGCCCATTTCTGCGCGATGCAGGTTGCGACGGCGCGAGGCGGCTGCTGGCTTTGACCCACCGACTGAACCCCCGCGGGCGGTTGAGCCGCGCAGGCCGAGATGGCAACAGTCAAAGCGATTAACGGTAAGTATTTCAACGTTATCTCCTCAGGAGTCGCTCAAGATTGAGCCGGGTGGCACGGAACGGCCCATGTATCGAACGGCTCGGCGATCCGTGCTCCCCCCAGGTTCCGGAAACAAGTCGTTAGCAGGTGTTTCAGTGCGGCGAACTTGTGCGAAGGAGTGGCTTGACAGCGGGCCACACGTTGTTGAGTAGCAGCGGCTGTGCCTGCTGCGTCGGGTGGATCTGATCGGCCTGGAACATATCCGGTTTATCCGCGATGCCGGCGAGCAAAAAAGGCACGAGCGGCAGATGGAATTCCTTCGACAACTGGCCGTAGAGGCCGTGGAACTTTTGCGTATAGTCGGGGCCGTAATTGGGCGGCACGTACATGCCGACGAGCACGACCTTCGCATGGCCGTGCTGCGCCTGTTCGATGATCGTGCGCAGGTTGGCCTCGGTCGTCGAAAGCGGCACGCCGCGCAACGCGTCGTTGGCGCCGAGTTCGACGATCACGATGCTCGGCTTGAGCCGTTCCATCAGCGCGGGCAGACGCGCGCGCCCGCCGCTCGTCGTGTCGCCGCTGATGCTCGCATTGGCGACGCTATAATCGATGCGCTCTTCGGCCAGACGCTGACGCATCAACGCGACCCAGCCCGTATCGCGGGGCAGCCCGTACTCGGCGGAGATGCTGTCGCCGAGCACGACGATCACAGGCTTCGCGGGTTCGGGCGCATTCGCCGCATGAGCCTGCAACGGTAACCAAACCAGCGCGGCGGCCATCATGGTCGCGCCGAATGCCGCGGTCAGCGCCGCGGCACGAGGGGCGATGGCGCGCACTTTCAACCTACGCTTCACCATGCCAAACAGAACTGATCCAGTCATTGAAGTGCGGGGTTTGTGCAAGAGGGTTAAGGATGCAACGGGTGAACTGACGATTCTCGATGACATCGATCTTGCCATCGATGCCGGCAGCAGCGTGGCGATCGTCGGTGCATCCGGGTCGGGCAAGTCTACGCTGCTCGGCTTGCTCGCGGGATTGGACAGCGCGAGCGCAGGCTCGGTTCGGCTGCTCGGCCGCGAACTCGGCGATCTCGACGAAGACGGGCGCGCCGCGTTGCGCAGCGGCGCGGTTGGCTTCGTGTTCCAGTCGTTTCAATTGATGCCGCATCTGACCGCGCTCGAAAACGTCACGCTACCGCTCGAACTGCAAGGCGGCATCGGCACACGCGAGGCCGCCGCGCGTGCGCGCGAACTGCTCGAACAGGTAGGGCTCGGGCAACGCACCGGTCACTATCCGAAGTTGCTGTCGGGCGGCGAGCAGCAGCGCGTTGCGCTCGCTCGCGCGTTCGTCACCCGCCCGAAGATCCTGTTCGCCGACGAACCCACCGGCAGTCTCGACGCGGCCACCGGCCACGCGGTCATCGATCTGATGTTCGAGATGAATCGCGCGCACGGCGCGACGCTCGTGCTCGTCACGCATGACATCGAACTCGCGCGGCGTTGCGATACGACGGTGACGATAGAAGCGGGGCGGCTCGCGTAATGATCTGCGCCGGATCGCGGGCTCGCGCTCGCGCATCGCCGCAACCATGTAGTCGTCGAAGCAAAAACAAAAGCGGGCCGCAGCCCGCTTTTGTTTTGTCTATCGCGCGCTAACGCCGCTAACGCGCACATCAAACTTCCACTCAGCGCTTCAACGCAGCCCGCGCCCGCGCGATCAACGCCGAGGTCGACGAATCATGCTTCTTCACGTCGGCACTCGCCGCACCCAGATCGGCCTCGACCACCTTGCCGAGGATCTTGCCGAGCTCGACGCCCCACTGGTCGAACGGATTGATGTTCCACACCGACGCCTGCACCAGCACCTTGTGTTCATAAAGCGCGATCAGCGCGCCGAGCGTGCGCGCGGTCAACGCGTCGAGCAGCAGCGTCGCGGTCGGGCGGTTGCCGGGGAAGGTCAGGTGCGGCGCGAGTTCCGGCTTGTCGGGGCCGGCCACCTTCTTTGCTTCCTCGAGCGTACGACCCAGCATCAGCGCTTCGCTTTGCGCGAAGCAGTTCGCGAGCAGCTTCGGATGATGGCTCGCGAGCGGATGCTCGGGCGTCAGCACTGCGATGAAATCGATCGGCACGATCGTCGGGCCCTGGTGCAGCATCTGGAAAAACGCGTGCTGACCGTTCGTGCCCGGCTCGCCCCACGTCACCGCGGAGGTCGCATAGTCGACGAATGCGCCGTCGAGACGCGCGGACTTGCCGTTGCTCTCCATTTCGAGCTGCTGCAGATACGACGGCAGAAAATGCAGCGCCTGTGAATACGGCGCGACCAGATAGCTCTGCGAGCCGAAGAAGTTGCGATACCAGATGCCGATCATGCCGAGCAGCACCGGCAGGTTCTTTTCGAGCGGCGCGGTACGGAAGTGCTGGTCCATCTCGTTGGCGCCGGCGAGCAGCTCGTCGAACTGCTGCGGGCCGATCGCGATCATGATCGACAGACCGACGGCCGACCACAGCGAGTAGCGTCCGCCGACCCAGTCCCACATCGAGAACACGTTTTCTTTCGCGATGCCGAACTTGACGACTTCGGCCGTATTCGCCGACACGCCGACGAAGTGCTTCGCAAGCGCGCTTTCCGGGCAGCCTTTCTGGATGAAGAAGTCGCGCAGCGAACGCGCATTGGTCATCGTCTCCAGCGTCGTGAAGGTCTTCGACACGATGATCGCGAGCGTCTCCTCGGGATCGATCTGCTGCATCACGTTGTACAGATCGGCGCCGTCGACGTTCGACACGAAGTGCGTCGAGATCTCGGGCGTCGCCAGATGATGCAGCGCGTGCACGACCATCTTCGGCCCGAGATCCGAGCCGCCGATGCCGATGTTCACGACATGACGAATCCGCTTGCCGGTGTAGCCGGTCCACGCGCCGCTGCGAACCTGCTCGGCGAACGCGGCCATTTTCTTGCGCTCGGCCTGCACGTCGGCGAAGAAAGGCGCCTTCGGGTCGGTTGCGCGCAATGCCGTGTGAAGCGCGGCGCGGCCTTCGGTCGGGTTGACGACTTCGCCCGCGAACATCGCGTCGCGGCGCTTTTCGACGCCGGCTTCGCGCGCGAGTTGCACGAGCAATTGCAGGGTTTCGTCGGTGATGCGGTGCTTCGAGAAATCGGCTGCGAGACCGCCGCCCGCGAACGTGAAGCGTTCGGCGCGCGTGGGAGCGGGATCGTTCTCGGGGGCGAACCAGTCGCGCAGATGCGCATCGCGAATCTTGTCGTAATGCGTCTGCAGCGAGGACCAGGAGGGGAGCGAGTTCTGGGTCATAGCGTCCGTCTAACCAAGGGGCACGAAGGAAGGCGCGCGCATGAAGCACGGCCGAGAATGATGCGGCGATTCAGTCAGAGCGATGCCACGCGGACCGGTTCGCGAGCGGGTGCCGACGATACTTCGCGAAGCCGGTGAACTTCGCGAAAACGCGAGGCGGCGCACGCGCCCGCTGGAGTATCGCCGCGACCCGCGACATCGATCCGACGCGCGGCGCAGGCAATCAGTATAGCGGGGATGCGTGGCGGGCAGCAGTGCGTTGCGCGCGGTCGCAATGATTGGGATCGCGATGTTTCACCGGTGTGAAAGAGCGAGGCGACCGAGCCGCGCACGACCCGTCCGTCAGGCAGGCGTCGCCGAATAGAACAGCCGGTTCAGTAGGGTGCGCACCATCGGCGCCAGCTCGCCGGCCGTCAAACCCGCGGGACCTTGGCCCTGCGCGGTCAGCGTATCGGCGGCGAGGCCGTGCAGATAGACGCCCGCGAGCGCCGCCTCGAAGCGTGGCAGGTGCTGCGCGAGCAGCGCGCCGATGATGCCGCCGAGCACGTCGCCGGTGCCGCCCGTCGCGAGCGCGGCGTTGCCGGTTGGATTCAGCGCGAGGCGGCCGTCGGGCGCGGCAATGATCGTGCCGACGCCTTTCAGCACGACGACGCTCGCAAAACGCGCCGCGAGCGCACGGGCGGCCGCCAGACGGTCGCGCTGCACGCTCGCCGCATCGCTGCCGAGCAGGCGCGCGGCTTCGAGCGGATGCGGCGTCAGGATGCACGGATCGCCCTGCACGCCGCGCGCGGTGACTTCGGCGGCGAGCGCGGGATCATTGGCGATCAGGTTCAGCGCGTCGGCATCGAACAGCTTGGGCACGTCGAGCGGCAGCACGTCGTGCAGTACGCGCGTCGCGCGTTCGCCATGCCCCATGCCGCAGCCGATCGCGAGCGCATCCATCGAATCGAGCGGCAGCGTGTCGATCGGATGCAGCATCAGTTCCGGGTGCGGCGGATCGTAGGGCGGGGCGCCTTCGCCGAGCAGCGCGACATGAACCTTGCCCGCGCCGCTGTAGAGCGCCGCGCGCGCCGCGAGGATCGGCGCGCCGCACATGCCCGTGTCGCCGCCGACCACCGCGAGGCTGCCGAAGGTGCCCTTGTTGGTCGCGAAGGTGCGCGGGGGCATGAACGGGCCGAAGAGGTCGGGGGCGCTGAGCTGGATCGCGGCGCGCGGGGCGCCTGGGGCAGCGTCCTGGCCACCGCCGCCGCCGTTGATTCCTGCGGTGAGCCCGATCGGTGCGACGGTCACCCGCCCGGTCAGGTCGCGGCCCTGCGCGGTGAAAAGCCCCGGTTTCGCGCCGATGAACGTGATCGTGTGGGTCGCATGGACCACCGCCGCGCCATTGCCGCCGATCACCGCGCCGGTGTCGCTGTCGAGCCCGCTGGGCACATCGAGCGCGAGTACGGCGCCTTGGGTCGGGCGCGTCTTCGTGCGTTGCGACAATTGCCGCGCGAGCGTCGCGAATACGCCGTCGAGCGGCCGCGCGAGACCGATGCCGAACATGCCGTCGACGAGCCAGCCATAGCCGTCGAGCGAGGCGGGCGGCGCAGTGTCGATCGGCACGCCGGCGGCGCGTGCGGCGTCGAGCGCCCAGCGCGCGTCGGCCGGCTTCACTTCGACCGGCATGCAGACTTCGACGGCGATGCCGGCCTTGTGCAGCTCCGTTGCGACGACCAGCGCGTCGCCGCCATTGTTGCCGGGGCCGGCGACCAGCCACGCGCGCTGCTGCGCTTTCGTCACCGAGGTATCCGCGGCGATCCGTTCGAGCAGCCAGCGCGCGGCCGCGTGACCGGCGCGCGCCATCAGCGTGTGCCCGGGCAGGGACGCGGCGGCCTGGGATTCGGCGATGCGCAGGTCGGTCAGCGTCAGCAGCGGCAGCGCAAGCGGCTGCGGGTCGCTGAGTGGGGCGGTGAGCGGATCGAAAAGGGTGAGCAGCGAGTTTTCGGCGTCTGTCATGGCGAAACCTGGCGGTGCGCCCGCGGCACGGCGGGCAGACTTGGGAATCGCTATGGTAGTGCCGATAGGCGCGCGGCGTGCGGCTGTTTCGGTGTTGGCGGTGGGAGTGGCGCGATGAGCGCGCCGTGTCGACAGCGGGCTGTCAGCCCGCCATCCCCGCGCGGAAGAGCGCGAAACCTTACTGGAACCGCTCCGGCCGCAACGCCGCGAGCGTGTCTGGCGGCAACGTCAGTGTCTGCCCCGACATCAGCTCTGCAACGAGCTTGCCCGCGCCGCAGGCGAGGCCCCAGCCGGCCGGGCCATGCCCGACGTTGACGAACAGGCGCGGATGCAGCGCGTTGCCGATCACCGGCAAGCCGTCCGGCGACAGCAGTTTCACGCCTTCCCACGGCAGCGCCGCCGAAATGCGCGCGGCGCCCGGAATCCAGTCGTGCGTCGCCTGACCGAGCATCGCGAGCGCCTCCTTGGTCGGCGCTTCGCCGAGCGGCTTGTCGATCTGGCTCGCGCTTTGCAGCACCGCACCGCCCGCGATCCGCAGCCGATGGTTCATGCGGCTGATGCCGATGCGCTTGACCGCATCGACGATCGCGACATGCGGCGCGCATTCCTCGTGCGCGATCGGCGCGACCAGCGAATGCAGCCGCAGCGGGTGCAGCGGCAGCTTGAGTCCCGCGCGTTCGAGCAGCGCCAGGCTGCCATAACCGGCCGCGACCACGATCGCGTCGGCCTGGACCACGTCGATTTCGCGCGAGCGGGGCGCGCCGTCGCGCGGCGCGAGTTCGACCGCCGCACGCTGATTTTCGAGCCGGATGCCGGTCACCTCGCAGTTCGGCATGAACTGCACGCCGCCCTGGGCGTCGAGCACCTGTTTGACGAGCTTGGTGAAAAGCGGACAGTTCGCGGTGCGCTCATGCTCGAACAGCACGCCGCCGGCGAATTCAGGATCTGTGGGCACCGCATGCTCGAACGCCGCGCATTCGGCCGGGCTCATCACGTGATGCGGCACTTCGAACTGGCCCAACAGATCGAGCGCAGCGGCGCTCAATTCCCATTCGTGCGCGCTGCGCACGAGGTACAAGAGACCGCTCGCCTGTTCGAATTCGAGGCCGAAGCGGGCTTCCACGTCGGCCATCGCCTCGCGCGACGATTCGATCAGCGGCCGCAACAGCGCGTACTGGCGCGCGAACGCCGCGGGTTCCTGCCATGCTCCGAGCTGCTTGATGAACTGCCGCGCGGCGCCGTTGAAGCCGGTCTTGCTGATCACGCCATTTTTCGCGTTGTAGCGGCTCGCCATGAAGGTCGGGCCGAACCAGACGTCGAGCGGCGTCGGCAGCACGCTGCCGCCTTGTCCGTAGGTGGCGCCTTGCGCGACAGTCGCGTGACGCTCGACGACGCATACCCGATGGCCGGCCGCGCGCAGCTGATAAGCGGTGGCGACGCCCGCTACCCCGCCGCCAATGACGATGACATCCATGTTCTGATTCGATGTGCCGACGGGCGGCTCGCGCGTTCCCGCTGGCTGTGACATGCGGCGCGCCGCAGGGTGAAGCCCGTGCCGCGTGCGCCGATCTGGTGAAACGCGAATGATAGCAGTCAAAGCACCCGCGCGGCGACGCGACGGGCACTCCAGCGACGCCTCGCGCGCGCAGACGCAGGCCGCCGGCGCGACACCCCGGAGCCCGCTGGAAGCCCGTTCCCGGGGTATAATCTCGGACTTCCTTTCCGCCTCACGTCGCCTGCATGCGCGGCTCCCCGGCATCAATGAGCGACGCAACGTCAAGTCCCATGGCCCACTTCTCGTGTTTCCCCGGCGCTTCGGCCCTTTCCGATTTCCGTCAAACCCGCCTGCTCGAAACGCTCACGCGCATCGACCCGAATATCACCGGCGTGCGCGGGCAGTATCTGCACTTCGTCAATGCCCAGACCGAACTGTCCGCTGAAGACAGCGCAAAGATCGAGGCGCTGATGCACTACGGCGATCCGTTCGAAGCAGGCAAGGAGCGTGGCGCGGTCGAAACCTTCCTCGTGGTGCCGCGCTTCGGCACCGTGTCGCCGTGGGCCAGCAAGGCAACCGACATCGCGCATCATTGCGGTCTCACGCACGTGCGCCGCATCGAGCGCGGCGTCGAATATTCGGTGACGCTGAAAAGCGGCCTGCTCGGCGGCAAGAAGACGCTGTCCGACGAAGCGCGCGCGGCCGTCGCCGCCGCGCTGCACGACCGCATGACGGAGAGCGTCGCGCCGTCGCGCGACCATGCGCTGCATCTGTTCGACGAGCTGCCGGCCAGGCCGCTGCAAACGGTCGACGTGCTCGCGAGCGGCCGCGCCGCGCTAGAAACCGCCAATGTGGAACTGGGCCTCGCACTCGCCGACGACGAAATCGACTACCTGGTCGACGCATTCACGAAACTCGAGCGCAATCCGACCGACGTCGAACTGATGATGTTCGCGCAGGCCAACAGCGAGCACTGCCGCCACAAGATCTTCAACGCGGACTGGACGATCGACGGCGAGAAGCAGGACATGTCGCTGTTCAACATGATCCGCAACACCGAGAAACTCAACCCGCAGGGCACCATCGTCGCGTATTCGGATAACTCGGCGATCATGGTCGGCGGCATGGCCGAGCGCTGGTTCCCGCGCACGCCGGCCACGCTCGGCGCGAGCGAATTGCCCGAGCACTATGGCCGCAGCGTCGAGCTCACGCACACGCTGATGAAGGTCGAAACGCACAACCACCCAACCGCGATCTCGCCGTTCCCGGGCGCCGCGACCGGCGCGGGCGGCGAAATCCGCGACGAAGGCGCGACCGGCCGCGGCGCGCGTCCGAAGGCGGGCCTCACGGGCTTCACGGTATCGAACCTCGAATTGCCGGACGGCGTCGAGGCGTGGGAAAACGCGCGCGACTCGGCGCAGCCGCTCGCGCAGCGCAATCCCGCCGACCAGCACGAAGCGTACGGCCGCCCGGACCGTATCGCGTCGCCGCTGCAGATCATGATCGACGGCCCGCTCGGCGGCGCCGCGTTCAACAACGAATTCGGCCGGCCGAACCTCGGCGGCTACTTCCGCACCTACGAGCAGAACGTCGCGGGTCTGGTGCGCGGCTATCACAAGCCGATCATGATCGCGGGCGGCATCGGCAATATCTCCGACCAGCACACGCACAAGCACGATCTGCCGGAAGGCTCGCTGCTGATCCAGATCGGCGGTCCGGGCATGCGCATCGGCATGGGCGGCGGCGCCGCGAGCTCGATGGCGACTGGCACCAACACCGCTGAACTCGACTTCGACTCGGTGCAGCGCGGCAACCCGGAAATCGAGCGGCGCGCGCAGGAAGTGATCAACGCGTGCTGGCAGCTCGGCGAGAAGAACCCGATCCTCAGCATTCACGATGTCGGCGCGGGCGGTCTGTCGAACGCATTCCCCGAAGTGGTCGACGGTGCGGGCAAGGGCGCACGGTTCGAACTGCGCAAGATCCAGCTCGAAGAAAGCGGCCTGTCGCCGCGCGAAATCTGGTCGAACGAAGCGCAGGAGCGCTATGTGCTGGCCATTTCGCCTGCCGATCTGCCGGTGTTCGAGGCGATGTGCAAGCGCGAGCGCTGCCCCTTCGCGGTGATCGGCACGGCCACCGCCGAGCGTCAGCTGAAACTGATCGATGCCGAGCAGAACGAAGCCGCGCACCAGCCGGTCGACATGCCGATGGAAGTGCTGCTCGGCAAGCCGCCGCGTATGCACCGCGACGTGAAGCGCGTCGAGCGCAAGCTCGAACCGGTCGACGTGACCGGCCTCGCGCTGCAAGAGGTCGCGCAGAGCGTGCTGCGTCACCCGACGGTTGCGAGCAAGTCGTTCCTGATCACGATCGGCGACCGTTCGGTCGGCGGCACGACCGCACGCGACCAGATGGTCGGCCCGTGGCAGGTGCCGGTGGCCGACGTCGCGATCACGACGATGGACTACGCGGGCTTCAGCGGCGAAGCGATGACGATGGCCGAGCGCACGCCGCTCGCCGTCATCAACGCGCCGGCCTCGGGCCGCATGGCGGTCGGTGAGGCGATCACCAACATCGCGGCGGCGCCGATCGCGTCGCTCGACAAGCTGAAGCTGTCGGCCAACTGGATGGCCGCGTGCGGCGCACCGGGCGAAGACGCGGCGCTCTACGACACGGTCAGGGCGATCGGTATGGAACTGTGCCCGGCGCTCGGTATCGGCATTCCGGTCGGCAAGGATTCGCTGTCGATGCGCACGCGCTGGGAAGACAGCGGCGTAGCGAAGGAAGTGGTCGCGCCCGTGTCGCTGATCATCTCGGCTTTCGCTCCGGTCGAAGACGTCCGCAAGCATCTGACGCCGCAATTGCAGCGCGTGAGCGAAGTCGGCGAGACGGTGCTGATCGCGATCGACCTCGGCCGCGGCAAGCAGCGCCTGGGCGGCAGCATCCTCGCGCAGGTCACGCAGCAGGTCGGCGATACGGTGCCGGACGTCGACGATCCGGAAGATCTGAAGCGCTTCTTCAACGCGATCCAGGCGCTCAATAGCGACGGCAAGCTGCTCGCGTACCACGACCGCTCGGACGGCGGCCTGTGGGCGACGGTCTGCGAAATGGCGTTCGCGGGTCACGCGGGTGTGTCGCTGAACGTCGACATGCTGGTGCTCGACGCGAATCACGAATCCGATTACGGCGACGCGAAGGACTGGGCAAAGCAGACCAGCGGCCGCCGCGAAGACCGCACGCTGCGCGCGCTCTTCAACGAAGAGCTCGGCGCCGTCGTGCAGGTGCGCACGGCCGATCGCGACGCGGTGCTCGCCGCATTGCGCGAACATGGTCTGTCGGCGTGCTCGCACGTGATCGGCAAGACCAACGAGCGCGACGTGATCGAGATCTATCGCGACGCGAAGAAGGTCTACGAAGCGCCGCGCACCGAACTGCATCGCACGTGGAGCGAAGTGAGCTGGCGCATCGCCCGTCTGCGCGACAACCCCGCTTGCGCCGACGCTGAATACGATTCGCTGCTCGATGCGGCCGACCCGGGCATCACGCCGGTGCTGAGCTTCGATCCGGCGGAAGACGTGGCCGCGCCGTTCGTCGGCAAGGGCGCGCGTCCGCGCGTCGCGATCCTGCGCGAGCAGGGCGTGAACTCGCATCTGGAGACGGCCTATGCCTTCGATCGCGCCGGCTTCGATGCTCACGACGTGCACATGAGCGACCTGCTCGCGGGCCGCGCGAACCTCGCCGATTTCGCGGGCGCGGTCGCCTGCGGCGGGTTCTCGTACGGCGACACGCTGGGTGCCGGCGAAGGCTGGGCGAAGACGATCCGCTTCAACGCGCAACTGGCCGACATGTTCGCCGCGTTCTTCGGCCGTGAAGACACGTTCGCGCTCGGCATCTGCAACGGCTGCCAGATGATGAGCAGCCTCGCGTCGATGATCCCCGGCGCCGAAGCATGGCCGAAGTTCACGCGCAACAAGTCGGAGAAATTCGAGGCGCGCTTCTCGCTCGTCGAAGTGCAGGCATCGCCATCGCTGTTTTTTGCGGGCATGGAAGGCTCGCGCATTCCGGTCGCCGTCGCGCACGGCGAAGGTTTTGCGGACTTCTCGCAGCAGGGCGACAAGTCGAAGGTCGCGGTTTCGATGCGCTACGTCGATCACCGTGGTCAGGCCACCGAGCAGTATCCGTTCAACCCGAACGGTTCGCCCGAGGGCATCACGTCGGTCACGACTGCAGACGGCCGCTTCACGGTGCTGATGCCGCACACGGAGCGCGTGCATCGCGCTGTGCAGATGAGCTGGCATCCGCAGGGCTGGGGCGAGATCGGCACGGACGCGAGCCCGTGGCTGCGTGTGTTCCAGAACGCACGTCGCTGGCTCGGTTGATGAGTCGAGGGGGCTGCCGCCTGCGTGCGGCGGCCTCTGTTTGCGGCGGCAGCACGTTGACGCCCCGCAAGTCTCACAGCAACAAAAAAGCCGCCCACGGGCGGCTTTTTTGCGTTCCAGCTTCTTCAGAGCCAGGAGACGGCGGACTGTCCAAAGACGATCCGCCCGCTGACACTCACTGAATCTTCGCGCTCTTGCGCAGATTCTCTTCGAATGCCTGCAGCTTTTCCTGCTGGATCTGCTGCACGATCTGCGCACGCACCTGCTCGAGCGGCGGCGGCGTGACGGCGCGGATGTCATCCACACGGATGATGTGCCAGCCGAATTGCGTATGCACCGGCGTGTCGGTCATCTGGCCTTTCTGCAGATGGGTGGCCGCGTCCGCGAATTCAGGCACGTAGGCCTTCGGGTCCGACCAGTCGAGGTCGCCGCCGTTCTTGCCCGATCCCGGGTCCTTCGAGTATTGCTTGGCGAGATCTTCGAAGCTTGCGCCGGCCTTGATCTTGGCGATCAGGTCCTTCGCCTGCTGCTCGTTGTCGACGAGGATATGGTGCAGGTGATATTCCTTGCCGCCCGCTTCCTTGACGAGCGCGTTGTAGCGCGCGGTGACTTCGGCGTCGGTCGGCTGGTTGTTCTTCACGAAATCTTCGATCAGCGCGCGCAGCACGACGGTTTGCTGTGCGACCGCGATTTGCGCCTTGATGTCCGGACGGTTCGGCAGCCCGCGACGCAGGGCTTCCTGCATCAGAATTTCGCGATTCACGAGCTCTTCGCGCACGGCCTGCTGCAGCTGCGGCGTGTCCTGCTGGCCCTGGTGAACCAGTTGCTGGATCAACGCATCGGCGCGCGACTTCGGAATCGGCGTACCGTTCACGACGGCGATGTTCTGTGCGAATGCAGGTGCGGCCGCGAACGCAGCCAGCAATACCCAGAGGCGGGTTTTCTTCAAGGTCATCGAAAGGTTCCTAGCGGGGCAACAAAGCAAATTCTTCGGGCGTGTACGCCGTGATGGCAAGGGCATGAATGCCGCGCTGCATGGCATCGGCCAGCGCATCATACACCATGCGATGCCTTGCCACGCGGGGCTTGCCGGCAAATGCGACGGCCACGATCGTGACGCTGAAATGACCGCCAGCCGCGGCACCTGCATGGCCCGCGTGCTGCGCGCTGTCGTCGGTGATGCTGATCGACTCGACGGGTGCGAGCGCGGCCGCGAGGCGCGCCTCGATCAGCGCGGCGCGCTCGGCGGTGGTCGCGTGCATGAACAGGTCGCTCATGTCATTCCTCCTTCATGTACTTCGACAGCCACAGGCTCTGTCCGACGATGAACACGAGCAGGCAGCCGGTCGCGCCGAACAGCTTGAAATTGACCCACTGATCTGTCGTGTAGTGATACGCGACGAACAGGTTCAGAAGACCGAGCAGCACGAAAAAGACCGCCCAGATCAGGTTCAGCTTGCCCCAGATCGCGTGCGGCAGCGTGATCTGCTTGCCCATCATCGCTTCGATCAGATTCTTGTTGAAGCCGAGCTGCGACACGATCAAAGCGACGGAAAACGCCCAGTACAGCACGGTCGGCTTCCATTTGATGAAGGTGTCGTTGTGCAGCACGAGCGTCGCACCACCGAATACCACGACGACGCCGAGGCTCACCCACAGCATCGGGTCGACCTTGCGGTGGCGGAACGCCACCCACGCGATCTGCACCAGCGTGGCGACGATCGCCACTGCCGTCGCCGTGAAAATGCCCCAGATCTTGAAGGCGACGAAGAACAGGATGATCGGGAACAGATCGAACAGGAATTTCATTATCTGGTCGGGAAGTGGGAGAGTGAGTCGAACGGTGAGTCGAACATTGATGCGCGCCCGCTTGGCGCGCAAGGTGCGCGGCGCCCGCCGACGAGCGGGAGTACCGCATTGAAAGGGCGCCGCGCGCGGTTTTGCGCCGCGGCGCCCGAAGCGGGCAAGGCTGCTGCCGCGCCGCGTTACTTGGGCTCGAATTGTAACGCAGCCGAATTGATGCAGTAGCGCAGACCGGTCGGCGCCGGTCCGTCCTCGAACACGTGGCCCAGATGCGCGCCGCAGTTCTTGCACTGCACCTCGATGCGCAGCATGCCGTGCGAGCGGTCGGTCTTCTCGGCGATCACCTCGCCGTTGATCGGCCGGAAATAGCTCGGCCAGCCGCAGCCGGCGTCGAACTTGGTGTCCGATTCGAACAGCGGCGTGCCGCAGCACACGCAGTCGTAGACGCCGCGTTCCCAGTGATCGTTGTAGCGGCCCGTGAACGGGCGCTCGGTGGCCGCGTGGCGGGTCACCTGGTATTCGATGTCGGACAGCTCCTTGCGCCACTCGGCGTCGCTTTTCTGGACGGCTGGGGCGTCATGCTTGAGATCGTCGGGGTTGCTCATGGTCGGGTTCCTGTCTCGGGTTTGTACCGGTGTTTTCTGGCGGGATGGCCGCGGCGATTGAACTGCGCCGGTGCGTCATGACGAACAGCTCACTTCGAGCGAGCTCGCCCAGTCGGGCGGCAGACCCGCATACGTCGCGTATTCGGGCTGCTCGTCGAACGGGCGACGCAGCACGGCCGCGAGCCGTTCCACCTCGGAGAAATCCTTCTCCCTCGCACGCTGGATCGCCGTTTCCGCCAGATGGTTGCGAAGTACGAATTTGGGGTTCACACGGTTCATTGCAATGGCGCGCGCAGCGTCGTCGCGTGACTCAACGGCGAGCCGCGCGCGGTAGTCGTTCGCCCATGCGTCGAAGGCGGCGCGATCGAGGAACAGATCGCGTACCGGCGCATCGCCGCTCGCATCGTGTTTCGACAGGCGCGCGAGATTGCGGAACGTCAGCGTGAAATCGGCGCGGTTCGTGTGCATCGCTTCGAACAGCCGGTTCACGAGCGCGTCGTCGCCGTCGCGCGCCTGTTCGAGGCCGAGCTTCGCGCGCATGCGGTTTTCGAGCGCCGGCGCGAAGCGCTCCTTGAAGCCGGCGAGCACATGCTGCGCTTCTTCGACCGCCTTGTCGGCGCGCACGCTTTCGTCATGCTTTTCGCCGAACAACGGCAGCAATCCCTGCGCGAGGCAAAAGAGGTTCCAGTACGCGATTTGCGGCTGCAGCCGGTAGGCATAACGCCCCTGCGTATCGGAGTGATTGCAGATGTGGCCGGCATCGAAGCCATCCATGAAGCCGAACGGTCCGTAGTCGATCGTCAGGCCCAGGATCGACATGTTGTCGGTATTCATCACGCCGTGACAGAAACCGACCGCCTGCCAGTCGACCATCAGATCGGCGGTAGAGCGTACCGCTTCGGCGAGCAGCGCCAGATACGGATCGTCGGCCTCCCTGCAATGCGGATAGAAGCGTTCGATCACATGATCGGCCAGCGCGCGCAACGCGTCGACGCGATCGTTCGCATAGAAGTGCTCGAAGTGTCCGAAGCGCACGAAGCTCGGCGCGACGCGCGTGACCACCGCGGCGGTTTCGATCGTCTCGCGCCGCACCGGCTGGTCGGAGCCGATCACGCACAACGCGCGCGTGGTCGGAATGCCGAGATGATGCATCGCCTCGGAGCACAGATATTCGCGGATCGACGAGCGCAGCACCGCGCGGCCGTCGCCCATGCGCGAATAAGGCGTGCGGCCCGCGCCTTTGAGCTGCAGCTCGTTGCGCTCGCCGTCGTGTTCCAGCTCGCCCAGCGTGAGCGCGCGGCCGTCGCCGAGCTGGCCGGCCCACACGCCGAATTGATGGCCCGAGTACACCGACGCATAAGGCAGTGCGTCGGCCGGCCAGTCGCGCGTCGCATTGCCGCAGAACAGCTCGAGAAAGCCCGGCTCGCGTTCGATGCCCTCGGGCATCCCGAGCCGCGCGGCGGTGTCGGCCGAGAAGCCGACGAGGTAGGGTGCGTCGAGCGGCGCGGCTGGCAGCCGCGTGAAGAAGGTGCCGCCGAGCCGCGCGAACGCGTTGGCTGGGGGAGTGGCGAGTGTGTTGGAAAGATCCGTCAATGCTGCGGATAACCCTGCAATGCTTGGGGAAAACGACATGTTGAGCGCCTCTGGATTAGCCGATATTGTAAGTCCGCGCCCGCGGCGGTGCTGGGCGGCCGGCTACATCGTTCGGACCATGCTGCGTACGACGCCGCCACGATCGTGCACCTCGCGCTGTTCGGCGCGCTATCCGTTTCACGACCATATATTCAACGAACCCGACCGCAACCCCATCGACACACTAACGAGCCGAGGAGACCCCGCCTTATGACGACGCCGCTGCTGGGCCAGATGATGGACGTGCCGCTCACCGTATCATCGTTGCTCGCGCATGCCGCGCGCCATTTCGGCAGCACCGAGATCGTGTCGCGGCGCATCGAAGGCGACCTGCATCGCTACACCTACCGCGATTGCGAGAAGCGCGCGAAGCAACTCGCGCAGGCGCTCATCGCGCTCGGCGTCGAACCGGGCGACCGGGTCGCGACGCTCGCGTGGAACGGCTACCGGCATCTCGAAGCGTATTACGGCACCACCGGCTTCGGCGCCGTGTGTCACACCATCAATCCGCGCCTTTTCCCCGATCAGATCGCCTACATCATCAATCACGCCGACGATGCGTACGTGCTGTTCGACACGACGTTCGCGGCGCTGGTCGACACGCTCGCGCCGCAGTGCCCGCGCGTGCGCGGCTGGATCGCACTGTGCGATGAAGCGCATCGGCCGCCGATGCAAACGTCGGTGCTGTGCTACGAAACGCTGATGGACGGGCAGGACGGAGTGTTCGACTGGCCCGCGCTCGACGAGCAGCAGGCGTCGTACCTCTGCTATACGTCGGGCACGACTGGCAATCCGAAAGGCGCGCTGTACACGCATCGCTCGACGGTGCTGCATGCGTTCGGCGCGGCGTTGCCCGACTCGATGAGCCTGTCGGCGCGCGACTCGGTGCTGCCGATCGTGCCGATGTTCCACGTCAACGCGTGGGGCCTCGCGCATGCGGGGCCGCTGACCGGCGCGAAGCTCGTGTTCCCCGGCAAGGATCTCGACGGCAAGTCGCTGTACGAACTGATGGAGAGCGAACGCGTCACGTGCTCGGCCGGCGTGCCGACCGTGTGGCTCGGTCTGCTGAACTACCTGCGCGAAACCGGAGCGAAGTTTTCGTCGCTCGAGCGCACCGTGATCGGCGGCTCCGCCTGTCCGCCCGCGATGCTGCGGGTGCTCGAGGACGACTACGGCGTGCAGGTGATCCATGCATGGGGCATGACGGAGATGTCGCCGCTCGGTACCTTGTCGAAGCTGAACTGGGAGCAGAGCCAGCGGCCGCTCGCCGAGCAGCGCAAGCTGCTCGAAAAGCAGGGCCATGTGATCTATGGCGTGGACATGAAGATCGTCGGCGAGGATGGCCGCGAGCTGCCGTGGGACGGCGTTGCGTTCGGCGATCTGCACGTGCGCGGGCCGTGGGTCATCGACCGGTATTTCCGCAAGGAAGATTCGCCGCTCATCGACGGCTGGTTTCCGACCGGCGACGTCGCCACGATCGACCCCGACAGCTTCCTGCACATCACCGACCGCTCGAAGGACGTGATCAAGTCGGGCGGCGAATGGATCAGTTCGATCGAACTCGAAAACGTCGCAATCGCGCACCCGGCGGTCGCGGAAGCCGCGTGCATCGCATGCGCGCATCCGAAGTGGACCGAGCGGCCGCTGCTCGTCGTCGTCAAACGCGCGGGGCACGACGTCACGCGCGACGAACTGCTGGCGTTCTACGACGGCAAAGTGGCGAAGTGGTGGATTCCCGACGACGTCGTGTTCGTCGACGAACTGCCGCACACGGCGACCGGCAAGCTGCAGAAGCTCAAGTTGCGCGACCTGTTCCGCGACCACGTGCTGCCGTCCGCGCTCGAAGACAGCCGCGACTGTCCACTGACCACCGAGGCCCAGGGGAAACCCCGTTCGATAATAAATTGAACGTTCGTGCTTTTTCAGTGTATTCTGCGCGCTGACACCCGGACCGTCGCTTGAGAAAGTCTGACAATAGTCAGGCTCGATGAACCGGACAGGCGGCGCATCATGCGCCGCCTCAATGAATGCATGGATCGCACGGAGGCACGCAGATGGCAGTGGACTACACAACTCATGACGGCGTGGCCGTTCTCACGCTGAACAATCCGCCCGTCAATGGGCTCGGTCTGTCGACGCGGGCGGGGATCGTCGAAGGGCTCGAGCGCGCGCAGAACGACTCGGCCATCAAGGCCATCGTGCTGACCGGCGCGGGCAAGGCCTTCTCGGGCGGCGCCGACATCACCGAATTCAATACGCCGAAGGCGACCCAGGAGCCGACGCTCGCGACCGTCATCAAGGCCGTCGAAGGCAGCGCGAAGCCGGTCGTCGCGGCGATTCACAGTGTCGCGATGGGCGGCGGCCTCGAGCTTGCGCTCGGCGCGCATTACCGCGTCGCCGCGGCCGGCGCGCAGATCGCGCTGCCCGAAGTGAAGCTCGGCATCCTGCCGGGCGCTGGCGGCACGCAACGTCTGCCGCGCGCGATCGGCCTCGAAGCGTCGCTGAACATGATCGTGTCGGGCGCGCCGGTGCTGTCGGAAAAGCTCGCCGATTCGGGGCTGTTCGACGAACTCGTCGCGAATCCCGCCGAACTGGCCGAAGCCGCGCTCGCGTTCGCGCGCAAGGTCGGCGCCCAAACGGGCCCGCATCCGAAGGTGCGAGACCGCAAGATCGAACATCCGAACGCGCCCGGTTTCATCCAGTTCGCGCGCAATAGCGTCGCGGCCATCGCGAAGAACTTCCCGGCGCCGCATAAATGCATCGACGCGGTCGAGGCCGGTGTGAAGGATGGCTTCGACAAGGGCCTCGCATTCGAGCGCGAATGCTTCATCGCGCTCGTGCAGACGCCGGAGAGCCACGCGCTGCGTCACGCGTTCTTCGGCGAGCGCGCGGCGAGCAAGATTCCCGACGTGCCGTCCGATACGCCCGTGCGCGACATCAATCAGGTGGCAGTGATCGGCGCCGGCACGATGGGCGGCGGCATCGCGATGAACTTCCTCAACGCCGGCATTCCGGTCACGCTGCTGGAAACGAAGCAGGAGGCGCTCGACCGCGGTCTCGCGACGATCCGCAAGAACTACGAGGCCACCGTCAAGAAGGGCAAGCTGAAGCCCGAAGTGATGGAGCAGCGTCTCGCGCTGCTGAGCCCGACGCTGTCCTACGACGACCTGAAGCACGCCGACATGATCGTCGAAGCCGTGTTCGAAGAGCTCAGTGTGAAGGAGCAGGTGTTCGGCCGGCTCGATGAAGTCGCGAAGCCGGGCGCGATCCTCGCGTCGAACACGTCGACGCTCGACGTCGACAAAATCGCCGCGTTCACGAAGCGTCCGCAGGATGTGGTCGGCATGCACTTCTTCAGCCCGGCCAACGTGATGAAGCTGCTCGAAGTCGTGCGTGGCAAAGAGACCGCGAAAGACGTGCTCGCCACCGTGATGAAGCTCGCGAAAAAGATCAGGAAGACCGCGGTGGTGTCGGGCGTGTGCGACGGCTTCATCGGCAACCGGATGATCGAGCAGTACCTGCGCCAGGCGCTCTTCATGCTCGAAGAGGGCGCATTGCCCGCGCAAGTCGACAAGGCCATCGAGAAATTCGGCTTCGCGATGGGCCCGTTCCGCATGAGCGACCTCGCCGGCAACGACATCGGCTGGGCGATCCGCAAGCGCCGCTACGTCGAGCATCCCGACATGCACTACTCGAAGATCGCCGATCGTCTGTGCGAGATGGGACGCTTCGGCCAGAAGACCGGCGGCGGCTGGTACGACTACAAGACGGGCGATCGCACCGCGTATCCGTCCGGCGTGGTCAACGAAATGATCGTCGAGTACTCGAAGGAAACCCACTGCGAGCGCCGCAAGATCAGCGACGAGGAAATCGTCGAGCGTCTGGTGTTCGCGCTCGTCAACGAAGGCGCGAAGATTCTCGAGGAAGGCATCGCGTCGAAGGCGTCGGATATCGACATGGTCTATCTGACCGGCTACGGCTTCCCGCTCTATCGCGGCGGCCCGATGCTGTACGCGGACACTGTCGGACTCTACAACGTCGAGCGCGCGATTCGCCGCTACGCGGCGCGGCCGAACGGCGACGCGTGGAAGCTCGCGCCGAGCATCGCGAAGCTGGCGGCCGAAGGTCGCGGCTTCAACGACTGAGCGCGGCTGACTTCAGCACACGAATTGAGCGCTGCGGGTGACGCCCGCAGCGCTCGCATCAAACGACAGAGGCGGCGCGGTGATGCGCTTTTGAACGCACGGCGGTGAGCCGGCGCGCCACTTCGACATTGCAATTGGAGACACCCATGACTGACGCCGTAATCGTATCCACCGCCCGCACGGGCCTCGCCAAATCGTGGCGCGGCGGTTTCAACATGACGCACGGCGCGACGCTCGGCGGTCACGTGACGCAGGCCGCGGTCGAGCGCGCGAAGCTCGATCCGGCGCGCGTCGAGGACGTGATCATGGGGTGCGCGAATCCGGAAGGCGCGACGGGCGGCAATATCGCGCGTCAGATCGCGTTGCGTGCGGGCCTGCCGGTCAGCGTGCCGGGCATGACCGTGAACCGTTTCTGCTCGTCGGGATTGCAGACGATCGCGCTCGCGTCGCAACGCGTGATTGCCGGTGAGGGCGACGTATACGTCGCGGGCGGCGTCGAGTCGATCTCGTGCGTGCAGAACGAAATGAACCACCACATGATGACCGACGGCTGGCTCACCGAGCATAAGCCGGAAATCTACTGGTCGATGCTGCAGACCGCCGAGACCGTCGCGAAGCGCTACTCGATCTCGAAGGAGCGCCAGGACGAATACGGCGTGCGCTCGCAGCAGCGCGCGGCGGCCGCGCTCGAAACCGGCAGGTTCAACGACGAGATCGTGCCGCTGACGGTGCTCGCCGGTGTCGCCGACAAGGCGAGCGGCCGTCTCTACACGAAGGAAGTGACCGTCAGCGGCGACGAAGGGATTCGCGCCGACACGACGCTCGAAGGCGTGTCGAAGATTCGCACCGCGCTGCCGGGCGGCGTGATCACCGCGGGCAATGCGAGCCAGTTCTCGGACGGCGCATCGGCTTGCGTCGTGATGAACGCGACGCTGGCCGAACGCGAAGGTCTGCAGCCGCTCGGCATTTTCCGCGGCTTTGCGGTGGCTGGCTGCGAGCCGGATGAAATGGGCATCGGCCCGGTGTTCGCGGTGCCGAAGCTGTTGCAGAAGGCCGGCCTCAAGGTCGACGACATCGGCCTGTGGGAGCTGAACGAAGCCTTCGCGGTGCAGGTGCTCTATTGCGCGGACAAGCTCGGTATTCCGCACGACCGCCTGAACGTGAACGGCGGCGCGATCGCGGTAGGCCATCCGTATGGCGTGTCGGGTGCGCGGCTCGTCGGCCATGCGCTGATCGAGGGCAAGCGGCGCGGCGTGAAGTTCGTCGTCGTGACGATGTGCATAGGCGGCGGGCAGGGCGCGGCGGGTCTGTTCGAGATCGCGTAACTCGGGCGCGAGCGCGGCTCAAGAAGACGGGCGGCGTGGGTTCGACGCTTTTATCCCGCCGCCATCGTGCCTACTGCGACGCCATACCCGGCAGCGTCAACATGCCCTGATCGGTGAAGCGTGTCGTGCCGGTCAGGCCGCCCGCGAGCTTGCCTTGCAGCCGGTATGGAACCTGCCCGGACTGCGCGATGCCCGCAAGCCCGAGCGCCTGGCGAACCGCGGCAAACGCGGGCACGGTCAGCGGCACGCTGACGACGGTTTCGCCGAAGCGCGGCACGGTGCCGCTCTGATCGCTGACACCGCTGGCGAACGGCTTGCCGTTCAGTTCGAGATCGACCGCGATGCCGTTGAAGCTCACCGCGGAGTCGTTCGGGTTCTGCACGCGCAGCTTCAGATTGAAGCGCATCTCGAGGCCTTCGCCGGCCAGCGGCTCGATGCCGGCGACGTTGACGCGCAACGCATCGCCGCCGAGCAGGCCGGCGCATGCGCCAAGCGTCAGCGTGATCGCGCAGACGAGGTGGAAATAGCGTACGAAGGTAGCGAGACGGCCGAAAAGCCGCGGGCGTGGGAAGGACATGACCGGCACCTCGAAGCAGGAAGCGGTTGGTCACGCATTCTAACTGGCGGCGAGGCGTCGATTCTCGTGATCGGGTCGGAGTTTCAGGTAGTACGCCGCCACGATCTCGCGACGGCACCAGCGAGTCGCCGGACGGCTCGACGGACGAGTTCGCGAAGGTCCGCCGCATCGCCGGGCGAAGCTTGCGCGATCAGCACAGCCGCGCCCGCGCGCGACGCGTGCGACGCGCGGATCGACATGGCCGTGCTCGCCGGGTTTCTGGGGACGGGCGCTTACGCGCGGCATTTGCGGCGCTTGCGCGAGAGTCTGCGGCTGCAGCGCGAGCGCATGGCGGCGGGGATCGCCGCGGCGTTTCCCGATGGCATACGCTTCACATCGCCGCGCGGCGGTATGTTCTTTTGGGTGGAGTTGCCGCACGGGTTGTCGTCGGCCGCATTTTTCGAGGCGGCGTTGGACGATGGCATCCGCATCATGCCTGGGACCGTTTTTTCGAACACCGGGCGCTTCGATCGTTTCATTCGCCTGAGTTGCCCGAGCGCGGACCTCGATCTGCTCGATGAAGCGGTGCGCCGATTGGGGCGCTTGGCGACGCGCATGATGGAGCGGAATGAGGCGGATGGAGCCACGCGATAGCCGGTAGAATTTCCCATTTAGCGTTAATGCGTACACCTCGCGGAGTACCGGCACGCGGCGAACCGATTTCCGGGCTTGCCGGCCACGAACTCCACACACCGCCATGACCGACCCAACCACTTCCGCCACAACAGGCAACCCATCGTTGCCGGAAAGCCCCTTCATCGACCGTCTCGGCGCGCAGCTGCTGCGCGCCGCCGATGGCGTCAGCGAAGTCGTGCTGCCGTTGCAACCCGATCACATGAACACATGGGACGTCGCGCACGGCGGCGTCACGATGACGCTCGCCGACGTCGCGCTCGCGATGGCCGCGCGCAGTCTCGCGGGCGACGGCGTCGGCGTCGTCACCGTCGAGATGAAGGTCAACTTCATGCAGCCGGGGCGCGGCGAGTTGCGCGCGACCGGCCGCGTGCTGCATCGCTCGACCACGATGGCCTATTGCGAAGGCGAGATCCGCGACAGCGAAGGTCACTTCGTCGCCAAGGCGCTCGGCACCTTCAAGTACATGCGCCGCCTCGCGGTGGGCCGCGACGTCAGGCGTCAGCGTCTGCGCAGCGATCCGGCGGCCAACCCCGGTCCGAGCGACTGAGCCCCCTGATCGCAGAGTTCAGACCTGGATTCGACACATGCGGGTCACCCCGCCAACAACCCAAGGAGACGACTTCATGGCCCAGATCAACCGCCAGGTGCTGCTGGTTTCGCGTCCGCAAGGCGAAGCCACGCCCGCTAATTTCAAGCTCGTCGAAACGCCGCTGGCGCCGCTCGCCGACGGCGAAGTACGAGTGCGCAACCACTATCTGTCGCTCGATCCGTACATGCGCGGACGCATGAACGACAGCAAGTCGTACGCGCCGCCGCAGCCGCTGAACGAGGTGATGATCGGCGGCACGGTCGGCGAGGTCGTCGAGACGAGGAATCCGAAGTTCGCGGTCGGCGACAAGGTCGTTGCGATGTTCGGCTGGCAGGAGTACGGCACCTCGAACGGCGCGGGCATGCAGAAGGTCGACGACACGCACGTGCCGCTCTCCGCGTATCTCGGCCCGGTCGGCATGCCGGGCGTCACCGCGTGGTACGGGCTGAACCGCATCATCGCGCCGAAAGCGGGCGAGACCATAGTCGTCAGCGCGGCGAGCGGCGCGGTGGGCAGCGTGGTCGGCCAGCTCGCGAAGGTGGCCGGCGCGCGCGCGGTCGGCATCGCGGGCGGCGCGGACAAGTGCCGCTACGTGGTCGACACGCTCGGCTTCGACGCCTGCGTCGACTACAAGGCCGGCAACCTGTACCAGGACCTGAAGGCCGCGACGCCCGACGGGGTCGACGGCTGCTTCGAGAACGTCGGCGGCGAGGGGCTCGACGCGACGCTCGCGCGCATGAACCCGTTCGGGCGCATCGCGCTGTGCGGCTTCATCGCGGGCTATGACGGCCAGCCGTTGCCTCTCAAGCATCCGTCGCTGATGCTGACGCAGCGGCTGCTCGTGCAGGGCTTCATCGTCAGCGAGCACATGGACGTGTGGCCGGAGGCGCTCAAGCAGCTCGGCACGCTCGTCGCGCAGAAGAAGCTGCACTATCGCGAGACGATCGCGCAAGGGCTCGAAACCGCGCCCGAGGCATTCATCGGCTTGCTCAAGGGCCGCAACTTCGGCAAGCAACTGGTCAAGCTGATCTGAGCACGACGTCGTCACGCATCGGCCAGCCGCCACTCAAACAGGGAGTCACAGGATGTTCGAATTCGCAGGCAAGGTGGCGGTGATCACCGGCGCGGGCAGCGGCTTCGGCCGCGCGTTCGCGCACAAGGGCGCGGCGCTCGGCATGAAGCTCGTGCTCGCCGACGTCAACGCCGGGCAGCTCGCGCAGACCGTCGACGCATTGCGCGAAGCCGGCGCCGAAGCGATCGCCGTACCGACCGACGTATCGAGCGCCGCGCAGGTCGAGGCGCTCGCGCAAGCCGCGCTCGCCGCGTTCGGCAAGGTCCACCTGCTGTTCAACAACGCGGGCGTCGGCACCGGCGGCTTCCTGTGGGAAAGCTCGGCCAACGACTGGTCGTGGGTGTTCGGCGTCAACGTGATGGGCGTCGCGCACGGCGTGCGCGTGTTCGCGCCGCTCATGCTGGCGCAGAACGAGCCCGCGCATATCGTCAATACGGCGTCGGTCGCGGGGCTGCTCGCGCCGCCGGGGATGGGCATCTACAACGCGTCCAAGCATGCGGTGGTGGCGCTGACCGAGACGCTGTATCACGACCTGAAGCTCGCGCAGGCCGGCACGGACGGCGAGGTCGGCTGTTCGCTGCTGTGTCCCGCCTTCGTGCCGACCGGCATCGCCCAGGCCGAGCGCGCGCGTCCGGACGAGCTGCGCAACGCGAGCCGGCCGACGCGCTCGCAAATCGCTGCGGCCAGGCAGTTGCAGCGCGCGGTGCAGTCGGGCAAGCTCAGCGTCGACGATGTCGCCGACATTGCGTTCGAGGCAATCGCCGCGCGCCGTTTCTATATCATCACGCACCCGGGCATCATGGCGACGGTCAAGCTGCGTCACGAGGACATCGAGCAGTTGCGCGAGCCGTCCGATCCGATGTCGCTGAAACCCGAAGTGAAGAACGCGGAGTAGCGGCCGGCTGCGTGGCCGCTGCGCCGGGTCCTGACAACAATTGGCGCACTGCGCGCCGCGCAGTGCTGTGCTGTGCGCATCACGTTGCTGAAACCATGCCGCTGAATCCGACGATCGAGCAGGTGCTCGACATGATCGCGCGGGCCAAACGCCCGCAGTATCACCAGATGAGCGCGCAAGCGGCGCGCGCGTCGTACGAGAAGAGCGCGCCGATCCTCGAGATCCCGAGCGCGCCGATGTACTCCGTCGAAGACCTGCGGGTGCCGACGCGCGATGGCGCGACGATCCGTGCGCGCCTGTACTTCCCGGTCGAGCCGAACTGGGCGGAGCCTCTGCCGGCGTTCGTGTACTACCACGGCGGCGGCTTCACGGTCGGCAGCGTCGACACGCACGATGCGCTGTGCCGGATGTTCGCGCGCGACGGCCAGTGCGCGGTGCTGTCGGTCGATTACCGGCTCGCGCCCGAGCACAAGTTTCCGACCGCTGTCGACGATGCCTTCGACGCCCTTAGCTGGCTGCACGCGCACGCCGCGGAATTCGGCATCGACGACACCCGGCTCGCGCTCGGCGGCGATAGCGCGGGCGGCACGCTTGCGACGGTCTGCGCGGTGCTCGCGCGTGATGCCGGCATCGCGCTCGCGCTGCAATTGCTGATCTATCCGGGCACCACCGGCCATCAGCAGACCGACTCGCACTCGCGCCTCGCCGACGGCTTCCTGCTGTCGGGCGACACGATCCAGTGGTTCTTCGAGCACTACCTGCGCGATAGCGGCGATCGCGACGACTGGCGTTTCGCGCCGCTCGACGGCGAGCGCGGCGCACCGGAGTTTCGTGGCGTCGCGCCCGCGTGGATCGCGACCGCCGAATACGATCCGCTCAGCGACGAGGGCGATGCGTATGCGGAAAAACTACGCGCGCTCGGCAATCCGGTCACGCTCAGGCGCTACGCCGGCATGATTCACGAGTTCTTCAAGATGGGCGGCTTCGTGCCCGAAGTCGCAGAGGCGCATGCGGATGCCGCGGCGGCGTTGCGCGCGGCATTCGGTATCGGGTGAGGGACGTTGTCGCGAAGCGGTGAGCGGCCGGCGGCGAATGCGCCGGCGAGGCGGTGTTCGAACGATCACGCCACGCTCATCCGGTCGCGCTCGACATTGAACGCGAAGCTGCGCTCGAAATCGCCGGGCCGCACGATGCGGTGCGAGCCGTTGTCGTCGCTGCGCTCGGCGACCGCGACGCCGATCACGTCGCCATAAGCGGCGACGCGCAGCGCGGTGGTGCTGCGCGTGCCATATTCCGGCGATTCGATGAATGCCGCCGACAGCACCCGTTCGCGTTCGAGCGGAATACCGGTCGACGGCAATTCGTCGTCGCGCGCGAGCCGCGGATCGCGCATCAGATCGATCAGGCGTTCGAGCGGCGGCATCGCATTGCGCGCGAGCAGCGTGCCGAGCTCGCCGCGCTTTCTGACCAGTTTCGGCCACGCGGTGTCGAGCACCGCGTTCGAGATGCCGTGCGTGCCGGGCGCGAGCAGTGTGGGGCCACTGTTTGCGTCGACGGCGCCGCGATTGCAGTACCACGCGAGCTCACGGCGCGTCCAGTCGCCGACCAGCAGGTTGAAGCCGTTGTAGATGTCGCCGCTTTGCGCGACGTGCTCCAGATACGCGAGCGGCGTCTCGTGCGGGTGGCCGTCGGGGTCGCGCGCGGCGTTCGTGAGCCAGTTGCTGACGAGCGTGCCGCGGGTCGGCGCATCGGCGCGCATTTCACCCGGCGCGCGGTAATTGGTCAGCGCGGCGAAGCGGCCGTCGCGCGACAGCCCGAGCCACGTGCCGCCGCCCACCAGATCGCGGCCCGCCAGCACGCCCGGCGCGTCGCGCCACCAGCCGATCGGCTCGGCCGTGCGACGAAAAAACTCGTCGCGATTCGCGGCGAGCGTGAACAGCGGACCATCGACCGCATCAGGTCGCCAGTCGAAAACGATCAGGCACATCGGGGAGCATCTCCCGTTCAGAGCATCGGGCGGCCGCCTGCTGCCGCAAAGGCAGACGGCAAAGAAAGCGACAAAAATCAGACGAGAATAAAGCAGCCAATAAAAAACGGCGCCCGATTGCGCCGCTTCTTACCTGCCCAACCATCAGACCTCGGCCGGCAGCCCGTAGGGCAGCGTCAGGAAGCGCAACGCGGGGCCGTCGGCCGCGCCGACGTGCACGCTGCCGCTGTCGAGCGCCGTGAGCTTGATCTCGACCAGCAGATCGACGCCGCCGCCTTGTGCCGATGCCGCGTTGACGATCATCCCGCACGGCTGGCCGGGATCGTCCGAGTGGAACAGCTCAGCGCCGGGGCGCACCGTGTCCAGCTCGCCGGCGACGTTGGCGAGCGACGTGCGCCGCTTGATCGTGCCGCGATACTGGCTGCGCGCGACCACTTCCTGACCCGGATAGCAGCCCTTGCGGAAATTGACCGCGCCGAGCACGTCGAAGTTGACCATTTGCGGCACGAACTGCTCGACCACCGGCTGCGTGATGCGCGGCTCGCCCGCGCGGATATCGAGCCAGTCCCACACGGCCGGCGACACGCGCTTTAACTTGCCATCCAGCGACGGCAGCAGCGCTTCGACCTGCGCCTTCGGACCGATCCACAGATAGCGCAGCCGCTCCAACGCGTCCGGCACGCGGATCAGCGTGCCCGCGGTGCCGTCGACCTGCACGTGCACACCGTCGGGCAGCGCGTCGAACACGCCGGACAGCGCGCCGCGCACGTCGCCCGCGAGGCCGACCACCGCGAGCTCGCCGCTCGCGTCCACGAGCCTGGCTTTGGCGCGCAGCACGAACATCGACAGGCGCTTTTGCACGGCGGCCTGCACGTCTTTCGATACCAGCAGCCGGATCGTGTCGCCGCTGCGCCAGCAGAGGAACGACGCGAGCAGCCGGCCCTTGGCCGAGCAGTAGCCGGCGAGGCGCGCGTTCGCGGCATCGAGATGCTGGACGTCGTTGGTCAACTGGGCGTGCAGGAAGCTGGCCGCGTCGTCGCCGGTCGTGTCGATCACGCCGAACTGCGACAGCGGCATGTACGCGCCATGTTCGAGCACGGCGGCGAATTCTTCGGCCGACGGGCGCGGCAGGATGGGCAGGGCGGCGGGCGTCGCCGCGGTGGGAGTAAGACCGGAAGCGTTACCTGGGGCGTTCACGAGCGGTGTGTTCATGGATTCCGGGAACAGTCAATTCTGACTTTGGCTAAGGCAAACAGTTATTATATTCAGTCCAACCCAGTCACGTTTCGCATGACCCTTTTCAAGAAATGTTTCGCAGCCGGCGCGCTCGTCGTTGTGCTGGCCGCGGCGGCCATCGCCGCTGGATACTACTGGGCCACCCGCCCGCTCGAATTGACCCCGGCGCAACTCGACGTCACCGTCAAACCGCACAGCAGCCTGCGCAGCGTCGCGCTGCAGCTCAATCGCGGCGGCGTGCCGGTCGAACCCGAGCTGTTCATCGCGATGACGCGGCTGCTCGGGCTGCAAAGCGACCTGAAGTCCGGCAACTACGAGTTCAAGAGCGGCATCACGCCTTACGAGGTGCTGCAGAAAATCGCCCGCGGCGACGTCAACGAATACGTGGCGACGATCATCGAAGGCTGGACCTTCAAGCGCATGCGCGCCGAGCTCGACGCGAATCCCGCGCTCAAGCACGACACGCTCGGCATGAGCGACGCCGATCTGATGAGCGCAATCGGCGCGCCCGAGGCGTCGATCGGCAACGGCGAAGGGCTGTTCTTCCCGGATACCTACCTGTTCGACAAGGACACGAGCGACCTCGACATCTACCGCCGCGCTTACCGGCTGATGCGCGTGCGGCTCGACGAAGCGTGGCTCGCGCGCGCGCCGAATCTGCCGTACAAGACGCCGTACGACGCGCTGACGATGGCGTCGATCATCGAAAAGGAAACCGGCAAGGCGTCCGACCGGGCGCTCGTCGCCGCCGTGTTCGCCAACCGTCTGCGCGCGGGCATGCCGCTGCAGACCGACCCGACGGTGATCTACGGGATGGGCGACAGCTACGCCGGCCGCATCAGGAAGAAAGACCTGCAGACCGACACTCCCTACAATACCTACACCCGGATGGGCCTACCGCCGACGCCGATCTCGCTGCCGAGCGTCGCGTCGCTGCAGGCGGCGATGAACCCGGCGCCAAGCAGCGCGCTGTACTTCGTGTCGCGCGGCGACGGCAGCAGCATCTTTTCTGACACCCTCGGCGAACACAACAAGGCCGTGGACAAATACATTCGAGGGCAATGATGGCGCGCGGCAAATTCATCACTTTTGAAGGCATCGACGGCGCGGGCAAGACCACCCATCTGGGCTGGTTCCGCGAACGCCTCGAGGCGAAGCTCGCGCCGAGCGGCCGCTCGGTCGTGATGACGCGCGAGCCCGGCGGCACGCCGCTCGGCGAACAGATCCGCGAGATTGTGCTGCATCAGAAGATGGACCTCGAAACCGAGGCGCTGTTGATGTTCGCGCTGCGCCGCCAGCATCTGGCCGAGGTGATCGAGCCGGCGCTCACGCGGGGCGACTGGGTGCTGTCCGACCGTTTCACCGACGCCACGTTCGCGTATCAGGGCGGCGGCCGCGGCCTGCCGCGCGACAAGCTCGAGACGCTCGAGCGCTGGGTGCAGGGCGGCTTCCAGCCGGATTTGACCGTGCTGTTCGACCTGCCGCCCGCCGTCGCCAACGAGCGGCGCAGCGCGGCGCGCAACCCGGATCGTTTTGAGAGCGAGTCGGCGGCGTTTTTCGAGCGCACGCGCGCCGAATACATGCGCCGCGCCGAAGAAGCGCCGCATCGATTCGCTATCATCGACTCTTCGCAGAGCATCGTGAGAATTCAGAAGCAGCTTGAAGAGTTGATCGCAACTCTTTGATTTCAGGTCGATATAACCGATCCTTATAACCGCGCGCCAGGTTGATTCGCTATCTGAAGTAACGCGTGCAACCAATTGATTCATAAAGACAAACGATGATCTATCCGTGGCAAGCCGATGACTGGAGCCGCCTGCAACAACTGCGCGGACACTGGCCGCACGCGTTGTTGCTGCACGGTCAGGCGGGCATCGGCAAGCTGCGCTTCGCGCAGCATCTCGCGCAGGGTCTGCTGTGCGAGGCGCCGCAGCCGAACGGCGAGCCGTGCGGTGCGTGCGTGGCCTGCAACTGGTTCGCGCAAGGCAATCACCCCGACTACCGCATCGTCGTGCCGGAAGCGCTCGCCGCCGAAGCCGGTCTCGCGAACGCCGCGAATGGCGCCGACGACAAGGCAGAAAAAGCCGAAGGTGACGACGGCAAGAAGACCCGCACGCCGAGCAAGGAAATCAAGATCGAACAGATCCGCGGTCTGCTCGACTTCGTCGGCGTCGGTTCGCACCGCGGCGGCGCGCGCGTGGTCGTGCTGTCTCCGGCCGAGGCGCTCAACGTCGCGGCCGCCAACGCGTTGCTGAAGACGCTCGAAGAACCGCCCGCGGGCGTCGTGTTCCTGATGGTGTCAGCGCGCATCGACCGTTTGCTGCCGACCATCATCAGCCGCTGCCGTCAGTGGCCGATGAGCGTGCCCGCGCCGGACGCCGCAGCGCCATGGCTCGCCGCGCAAGGCGTCGACGACGCCGCCGCGCTGCTCGCCGAAGCGGGCGGTGCGCCGCTCGCCGCGCTCGCGCTCGCCAGCGACGAGAACCGGCCGCTGCGCGACTGGACACTCAAGCAGCTGGCAGCCGGCGCCAACTGCGACGCATTCGCCTGTGGCGAGGCGCTGCAGAAGCTGCCGGTGCCGCTCGTGCTCGGCTGGCTGCAGCGCTGGATGTACGATCTGCTCGCGCAGCGCACGGCCGGCGCGCCGCGCTATTTCCCGCAGGCGTCGGCCGCGCTTGCGCGATGCGCCGCGCAGGCCGACGCCAATGCATTCGCGCGCTTTCTGCGCACCGTCACGCGCCAGCGCGCGGTCGAAAACCATCCGCTGAACGCGCGGCTCGTGTTCGAGGAACTGTTCATCGGCTATCGCGCGCTGTTTGCGTGAGCCCGCAGCCAGACAGCCTTCCGTCTCATTCCATTCAAGCCAAGCCACCATGAGCCTTTCCTACCGCGACGCCACGCTCGACGATCTGCCCGCGATCGTCGCCATCTACAATTCGACAATCCCGTCGCGTCAGGTCACCGCGGACCTCGAACCGGTCAGCATCGAGAGCCGGCATGCGTGGTTTCATGCGCACGGTCCGCAAATGCGGCCGTTGTGGGTGGTCGAAGATCCGCAGCAGGCGGGGCGCGTGATCGCGTGGCTGAGCTTTTCGGATTTTTATGGCCGTCCGGCCTACCAGCGCACCGCCGAAGTCAGCATCTATCTCGACGAAAGCGCGCGCGGCCAGGGTCTCGGCAAGCAGCTGCTGGCGGCTTCGCTCGACGCGGCACCGGGGCTTGGCATCGACACGGTGCTCGGCTTCGTGTTCGGTCACAATGAAGCGAGCGTGCGGCTGTTCCGCGGCTTCGGCTTCGACGCATGGGGCACGCTGCCGCGCGTTGCGGTGCTCGACGGCGTCGAGCGCGATCTGGTGATTCTTGGCAAGCGCCTTGCGCACGCGAGTTGAGCACGCGAGTTGAGCACGCTGCCTGAACATACCCAAGCTGTCCCAAGCGGCCCCGGCCACGCCGTCGCCCGGCCGCAAAGCCCTTTTTCGCAGGACCTGACCATGTTTGTCGACTCACATTGCCATATCAACTTCGAAGGACTCGCGGACCGTCTGCCGCAAGTGCTCGAAAACATGCGCAGCCATTCGGTGTCGCACGCGCTGTGCGTGTCGGTGGACCTCGAAACGCTGCCGTCGGTGCTCGATATCGCCAGCCGCCATGACAACGTGTACGCGTCGGTCGGCGTGCATCCCGATCACGAGCACATGCGCGAGCCGAGCGTGGCCGAGCTGGTCGAACTGGCCGAGCATCCGAAGGTCGTCGCGATCGGCGAAACCGGGCTCGACTACTACCGCCTCGAAGGCCGCTCGATCGCCGACATGGAGTGGCAGCGCGAGCGCTTTCGCACCCACATCCGCGCCGCGCACGCGACGGGTAAGCCGCTGATCATCCACACCCGCTCGTCGTCGGAAGACACGTTGCGCATCATGGCCGAGGAGCGCGCGGGCGTGCCGGGCGGCGTGATGCATTGCTTCACGGAACCGTGGGCCATCGCCGAGCAGGCGCTTGCGCAGAATTTCTACATTTCGCTGTCGGGCATCGTCACGTTCAAGAACGCGACCGATGTGCAGGAGGTCGCGCGCCGCGTGCCGCTCGAGCGTCTGCTGATCGAAACCGATTCGCCGTATCTGGCGCCGGTGCCGTATCGCGGCAAGCCGAATGAACCTGCGTACGTCAGTTATGTCGGACGCTTCATCGCGCAGCAACGCGAGATGTCGGACGAGGCGCTAGCCGCCGCAACCACGCAAAACTTCTTCAGGCTGTTCGGAATCGCCGCACCGGACGGCGTCTGAAAAAGATGAATTATCAAAGAGATAGGAAACTTTCATAAAGTACTATATGAAAAACATTTCGACGTTGTCCGCTGATTTTCAACCGCTGTACGCCGGGCCGGCCGCCCGGGCTCTCGCGCCGGCACGCCGTCTTGCGTGCGCCGCCGCGCTCGCCTGCGCGGCGCTAGTCGCGGTGCCCGCGCATGCAGCGCCGATCGACACGCTGATCAAGGCGGTCAAGTTCGACGACGTCAGCGGCGTCAACAAGCTGCTCGCCAAGGGCATGGACCCGAACAGCGTCGACAACCAGGGCATGCCGCTGCTCGTGATCGCCGCGCGCGAGAAATCCGACAAGGTCGCGGCCGCGCTGCTCGCGAACCCGAAGACCGACATCGAGATTCAGGACAAGGCCGGTGAGAACGCGCTGATGATGGCGTCGCTGGTCGGCGACCTGAACCTCGTGAATCTGCTGATCGCGAAGGACGCCGAGGTCAACAAGAAGGGCTGGGCGCCGCTGCACTACGCGGCTGCGAACGGCCACGACGACATCGTCAAGGTGCTGCTCGACCACTCGGCCTACGTCGACACCGGCTCGCCGAACGGCACCACGCCGCTGATGATGGCCGCGCGCGGCGGCCATGTGTCGACCGTCAAGCTGCTGCTCGACAACGGCGCGGACCTGTCGGTGAAAAACCAGATCGGCATGACCGCGCTCGATTTCGCCAAGACCTACAAGGAGCCGGACGTCGTCGAAGGACTCACGGCGCGCATGCAGCAGACCCAGCAGCAGAAGCAATGACGCTGTCGGCAGGCGGCGCGGCGCGCCCGCGAGGCCGTGCCGTTTTGCTGCGGTTTTGTCCGAGCCGCGCGGCAGCGGGCCTGCTGCCGCCGTGTAAAACAGTGCAGAATGACGACTTCGGCGCGCCGCGTAGCGCGCCGTCCGGACGCGGCAGAAAGACCGCGTGATAAACAACCCTGGAAAGGAACACCATGCTGCGGGCATTGATTTTCGCCGGCGCGCTTGCCTTGCCGCTTTCGGCAGCCGCGTTTACGGGAGGCGACCTCAACAAGCTGTGCACCAAGACGGACATCGCTTCGCGTAGCGCCTGCGCGGCCTACATCGAAGGCGCGGCCGACGGCATCTTCAACACGATCGACGCGATCGGCGGCACCACCGGTCCGCGCGTCGGCCAGTACTTCTGCCTGCCGCCGGATGCGCGCTCGGCGCAGTTGACCGACGCGGTGCGCAAATACATCGCGGAGAATCCGAACGCCGCGGGCTACAACGCGAGCACGGCGATTTCGCTGGGTCTCGGCAAGGCGTTTCCCTGCAAGAGCGGCAGCTGACCGATAACCGCCGCGCATCGAAGAACCCGTTGTAACGCCCAGGCGCCGTCGTGCGCCTCGGTGTCGGGGTCATCGCTCCCGCTGGGGCACCCCCGGATGTCAGTAGTCCCGCAGGCGCGCCGCCGCTCATCGAGCCCGGAGGAAGATGCCCGTTATGCCTACTATCGACGACTTCTACCGCGTGGCCGCCGCGCCGCTGCATACGTGGCTCGGCGCGCTGATTGTGACGGCCTTCGTGACGATCGTGGCGATCGGCGTTCACCGCTTCGGCGCGCGCGTCGTGATGCGTCTCGCGCAGCCGCATGCGCTGACGAGCGTCGTGCTGCGCTACATCGACAAGCCGTCGCTGTTCGTCCTCGTGATCCTCGTGCTCGCGTGGGTCTGGTCCGAGGCGCCCGATACCCTCAACTTCATCGAACCGGTGCGCGACATCACCGGCATCGCGCTGATCGCCGCGCTCACGTGGCTGTCGGTGCGCTCGGCCGCGGCGATCGGCGAAGCGATCATCCGCGCCCATCCGCTCGATAGCGCCGATAACCTGCAGGCGCGCCGCATCCATACGCAGGCGCGTGTGCTCGCGCGCTCGGTGATGATCGTGATCGTGATCATCGGTGTCGGCGGTGCGCTGATGACCTTGCCCAATGTGCGGCAAATCGGTGCGAGCCTGCTGGCTTCCGCCGGTGTCGCCGGCCTGGTCGCCGGTATCGCGGCGCGGCCGGTGCTCGGCAACCTGATCGCCGGTTTGCAGATCGCGCTGTCGCAACCGATCCGCCTCGACGACGTCGTCGTGATCCAGAACGAGTGGGGACGCATCGAGGAAATCACCGGCACCTACGTATCGGTGCGGCTCTGGGACCAGCGCCGCCTGATCGTGCCGCTGCAATGGTTTATCGAAAACCCGTTCACGAACTGGACGCGCAACAGCTCGCAAATCATCGGCACCGTGTTTCTGTTCGTCGATTACCGGATGCCGCTCGCCCCGCTGCGCGAGGAGCTCGCGCGCATCGTCGAGAATGCGCCCGAGTGGGACCGCCGCGTGCAGGTACTGCAGGTAACGGACTGCACCGAACGCGCGATGCAGTTGCGCGCGCTCGTCAGCGCGCCCGATTCCGGCCTCGCGTGGGATTTGCGCTGCCGCGTGCGCGAAGGGCTGCTCGATTTCGTGCACCGGCATTACCCGGAATACCTGCCGCGGGCGCGTGCGGAGGTGTCGGCGGAGCTGGAGACCAGCGGCGCGGGTCCGATCGACTGGCTGCCGCGCAGCCGGCAGGCGCCCGCCGGCAGCACCGCCGCGCATACCGAAGCCGATCCGGTGGCGAGCCGCCTCGGCCGCACTGGCGCGGCCGAAGTCCCGCATAAGGCGAAGGAACAGGCTTAGCCATGCGTTGCCGAGCGCCAATCACGAATCGCTAATCACTAATCGCGACTCGCGGCCGCGCTCACGCCCAACGATGCGCGGGCACGCCGATTGCTGTTAACGGGCGCACCACGCCCGCGCAGTCGGCGCGGCGCACCGCAAGAACTACGGAGGACATGCAATATGGGCCGATTGATCGTCGTGTCGAATCGCGTCGCGACGCCGACGGAGACCAAGGGATCGGCGGGCGGACTGGCTGTCGGCGTATTCGGCGCGCTCAAGGATGCAGGCGGCGTCTGGTTCGGCTGGAGCGGCGATGTGGTCAGCGAGACGGTCGCCAATGCGGGGCCGATGCTCGAGCAGGACGGCGCGGTGACCTTCGCGACCGTCGGCCTCACGCGCAAGGACTACGACCAGTACTACCGGGGCTTCTCGAACGCGACGCTGTGGCCGGTATTCCACTACCGTAACGACCTCGCGCGCTACGAGCGCGACGAGTACGCGGGCTACCGGCGCGTCAACGCGTGGCTCGCGCACAAGCTGGTCAAGCTGCTCGAACCGGACGACATCATCTGGATTCACGACTACCATCTGATCCCGTTCGCCGAGGCGCTGCGCAGCGAGGGCGTGACCAACCGCATCGGTTTCTTTCTGCACATCCCGTTTCCCGCGCCGCAGATCCTGCTCAACATTCCGCCGCACGAGGAACTCGTGAAGTCGCTGTCGTGCTACGACCTGCTCGGCTTCCAGACCGCCACCGACCAGCAGGCGTTCCACGACTACGTGACGCGTCACGCGCGCGGCACGGTCAGCGCGGACGGCATGGTCGAGGCGTTCGGGCGCAAGCTGCGCACCGGCGTGTACCGGATCGGCGTGTTCCCCGATGAAATCGCCGAGCAGGCCAAGCGCTACGAAAGCCGCCAGCACGTGCTCGAACTGAAGCAGAGTCTCGAAGGGCGCAAGCTGATCATGAGCGTCGACCGGCTCGATTATTCGAAGGGGCTGGTCGAGCGGTTTCGCGCGTTCGAACTGCTGCTCGAACGCTCGCCCGAATGGCGCGGCAACGTCACGCTCGTGCAGATCGCGCCGCCAACGCGCTCGGACGTCGCGACCTATCAGAAGATCCGCCAGGATCTCGAATACGAGGCGGGGCGCATCAACGGCCGCTACTCGGGGCTCGATTACACGCCGATCCGCTATCTGAACCAGCAGTACGACCGCTGGAAGCTGATGTCGCTGTTTCGCGAGTCGCAGATCGGCTTCGTCACGCCGCTGCACGACGGCATGAACCTCGTCGCGAAGGAGTACGTGGCAGCACAGAATCCCGAAGATCCCGGCGTGCTGGTGCTGTCGATTTTCGCGGGCGCCGCGGCCGAGCTCTCCGGCGCGGTGCTCGTCAATCCGCACGATGCGATCGGCATGTGCGAAGCCTTGCAGCGCGCACTGCAGATGCCGCTCGACGCGCGCCAGCGGCGTCACGAGATCAACATGGCCGCGCTGCGCGAGAACGATCTCGGCGTATGGCGCGACAGCTTTCTCAGGGATTTGCGCAGCGTGCCCGTGCGTCGGCCGGGCGAGGGCGGGGGCCACAAATGACGACGCGGTGATGGCGGATGTAAGCCGTTTGTAACAGCACCGAGCAATTGCAAGACCTGCGGCTTTTCCACCGGCGCCAAGGAATAATCCTCCGTAGCGACGATGCATGCGGCGCTTAGGGACCGCGTGAATTGATCCGACGTCATGGCGCTGTCATACTCGGCGTCGCCGACGGCATCGCGATTGCGCGTCAGCTATCGGCTCACGGAGACACAATATGAAGATTGCGCAGATCGCCCCGCTGACCGAATCGGTGCCGCCGAAGCTTTACGGCGGCACGGAGCGGGTCGTGTCGTACATCACCGAGGCGCTGGTCGAGCAGGGCCACGACGTGACGCTGTTCGCGAGTGGCGACTCCGTCACGAGCGCGAAGCTCGAACCGGTGTGGCCGCGTGCGCTGCGGCTCGATCCGGGCATTCGCGACCGCGTCGCGCCGCACATGCTGCTGATGGAACTGGTGCGCCGCCAGGCCGAAGACTTCGACGTGCTGCATTTCCATCTCGACTATTACTCGTTCTCGGTATTCAAGCGGCAGGAAACGCCATTCGTCACGACGATGCATGGGCGGCTCGATCTGCCCGAGCAGCAGCCAGTGTTCGACACCTTCAACTCGGTGCCGGTGATCTCGATCTCGAATGCGCAGCGTCATCCGCTGCCGCAGGCGCGCTGGCTCACCACGGTCTATCACGGCCTGCCGGAGCAGCTCTATACACCGCAACCGGTCGAGCAGAAGTACCTCGCGTTTCTCGGCCGGATTTCCCCGGAAAAACGCGTCGATACGGCGATCCGCATCGCGGGCCGCTGCGGCATGCCGATCCGCATCGCCGCCAAGGTCGATGCGGCCGACCGCGAATACTTCGAGCGTGACATCCGGCCGTTGCTCGATCTGCCGTACGTCGAGTACATCGGCGAGATCGCCGATCATCAGAAGGCCGAGTTTCTGTCGGGCGCGCATGCGCTGCTGTTTCCGATCGACTGGCCGGAGCCGTTCGGTCTCGTGATGATCGAGGCGATGGCGTGCGGCACGCCGGTGATCGCGTTCAACCGCGGCTCGGTGCCGGAAGTGCTCGAAGAGGGCGTGACCGGGTTCATCGTCGAGGACGAGATCGGCGCGGTGGCGGCCGTCAACCGGCTGCACAAGGTGCCGCGCGCGGGCGTGCGGCGGCGCTTCGAGGAGCGCTTCACGTCGCACCGGATGGCGCGTCAGTATGTGGAGGCGTATCAGTCGGTGATTCGCACGCAGAAGCGCTCGCGGTTCAAGGTGATCGATTCGTCGGGCGCTTGACGCGGGACCATTCGCGCGTGTCGAAGCGAAGAACGGCGGTGCGCGAGGCGCGCCGCCGTTTTTTTTCGCGCTCGGGTTTTCTCGCGTGTGAGCGCCGGCATCGGCATCGCACAACAAAAAGGCCGCGCGATGGCCCACACAGGGTCCCTCGCGCGGCCTTCGCCGCGATGCGATCCGGATGCAAAGCCTGCGCGCGTGTCGGGATGCGCGCGCAGGTGTTCAGGGTAGCGTGCCGGGCAACGCGCTCAGATCTTCAGCCGCGTGACCTTCGTGCCTTGCAGCGACACGTCGCCCATCAGGCCCGCGTTGGTCAAGACGAAAACCTGGACCGGCGCGGTGGCCGTGGTCGTGTCGACGGCGCCGTTCGCGCCGACCTTCACGAGCGCGACCGATGCATCGACGCCGGCCGACCAGCCGTCCGCGTTGCGGAATTTGTCGAGCGAATCCTGCGTCATGAACAGGAAGATCAGTGCCTTCGACTGCGCGCCCGCCGTCAGGCCGAACGAGCCTGACACGGTGCTGTAGTAGCCGACCGTCGCGCCGCCCACTCGCAATGCGCCTTCGCCATACTGACCGCCGACGATGAAGCCCGCCTGTATCACCGACGGGAACACCAGCACGCCGCGCGCCTTCGACACCAGCTCACGCGAGCCCGGCACGGTCGTGAACAGTCTGGACAGCGTGCCGTCGACGCTGGCGTCGATCGACTGTCGTTTCGAGGCGTTGACATGAGCATTGTCCGGAGTGTTGCCCGTCGTCGTGCACCCGGCGAGTGCAAGGCCTCCGAAAGCTAGCGCAGCGGTCGTCTTCAACATGAAGTGTCGTCTTTGCATCGTTTTTCTCCGTGGTGGATCCGGGGCGCAACCGTGTTGATGTCGCCTGGTTGCCTCTGAGTTATATCACAGCCTGGTGTAAAAGGCGCGTCGCGTGGCAACGCGAAAAGCCTTATGGGACAAGGGTTTGAGGCTAATCGTAAGGTGCTTTTAAGTAATTTTGACCGGCCCGCCGGGCCGCGTCGAAGTACGCCTCGGGCGAAGATCGGAGGAGCCGAAGCGGACGAGCGCCCGAGGCGTGGCGATTTTGGGGACGCTTCGGCGCGGCCCCGCGATGCGCCGGTTTTTACCGATTTTCGCGTCGTGCCGCGGTCCATCGACATGGAAATGAAAGTGTTGTTTCGACGCAGCAGATTGCAGTACGAACGGCGTGGCCGCCGCTCAGCCGTGATTCACCGGACTCTTGACCGCGGGCGGGCGCCGCAGCGCGCGGCGCACCATGCTGATGATCGCGCCGATCGCGAACAGGACCGCCGCCGGCACGATCCAATAGCCGACGAACGCGTGCCACAGATACGCGAACAGCGTCGAGCGACGCACGTTGTATTCGTTGATCGCGTCCTGCTGACGCGGCGCGTTGGCGGCCAGCACGTCGGCCGGGCAGCCGGCGGCTTTTGCCTCGTCGGGTTTGCCATGACAATGCGCGGGCGCGCCGGCGGCGCGCTGCGCCTGAGTGAAATTCCAGGTGGTCAGCGCGCGCTCGAGATCGACCGCGTTGTACGACATTTCCTCGCGGATCTCGTTGACCGCGACGATCGCCACAGGCACGGCCCAGAATATGATGACCAGCAACCACCGCCTTAACCAGCGGTTTTTGTGCTTCGATACCATCCTTGCCTCCGATCGATGCTCAGTAGCACCAACGACAAGATGGCGGCCCAGTTTTGATTGATTCTATATGTGAGGGTGGGCCGTCTCCGCAGCCATCATAGAAGAAAACGGCGCGTTGCGGCGGGTGGACTACGAAGCAGGGGGCGAGCGAAGCGCCGCGCGGGTGGAACGATGCACCGGCGCCGTGTCGACAGGCAGGGCGCCGGCTGGAGGAACGGCTACGCGTCTTGTTCAGTTGGCAGGCGCCGACGAGGACAGGCAGGTCTTCATGAACGCCTTGCGGTCGTCGCCTTTCTTGTCGCCTGCCTGCTTGTTGCACGCCTTCATCTTGTCCTGCTGGCTCATCGGCGCGGCGGCGGCCGGCTTCGCGGAAAGACAGGTTTGCATGAACGCCTTGCGCTCGTCGCCTTTCTTGTCGCCGGCCTGCTTGTTGCAGTCGGCCATCTTGGTCTGCTGGCTGTTCGCCGCGAACGCCGGCGATACGAGTACCGCGCCCAACACCAGCGTAGCGATAGCGGATTGGATTTTCATGGGACACTCCATCGGTGGTGAAAACGTTTCTGGTCGTTTATGCGCGCGGGCGACGCCGGCATCCATGGGCCCATCGGCGCATCCATTATGGCAAATGCCGTCTGCCAGAACGGCTCGAAATGCATTCCGGTTGACAGCGGTCCGCGCTCGTTTTCCCTGAGTGGCGCAGAGCAACCGGTGATGCGGCGTTTGAAACGGTCGAATGAAGGACCGCGCGAATTTTGTTATGCAATGCAGATTGGTTGCGCCGATTATTCCTTGCTTATTGAATAGAAATTACGGCTCGCGGTATTTGGATATATTGCTAACAGGCAATCAGGATTTCTACATTGCTGCGAATGCAACTTAATAGAAAATTGGCATGAAATTCGGTATCCGCCGTTGTGCCAAAATCGCGCTCCGATGCGTGCCGGGTCCACGTCGACAACCTTCATCCTTGCAAGGAGACTTACCATGCATTACCTGTTGATGTACGAGCTGGTACCCGACTATCTGGAGCGACGCGGCGAGTACCGCGACGCGCATCTGAAACTCGCCTGGGCCGCCGCCGAACGGGGCGAACTGCTGCTGGCCGGCGCGCTCACCGAGCCGACGGACGGGGCGGTGCTGCTCTTCACCGGCACCTCGCCGGCAGTCGCGCAAGCCTTTGCCGAGGCCGATCCGTACGTGCTATCCGGGCTCGTTACGCGCTGGCGCGTGCGCGAATGGACCACGGTCGTCGGCGAGCACGCATCGAAACCGGTGCGCCCGTAGCACGCTCGAAGCGACTTCGGCGTCTTTTCTCTCGCCTCGAGCTCCGCGCATGGGCAGCAGCCGCATGCGCGCCTCCGATTGCCTCCATGTCACCGCGCGGGTGCGTCGCCGTTCTTTCGCCGACGCTCGACAAAGCCGATCACATCGATCATTAAAATGGCATAGAAATGCGTGCTGGATCGGCAATTACATTTCTAAAGAGCATTCTGTTCGGTAATGCGGTATTGTGCATTGCAATAGAGCGATTCCGTGCCGTTAAAGCAGCGGCTTCTGTTACGGCAATACGAGAATCGTCGCAGCGAAACGGACAAGATTGTTTCTATCCGTAACACTTGTCTCAACTGTACTCACGCAAAGAACGGGATGGTATGCTTCGTGCACAAATTTTCCCGTGCACGAGTGAGACCGCGTTTTGTGCTTCGCAATAGGGAAGAGCCGCACCACGCGTGGGCGGACTACTTCAGCGAGCCGAACGGACAAAACAAATTTGTGCAACCGAGGGCCGCACACGGGTCGTGAACGCTGAGAACCCGTGGCAGGCCCAACGCCGCGGCCAGGCCAGGCCGCGTGGAGAAAATCCAATGTTTTTCGATGAGCTAAACAACGACGAATGGGCGCTGCTCGCGCCGCTCGTCTCCGACGAGCCGGCCGTCCGTCTGAACCGGCGCGGCCGGCCGCGCGCCGAACCGCGCATCGTGGCGAATGCGGTGCTGTGGATCATGACTACGGGTGAGCCGTGGTCGAAGCTGCCGGGCCGCTATCCGTCCGGTCCCACGTGCCGTCGCCGCTTCGAAGAGTGGCAACTGAACGGCACACTGCTGGAGATGGTCCGCCTGCTGTCGCAGCGCGGCCGCACCTTCGCGTACATTCCCCAGCCGGCGCCGCCCGTTACGGCCAGACCCGTAGCGCCGGTTGCGCAAACCCCGAGCCCGCGTGAAGACAACAGTCTGCGCGGCGTGTCGTGGAAGAGTCCCGAGTCGTGGCAGGCGCCCGGCGTCGCGAGCGCGTTGAGCCAATGGCGCACGGCCGATCCGATCGGCGACATCACGCGGCAATTGTCGGGGCTTGCGCCAGCGGCAGCGCCGGCTGCGCGCGTGGCGAGATCCGCGTTGGCCGCGGCGCCGGAGGGGGACGTCGAACCGGCCGCATTCGACACGGCCGAGATCGACCGGGCCGGCGAGCCGCGCCCGTCGCTGACGATGGCTCTCGCGCCGAGCGGCATGCAGGTCGCCGACTCGCGCGGTTATCTGATCTACGTGGTGGTCGAGGAAGTGCCGAATGCGATGTATCGCGGGTGGGCGGAGATCACCAGGGACGGCAAGCGTGTCGAGCGCTCCGGCCTCGTCGGCCCGCGCTTCGAGGATGCGCAGCACGCGCAGAAATTCGCGCTCGACTGGGCGCGTCAGTGGATCGATCGTGAATGCGCAACCGACGCAGCGGCCGCCGCGATGACCGATGCAACCGCCGCCGAGCCTTCGTCGGCAGCCGCATCGAGCAACCCTGTGCAGCGCTCGGCGAGCCGTTCGTTGTCGGGCCTGCGTCATGTGCCGGAACCGGCGTCGATCGATGGCGTCGCGAATCACCCGGCGAATCACGCCGCAAATCACGGCGCGCCGCTTGACGGGCCGCTGAAGCCATCACTGAATGCATTGCGCGGGCCGCTGCGCCGCTATCCGTCGGACACCGCGAGCGCGGGCGTAACGAGCACGCCCACGGTGACGACCGACAGCGGCACCGTGGAGCACTTTTCGGCGACCTACAAGGAACTGATCTCGTACGTGAGATGAACCCTGCGCACCCTGCGCCCGCTTGATGCCGTCGCAGGGTCGCGCATCGTCATTGCCGTCCATACGTATCGTCGAAGCGCACGATATCGTCTTCACCCAGGTACGAACCGGACTGCACCTCGATCATTTCGAGCGGCATCTTGCCCGGGTTTTCGAGGCGATGCGTGACGCCGAGCGGAATATAGGCCGACTCGTTTTCGGACACGATAAAGCGCTCGTCGCCGCGCGTGACGAGCGCGGTGCCGCGCACGACGATCCAGTGCTCGGCGCGATGATGATGCATCTGCAGCGACAGCCGCGCGCCCGGCTTCACGACGATCCGCTTGACCTGGAAGCGCTCGCCGGTGTCGACGGAATCGTAGTTGCCCCAGGGGCGATGCACCTTGCGATGATTGGCCGCTTCGAGCCCGCCATCCTCGCGAATCCGGTTGACGATCTTCTTGACGTCCTGCACGCGTGATTTATCGGCGACGAGAATCGCATCGGCGGTCTCGACGACGACGAGATCCTGCGTGCCGACACAGGCAATCAGTCGCCCTTCGGAATGCGCGAAGGTCGAGTTCGCGCCTTCGAACATCACGCGGCCGCGGCTCACATTGCGATCGGCGTCCTTCTCGGAGATGTCCCAGATCGCGTCCCACGAACCGACGTCGGACCAGCCGGCCATCAGCGGCACGACCACGCCCGACGCGATGCGCTGATCGGCGCCGAGCTTTTCCATCACCGCGTAGTCGATCGAATTCGACGGCGACGCGCCGAACGCATCGCGTTGCAGCCGGAAGAAGTCGCCGTCCGCCGTGCTGCCCGCGAAGGCCGCTTCGCAGGCTTCGTAAATGGCCGGCTGAAAATGCCGAATCGCTTTGAGCCACGTCGATGCGCGCACGATGAAAAGGCCGCTGTTCCACCAGTATTCGCGTGATTCGACGTAGCGCCGCGCGAGTTCCAGATGCGGCTTTTCGACGAAGCGGTCGAGGCGGTGCGCGACGAGGCGCGCCGACCCTTCGGTCTGCGCGGCATCCGGCACATCGTCAGAACCGAGCGGCGCGCCGATGCGGATATAGCCATAGCCGGTTTCCGCGCGCGTCGGCACGATCCCCATCGTGACGATCTGGCCTGCCGCCGCATGCTGAACGCCGGCGGCGACCGCCGCGTGAAAGCCTTCGCTGTCGGTGACCGCGTGATCGGCGGGCATCACGACCATGATGCCGTCTTCGTCCTGCGCGGCGACGGACAACGCGGCCACCGTCAACGCGGGCGCGGTGTCACGGCCAACGGGTTCGAGTATCAGCCGGCTCGGCTTGCCGCTCGTGCGCAACTGTTCGGCCGTCGTGAAGCGCTGCTCTTCGTTGGCGACGACCACGAGCTGGCCGGCGAGCGGATAGCCGGCTTCGAGCCCATCGAGACGGCGGGTCGTCGATTGGAGCAGCGACTCGCCGCCGAGCAGGCCGATCAGCTGCTTCGGATGCTGCTCGCGCGACATCGGCCACAGCCGGGTGCCCGAGCCGCCCGCGAGAATCACGGGATGAACCTTGAGCTTGACGCTGGTTGCGGTAGGAGACGTGGTCGTGGACGAAGGGGCGGGGGTGGGCCGGGTGCCGGCGGGCGTGACCGGGGCCGGAGCTGTCATGGTGAACTCTCCTCGAGGCTGGATGAATGTGTCGAGTTTTATCACGAAGTCCAGAATCAATAAAAGCGCGTTAAATAAAATCGGATTAAGTGCGCGTCGAATTTATTAAAAATGCGGAAAAAAATGTGTCGCCGATTGATTCAAAAATAAAAATTACCGGAAAAAAATCGATAAGCATTTTTTTCGCTTAATGATGCGCAAGAATGACCGTACCCATGGAACCGGATGTCACCGGCAGACCTGTTGGGAACAGCGCAAGTTTCGCTGGCGAAGGGCTCGAATGTGCTGCTCGGAAACCGCTGTCGAGCCGCATTCCGGCAAAAATTGCCGCTCAAAATGCATAAAAAAATGCCGAAATTATGCCCGATACAATTTGAGATTTTTTGCGGTCTTGTCGTGCGAATTTTAATACCGCTTTATTGAGGTATGTACAAGGGTATTCACTCATTCAGCCGCGGCTTTTCCGCGTCGGCCTATTCCTTCGTATTAGTCCCATTCAGCCGCGAGGCAAATGCGAAATAAAGGCGCAGTGATGAAACCCGCATGCAACACCCATTTCAACCAACCGACGGATCGCACTTTGACTGACGAACAGAGGGGCGGCGCATGCTGAGCGTTCTAGCGAGAATCATCGACATAGCCATGGTCGCGCTCGCCGCGATGGTGGCGGCGGCCGTGCACAGCGGCAGAGCGGTATGGCTCGACGATATGCAAAGCGTGTCGCTCGCGTTCGGCTGCCTGCTTGTGGTGGTGTTCTTCCCGGCGCTCGGCATCTATCAGTCGTGGCGCGGCAAGCCGCTCTACGATCTGCTGTCGCGCGTCACGGGCGGCTGGCTGATGGTCGAAGTGACCGGCGTGCTGATCAGCTTCAGCGTGCACCGCGCCGACAGCCTGTCGCGACTGTGGCTCGTGTACTGGGCGCTAGCCTCGATCGTGCTGCTGGTCGTCACGAAGGTGATCGTCTATTCGATCCTGCGCGGGCTGCGCCGGGAGGGCTTCAATCAGCGCGCGGTCGCAATCGTCGGCGGCTCGCCTTACGGGCGCTTCCTGATCGAACAGATGCGCGGCCGGCCGGAAGCGGGCTTCACGCCCGTCGTCGTGTTCGACGAGGATGGCACGATCAATCCGTATGAAGACCCGGACGCGGCGCATGCGGTCGAGGGCGTGCCGGTCGAGCGCGACTATCAGCGCATGATCGAACTGGTGCGCGAGCGCTCGATCCGCGAGCTGTGGCTCGCGCTGCCGATCTCGAAGGAGAAGGCGATCCATCGCTTCGTGATGGATCTGCGCAACGACTTCGTGAACATCCGCTTCATCCCCGACGTCGGCAGCTTGACGCTGTTCAATCAGCCGATGGTCGAGCTGCTCGGCGTACCCGCGATCAACCTGGCCGCCTCGCCGATCACCGATCTGCGCGTGCTGCCCAAGCGCGTATTCGACGGCCTGTTCGCGCTCGCCGCATTGCTCGCGCTGTCGCCGCTGATGCTCGTGATCGCGCTGATGGTGAAGCTCAGCTCGCCGGGGCCGGTGTTTTTCCGCCAGCGGCGCAAGGGCATCGACGGCCGCGAGTTCGAGATCTTCAAGTTCCGCTCGATGAAGGTCCACAAGGAAGCGGCCGGCCAGATCACCCAGGCGACGCGGCGCGATCCGCGCATCACCGCGGTCGGCGCGTTCCTGCGCCGCACCAGCCTCGACGAGCTGCCGCAGTTCATCAACGTGCTGCGCGGCGAGATGTCGGTGGTCGGTCCCCGTCCGCATGCGCTCGAGCACGACGACATCTACAAGGATCTGGTGAAGGGCTATATGCACCGCTACCGGATCAAGCCGGGCATCACCGGCTGGGCGCAGATCAACGGTTATCGCGGCGAAACCGACCGCATCGAAAAGATGATGGGCCGCGTGAAGCTGGATCTGTACTACATGCAGCACTGGACCTTCTGGCTCGACATCAAGATCGTCGTGCTGACGCTGTGGAAGGGCTTCGCAGGCAGCAACGCCTATTGAACGTGGCGCGCCGGGCCGCGCCGATGCCACGCATCGCGCGAGCGCATTCCTGAATCAACTCTATTTATCGAGGTGCAATCCATGAACCTGACGATCATCGGTAGCGGCTATGTCGGCCTCGTGACCGGCGCGTGTCTGGCCGACATCGGCCACGACGTGTTCTGTCTCGACGTCGACGCTCGCAAGATCGACGTGCTCAACAACGGCGGCGTGCCGATCCACGAACCGGGTCTGCAGGAGATCATCGCGCGCAATCGCCGCGCGAAGCGCCTGACGTTTTCCACCGACGTCGAGGCCGCGGTCGCGCACGGCGACATCCAGTTCATCGCGGTCGGCACGCCGGCCGACGAAGACGGTTCGGCGGACTTGCAGTACGTGCTCGCCGCTGCGCGCAACATCGGCCGCCATATGAACGGCTTCAAGGTGATCGTCGACAAATCGACGGTGCCGGTCGGCACCGCATCGCGCGTACGCGAAGTGGTCGCCGCCGAGCTGGCCGCGCGCGGCGTCGAGCAGATGTTCTCGGTCGTGTCGAATCCGGAGTTCCTGAAGGAGGGCGCGGCCGTCGAAGACTTCACGCGGCCCGATCGCATCGTGCTCGGCTGCGACGACGACGTGCCCGGCGAAAAGGCGCGCGAGCTGATGAAGCGCCTGTATGCGCCGTTCAACCGCAATCGCGAACGCACGCTGTATATGGACGTGCGTTCCGCCGAGTTCACCAAGTACGCGGCCAACGCGATGCTCGCGACGCGCATCTCGTACATGAACGAGCTCGCGAATCTGGCCGATCGCGTCGGCGCCGATATCGAGGCGGTGCGCCGCGGCATCGGCTCCGATCCGCGCATCGGCTACGACTTTCTGTACGCGGGTTGCGGCTATGGCGGCTCGTGCTTTCCGAAGGACGTGCAGGCGCTGATCCGTACCGCCGCCGATCACGACGCGAACCTGCGCATTCTCGAAGCGGTGGAAGCGGTCAACGACGCGCAGAAACAGGTCCTCGCGCAGAAAATCGTCGCGCGTCTCGGCGAGGATCTGTCGGACCGCACGTTCGGCGTGTGGGGTCTCGCGTTCAAGCCGAACACCGACGACATGCGCGCGGCGCCGAGCCGCGAGCTGATCGCCGAACTGCTGCGCCGCGGCGCGCGCGTGAAGGCTTACGACCCGGTGTCGATCGACGAAGCGAAGCGGGTGCTCGCGCTCGATCTGAAGGACGTGCCGCAGCAGCATGCGCGCCTGTCGTTCGTGAACGAGGAGATGGAAGCGGCGAGCGGCGTCGATGCGCTCGTGATCCTGACCGAATGGAAAGTCTTCAAGAGCCCTGATTTCGATGCGCTAAAGCGCATGCTGAAGACGCCGCTGATTTTCGACGGCCGCAATCTGTACGAGCCGGACGTGCTGCTCGAACTCGGCATCGAGTATCACGCGATCGGCCGGCGGCATGCGTTGCGCAATGCGCCGGCACGGGTCGGCGCGAACAGCGCGATACATGCGGCGGACCTCGCCGCCGCGGAAACCTCCGGCCGCTGAGGCCATTGCGACCGCCGCCGCGCGAGGAAATCCGCCATGTTCGCCAACGTTCTGATCGTGTGCCACGCCAACGTGTGCCGCTCGCCCGCCGCGGAGATGCTGTTCAAGGCGCGTCAGGCGCGCGCGCCGCGCCCGGGCGCCGCGCCGATCGCGTTTCATTCGGCGGGCATTCGCGCGGTGAACGGTCACGGCATGGACCCGGTGATGCGGCGCCTGCTCGAAGAGCGCGGCGTCGCGGCCGGCCTCCATCACGCGCGGCGTCTGGACCGCTCGCTCGTGCGCGCGGCCGATCTCGTGCTGGTGAGCGAGCGCGCGCAGGTGAGCAAGGTCGAAGCGCTCGATCCGTCCGCGCGCGGCAAGGTCTATCCGCTCGGCAAGTGGGAAGCCGATTCGGACGTCGCCGATCCACACGGCGGCGCGGAAGACGAATACAGGGAGAGTCTCGTGCTCATCGAACATCTGGTCATGGGATGGCTGAAAAAAATATGCTGACGAAACCCCGCAACGAAAACTCATTCGCGAGCTTGCGCACGAAGCTCGCCGTATCACTTCTGCTGACGTCTTTTCTGTCGGCCTGCGCGACCGCACCGGGCAATTATCTCGACACGTCCCGGCTCAAGGACAACGATCAGGCGCCGAGCGAAACCTATCCGGTCCATCTGATCGACGCGAAGCTGATCATGGCGCAGGCGCAAGCCGCCGCCGCGAAAACCGAGCCGTTGCCGCCGTCGGCGCTGTCCGATCCGTCGCTGTACGTGTACCACCTCGCGCCGCAGGACATTCTCGGCATCACCGTGTGGGATCACCCCGAGCTGACCACGCCGCAGGGCAGCACCTTGTCCTCGGGCGGCAACACCACGCAGACGATCGCGGGCGCGTTGCAGCAGCCGTATACGGCCGCGTTGCCGGGCCAGGCCGATCCGTACGGCCAGACCATCGCTGCCGACGGCACGATCTTTTTCCCGTTCGTCGGCCGCATTCAGGCCGCGGGCAAGACCACGACCCAGCTGCGCGATCAGCTCGCCGCGCGCCTCGTGCCTTATATCCGCAATCCGCAGGTCGACGTGCGCGTGCTGTCGTATCGCAGCCAGAAGGTGCAGGTCACCGGCGAAGTGAAGCAGCCGGGACCGCTCGCGGTCAGCGACGTGCCGCTGACGCTGGTCGACGCGATCACGCGCTCGGGCGGCACCAACCCGGACGCCGACATCCAGCGCGTGCGCCTCACGCGCAACCACAAGCTCTACGTGCTCAACGCCGATCGCATGCTCGATCAGGGCGATACCACGCAGGACGTGATGCTGCAGAACGGCGACGTGGTCAACGTGCCGGACCGCACCGACAGCCGCATCTTCGTGATGGGCGAAGTGAAGACGCCGATCCAGGTGCCGATCATCCGCGGCCGCATGACGATCGCCGATGCGCTCACGCAAGGCGGCGGCATCCTCAATACGGACGCCAATCCGCGCCAGATCTTCGTGATGCGCGGCATGCGCGAGCATCCGACCACGCCCGAGGTGTTCCGCCTCGACATGACGCAGCCGGACTCGATCATGCTGTCTTCGCAGTTCCAGTTGCAGCCGCTCGACGTCGTGTACGTGGGCACCGCCGCATCGACCACGTTCAACCGCGTGTTGCAGCAGGTGCTGCCGAGCGTGCAGACGCTGTTCTATCTGAAGCAGCTGACGCGCTGAACGTTCCGGCTGTAACGTTCCGCGCCGCTGTTGTAGAGGCCGGCGCGGGACGCGCAACGAAAGCAGAAGTACCGCTGACGCGAAAGCCGAAGCCAACGACACGGGATGGAACAGTGAGCAATCAACTCTCTCCACACATGGCTGGTCCGATCAAGACCGAAGAAGAAGACGTCGTCCTCGGACAACTGGTGCAGGTGATCCTCGACGATATCTGGTGGCTGCTCGCGATCACCGCGGTCATCGTCACGATGGCGGTGGCGTACTGCTACCTCGCCAAGCCGACCTATTCGGCCGATGCGCACGTACGCGTCGAGCCGTCCGACAGCCTGTCGCAGGCGCTCACGCAAACGCAGACCGGCGCCGCGATCACCAGCGGCTCGACCTCGCTGCCGACCGACGCCGAGATCGAAATCATCAAGAGCCGTGGCGTGGTCGCCCCGGTCGTGCAGCAGCTGAAGCTGAACTTCAGCGTGACGCCGAAGACGATCCCGCTGCTCGGCAACATCGCCGCGCGCCTCGCGACGCCGGGCCAGCCCGCGCGCGCGTGGCTGGGGCTCACGTCATACGCATGGGGCGGTGAAAACGTCGACGTCGATTCGATCGACGTGACGCCGTCGCTCGAAGGCGAGAAGCTGCTGCTGCGCGTGATCGACGCGCAGCACTACGAGCTGTTCGCGCCGAACGGCTCGCTGCTGCTGCGCGGCGAGGTCGGCCAGCAGGCGCAGGGCGGCGGCGTGACGATGGTCGTCAACAAGCTGGTCGCGCGCCCCGGGCAGGAGTTCACGATCGTGCGCTCGAACGACCTCGACGCGATCACCGCGTTCCAGTCGGCGATCACGGTGCAGGAGCAGGGCAAGCAGACCGGCGTGATCCAGATCTCTCTGGAGGACAAGAGTCCCCAGCATGCGGCGCTGGTCGCCAATGCGCTCGCGCAGTCGTATCTGCGGCAGCACGTGTCGAACAAGCAGGCCGACGCGAGCAAGATGCTCGACTTCCTGAAGAGCGAGGAGCCGCGCCTGAAGGCCGACCTAGAACGTGCGGAAGCCGCGCTGACCGCCTATCAACGTCAGTCCGGCTCGATCAACGCGAGCGAAGAGGCGAAGGTCTACCTCGAAGGCAGCGTGCAGTACGAGCAGCAGATCGCCGCGTTGCGGCTGCAGATGACGCAGCTCGCCGAGCGCTACGGCGACGACCATCCGACGCTCGTCGCCGCGCGTCAGCAGATGGCCGAGCTGCAGGCGCAGCGCACCAAATACGCGGACCGTTTCCGCGATCTGCCGGCCACCGAAGTAAAGGCCGTGCAGTTGCAGCGCGACGCCAAGGTCGCCGAAGACATCTACGTGCTGCTGCTCAATCGCGTGCAGGAACTGTCCGTGCAGAAGGCGGGCACGGGCGGCAACGTGCATATCGTCGACGCGGCGCTGCGCCCCGGTGCGCCGGTCAAGCCGAAGAAGATGCTGATCATGTCGGCGGCGGTGATTCTCGGGCTGATCGCGGGCACCGGTTTCGTGTTCCTGCGCCGCAATCTGTTCAAGGGCATCGACGACCCCGATCACGTCGAGCGCGCGTTCCATCTGCCGGTGTTCGGCCTCGTGCCGCAAAGCGCCGAGCAGGTGCAGCTCGAAAACAGCTACGCGCGCGGCGGCGAACGGCTGCGTCCGGTGCTCGCGAATGCGCGGCCGAAGGACGTGACGATCGAAAGTCTGCGCAGCCTGCGCACCGCGATGCAGTTCACGCTGATGGACGCGCGCAACCGCATCGTGATGCTGACGGGTCCGATGGCCGGCGTCGGCAAGAGCTTCCTCAGCGTGAACCTCGCGATGCTGCTCGCGCATTCGGGCAAGCGCGTGCTGCTGATCGACGGCGACATGCGGCGCGGCGCGCTCGAACGTCAGGTCGGCGGCGTGCAGGAGAACGGCCTGTCCGAATTGCTGAGCGGGCAGATCTCGCTCGAAGAGGCGATTCGCCCGTCGAACGTCGAGGGCCTGAGCTTCATCTCGTGCGGCCGCCGTCCGCCGAATCCGTCCGAGCTGCTGATGTCGCCGCGTCTGCCGCAATACCTCGACGGCCTCGCGAAGCGCTACGACGTGATCCTGATCGACACGCCGCCGGTGCTCGCGGTGACCGATGCATCGATCATCGGCGCGTATGCGGGCTCGACGTTCTTCGTGATGCGCTCGGGCATGCACAGCGAGATCGAGCTGGCCGATGCGCTGAAGCGCCTGCGCGCGGCGGGCGTGCACGTGCAGGGCGGCATCTTCAACGGCATGCCGGCGCGCTCGCGGGTCGGCTACGACCGCGGCTACGCGGCGACCCAGGAATACCTGAGCACGTGAGGCGCGCACCGGAACCAAGCGCCGACTTCTGCACAACAGGAACCGAGGACATCACGATGAAACTGACGGTACTGGTACCGACTTATCGCCGCCCGGCCGATCTCTCGCGCTGCCTCGCGGCGCTCGAGCGGCAATCGCGCGCGCCCGACGAAGTGATCGTGGTCGCACGCGTCGACGACGACGCGACCCATGCGTGCCTGCGCAATCCGTCCACAGCCGGCCGCCTGCCGCTGGTGATCGCACCGGTGGATATACCCGGCCAGGTCGCGGCGCTCAATCGCGGGCTCGATGCCGCCAGCGGCGACGTAATCGCGATCACCGACGACGACGCCGCGCCGCGCCGCGACTGGGTCGAGCGCATCGCCGCCGCGTTCGAAGCCGATGCGCGCCTGGGCGCCTTGGGCGGGCGCGACTGGGTGCACGAAAAAGGCCGCGTGCTCGACGGCGAGCGGCCGCTGGTCGGCAAGGTGACCGCGCACGGCAAGATCATCGGCAATCATCACCTGGGGGTCGGTGCCGCGCGCGAAGTCGACATCCTGAAGGGCGCCAACATGAGCTACCGGCGCGACGCGGTGCGCACGATCCGCTTCGACGCGCGTTTGCGCGGCGCGGGCGCGCAGGTGCACAACGACATGGCGTTCAGTCTCGCGGTGAAAAACGCGGGCTGGAAGCTCGTCTACGACCCGCAGGTCGCCGTCGATCATTTCCCCGCCGAGCGTTTCGACGACGACAAACGCGACGCGCAGACGATGGCCGCGCTGCGCAACGCCGCGTTCAACTTCCATCTGATCCTGCGCGACCAGTTGCCGCCGCTGCGCCGCGAAGCCGCGTGGTGGTGGTGGACGCTGGTCGGCACACGGCTTTATCCGGGCCTCACGCACGCGGCGCTCGCGCTGCTGTCGAAACAGGCGCGGTTGCAGCTGTCGCGCTGGCGCGAGGTCCGCGCGGGCGCCCACGAGGCGCGGCGCGCGCTGTCGAAGAGCGGAGTGTCCGCATGAGTACCAAGGTGCACGTCCATCTGTTCTACGGCGCCGATCCGCGTTTTTATCGCAAGGGCGACGACATCGGCTGCCTGTACGGTTATCACCACGCGGAGTCCGAAGCATTCGAGCTGACCTATTCGCAAGATGTGCGCGAAAGCCGGCCTGTGCGGCTCGTGCGGCGCGCGCTGAAGGCCGCGCTCGGTTTCGATTTCATCCATACGTGGCGCAATCGCACGGAGATGCTGCGCTCGGACGTGATCTGGACGCATACCGAGCAGGAATGGCTGTCCGCCGCGCTGATGCTGCTGCTGTGCGGCCGCAAGGCGGGGCCTGCCGCATCGCCGCTGCTGCTCGCGCAAAGCGTGTGGCTGCTCGATAAGTGGCCGTCGTACGGCATCGTGCGCAGCTGGCTGTATCGCAAGCTGATGACGCGGGCGGACCGGTTGACCACGCTCGCGAGCGCAAACGCCGAGTTGTGCCAGGACTACTTCCACCGCGACGCGACGCCGCTGCTGTATGGCCTGAACACGCGCGACTTCCCGGTCAATGCGCCGACGCAGTGGGCGCCGCGCACGCCGCTGCGCATCGCGGCGATCGGCAACGATCGCGATCGTGACTGGGAGACGCTGATCAAGGCGTTCGGCGACGATCCGCGCTACACGGTGAAGCTCGCGACGCGGCGGCGGATTCCCGCGTCGCTGCGCGCGTCGAACGTCGAAATCGCGTTGTTCTCGGGCATCAAGAAGCAGCACGAGCTGTACGACTGGGCCGACGTGATCGTCGTGCCGTTGCGGCCGAACTCGCACGCGTCGGGCATCACCGTGATGCTCGAAGCGGCGGCGGTCGGCAAGCCGATGGTCGCGACCGACGTCGGCGCGCTGCGCGATTATTTTCCCGCCGACGAAGCCGCCTACGTGCCGCCATTCAATCCTGAGGCGCTGCGCGCCGCGCTCGAGCGGCTCGCCGCCGAGCCCGCCGAGGCGCTGCGCCAGGCGCAGGCAGCGGCAGCCGGTCTGCTCGCGCGCGATCTGACCACCGAGCACTATGCGATGCAGCACGTACGGATCACGCGCGAGATGCTGAGCGCGCGCGGGCAGGCGAGCGCGCATGCGGCCGCGGCCAGACACGAGCAACGCGCCGCACCCGCGCGCGAATCGCGCGGAGGCCTCTGAGCGATGTCGACGATTCCGCGCGCGAATCCATTGCCGCCGACCGGCGCGGTCAACGCCGGTGCCGGGCAAACCAATGCGAGCGGGTTGCTGTCCGGCGCAAGGCGAGAATGGCTGCCGCCGCTGCTGCTGTGGCTGATCACCGCGGTGCTGATCGTCGCGCATCAGGGCACGGTGCTCACGCTCGCGTTTCCGGTGCTCGCGATCGTGACGGGCCTGTGGCTCTACTTCAAGAGCCCGGCGCGCTATATCGGCTTCATGTGGTGGCTGTGGTTTCTGAGCCCCGAAGTGCGGCGTCTCGCCGACTGGTCGAAGGGCGCGTTCACGCCGACCAGCCTCATCCAGGTCGCGCCGCTCGCCGTGACGATGATCAGCGGCCTGTCGCTGCTGCGCTACTACCGGCTGCTCGCGCAGCGCCGTGGTTTGCCAGTGCTGCTGATCCTGCTCGGCCTCGTCTACGCGTTCCTGATCGGCGTGATGTCGAGCGGCCCGCTCGCGGCCACCTACGACCTCGCGAACTGGCTCTATCCGATCCTGATCGGCTTTCACATCATGGCGCACACGCGCCAGTATCCGCAGTACCGCGACACGATCATCAACACGTTCATCTGGGGCATGCTGGTGATGGGCGGCTACGGCCTGATCCAGTTCTTCATCATGCCGCCATGGGACGTGCTGTGGATGCTCGGCTCGCAGATGAACTCGCAGGGCGACCCGGTGCCGATGGGCGTGCGCGTGTTCAGCACGATGAATTCGTCGGGACCGTTCGCGTTCGCGATGATGGGCGCGATGGTCTTCGTGATGGCCGCGCAGCATCGCGTGCGCTGGATCGCCGCCGGGCTCGGCTTCTTCTCGTTCGCGTTGAGCCTCGTGCGCTCGACGTGGGGCGGCTGGGTCATCGCGCTCCTGATCCAGCTGGTGAAGTCGAACAACAAGGTGCGCGTGCGCATCGTCGCGAGCGCGGTGCTGCTCGCCGGCTTCTGCGTGCCGCTGCTGGCGGTCGGCCCGGTGGCCGAACGGATGCAGGCGCGCCTGAACACGATCGTCAATCTGCACGACGACCAGAGCTACGCGGCCCGCAACGAGTTCTACGCGAGCTTCGCGAAGACCGCGTTTACCGACGTGTCGGGCGAGGGCATGGGCGCGACCGGCACCTCGACGAAGCTCTCCAACGACGGCGGCCAGCTCGGCCAGTACGGCAACTTCGACAGTGGCGTGATGAACATTCCGTTCGTGCTCGGCTGGCCGGGCACCTTGCTGTACATGTCCGGCATCGTGTGGCTGCTGACGCGCGCGGTGCTCGCGTCGTTCAGGCTGCGCGACGACAAGTTCGTCTCCGCGTGCCTGAGCCTCTGTCTGGCGACCTTCGCGATGCTCGTGTTCACGAACTCGCTGGTCGGCACCGGCGGCCTGCTGCTTTTCATGAGCGCTTTTTCGATTCTTTCCGCGGTTCACTACGAAAAAATGAACCGCGCACGCACGCTATTTCTCCACGGAGGCACGGATTGAGAGTCGCCATAGTCACGCACGTAGTGCGTCATAACGACGGCCAGGGGCGCGTCAATCACGAGATCGCGCGCGCGGCGCTCGACGAGAACATCCGTGTGACGCTGGTCGCGTCGCACGTGGCGCCCGAGCTGCTCGCGCATCCGAACGTGCGCTGGGCGCCGGTGAAGATAGGCCGCTGGTGGCCGACTAATCTACTGCGCCAACAGGTGTTCGCGCTGAAGAGCGCGCTATGGCTGCGCGCGCATCGCCGCGACTACGACGTGCTGCACGTAAACGGCTTCATCACGTGGATGCGCGCCGACGTCAACACCTCGCATTTCGTGCATAGCGGCTGGTTCGCGAGCAAGTACTACCCGTTCGGTTTGACGAAGGGCGTGTGGTCCGCGTACCAGTCGGTCTATACGCGCTGCAATGCGCTGCTCGAACGCTGGGCGTACCGGCGCTCGAAGGTGATCACCGCGGTGTCGCAGAAGGTCGCCGACGAAATCCGCGCGATCGGCCTCACGCCGCGCAATCGCGTGGACGTGATCCACAACGGCGTCGACACGCAGGGCTTCGCGGCGGCGAGCGGCGATCGCGCGAAGTTTCGGTTACCGGACGATGCGTTCCTGCTGCTGTTCGTCGGCGATCTGCGCACCCCGCGCAAGAATCTCGGCACCGTGCTCGCCGCGTTGAAGCATCTGCCCGAGCACGTGCAGATCGCGGTAGCGGGCTTTCTGCCGGGCAGCCCGTATCCGGAACAGGCGAAGGCGCTCGGCATCGCGCATCGCGTGCACTTTCTCGGCCTCGTGAAGGAGATGCCGGTACTGATGCATTCGGTCGATGCGTTCGTGTTTCCGTCGCGCTACGAGGCGATGAGCCTGTCGCTGCTCGAAGCGATGGCGGCGGGCCTGCCGGTCGTCACCGCGCGCACCGCGGGCGGCGCCGAGATCATCACGCCCGAGTGCGGCATCGTGCTCGACGATCCGGACGACCCGCAGGCCCTCGCTCGCGCGGTCGCGCAACTCGCCGGCGACGACACCGCGCGCCGCGCGATGGGCCAGGCCGCGAGCGAGCTCGCAACCGGCTTCGGCTGGGCGCGCATGGCCGCGCAATACATCGCGCTGTACCGGCAGCTCGCCGGACAGCAGGAAAACCGCCGGCGCAGCCAGACCGAAGCGACGGTTGTTGCGCAGAACGATGCGCTGACGCTGAACCATCTCGCCGGACGCAAGAGCGTGGAATGAACGCGCGAGCCGCACAATCCACGCAACGACATAGCAACTCACCGCAAGCAACACACAGGGGCACACCATCATGACGACTGGCTCAATCAAATCACTGCAGATCGGGATGCACTGGTTTCCCGAACGCGCGGGCGGCCTCGACCGCATGTACTACTCGCTGGTCGGCGCGCTGCCGGGCGCGGGCGTCGCGGTGCGCGGCGTCGTCGCCGGCTCGCCGAAAGTCGCGGCCGATACCGGTGGCGCGATCAACGGCTTCGGCTCCGCCGCGCAATCGCTGCCGTTGCGGCTGATGGCGGCACGCCGCGCGTTGCGCCACGAGATCCGCAGGTCGCGGCCCGACGTGATTTCCTCGCACTTCGCGCTCTATACGTTTCCGGGCCTCGACGTGACGCGCGGCATTCCGCAGGTGTCGCATTTTCAGGGGCCGTGGGCCGACGAGAGCCACGTCGAAGGCGCCGATTCGCTCGGCCAGCGCGCGAAGCGTTATCTGGAGCAGTCGGTGTACGCGCGTTCGTCACGGCTGATCGTACTGTCCGACGCATTCGGCAAGATCCTGACGACGCGCTACGGCATCTCGCCGGAGCGCGTCCGCGTGGTGCCGGGCTGCGTCGATGTCGAGCAGTTCAATCTGCCGATCACGCAGGCCGAAGCGCGTCTGCGTCTGCAATTGCCGCAGGATCGGCCGATCGTGCTGGCAGTGCGACGGCTGGTGCGGCGCATGGGTCTCGAAGATCTGATCGATGCGGTGAAGCTGGTGAAACGCAGCGCGCCCGACGTGCTGCTGCTGATCGCGGGCAAGGGGCGGCTCGAAAGCGAGCTTCAGGCGCGCATCGACGACGCGGGGCTCGAACACAACGTGAAGCTGCTCGGCTTCGTGCCCGACCAGCATCTCGCGGCGCTGTATCGCGCGGCCAATCTCAGCGTCGTGCCGACGGTCGCGCTGGAAGGCTTCGGGCTCATCACGGTTGAATCGCTTGCGTCGGGCACGCCGGTGCTGGTGACGCCGGTCGGCGGATTGCCTGAGGCGGTGGCGGGCTTGTCGCCGGATCTGGTGTTGCCGGAGACCGGTGCAGCGGCGATCGCCGCGGGTCTCGCCGGCGCGTTTGACGGCACGCTAAAGCTGCCCGATGAGGATGCATGCCGCCGCTATGCGCGCGAGCACTTCGATAACGCGGTGATCGCGAAACGGGTCGCGGCGGTGTATGCCGAAGCGATCGCGGGAGACGCACTGCATTGAAGCGCAGTGGGCTAACAAAAAAAATGGCCATCAATAACGGCATTTTTTTTGCGAACTTGAGCCCGGATCAGCCCTTATTCACGAATCTTTCGACCTTATTTTTCGAAACGCTAAAACGTGTAGCCCGGCGTCGACTTCGTCACGTTGACGTCACACATCCGCGACGATAATCCCCGCGCCCGAAAGTACAAAAACACACGGGCGTCCCGCCCAAAGCGTGGACCTTGTATTTTCAGACCTCGGGGATTCTCAGATGACCATCCGTCACCGCATCACGCTACTCGTCATTCTGATGCTCGTCGCGTTATCCGCCATTGGTGGATACGCTGTGCTTCAGACTCGCAACAGCGCCGCCAACGTCAGGCAGGTCACCCAGGGCGTCGTGCCGAGCGCGCTCGCGTCGGCCGACCTCGTGTCGCAGCTCAAGGACGTGCAGCTCGCGATGATGACACTCGTCTATGCGCCTGACGAGAACATGGTCTCGCAGGCCCGAGACCTGCTGAAGAGCAAGGAAGCGTCGCTGCACGCGGCGCTCGACGTGCAGGCGAAGGCCGCGCAAGGTCAGGCCCAAAGCGGGCTCGTGAGCCAGGCGCGCGACAGCCTCGCGAACTATTTCAACGCGGTCAACGACACCGCGAAGATGAAGGCCGACGGCAAGAACGAACTGGCGCAGGCATATCTGTTCGCGAACGTCGCGCAATACCGCGATGAACTCGAAGGCATCGTCGAGACGCTGCGAATCGAAAAGAACCGTCAGAAAGACGCCGCGATCGACGACCTGAACAGCGCGCTCGCCACCACCACGACGGCGATCGGCGCCGCGACCGGCGCGGCGATCGTCGTGCTGCTGCTGATTAGCGCGCTGCTGTATCGCCAGATCACCCGGCCACTGAGCCGCATGCAGGTGGAGATGAGCGAGATCGCGGCAAGCCAGGACTTCACGCGCCGCGTGCCGGTCGGCCGCATGGACGAGATCGGTCATTCGATCGTCGCGTTCAACGGCATGATCGAGAAGATCCAGCAAAGCTCGCTGCAGTTGAAGCAGAAGACCGCCGACATCCAGGCGATGCTGCAAAACATGCAGCAGGGGATTCTGACGGTGGTCGAAGGCGTGGTCGTGCATCCCGAGTACTCCGCGTATCTCGAGGCGATCTTCGAGACGCGCGAGATTGCGGGCCGTCCGTTGCTCGATCTCGTGTTCGGCGGCACCGGTATCAACAGCGATGAGCTCGCGCAGATCGAAGCGGCGCTGCACGCATGTATCGGTGAAGACAGCATGAACTTCGAGTTCAATCAACACCTGCTCGTCAACGAGATCGCCAGGCCGATGACCGATGGCCGCGTGAAGACGCTCGATCTGAGCTGGTCGGCGATCACCGACGAACACGACGTCGTGCAGCGCTTGATGCTGTGCGTGCGCGACGTGACCGAACTGCGCGCGCTCGCCGCCGAGGCCGGCGAACAGAAGCGCCGGCTGGAGATGATCGGCGAGATTCTCGCGGTGAGCCAGGAGAAGTTCCATCACTTCGTCGAAAGCGCGGCGGGCTTCATCAGCGAGAACGAGCGGATCATTCGTCAGCATCATGAGCCGAGCCACGAGGCCGTCGCCGAGCTGTTCCGCAACATGCACACCGTCAAGGGCAATGCGCGCACCTTCAGCCTTCAGCATCTGACCGGTGTCGTCCACGAAACCGAACAGCGGTACGACGCGTTGCGCCGCGCGGACGGCGGCGAAGCGTGGGACCAGCAGCTTCTGATCGACGATCTGCAGCGCGTGAAGGCCGCGCTCGAAACCTATGCGACGCTCAACGAAGTGAGCCTCGGCCGCAAGGGACCGGGCCAGAACGGCACGGTCGATCGCTACCTGATGGTCGATCGCGAGTTGATCCAGAAGCAGCTGGACCTGCTCGAAAGCGCCGATCCGGCCGACCGTGACGCACTCGTGTCGATGCGCGAATCGTTGCAGCGCGAGCTGCGTCTGTTGGGCACCGAATCGATCCACGAAGCGCTCGCGGGCGTGCTCGAATCGCTGCCGTCGCTGGCGGCCGAGCTCGGCAAGGAAGCGCCGGTCGTCAGCATCGACAACAACGGCTACCGCGTGCGCAGCGAGGTCAGCGATACGTTGCGCAATGTGTTCACGCACCTGCTGCGCAATTCGGTCGACCACGGCATCGAGCCTGCCGCCGAGCGTATCGCGAATGGCAAGAACGCGGCCGGCGTCATCGAGCTTGAAGTGGGTGTCGACCATCACGCGCTGCAGATCACCATCAGCGACGACGGCCGCGGTCTTGCGCTCGCGAAGATCCGGGCGGCGGCGATCGAACGCGGCTGGATCGACGCCGATGCCGCACTCAGCGATGAAGCGATCGCCGAGCTGATCTTCCGTTCAGGCTTTTCGACCGCGCAGAGCGTCAGCGAGATTTCGGGCCGCGGCGTCGGCATGGATGCGGTGCGCGATTTCGTGCGGCGCGAGCATGGCCGCATCGAATTGCGTTTCACCGACGACCGTCGCGGCGCGGACTATCGCCGCTTTCAGACCATCGTGTCGTTCCCCGAGGACTGGGCGGTGGACAGTCTCGATGCGTCCGTCGATGCAGCGCGCGAGCGTGACACGGATGCGGTGGCAGGCTAACGGCCTGACCGATTGAACGAAGCGATGGGAGCAGGTTGTGCTTGAAAGTTATCTTTTGGCCGCAGGCGTTGGCGGTATCGTCTGCGCGCTCGCGACGGGAATCTTTTATCGTCGGAAGCTTCGCGCCGGTGCGCAAGCGCAGCGTGTCGACACGCTCGCGCGGCAGGCCCTCGAGCAGCAACTCGACGTGGCTTTCAAGGTCGGTGAGCAGGCGAACGGCGAGCGTGCCGCCCTGGAGGCGATGCTCGCCGATCTGCGCGCACAGGCCGAACAGCGCGAGCAGGATCGCGAATCATTGCAGGCGAGCCTCGACGCCGCGAGCGCGCGCAGCAACGAATGGCTGCAGCATGCGACTCGGATCGCGCACGAGGCCGCCCGTCTGAAGACGCTGACGATCACGTTCGAGCGTTGGCACGAGCAGATGATTTCGCTGATGTCGCAGAACCGTGACATGCACAAGAAGAACCAGGAGTTGTCGTCGATCGTGCAGCACGTGCTGATCGTTTCGCTGAATGCGTCGATCGAAGCGGCACGCGCCGGCACCGCGGGTCGCGGCTTTTCGATCGTCGCGGGCGAAGTGCGCTCGCTCGCGTCACGCTCGCAGGAACTGTCGAAGAGCTATCAGGAGAGCCTGCATCGCAACGACCTGACGACCGCGGCGACGTTCCAGGACATCCAGGCCGGCGGCAAGATGATCACGGCGTCGCTCGGCGGCGTCGAAGCGCTGGCGACCCAGTTTCAATCCAGGCTAGAGCAGGCCACAGCGTGATTACCGATCAGGCGTTGCAAAGCATCGAGGACATCTTCTGTCACGCGGCTCGCGCGAGATTGCCCGCGACGCCGGGTGATGCGTGCGAGATCAGCGCGGTGCCGAGGTGGGATCGCGATCATCCGCCCGGACCTTGCGCGATGGCGCTGACGATCTCGTCGATCGGTTTTCGTTTGCTGTTCGTGCTGCATTTCAGCAAGGACGAAGCGACGCGCGCGTACTACGCCAGCGGCGACACGACGCGTTCGCTGTCGGAAACGCTGATGGAACTCGGCAATCTGTGCTGCGGCTACATGAACCAGCAGCTGGTCGAGCATTTCCCCGATCTCGGCATGTCGACGCCGTATGAATTGAACAGCAGCTGTATCGAGTATCTGGACGAATTGCGGCCCGATCACGTGTGGGCGTACGAACTGACGATCGGCGCTGCGGCCCGGCTGGGCGTGACGTTATGCGTATGCGCGCATGCGCCACTCGATTTCAAGGCTGAACTCGCGACGGCCGACGAGGCCGAAGGCGAACTCGAACTTTTCTAGCAACACTGCATTCGCAGACTGAAACACGATGAATATCAGCAAGCCCGTCAGCAAGGTGCTCGTGCTCGACGACTGTCCGGCACACGCGCAAGCGCTGAAGCTCTTTTTCGACGAGCACAATCTGATAGCACTGAAGGTGCGCGACAGCAGCCGCCTCGGCTCGGTACTGGCCACGAATATCGATCTAGGCGGCGTTCTGCTGGCGGATAACTACGGTGGATCGGTCGAACAGGCGGCAACCACCGCGGCCCGAATCAGTACCTTGCGCCCCGAACTGCCGGTGATCCTGCGTTCGAGCGGCGACGCGCCGCTCGAACGGCTTCCGAAGCCGTTGAAGAACGCGGCATGCGCGCACTTCAATGCGGCCGATCTGACGGCGCTGCGTGAAGCCGTCGATCAATACATCTTCAGCCTCGACTTCCCGAATGCGCTCGTGCGCGGTATCGCGGAGATCACGGAAGCACGGCTCGCCACGCTGTTCGACGGCGTCACCGTGCAACGCGACACGCCCAGTGTCGTGCGCGATCGCATCATCTTCGGCGAGGTGTTCAGCCTGATCCCGCTCGAAGGCACCTGGTGTCGCGGCTATATGTTGATGCAGGCCGAAGAGGAGCCGCTGCTCGGCATGATCGAGCGCGATCGCGCCGCACGCGAGGCCGGCATGAGCAGGACGCAAGCGGGCTTTCGCGATCTGAACAACGTGCTCGGCGAATTGACGAATCTGATCTGGGGGGCGTTCAAGGACCGGTTCCTCGCTGCGCGGAGCGCTCGCGAAGCGAGCCAGGTGCAGGTGCCTCTGCTCGTCAATCACAAGCACCGCTACATCTCGTTCGGCTCGGACAATCCGCAGTTGCGGTTTCAATACCGATTGAGCGACGTGGCGAGCGGACAGTCGGTGTCGATCGACCAGCGTTTCGTTTTCAACCTCAGCTGGTCCCCCGAAGATTTCTCTGAAAACACGGTGGATGTCGACGATCTCGTCGAGTCCGGCGAACTGGATCTGTTTTGATACAACGCGTCGGTGACGCAAGGGAATGGCTATGGCAAAGATTCTGGTGGTGGACGATTCGAGTACGGTACGCGATGAAGTCGCGGGCTTTCTGGCGAAAAACGGTCTGGACGTCGCGACCGCCATCGACGGCAAGGATGGTCTTACGAAGCTGAAGACGGATTCGAACATCCGCCTGATCGTCAGCGACGTGAACATGCCGAACATGGACGGCCTGACGATGGTCGAGAAAATCCGCGGCGAACTCGCGAACAAGACCGTCAACGTGATCATGCTGACGACCGAAAGCAGCCCCGCGATGAAGGAACGCGGCAAGGCCGCCGGCGTGAAGGGCTGGATCGTCAAGCCGTTCAAGGGCGATGCTGTGTTGGAGACGTTCCGCAAATTGGCGGGTTGACGGGATAGTGTGCGGCGAACACCGCCGCACACGGATACCGTGTTAGAACGTCTCGTGGTGCTCGTTGCGCGCGATGTCCGCCTGCACCATCATCTGGCACAGCTGTTCGAGCGAGGTTTGCGGTTGCCAGCCGAGCGTGTCGCGCGCCTTGTCCGCGCAGCCGATCAGCAGGTCCACTTCGGCGGGGCGATAGAACTTCGGGTTCACTCGCACCAGCGTCTTGCCGGTCGCGACATCGATGCCGGTCTCGCGCTCGTCCTTGCCCGACCATTCCAGCTGGAAGCCGGCCGCCGCGAACGCCATGCGTACGAAATCGCGAACCGTTTCGGTGCGGCCGGTCGCGAGCACGAAGGTATCGGGCGCGTCGGCCTGCAACATGCGCCACATGCCCTCGACGTATTCGAGCGCGAAGCCCCAGTCGCGCTGCGCGCTCAGGTTGCCGAGTTCGAGCACGTCCTGCTTGCCGAGCTTGATCTTCGCGACCGTGTCGGTGATCTTGCGCGTGACGAATTCGCGGCCACGTAGCGGCGATTCATGATTGAACAGGATGCCGCTGCTCGCGAACAGGTTGTACGACTCGCGAAAGTTGATCGTCGACCAGTGTGCAAACAGCTTCGCGACGCCATACGGGCTGCGCGGATAGAACGGCGTGCTTTCGCGTTGCGGCACCGCCTGCACGAGGCCGAACATCTCGGAGGTCGACGCCTGGTAGAAGCGCGTCTTCGGGCTCAGGATACGCAGCCCTTCGAGCAGATTCAGCGCGCCGACGCCGGTCACTTCGGCGGTGGTCACCGGCTGGTCGAACGACACGCCGACGAAGCTCTGCGCGGCGAGGTTGTACAGCTCGTCGGCCTGGGTGCCGTCGAGCAGACGCAGCGTCGAGCCGAGGTCGGTGAGGTCGTGTTCGACCAGACGCAGATTCGGATGATCGAGCACGCCAAGCTCACGCATGCGCCAGAAGTTGACAGAACTCGTGCGCCGGTAGGTGCCGGTCACGTGATAGCCCTTGTCGAGCAGCAGCTTGGTCAGATAGGCGCCGTCCTGTCCGGATACGCCGGTGATGATCGCTTTGCGTGGTTGGCTCATAGCTTGCCTTCTAGTGTGTGAATGAAAAAGAACGGTTCGCGCGTAAAAGCGGGGGTCAATGTGTTTCGTCCAGCAGTCGCCGCACCAACGGCTCGACGACCCGATAATCCTGTTCAGCCTTCAGTCGGTACAACTCCGGTTTCGGATGCGCGCCGTCCGACATCAGGGACTTCCAGTCGGGCAGGCTGCTCACATACGCGTATTGATCGACGAGCGGCACCTGCTGTTCGGCGGCCACGCGTCGCGTGATCGCGACCATCGTTGCCAGCTTCGCGTTGAGCCGGTTATCGGGCATCGGGTTCGAGGTTTGCAAAACAGGCTGCTTGCCGAGCGCTCGCGCGGTTTGCACGAGCGATGTTTCGGCCGAATAGAACTGCTCGGGCGTCTGGTTCTGCATCACTTCGTTGATGCCATAGTTGATCAGCACGAGCCGCGCGGGCGAGACGGCGAGACGTTCGCGCCACGACAGGCCCGCCGCCGGTCCCGTACGACGATTGCCGGTGCCGTCGCGCAACTGCGAGGCCATTGTGCCGCCGACACCGTAGTTCGTGACGCGCACGCGCTCGCCGTCATGCGCCTGCAACGCCTGCTGCAGATAGGTGACGGCGTTGCGCGCTTGCGGGCCGCAGTGGCCGTCGCTACAGGTGATGCCGAGCGTGGTCGAATCGCCGTAGGCGTCGATCAGCAGTTGCGTCGGCGATGACGTTGGCGGCTCGTCGGCGGTCGCGCTCGTTGCCGGCGCGAACAACGTCAGCGCCGACACGACGCCCAGCACGCGGGCAGCGGCAACGGCCACGCGGTTCATGCGCGGCTTTGCGGTGCTTGCCGCGCGACGCTGGCGCCGCCGCTGACCGTCGCTTTCGTGCCGCGCGTGGCGAAAATCAGGCGCTTCTCGAATGCGAACCACGTGATGCTCGCGTAGACGAGCGTGATCGCAAGCGCGATCGCGGCGCTCAGATAGCGATTCAAATGCAGCGGCCACACCATGTACAGCACGCTCAGGTGGATCAGATAGATCGTGTAGCTGATGGTGCCGATATAAACGAGCGCGGGATTGCACAACAGCCGCTTGACGATGCCCTTGCTCTGCAGCGCGATCACCACGATCGACGTACACAGCACCAGCGACACGCTATAGAGCCCCGCATTCGACAACGGCGTATTCGCCGCGCGAAAACGCGGGAAGTGCAGATGCAGCCATGCCAGCACCGCGAGCGCGGCCAGCGCGCCGAGCACCGCGAGTCCCTTGTACGGTTCGAGCGCATTGCGATCACGCCGCACGGCCACCGCGAGCAGCGCGCCGGCCGCGAGCAGATCCATGCGGAACGGCGTCAGGTAGTAGATCGGCCAGAACGAATCGAACCACGGCGTCGCGAGCGCGCGCAGCAGCGGCACCAGTACGATCAGCGCCGCCGCCACACCGCCGAGCAGGCGCTCGGGTACGAGCAGGATCACGAACGGCCAGAAGATATAGAACTGCTCTTCGACCGCGAGCGACCACAGCACGTTGAGGCTTTCGTGACCGCTTTGATTGAGCGCATCGCCGATATTGGTCGCGAAAAACGTGTACCAGTACCAGTGCTGTGCCCACGCGAGGCCGAACAGCAGCGACGACACGGCCATCAGCAGCAGGTACGGCGGCAGGATGCGGCGCGCGCGCCGTGCATAGAAATAGCTGAAATACGACTGCTGACGCGACTTGCGATCGAGCAGGATGCCGCTGATCAGAAAGCCGCTCAAAACGAAGAACAGATCGACGCCCATCCATAGCGGCGCTTTCAACGCGTGCTGCGCGAACACCGCGAGCACGGCGATCGCGCGCAGACCGTCGAGTTGCACGATGCGGGAATGGGAGGGCGCGAGGGGCAATGCGCTGGCTGTCATGAACCGTCCATGGTGTAAAGCGGATGGGCCGGGCGAAGGGCCGCGCGGTTCGCAACGGATAGCCGGCGAACAGGCGCGCGCTTCGCGTCGCAACTGAAGTGCAATCGATTCTAGGGAAAAGAAAATCGAGAAAAAATCCATTGGAGTCGGCTAATTGAATCAGATTGAAACAGGGTATTTCTTTGACCATTCCAGAAGGATTTATATGGTTATCTGGTGAGCAGTGGGCAATCCGTAATAAATGCGTACTGCGTGATCCCACATCAGTATGACCGGAGGATCGCCGCGACAGACGCACGCGCGACGGCGCGGCTTCCACTTTTATCTATTTTTAATTGATTTCTTTTGCGACGTATAAGCGAACGAATATTTTTGAATTATTTTCTATTTTCGTCGCTGCGTTTTTTCCGCGTAACTTAGCCGTGCGGACGGCTGCCTTCAGGCGCCGCGCTTCAATCGGTTGCGCTTCGTTTCGCTTTACCACATCACTGAATTTCGCCCCGAGCGGGCGCGGGTCCGCGTGGATCGCGTTGACCGGACATCGACTGGAGATTCCGCCTTGCGCCATATCACGTTCAAAAGCTGGTTCGCCCTGACAGCCTGCGCTGCCGGCTTCGTCGCCGCAACGGCCGGTGTGCCGGCTTGCGCGGAAACCACGTTGAACGCGAAGACCTCATGGATCGGCAACAGCTTCGGGTTCGGCGATGGCACATGGACGCAGATCAATATCACCGCGATTGCGGTCACGCCGGACGGCAAGGTCTATACGAACTCGCCGTGGGATGAAAGCGGCGCCGAAGCGAGCGTCTATCAGGACGGCAAGATGCTCGGCTTCGCGGGCGGCACACATGGCTGGGGCAACGCCGGCGGCAATGCGATCGCGGTCAACCGCAAATATGCGTTCGTCGCGATCGCGGTCGGCAATGAGAAGGGGCACCTGGTCGAGCCGGGCGTCTGGCCGGACAAGGGCAAGCAGTGGTTCGGCATTTCGCGGCGCCTGATCGGCGAGCCGAAGCGCGTGGCGCCGTTTCAGCCCGCCGCCAAAAACGCGGACCCGCATGCGCAGCTAGCGGCCGGCTTTCTGATGATGAACGAAGTGCCGACCGGCACGAACGCGGAGATTGGCGGACTCGCCGCGAACGACACGACGCTGTTCGCGGCCAACACCGCGCGCAATCGGGTCGAAGTCTACGATGCCGAGTCGATGCAGCAGAAGGCGACGTGGAGCGTGCACGAGCCTGGACGTCTCGCACTCGCGCCCGACGGCACGCTATGGGTGCTGAGCGGCACGCGCAACGATCGCGCGCCGGCCATCGAGCATTACACGGCGACCGGCGAGCGTATCGACGAAACCATCACGCTGCCGGCCGATACGGTCGCGGTCGACCTCGCCGTCGATACACAAGGCCGCCTGCTGATCGCCGATAACGGTGCGCGCCAGCAGGTGCTGTTTTTCACGAAGCGCGACGGCCGCTATACGGCGTCGGGCACGCTCGGCGAGCGCGGCGGCATTTTCAGCGGCGTCACGGGCAAGCCGGGTCCGTTGCGATTCAACGGCTTGACGGGCGTCGGTGTCGATGCGCGCGGCAACGTGTACGTGTCGACCAACGGCATCGGTCCGCGTTACGAGCCGATCGGTGCGGGTCTCGGCGCGACGCTCGAAAGCTACGCGCCGAATGGCAAGCGCAACTGGCAGGTCGAGGGGCTGCTGTTCGTCGACGGCGCGTGGATCGATCCGGCCCGGCCCAACAGCGTTTATACCGGCAACAAGCGCTTCGAACTCGATCTGTCGAAGCCGTCGGGGCACGACTGGAAATACGCGGGATTCCTGTCGAATCGATTCAAGTACCCGGACGATCCGGTGTTCCATAGCGACCAGTATCCGGGCCTGCCGATCGCGCGACGGTTGAAGGGGCGCACGTTCCTCTATCTGACCGACATGTATGCGGACCATCTGAAGATCTATCGCTTCGATCCGCAGCACGACGGCGAGAGCGCGATTCCGTCCGGTTTTATCGCAGGCCGCGAGCGCCCGGTCTTGAAGGTGCCGAATGCGCCGCCGGGCGGTGACTGGATCTGGCGCGACATGAATGGCGATGGCCATTTCGAGCGCGACGAATACATGCTGAATACGAGCGGCACCAAGCTCGCGGGCGGCTGGGGCTGGTGGGTCGATACGGCCGGCGACATCTGGCGCACCCGGGATACGAAGGGCATCTATCGCTTCCGTTTCGGCGGACTCGATGCGAAGGGCAACCCGGTCTACTCGTACTCGAACCTGACGCAGTACCCGGTGCCGGCACCGTTCAGCGAACTGCATCGCGCGATCTATGAACCGGACACCGACACGATGTACGTGACCGGCTATACGGCCGATATGCCGACCGCGCAGGGCTTCTGGAAGGAAGTGGGGCGCGTGCTGGTGCGCTACGACAAGTGGTCGAGCGGCCAGCCGGTGCAGCGTTACGCGATCAGCTTGCCGTGGCAGACGCAAAGCAAACCGATTGCGACGATCATCGGCGTCACCGTCGAGGGGCAATACCTGTTCGGCGTCGAGCCGGTCGGCGCGGTGCACGTTTGGGACAAGGACAGCGGCAAGGAACTCGGCGTGATCCGGCCGGGCCCCGAAGTGGGCCGCGCGTCGGGCTGGGTCGACGTGCCCAACGGCATCAGCGCGACGAAACGCGCCGATGGCGAGTACCTGGTGTTCGTCGAGGAAGACGCGCGCGGCAAGGTGCTGATGTATCGCTGGAAGCCTTGAGATGCGTTGGCCTCGCTGACGCACTCCGCACGCAATCTAACCGCAAAAACCCAAGGGATTCGATGGACAAAGGCATTCTCAGGAACGTAGCGATCAATTTTTTCGGGCTCGTGCTGCCGACCTTCGTATCGCTCGTAACCGTGCCGGCGTATATCCGGCTGCTCGGCGTCGAGCGCTACGGCGTGATCAGTCTCGTGTGGACGCTGATCGGCTACTTCGGAATCCTCGATCTCGGCATGAGCATGGCCGCGCAGAACCATATTTCGAAGGCGCGCGCGTCGGGCGATCAGCGGGAAAGCGCGCGCGTGTTCTGGAGCGCGACGTGGCTCAACCTCACGACCGGCGTGGTCGGCGGTTTGATCATCTACTTCGGTGCGTTCCTGTACACCGCGTATTTCACCAAGGTATCGCCCGAGCTGCAGCACGAAGTCTATATGGCGCTGCCGTGGCTTGCGGTCGCGATTCCGATCGCGAACGTGTCGTGGGTGTTCGCGGGCGCGATCAATGGCGCCGAACGTTTCGGCGTCTACAACACGAATCAGACCATCGGCACGTTCCTGTTCCAGCTTCTGCCGCTCGGTGCCGCGCTGTGGCTCGGCGCGACCTTGCAGAACGTACTCGCCGCGGCCGTGGTCGCGCGGATTCTCGCCGCGCTGCTGCTCGGCCGCTATGCGCTGAAAGTGCTTGAAATAGGCAGCATTGAACCGCCGCGGCTCGGCGTTGCAAAGGGGCTGTTCAACTTCGGCGGCTGGATGCTGATCGCGAGCGTGACGACGATGCTCGCCGATTCGCTCGATCGCGTGATGCTCGGTTCGCGCCTCGGCGCGCGCTTCGTCACGTATTACACGGTGCCGCAGAATCTCGTCACGCGTCTGAATATCGTACCGACCGCGCTGGTGCGTACGCTGTTTCCGCGGCTGTCGGCGGTCGGCCGCGCGGATGCCGACACGATCACGCAGCAGTCGCTCGAATTTCTCAACGGCGTGTTCACGCCGGTCGCGCTCGTCGCGATGCTGGTGCTCGAACCGTTCCTGCATCTGTGGGTCGGCAACGAGATCGCGACGGTCGCGGCGCCCGTGGGCCGGATCATGATCGTCGCCGTGTGGCTCGTCGGCCAGGCGAACGTGACGCGCATTCTGATTCAGTCACAGGTCAATCCCGCCACCGCCGCGCGCATCGGCCTCGTCGAGTTGCCGCTATTCGCCGGCGCGTTGTGGCTCGGTATCACGCATTTCGGGCTGACTGGCGCGGCGGTCGCGGTTTCCGCTCGCGCACTGTTCGACTACGCAGTGCTGCTGCATTTCGCGGCGATCCGCGCGCGTCAGATCGTGCTCGACATGCTCGCCCATCTCGCCTTCCTGCTCGCCAGCCTGTGGCTCGCGAGCTTCCTGCCGAGCCTCGCGCTCGCGATCGCCGCCGGTGTGCTGATGGTCGGTGCGAACGTCGCGTGGTCGATCACGATGACGCCCGCCTTGCGCAATCTTGCGCGTTCACTGCTATTGCGACTGAATCCGAGGAAAAGCGCATGAATCAAGACGTCCTTGATAAAGACCTGTTGAGGCCTGCGACGCGCAGCGCGCTCGACGAACTGACGAGCGTGCCCGGCATGCAGCCGGCACCGCGCCGTACCGCGCCCCGCGCGAACAAGAGCGTGCGCATCGCGATCGTGCACGACTGGCTCGTCACCTACGCGGGCGCGGAGAAAGTGCTCGAGCAGATCATCGCGTGCTTTCCCGATGCGGACCTGTTCAGCCTCGTGGACTTTCTCGACGATCGCAGCTTCCTGCGCGGCAAGCCGGTGACGACATCGTTCATCCAGAAACTGCCGCTCGCGCGCAGCAAGTACCGCTCGTATCTGCCGCTGATGCCGCTCGCAATCGAGCAGCTCGACGTGTCGGCGTACGACTTGGTGATCTCGAGCAGTCACGCGGTCGCCAAGGGCGTTCTGACCGGACCCGACCAGGTGCACATCAGCTACGTGCATTCGCCGATCCGCTATGCATGGGATTTGCAGCATCAGTATCTGCAGCAGTCGAAGCTGACCAACGGCCCGAAGTCGGCGCTCGCGCGGCTGATTCTGCATTACATGCGCAACTGGGATATCCGCACGTCGAACTCGGTTGACGGCTTCATCGCGAACTCGGCGTTCATCGCGCGACGCATCAAGAAGGTGTATCAGCGCGACGCGCAGGTGATTTTCCCGCCGGTCGATGTCGACGCGTTCACGCTGTGCACGCAGAAGGAAGACTTTTATCTGACCGCGTCGCGGATGGTGCCGTACAAGAAGATCGATCTGATCGTCGAGGCGTTCGCGCGGATGCCCGAGCGCAAGCTCGTCGTGATCGGCGATGGGCCCGAGATGGCCAAGATCCGCGCGAAGGTGGGGCCGAACGTCGAGATCATGGGCTATCAGCCGTTCAAGGTGCTGAAGGACCGCATGAGCCGCGCGAAGGCATTCGTGTTCGCGGCCGAAGAGGACTTCGGCATTTCGGTGGTCGAGGCGCAGGCTTGCGGCACGCCGGTGATCGCCTACGGCAAGGGCGGGGCGCTCGAAACCGTGCGCGATCTGTCGGAGCCGAAGCCGACCGGCATGTTCTTCGATGAGCAGGATGCCGATTCGATCATCGCTGCGGTGAATCGTTTCGACGAGCTTGGGCACCGGTTCCAGCCGGAGCATTGCCGCGACAACGCGGAGCAGTTTTCGGCCGCGCATTTCCGCGAGCGTTTTTTCGCGCAGGTGCGCGCGGCGGTACCGGCATTGCGCGACGCGACGCTGCCGCCCTATACGCCGTATCGGCCGGGCGCGCAGAGCGCCGCGAACGTGCCGCGGATTCTCGCGGTCGATCAGAGCGGCGTGCTCGGCGGCGCCGAGCTGTCGCTGCTCGAAATCGTCAAGGCGCTGCGCTCGCGCATCGAGGTCGTGCTGTTCGACGACGGGCCGTTCAAGACCGCGCTCACGAAGACCGGCGTCGAGGTCGCCGTGCTCGATGCCGGGGTGCTGAAAAACGTGCGCAAGCAGGGCGGTTCGTTGCCCAAGGGCCAGGCATTGAAGGGGCTCATCTCGCTCGTGCGTGCCACCGCGAAACGGGCGCGCAAAGCGGATGTGATCTATGCGAACACGCAACGTGCGATGGTGATCGGCGCAGTGGCCGGCAAGCTCGCGAGACGGCCGGTGGTCTGGCATTTACGCGACATCGTCAGCGCCGAGCATTTCGGCGGCAAGCAGCTCGCGATCATCAAGTGGTGCGCGCGGCTCGGCCTGACGCATGTGATCGCCAATTCGGCCGCGTCGGCACAGGCATTCGCGAAGCTCACGCGCTTCGACAGCAAGCGCATCGACGTCGTGTTCAACGGGATTGACGCAGAGCCGTTCGACGCGTTGCGCACGGTGCCGCAAGCGGTGTTGCGTGAGCGCCTGAATTTGCCTTGCGACGCGTTCCTCGTCGGCTCGTTCAGCCGGCTTGCGCGTTGGAAGGGGCAGCATGTGCTGCTCGAAGCGATGGTGCTCAATCCGCACATGCACGCGGTATTGGTCGGCGCGGCGCTGTTCGGCGAGGACCAGTACGAGATGGAACTGCGTGCGTTCGTCGCCGCGCACGAGCTGGGCGACCGGGTCCACTTTCTAGGCTTCCAGCACGATATTCCTGCTTGCATGTGCGCGGTCGACGCGGTCGTGCATACGTCGATCACGCCGGAGCCGTTCGGCCGCGTGATCGTCGAGGGGATGCTCGCGCAGCGGCCGGTCGTGGCGTCGCGCGCGGGCGGCGTGCTCGAAATCATCGACGACTATGAGAACGGCGTGCTGTGTACGCCGGGCGATGCGCATGCGCTCGCCGATACGCTCGCCGAATTGCGCTCGAACGGGGACTTGCGTCACAGGCTGGTCGAGAACGGCTATAAGACCGCGCAGGAGCGTTTCGGCACGCGCAGCTATGTGGATGGGGTTGCGGGGATTCTGAACAGTGTGGCGGGGCAGTAGAGCAGGTTTTTTTACGTGTGGGTAGACAGGGGCTTGGCCAGTCCTTGCTTGGCGTGACGGGGCGAAGGTCGAAGGACCTTTGCTCCGTTTTTTTTCGCGCCGCATCCAACGACACACGGTATATCCCGCAGACGGGTCGTGTTCCAGCTTTTTCGCGAACATCACCGCGCGTGCATGCGCAGGGTAGCGTCGAACCGCCCTGTCGCGGCGGCCAGTAGATTACTCGTTTAGAAGGCGCTTCAATTCGTCAAGGAATGAGGCTGTAGTGTGGCCCCACAGATTGGGATCAAATCCTGAGCCGTAATCTCTTTCGAACGCAGAATCCAGATCGGACGGATGGTCATTCAAGAACGAATTTATTTCACCTATTATTTCTTTTCGATACTCCGGAGGACTATCATCTTTATAGCATGAGACAATTTCAGGGATTGTGTTTCCCCACAAATCAAAATCCTCATTGAAATACGCACCGAAAAGCTCGTACATTCTGGGGTAGCGGTCAGATAACATTGTCCATCCTTTAGCCGACGTGCGCGGTTAATATGTAATACGGCATATTGTTATACTCTTGAAACCTCAGAATTACCGTAACTTCGTTCATCCTGGTCAGTTCGTTGGTTTTTCTCGTTATCCCATATCCGATATCGCCCGGAATCTTCTTGACCAATGTAAGAGGGATGCGGTTTTTCGGAGATTTAGCCCAACTCTGAATTCTCAAGATATTTGAATTCATTACATCAGATATCGCCAATTCCGCCACCCGTAGACTGTGAAACGATGAAACAACCGTCTTTTGGGGTTCCCGTCTAAGGCGCTCCCGTAGCCATGCCTCATCCTTCTCGACGTGCTTCAGAATTGTATGCCCGCCAAGCCCTGGATTAACGGCCCTGGCCTCATGCATTTGCAGATTGATCCGGCCCATCGTGACGCTGGCCACGCGCGCAGCCTTGATCGAGCCAGCGAAACCAAACGGCACGATCATATCGACTGACAGGCCGATATTATTCGCGATGTCTGGACTGGCCTTCATCGCCTCGGCCAGTTTCGTCGTACCTTGCTGGATCAGCGTGGCCGTATCCCGGCCTGTCCAGACTTGGCGTACACCTGCCGACACCGTATCTGAGCCGTGTGCTCCGAACACAACACATCCGGCCTTGCTTGCCATCGTCGGTTCCGGAAGTACACACAGAGCCGCCGCTCCAACCATTTCCAGCACCCCGCCCACGACCTGCAAGCCGCCCCATAGGCGGTTGGAAAGCATCTCGGTGCGGTTTATCGACTGGCGGGAGAGCACCGCGGCCAGTTGAGGAGCACTGAGTACCACGCGCACGGCGCCCGAATCCTGTTGATACGACATCCTGAATTCCTCTGTAGCGATTGGGGTTGCCACGCTAGCAGGCGGATACGGGGATTTGGAATGGGCGACGGATGATTTTGATGGCTATTTGTGCGCGCGAATCCAACCGCGCCGGGGCGGGCGCCTTTTCGCGGGCGGCGTTCCCGAAATCATCGACGACTTCGAGAACGGGACGCCGGGCGATGCGCATGCGCTCGCCGAATTGCGCTCGAACGGCGACTTGCGTGACAAGTTGGTCGAGAACGACTGTCGGACCGCGCACGAGCGTTTCGGCACGCGCAGTTATGTTGATGGGGTTGGGGGATTCTGACGAGTGTGGCGGGGCAGTAGAGCGCTATCTTTTACGCGAGGTTAGACATGGGCTTGGCCAGACCTTGCTTGGCGTAACGGGGCGAAAGTCGAAGGACCCTCGCTCCGTTTTTTTGCGCGCCGCGCACATGGCATCTAACAACCCTCGCGTGGCGATCAGTGGATTACTCGCTCAGAAGACGTTTCAACTCGTCAAGGAACGAGGCCGTAGTGTGCCCCCAAAGACGCGGGTCGCAATGACTTCCAAAGAGATCATCAAACGCCAAATCCAGACAGTTTGAGTTGACCTCCTCGAATCGGACTATCTCTTCCAGCATCGCGACTCTTTCGTCCTCGGTCATCCCCGCTTTATAGGAGAGAACGAGTTCCGGTATCGAATTTCCATAGATCGAATAGTCCTCATGGAATCGCCCCATGATCAACTGTTCGAGATTGTGATACGTCCCGTAGTTCATGACTGTGTTGTGAAATGTTACGCGACAAGCATCGCTGTCAGGACATAATAAGGCATACCATTGTATGTCTGATAGCGGAGGATCACTTTGACCCGGCTCGCGGGTCTATATTCTCCTGATTTTCTGATCACTAGATTTCCAACGTTTCTTCCAACGTCTTCGAATAGTGTTAAATCGTTACGCGGTGCTGTTGTCCACGTCTTTATTTTGGTGGCATTGGCGCGCATCGCTGCCGTAATTGCCCATTCTGCTTGCCTGATATCTGTAAATGATGATGCCGCGGCGATGTGCAAGTCGCGTTTCAGGCGCTCCCGTAGCCATGCCTCATCCTTCTCGACGTGCTTCAGAATTGTATGCCCGCCAAGCCCTGGATTAACGGCCCTGGCCTCATGCATTTGCAGATTGATCCGGCCCATCGTGACGCTGGCCACGCGTGCAGCCTTGATCGAGCCAGCGAAACCGAACGGCACGATCATATCGACTGACAGGCCGATATTATTCGCCATGTCCGGACTGGCCTTCATCGCCTCGGCCAGTTTCGTCGTACCTTGCTGGATCAGCGTGGCCGTATCCCGGCCTGTCCAGACTTGGCGTACACCTGCCGACACCGTATCTGAACCATGCACGCCGAACACAACACATCCGGCCTTGCTTGCCATCGTCGGTTCTGGAAGTACGCACAGAGCCGCCGCTCCGACCATTTCCAGCACCCCGCCCACGACCTGCAAACCGCCCCATAGGCGGTTGGAAAGCATCTCGGTGCGGTTGATCGACTGGCGGGAGAGCACCGCGGCCAGTTGAGGAGCACTGAGTACCACGCGCACGGCGCCCGAATCCTGTTGATACGACATCCTGAATTCCTCTGTAGCGATTGGGGCTGCCACGCTAGCAGGCGGATACGGGGATTTGGAATGGGCGATGGATGATTTTTGTGGCGTCTTTGTGCGCGTCAATCACCCACCCCGCGCAGGGCGGGCGCCTGTTCGCGGCGGTCGCAATCGAAACTTCGGGATGCACGCCTAAGCCCCCGTCGCGGCACTTGGCCGTTACGGGGCTGACACAGCGCAGGGTGCACTTACGCCTTGAGACTCGCCGACCACTTCATCGCGGGCATTTCGACCAGCCGATAGAAGACATAGGCGGCCGGCACGACGACCAGCATGTAACCAAACGACGGCCAGATCGACATCTGCAGCGACGAGCGGAACAACCACGACGACAGCAGCACGAAGATCGGCAGATGAATCAGATACAGCGAGAAGCTGAAGTCACCCACGCGGGACAGCAAGCGCGACAGCGCGCGCGACCCAGCGCGAAGCAGTGCAAGCACGCCACTTCCTTCGTGTTGCGGGTCATTGGGCACATCGAGCGCCTTGTACAGATAGCACGCGAAGCCCAGCGCCCAGATCTGGAACGCACCATACTGGCCGAAATGAAACGCGACGCAGCCTGCCGCGATCAATACCGCCACGAGCACGTACAGCAATGCAGGCGCGCGCGCCTCCCGCGCGTTGCGCGCCCTGACATCGGCGATCCATGCACCGAGCATCCACGAGAACCAGTACGACGTGAAGAACTGCAGATCATGTCGCTCCAGCCCATACGCGGATGCAACGTTGATCACCGCGACGAGCGCGAGCACGGCGTTCATGCCGATGCGCCGCCGCAGCGCGAATAGCAGCGGATAGATCGCATAGAACTGCACTTCGAGCGACAGCGTCCACAGCGCGCCGTTAGAACCATACGTCTTGCCCGCCACACCCTGCAGCGAAAGCAGATTGACCAGAAACGCCTGCCAGCCGATCTCGCGAATCTTGTGACTGACGGGCGGCAATTGCAGGCTCAGCGAATCGAGCGCGAAAGTCAGTACCAGCGCCGCAAGCAGCACCGGATAGATGCGCGCGAAGCGCCGCAGCCAGAAGTTGCCCGCCTCGAGCCGATAAGCGGGATTGCCCGCGAGCCGCAGCGCGCCGCCGCGATGGATGCAGTAGCCGCTGATCACGAAGAACATCGGCACGCCGGCCGAGCCCCATGCGATCGGAAACGTCAGATACGCAGCGAGACTGCTCGGACTAACCGAATGACCGACGCTCTGATGAAACGCCTGCATGCCGACCCACACGATCTGGCGGCAATGAAAATAGGCGACCAGCAGCGCGGCGAAGCCCCGCATCGCGTCGATCACATGCTCCTTGCTGGCGCTATCGATACGCGCGTCGCTGCGCGCGTGCGCCGCGGCCGGGTTTTTTTCCGGGCGCGGCAGCGGGGAGAGGGGCAGGGAGGAGCCGGCGGCATCCAGTGCTGGGTCGCTCATACGCGGTCCTTATCTGAAGCGGAAAAGAGAAAAATCGACGCGACATACACCTTCGAGCGGGCGTCCTTGCGCACCTCGCGACGCACCCATGCTAGAGCATCACAATCCCACAAAATGATTAAAAAATTGCGTTTCGGATTGAATTCGGCATCGATTTTGTGACGAATTGTAATTACGCATCGCCGTCTGGATCATCGAATTATTTATCGCTTTTGTCGTGCTAATTTAGATCAAGGATTTTCTGAGCCGAGGTGAACTCATGAACCTGCATTTACTGGCCGGCGTGGCCGTCCTGCTGATCCTGGTGGCCGCCTCCGCCTACCGCGATGCGTTGCGCAACGAGCCGATCCGTCGTTACCGGATGGACCCCGGCAAGCTGCCGCCGGTCGACGAACAGGACTGAGGTGCTGCCGAAGCCGGTCACCAGATCGCCAGACGGGTCACGCCAGGGGCCGTCCGAAAGGTAAGACTTTCGGATTTTGTCACTCGCCGCCTGACAATATATGCGTAACAATTTACTCAATTTTTCGCAATATCGCATTGCGAACAATGCGTGAATTATCCGAATTAAATCGGAGAAAGCCAGCTTACGTGAACCTCGCAGATTTTTCTGCTAGTCTTGCGCCGGCATCGATTGGCCGCCAGGTCCGCGAACACACCAACTTCTAACCGATGTGGGAATGCCTACCATGCTGAAAGTCACCAAAGCCGTGTTTCCCGTAGCGGGCCTCGGGACACGATTCCTGCCGGCTACCAAAGCAAGTCCGAAGGAAATGCTGCCGATCGTCGACAAGCCGCTGATCCAGTACGCGGTCGAAGAAGCGATCGCCGCCGGCATCACCGAGATGATCTTCGTGACGGGCCGCAGCAAGCGCGCGATCGAAGATCACTTCGACAAATCCTATGAGATCGAGTCCGAGCTCGAAGCGCGCAACAAGCAGAAGCTGCTCGATCTGGTGCGCAGCATCAAACCGGCCAACGTCGACTGCTTTTACGTGCGCCAGGCCGAAGCGCTCGGTCTCGGCCATGCGGTGCTGTGCGCCGAGAAGCTGGTGGGCGACAGCCCGTTCGCGGTGATACTCGCCGACGACCTGCTGCATAGCACGAAGCCCGTGATGAGCCAGCTCGTCGATACCTTCAACCACTACCACAGCTCGGTGATCGGCGTCGAAACGATCGCGCGCGAGGACAGCCGTTCGTATGGCGTCGTCGACGGCCGCGAGTGGGAAGACAACGTGATCAAGCTGTCGGGCATCGTCGAGAAGCCGGCGCCGGACCAGGCGCCGTCGAATCTCGGCGTGGTCGGGCGCTACGTGCTGATGCCGACGATCTTCAAGCATATCCGCGCGCTGCAGCCGGGCGCGGGCGGGGAGCTGCAACTGACCGACGCGGTGCAGTCGCTGCTGACCGAAGAGCAGGTGCTCGCGTACCGCTACTTCGGCACGCGCTTCGATTGCGGCAGCAAGCTCGGCTATCTGAAGGCGACCGTCGAATTCGCGCTGCGCCATCCGGAGGTGAAGGCTGAATTCGAGGCGTATCTGCAGGCGTATATGCAGAACGAAGCGCCAACCGGCGAGGCGGGGCAATTGACGGCCGAAGCCGCGTGAACTGACGAGGCCCTGAAATAAAAAACGGGCGCCGCATTGCGCGGCGCCCGTTGTCGCTTCAGCAGGACGGTCTCACCCCTGTTGCTTCACCTCGAGCCGGAACTTGTGCAGCAACGGCTCGGTATAACCGCTCGGCTGCTGGCGCCCTTCGAATACGAGCGCTTGCGCGGCCTTGAACGCAATCGTGTCGAAACCCGGCGCCATCGGCTGATAGAGCGGATCACCGGCGTTTTGCGCATCCACGACCTTGGCCATGCGCTTGAACGTCTCCTCGACGAGCTCGCGTTTGATCACGCCGTGATACAGCCAGTTGGCGATGTGCTGGCTCGAAATACGCAGCGTCGCGCGGTCTTCCATCAGGCCGACGTTGTGAATATCCGGCACCTTCGAGCAGCCGACGCCCTGATCGATCCAGCGCACCACGTAGCCGAGAATGCCCTGCGTGTTGTTGTCGACTTCGGCGCGGATTTCGTCGTCGCTCCATTGCGCCTTTTCGACGACCGGAATCGTCAGCAGGCCATCGAGCAGTTCGTCGTAAACCTTCGCGTAGTCGGTGCGTTCGAGTTCCTGCTGGACCGCCTGCACGTCGACCTGGTGATAGTGCAGCGCGTGCAGCGTCGCGGCGGTCGGCGAGGGCACCCACGCGGTGTTCGCGCCAGCCTTCGGATGGCCGATCTTCTGCTCGAGCATCGCGTGCATCAGGTCGGGCATCGCCCACATGCCCTTGCCGATCTGCGAGCGGCCGCGCAGGCCCCCGCTCAAACCGACCAGCACGTTGCTGCGCTCGTACGACGCGATCCACTTGCTCGACTTCATGTCGCCCTTGCGCATCATCGGGCCCGCTTCCATCGCCGAGTGCATCTCGTCGCCGGTGCGATCGAGGAAGCCCGTGTTGATGAACGCGACGCGCGCCGACGCTTCGGCGATACAGGCGAGCAGGTTCACGCTGGTGCGGCGCTCCTCGTCCATGATGCCCATCTTGATCGTGTTGCGCGGCAGCTTCAGCAGGTCTTCGACGCGCGCGAACAGCTCGCTCGCGAACGCGACTTCGGCCGGGCCGTGCATCTTCGGCTTCACGATATAGATCGAGCCGGTGCGCGAGTTCAGCTTGTTCTGGCGGTCGCGCAGTGCGCACAGCGTCGTGATCACCGCGTCGAGAATGCCTTCCGGAATCTCGTGGCCGTCTTTGGTCAACACGGCCGGGTTCGTCATCAGATGGCCGACGTTGCGGATGAACAGCAGCGAGCGGCCATGCAGCTTGACCTGCGACTTGCCGTCCGCGCTGGTGTACTCGCGATCCGCGTTGAGCCGGCGCGTGAAGGTCTTGCCATTCTTCGTGACCTGTTCGGTCAGGTCGCCGTTCATCAGGCCGAGCCAGTTGCGATAGAGCTGCACCTTGTCGTCGGCGTCGACGGCCGCGACCGAGTCTTCGCAATCGATGATCGTCGTGACCGCCGCTTCGACGACGACGTCCTTCACATGCGCCGCGTCGGTCTTGCCGACCGGATCGTTCGCATCGATCTGGATTTCGAGGTGCAGGCCGTTGTGCTTGAGCAGCACCGCCGACGGCGCGCTCGCATCGCCCTGATAGCCGACCAGTTGCGCGGGTGTCTTCAGTGCGGTAGTGCCGCTCTTCAGCGCGACGACCAGCTGGCCGTTCTCGACGCTATAGCGCGTCGCATCCGCGTGCGAACCGTTCGCGAGCGGCGCGGCCTGATCGAGGAACCTGCGCGCATACGCGATCACCGCGGCGCCGCGCACCGGGTTGTAGCCCTTCTGCTTTTCCGCGCCATCCGTTTCAGGGATCGCGTCGGTGCCGTACAGCGCGTCGTACAGGCTGCCCCAGCGCGCGTTCGCGGCGTTCAGCGCATACCGCTGGTTCGACAGCGGCACGACCAGCTGCGGGCCGGCCTGCTCCGAGATTTCGCTGTCCACGTGGTCGGTCGTGGCCTGGACGCCGGCGGGCACGGGCACGATGTAGCCGATGCCTTCGAGAAACGCACGATACGCGCGCAGATCCCGCACCGGGCCGGGATGGGTCCGATGCCAGTTGTCGAGTTCGGTTTGCAGGCGGTCGCGTTCGGCGAGCAACGCCCGATTCTTTGGCGCCAGCTCGTGCACGAGGGCATCGAAACCCGACCAGAAGGCGGCGCTGTCGATTCCGGTGCCGGGCAGGGCTTCGGTTTCAACGAACTGGTCGAGGTTGGCGGCGACCTGCAGTCCGCCGCGCGGGTTCATCTGAGTCATCGACTGCTCCATCTGTTATGGGACCGATGAGGGGGCATCGGTCCGCGTTGTGCCACGGGATTGCTGTGACGCCCGGCGCTTTAAACGCCGAGCGCCTGAATGCCGGCCTTCGCGATCTGCGCATCCTGCTCCGACTTGACGCCCGACACGCCAACCGCGCCGACCACATGGCCGTCGACGATCACCGGCACGCCGCCCTCGAGCGTGCCCTGCAACGGTGCGCTGAGGAATGCGGTGCGGCCGTTGTTGATCATGTCTTCATAGACCTTGGTTTCGCGGCGGCCAAGCGCCGCGGTGCGCGCTTTCTCGGTCGCGATATACGAGGTGGCCGGCGCCGCGCCGTCCAGACGCAGCACCGCGAGCGGATGGCCGCCGTCGTCGGCGACGACGATTGCGACCGGCCACCTGTTCTTCTCGGCTTCCGCGCGCGCGGCATCGACAATGCGAGTCGTCTCGGCGACGGTCAACACGGGTTTGGTCAGCATAATGAATGTCCTGTCTCGGTGAGGGAAGGTGGCTTTTGTAGCTTCTTTCGGTAACGGGTCGATACGGCGCCTGCGCGCGCTTTCGCAGCTCCGCCGCATGCCGCATGCCCCGCGCCGGCGCCTGTCTGATCCGAAGATTCTACTTCCCGGCGCCTCAGCGCGGAACGGCAGCTTCCCTGGTCGCCATCACTGAAACACGCGCAGCGCTTTACAATCGCGTCTCCACCTGAAAACCGCGCTTCCCACGAGATCTCCGATCATGCCAACCATCAGCGAGCTGTTCGTCTATCCGATCAAATCCTGCGCGGGCATCCCGCTCGATCAGGCGCGCCTGCTGGCGACCGGCCTCGAATACGACCGCAACTGGATGATCGTCGATCCCGAAGGCGCGATGTTCACGCAGCGCGCGTACCCGCGCATGTCCCTGATCAAGGTCGAACTCGGCGCCGACGATCTGATCGTCAACGCGCCGGGCATGCGTGAGCTGCGCACGCCGCTCGATGCCGCGCGCCTCGCCGGCGCGGCCAGGATCGATACCGCGGTGTGGCGCGACGCGGCCTACGGGCTCGACACCGGCGAAGCCACGGCGGCGTGGTTCACGGAGTTCCTCGGTCTGCCCGCGCGCTTGCTGCGCTTCGATCCGGAGCGCGAGCGCATCGTCGATCCGGACTACACGGACAGCACCGGCGGTGCGACGACCTTTTTTGCCGATGGCTTTCCGCTGCTGGTGGTCGGCCAGGCCTCGCTCGACGATCTGAACGCGCGCCTGAACCGCAAAGGCGCGCCGTCGATCAGAATCGATCGCTTCCGGCCCAACATCGTGCTCACGGGCCTCGATGCCTACGAAGAGGACTATGTCGAGACGCTCGCCGTCGACACGGATGCGGATTCGAGCGCGCGCGTCGAGTTGCGTCTCGTCAAGCTGTGCTCGCGCTGTCCGATGCCGACCATCGATCAGGCGCGCGGCGCGCCCGATCCGGACTGGCCGAACGAGCCGACCGACACGATGCTCGGTTATCGCGTCAGCGAACGTTTCGACGGTGCGGTCACGTTCGGCAACAACGCGCTGGTCGCGAGCGGGGCGGGGGCCCGGCTGCGGGTCGGGCAGCAGGTCGACGCGGAGCTCGGGTTCGGCGATTGACTGGATGAAAGGCGGGCGAGGCCCGCTCCGATCGGATCTCAGGCCGCCCGCGCAATCGCCGCCGCGCGCAGCGTTTCTCCACCTTCTTCGCCACGACCTTCGCGTTCCCAGCAAGGCGCTTCGGCGCTCTCGCCAACCGCATCGCCCACCAGAATCACCGCCGGACTGCCGAAGCCCGCGCCGAGCGCATCGGCGGCGAGCCGATCGAGCCGCGTCAACAGGCGCCGCTCGTCGCGGCCGCCGGCCCACTGCACGACCGCGGCCGGCGTGCCCGCCGGCAGGTGCGCGAGCAAGGCAGCGGCGATGCCGTCGACGCGCCGCATGCCCATATAGATCGCCAGCGTCGTGCGCGTCGCGGCGAGCGCGGCCCAGTCCGGCTCGCCGTGGTCTTCGGTGTGCGCGGTGACGAAGCTCACGCCGTGGCAGTGCCGCCGATGCGTGAGCGACATGCCGAGTCCCGCCGCGGCCGCGAAGCCCGACGAGATGCCGTTGACGATGTCGACCGCAAGGCCCGCGTCGCGCAGCACGGCGAGTTCCTCGCCCGCGCGGCCGAACAGCAGCGCTTCGCCGCCTTTGACGCGCACCACGTGCAGACCCTTCAGCGCATAACGCCGCATCAGGCGCTCGATGAACGCCTGCGGCGTCGAGCGGCAGCCGCCGCGTTTGCCGACGCGAATTACGCGCGCCTGCGGTGCGAGCGTCACGATGTCGGGATTCGCGAGGTCGTCGAGCAGCACGACGTCGGCGGCCGCGAGCGCCTTGACGGCCTTCAGCGTCAGCAAGTCGAGATCGCCTGGGCCCGCGCTCAGTAGCGTGACCTTGCCGGTGTTGGTGTTCATGTTGTTCCTTGTAGCTAGAAACGAATACGGCGTCCGCCCGTGAAGATCACGAGGGGACGCCGTTGTCCATTGCATTGCCGGTTGACGGTTGAATCTGCGCTTCGCGACGACGTTGCCGCGATGAGGTTGCGCAGGACTAACGCAAGGACCACGCCATCGATCGAATCGAGGCGCGCAAGCCGTTGCCACACGCTGCGATTCACGCGGAAAACAGCGTCACGATCGCACCTGCGCGCACCTTCGTTTCGCACGTCCACAGTGCTGCGTCGCACCATCCCTGTGCTTTGCCGCATCAAAACGCGTCGCGCTCGGGATGCGCTCCGAAGCCGCGCGATTGGCGGCGAATCCCCGCCACACCGTGCTTTCCGGCGCATTTATCTAAATTGGCACAGCCTTTGCGAGAAGCGTTGCCATCGGACCAACGTGGGTTCGTCGCGCTTGCAGCACAATGCAGCGCCCCGCAGCACCCAACAGGACAACGGCGTCCCCCGGATTCAGCCCTCGGCTGGATTCGCGGGACGCCGTTTTTATTTCCGCAATCGCTTTCGCCAGACACCAAAGGACAGCGCGCTCATGAAAATCATCGTTATCGGTCACGGGATGGTCGGCCACAAACTGGTCGAATGCCTGGCGCAACAGGACGCGCACGATCTCGACATCACGGTGCTGGGCGAAGAATCGCGACCCGCCTACGATCGCGTTCATCTGTCCGAGTTCTTCTCGGGCAAGACCGCCGATGACCTGTCGCTCGTCGAGCCCGGCTTTTTCGAGCGCCACGGTGTGCAACTGAAGCTGAACGCGCGGGCCGTTGCGGTCGATCGCGACGCACGCACGGTGACGGTCGCGAGCGGCGAAACGCTGCCGTACGACCGCCTCGTGTTCGCGACCGGCTCCTATCCGTTCGTGCCGCCGGTGCCGGGCCGTGAGCGCGGCGATTGCTTCGTGTATCGAACGATCGACGATCTCGAAGCGATGCGCGAATGCGGCGCGCGCTCGAAAACGGGCACGGTGGTCGGCGGTGGCCTGCTCGGTCTCGAATGCGCGAAGGCGCTGCGCGATATGGGCCTGCAAACCCACGTGGTCGAATTCGCGCCGCGCCTGATGGCGGTGCAGGTCGACGACGGCGGCGGCCGCGTGCTGCGCGGCCGGATCGAAGAACTCGGCGTCACGGTGCACACGCACAAGAACACGACGGCGATCGTCGACGGCGAAGCGGGCACGCACCGCATGCAGTTCGCCGACGGCAGCCATCTCGACACCGACATGATCGTGTTCTCCGCGGGCATCCGTCCACGCGACGATCTGGCCCGGGCATGCGGCCTCGAACTCGGCGCGCGCGGCGGCATCGTCATCGACGACGCGTGCCGCACCAGCGATCCGCACATCTACGCGATCGGCGAATGCGCGCTGTGGGGCGGTCAGCTGTTCGGGCTCGTCGCGCCCGGCTACGAGATGGCGCGCGTGGTCGCGAAGCAGTTGCTGGGCGACTCGGCCGAATTCGCCGGTGCCGACATGAGCACCAAGCTGAAGCTGATGGGCGTCGATGTGGCCAGCATCGGCGACGCGCACGGCAATACGCCGGGCAGCCGCACCTACCAGTTCAGCGACGAGCGCAAGCAGATCTACAAGAAGCTCGTCGTGTCCGATTGCGGCAAGTATCTGCTTGGCGGCGTGATGGTCGGCGACGCGAGCGAATACGGCACGTTGCTGCAGATGATGCTGAACCGTATCGAGTTGCCCGCGTCGCCCGAATTCCTGATCCTGCCGCAAGCGGACGGCAGCGCGAAGCCGGCGCTCGGCGTCGAGGCGCTGCCCGCGGCCGCGCAGATCTGCTCGTGCAACAACGTGTCGAAGGGCGAGCTTTGCGCAGCCGTGTGCGCGGGCGCGACCGACATCGGCGCGTTGAAGAGCGCGACCGGCGCGGGCACCTCGTGCGGCGGTTGCGTGCCGCTCGTCACGCAAGTGATGAAGGCCGAGATGAAGAAGCAGGGCCTCGCGGTGAACAACCACGTCTGCGAGCACTTCCCGTATTCGCGCCAGGAGCTGTACCACCTCGTGCGCGTCGAGGGGCTGCGCAGTTTCGGCGCGCTGCTCGCCAAGCATGGCCGCGGGCTTGGTTGCGATATCTGCAAGCCGGCGGTCGCCAGCATTCTCGCGTCGTGCTGGAACGAATTCGTGCTGAAGAAGGAGCACGCATCGCTGCAGGACACCAACGACTACTACCTCGCGAACATCCAGCGCGACGGCACCTATTCGGTCGTGCCGCGCATGCCGGGCGGCGAAGTGACGCCCGACGGCCTGATCGCGGTCGCGCAGGTCGCCAAGAAATACGGCCTCTACACGAAGATCACCGGCGGTCAGCGTGTCGATCTGTTCGGCGCGCGCGTCGAGCAATTGCCGTCGATCTGGGAAGAGCTGATCGCGGCCGGTTTCGAGTCGGGGCACGCGTATGGCAAATCGCTGCGCACCGTGAAATCGTGCGTCGGTTCGACGTGGTGCCGCTATGGCGTCGGCGATTCGGTCGGCCTCGCGGTCGAACTCGAGAATCGCTACAAGGGGCTGCGTACGCCGCACAAGATCAAGTTCGGCGTATCGGGCTGCACCCGCGAATGCGCGGAAGCGCAGGGCAAGGATGTCGGCGTGATCGCAACCGAGAAGGGCTGGAATCTGTACGTGTGCGGCAACGGCGGCATGAAGCCGCGTCACGCGGAACTGCTCGCCGCGGACCTCGATAAGGCGACGCTGGTGCGCTATATCGACCGCTTCCTGATGTTCTACGTGCGCACCGCCGACCGGCTGCAACGCACCAGCGTGTGGCGCGACAACCTCGAAGGCGGCCTCGACTATCTGATCGATGTGATTGTCAACGATCGCCTTGGCGTGGCAACCGAACTCGAAGCGGAGATGCAGCACGTGGTCGACACGTACGAGTGCGAATGGAAGAAGGCCGTCACCGATCCCGAAACACGCAAGCGCTTCCGTCATTTCGTCAACAGCGGCGAGTCCGATAGCAACGTCGCGTTCGTCGAGGAGCGCGGACAGATCCGGCCGGCCACGCCCGCCGAGCGGCAGGCGCCGCGCATCGAGATTCCGATTGTCGTCGAGACGGTTTGACCTCATCCGATTCTCGCTTAACTCAAAGGAGCCCAGTCATGAAGAACGAATGCTTGCCCCGCGCCTGGACCGCGATCTGCGCACTCGAGGACATCGTGCCGAACACCGGCGTTTGCGCGCTCGTCAACGGCGAGCAGGTGGCCGTGTTTCACGTCGAAGGCGGTCAAGTGGAGTCGCCCGCCGCGCCCACGGTCTACGCGATCGAAAACTTCGATCCGGGTTCGCACGCGGCGGTGCTGTCGCGCGGACTCGTCGGCAGTCTCGGCGAGCGCATCGTGGTCGCCTCGCCGATCTACAAGCATCACTTCGATCTGCGCACTGGCGAATGCCTCGAAACGCCGTCGTATTCGGTCAGCGCGTTTGCCACGCGCGTCGAAAACGGCCAGGTGTGGGTCGCGGTTTGACGTAACGGCCTCGCTTCATCGTTCAGAGTTCTAACCGGATCATTCGCGCATGTCTGATACCAGCGTAAAGAGCGTGTGTCCTTATTGCGGCGTCGGTTGCGGCATGGTGCTGCACGTCGAGGACGGCCAGGTCGTGAAGATCGCTGGCGACAAGGAGCATCCGGCCAACTTTGGCCGGCTCTGCACCAAAGGGCAGTCGGCTCACGTCGCGCTGCGCAAGTCGGGGCGCCTCGAAGGCGCGTTCGTGCGTCATGCGCGCGACGAAGACCCGGCGCCGCTGCCGATGGCGCAGGCGTTGAGCGACACCGCGGCGCGTCTGCGGCGTGTGATCGACGAGCATGGTCCCGATGCGGTGTCGTTTTACGTGTCGGGGCAGATGTCGCTCGAAGCGCAGTATCTGGTCAACAAGCTCGCGAAGGGCTTTATCGGCACGAACAATATCGAAGCGAATTCGCGCCTGTGCATGGCGAGCGCGGCGAGCGGCTACAAGCTGTCGCTCGGCGCGGACGGGCCGCCCGGCTCGTACGAAGACTTCGATCACGCGGATCTGTTTTTCGTCAGCGGCGCGAATATGGCCGACTGTCATCCGATCCTGTTCCTGCGCATGATGGATCGCGTGAAGGCGGGCGCGAAGCTGATCGTCGTCGATCCGCGCCGCAACACGACCGCCGAGAAAGCCGATCTGTTCCTGCAGATCAAACCCGGCACCGACCTCGCGTTGCTGAACGGTCTGCTGCATCTGCTGCACGAAAACGGCGCAACCGATGCGGCTTTTATCGCCGAGCACACCGAGGGCTGGGACGCGATGCCCGCGTTTCTCGCCGGGTACACGCCGGAGAACGTTGCACGCATCACGGGCCTCGCCGTCGACGACATCCGTCGCGCCGCACAGATGATCGCGTCGGCCAAAGACTGGATGAGCTGCTGGACGATGGGCCTGAACCAGAGCACGCACGGCACGTGGCACACCAATGCGCTGTGCAATCTGCATCTGGCGACGGGCCGTATCTGCCGGCGCGGCAGTGGCCCGTTCTCGCTGACGGGCCAGCCGAACGCGATGGGCGGCCGCGAAATGGGCTACATGGGCCCCGGTTTGCCGGGTCAGCGTTCGGCGCTGGTCGCCGAAGATCGCGCGTTCATCGAAGCGCTGTGGGGCATCGCACCGGGCACGCTGAAAGCGGACGCGGGCAACGGCACGATCGACCTGTTCGCGCGCATGGCCGCGGGCGACATCAAGGCGTGCTGGATCATCTGCACGAATCCGGCCGCGACCGTCGCGAACCGGCAGACCGCGATCGCCGGTTTGCGCGCGGCCGATCTCGTGATCGCGCAGGACGCGTTCCTCGACACCGAAACGAATCGCTACGCCGACGTGCTGCTGCCAGGCGCTTTGTGGGCCGAAGCCGAAGGCGTGATGGTCAACTCGGAGCGCAATCTGACGCTGATGCAGCAGGCCATCGAACCGCCCGGCGCGGCATTGCCCGACTGGCAGATCATCGCGCGCATCGCGTGTGAAATGGGCTTTGCCGATGCATTCAGCTATGCGAGCGCGGGCGAAGTGTTCGCCGAACTCACGCGCGCGGCGAACCCGGCGACCGGCTACGACCTGCGCGGCGCGAGTCATCGCCGCTTGAAGGGCGCGCCGCTGCAGTGGCCGATCGCGTCGGCGGATTCGTGCGAGCGCAATCCGCTTCGCTATCTGAATGACGGCGTGAGCCAGACGCTCAGAGAGTCCGAAGATGGCAGCCGCCCGCGCATTGCTTTTCCGACCGCGAGCGGCAGGGCGAAGTTTTTCGCACGCGCGTATGCGCCCGCGGCCGAGTTGCCCGATCGCGAGTTTCCGATCGTGTTGAACACGGGCCGCGTGCAGCATCAATGGCACACGATGACCAAGACCGGCAAGGTCGCGATGCTGAACAAGCTGAACCCGGGACCCTTCGTCGAGATTCATCCGCACGATGCGGCCGAACTCGGCATTCGCGCGAAAGACGCGGTCGAGATCCGTTCACGGCGCGGCCGCGCAGTGCTGCCCGCCGTCGTCACCGATCGGGTGAGCGCGGGTCAGTGCTTCGCGCCGATGCACTGGAACGACGTGTTCGGCGACGAACTTTGCATCAACGCGGTGACCAACGACGCGGTCGATCCGGTTTCATTGCAGCCCGAACTGAAAGTCTGCGCGGTCGCGCTGAGTCCGGTGACGGCCGATCGCGTCGCGGACACACGCAACGACGACGCGCTCTCTACCCCCACCGACGCAGCGGTTTTAGCGCCCAGCGCCAAGGATCAACCCATGCCTCGTATCGAAGCCCTCACGACTTTGCTGCACTTGCCGCCCGAGCCCGTATCGATGCCCGCGCTCAGCGATCCGGAGCGCGCGTATCTGGCGGGTTTCGTGAGCGGCCTGCGTTCGTCCGAAGCGCAAGGCCTCGACAACGTGCCGGTGCTGCCGCACAGCGCACCGTTCGATGCGGTGAAGCGGCTCTATGTCGATGGTCTGCTTGCGGGACTGTATAGCCGCAGCGCGACGCCGGCCCGGGCTTCAGCCACCGCATTGCCGCCGCATGCCGCGCAGGAAGAGGCGCGCGAATCGGGCGTGCGGATCGTGCGCACCCGGCCTAAGGTCACGCTGTTGTGGGCCTCGCAAACCGGTAACACCGAATCGCTGACCGAGCGTTACGCGACGCGTCTGATGGAATCGGGCTTCGAAATCCGCACTGCGTGCATGGCCGACTATCCGTTCGCGGCGCTCGCGAAGGCGCAGTACGTGTTGCTGATGACCAGCACGTTCGGCGACGGCGATGCGCCCGACAACGCGCAGGACTTCTGGACGCATCTGAACGCCGCCACAGCGCCGCGCCTCGATGGCGTGCGTTTCGCGGTGCTCGCACTCGGCGATCGCAACTACGATCAGTTTTGCGGTCACGGCCGTCGGCTCGACGAGCGGCTCGCCGCGCAGGGCGCGCTGCGTCTCACCGAGCGCGTTGATTGCGACATCGACTATCAGTCGAGCGCAGATGCCTGGCTCGAACGCGTGATCGTCTGTATCAAGCAGGCGGATGCCGCACTGCACGCGGTGCCGCCGGGCGGCATGATCAACGCGGTGGTCGGCGCGGTGCCGACCAAGGCGCGGCCAGCCGCGTCGCGCATCGTCGGCAATTTGCGACTGAACCGGCAGGGCGCCGTGAAGGATACGCGCTACGTGTCGCTGCAAACGGGCGAGACGAACCTCGAATACGAAGCAGGTGATGCGCTCGGCGTGTGGCCGAGCAACTGCCCCGAACTCGTCGACGAACTGATCACGCTGAGCGGTCTGCACGCGGAGGCATCGGTGCACGTCACGGGTATCGGCGACATGCGGCTCGCCGATGCGCTCACCAAGCACTACGAAATCGCGCGGCCGAGCGCCGAGGCACTTGCGTTCGTCGCCGCGCGCAGCCGCAACGGCGCGCTGGGCGATCTGCTCGCGCCCGAACGCAAGGCGGATCTGAAGCAATGGCTGTGGGGACAGCAGCTCGCCGACGTATTGCACGAGTTTCCGGTGAACCTCTCGGCCGCCGAACTCACCGGCATGCTGAAGCGCCTGCAGCCGCGCCTGTATTCGATCGCATCGAGCCCGAAGGCGCATCCGGGCGAGGTGCATCTGACGGTTTCGGCGGTGCGTTACAGCAACGGGCGGCGGCACCGCAAGGGTGTGTCGTCGACCTTTCTCGCGGATCGCGCAAGCGACACCGACGTCCCCGTGTTCGTGCAAAAGTCCGCGCACTTTCGTCCTCCTCATCACCCGGACACGCCGATGATCATGGTCGGTCCCGGCACCGGCATCGCACCGTTTCGCGGCTTTCTGCATGAACGGCAGGCACGCGGCGAGCGCGGGCGCAACTGGCTGTTCTTCGGCGAACAACATGCCGCGACCGACTTCTACTATCGCGACGAGCTCGAAGCGATGCGCGCGAGCGGTCTGCTGACCCGACTCGACGTCGCGTTCTCGCGCGACCAGGCCGACAAGATCTATGTGCAGGACCGCATGCGCGAACACGGTGCGCAACTGTGGGCATGGCTCGAAGACGGTGCGCATTTCTATGTATGCGGCGACGCGAACCGGATGGCACGCGATGTCGATGCGGCGCTGAAGGACATCATCACGACGCACGGCGGCATGAGCGAAGAGAAAGCACTCGAATACGTGAGTCGTCTGACGCGCGAAAAACGCTATGCACGCGACGTGTATTGAGCCACCGACGCATTTCGAAAAAGGCCTTAAAAAAGGCCTCAAAACACGCAGCATGATGGCATGACGCTTGCATACCGAGTCCCGGTTAAAACTCCGGGCGAGATGCCGGTGCAAAACACAAGTAACGTATCAACCGGACTACCAGGCATTTTATTTACCGAGGATCTCTGATGAAAAACGTGATGCACTCCCTGCGAAGCGGCGATTGGCGCGCACTGGTCGCCTGCTTTCTGTATTTCGACACGGGCTTCACCGTCTGGGTGCTGTATGGGCCGCTCGCGCCGTTCATCAGCAAGAGCATTGCGATGACGCCCGCGCAACAGGGTCTGCTGGTTGCGGTGCCGGTATTATCCGCGGCGATTCTGCGCGTGACGCTCGGCAATCTGTATCAGTCCGCGCATGGCAAACGCATTGCGTTGATGGGAGTGTTGCTCTCGGCGGTTCCGACGATCGTGCTGCCGTTGCTGCAATCGGTGCCGTCGTATGAAACGCTGCTGGTGCTCGGCGTGTTCCTCGGCGTCGGCGGCGCCAGCTTCGCGGTCGCACTGCCGATGGCCGGCAGCAACTATCCGCCGAAGGTGCAGGGCCTCGTATTGGGGCTCGCCGCGGCCGGCAACATCGGCGCGGTGCTCGACGGCTTCCTGTTCCCTCAACTCGCAACGCGTTACGGTTGGCAGCTCGCCGCGGGCGGCGCCTTGCCGCTGCTCGCGATCGCCGCGATCACGCTGTACTTCTGGGCCAACGACGCAGGCGTTAAAACCGGCAGCGTGCTGCGCGCTTTCGGCAGCTTCGCGACGACGCTCGCCGGCCTGATCGTGCTCGTGCTGCTCGTCGAAGCGGGGCTGTTCGGCGCGGGCAAGACCGGCGTGCTGCTGTTGCCGGTGGTCGGCGCGCTGCTCGCGATCGCGGTGCTGCCGCAACGCTACCGCTCGGTGCTCGCCGAGCGCGATACGTGGGTCATCATGCTCGTCTATAGCATCACGTTCGGCGGTTTCGTCGGCATGTCCTCGTATGTGTCGCTGCTGCTGACCAACCTGTATCAACTGTCGAAGATCGACGCGGGTCTGTTCATGGCGCTGCTCGCCGCGACCGGCGCGATGGTGCGTCCGCTCGGCGGTCTGATTGCGGACCGCGTGTCGGGCGTGCGCGCGCTGACCGTGCTGCTCGCGATCATCGCGATTTGTGACTTCCTGTTCGCGACGGCGATGCCGTCGTTCGCGGGCGGCATCGCGTTGCTGCTGTGCATGTACGTCGCGTTCGGACTCGGCAATGGCGCGACGTTCCAGCTCGTGCCGCATCGCTGGGCCGGCCGCACTGGCCTGATGTCGGGCATCGTCGGCGCGGCGGGCGGCATCGGCGGCTTCTATCTGCCGGTCGTGATGGGCATCGCGAAGGAGAGCACCGGTAGCTATCAGATGGGCTTCGCGACGTTCGGCACGCTGTCGGCGTGCGCGTTCCTTGCGATCGTCGCGCTGCGCCGGCCGTGGATGGCGTGGTCGATGCAGGCCGGCGTCATGCATGCGCATGCGACTGAGTGAGGCACGGAGCGCGGCGCTCGGTCGAGCCGGCGCCGCGCGCATCATGCGCTGAAAAAAGCGCAGTCGAATGCTTGCATATCGGCGGCGGTGTTTCTAATATGCAGCCTGGAGGCTGCATATGAATTCATCGACCGATCGCATCGAAAAGCAGATTCTGTTGAAGGCGCCGCGCTCGCGCGTCTGGCGCGCGCTGGCCAACGCCGAGGAGTTCGGCAAGTGGTTCGGTGTGAACCTTGCCGGCAAGCAGTTCGTCGCCGGGCAATCCACGCAGGGGCACATCACCTATCCGGGCTACGAGCACCTGGTGATGGACGTGCTGGTCGAGCGTGTCGAGCCCGAGCATCATCTGTCGTGGCGCTGGCATCCGGCCGCGATCGACATCACGATCGACTACACGCCGGAGCCGACCACGCTCGTTGAATTCGATTTGAGCGAAGTCGAGTCCGGCACGCTGCTGCGCGTCGTCGAATCGGGCTTCGACCAGTTGCCGGTCGGGCGCAGCGCGGAAGCGTTCCGGCTGAACGACGGCGGCTGGGGACAGCAGATGCTCAATATCGAACGATATGTCGGCGCGGGTTAAGGCGGGCTCCGCGAAGGCGGGCCTCAAGGCGACGACGCTGCGCAATTCGGCGGCGGTGTTCGCGGCGCTCGGTGACGAGACGCGCCTGCGTCTCGTCGCGGCGTTGTGCGCGGGCAGCGCGATGTCGATCGCGCAACTGACGGCCGGCACCGACATCACGCGGCAGTCGGTCACGCAGCATCTGCAGGTGCTGGCCGACGCGGGGCTCGTACACGATGTGAAGGTCGGACGCGAGCGCCTGTGGGCATTCGAGCCCGCGCATCTCGACGCGGCGCGCCGTGCGCTCGACGCGATTTCGCTGCAGTGGGATCGGGCGCTGCTGAAGTTGAAGACGGTGGTGGAGGAATAAAGGGCGGGGCGGTCGCGGCGCTTGCGCGAACGAACAAAGATGACGCGCGACGGCGCGTAACGCATTTTTTACCGATTCCAAGCAGCGCAGCGTGCGGGCTAGAGCGGAACAACGCAAAAGGGGCCAAAAATTGGCCCCCAAAACACCGCAAAAAAGGAAGAAAAGCCAGCCCGCGGCTAATCGGCGATCCGCTTGTCGGCTAGCGCGCTCTGACAGTCGGCGATCACCTGCCGGACGAGCCGGGCTTGCGGATCGAGTTCGTCGGTATCGAGAATTTCCTCGACCGCGTCGCGCGCCCAATCGGTATCCACGAAGCGCGCGTGGCGCCGCGCGATTTCGACCGCGGTGGCCGACAGCTTCGCGATGCACAGCCAGTCGGCTTCGCGCGCGCGGCGGTCGAGCCACTTGTGCGCGGACTGCACGTGAAACGCCGCGTCGGGCCAGTCTTCGTTCAGATAATAAGCGCCGAGGCTTCCGCATGTGAGCCAGCACAACAGCTCAAGGCGGTCACGGGGACTCAGATGTTGGCGTACATCACTCATGGCGACGCTCGCTGCAGTAAATGGCTTCCCGGTGAGGCCGGCGGGCGCCGTCCTCCGCTTTTTATACACATTAGCATGCGGAATTCCCGGGCGGCAATTCCTGACCAACCCTAGCGTGCGGCACCGCAACAGGCGAGCTTTCGGGCGAGGCATCCGCGACGTGCGCGGGACGCCCGGTCGAGCCCGCAGCATTCGCCGGCCCCCCCGCCGCACGGCGCTCAGCGGCTTGCGCGGTTTCCGGGCGCGGACTCAGCGTTGGCCGCGCGTCGCGACGATGAAAAGCCGCGGAAACGGCAGCAGCACCGTGCCATCGGCGAGCGCCGGGTAGGCTTTGGCGATTTCGTCGCGATAACGTTGAAGAAACGCGCTGCGTTCGGCGTCGTCGAGCGCGGCGAGAAACGGCCGCAGCGCGCTGCCCTTGAACCATTCGACCACTGCGTCGGCGCCCGCGAGCGGGTGGTGATAGATCGTGCTCCACACGTCGACGCGCGCGCACAGCGGCCTGAGCAGCGCGTAGTACCAGCTCGCGTCGTGGCGCACGGTGCGCTCGACGCCCATCAGCCTGGACGCCCAAGGTCCGTCGGCGGCGATTTCGCGCAACAGCCGGTGCGCCGGTTCGTCGAGATTGGCGGGCATCTGCACGGCGAGGCTGCCGCCCGTGGCCAGTTTTGCCACCAGCGCGGGGAACAGCCGCTCGTGGTCGGGCACCCATTGCAGCACCGCGTTCGCGAGGATCACGTCGAAGGGGCCACGGGCGTCCCACGCCGACACGTCGCCGATGTCGAAGCGCAATTGCGGCAGCCGCCGACGGGCCGCCGCGATCATGTCGGCCGAGCTGTCGATGCCGCTGACCGACGCGCCCGGCACCCGCTCGGCCAGCATCTCGGTCGAGTTGCCCGGGCCGCAGCCGATATCGACCGCGAGCCGCGCACCTTCCAACGGCACCGCCGCGAGCAGATCGCGCACCGGCCGCGTGCGCTCGTTCTCGAACAGCGTGTACTGCTTCGCGTGCCAATCGCTGTGCTCGTTGGTCGTTTTGCCGGTCATCTTTGGCTCCTTCGTGGGGTTCGTTGCGGCCATTCTCGGCCGCGATCAGCCCCGAGTAAAATGAATTTATGATTCCAATTACTTCATTTTTCTAATGAAAATCGACACGCTCGGCGTACAGGCATTCGTCGCGATTGCCGATCGCGGCAGCTTCCAGAGCGCGGCGGATTCGCTGCACGTGACGCAAACCGCGATCACGCAGCGGCTGCGCAAGCTCGAAACCTATCTCGGCGTGACGCTGATCGAGCGCACCACGCGTTCGATGGCGCTCACCGAAATCGGCCTCAATTTTCTGCCGCAGGCGCGCCGGCTGCTCGGCGAGCTGGCCGACGCGCTCGTCGAAATCCGCGAAACGGGGATCGCGCGACGCGGCGACGTGTCGATCGCGTGTGTGCCGACCGTCGGCGTGCAATATCTGCCGCGCATCCTGCAGGCGTATTCGGCGCGCTATCCGCACAATCGCATCAAGATTCTCGATCACGCGTCGTCGGCGGTGGAAGAGGCAGTGTTGCGCAGGGAGGTCGAGTTCGGCATCAATATCGCGCGCGAGCATCATCCGGATCTCGCTGCCGTGCCGCTCACCGAAGACCGCTATGTGCTGATCTGCCACGAAGACCATCCGCTCGCGAAGCGGCGGCGCATCGCGTGGCGGCAGTTGCAGGCGTTCCCGCTGATTTTCGCCGGCGAGGTCAGCGGCAACCGAGCGCTGCTCGACGTCGCGTTGGCATCGAGCGAGCTCGCGCTGCGGTCGTTCTACGAAGTGCAGCGCAGTTCGACCGCGGTCGGGCTCGTCGCGCAGCGTGTCGGCGCGGCCGTGGTGCCCGCGCTCGCGCTGCAGAAGGGCGCGTATCCGAGCGTGCGAACGGTCGAGCTCACGCAGCCGACCGTGTCGCGCACGCTGGTGCTGGTCGCGCGCAAGACCGCGCAGTTGTCGCCGGCCGCACAGGCGCTGTACGACATGATCCGCGAACAGGCGACGCTGAAAAGCGGATGACGCTGCGCCGCGCGCAAGGCAAACTCTCTGGCGGCTGAGTTTGATTCCTTCAACCGTTCTACCGACGCGAGATACAACAACTGATGCTGCAGATACTCGGCAAGACCACCTCGATCAACGTGCGCAAGGTGCTGTGGACCTGCGCGGAACTGGGGCTCGCGTTCGAACAGGAAGACTGGGGCTCGGGCTTTCGCTCGACCGATGTCGCCGAATTCCGCGCGCTGAATCCGAATGCGATGGTTCCCGTGATTCGCGACGGCGACTTCGTGCTGTGGGAGTCGAACTCGATCATCCGTTACCTCGCGAACCGATATCGCGGTGACGCGCTGTATCCGGCCGATCCGGTCGAGCGCGCGCGCTGCGATCAATGGATCGACTGGCAGGCGAGCGAATTGAACCGCTCGTGGAGTTACGCGTTTCTCGCACTCGTGCGGCACTCGCCCGAGCATCAGGACCCGCGGCAGATCGCCGCGTCGTGCGCGAACTGGTCCAGGCATATGGCGATCGTCGAGCAGCAACTCGCGCGCACCGGCGCTTATATCGCGGGCGACGCGTTCTCGCTCGCCGATATTCCGACCGCGCTGTCCGCGAACCGCTGGCTCGAAACGCCGCAGCAGCACGACGATTTGCCGGCGGTAGCCGCTTATATGGCGCGCCTCGCCGAGCGCGACGGGTATCGCAGCTATTGCCGTAACGGCACGCCGTAATCATCGATTCGTGCGAGCGTCGGCAGACCCGCGGATGCTGGCAGATCCCACCCTCAATGCTTACGCATCGCTTTCGAATTGAAGCACCTGACGGCTGCTGCGCGTGCAGCCCGCGTCGCCTACAATGGCGCCCATTTAGCGACATTGAAGGTCCAACGATGCGGGTAACAAAATTCGCGCTGGCTGTGCTGACGGCGTGCTTCACTCTGAACGCGAGCGCCGAAATGACCGCCGCCCAATACAGGAAATGGGCGCACGCCGACAACAACTCGATCTATGCGGCGTACATTACCGGCACGATCAACGCGTTCGGCTGGGCGAACGGCGATCTGGTCTCGCGCAAACAGCGGCAGCTGTTCTGTCCGCCAGAAACGCTCGCGATCGGCAACCAGACGGTTTATCCGCTGCTCGATGCGTTCTTCGCGAACCACCCGGGCATTTCCGACGATTTTCCGATCGGGCTCGCGATTCTGCGCTCATTGCAGGGCGCGTATCCGTGCTGACGTGTGTGCGGAAGGGGTGAGGGGAGGGAGTAAGGGGAGGCAGTCGAGCGGGGGCAACAGCAGGGGCGAACTCGCGATGCGGGCCCGCCCCTCGGGGAATCAAACCTGCACGAGATTCGGAATCTGCACGTCCGGATTGACGTCCGCCTCGTAGTCGACGCCCTTCATTTCAAAGCCGAACAGACGCAGGAAATCGGTCTTGTAGCCGGCGAAGTCAGTGAGTTCGTAGATGTTGTCGTTGGTCACCTGGTTCCAAAGCTCCTGCACGCGGCCTTGCACCTGCGGATCGAGTTCCTTGTAGTCGGCGCGCAGACGGCCCTCGTCGTCCAGATGCGGCTGGCTGCCATAGAGACTGTCCTTGTACAGGCCGTACACCTGTTCGATGCAGCCTTCGTGCGTGCCTTTTTCCTTCATCACCTTGAAGAGCAGCGACAGATACAGCGGCATCATCGGAATCGCCGAGCTTGCCTGCGTGACGACCGCCTTCAGCACCGCGACATGCGCATCGCCGCCTTTGGCCGCGAGCTTTGCGCGGATGCCGAGCACCTTCTGGTCGAGATCCTTCTTGGCCGCGCCGATCGAGCCGTTCCAGTAGATGTCGTGCGTGATCTTCTCGCCGAGGTAGGTGAATGCGGTGGTCTTCGCGCCGTCGGCGAGCACACCGGCTTCGCCCAGCGCGTCCATCCACATCTGCCAGTCCTCGCCGCCCATCACCGCGACCGTGTGCGCGATTTCTTCCGGCGTCGCCGGTTCGAGCACGGTTTCCCTGATCACTTCCTTGTCGGTATCGATGCCGCGCAGATTGACTGCCTTGCCGATCGGCTTTAGCACCGAGCTGAACACTTCGCCCGTTTTCGGGTGCTGGCGCTTCGGCGCCGCGAGGCTGTAGACGACCAGATCGACCTGGCCGAGATCGCGTTTGATCACTTCGATGGTGCGCGCCTTCACTTCGTCGGAGAACGCGTCGCCGTTGATGCTGGTCGCGTACAGGCCTTCGGCGGTGGCGAACTTCTCGAACGCCGCCGTGTTGTACCAGCCGGCCGTGCCCGCCTTGGTTTCGCTGCCCGCGCGCTCGAAGAACACGCCGAGGGTCGACGCGCCCGAGCCGAACGCGGCGCTGATGCGCGCGGCGAGGCCGTAGCCGGTCGACGCGCCGATCACGAGCACCTTCTTCGGGCCGTTGGCGATGGGGCCGCGTGCCTTCACATACTCGATCTGTTCCTTGACGTTGGCTTCGCAGCCGGTCGGATGGGTCGATACACAGATGAAGCCACGCACACGCGGTTTGATGATCATGAAGCACCTCTTGTCGGAATTGGCGACATTATAGTGGCCCCGCCGAGGCCGCACGCCATCCCGCGAAGGGAGCAAAAATCGGCGCACCCCCCACATCTTGGTACGATTGCGCCTTTCCCAGCCGACGACAGTACGTGAAGCGCCTCTTTTCCTCCTTTCTGGCGGCCCTCGACAAAGGGCTGACCCTCGCGAACCCGCTGTTCGCGAGGGCCGCGTGGCATCTGCGCCACCCGACCCGCCGCACGTTCGCATGGGGACTCGCCGCGCTGCCGGTGCTGTTCGTGCTGTACGTGCTGCTGCTGATTCCGTTCACGCCGAGCATCGGCGACATCCGCAAGGCGAAGATCGAGCAGCCCGCGCAGATCCTGTCGGCGGACGGCAAGCTGCTCGCCGAGTTCAAGCCGTCGAACCGCGAGTGGGTCAAGCTGAAGGACATCTCGCCGAACGTCGTCAACGCGCTGATCGCGACCGAGGATCACCGCTTCTATCAGCATTTCGGGCTCGACTGGCGGCGTACCGCTTCGGCCGCGCTGCACACGTTTTCCGGCGACCGCCAGGGCGGCTCTACGATCACGCAGCAGCTCGCGCGCAATCTGTATCCGGATGAAATCGGCCGCGCGCCGACGCTGACGCGCAAGCTGAAGGAAGCGATCACCGCGCTGAAGATCGAGGCGTTCTACACGAAGGACGAGATCCTCGAAACCTACCTGAACACGGTGCCGTTCCTGTACAACGCGTACGGCATCGAAATGGCCGCGCGTACCTATTTCGACAAGTCCGCGTCGGAGCTGAACGTGCTCGAAGCGGCGACGCTGACCGGCATGCTGAAGGGCAACGCGTACTACAACCCGGTGCTGAACCCCGAGCGCGCGTTGCAGCGGCGCAATACGGTGCTCGCGCAACTGGTCAAGTACGGCAAGCTGACGCCCGCGCAGTACGACGGGCTCGCCCGCAAGCCGCTGCGTCTGGACTTCGAGCGCCAGATCGAGCCACCCGGACCCGCGCCGCACTTCACGCAGCAGCTGCGCAAATGGCTGGTCGCGTGGGCCGATCGCAACGACTACAACATCTATTCCGATGGACTCGTCGTGCGCACGACGATCGACTCGCGCCTCCAGACGATGGCGACCCAGGCGGTCACGCTGCAGGGCAACCAGTTGCAGAACATCGCGAACTCGGCGTGGGGCACGCGCGCGGGCTGCTCGGCGGACAAGGACCTGCTGCGCACGTTCCTGCGCGAAACGCCCGACTTCCGCGCGGCCAAAGACACGGGCCTGTCCGACGACGACGCGCTCAAACAGCTGTTCGCCGATCGCAAGCTGGTGCAAAGCGTGTGCGACACGAAGACGCGCGTGCAGGCCGACTTCCTCGCGATGGACCCGCGTACCGGCGAGATCAAGGCGTGGGTCGGCAGCCGCGACTTTGGCGTCGATCCGTTCGATCACGTGCAGCAGGCGCGCCGTCAGCCGGGCTCGACGTTCAAGCCGTTCGTGTACGCGGCGGCCTTCGAGGCCGGCGCGAAGCCCGACGACAAACTGCCCGACAATCCGGTCCAGATCGAACTCGCCGGCGGCGAACTCTGGAAGCCGAACGACGAGGACGAGCCGAGCGGCCGCATGATCAGCCTGCGCGATGCGCTCGCGTATTCGCGCAACCGCATCACCGCACAGGTGATGGAGTCGGTCGGTCCGAACCGGGTCGCGAAGCTCGCGCGCGCGATGGGCGTGCGCGACAGCCAGCTCGACCCGGTGCCGTCGCTCGCGCTCGGCACGAGCCCGGTCACGCTGAAGGAAATGGTGTCGGCGTACGGCACGATCGCGAACCTCGGCAGCTACGTCGAGCCGCTGATGGTCACGCGCATCGAGGACCGCAACGGCAACCTGCTGGCCGAATTCAGCCCGGCCACACCGAAGCGCGAGTTGCCCGCCGACGCGGCGCGCACGCTCGTCGACGTGATGCGCGACGTGGTCAGCCGCGGCACCGGCGCGAGCATCCGCACGCGCTTTGGCGTGCGCGGCGACGTCGCGGGCAAGACCGGCACGACCCAGGGCAACGCGGATGGCTGGTTCATCCTGATGCAGCCGCAACTGGTAGCGGGGGCGTGGGTCGGCTTCAACGACAGCCGCGTGACGTTGCGCAGTGACTACTGGGGGCAGGGCGCGCATAGCGCGCTGCCGATCGTAGGCGATTTCTTCCAGCGCGCGCAGCGCTCGCGGCTCGTCGACAGCCACATGAAGTTCGATACCGCGCAGCAGCCCAGCTGGTTGGCCGAGCGCGCCGAACGCTTGCGCAACTGGATCGAGAACCTGTTCACGCGCACGCCGACGCAGCCGGACAAACCGGTCGTGGCGCGTGCTCCGGCGCGGCGTGCGCCGGTGGCGCCGGTGCAGCCGCCGGCGTCTGCCGTGGCCTCCCCGGCGGGGTCAGAGGCAGCGGGTGCGTCCGCGGTGCCGGGCGAAGTGCGCGAATTGCCGCCGTTGCTGCCGGCGCCTGGGTCGGGGCCGGAAGGGGCTCCCACGACGCCGCCCGGCAATACCGTCGACGGTGAAACCCGTGGCGGTGGTGCGGCCGCGCTCGCGCCGACCCCGACGCCAGACGACGTCGTGCCGCCCGATGCGGGCGCTCAGGGCGGCGCAGGGTCGAACAACGGCAGCGCGGTGAACTGAATCCGACCCGGGCGCGCTGCCCGGGTGCGTATCGAACTGGGTGAGGCAGAAGGCTAGGACCTCGCGACGCCCGTTTCACCCGACGGCCGCGCATGCGGATTCCCATGCACCGTCTCGAGCGACGTGTCGTGATGCAGCAGCAACACTGCCGCCATCCCGATCAGCCCCGCGCCCGAGAGGCATAGCAGCCCCGCGCCGAAGCCGCCGGTGCTGTCCTTGATCCAGCCCATCGCGAACGGGCCGAAAAAACCCGCCAGATTGCCGAGCGAATTGATCGCGGCGATGCCGCCCGCGGCCGCCGCGCCCGACAGGAACGCGGCCGGCAAGGTCCAGATCACCGGCAGGCAACCGAAGATGCCGAAGCCGGCAATCGATAGCGCAACCATCTTCAAGACCGGATTGTCGAGCCCGGCCGCGACCGCGATGCCGCCCGCCGCAATGAACAGCGCGATCGCGACGTGCCAGCGGCGCTCGAGGTGTCGATCCGAATGCCGCCCCCACACGATCATGCCGATCAGCCCGACGACGTACGGCAGCGACGTGACGAAACCCGTCTGCAGATTGGTCAGACCGAACGCCTTCACGATCTGCGGCAGGAAGAAGCTCAGGCCGTAGTTGGTCGCGTTCGCGCCGAAATAGATCAGCGCGATGGCGAGCACGCGCGGATTGATCAGCGCCTCCTTTACGCTGAAGTGGCGCACCGCCTCGCGATGCTCACGCTCCTGCTTCTGGCGCGCGATCAGCCATTCGCGCTCCTCGGTGCTAAGCCAGGTGGCATCGGCGGGCTTGTCCGTCAGATAGAGCAGCACCGCGACCGACAGCAATATCGCGGGCGCCGCCTCGATCAGATACAGCCACTGCCAGCCGCCGAGTCCACCGATGCCGTCGAGCGACAGCAGTGCGCCGGAGATCGGGCCGCCGATCACCGTCGACAGCGGAATCGCCGCCATGAAATAGCCGACCACGCGCCCGCGATACGCGGCCGGAAACCACAAGGTCAGCAGAAAAATGATGCCCGGGAAAAAACCGGCCTCGGCGATGCCGAGCAGGATGCGCAGGCCGTAAAACACGTGCGCGGGCGAGAGCCCGGTGAAGCGCGCGATGTCCGGGATGAAGGCCATCGCGCCCGCGAGGATGCCCCACGAGAACATGATCCGCGCGATCCAGCGGCGTGCGCCGAATCGTTCGAGCAGCAGGTTCGACGGCACTTCGAAAAAGAAGTACGCGAGAAAGAATACGCCCGCGCCGAAGCCGAACGCGCTCGCGGAAAGATCGAGCGCCTTGTTCATCTGCAACGCCGCGAAGCCGACGTTGACGCGATCCAGATAAGCGATGAAGTAGCAGAGCATCAGAAACGGGATGAGCCGCATCGTGACGCGATGAAGGGTACGTGCCTCGAGATCCATATGTGTCTCCTCCGGTTCGGCGACCGGTGTATGCCGCTATGTGGTGGGGGTCCGTCCGCGGTTCGATATGCCTGTCTGTCGAACAGGCATCGCTACAGACTAAACGCTCCAAAGGGATTCTGGAAGCTCTTTCGTGAACCACATGGTCCGCTCATTGCGGACTTCGTCGCGGCATCGTGCTCGTGACCATTGTTAAGAGCCGCGCAACAGTGTTTTCGGTTGTATCGGCTGATCTTGCGCGAACGATTCCGGATAATTACTGCCTGACTAATCAGTTAAAAATGCAGGTGATCCACGATGTCGAATCAGGGTTCGGACAGTCTTGCCGGAGCGTGCGCAACGGTGCGGGTATGCGAAGCCGAGTGCGCCGCGCGAGTTGCGAGCGCAGAAAGGAAGAGGGCGCCGCTGCTCACGCGTGTGAGCGCAGCGGTCGCAGTGGCGCTCGCGTGCGCGAGTCTCGTCGGCTGCGCGTCCAGCACGGATGTGGTCGCGAGCGGCAAGCCCGGCAGCTATACGGTCGCCGCTAGCGCGACCGGCGGGCGCATGGCCTGGGCGCGCGCGCACGAACTCGCGATGAACGAGGCGCGCGACTACTGCGATCGTCGCGGCATGCAAAGCAGTGTGAACAGGGAGACGGTCAGCGGCGTCAGCGCGATGACCGAGCACGCGTCGTCGGTCAGCTTCGAGTGTCATCCGCGCTTCTGATGCTGCGTTGCGCGCGCATCGTTGCACCTGCATCGATGCGCGCGGGCGGCGAGGGCCACCGCACGATGACGATTACTTTTTATCGAACGTCACCAGGTGTTGGTCGTTCGTATCCGCGACGAAAATCGCGAGCAGTTTTGCCGGCTCGGTCGTGCTCGCGTTCTCGCTGACCATGTGATGCGCGCCGGGCTTCTCGGTCCACGATTCGCCCGCATGGTAGACGCGCTCCCCGCCGCTATCGACGCGGCTGCGGATCGCGCCCGACAGCACATAGCCCACCACGAACGCCTGGCCATGCCGATGCGGCGCCGACTTGCCGCCCGGCGCATAGTCGACGACGAGCGCGGTCATCGTCTTGCCCGGCACGTTCGCGATCGGGACGGCGAAGGCGGGGGCGATGGTTTCGTGAGGGGCTGCGCTCGCCCCGGCGGTGTCGGCGGCATAGGCGGACTGCCATGCGCCCGTGATCGCGGCGCCGGCCAGCAGCGCCGACGCGAATAGAGTGCGGATCGTGTTCATAGCTTCACTCCACGTCGGCCTGGCACAACGCCTCGGCTTGCTGGTTTGCCACCCGTTCGCCTTGCGCCCACTGCGCCGCAACCGCGGCCAATTCTCCACGCGCACGTTCGAGCGCCACGGCCCGCGCCTCGGGATTGGCGAACTGCAGCGGCTGCGCATCGACGAAAGTCGGCGCGGCGACGCCAAGAAAACCGAATGCCGCCTTCAGCGCCGGCGTCAGCGCATCCATCGATTCATACGGCGAGCCCGCGCGCAGATCCGCGCCGCGGCTCGTGATGAACAATGCCTTGTGCCGGCCGAGCTGCCCGACGATGCGGCCGTCTTCCGCGTGCAGGTAGGTCACGCCGGTCCGCGTGACGCTGTCGATGAACGCCTTGAACGCCGAGGGCATCGACCAGTTGTACATCGGCATGGCGAACACCAGCGCGTCGGCGGCGAGCAGGCGTGCGCACAGCGCATCCGATGACGCCAGCGTCGCTTTCATCGCCGCCGTGCGCTCTTGCGCGGCGGTGTAGGTGGCGATCGCGAACGCTTCGGAGACGTGCGGTGGTGTGTCGACTGTCACGTCCAGATAGTCGACGTCGAACTTGACGCGCTCTTCGCGCAGACGCTCGAGAAAATAGCGGGCGAGCGCGCGGGAATTGGATCGCTCGCGCTTCGCGCTGGCGTCGACGTGCAAGATTTTCATGAGGGCCGTCCTCGCGGTGGGTTTAACGTGAGCTCAGGTTAAACGGTCGACTGGCTTGGTGGAATAACCGGTTTTGTCGAATTCAAGGTAGCCACCTGTGCCGCTTTTGCGCGTTGTTACGACTCGTGTGATTTAGCGCTGGCCGAGCGTTTGACGAACGGTCCGCCCGAGAAACCCGCCACTGCGCGGCCTTGCGCGGGCGATTTTTCGCGGGCGCGGCGGGCAGGGCGCGCGGACGTTTTTTCTGTTCGCGCCGTCTCGATCTGCCGCGACAGCGTGTCGATGCGCTGGCGCAACAGGTCGGCCGCAGCCACGCGTTCGGCCAGCAACGCGTCCTTTTCCGCAAGCTGCCCGCGGGTCTCCGCGTGCCGCGCAACCGAGGCAGCCAGTTCCGCCTTCGATGCGGCCAACTCGTCCCGCAGCGCGTCGCGCTCGGTTCGCGATTCGGCTTCGAGCGTCGCCGCCCGTTCGTGACTCGCCTGAAGCTCCTTGCGCAGACGTTGCGCCGCGGCACGTTCTCCTTCGATTTCGAGTAATGCGCGCTTTTCCGCCGCGGCGAGCCGCTGCTCGTTCTGCTCGTGCGAGCGGCGCAGCTTCGCGAGCTCGTCGGCGAAATCGCGGCGGGCATCGGCGAGCGCGGCGGCGCCTGCCGCGATTTCTTCCTTCGATGCCGTCAGTTGCGACGTCAGCATGTCGTTGGCCGTCTGCAGTTCGACGATGCGCGCCTCGAGGCCGGCTAGGCGCGCGCGCAGGGTCGCGGCGTCGTTGGCCGACTGCTCGGCCCGGTCGACGGCTTCCTGACGCTGCCTGTCCCGTTGGTCGGCCTGTTCTTGCGCCGCGGCGATCTGGGCGTCGGCGTCCTGCCTGAACACGTCCAGCGCGGCGTTCGCGGCGTCGCTGGACAGACGCCACATCTGCGCCGCGAAGTCGCCGGCTGCCGCTGCGACTTCGGGCGGCAAATCGGGACGGCCGACGTCGACACGCGTTTTGTCACGCACGTCGGTCCAGAAATCGCGCAACGCTTTGGCCGGCGCGCTCATGCTGCCTTTGCGGACTAATTGATACAGGCGATTGGCGGTCGGCGTTTCGCCGTAGCGGAAAAACAGCAGCGCGCAGACCTCACGATAAAGCGTCTGCGTGTCGGACGCGTTTTGACGGACGACTTCGATGTCGGCTTCGAGGGTCATGGTGGAAGCGGCCAAGAAATGTTGATGCGTTGATAATACAACGTAAAATGCATGGAATGCTACATAGACGCATCCTACACACGACATTAGTACTATAATGTCGTGTGTAGAATCTGCCGCCCGGGACACCGCAGCGCTGAGGTTCACAACGCCACTTCACCGGCCCGCGACTTGGAAAGTCCTGTGGGCTGAAGACTTGGTGTCAATGTGTAGTGGCCGCGCGCGCCCGAAACGGCAGCGGTCGCGCAGTCCAACGTCGGGAGCGTCGCCAGGGAAGCCGGCACGCGCGGCACGCTCACGCTGATTCCTGCCTAAGCCAAAAACTTACGCGTCGGTTCGTGTTACGAATTGCCGGGCTCCGCGGACGGCACCAATCCGCTTTCCATTCCGTAACGCACCAGGTCCGCGTCTCGCTCGATACTCAGTTTGAGCATTGCCGAGCTTTTTTGCGTACTGATCGTTTTTTTACTGCGACGCAATAGCTCGCCAATTTCCGTAACAGTCATCCCGGAAACAAACAGGCGTACGACCTCCAGTTCACATCGCGTCAATGGGGATCCCGCCGTGTTGCCGCGCCCACCCGGTTTGATCGTGTCCGAGATGGCCGCCATGCGCGGCGACAGATAGCGGCCATTCGCGTAGGCGGCATGTACCGCGATCGTCAGGTTACTGATCGGATCAGCCTTGCTGAAAATACAGCAGTGGCCTCCCTGCATCAGCAGGCGCACAACCGCCGGATTTTCCATCATGCTCAGCACAACCACCCGCACGCTCGGAGAGTGCTGGCGAATGGCAGCGAAAAGCGCCAGTCCGTCGCCATACCGTCCACCGGGCATCACGTAGTCCGAGACGACCACGTCGCAAGGCGAGTTGGTCAGCGCGGCCATCAGTTCGGTCGAATTTATCGCCGTGCCAACCACCGAGATCGTGCTGCTTCTTTCGAGTTCGTATCGCACGCCTTCGAGAATCACTGGATGATCGTCTGCGAGTATTACGCGAATCCTTGATGTGGTCATAATCGACTTCCGTCGCAATGTAATTAGAGGCGTTGGAGGCGCCATAAAACGTGAAGGGATCAAAAAAACAGGTTTCGAGAAGCGCGACGGGCATAAAGGTAAAACGTGAGCCCAATCACCCTGTGTTGCTCCGGCATCGACCTTGCTGCTCTCGCTAGCGCCAGCGACCAGGTCTGAACACCACTGAGCCGCGAAGCACCGAGTCATCGGTCGCACGCAGGTGACGCCGGCCGCGTCGACTACCCTGCCCGGTTCGCTCAGCCATCTGAGCGATGGTTTCCTGCCATCAGCTTCTCTGCGGTACTGCCTTATGACAAATGGCATCAATGAGCACGTATGCAAAACGCGGCCGATCGCAGCGCACATCAAGCCGTGGCGGAATTTCCACGTCGCACTTCTCGTGTCGTGTCCTATTGACAATGAACGGGCTAGACTTTATCCACGCCGCATCGGATCAGTAATAGGCTCAGTCTTATAAATGAGCAATTTCAGAAAATAGGACGGGCGTACGTTCGCGGTCTTGAACAGTCTGCGTGCGGGCGACCGTGTTCCGCCGCAGTGACGGCGACTCAATCCAGATGTTTCGTGGTTGAAGCGGGGCGACGGAATCCAGATCCGCAAGAATGCAAGCATTCCGTAAGAGCTTTACATTGTTATTTGCAAGGCTGAATCGCTCCCTGCATTTATTCTGTGGAGGAAGAACTGTCAGACGTCTTCTGCGACGAGGTCACCAGCCCATTTTCCATCGCATACCGAAACAGATCGACTTCTCGTTCAATGCCGAGTTTTTCCATCGCCTTCGATTTCTGCGTGCTGATGGTTTTCTTGCTGCGACTCAATTTCTCGGCAATCTCGTTCACAGTCAGCCCGGATGCAAAAAGACGCACAACTTCGGATTCGCGCTGGCTCAGCACGTCCGATGAGCCCCTGCCCCGACGGTTCCAGTCGATCGACTGGACGATCTGATTGATCGTTGGCGAATAGTATTTGCCGCCGCTATGGACGGCATGAACGGCGGGGATAAGGTGGGCGCCAGCATCGGATTTGCTGACGATGCACGTTACGCCTTGCGTAACGAGCGCACGTATCACCGCCGGGTTGTCCAGCATGGTCAGAACGACGATCTTGATCTCGGGATAGCGACGTCTGATCAGAGAGAACAGCGCGATTCCATCACCGTATTCGCCCGCAGGCATCGCGTAATCGGATACGAGAACGTCGCATTGTGTGCTCGTGAGAAGCGCGATCAGCTCAGTCGAATTCCTCGCTGTACCTACGAGCTGGATTGTCTTCACCTCTGCAAACTCATGCGAGATACCGCTGAGCATGACGGGGTGGTCATCGGCAAGGATGACCCGAATTGCGAACGCATCCATATTGTCAATATCGTCGAGATAGGACCTTTGTATGATAGCCAGCGGCGGGACGTTTGCTCTGCGGGTTTACCTTCACGTTTTGCGATCCCTGGCTTCTTTTAAGCCAAACACCGTCGCAGATCGCCGCAGAGCAGGAAGCTTCGCATTGCAAGGTCGCACGACACGCGATAAAACAGATCGGCGCCCGGGCGGCGACACTCTGCCCGGCCATGTCACACAGCGCTTCGCGGCGCCTCAACCAGCGACCTGCCGCAGCGGCCAGGCAGCGCTTGCTGAATGAACTCCCCCTTGCAAAGTTGGCTTCGGCGATCGTTCGATCACCTACTCTCTTTAACTAACGAGGGGCAGTTCTCGTCCCGTCGACGGGCCGTGTGAAGGCTTGTAACCCTAGCCGGATGCCCGCGCGCGGCAATCGAACTCGCGAAACGCTCGCCGCGCTCATTGCGGCACACGAAGTAGTATTCTCCAGTGCACACGTTCCACCGATCATCTGACTCGAGGAGCCGGGCCCATGGAAAGCACACTCGTCGTGGCGGCATTCGCTTTTGTCGGTAGCCACTTTCTCCTGTCCCATCCGCTGCGGGCCGCTATGGTCCGGGCAATCGGCGAACGGGCCGCCATGGGCGTCTATTCGCTGATCGCGATACTGACGTTCGGCTGGATGGTCATGGCTTACGACCGGACGCCCGTCTCCGAGCCGCTCTGGCCGGCAGGCAACGTGCTGTGGGCGGTTGTGACCGTGGTCATGCTGATCGCATCGATCCTTCTGATGGGCTCGCTGATCCGCAACCCGGCGTTGCCCACCGCGGGCCGCCCCGCTGCTCTTCCCGACGCGGCGCACGGCGTGTACGCGGTGACACGTCACCCGATGATGTGGTCGTTCGCGCTGTGGGGGCTGTGCCATATCGCCGTGTTGCCGGTCACCCGAAACATCGTGCTTGCCGGGGCGATCATCATCCTCGCGCTGGTCGGCGCCGCATTACAGGACCGCAAGAAGCGGCGTCTGCAACCCGATCTGTGGCCCGCATGGGAGTCGCAGACGAGCTATCTGCCGTTCGCGGCGATCGCCGCCGGACGCGCGCGGCTGGGCGGCTTCGGCATGCACGCGCTGGTTGGCGGCGTGGTTTTCTGGCTCGTGGCGACATGGGCGCATATCCCGCTCTCCGGTTGGCCCGCGGGGATCTGGCGCTGGCTCTAGCCGGCCGATTCCACGAGATTTGTTCTCGTGGCGCAAGACTCTTTGTCCACGGTGTGTGTTCGAATTCGCGGCTGATGCGCCTACAGTGCGCTGCATCGAGTCCATCGATTCGAACGGCCAGCAGGCCGAATCAATCACACTGTGAGAGAAACCATGAGCACTTCCAGGGTCGTCATCGTCACCGGCGCATCGCAAGGCATCGGCGCTGAAACCGTCAAAGCCTTCCGCGCGCAAGGTCATCGCGTCGTCGCCACGGCTCGTTCCATCGTACCGGCCGTCGAGGCCGACTATGTCGCCGTGGCCGGCGACCTCGGCGACGCAGCTACCGCCCGCCGCGTCGTCGACGCTGCCATCGAGCACTTTGGACGCGTCGATACGCTCGTCAACAACGCGGGCATCTTCATCGCGAAGCCTTTCACGCAGTACAGCGCCGAAGACTATTCGGCGATTCTCAACGTCAATCTGAACGGCTTCTTTTACATTACCCAGTACGCGATCGAAGCGATGCAGAAGCATGGCAGCGGCCACGTGGTCAGCGTGACCACGACGCTCGCGGAGAAAGCGAACAGCAAGGTGCCGTCGGTGCTCGCGTCGCTGACGAAAGGCGGTCTGAATGCCGCGACGCGTTCGCTCGCCATCGAATATGCGCACGCCGGTATCCGTGCCAACGCGGTGTCGCCCGGCATCATCAAGTCGCCGATGCATCCCGCCGAGTCGCACGCGACGCTCGCCGCAATGCATCCGGTCGGGCGCATGGGCGAGATGAGCGACATCGTGAATGCGATCCTCTATCTCGACTCGGCACCGTTTGTGACTGGCGAAATCCTGCATGTGGACGGCGGGCAGAGCGCAGGCCAGTAAATGGTCTAGCGCCGCCGCCCGCGCTCGACACTACACTCGAGGAGCCCACCATGTCCGTCCAACAGAAACTCGCCGAACTCGGTCTCGAACTGCCCGCTCCGCCGCAACCGCTAGGCAGCTATACCGCTGTCAGTGAAGCCGGCAACCTGCTCTTTATCTCCGGGCAGGTGCCGCTGTCCGCCGGCAAAATGGTCTATACGGGGCGTGTCGGCGAGTCCCTGACGCTCGAACAGGGCCGCAAGGCGGCCCAACTCGCCGCGCTCAACGCGCTCGCGCAGATCTCCCGTCATCTCGGCGGCTTCGAGCGCCTGCATCACATCGTTCGCGTCGAGGGGCACGTCAGTTCCGCCGATGGTTTCCACGATCAGCCCGCCGTGGTCGATGGCGCTTCGGATCTGTTCGCCGCCGTGCTCGGTGACAAGGCGGGACATGCGCGCTCGGCGTTCTCGCATAGCCAGGGTCCCGCCAACGCCGCTGTCGTGATTGTCGTCATTGCCGAGATCGTGCCCGCCTGACCGACCCGAGCGACGCACGACGCATGCCCTGCCCGCCGGGCACATCCGCGCGAGCGTCGTTCGTGTCACCAATCCTTGATGGCCACGTCGTAGTCCTCGTCGTAGAACGCGACCAGAAACTCCTCGGGCATCAACCACGAGTCGACGCTCACGCTTTGCGTGCCAACGTCGACCGCGACTTTCGCGTCGGGATCCACCGACTTCATTGCATGCTCGATCGTCGAAACATCGTCTGCGCGGATTTCGGTTTTCATCGAGAACTTCACGTTTCCCCTCTCCAGTCAGCAACGTTGGATATCGAACGGGACGATGCCCGTCCAGCCATGGCGTGTCATCTACCAGCCGCTGACCGTCGCACCGATCGCACCGCCGAATGACGATGCAGATACTAGCGCCGCCTGCCGTTTCGTGCTCTGTCGCCGCAAGCTCTCCCTGAATCGGATCAACCTGCGTTCGCCTTGCGCTGATGCGTCGCCACGCGTTGCGGTTGCGGTTGCGCCGCCATCGCGCGCGAGACCATTTGGTTTTGCTTGATGATCTTGTCGATCTCGGCGTCGGCCTGAGCATCGTATTGTCCGAAAACATCGGTGCTGTAGCGCGTGTTCCGCGCTGCGCCCAGCTGCGAACCGGATTGGTCGCGCGTATCGGCATCGACCGTCATCGACAGGCCGATACGCAGCGGATGCGCGGCCAGCTCGGCCGGATCGAGCGCGATGCGCACCGGCAGACGCTGCACGATCTTGATCCAGTTGCCGGTGGCGTTCTGCGCCGGCAGCGTCGCGAACGCGCTGCCCGTGCCTGCTGAGAAGCCCTCGATCCGCCCGTGATACCTGGCGCCTCTGCCGTAGACGTCCGAGCTCAGCGTGACCCGCTGGCCAATCCGCATGTGCTTGAGCTGCACTTCCTTGAAGTTCGCGTCGACCCACACGCCGTCGAGCGGCACGATCGCCATCAGCGGCGTGCCGGGCGCGACGCGCTGGCCGACCTGAACCCGGCGTTGCGCGACATAGCCGGTCACCGGCGCCGGCAAGGTATCGCGCGCATAGGCGAGCCACGCGGTCCGCACTTTCGCGGCGGCGGCCTGCACGTCCGGGTGCTGCTCGACCGTGGTGCGGTCGGTCAGCGCGTGATTGGCTTCGCCCTGCTGGCGCGCGGCGTCGAGCGCGGCCTGCGCGACGCTGACCGCGTCGCGGGCGTGCGCGATGTCTTCGGCGGACACGGCGCCGGTATCGGCGACGGCCTCGCGTCGATGCAGGTCGTCGCGCGCGCGGTTCAGATCGGCTTCGCGCTGCGCGACGTTCGCCGCGTAGAAGTCGTTGTTGACATACAGGCCGCTCACGCGACGCACGGTCTGGCCGAGCTGCGCTTCGGCATCGGCGAGCGCGAGTTTGGCATCGGCCGGATCGAGCGTGACGACGGGGTCGCCTTGCTTCACGATTTGCGTGTCGTCGGTGTTGACGGCGATCACCGTGCCAGTGACCTGCGGCGTCAGTTGCACGAGATTGCCGCTGACGTACGCGTCGTCGGTCTCTTCGTGATAGCGGCCCTCGGTGAAGTAGTAAGCGCCGTAGGCCGCGCTCCCGAGCAACACCGCGGCTCCGAGCAGCGCGATCAGGCGCTTGCGGCGTGCCGGCGGCGTGGCCTTGTTGTCGCCTTCGGGCGTGGCGGGCGCTTGCGCGCCGCTCTTGCGTTCGTCTTCCTGATCCGCCAGTTCGCGGTCGGTCGTGATCGAATCGCTCATTGCAGTTCTCCTGACAGGTTTCCCGACGTGCCGTTCAACGCGCGGCAACCGCGGATTTGACTTGACTGGTGGATGCGGCGGCGACATCCGCGTGAGGGTCGGTTTGCGCCGACGTATCGACATAGCCGCCGCCCAACGCCGACGCGAGCTGGATCTGCTGGTCGCGACGGTTCATCTTCAGATTGGCGATCGCCTCGTCGGCGTTCAGCGCGGTGACGTCGGCATTGAGCACGGTCAGCTGATTGGTCAGGCCGGCCTTGTATTGCGTGGTCGCCAGACGATCCGCATCGCTCGCGGCCTGCTGCGCGGCCAGCGCATCGCCGAGCTGCGCGTCGCTCGAGCGGATCTGCGCGATCTGCGTGGCCACGCCGCTCAGCGCGCCGATCAGCGTCTGGTTGTAGGTCGCCACCGCATAGTCGAACTCGGCGTAGCGGCCCTTCAACTGCGCGCGCAGCTCGCCCGCATCGAAGATCGGCAGATGGATCGCCGGGCCCACCGACGCGGTGCGGCTCGCGGCGCTCAGGAAACGGCCGAAGCCGAACGCGTCGAGGCCGATCGCGGCGCTCAGGTTGATGTCGGGATAGAACTCGGCCTTCGCTTCCTTCACTTCGTGCGTGATCGCGTCGACGCGCCAGCGCGCCGCGACGATGTCGGGCCGCCGGCTCAGCAGATCGGCCGGCAGGTTGTCCGGCAGACGTACGTCGTCGCCGACGCCGAGGGTCGGCTGCGTGATCGCGAGTCCGCGGTCGGGACCCTTGCCAAGCAGCGCCGCCAGTTGATAGCGGCTGCTCAGGATGCTGCCGTCGAGCGCGCTGACGCGAGCGCGGCTCGTCGACAGATTCGCCTCGGCCGTCTTGCGCTCCACTTCGGTATCGAGTCCGTTTGCGATACGGCCCGCGGTGATGCGCTCGATCTGCTCGCGCCGCGCGACTTCCTGCTGCGCGATGTCGCGCAAAGCGTAGAGCCGCGCCAGCTCGTTGTAGGTGCGGGCGATCGAGGTGTCGAGCGTGAGCCGGACGACTTCCGCGTCGGCCTCGCTCGCGGACGCCTCCGAGACAGCTGCGCGCAGCGCCTCGCGGTTCTTGCCCCACAGGTCGAGATCGTCGGAAGCGGTGAGCAGCCCCTTGTTCTCGGTCTGCCAGGAGCCGGCGTATGGCGGCGGAATCAACGCGGTGCTGCTGAATTGCTGGCGCGTCAGCGTGTACGACGCATCGACGCGCGGCAGCGTGTTCGCCTTCGCCGTTTCGCTATAGGCTTGCGCCTGCGCGACTCGGGCGCGCGCCTGCTCGAGCGTCGGGCTGCCTTGCAGCGCCTCGGCGATCAAAGCCTTCAGTTGCCCATCGCCGAACTGGTCGACCCAGTCGGCGGATGGCCAATGCCCCTGCTCTTGCGGCAGGCTCCGCGACGTTTCCAGCTGTTGGGGTTGATCGATCTGCTTGTCGCTGTGGATGCCCGCATAGTTTGCACATGCTGCCAGCACCGCGAAAGAGATCACCGAAACACCGACCTTCAGCGAACGGATGACGGTGTTTGCCTTTGAAGTCTGCGTTTTCATTTTCTGATAAATCAGATTAATGAGTGAAAAAAACGCGGCCCACGGCCGCGCCGCTCAATCGCCTGTGAACTTGCGAAGCAGGCGGTCCAGCTCCGCAAACTCGGCCTTCGTGAATTTGCGCAAGCGGGCGTTCAACACATGCGGTGCGACTTCCGGAATCCGCGCGGCGGTTTTCTGCCCTTCCGCGGTCAAGGTCAGATTGACTACGCGGCGATCTTGCGGGTCGCGCGAACGTTCCAGCAGCCCCTTCGATTCCAGCTTGTCCAGCATCCGCGTCATCAGGCCGGTGTCGATTCCGAGCAGCTTCGACAGCTCGAAAGGCGTGGTTGCCACACCCTGCTTCAGCGAAAGCAGGATACCCATCTGCTGGCCGTTGATGTCGAGGTCCTTGAGCGCCGCGTCCATTTCCGCGACGACGACGTTGCGCGCCTTGACGAGCCTGAAGCCAATACTCTCTGTAAGCATGAAGTTCTTCGTCGTGTAGTGGTCCATGGCGGCCTCCTCCTCGTTGATTTGCACAATATCTGCAGTATCAGATAAGATCAAGAAGAGGATGGTGTGTTTGATTTTCCGCTCCAACCGGGTTGCCCAATCGGGTTCAATGTCCGCCGGCGGCTGCCGCGCCCGCGGCACCGCCTTTGGTCGGCTTCGTCACCCAGATCAGCGGGATGATGACGATAAAGATCAGCGCCGAGATCCAGAAGATGTCGTTCAGGCCCAGCATCGTCGCCTGCGCGTTCAGCGAGGCTTCGTAAAACGCCGTGGCCTTGGGAATGCCCGCGTCCAACGCCGCCTGCAGGTGCGCGATCGCGCCGGAAAAACCAGGGTCCTCCACGCTGCTGTGCTCGGCAAGTCGCGCATGGTGCAGGATCGTCCGGTCGCTCCATGCGTTGCTCATCAGCGAAGTGCCCACCGCTCCCGCAAAAATGCGCACGAAGTTGGACAGACCCGCCGCCGCCGGAATCTCCTCCGGCTTCAGCCCCGACAGGATGATCGCGGTGAGCGGCGTGAAGAACAGCGCGGTCGGAATGCCCTGCAGCAACGTGGGCAGCACGAGCGTCCACGCGTCGATGCCGGTCGTGTAGTTCGAGCGCATGAAGAACACCCCGGCGAATCCGACGAACGCGAGCGTGGCGAGCACCCGCATGTCCGAGCGCGGCATGATCTTGCCCATCACCGGCGCGAGGATCACGGCGAAAATGCCGAGCGGCGCGGTCACGAGCCCCGCGTCCACCGCCCGGTAACCGAGGAAGCCCTGAATCCACTGCGGCAGGATCACGAGATTGGCGAAGAAGATCGCGTAGGCGACCGAAATCGCAATCGTGCCGCCGAGGAAGTTGCGTCTGGCGAAAAGCCGCAGGTTGACGATCGGCTTTTCTTCGGTCAATTCCCAGATCAGGAAGAACAGGAAGCTGACCACGGCGACGATCATCAGCGCCCAGATCACCGGCGAGCTGAACCAGTCGAGGTCGCGGCCCTTGTCGAGCATGATCTGCAGCGGTGCGACCCATGCGATCAGCGAGATCAGGCCGACCTTGTCGATCGGGAGTTTGCGGGCCGGCGTCTCGCGATCGCGGTAGATCGCCCAGATCGCGCCCGCGGCAAACAGGCCCACCGGCACGTTGATGTAGAAAATCCACGACCAGCTGTAGCTGTCGGTGATCCAGCCGCCGAGCGCCGGACCCGCGATCGGTCCGACGGTCGCCGTCATCGCCCATAGCGCCAGCGCGTTCGAGCTTTTTTCCTTCGCAAACGACGCGAGCAGCATGGCCTGCGACAACGGCACTAGCGGCCCTGCCACCGCGCCCTGCACGACGCGGGCAACCAGCAGCACCAGCAGGTTCGGAGCGAGTCCGCACGCCGCCGATGACAGCACGAACAGCAGGATCGCCCAGACGAACAGCTTGACCTGGCCGATGCGCTGCGTGAGCCAACCCGTCAACGGAATCGACACCGCGTTGGCCGCGGCAAACAGCGTGATGACCCATGTGCCTTCGTCGATCGACACGCCGAGGTTGCCGGACAGCGTTGGAATCGCGACGTTGGCGATCGACGAATCGAGCACGTTCATAAAAGTGGCGAGCGCTACGGCAAACGTGCCTAACGCAAACTTCGCGCCGGTCAGTTGCGCTGGCGCGCCCGGGTTGGTCGATGGATTCATGTTGCGGCCTCGTCTCGGTTCGAAGCGCCCCTCAGTGCCGGGCGATTATCTGCAATGTCAGATAAATGATTAAAAAAATGCCGCCTTGGCGGTCGAGCAATCTTGAAAGAAGCAGGCTCAACGCGTCGAAGTCCGACTTCGAGAAACGCGAAAGCCGCTCGCTCCATTCGCGAGCCCTGCCCTGAGTTCGCTGGCAATCAGCTGACGCGCCTGCCCCAGCACGGACACCAGCTTCTGCGTCCGCTCGAACTCGTCGTTGATCGAATCGTCCATCGATCGCCTCCGCGATATCTGACTTCAATATATTTGACTTTGCAGATTCAGGCAAGCGGATTTCCTCGCCGTCTGTACTGCATGGTGTAAAACTGAATTGAGCTGCCGGCGACAATCGCTCCGATTTCCTCGGGGCTTTGTTTTCTCCGGCACGGATTCGCGCGCTGCCCGCGCGCTCTGAGGAGGACAGAACGATGGCTGACAAGCCGCTTACCCTGGGTATCGATCACGTCGGACTCACCGTCCGCGATCTGAACCTCACACGCGACTTCTTCGTGAAGTGTCTGGGCTGGAAGCAGGTGGGCGAAAGGCCGGCCTATCCGGCGGCATTTGTATCGGACGGACATGTAGTGTTGACGCTCTGGCAGGTCACTGACCCAAGCCGTCTCGTCGAATTCGATCGCAAGGTCAACGTCGGACTGCATCATCTTGCGTTGCGCGTGGGCAGCGAGGAAGCACTGAAGGATGTGTTCGCGCGCGTGTCCGCATGGCCGGGCGTCAAAGTCGAATTCACGCCCGAAGAACTCGGTGGCGGCCCCAAACGCCACACGATGTTGTACGAGCCGGGTGGCATCAGACTCGAGTTCGATCACGACCCGCGAACCCAGGCATCGTGAACGCGGGCGCGCGCTAGACCGAAGCGCGATCACTCACCGCTTGTTCCTGCGGCTCGCAACTGTCACGCGATCGGCGGCGTGCCTTCCGTGCTGGCCTCGCTGACCAAGGGCGGCCTCGCCGCCGCGATCGGCTCGCTCGCACTCGAGTATGCGAAGCGCGGCATTCGCGCCAACGCGGTGTCGCCTAAGCCGGCCATGCGATGAAGGCGCACGCGCCACTCAGTGTGCGCGCGTGCGCGGCGCGGTCACTGGGGGTATCGTGGGTTTGGCCAACTGCTCGATCAGAAATTCGACGAACGCCCGCACGCGCGAAGTCAGATAGCGAGCGTGCGGATACAGCAGGATGAATGGCCGCGTGCGCCCGCCCGCTTCGCGCAACACTTCCACCAGCCGACCTTCGCGCAGGTCGTCTGCCACGACGAAGCGATACGTCTGAAAGAGACCCGCGCCGGCACGCGCGAGCGTCACGCCGGCGAGCGCATCGCCCGAGGTTCCATAGCTTCCCCTCGTCAGCACGTCGCCATTTTCAGCGGAGCCCTCGAAGGTCCACGCGAGATGACGCCCGCTGCTCGGCATTTCGAACTGGATGCACTCGTGGGTCTGCAGGTCCTCGACGGTTTTCGGCACCCCCGCGCGCTTCAGATAGGCCGGCGTCGCCACCACGACCATCTCCGCATCTTCGAGCTTGCGCGCGACCAGGTTCGAATCGGCCGGTGCGCGTCCGCGTATCGCGAGATCGAAACCTTCGTCCGCGAAGTCGATGTTGCGGTTGCTCAGGTGCGTCTCCACCTGAACTTGCGGATAGCGCTCGCGAAACGCCGGCAGCAACGGCAACACGCGATAGTGCCCATACGGCGTCGGCATGCTGATGCGCAGCACGCCGGCCGGCGTGGTCTGTTCGCCCGTCACTTCGCGCTCGGCGTCCGTCAGTTGCGACAACGTCTGACGGCACTGCTCGAAGTAGCGCCGCCCCGCGTCGGTCAGACGGATCTGGCGCGTCGTGCGCACGAACAGGCGCACACCGAGCCGTTCCTCGAGCCGCGCCACAGAGCGGCTCACGGCCGCCGGCGTCACACTCGCGGCGTTGGCCGCGAGCGTAAAGCTTCCGAGCTCCGCCGCGAGACAGAAAAGCTCGATGCTGCCCAGCAGCAGATCGTCGAATTTGCGTTGCATGCCTGTCTCCGTTTGTATTTTTGTTGCGAGGGATGCGTGCCGATGTCTTCGATCGATGCGAGGCATGAAAACCAGACTGCTCAGCTCCACACCGATTGCAGCCGCTCGATACTTTCACGCGTTTCACGTTCGAGTTGCGCGATCAGTTCGCCGGCGGGCATCGAACGCGCAAGCGGCGCGGCCTGGCCCGCCCATTGCGCGCCGTAGCCGGACTCACCCTTGGCCTTGGCGGCTGCATTGAGCGCTTTGCCCGCGTCGTAGGTGATCGGATAGGAAGGCGTTTGCGGAGCTTTCGGGTCCTCGCCGAGCGCCGTGAAGCGATTGACGATGCTGCGCGCGAGGCGCCCCGAAATGGCAGACGTCAATGTAGTCGAGCGCGCCGCATCGCTGAGCAACGCGCTGCGATAAGCGTCGTCGATCGAGGTTTCCGGGCACGCGACGAAGGCCGTGCCCATTTGCGCCGCCTGCGCGCCCAGCGCGAGCGCGGCCGCGATGCCGGCGCCGTCCATGATGCCGCCCGCCGCGATCACGGGCAGGTCGAACTCGCTCGCCAGCAGACGCGTCAATGCGAACGTGCCGAGGCGCTCGTCACGCGAGGTCGTGTCGAATATGCCGCGATGACCGCCCGCCTCGATGCCCTGCGCGACGATCGCATCGACGCCTGCTTCGACGGCCGCCGCCGCTTCGTCGAGATTGGTCGCGCTCGCGAGCAAACGGATGCCCGCGTGCTTCAGTTGCGCGATCACCGCATCGGGCGGCAAGCCGAAATGGAAGCTGACGACGGCCGGCTTCTCCGCGAGCAGCATCGCCTGCATCGCGGTGTCGACGACGAAGCTCGTGTAGATCTCGGAGAGCGCTTGCGGCGGCGTCGCGCCGTATTGCCGGAACACCGGTTCGAGCCAGGCGAGCCATGCACGCTCGACGGCCGCATCGGGGGTGGCCGGGCGATGGCAGAACACGTTGATGTTGAACGGTTTCGTCGTTAGCTCGCGGGTCTGGTGGATCGCCCGGCGCGCGTTCTCGACGTTCATCGCGGCAACGCCGAGCGAGCCCAGACCGCCCGCGTTCGACACCGCGGCGGCGAGCGCCGGCGTGGTGACGCCGGCCATCGGCGCCTGAATGATCGGCTTGTGGATGCCAAGCGTGCGCAATAACGCCCGATTGTTCGTTTGAGTGCTCATGTTCCCTTTCCCACCGGATGCGTTAAAAGGTTCAATGTACCTGCCGGCTTGCCAGCTTGCCAGGTTCCAGCGTGGCCGTGCGCCGGCGCGCGAGGCCACCGCGGGCGATCGGACGCAGCGCGACCCGCTCGTCAACATTGTGCGCCACGCCGATCGACGGCATCGCCAGGACCATACCGATCGCCGGTGCAGATGAAACCGTCGCATTCATTTGGCGCTGCGCGCGGCGAACAGATCGACGGCGAGTGCGAACAGAAGCGCCACCGCGCCAATCGCGTAGAGCACCGGATAATTGCCGCCGCTCGAAGAGAACACGAACGAAAGACCGTAGGCCGCCAGCGCCTGCATCACGGCGAAGCTCGTCGTCGCGCGGCTCCAGGCGTCCTTGACGGCGGACGGATGGTGCACGAGCAACTCGTTCACGCGACCGAGCGCCAGCGGCACGATGCCCGGCGTGAACGCACCCACGATAAAGGCGGACACCATCAGCCCCGCCGGCCCGAATAAGCCCGCGGCCGGAATCGCGACCGCAACGGCCTGCACCAGAAACGCGACACGCAACGCGCGGCCGAACCCCGCGCGATCGGCGAGATGCCCCGCCGCGAGCGGCCCGACGATCGCGCCCAGGCCGTACAGCACCCAGAACTCGGCGCCCGCATCGACGCCCCGGCCGAGCCCGCGCGCGACGAAATCGACGAGGAACAGCATGTGCGGCACGAGTCCCACGGCGTTCAGGCCATATTCGGCATAGAGCGCGCGCAGGCCGGCGCGGGGATACGCAGGCGCTTTTTCGAAGCGCGAATGCGCGGCGGCGTGCGCTGGCGCCGCCTGCTCGGGCCAGCCGTTCCACGCCACGGCGGTCAGCACGAGCGAAACGGCCGCGAGCCCGAGCCACGTCCACGTGAGCCCCTGGTGCAACAGAATCGGCACGATCGTGCCCGAAGCGGCGATGCCGAGTCCGATGCCCGTGAAGATGCCGCCGCTCGCGAAGCCCCGGCGCGCCGCCGGCACGTGCGCAAGGATCGTCGGCGCGGCGAGCACCATCAATGCGCCGCCCGCGAGCCCCGAGGCCAGACGCCAGACGAAAAACCACAGGAACGACACGGGCGCCGCGCAGGCGACGAAGGCGATGGTCACGAGCAACATCATCGCGCGCAATACGGTGGCGGGTTTCGCCACTCGCACCATCGAGCCCGCCAGCAGCGCGCCGGCCAGGTAGCCGCCGAGGTTCGCCGCGCCCAGATAAGCGGCGCTCGAGGCGGGAAACCAGTGCGCGCCGATGATGGCCGGCAAAAGCGGCGTGTAGGCAAAACGCGCGAGACCAATGCCGATCAGGCTCGCGCTGGCTCCGGCGAGGGTGCCTCGCCAGACGTTGTAGCCGGCCGAAGCGGCCGGATTCGAGACGGCTTGCTGCATGACGACTCCCATGGATCGGTGTTGTTAAGCACCTGATGAATATGGAAGGCAGTCTAGATCGAGTCGCGTCCCGAGAGAATCACCGCGCCGTGGAAGTCATTCTTCCGCGTAGCGATCGAATCAGCGTCGATCGGCGTCGATGATTTGCTGGGCCCGCTCGAAATACTCGCGCAGCAGTGGCGCGGCGAAATCGACGAAACTGCGCACCTTCGGCACCGCAAGGCGCCCCTGCGGCGTCATCAGATTGACGGGCAGCGGAGCATGCTCGTTGTCGCGCAGCACGATTTTCAGCGCACCGGCCTTGACCTGTTCGGCCACGTGATACGAGAAAAGCCGCGTGACGCCGTGCCCGTCCACAGCCGAAGCCCGCGCCGCGCGGATCGTGTTGACGATCAAGCGCGGCGTGAAGCGCACGACCTGCGGCAGCGCCGTTTGACGCGCGGCCGGAAAGCTCCACGAGTCGAGCCCGAAATGCGTCATCGAGATGATCGGATGGCTGGCGAGATCGGCGGGCATCGCGATGGCCGGATGCGTGGCGAGATAGTCGGGCGAAGCGACCACCACCCGCCTCACTTCGCCCACCGGAATGGCGACGAGCGTCGAGTCCTGCAGATGCGCGATGCGCAGCGCGACGTCGATGCCCTCGTCGACGATGCTCACGGGCCGGTCGTGCAGGTGCAGACGGATCGACGCCTGCGGGTGGCGATCGAGAAACGCATCGACGATCGGGCGCAGCACCTCTTCGCCCACCGCCACCGCCGCCGTCACGCCAAGCAGGCCGCGCGGCGCGGAGCGCTCGTCGGCGGCGAGCAGGTCCGCCTCCTCGAGATCCGCGAGGATGCGCCGGCACGCTTGCGCATAGCGCTCGCCCGCTTCGCTGAGCCGGATCGTGCGCGTGGTGCGATGTAGCAGCGGCGTGCCCGTGTGCGCTTCCAGAAACGCGATGGCCCGGCTCACTGCCGCGGGCGAGCGGCCCAGCCGGCGGCCTGCGCCCGCCAGACTTCCCTCGTCGAGCGTGGCGACGAATACCTTCATGGCGTCGATACGGTCCATTGCGTGTTGGTTTTGAGATTGGGCTTTGGGAGCGCCGCGGTCTTTTGGGTCGATGAATTCCGGCACGATCTTAGCGGAATACGGGAAGCGTCAGAGCGGCAGTTTGTTTCGCCACTTCGTCCTCGACCGTTTTCGGGCGAGCGCTGCGCAACCGATGATCCAGATCAAGAGTACGGCGCCCACATCCGTTGAAATGGTCCCATCCATCCGCGAGCAACGGAGGAATCATGAAGCTGACCTTTCTCGGTGCGAGCGAGACCGTCACCGGTTCGAAGTATCTGCTCGAAGAACCCGGCTTGCGCATCCTCGTCGATTGCGGGCTGTTTCAGGGCCTCAAGAACCTGCGGCTGCGCAACTGGGCCGCACTGCCGGTGCCCGCCGACTCGATCGACGCGGTGCTCCTGACTCACGCGCATCTCGACCACAGCGGCTATCTGCCATTGCTCGTGCGAAACGGCTTTCGCGGTCCCGTGTATTGCACGCCCGGCACCGCCGCGCTGTGCGAGATCATGCTGCGCGACAGCGCGAAGCTACAGGAAGAGGAAGCGGAATTCGCGAACCGCCACGGCTTCTCGAAGCATCGGCCGGCGCTGCCGCTCTACACGCAGGACGACGCGCAGCGCGCGCTGCATCTGCTTGCGCCCCACCGCTTCGATACGCCGGTCGACCTGCCGCATGGGCTGTGCTTTCGCTTTCTGCCGTCGGGGCACATCCTCGGGGCGGCGAGCGTCGTCATGTGCCGCAATCACAAGGTGCTGGCGTTTTCCGGCGACGTGGGCCGCCCCCACGACCCGATCATGCGTGCGCCCGCGCCGCTCGCGCATGCCGATTACCTCGTCGTCGAGTCGACCTACGGCGATCGCCTGCATCCGGACTCGAACCCGCGCGACGACCTCGAACGGATCTTCAGCCGGACCTTCGCCAAAGGCGGCGTGGTGGTGATGCCGTGCTTCGCGGTCGGCCGCGCGCAGGAAGTCCTTTACTACATCGCGAAGCTGAAAGAGACAGGGCGCATGGCGCACGTGCCCGTCTATCTGGACAGTCCGATGGCGACCAGCGTCACCGACGTGTATCGCAGGCATCTCGCCGAACATCGTTTGACGATCTCCGATGCAAATGCGATCGACAAGGCCGCGATCATGGTCCGAAGCGTCGAGCAATCGAAGGCGATCGCGTCGCATAACGGACCCATGGTGATCATCGCGGGCAGCGGCATGGCGACCGGCGGGCGCGTGCTGCATCACCTGCGTTTATACGCGTCCGATCCGCGCAATACGATCGCGCTGGTCGGCTTCCAGGCGGCCGGCACGCGCGGCGCGGCGCTGGCGGCCCACGAACCGTCGATCAAACTGTTCGGTGAATACGTGCGGGTGCGCGCGAACGTCGAATCGATCCCGTCGCTATCCGCGCATGCCGATTACCGCGAGTTGCTGAACTGGCTGTGGAGTCTGACCGACGCGCCCGCTCGCACCTTCGTCACGCATGGCGAGCCCGCCGCGGCCGATGCGATGCGGCGGCATATCGTCGAGACGCTCGGCTGGTCATGCGAGGTGCCGGTGTATGGGCAAAGCGTCGAGCTCGGGCAGTTTTAGGCCCGTGCAACGGTCGAACGGAATCGTCGGTCGCGAGTGGGAACGTGGCTGTTATCGTTCGGCTGCGTCACCGATGGGTTCGCGTGGCGGGCTCGCATCGACGACGAGATCGTCGACCACCGCGCAGACGCCGGGCGCGCTCCACGCGACGCCGCGCACGACCTTGCGTTCCGCGTATGAGCCCACCTTGCCCGTCAGCGTGACCGTGCCGTCCTTCACCTCGACGCCGATGTGCCTGACTTCGCGCTCGGCGTGCCGCCGCATCGCTTCTTCGATGTTCTTGCTGATCTCGTCGGTCGCCACCTTGCGGCGCACCTCGATCGCGTTCGTCAGGCCGCGAATGCCGCGCATCTGGCCGACCGCGCGCGCGACGATGTGGCGCTGGTAGGCCCAGTCGACCATACCCGTCAGCGTGACCCAGCCTTTTTCCACCTGGATCTTGATCGCATCGTGGGGCACGGCGACGCTCCAGTACAGAATCGCGTGGACCGCGCCCGCCACGTCCTCGTCGCTGTGTTGGTCCGGCTTCGGCAGCCGGACCTGCATGTCCACCGCAACCGCCTTCACACCCGCCACGCGCTGCGCGGCTTTTTCTGCGGCCAGTTTTTCGGCGAAGCTCGGCGGATGGCCCGACAGCGTGACGACGCCGTTCGTCACCTCCACGCCGATATCCGTCGCGGTGACCGCGGGGTCCCATTCGAGTTCTTCCTCGACTTCCCGCTGCAGTTGTCTGTCGGTTTTCACCAGGTGTCTCCTCGCGACTAGCCCGTGCGACGGCGCGCCAGCCTGCCGTGTCAGTCGATGGTCAGCCGCTTGCGATCACCGGACGTCTTTTTCGGCAAGCTGAGCGACAGCACACCGTCCTTATACTCGGCTTTCGCGTTCGCCTCGTCGACCTCGCCGCCGAGCGAGAACGAGCGGCTGAAGGTCCCGGCGTAGCGCTCGCGGCGGATCACGCGCTCTCCTTCCTTTTCCTCCGTGTTGCGCTCGACCTTCGCGTTGATCGACACGACGCTCCCGTCGATCTGCACGTCAATGTCTTTCTTGTCCACGCCGGGCAGTTCAGCTTTCACCGAGTAAGCCGCGTCGCTTTCCGTCACGTCGATCTTCATCGACGCGAGTTCGGTCTCCTGGGTCGACAGCATCGACCGCATCGGCCGGAAGAAACCCTGGAACAGTTCCGACACAGGGTCCAGCGAAAGCGGATCAAAACGCGTCAGATTGCTCATTGCACTCTCCTTGGGATAAGCAGGCCACGACCGGGCCCAGTCGACCGAGCCGAGCTGGGCTCACCATGCCTTCAGCGTAGCGGGGCGCGCGGGCGCGTCGTTGATCCACGTCAAGCGCGTCCGCTCGACGGGTCACGCGGAGAACCTGAAGAACCCGCTATGCAGCAGCACGGGCTTGGCGCCAACCTCTTCGAGCAGTTGTCTGGCGGCCTGTTCGATCTGATAGCGGTGCGCGAGGAACGCCTGGACCAGATCGTCTTCCCGCAGCGAGCGTGCGCCGAAATGATCTTCGAGCGCCTCGGCCGTGATCGCGCATTGCACGGGCCGATCGTCGACGAGCGCCGGAAACGCCAGCACCAGATCCCGGGCGCAGTATTCGGGCATGCAGGATGGAAAGGAAATATGCATGGTGAGGCCCCCACGGGCATGAAGTGCCGCGACGTCTCCAGCTTAAACACGCAATTCACGGCGGATTTGACGTACGTCAAGGCGGCCGCGGCGGTGTCGGCACGAGGAGTCATTCGCCCGTGCGCGTCACGGAGTCCGCATCGGTGTCGCTGCGTCGCGCGGCGGCGTCGAGCGTCTGCCGCAACGCCTTCAGTTCGGCGTGCAGGCGTACGATTTCATCGTTCAGATGCTTGATATCCCGATGCATCTCACGCCGCAACGCCCTCTCTTCCTTGCCGATGAATGCGGCGGCGATGCTCGCGAAGACCAGAGACAACATGCCGTAGCCAAGCAGCACGACAAATGCAGCGAACACGCGCGATGCGGGCGTCGTCGGCGCGATGTCGCCATAGCCGACCGTAGCGCTGCTTTCGAACGCAAGCCACAGCCCTTCGGAGTAGGAATGCACGTGCGGTTCGAGCCAGTAAAAGCCGGCACCGGCCATCGCGAGCACGAGCGCGCCGGCGAGTAGCAGCCACATCAGACGGTTCGGCGTGACGAACTCGCGCAATGACAGCACGATACGCAACGCGACGACGCCCATGAACGACAGCCGCAGCAGCCATTCGACCGGCTGCCACGGCGGCGTGCCGAAACCGGTGCTGAGCGCCGCGCCCAACGCGATGAGCAGGTCGAGCCAGTTGTTTGCGAGCAGCGTCTTTGGCCGTCTGCTCAGATGGGCCAGCCAGGTGAACGACAACGCAAAGCCAGCGAACATGCCCAGGTACAGGGTACGCGACAGGATCAGTGCAAACGGAGTGGGCACCGTCAGTTCGATGTAGAACGCGGGGATCGCGCAGAAGCTCAGCGCGCACAGCCCCCAGCGCAGGCGGCGCCATGCCCGCACGGCGCGCGGGCCGTCGTGCGCGCTTGCACCGCCCAATCCGTAGCCGCCGGGGCCGTGGTCGATCATGTGGTCCGTCATCGCGCGAATGGCTTGCGGCCTGTCGGGTTTCGCGCGATACCGTCGTGGTGCGGCAAACGCACAGAGGCCGCGCGATCATCGTTGCAGGCTAACCGACGCGTGGCTGTCAGCCTTGATGCAGATCAGTGCTTGTGAAAAAGCCGTGCGCGTTTAGCGCTGTCAAAGCGGGTGCCATACGGTTTGAGCAACGCCGGCCGCGACACACAGCACGACGACCGCAAGCGGCGGCACCTTCCAGCGCAGCAACAGCAAAAAGCCGATGCACGCGACGGCGAAATCCGTCGCCGACAACACCGCGCTAGTCCATACCGGCGAATAGAGCGCGGCGGCCAGCAGGCCGACCACCGCGGCATTGACGCCGGCAAGCGCCGCCGCCATCGCCGCACGCGCGCGCAGCGCCTGCCACCACGGCAATGCGGCGAGCACGAGCAGCAGACCCGGCAGAAAGATGCCCACTGTCGCGAGCAGTGCGCCGCTCCAGTGTCTGGGTGGCAGCGCCATCATCCAGCCGAGAAACGCCGCGAACGTGAACAGCGGTCCGGGTACCGCCTGGGCCGCGCCATAGCCAGCCAGGAAGTCGTTGGGCGCGACCCATCCGGTCGCGACGGTTTCGCGCTGCAACAGCGGCAGCACCACGTGCCCGCCGCCGAACACGAGCGCGCCCGAGCGATAGAACGCGTCAAATACGCGCAAGCCTTGCGAGGTTCCGCTTGCCGCCCACAGCGGCAACGCGAACAGCAATGCGAAGAACACCACCAGCGCGGCGATGCCTGCCGTGCGCGACACCTGGAAATCGGCGGTCCGCAGCGCAATGGCGTGCGGCGCTTGCGTCCCCGTGGTCCGGCACAGCGCGACACCGAGCACGGCTCCGGCGCCGATCACGATCAGTTGGGCGTAGACGGTGCCAAGCACACTCAGCAATGCGAGCGATGCGAGCGCGATCGCCGCGCGGCGGCGGTCGGGACACAGACGCCGCGCCATGTCCCAAACGGCCTGCGCGACGACGGCCACCGCGACGAGTTTCAGCCCGTGGATCACACCCGTGCCGAACGCGCCGCCGAGGTCCGGCGCGATCGCGGCAAAGGCCAGCATCACGAGCACCGACGGCAGCGTGAAGCCGCACCAGGCGGCTAGGCCCCCGGCCCACCCGGCGCGCAGCAACCCGATCGAAAATCCCGCCTGGCTGCTCGCGGGGCCCGGCAGAAACTGGCACAGGCCGATCAGGTCGGTGAAGGCTTCGTCGTCGAGCCAGCGGCGCCGCTCGACGAACTCGCGCCGGAAGTAGCCGATATGAGCGATCGGGCCGCCGAAACTGGTCAGCCCGAGCTTCAGAAATGCGCTGAAAACCTCGATAACGCGGGTGAGCCGCGAGCGGCGCGGCGACGACAAATCAGTATCCATGGATGGGCGGGTCGAGCGATGCCGATTTAGCGAGGTGACGGAACCTCGGGTCGGCGACAGGGCCTCGTGTTTTGACGACGCACAGTATAGAGGTCTGCGGCGCGGCGCACGCGTGCCACGCACCATCGCCCCGGCTCGCCGCGCCCCGCCTACGACGCTTCGATCAACACCTTCAGCGCGCGCGTGCTCGACGCGCTGGAGAACGTGTCGTAAGCCGCAAGAATATCGTCGAGCCTGAACCGATGCGTGATCAGACGCGTCGGATCGATCCGCCCCGCCTTGACCGTCTTCATCAGCATCGGGGTACTGACGGTATCGACGAGACGCGTCGTGATCGCGATGTTGCGATCCCACAGCTGTTCCAGATGCAGATCGCACTTCACGCCGTGCACGCCGACGTTCGCGATCGTTCCGCCCGGCGCGACCAGTTGCTGGCAAAGCTCGAACGTCGGCGGAATGCCGACCGCTTCGATCACGCAGTCGGCGCCGACCGCTTCGGTCAGCTTCAGCACTTGCGCGACCGCATCGGTATGCGCGTTGTCGACGCACGCGGTCGCGCCGAAGCGGTGCGCGACCTCGAGCCGATTGTCATCGGGATCGATCATGATGATCTGCGCCGGCGAGTAGAACTGCGCGGTCAACAACGCCGCGAGCCCGATCGGCCCGGCGCCGACGATCGCCACCGTGCAGCCCGGCTGAACTTTGCCGTTGAGCACGCCGCATTCGAAGCCGGTCGGCAGAATGTCGGACAGCATCACGAGCGCCTCTTCGTCGAGGCCGGCCGGAATGCGGTACAAACTGCTTTGCGCATGCGGAATGCGCACGTATTCGGCCTGCGTGCCGTCGATCCGGTTACCGAGAATCCAGCCGCCCGTCGTGCAATGCGAATACATGCCGCGCCGGCAGTAGTCGCAGCGGCCGCACGAGGTGATGCACGAGATCAGCACGTGATCGCCGGCTGCGAGCCCGCTCACCGCGTCGCCGACCTGATGCAGGACACCGACGCCTTCGTGGCCGAGAATGCGGCCCGGCTCGCAGCTCGGCACGTCGCCTTTGAGAATGTGCAGATCGGTGCCGCAGATCGTCGTGCGGGTGACTTTGACGATTGCATCGGTGGGCGCCGCGAGTTCGGGGATCGGCCGTTCGTCGAGCGACTTTTTGCCCGGACCGTGATAGACGAGTGCTTTCATGACGGACTTCTCCTGTGGCCGGAATGAAACACGATGCGTGGCGGCAAAGGGGTTCTCGCGTCAAACCGGTCGAGTCATGCGTCGGCTAGCGGCGGCGGGTACGCCATGCGTCACGCGCTTACATCATGCGCCCCGGCGTCGCGGGCGGCTTGATCTGCGTCAAGCACCCGGGGTTCGACTGATTGCGGGCTGCTGCGTCCGAGCTACGAAAACAACGCCGACACGTCGATGTCGGCCATTTTTTCGAGTTCGTCGCGGCGGGTATCGCACGCTCGCCTGATCGTCGCGCCTGGGATGATCCACACGGCCAGCGAGATGAACGCGAGACTACCGAGCGCAATGAAGGCCGTCCGGTAACCGAAGCGGCTGGCGAGCCATCCGCCGAGCAATGGACTCAGGCAGCCGCCCGCCGCTTCCACGCTTTTCACCGCGCCCTGACCGAGGTTCACCCGCCCGCTGCCATGCAACAGGTGCACGACGAGAGCCGGTATCGCGACGCTTTGCAGCCCGGAGCCCAGACCGTCGAAGATTTGCACCGGCACGATCCCCCACTCGGCCGTGATCCACGCCGCGGTCAGGCCTCGCAGCGGCAGCGTGACCAGTGTCGCGAGGATGACCCACCAGAAACCCCAGCGACGGATCGCGCGGCTCGCGTAGACAGCGGCGCACAGCATCACGAGCTGGGAAATGATGATATTGGCCGCCGTGATCGCGCTGGCGTCGCTGTGGTGGGCCGCCGCCTGCGCAAGGCTGTAAAGCGGCAGCAGCGTGGAATTGCCGAGGCTGAAGGCGGCCAGCGCGAGCGCGAGCAACAGCAACGGGCGGCAGCGGATCAGCGCGCGTACGCTGTCCGCGCGCACCTCCGAGCGATCCTTGTCGTCCTCGTGCGCGAGGCCGCGCGCATAGTGCCGATGCACCGCGCGCGCGGGAATCAGCAACACGGAGACAATGCACGCGATGCCGAACGCCGCCCCGAGCGCGAACACCCAGACGATGCCGAGCCACCAGCCGATCGCGCCGGATAAAGCCGCCGCCACGATGTTGCCGGCGTGGTTCGCCACCTGGTTGCGGCCGTACTGCCGGTCGAAGTTTCTGCGGCCGCTCATGCCGAGCGTCAGTCCCATCAGCGCGGTGCCCATGACCGAGCCCGCTACTGCCGTTGCGATCTGCGAGAGCGCGATCGGCCAGTAGCCGCGCGAGAGCCAGATCACGCACGCGGCGGCGACCGTCAGCGCGCTTGCGGCAACCACCACCGCGCGCCGATGGTAAATGGCATCGACCAGCGCGCCAGCCGGAGCCGTCACGAGCACGCTGACGATGGCCCCCAACGTCAGCACGGTGCCGATCATGTCGGGGCTCCATCCATGCGCTTGCAGATAGATGCCGAGAAAGGGTCCCGCGCCTGCCTGCACATCGGCCGCGAAGAAGCTGACTGCCAGTAAGGGGGTGGTCGGTTTCGTGTTGTGTTCTTCCAGTTTTTGACGGGCGCGAACGATGGACTTCCATCGATCAGTCGTCCGTCCGGACATTGCGCAAGGCGATCAGCGCATATCTCGCCGGAGCATCGAGCGTGCCTGGGACTCAGTAGAAGCCCGTTGTCCATGGAGAGTAAGTGGCGTCGGATTGCTCAAGCTGACCGGCTCGGATGATCGCGCAAAAACCGAAGGCACTGCTATATCACGGCGCACGGTTTGCCGATAATGGAGGTTGCGGCAACGCATGCTTCGCAAGCAACTGCTGATGGCGCGCTTCGGTGGCCTCGTCGGCGGGGAACATGCATTCGATGCGCAGCTCCTGCGCGGCCACGTTTTGCGGTGTGCCCACGGTCGTGACCATCGAGAAATAGCGCAGCACCTCGCCGTCGCTGATGAAGCCGAGTGGAATCATCGGCAGCGTCGCGGGCGTCGTGGAAGAGCCATGATGCGTCTTCCAGTCGCGCGGCACATCGGGATACGCAAGCAGTTCATCGAGTAGACGTTTCGTGTGGGCACCGACGACATGACCCACCGATTCACGATACACGCGTTGCAGCAGGCTTCGCGCGACCTGCTCCCAATCGGCCACGAACGGACGCATGCCGAGCGGATCGAAGATCAGATGCAGCATGTTGCGCGGGCCTTCGCGAGCGGCCATGTCGATGAAGCAGTCGAAAAAGCGCGGCGCCGCGTCGTTGCTCATCAGCACGTTCCAGTCGCGGTCCATCACGAGCGCCGGAAACGGTTCATGCTGACGCACGACCCGTTCTAGCGCGCGAACCACGCCGTTCATCTCCTGCGCATTCCACGGTGCTTCCGAATAGACCGGTGCGTAACCGGCGGCAAGCAGCAGCGCATTGCGTTCGCGCAGTGGCACGTCGAGAGTTTGCGCAAGCGTCAACAGCGTGTCGCGGCCCGGCACGCTGCGCCCGCTTTCGATGAAGCTGATCTGCCGCTGCGAGAAGCCGGCTTCGAGCGACAGATCGAGCTGACTCACGCCGCGCACGTCACGCCAATAGCGCAACAGGCTACCGAGATCGCCCGGCTGCACTTTCGGATCGTGACTCGTGACGTTCATCGTATTGCCCTCCTGTTAATGGGGTGAAAAGAACTGCTTCAGCGCGTGGACGCGTGCCACGCGAATCCCGCCAACTGCGGTTCGAGCGGCGCGCCGTAGTGAAAGACTAGTGACGGCCGCGCGGCGCGCCAATTACATCGGATGTCATCGTCATCGGCCAATTGACGGCGGCTTCTTTCTGGCGACCCGCCTGGGCGCGGACTATGATGTTTGAGTTTGTTCCCCTCTTGTCCCGTTCACCACTGGAAAGGAAGAACATCATGCCCACGATGAAAGCAGTCGAAGTAAAGCAGGCCGGCGGCCCGCTCGAACTGGTCGAACGTGAAGTGCCCGAGGCGGGCGCCGGTCATGTGCGTATCAGGATTCAGGCTTGCGGCATCTGTCATAGCGATGTGATGACCAAGGACGGGCTGTGGCCGGGCCTCAATTATCCGCGCGTGCCCGGTCACGAGATCGCGGGCGTGATCGATTCGCTCGGTGCGGGTGTCGAGGGCTGGCAGCTCGGGCAGCGTGTCGGGGTCGGCTGGCACGGCGGCCATTGCGGCAAATGCGAACACTGCCGCCGCGGCGACTTCGTGCTGTGCAAGTTTGCGCTGATCCCCGGCATCAGCTACGACGGCGGCTACGCCGAATACATGGTAGCCCCGGTCGAAGCGCTCGCGCGCATTCCCGACGATCTGTCCGATGTCGATGCCGCGCCGCTGCTGTGCGCGGGCATCACGACCTTCAACGCGATACGCAATAGCGGCGCGCGCGCCGGCGACGTGGTAGCGATTCTCGGTATCGGCGGTCTCGGTCATCTCGGCGTGCAGTTCGCGCGCAAGATGGGCTTTCGCACGGTGGCGATCGCGCGCGGTCAGGACAAGGCCCCGCTCGCGCAGCAACTGGGCGCGCATCACTACATCGACAGCAAAACGGAAAACGTCGCCGAGAAGCTCCAGGCACTGGGCGGCGCGAAGCTGATCCTCGCCACGGTGACGAGCGGCAAAGCGATGACCGCCACGCTCGGCGGTCTCGGCCTGAACGGCAAGCTCGTGATGGTCGGCGTTTCCGAGGAGCCGATCGAAGTGCCGATCGTGCAGTTCATCATGGGACGCAACTCGGTGCAAGGCTGGCCCTCGGGCACCTCGGCCGATTCGCAGGACACGCTCGCGTTCAGCGCGCTCACCGGCGTCAAGCCGATGATCGAGGAGTATCCGCTCGCCGAGGCGGCGCAGGCCTACGACCGGATGCTGAGCGGTCACGCGCGTTTCAGGGTGGTGTTGAAGATGGTCTGAGTGGATACCTGGGACGCAGACGAAGAAAAAACGCGATTGCCGGCATCCCGGCAATCGCGCTCGATGACTACTCAAAGCTACCTTCAAACACTGCGTCGGCGTGGCAATTAACCACGCGCCGCAGTGGCTGGATCAAGCGAGATCGAAACGATCCAGATTCATCACCTTGACCCACGCGGCAATGAAGTCGCGCACGAACTTCTCCTTACCGTCCTCGCTCGCGTAGACCTCGCTCAAGGCGCGCAGCACCGAGTTCGAGCCGAACACCAGATCGACACGGGTACCCGTCCACTTGACCTCGCCGGTCTTCGCGTCGGCGCCTTCGAACGTTTCCGCGGCCTCCGACACCGGCGTCCATTCCGTACCCATATCGAGCAGGTTACGGAAGAAGTCGTTGGTCAGCGTTTCCGGTTTGTCCGTCAGCACGCCTTCCTTGCCACCGCCCACCTTCAGCACTCGCAGGCCGCCGATCAGCGCCGTCATCTCGGGTGCCGTCAACGTCAGCAGTTGCGCCTTGTCGATCAGCAGCTTCTCCGCCTCCACCGGGAACTTGCCGCCCAGATAGTTGCGGAAGCCGTCGTGGACCGGCTCGAGCGCGCCGACCGATTGGACGTCGGTCTGATCCTGCGACGCATCCATGCGACCCGGCGAGAACGGCACCGTCACCTGCTGCCCGGCGTTCTTCGCAGCCTGCTCGATGCCGGCACTCCCCGCCAGCACGATCAGGTCGGCGAGCGAAATCTTCTTGCCGCCGGACTGCGCACCGTTGAACTCGCTCTGGATGCCTTCGAGCACCTTCAGCACCTTCGCGAGCTCGGCAGGCTGGTTGACTGCCCAGTCCTTCTGCGGCGCGAGCCGGATGCGCGCGCCGTTGGCGCCGCCGCGCTTGTCCGAGCCGCGGAACGTCGAGGCCGAGGCCCACGCGGTCGTGACCAGTTGCGACACCGATAGTCCGGACGCGAGGATCTTCTGCTTCAGCGCCGCGACGTCCTTGTCATCGACGAGCGGGTGATCGACGGCCGGGATCGGGTCCTGCCACAGCAGTTCCTCGGCCGGCACTTCCGGGCCCAGATAGCGGGCGCGCGGACCCATGTCGCGGTGCGTGAGCTTGAACCATGCGCGCGCGAACGCGTCAGCGAACTCGTCCGGGTTGTTCATGAAGCGCCGCGAGATCTTTTCGTAGATCGGGTCGAGGCGGAGCGACAGGTCGGTCGTCAGCATCGTCGGCAGCAGTTTTTTCGACGGGTCGTGCGCGTGCGGGATCGTGGGCTCTGCGCCCTTCGCAACCCACTGATTCGCGCCGGCCGGGCTCTTGGTCAGCTCCCATTCGTGGCCGAACAGGTTTTGGAAATAGCCCATGCCCCACTGCGTCGGCGTCGAGGTCCACGTGACTTCGATACCGCTCGTGATCGTGTCGCCACCCTTGCCGGTGCCGAAGCTGTTGCGCCAGCCGAGCCCCATCTCTTCGAGACCGGCACCTTCCGGTTCCGGACCGACGTTCTCGGCGGGTCCCGCGCCGTGCGTCTTGCCGAATGTGTGGCCACCGGCGATCAGCGCGACCGTTTCCTCGTCGTTCATCGCCATGCGGGCGAACGTTTCGCGGATGTCGACCGCCGCCGCGAGCGGATCGGGATTGCCGTCCGGGCCTTCCGGGTTCACGTAGATCAGGCCCATCTGCACCGCGCCGAGCGGGTTTTCGAGGTTGCGTCCGGGCGGATCGGTGCGGCTCTTTTCGGTGCCGTGCAGTTCTTCGTCGGCGACCAGCACGCCTTCGTCGTCTTCCCTGCCGGCCGCGCCCTTGCCATAGCGCACATCGCCGCCGAGCCAGGTCTTTTCATTGCCCCAATAAACGTCCTGATCCGGTTCCCACGTGTCCTCGCGCCCGCCGCCGAAACCGAATGTCTTGAAACCCATCGTTTCGAGCGCGACGTTGCCGGTCAGGATCAGCAGATCGGCCCACGAAATTTTCTGGCCGTATTTCTGCTTGATCGGCCATAGCAGCCGGCGCGCCTTGTCGAGGCTCACGTTGTCCGGCCAGCTGTTGATCGGCGCGAAACGCTGCTGGCCGCGCCCTGCGCCGCCGCGGCCGTCGCCGATGCGGTAGGTGCCGGCGCTGTGCCATGCCATACGGATAAACAGCGGCCCGTAGTGGCCAAAGTCAGCGGGCCACCACGGCTGCGAATCGGTCATCAGCGCGGCGAGGTCTTTCTTGATCGCGTCGTAGTCGAGGCTCTTGAATGCCTCGGCATAGTTGAAGTCCTTGTCTAGCGGATTGGAGCGGTTCGAATGCTGGTTCAGCAGGTCGACGCGCAATTGCTTCGGCCACCAGTCTCGAATGGTTGTCCCGCCGCCGGCGGTGTGGATGAACGGGCACTTTGCTTCGTTTGACATGCGTTCTCTCCTTTGGAGGATGTCTCCGTTGTCGATCGGAGTCGGTGCAAAGCACTCTCTCCAATCCCATGCAAGGTACTTGTTATGCGTTTGTCATCCTGTCAGGCTTCCGTGGCAACTTGACGATCGAGGAACCCGACAGTCAGCCGAACGATTCGGCAGTGCACTCATGAAATCCAGGGTTGAAGGAAACGCAGCCGGAGTCCCTGACGGATAACTCCGCGGATGACTCCGGCCGACGCGCCACTCCTATTCGAATATAGGCGAGGGCAAACTTCAATAGAATTCGAATCCGGCAATGCCGGTAATAGATGACGACTATAGCGGGCAACAATCGCGCGGCGCGCTCCATTACTGTATGCCGATCGATCGTCGCTGCGTCGAAGCTTGAGCGCGCCCCGCTGTTTTGCGCCAGGCGCGGCCTACTGTGTGATAGGGTTTCGCGTTTCGTCCGCAACAAGATGGGCGCTGTTTTCTTTTCAGGCAAACGCTTCGGACAGCGCCTGAGCGGAGCAGAATGACGCCAACCGGCGTGCGCCCGAGGAGTCTCCCGAACCGTGTCCAAAGCCGTGCCGAAAGCTGCCCCGAACGCTGAGCTCGCCACCGTCCAGCCCGTCGAATCGCTCGTCGTGCCGGAACTGCTCGATGGCCGCGACGGCACCAACCGCGGCGCGGCGGAAAACTCCCAGCTATCGGCGCGCAACGACCTCGACGCCGTGCGCGCGTGGCTCTCCAATTACGCCGATACCAAGACTACCTTCGACAACTACCGCAAGGAAGCCGAGCGGCTGCTGCTATGGGCCGTCGTGCAGCTCGGCAAGCCGCTGTCGTCGCTCACGCACGAGGATCTGCTGCTGTTCAAGGCGTTCATCGCCGATCCGCAGCCGGCCGCGCGCTGGGTGTCGGCGAACGGCGGCAAGTACGCGCGCGGCGACGCGCGCTGGCGACCGTTCAACGGGCCGCTGTCGCCGGCCAGCCAGCGCCAGGCGCTGATCATCCTGAACGCGATGTTCACGTGGCTCGTCAACGCCGGCTATCTGCGCGGCAATCCGATGGCGCTGTTGCGACAGCGCGCGAAGCGCTCGGCGCCGCGCGTCACGCGCTATCTGTCGACGTCGCTGTGGGACGAAGTGAAGCTGTTCGTCGAGCAGCTGCCGCAAGATACCGATGCGCAGCGCGCGTACTACGCGCGCTGCCGCTGGCTGACCACGCTGTTCTATCTGCAAGGCATGCGCATTTCGGAGGTCGCCGGCGGGCAGATGGGCCAGTTCTTCAGAAGGCTCGGCGCCGACGGTCAGGACCAGTGGTGGCTCGAAACGCTCGGCAAGGGCGACAAGGAGCGGATCGTACCCGTGTCGGCCGAACTGGTTCAGGAACTGCGCAGCTACCGGACGCGAAATGGCCTCGCCGCGCTGCCGACCCGCGCCGAGGAAACCCCGCTCGTGCTGCCGTTCAAGGGTCGCAATCGCTGCCTGTCGCGCTCGGCGATTCACGACGCGATCAAAGGCATCTTCGCGGGCGCGGCGATGTGGTTACGCGCGCGCGGTCCCGAATTCGCCGATCGCGCCGACGAACTCGAGCGCGCGTCGGCGCACTGGCTGCGGCATACGGCGGGTTCGCATCAGGCGGACGGCGGCGTCGATCTGCGCACGATCCGCGACAATCTCGGCCACGTGTCGCTGAATACGACCAGCCTTTATCTGCACACCGAGGACGACGCGCGGCATACCGAGACCGTCAATCGGCACCGGATGAACTGGCACGACGCGAAGTCTGAAGAAGGCAATCCGGACGGCCATTAAGCGCGGATCGGGACCCCGGCTGCGCACGCGCAATGGCGCATGCGTTTTCGCCTGCGCGGTTCTCGCCTGCGCAATGACCAACGAATTTCCCCGATCGGCGATTCGCATCTCAAGATGCAAAATGCCCGGCCGTTAAAAGGGCGTCGCTCGACAATTAAACAAGACAAACCGGGGAATGAAGTTGAAAAAGATCACCAAGGCGCTGTTGGCGTCGGCTGCGTGCGCGAGCTTTCTCGCGGGCTGCGTGACCGGTGGGCAAGGCCAGCTCGTCAGCGCCCCGAACCGCCCTACCGAAGTGACCGCGACTGCGTATCAGCCGTTGCCCACCGATGTGTACGTCGCCAATGTGGTCGACCGCGACGTGGTATTTGTCGGCGGCGATACGTATATATGGGTCGCCGGACGGGACGGCGTCCGGCAGCGCCAGTTCTATGCGCATGGCGATCGTCGCGCGGAGGTTTTCCATCGCCGTGAGGAACTGCGTCGTGTGATGGCGAGCCATGACGGTCATCTGCCGGGGTATCCGGGTGACGCGCGTGCGCCGCTCGTGCGCCCAGCCGGTCCCGCGCCGGCGATGGCCGCGCACGGACAGCCGCCGCGCGCCCACAGGCACGCTCCCGGGCCGGTCAGGCCCCCGCACGCAACAGCCGCGCACCGACCGCCGCACCACGCCGACATACACACCGCCGGGCCGGTCAGGCCTGCGCGCTCGATGGCCGCGCACCAACCGCCGCGCCGAGCCGACATGAAAGTCGCTGGGCCGGTCAGGCCCGCGCCGGCACCATCGGGCAAGCGGGTGCCGAAAGAGCCGAGAAAGTCGTAACGTCGCCGCCATGCGCATGATCGCGTAAGCGGCAACACTGCGCGGGGAGAGACCGGCAGGCTGGCCTGCCTCCGCCCCGCGTCAGCGCCGCCAAGCCAAAAGCCGCTCCCAAAGCACCTCCGCACACCGCCCGGTGCCCCCAACTCCCCGCCATTCCCACCCCATTGCCCGCTAGAATTGCCGGCTTTGCCCGCGTCGGGCGCGCCGCAAGGCAAAATACGGGTTTTGCGCGCGCCGCACGCGCGGCCGGCCCGGTCGCGAAGCGTCCCGGACCGTCTGGCGGCCCGGCGGTTGCATGATCATCGCCCAGGGCTCGCGCCCCCGGCCGCGCGACGACCCGCAACATCACAGCCCCGCCCGGCCCGTCAGCTTCGCTGCCCGGCGCACGCGGCGCGGCGAGGACCGCTCGTCCTCAACAGAGCAGATCAGGAGCCTTTATGAGCGATTCGAACCCATCCTTCCTCGGCCGGATTTCGCTGGCCGTGGGCACGTTTTTCCGCATTCTCGGCAATGGCGAGTTCGCCGCCGACGTGCTGCGCCTGCGCAACGGCGAAAAGTTCGGCGCGGCCGCAGCGCCCGCCCCCGCCGCCGCGGCAACCCCGGCACCCGCCCCCACCCCGCAACCGAAGCCGCAACCCGCGCCGGTGCTGAAGGAGGCCACCCCCGACGCCGCGCTGCAACTGCTCGGCCTGCTGCAACGCGACGCGCGCTTCATCGATTTCGTCGAGGAAGACATCAAGGCCTATAGCGACGCCGACATCGGCGCAGCCGCGCGCCTCGTGCACGAAGGCTGCCGCGCGACGCTGCGTGAGCACTTCACGATCCGCCCGGTGCGCGACGAAGCCGAAGGCAGCCGCGTGACGCTGCCCGCGGGCTTCGACGCGAGCTCGGTGCGTCTGACCGGCAACGTGGTCGGCAGCGCGCCGTTTAGCGGCAGCATCAGCCATCGCGGCTGGCGCGTCGACGAGGTGCGTCTGCCGAAGCTCGCGGACGGCCATAACGCGAAGGTCATCGCACCGGCGGAGGTGGAGCTATGAGCGACGCACGCTATTCCATCGGCATCGACCTCGGCACCACGCACTGCGCGCTGTCCTACGTGGACACGCATGCGAGCGACGGCGAGAAAACCACCCAGGAGGTGCTGTCGATCGCCCAGCTGACGGGCCCCGGCGCAATCGACAGCCTGCCGCTGCTGCCGTCGTTCCTGTACCTGCCGCATCCCGACGAGCTGGCCTCCGGCGACCTGTACCTGCCGTGGACCGGCCAGCGCGAATTCGCAGTCGGTGAATTCGCGCGCAATCGCGGCGCCGGCACGCCGATCCGGCTCGTGTCGAGCGCGAAAAGCTGGCTGTGCCATCCGGGCGTCGACCGTCGCGCGGGCATTCTGCCGAATGACGCGCCGCCCGAAGTCACACGCGTGTCGCCGCTCGAAAGCTCGGTGCGCTATCTGACGCACCTGCGCGAAGCGTGGGATCACGCGCATCCGGACGCGCCGTTCGGCGAGCAGGACGTCACGGTGACGATCCCCGCGTCGTTCGACCCGGCCGCGCGCGAACTGACCGCGGAGGCGGCCGAGGCCGCCGGCTTCAAACGCATGACGCTGCTCGAAGAGCCGCAGGCCGCGCTCTATAGCTGGATCCAGAAGAGCAGCGGCCAGTGGCGCAAGCAGGTCAAGGTCGGCGACATCATTCTCGTCGTCGACGTCGGCGGCGGCACCACCGACCTGTCGCTGATCGCGGTGATCGAGCGCGACGGCAATCTCGAACTGCATCGCGTCGCGGTCGGCGATCACATCCTGCTCGGCGGCGACAACATGGACCTCGCACTTGCGCACGTGGTCGCGCGCAAGCTCGCCGCCCAGGGCACCCAGGCCGACGCGTGGCAGCTGCGCGCGCTGACCTACGCGTGCCGCGCGGCGAAGGAAACCCTGCTCAGCGACCCCGCCACCGACACCGTGCCGCTCGTCGTGCCGAGCCGCGGCTCGAAGCTGATCGGCGGCTCGATCCGCACCGAGCTGACGCGCGCTGAACTCACGCAGACGATCCTCGACGGCTTCTTCCCGCAGGTCGACAGCGCCGCGCGTCCGGTGAGCCGCGCGCGGGTGGGTTTGACGCAGCTCGGCCTGCCGTACGCGCAGGACGCGGGTATCACGCGGCATCTGGCAGCGTTCCTCGGCCGTCAGGTCGGCGCACTCGCCGAACTCGAAGGGCTCGGTGAAGCCGCCGCGAACGCGGCCGCGCAGAACGCGAGCTTCCTGCATCCGACCGCGGTGCTGTTCAACGGCGGCGTGTTCAAGTCGACGCTGCTGGTCGAGCGCATCATGAACACGCTGAACGGCTGGCTCGCGGCCGAAGGCGCGGCGAGCGCGCGTCTGCTCGAAGGCGCTGACCTCGATCTGGCGGTCGCGCGTGGCGCGGCTTACTACGGCTACGTGCGTCGCGGGCGCGGTGTGCGAATTCGCGGCGGCACCGCGCGCGCGTACTACATCGCGATCGAATCGGCGATGCCGGCCGTACCCGGCCTCGAGCCGCCGGTGCAGGCGCTGTGCGTCGCGCCGTTCGGCATGGAAGAAGGCACCGACGCGGAGCTGCCCGCGCAGGAGTTCGGGCTGGTCGTCGGCGAGCCCGTGCATTTCCGCTTCTTCGGCTCGTCGGTGCGTCGTCAGGATCAGGTCGGCACGCTGCTCGAATTCTGGGGCCCCGAGGAGTTGCAGGAGCTCGAGGAAATCCAGGCGACGCTGCCGGCGGCCGGCCGTACCGCCGGTGAAGTCGTGCCGGTGAAGCTGCACGCGCGCGTGACCGAAGCGGGCACGCTCGAACTCGAGGCGATCCCGCGCGGCTCCGACGAGCGCTGGAAAGTCGAATTCGACGTGCGCGGCAACCCGAACGCGTGATTGACATGAAGCGGTACAGCGTCGGCATCGATCTCGGCACCAGCAACACGGTGCTCGCGTACGCGGAAGCCGGATCGCAGCAGATCCGCGTGTTCGAGATCGAGCAGCTGGTGAGCCCCGGCGAGGTCGCCGCGCGGCCGCTGTTGCCGTCGGTGCGCTATCAGGCGGCCGACGGCGAGCTGAGCGCGGCCGATCTGCAGTTGCCGTGGTCCGCCGGTGCTCGGGCAGCGTCGGACCACGGCAAGGACACCGGGCAACCGGCCGTGGTCGGCCGGCTCGCGCGGCTGCTCGGCGCGCAGGTGCCGGGGCGGCTCGTCGCGAGCGCGAAAAGTTGGCTGTCGCACGCGTCGGTCGATCGCGTCGCGCCGATCCTGCCGTGGGGCGCGCCCGACGACGTGCGCAAAATCTCCCCGCTCGATGCGAGCGCGAGCTACCTCGCGCACGTGCGCGCCGCGTGGAACCAGCACTTTCCGAAGGCGCCGCTCGAACAGCAGGACGTCGTGCTGACGGTGCCCGCATCGTTCGACGAAGGCGCGCGCGCGCTGACCGTCGAAGCGGCACGGCTCGCGGGACTGCCGTCGCTGCGGCTGCTGGAAGAGCCGCAGGCCGCGTTCTACGACTGGCTGTTCCGGCATCGCGACACGCTTGCCGATGAGTTGTCCCAGACCCGGCTCGTGCTGATTTGCGACGTCGGCGGTGGCACCACGGACCTGACGCTGATCGAAGTCGGCCTGACCGACGACGGCGAGCCGCGCCTGACACGCGTCGGTGTCGGCAATCACCTGATGCTCGGCGGCGACAACATGGACCTCGCGCTCGCGCATCTGGTCGAGGCGCGGCTGTTGGGTGGTGCCGGTGGCGGCGCACAGCCACCGCAGCGGCTGTCGGCGGCGAGCCTGTCGCAGCTGGTCGAGCGATGCCGCGTCGCGAAGGAGCAGTTGCTCGGCGCGCAGGCGCCCGAGTCGGCGCCGGTCACATTGCTCGGCGCGGGCTCGAAGCTGATCGGCGGCGCGCGCACCACACAGGTCACGCGCGTCGAGGTCGAGCAGATCATCGTCGATGGATTCTTTCCGCGCGTGGCCGCCGATCAGCGACCGGGCCGCCCGCGCGGCGCGATCGTCGAATTCGGCCTGCCGTACTCGACCGATGCGGCGGTCACACGGCATGTCGCGGCCTTTCTCGAGCGTTTCGCCGCGCAGTCGCGCAAGGCCCTGGGCGCGGATTCCGGCGCGCCGGACGCATCCGGCACAGCCGCCCTGCCCGTTCCCGACACGCTGCTGCTCAACGGCGGCGTGTTCCGCGCCGACGCGCTGTCGCGACGTCTCGCCGACACGCTCGGCGGCTGGCGCGGCGCGCCGCTCCATGTGCTGCACAACGACAACCCCGACGTCGCGGTCGCGCGCGGCGCGGTCGCCTATACGCTCGCGCGCGCGGGATTCGCGCCGAAAATCGGCGGCGGTTCGCCGCGCAGCTATTTTCTGTTGCTCGACGAAACGCCTGCCGGCAAAGACGTCACCGAGCCGGACGCAGCGCCCGCGCAACGCGGCATCTGTCTGCTGCCGCGCGGCACCGAGGAAGGTCACGAGATTCTGATCGAGGATCGCACGTTCGCGCTGCGGCTCGGGCATCCGGTGCGCTTTCACCTGGTGTCGTCGAGCGCGGACACCGCGTATCAGCCTGGCGAGCTGGTCGACCTCGCGGGCGGCGACTTCGTGCGCCTGCCGCCGATCGCGACGATCGTCCAGCCACGCGACGGCCAGCGCGCCCGCGAAACCGCGGTGCGCATCGCGACGTCGCTGACCGAGGTCGGCACGCTCGACGTCCATTGCATCGAGCTGGACGATCCGTCGCAACGCTGGCTGCTCGAGTTCCAGCTGCGCCATGGCGACGCGCAAGTTGACCTATCCGCCGATGGCGCGCCGCAACGCCACCCCGCGCTCGATCGCGCGATCGAACTGATCGATCGTTGCTTCGGCGCCCGCGCGCATAACGTCGACCCGAAGGAAATCAAACGCCTGCGCGCGCAGCTCGAACATCTGCTCGGCCCGCGCGATGGCTGGAATAGCGCATTGCTGCGCGAACTGTTCGGCGCGCTGTGGGAACGCGCGCGGCGCCGGCGCCGCTCGGCCGATCACGAGCGGCTGTGGCTGAATCTGGCCGGCTATTGCGTGCGGCCCGGCTTCGGCTATCCGCTCGACGAATGGCGCGTCGAGCAACTGTGGACGCTGTTCGACGACGGCATTCAATACGTGACCGACAGCCAGGTGTGGTCCGAATGGTGGACGTTGTGGCGCCGCGCGGCCGGCGGTCTCGGCGAAGACGCGCAACTGCGTGTGCTCGACGCGATGGACTATCTGCAGAAGGCCGCGCAATCGCGTCACAAGCTGCCGTTCGATGTCGCGAAGACCGGCTTTGCCGATATGGTGCGCCTGTCCGCATCGCTCGAACGGATTCCGGCGGAACGCAAGATCGAACTCGGCGAGGCGGTGCTCACGCGCCTGAAAAAGCCCGCGGAAAACCATCAAAGCTGGTGGGCGGTCGGACGGATCGGCGCGCGCCAGCCGTTCTACGGCAGCGCGCACAGCGTCGTGCCGCCCGACGTCGCCGCGCAATGGCTCGACGCAATCCTCGCGCTCGACTGGAAGAAGGTCGACCCGGCCGCGTTCGCGGCCGTGCAGATCGCTCGCATGACCGGCGATCGCTCGCGCGACCTGGCCGACGAATTGCGCGCGAGCGTCGTGCGACGCCTCGAAGCGGCGAGCGCGCCGCGCGCCTGGATCACGATGGTCAGCGAAGTCGTCGCGCTCGATAACGCCGACGAAGGTCGCGTGTTCGGCGAATCGCTGCCGGTGGGGTTGAAGCTGATCGGCGGCTAGAGAGCGGCTAGACCGTTTGGCATGACGCGAAGCTCAGCACCGCTCGCGCCGCGTCCGGATTGCCACGATCCTCGAGGCTTTCCGCGAGCAGCGCGCGAAAGACCGGCAGTTCGTCCTTGCCGTATTTGAGGCCAAAATCGCACAGCACTTCGGCGATCGCCGCTTGCTGGCTGTCGGCGCCCAGCGTGCTCGAAATGTGCGAGCTGCCGCGCGCCAATTCGAGCAGGTAGGTCGAGCGGTAACGGTTCTTTTCGGCCTGTCGGCCGGATCTGGGTCCACGGGGCATCGTAATTTTTGTCTGCCATTGTCGAACCCGCTATCTATCAGCCGAAGCTTAAGGAAATCTTACGGACGAATGGCGCATGGCTTACTTGCCACCCGTCACATCGAGCCAGGTGCCGGTGATGAACGACCCGCATCCTCTGTCCGGTCAAAGCCCCAGACATGCCGCTCCAGCCGCAACGACCAGGCACGCGAGCCAGCGCCCGCCATTGACCGCTTCTCCAAGAAACACCCGCCCGATCAGCACCGCGAACACCACGCTGGTCTCGCGCAACGCCGACACCGCACCCATCGCGCCCGACTGCAGCGCCCAGATCACGATGCCATACGCCGCGATCGACACCAGGCCGCCGACGAGCGACGAGCCCACCGACAGCGGCTCGGCACGTACCGGTGTCCATAACGGCGTGAGGCCGCGAATTGCGACGAACAGCAACGGCATCAGCCAATAGGACATGAACATCCACGCGGTGTAGATCAGCGGCTGACCGTCGGACATTCTGACGCCGATGCCGTCGATCACGGTATAGAGCGCAATCGTCGCACCGGTCGTCAGCGCGCTCAGCACACCCGCGCGCGACACGTGCCGCCCCTGCAACGCGATCGCGATGATGCCGCCCGAGATCATCGCGATCCCGAGCGCGTGCAACGGGCCGATCGCTTCACGCGCGAACAGCGCCGCGCCGAGCGTGACGAGCAGCGGCGACGAGCCACGCGCGATCGGATACGCGAGCGCCAGGTCGTTGCGTCGATACGACCGCACGAGGCTCACGTTGTAGAAGATATGCACGAGCCCCGATGCGACGAGGTAGGGCCAGCAGGCGCTGGCTGGCAATGGGTTGACCAGCACGACGAGCGTGGAGACCGCCGCGATGGCGATGCTCATCCACGTCATGGACAGGAACCGGTCGCGGTTGCCGTGCAGCATCGCGTTCCAGCTCGCGTGAAGCATCGCGGCAAAAAGCACGATGCCACCGGTGTAACTAAGCATGGGGTTTTGGGCCGAGAGTGAGCGGGAATGGCATCAGTGGTACAGCAGGAAGGATATCTATCTTGTTGTCGCCCCTCAAACCAGATAAATTGGCCGCCTGCGTTAGAAATACTCTTGCAAATGAAACGGGTATTGCCTCCGCTCAATGCGTTACGGGCCTTCGAGGCCGCGGGCCGGCTCGGCAGCTTCAAGGAAGCCGCCGTGGAACTGCACGTGACTCACGGCGCGGTGAGCCAGCAGGTGCGTCTGCTCGAGGAATGGCTCGGCGCCTCGTTGTTCAAACGGCATCATCGGCGGGTGACGCTGACGGCGGCGGCGAAAGCCTATCTGGAGGAAATCGGCCCGCTGTTCGAACAGCTGTCGCAGGCAACCGCGCGATACGGTGTGCCCGAAACGCTGTCGCGGACGCTGTCCGTCAACGCACCCGCCACATTCACGTTGCGCTGGCTGGTGCCGAGACTGGCGACATTCCGCGCCGGGCATCCCGACGTGGAGGTGAAGGTGGAAACGTCGAACGGACCGCTGGAGAGTCTGAAAGAGAGTTACGACATCGTCATCCGGGGCGGCCCGGACACGTTCTATGGCTATTCGATGCGGCCATTCCTGTCGGAGGAGAGGCTGCCAGTCTGCAGTCCGGCGCTGTTGCAGCGAGTGCCGCTTCGATCGCCGGGCGACTTGCGGCAACACACGTTGCTGCACACCTCGAGTCTTCCGCGGCTTTGGCCCGACTGGCTGGCGAGCACGCAGCTTGCCGCGCTGAGGCCGGCCGCCACGTTGACCTTCGATCACTTCTATCTGACCTTGCAGGCCGCCATCGACGGCATCGGCGTCGCGATGGGACCGACCGCGCTGGTCTCCGACGATCTCGCCGCTGGCCGGCTCGTCGCACCGTTCGACGGTCCGCGTCTGCGGTCGCGCAGCTACTGCACTTACATTGCGGATGAGAAATCTGGCGATGAACTGGTCGTGCAGTTCCGTTCGTGGCTCGAGCGCGAGGGGATGAGTTCTTGAGCGTAGACGCAGGTCGTCTCACGGCAACGCGCACACAGGCGCTCGCCTGTGTGCACGCATTGCTTCAGCACGCGCCGCTCAATCCGGCACGTTCACCGCACCGTTCGTTGCGGAAATCGCATTGGCGCCCGGGCTCGCCGCGATCGCCGGCAGGTTGGCCGTGGTCAGCGCCGGTGCGGCTCCCGGCGTACCGCCGCGCGGTATCGTGTGAATCACCTGCGACGGCGGCAGCGGCGTGCCGTTCTTCAGATGAGCCCACATCAGGTTGAGCGCCTGAAGATTGTAGTAGTGCAACGGCACGAAACGCGTGTCGAAACCGGCGACGCCGAGGAACGCGTCAAAGTGCTGACCGTTCGTGACTTCGTAAAGCGCCAGCTTGCTCGCGCCGCCCTCGGCCACCTGGTTCAAGCCCAGATACGGCCGCGACGCGTGGTTGATCGGCACCAGCGCATCCGCGCGTCCTTGCACGATGATGGTCGGCTTGCCATGCAGGTTCGCATTTACGCGGATCGCATCGACGCTGGCATTCAGGAAACCATCGATCCACCGCGCGCGCAGGCATGCGGCGCCCGCGTAGCTCGCATCGGCGGTCGCAAGCCGATGATCGGCCGCGCCCGAGGTGCCCGCGTTGTAGATGAGGTTGATGCCGTTGGTCGGCGGCACGCCATTGCCGTTGCCGAACACCGTCAGCATCGGCGAGACCGCCGGCGTCACGCCGGCTGCGCCCGTCGGGCTGGTGGTGCCGAAGCTGAAGTCGCACAGGTTGTCGGACACACTGGCGCGGCCGTACGCATTCACATAGGTCACCGCGACGGCCGGCACTGCCTGCGAGTCCCACATCGGCGCTTGCAGCAGGTCCGAGTCGGTCTGATAGCCGTGCTGATGCAGCAGCGCGAGCGCATTGGTGGCCTGCGTCACCGTATCCGCTCCCGCGATCACGCCAGCCGCCGCGAGCGACGCGCAACGCGCGGTGCGCAGCGCGGTGGTGGTTGCGGTCGGCAGCGCGGTCAGATACGGCGCGCCGGCCGCGGCCGGCGCGAGCGCGGCGCACGGCTGCAGCAGGTTCGCGAGCGTCATGTAATCGGCGAGCGGTTCGCCGAACGCGCCGACCGGCACGCCGCCCTGCGCGACCGACACCTGCGGCGTAAGCCGCATGTTGATCTGCGGCTCGCCGACGACCACTGCCGTGATCAGCCCCGACGTGTCCTGCTCGGCTGCCGCGAGCGACGCGCCGCCGCCGTTGCTGACCGACGCGGCGATCGTCGTGATGCTGCCGCTCGCATAGCGCACCGTGCGCGTCGTGCCATTCAACGCGCCGAACGAATCGTTGAGCGCCCAATATGCGAACTGGATCGCCTGCAACGTGTTCTTGCCCCAGTCCTGCTCGGGGTTCTGTTGCGAGTGCGCATGCTTGAACGCATAGCGGTTCGGGAACTGCCCGTTGAACGTTGCCAGCGTGGTGCCGCCGAATTTCGCGGTGAAGAGGCTCGCCTTGCCCGCTGAGCTCGCATCCTGCAACGTGCCGTCGATCAGCGTCACGCGATTCGTCGACAGTTCATGCGCGCCGTTGCCGCTGCCCTTGTCGGTGTAGGCCACGGCGCAGCCGCGCTTCAAGCCCCACTCGCCGGCCGCCGAAATCGCGCCGTACACGCCGCGCGAACCGGACGACGTCGCGGTGACGATGCACGGCTGGTCTGGATTGAAGCTGGTGGGAATCTGCACGAGCAGGCTCACGTTCTGCGCACCGCTGCCGTCATCGGCATAGGCGAGGTATTCCTTGCCCGCGATCTTGCCTTCGCCCAGCGTGTCGTTGCCGTTCAGGTCGACGTTGGGACCCCAGAAGCGTCCATAGCCGCCGTTCGCCGTCATGTCGACGAGCGCCCGGTAGTTCGACCAGATCGCGAGACGCCGCAATTCGGCGGCCGTAGGTTGCGCGGCATTCGCGATGACCGGCGCGCTCGCCGACGCGAGGCCGGTCTTGCCGAGGCCCGCGGTCAGCAGATCATCGCTGTTGCCGTCATAAGATTTCGTCGTTACCGCGCTTTTGATGAAGCCTGGCAGAACGTTGCTTGGCGGCGGTGGTTGCAGCCCGTCGTCGTTGCTGCTGCCGCAGCCGGCCAGTACGATCGCGGAGGCCATCAGGGTCGCCGCGGTAGTGAGCCTCCAAGGGTTGTGCATGGCCGCCGGGATCTTTTTCGGTGTTGTCATCTTTTCTGTCTCCGTCATTTATACGACGTTGTATTGGCAACGGCACCGAACTTATTACCGACCCCGCTTCATCAGGTTCGCTAGAAAGAGATGCTTCGGATGCCGATGCATCGCTAGCGTGCATTGAGCTTTCGCCGGAGTCAATACACGCTCCTACCGACACATAACGAGCATCAGGATTCGCGCGAAACAGCCGGCCGGCTAGTCGGAATCGGCCATGCGGGTGAACCCGTCGTCGCTCCAGTCTTCGGAGCCCACACCGTGACGAACGAAGAAAACTCCGTGCGGATCGTAACGTTTCTTGATCGAAAGCAGACGCGCATAGTTGGCCCCCCAATACGCGGCTTGCCAGTTTTGCTGAAAATAGCTGCTCTCAGCGACATATGCGCCGTCTGCAGGTGCAAGCTTCCTGAGTTCGTCGATGGCCAGAGCGATCAGCTTCGTATCTCGCTGTGCCTTCGCAACGTCGGGCTCGTGACCGGTCAGTCCGTCGAATGCCGGTGGCCCCTCGCTCGCGAGGATGGCCAAGGCGAACGATTCCGCCACGACTGGATTGACGGGCGTTTGCAGGCCGGCGGCAATCACGTCGACAGGCGCGCCGGCGAGCCCTTTCTGAAAATGAAGTTCGACAGGCCAATAGCGCGTAGCGCCCATCAGCGCATCGACGAGTTCGGGTTGGCGCTCGCGCGTCAGCATTGCGGCGGGCAACCACAGCGAGTCGAAGCTGTGGATCACATGACCGGCCTCGGCGAGATTCTGGGTCCAGAAGAAATTGGCGTCTGGCGCGCCGGGCCGGTCATCGAAACGGACCAGGCCGGGCACGTACCGCGCGAGCGCCTTCCCGTCCCAGCGTATCCTCCCCGGACCGGCGACGATCGATGGCGCCGCCGTCATGGTCAGGTCGTCCTGCAATGCAATCCAGTCCCAGAACGGCTGCCACAGCGCGGCGACCTCTTCTTTGCCGAGTCCCTGAAAGCTCATGGCGATGCGCAGACGCTTGCCCGGCAGCAGCGTGACGAGTTCACCCCAGTGGCGATTGCATAGGCGATCGGCGTAAAGCGCGACGAACCGGCCTAGCAAGCGTTGGTACGCGATATCGGAGCGGGCCACGACTGCGCACGATACGAGGCCGAACACCTCCGGCAGTTCGTGCGTGCGCAACGTCAAACGGCTGACCACGCCGAAGGTGCCGCCGCCCCCGCCTTTCAAGGCCCAGAAAAGATCCGGTTCTCTTCGCGCGTTGACGACCCTGACCACACCGTCCGCAGTGACGACCTCCGCTTCGAGCAGTGAAGACGATGCAATGCCGAATTGTTTGGAGTGCGTTCCAAAACCTCCGCCTTGAATCAGTCCTGCGACGCCCACTGTTCCACAACCGCCGCCCTGTACATATCGACCCACACCGCCGGTAACGGCTTCGTAGGTATGCATCCAGATCGCCCCTGCCCCGACGCTTACCGCGGATCCGGGTGGAATGATCCCGTCACAACCGCTCGGAACGAAAGCATCGTGATTCCTGATCTCGTTCATCGCGCGTGTCCATATCATCAAGGAATCCGGTGCGTTCGAAGTGCCAAGATAGGAATGTCCTGCGCCGCGCACAACGACGCGAAGCTTGCGTTCACGCGCGAAGTTGACGGCCGCCGCCACATGTTCGACCTTTGTCGCCGCGACTACGTAGGCACTCGGTTCGGCTTTCCACGCGCCAACCCACTCGCAGGTCTGCGTCAAGACGGGACTGTCGCCGATGAAGTACGGATTCTTGAGTTCACGGAAGAGCGCAAGGCACTCGGCGTTGTCGGGCGATTCACGACAGGGCTCGAGTGGTGACTCCGGTCGGATCAGGTAGCCATCCACCTGCTGTTTCAGTCGCGCCCAGTCCGAAGGCGTGGGCCATCCCGGTTCACCCGGACGCACGCGTCGCGGGTTCTGCGCAGCGTGAGCGGCATCGAGCCGAAGCAACGGCCAGACAGAGGGAAACAGCGGGACAGCCGCAAGCCACCGGATCAGATCACGCCGCTTCACCGTGGCGCTCCTTCACCGCCTCGCTCGATGCAAGCGCTCAGGCGTCTCGTGGAAGCAGTTCGATTTCACCCTCGATCTCCACGGGAATGTTGAAGGGAAGCTCGGCCATCCCCACCGCGCTGCGAGCGTGAGCGCCGCGCTCCTCGCCAAAGACAGCCAGTATCAGTTCCGAGAAGCCGTTGATCACGGCAGGCTGCCGGTTGAACCCGGGTGCCGAATTGACCATCCCGAACACTCGCGTCCAACACGCGATGCGCTCCAGACTTCCGAGCTCGCGCTTCAGGCTGCCGAGAATAGCGAGGGCGGTGAGGCGAGCCGCCACGAACGCTTGCTCCTGCGAGACCTGACTACCCACCTTGCCAAGTGGCTCGGCCAGCGAGCCGTCCGCGTTGGTCGGTCCATGGCCCGAGATGCAAGCCCTGTTGCCGACTACCCGCACCCATGGAAAAGGAAGCGCCAATCCCGGAGGAAGCTGCAATGGCTCCGGTAGGACGTAGCCAAGCGCGTGCAAGCGATCTTCAATGGTCGACATGTTCAGACTCCGCGTGAATGCCCAACGGCCTTATTCGGGCGCGCGCCTCGATGATCACGCAGCAGCGTCGCTGCGTTGACAGCGCTTTCAGACGAGTACTTCCCTTACGTTCCACCCTGCTTGCGCATCTGCCCGATAGCGCGAGCACGTGCCGCCTCGGCCTCCCGGACGAGCCGGTACGCAACGTAATATTTGAAGACATTGCGCACGTACGTGGTGGGCTCGATGCCGATTTTCTCGGCGACCACGATTTCGACATTGTTGAACCACTTGTTCGGATCGAGACCGCGCGCCGCCGCCTCCTTGCGCATTTTGGCGATGTTTGCGGGTCCTGCGTTGTAGCTCGCGAATGCGAACAGCGAGCGGTCTCTTTCCGAGAAGTGGGCATCGGGAAAGTAACGGGCCATCAGCACGTCGAGATATTTTGCTCCCGCATGAACGTTGGACTCCGCCACCCTGATGTCGCCAACCGCAAGTTCCTTCCCCGTGGCTGGCATCAGCTGCATGATGCCGATGGCTCCCACGTGACTGCGCGCACTCTGGTTCAACTGCGATTCCTGATAGCCCTGAGCCGCAAGCAAGAGCGGATCGAAGCCGTATTGCGCGCCGTATTTTTCGAAGAGGCTAACCGTCTGTTTGAATCGCTTCAGCTCCGCTGACTCCGTATTGTTGGAGATCTGCTTGATGCGCTTCATTTCCTGCTGCAGACGGACTTCCGCGACACTCTGCTTTTTCACGTAATTCAGGTAGAAGTCGTTGATCGCGTCCTGCAGTTTGGGGCTTTTGAAGCGGACCGCCCAGCCGATGTAGCCTGCGTCGCGCACCGCCATGTCGTTGTGCACGACGATTCCCGGCAGTATCGGCGCCCATACCTTCGCCTTCCAGTCGTCCACGACGAGGATCTGGACCAGCCCGGCATTGAGCATCTCCATCGCGTCCTCGTCTTCGAGCGCGTCGGGCAGCGGTACGAGCTTCACGGGGGCTTTGCGTTCCCTGGCGAACCGTGCGTTCAACGCGTTCAGGCTCTCGTAATAGCTGCTGCTCGGTCGCACGTGGACCGTCTTGCCGCTCAGGTCGTCGAGCTTCGCGAGGGCTGGCGACTTCGGCCCGGTCACGACCACTTCGCGTACTGCTGTCCGGTCACGCGGCGACACGAAGTCGACCTGCTTCAGGCGGGCCTCCGTGACCGTCAGATTGCCTGCGGCGATGTCGCCCCGGCCCGCTATCAGCCCTGGGAGCAACTGGTCGCGCGTCGTCGGAATGATCACCAGCGTGAGTGGACGTTTGCCGAGCGTCGCCTGGTACTTCCTGTTCAGATAACGCTCGAAGTCCCGCATCAGGCCGGCGGTCAGCCCACGCTCGTGGCCTTGCTCATTCACATAGAGCGTTCGACTGTAGGGAACCAGTACGCGGATCAGACGCCGGTCGAGCATGGCGTCGAAATCCCCGGTGAACGGTTGATTGCCGAGATCGATACGACGCGCGGCGGGAGTCGAGGCCGGGGCAACTGGGGCTGCCGGAACGGGAACGGCCGACGAGGCGGCCGGCTGCGCGGCTGCAGTTTGGGCGGCGACGCACGTCGCAGCGCCGACGGTCATGCCTGAGCAGAACGCCGCGATGAACAGCAACGTTTGAATGATGCGCATCGTAAAAAGCCCTGCTGCCGCACCCGGCGACTGCGTCGACGTTCACTACGCGCTTCGATATTGCCACGATGGCAACGGTTGGAAATGGGACGTTGGTCCTATAAGCCGTGCCGCCGCCACGACTGAAGATAGAGCTACGCCATCGTCACACGATTTCGCCCATTATGCTTCGAGCGATACAACGCCCGGTCCGCGCTCGCGAAACCGTCCCGGTGCGCGGGCCGCGACAGCTCGCTGATGCGCGTAAGCGACGCGCCAATGCTGACCGTCACCACCCCGAGCGGCGACGCGCGATGTTCGATCGCGAGATCCGCCACGCCCTGGCGCAGCGTTTCGAGCGTGTCTTCGAGCTTCGAGCTCTGCGCTTCGAGCACCAGCAGTCCGAACTCCTCGCCGCCCATGCGCCCGACCACGAACTGCACGCTGTCGGCGGCGGCCTGCATCACCGAGGCGACCAGCCGCAGACAATGATCGCCGGCCTGATGGCCGTAGGTGTCGTTGTACTGCTTGAACCAGTCGACGTCGACGACCACCGAGCCCATCACGTCGCCGTCGCGCGCCTCCTTCCAGCGTCGCGCGATGGTTTCGAGCAGAAAGCGCCGGTTGTACAACTGCGTGAGCGGATCGATCGCGGTGGCTGTGCGCATTTTCAGATCGTTTTCGATCATCGCGCGCAGGTGGTGGAACACGCCGCGCTGGCCCGCATCGAGCTGGCCCGGTGCCGGGTCCATCGCGCACAGCGCGCCGACGATCTCGCCGTTCGGCGCGCGTAGCGCGATCGCTGCGTAAAAGCGCACGAACGGATGACGCTTGACCAGCATGCATTCGCCAAAGCGGCTGTCGTTGTGCGCATCCTCGATCACGAACAGATCGGCGTCGCGCACCGCGTAGTCGGCGAGCGAACGCGCGCGCGTGACGAGCGGCATCGCCATGCCGACCTCGGCGCGATAGTGCTGATACTCCTCGTCGAGCAGCACGATCGCGGTAATCGCCGCGCCGGTCACGCTCTTCAGAATCTCCGCCGCGTGCGTGAAACACTCGCGCATCACCTGGTCGTCGTGCAACAGCCACTCGATGACCGAAGACTCCACCTCGGGTTCGCCGCCGGCGGTCGAGTCGACTGGCATCCGGCTGGCGAGGCGGTCGATACTGTGAGCGAGTTGCACGGAAGGGTTCCAGAATGGGCTTAGCTTATGTCAACGGCATAGGCAGGCCAAACTTGAGCACAGAATGTGGGACCGCGCGCACGCGCCGGGGCGCATCCGGCGGCCCCAAAGAAAATGGGCCGGCTCTCGCGAGCCGGCCCATCGATCGATGCGACGTTCAGGTAGTCGGACGCGCCGCTTTATTCCTTGTCGCCCTTCACCTGCGGCAGCGCCGACGTTTCGTTCGACGACAGCAGACCCGCCTGCGAGTAAATGCGCAGCTTGTCGCGCGTGTCCTTGATGTCGAGGTTGCGCATCGTCAGCTGGCCGATGCGGTCGCGCGGCGAGAACGTCGAAGCGACCTTCTCCATCGACAGACGCTCGGGCTGATACGTGAGGTTCGGCGACTTCGTGCTGAGGATCGAGTAGTCGTTGCCGCGGCGCAGCTCGACGGTCACTTCGCCGGTGATCGCGCGCGCGACCCAGCGCTGCGCGGTTTCACGCAGCATGATCGCCTGCGGATCGAACCAGCGGCCCTGGTACAGCAGACGGCCGAGGCGGCGGCCGTTCTCGCGGAATTGCTCCATCGTGTCTTCGTTGTGGATACCGGTGACGAGACGCTCGTAAGCGATATTGAGCAGCGCGAGGCCCGGAGCTTCGTAGATGCCGCGGCTCTTCGCCTCGATGATGCGGTTCTCGATCTGGTCGCTCATGCCGAGACCATGACGGCCGCCGATACGGTTCGCTTCGAGCAGCAGTTCGACTGCGTTCGGGAACGTCTGGCCGTTCAGCGCGACCGGCTGGCCTTCCTCGAAGCGGATCGTCACTTCTTCCCTGGCGATCTGCACGTCGTCGCGCCAGAACGCGACGCCCATGATCGGGTTGACGATCTTGATGCCGGACTCGAGGCTTTCGAGATCTTTTGCTTCGTGCGTCGCGCCGAGCAGGTTCGAGTCGGTCGAATAGGCCTTTTCAGCGGACATCTTGTAGTCGAAGCCCGACTGGCGCATGAACTCGGACATTTCCGCGCGGCCGCCGAGTTCGTCGATGAACAGCTGGTCGAGCCACGGCTTGTAGATCTGCAGGTTCGGATTGACGAGCAGACCGTAGCGGTAGAAACGCTCGATGTCGTTGCCCTTGTACGTGCTGCCGTCACCCCAGATGTTGACGCCGTCTTCCTTCATCGCGGCAACCAGCATCGTGCCGGTCACGGCGCGGCCGATCGGCGTGGTGTTGAAGTAGGTGACGCCCGCCGTCGAGATATGGAACGCGCCGCACTGCAGCGCCGCGATGCCTTCCGCGACCAGTTGCGCGCGGCAGTCGATCAGGCGCGCGCCTTCGGCGCCATATTGCGTGGCGCGACGCGGGATCGAATCGTAATCGTCTTCGTCGGGCTGACCGAGGTTGGCCGTGTAGGCATACGGCACGGCGCCCTTCTTGCGCATCCAGTGCAGCGCGGCGCTGGTGTCGAGGCCGCCGGAAAACGCGATACCGACCTTCTGGCCGATCGGAAGACTTTCAAGGATTGTACTCATAAGCAGTAGCGTTAAACTCGACGTACGGGGAGATTTGGGGGTAACAGCTAGGTATCGGGCAAGCCTGGCGATCAGGCAAGTTACGCGGGAGTATACCGCGAACCGCCGTCCGGCCTTGGATTTTGCCGGTCGGCGCGGCCCTCCGCCGCGATCTCGGCGCGTCGAATTCCCGGATCAATTCACGCGTTATCAGCCGTAACGGGGAGCGATTTATGATCGTCTCGGGGTAGCATCGCGGGTTGCGTCAACGCACCGGCCGCGTCTCCCTTGCACCCCGTGCACCCCGTTCACTCCCCTTGCCTACCGCTCATGACCACGACCACTCCACGCCCCACGACGAACGCCTCGCTGATCACCAACGTGCGTCTCGCCGACGGCAAGCGCGTCGAGGTGTCGATGGTCGATGGCCGGATCGCCGCGCTCGGCGCCGCTCTGCCGCGCGAGCCCGGTGTGCCCGTCGAGGACGGCGGCGACGCGCTGCTGCTGCCAGGTTTCGTCGAAGGGCATACGCATCTGGACAAGACCAACTGGGGCTTGCGCTGGTATCGCAACGAAGTCGGACCGAAGCTGACCGACCGGATCGAAAACGAGCGCCGCTGGCGCGCCGAAAGCGGCCACGACGCGGGCGCGCAATCGCTCGCGCTCGCTCGCGCGTTCCTGGCGGCCGGCACGACGCGGGTGCGCACGCACGTCGATATCGACACCGACGCGGGCCTGCGCCATCTCGACGGCGTGCTGGCCACGCGCGACACGCTGCGCGACGTGCTCGACCTGCAGATCGTCGCGTTTCCGCAATCGGGTCTGCTCGGCCGGCCCGGCACCGACGCGCTGCTCGATCGCGCGCTGGCCGCGGGCGCCGACGTGCTCGGCGCGCTCGATCCCGCGCTGATCGACGGCGATCCGGTGAAGTCGCTCGATCTGACCTTCGCGCTCGCCGAGCGTCACCGCAAGCCGATCGACATTCATCTGCACGAGCCCGGCGAAATCGGCGCGTTCACGTTCGGTTTGCTGCTCGATCGCGTCGCCGCGCACGGCATGCAGGGGCAAGTAGTGGTCAGCCACGCGTTCTGTCTCGGCGCGCTGCCCGAGCGCGAACGCGATGCGCTGCTCGCGCGTATCGCCGAGCTGCGCGTCGCGCTGCTGACCACCGCGCCGCCGTCGGTGCCGGTGCCGCCGCTCACCGCTTGCCGCGCGCACGGCGTCACGCTGTTCGGCGGCAACGACGGGATTCGCGACACGTGGACGCCGTACGGCTCGCCCGACATGCTGGAACGGGCGATGCTGATCGCGATGCGCTACGGCCTGCGCCGCGACGACGATCTCGCGCTCGCGTTCGATTGCGTCAGCGGCGTCGCCGCGCGCGCCTGCGGATTCGAGGCTTACGGTTTGCAGCCGGGCGCGCGCGCCGATCTCGTGCTGGTCGACGCCGACACGCTCGCGCATGCGCTCGTCGCGCGGCCGGTGCGCAAGCTGGTGGTCGCCAACGGCCGCATCGTCGCGCGCGATGGCGCGCTGGTCGCGCGGTAGTTCAGGATGGGCGCGAACGCGGCCCCGCCGTGCGCAACAACAAAGACGTTTCTTGCACTCAGATGATCAATCTTTTTCAGGCCATGCAGGCCTTCGTCAAAGTCGCCGATGTCGGCAGCTTCGCGCAGGCCGCCGCGCAACTGAACGTGTCTACGTCGGTCGTCACGCGCCATGTGTCGAGCCTCGAACAGCATCTCGGCATTCGGCTGTTTCAACGCACCACGCGCAAGGTTGTGCTCACCGAGGCCGGGGCGCAATACGCGGACGGTTGCCGCGTGCTGCTGGCGGAACTGGAGGAAGTGGAATCGCGCGCGACCACGGCGTCGCGCGAAGTGGCCGGCGACCTGCGCATTGTCGCGCTCGGCAGTTTTTCGCTGTTCCGGCTGACGCCGCTGTTCGCCGAATATCAGGCGCGCTTTCCGCAGGTGAACCTGCGCGTCACGCTGACGGAAAAGCGCGTCGATCTGCTCGAAGGCGGCTTCGATGTCGGCATCGTGACCGAGCATATGATCCGCTCGGAGTCGCTGGTGGTACGGCGTCTGATCAACTCGCACGCGGTGCCGGTGGCCGCGGCCGCGTATCTGGCGCAGGCCGGTCGTCCGCAAACGCCGGCCGAGCTGGGGAGGCATCGGCTGATCGCCGCGCCGTTCGACACGACCGGCACGATGTGGATTTTCCGCAAGGGTGACGGCGACGCCGAAAGCGCGAGCGGGGGCGGCGACGACAGTGGCGAGAGCATCGCGATCGATGCGTCGTTCACGGTCAACAGCATGATCATGCAGAAGCAGGCCGCGCTCGGCGCGATGGGCATCGCGCTGCTGCCGCTCGAAATGGTCGAGGACGAATTGCGCGCCGGCACGCTGGTACGCGTGCTCGACGGCTATGCGGTGCTCAATGGCGACGTGGCCGTGTCGCTTGTGTACCCGAGCCGCGAGTTCGTGCCGCGCAAGGTGCGCGAGTTCATCGATCTCGCGGTCGGCTTCTTCAAGTGACGTTATCGGGTTGACGCTTCAAGGCCGCTCGCCGCGCGCGAGCCGCGCGTCGATGTCGTAGACGACCGGCATCAGATCCGCGACGCTGTCGATCACGTAATGCGCGCCCGCCGCCTTCAACCTATCGATCGCGGCGGTGCGGCGCGCGGCGAATTCGTCGGCCGGCAGCGCCTTCACCTCGGCCTCGCTCATGCCGAACGCGTTGCCGCTCACCGCGACGCCGACCGCCCACGTGCCGCCGTTGATGCCCTCTTCGATGCCGACCTCGGTGTCGTCGACCTTGATCGCCTCTTTCGCGCGCCATACGCCGAGTTGCGGCAGCGTCCGGTAGATCATATACGGGGACGGCCGCCCTTCCGGCGTATCGCCGGTGCACACGATGCTGTCCGGCGAGAAGCCCTGCGCGGCCGCGCCCGGCACGATTTCGTCGATGATCTCGCGGGTATAGCCGGTGGTCGTGCCGATGCGGATATCGTCGTGACGCAGTGCGCTCGCGACCTCGGCGACGCCAGGGATCACCGCGCTATAGCTCGCTGCGACCGCGATGTTCTTCGGCACGAACACTTCGTACACGGCGTCGATATCGGCGTCGGTCGGTGTATGGCCGTGACGCTCGGCCCAAGCCTGCGCGACGCGCGGCAGCGCCATCAGCGCCGCGATATGCGGCCGCTTCGCCATACCCATCGGGCCGCGTGCTTCGTCGATCGTGATCGGCACGCCGAACTGCTCGAAGGTCTCGACGAAGGCGCCCATCGGCGCGCGTGAACCGTAGTCGACCACCGTGCCGGCCCAATCGAAAATCACTGCCTTCACGTATTTCATCTGCTTGAATCCCCGGGAATCCTAAAATATTGGGTTTGCCGCCGCGGCTCAGGCCGCCTGCGCGAGCGCCTTGCGTTCGTCGAGCGCGGCGGGCGGCGGCGCCGCATGCGTGACGCCCATCATGCGCAGCGCTTGCGCGCAGGCTTCGACCACGCGACGCATCACGTGCTCGTCGACCAGACCGATGCAGCCGATGCGGAAACTGTCGACCACCGTCAGCTTGCCTGGATAGATGATGAAGCCCTGCTCCTTCATCAGTTCATAGAAGCGCGCGAATTCGAACGACGGATGCGCGGGCGAGAAAAACGTCACGATGATCGGCGAGCGCCAGTGCGCGCTGAGCAATGGCTCGAAGCCGAGCTCGTACATACCGGCGACCAGCACGTCGCGATTGTTCGCATAGCGCGCGAGCCGCGCCGGCTGGCCGCCCTCGAGCCTGAAAAGCCGCAGCGCCTCGAGGAACGCGGCCACCGTATGCGTGGGTGGCGTGAAGCGCCACTGGCCGGTGCGATTCATCACGTCCCATTGATCGTAGAGATCGAGCGCGAGCGAATGGCTGCGGCCCTTCGCTTCGCAGAGCGCGCTCTTGCGCGCGATCACGAAGCCGAAACCCGGCACGCCCTCGATGCACTTGTTCGCCGAGGACACGAACGCCTCGCACGCGATCTGCCGCACGTCGAGCGGCACCGCGCCGAAGGCGCTCATCGAATCGATCAGCAGCTTGCGGCCGTGCTTCGCGACCGCGGCGGCAATCTCTTCGAGCGGATTGAGGATGCCGGAGCTCGTTTCGCAATGGATCGCGACCACGTGCGTGATCGACGGATCGGCGGCCAGCATGCGCTCCACTTCGACACCGCGCGGCGGCAGGTAGTCGCCCTTGTCGAGCAGCGTGCAGGCGCGGCCGAGGTAGCCGAGCGTGGTCGCCGCGCGCTTGCCGTAAGCGCCGTTCGCGAGCACGAGCGCATGGCCGTCGCGCGGAATCAGGCTGCCGAGCATCGCTTCGACGCAGTAGCTGCCGCTGCCCTGCAGCGGCACGCAGTCGTAGTCGCCGGCGGTGTCGCCGGCGATTTCGAGCAGGCTCGCGCGCAACTGAGCGGTCATCGCGCGGAAGTCGCCGTCCCATGAGCCCCAGTCGCGCAGCATCGCCTGTTTCGTCGAGAGTGCCGTGGTCAGCGGACCCGGTGTCAGCAGGTAAGGCTCGCCGCCAGCCGGGGCCGCACAGGATGTCGTGCCACGGATGACCGATGTTGCCGCGGCCGCAACGCTCAATGCAGCGGCCGAACCGCCGATCGCGCTTTCCATGTCGGGTACTCCGATATCGCTATGTCGATACCTCACACGATATCGAAACGCCGATCATCGGCAAAATCGATATAATCGATGTAGGTATCGCAAAAACTTATCGGCGAGGCACACGTGCAGTACGCGCAATTGCGGGCGTTTCATGCGGTCGCTGAGCATGGCGGCTTTTCGAAAGCGGCACAGGCGTTGTCGTTGACGCAGCCAGCCGTGTCGGATCATGTCCGGCGGCTCGAACAGGATTACGGCGTCAAGCTGTTCGAGCGCGGGCCGCGCGGCGTGGAGACGACCGAACTCGGGCTGCGCCTGTTCAGCGTGACGCGGCATATGCTCAGCTGCGAGCGCGACGCGCGCCAGCTGCTCGAATCGGCGGGCGGACTGGAGTCGGGTTCGCTATCGCTCGCGGCCGATGCGCCCGATCTCGCCGTCGCGCTGATCGGCGCGTTTCGCCAGCGGCATCCGGGCATCGTCGTCACGCTGTCGATCGCCAATGCGGCCGAGTGCATGCAGCGTGTGCTGTCGAGCGCGGTCGACGCGGCGATTACGGCCGCGCCGCAGGTGCATAGCCGTTTGCAATCGCGCGTGTTGCGGCGCGATCCGCTGGTCGCGATGGTGCCGGCCAGCTATCCGGCCGCGAAGAAGCGCCGCCTCAGTTACGCGGAGCTCGTCGAACAGCCAATGATCTTCCGCGAGCCGCAATCGGTCACCCAACAACTGCTCGAAATCGAGCTCGTGCGCGAGTCGTTGCAGGTCGAACCGGTCATGTACGTGGATGGCCGCGAGGCGCTCGAGGAAGCGGTCGCGCAGGGAATCGGGGTTGGCGTGATCGCGCGCGCCGAGTTCAACGAGTCGCGGCGCATCCGGATGGTGCCGCTGGTCGACTGCCGAGTGCAGATGATCGAATCGCTGACGCGGCTCGCCGAGCGGCCGGGTTCGAATCTGCTCGACGCGTTTTTCGCGGTGGAATTGCCGGGAGCGGAAACCGAGTTCTCGGTCGGCGAGGTTCAACGCGCGTAGCTCGCGCGCCGTCGCTGCAACGAGCGGCGCGGCCGTCGTGCTACCGGCCGCGCCATCCGTTATCGCGCTCAATTTGAAAAGCGGGTTGCCAGAAGCGTTGGCAACCCGTCGGACTTAGCGCGAGCCGCCGCTCGCGATCAGGCTCTCGCCCGTCAACCAGCGCGAGTCGTCCGAAGCCAGGAACGTGACGACATCGGCGATATCGTCGGGCTGGCCGATACGGCCGAGCGGCGTCGTGCTGATCGCCCACGTTTCGAAGTCCGAGCCGATCACCCCGGCGGTGTGCGTACCTTCGGTCTCGACCATGCCCGGATTCACCGAATTCACGCGGATCTTGCGCGGACCGAGTTCCTTCGCGAGCACGCCGGTGATCGCATCGACCGCGCCCTTGGTCCCCGAATAGACCGCGGTGGTCGCCGGTGTGATGCGGGTCACGACCGAGCTCACGTTGACGATGCTGCCGCCTTCGCCCAGATGTTTGGCCGCCGCCTGCGTCACCAGCAACAGACCCAGCACGTTCACATCGAAGTGCTTATGAAAATGCGCTTCGGTGATTTCTTCGAGCGTCGCGAATTCATAGACCCCCGAGTTGTTGACGAGAACGTCGAGCCGGCCATAGGTTTCGATCGCCGTATCGATGATGCCCTTCGCGTCCGCGGCCTTCGACACGTCGCCGCCAACCGCGACCGCCTTGCCGCCCGCCGCGGTGATATCGGCGACGACCTTGTCGGCGCCCGCGCGGCTCGACGCATAGTTCACCACGACCGACGCGCCTTGCGCCGCCAATGCCTTCGCAATCGCCGCACCGATGCCTTTCGATGCACCCGTTACAACCGCTACCTTGCCTGTGAGCTTGCTCATCATCGTGTCCTTTCAATGGTTCGCGCCGGCATGCCTCGCGAGAAGTCGCGAGGTCCACGCCGCTAAAAGCTGGAATGCAGTGGCGCTGTCACAAGTCGTAAATTTAGGCATCGCGCGAGATCGGATAAAGCGGCTCGAGGCGAATTGACACGCCGCTTCCGACGAACAATCGATTCGAAGCGGATTTGGTTGAATCTGTTTACGGGGGGCTTACGAAGATTTCGGGCGATACGCGATTTATTCGCTGCGCCTTTATTTCAATGCTTGCGCAGCAGCGCGATCTGCGCCGCCACGCTCGCAAGCACCGCGAGCGCACCGAGCGTATCGAGAATAATGGGCCACATGATCTCCCTCCTCTGCTATCCGCTGCCCTGACGTCATTTAAACGAACGCGCGCGCCGTTGATTGAACGGCGACGCCAGGCGGACAGATAAAGAACCCGCGACGAAAAGTCCTCGAGCCCCTACAGATAGAGTACTGCCGGCACGACGAACACGCCTGTGCCGCGCGGGCACCGGCAGGCGCAACGGCGCGCATAACGGTAGGACGAACGAAGAGATCATCGGCACGGCATCCATTGAAACGATGCCGGCAATTTTGCTGCGTCGCTGATCTGCATGCGCGAGCTGAATGTGTTGCCGCGCGCGGAAAAGGCGCTCGTGCGCCATCTGGCCGGAATCTGACGGTGCTGTTGCTATCATTCGTTGCCTTCGCGGAGCGCTCGTGCGGGAGCACAGAGCAGTAAACGGACACTCAGCCCGCGGCATTCCAACACCAATCCGATCGCCGACGCATCACACCTCTGAGGCATGCATGGAATTTCGCCAACTTCGCTACTTCATCGCGGTCGCCGAGGAGATGAACATCACGCGGGCGGCCAATCGTCTGCATATGACGCAGCCGCCGCTGTCGCGGCAGATCCAGCAAATCGAGGAAGACGTCGGCCTGCCGCTGTTCGAGCGAGGCTCGCGGCCGTTGCGGCTCACCGAAGCCGGCCGCATTTTCTACACCCAGGCGAAACGTCTGATCGATGAGGCCGACGAGCTCGCGCCGCTCACGCGCCGGCTCGCGCAACTCGCGGAGCGCATCGTGATCGGCTTCGTGCCGTCTACGCTATATGGCGCGCTGCCCGCGGTCATCCGCTCGTTTCGCGAGGCCGCGCCGCATATCGAGCTATCGCTGATCGAGATGTTCACGATCGAGCAGTTGGCCGCGCTCAAAGGCGGCCGCATCGACGTCGGCTTCGGGCGGCTGCGCTTCGACGACGCGCAACTCGCGCGCGAAGTGCTGGTCGAGGAACGGATGATCGCCGCGTTGCCGCAGGACCATCCGCTCGCGCGGCAGAAGAAGCCGCTGACGCTCGCCGCGCTCGCCGAGGAAACGCTGATCGTCTATCCGAGCACGCCGCGGCCGAGCTATGCGGACCAGCAGATCTCGGCGATGCACGACCAGGCGCTGGAGCCGAAGGCGATTCACGAAGTACGCGAGTTGCAAACCGCGCTCGGTCTGGTCGCCGCGCAGGTCGGCGTATGTCTGGTACCGGAAAGCGTCGAGGGCTTGCGCGCGCATGGCGTCGCGTACCGGCCGATTCCGTCGGCAAGCGCCGCGTCGCCGATCATCATGAGCCGGCGCCTGCAGGACGAATCGCCCGCGACGATGCTGATGTGCTCGCTCGCGCGGCAGTTGTTCAAGCGGGTTTGAGCGCCGCTTGCGCGGGCACGGCCCATCGTGCCGCCCTACTTCACATCGAAGCCATAGTCCCCATGCGTTCGATGCCCGTCCGGCGCCACCGCGATCCAATGCACGGTGTAGTGTCCGGCCGCGAGCGTCGGCAGCGGCAGCGTCATCACCGCGGGCTGCTGCGCATCCACCGATGACTTCCGTGTGCCGACCTGCTTGCCGCTCGCATCGGTCACGCTCAGCGAGCTGAACGCCGGTTCGAGCGGCCCGTCGAAGGTCAACTTGACCTGCGCGGGCGCGGCCACCGATGCGCCCGCGCCCGGCTCCTGCTTTTGCGGAAACACATGCGCGAGCGCCGCGCTCGCGAGCGTCAAGCCGGCGATCAGTGCCGCCACGCGCATCGCGTGATATTCGAAGCTGTTCATCATCGTTTTTCTCCTGCGTTGCTCATGGAAACAGTGGCTTGCCGAGCGTAGTCGGCGCAATGTCGTCGAAGAACAGATGCGCCTGCACCAGAATGCCGACGTGCGAGCCGCTCGCGCGGTTGATCGGAAGCTGCGCCTCGACGCCGAACTGTCCATAGCGATTGATCCAGATAAAGCCCGGATTGACCGTGCCGGTCGTCTGCCCCTGGCTGCGCGACAGTGGAATCTCGACGAGCGGGATCAGGTTCGCGAACGGCTGCGGCAGACCCGCGTCGTGCACGTGCTGCTGCAGATACGGCAGGCTGTACTGGACGGTGAAGCCGTAGTTGAACGCGTTCGGCTGACCCGCGCCGGTGTTGAGCGCGGGGGCCGCCTCGGCCGTGATCGCGACCGGGCGCAGATACGCGAGCGAATCGGGCAGATCGCCCATGCCCTTGCCGATGTAGACGGTCGGCGAGATCGTCGAGAAGTTGTCGGCGATCGCTCGACTGCCGGTGCCGCCGAGCTCCGCTGTGACGCCGATCGACGTCATCAGTTCGTGCGGCTCGTTCACGTACAGCAGGTACTTGAGGCCGACGCCGAAGTTGTTGAAGCCGGCCGCGCGCGGGTTGTTCTGCATCACGTACCCGCCGTCAATCGACACCGCCAGGCGCGGCGTGATCAGCTTGTCGTATTCGAAGCTGAACGTGTTGATGCTCTGGTCGCCGTTGTCGCCGGGCACGCGCTGATGGCCGTACTCGAAATTGGCTTCGTCGCCGACGCCGGGGTCGTCGACTGCGAGCGTCGACGGGAAGACGCGGTTGCCGGCGATCGCGTGCGCCTGCGCGATGGACGGCGCGGTGATCAGGCCTACGACGCCGCACGCGGCGTAAGCGGTGTAGGCGACATACGTGGCAGCCGCGATGAGCGGCGCCGCGCGCGGCGGACGGCCGTCGCGCGTTGCTGATGTGTGCATGAGTGCATCCTGTCTGATCGGTGATGACGAGGCCGGCGCGCGCCGTCGGACGGACGCGCGCGAGCAAGCGCGATGCACGTCGGCGCATCGCGTCGTAAGGGATTCGGATCAGGAAGCGGAAGGTGGTGCGCGGGGCTGCGCGAAGGTCAGCGGTTCGACACGGCGCACGCTGTCAAAGCGCGTCGCGGCCGTATGCTGGCGCGCGCGCACTGCGGCGACGAACAGCATGCCGACGCTCGGCATCACCGGAAGATGCGCGAGCAGGCTGCAATAGCCGCAGGCATCGCCGGACATCTGCGCGTGCTTGTCCGTGGGATTACCGGCGTCGGCGCTGTCGTCGGCATTGTCGGGCGGGTTGGCGGTGGTCTGGGTGGCCTCGGGCGTGCCGTCCTGCATTCGCATGCCCGGCATCGACACCATGTCGTCCATCGACGCCATCCGGCAATGCTCGCCCGTCATCGCGTCGGCGTGGCGGTGGGCGGCTAGCGTCTGCGAGATCGTCGGCGCGAGCGTCGTCAGCAGGATCGCGAGCAATCCCAGCCAGCTGCCGATCTTCCGATGCCGACGATTCAACATGCGCCCTGCGCCACGCCGCGAGTTGTGTTGTCCACTACTGCCAGACCGCGATTTGCGGCAAATTATGCCATGTACGTCATTATTCTTCGGCCGCGGCCGGCGGGCTCCGTCGAGCGCCGTGCGCCCGGTCAATAGAACGAACCGTCACGGCAAAGCCGCCCCGCACAGGCGACAATGCCTGCTCCCGGCTTCAGGCACGGAGTCTTCATGAAAGCGCACCGTCCGCGTCCTCCGCACTTTCCCGCCGAACTGACGCGCGCGGAATGGCGCGAGCACCTGCTGCCCTACTTCATCACGGCGCTGCTGGTCGCATTCGCGATCGTGCTGATCGTCTGGATCGCCAATCCGGCGCCGCCGCGCACGATCGCGATCAGCGCCGGTCCGCGCGACAGCTCGTTCGTCGTCACCGCGAACCAGTACCGCAAGATCCTCGCGCGCAACGGCATCCGCCTGAACGTGCTCGAATCCGATGGTTCCGTGCAGAACCTGCAGCGGCTGCTGGACCCGAAGCAGCACGTCGATATCGCGTTCGTGCAAGGCGGAGTGGCCCAAGGGCTGGATACGTCGTCGCTGGTGTCGCTCGGCAGCGTGTTCTATGTGCCGATCGTCGTGTTCTATCGTGGCGCGGCGCTCACGCAACTGGCGCAGCTCGAAGGCAAGCGGATCGCGATTGGCCGCGAAGGCAGCGGCACGCGGCTGCTCGCGCTGCAACTGCTCGCGGCGAACGGCATCGAGTCCGGCGGCGCGACGACGCTGGTGCCGAGCGACGGCCTGCAGGCCGCCACTCAGCTGGTCTCCGGCGAGGTCGACGCGGCGCTGCTGAGCGGCGATTCGGCAACGCGCGGCCTGATGCTGCGACTGTTGCGCGTACCCGGCATTTCGGTGATGAATTTCGACGAAGCCAGCGCCTATACGCGCGTGTTTCCGTTTCTCGACCAGATCGACCTGCCGCCCGGCGTGCTCGATCTGAAGCGGCGCATTCCGCCCGAGACCGTCCACCTGATCAGCCCGACGGTCGAACTCGTCGCGCGCAGCACGCTGCATCCGGCGATTTCGGATCTGCTGATCGAAGCGGCGCAGGAAGTGCATGGCGCCGCGGGCCTGTTGCAGCACGCCGGCCAGTTCCCGACGCCGGTCGAGCACGAATACCGGATCAGCGAAGATGCGCAGCGCTATTACCGGACCGGCAAGGGCTTTTTGTATCGGACGCTGCCATTCTGGCTCGCGAGCATCGGCGATCGCACACTGGTCCTTTTGTTGCCGGTCGCCGTGCTGCTGCTGCCCGCGATGCGGGTGATTCCGGCGCTGTACCGGTGGCGGGTGCGCTCACGCATCTATCGCTATTACGGTTCGCTGATCGCGATCGAGCGGCACGCGCTCGCCGGCGCAACCGACGAGGAGCGCACACAGCTACTGGGGCAACTGGACGAGATCGAGGCGGCGCTGAACCACCTGCGCATGCCGCTAGCGTATGCGGATGCGTTTTATGTGCTGCGGGAGCATGTGGGATTCGTGCGCAGCCGGCTGACGGCTGCGCCACCCGTCATGGCCTCGTGAGCGAGGCCGCGACGGGCGATGCCAGAGTTAGGCCTGGGAGGGAGTGGAAGCTTGGGATTCGGATTGTGCGCTGGTTTGCGTCGGGGTGTCCGCGCTGCCGGCGGCATTCGCCGCTACGGCTTCCGGTGCTGCGGCAGCGGCATCCGCTTGCGGAACCGCCTGTTGCGCGACTGGCGCTACCGCTGCTTCGGCCTGCGGCTCGTCGGCGGTCGCCGTCTCGGACGGTGACGATGTACCGGCACCCGTCTGTGCATTCGCGCTTGCCGTCGCCGCGGCGGCCTTCTGCGCGCCCTTCGCCGCGCGATGCGCGAGCAGGCGCTGCGCACCGGCCGCTTCTTGCGCCGTCACCTTGCCGGCTTCGACACCCGCCAGATCGACGCGCGCGGCGCCTTCGACGAGGCTCTTCCAGTAGCGCCCGCCACGGCACCACGTCTTGATCGCGTCGCGCAGTTCGGCTTCGGTCAGCGACAGCTCCTTCGCGTGCTCGACGAGGTCTTCGAAAACGCCGATCTTCAGCGGCAGCTTCGGTGCCGGATTCTTCGGGAAAGCGATCGGGAAGCGCTTTTGCAGACGACCGATCGAGCGCACCACCGGGTCCACCGGCTTGGCGTCCGCCGCCGCAGTCCTGGCGGGCCCGGCGCCCTCGGGTGCGGCGTGATGGGCGGGCTGCGGGCGGCCGGGTCGCGTGCCCGGCTTGCCGTCCGGCCGACCACCGGCCTTCGCGGCCGGCTTCCCACCGGGCCGGCCACCGGGTTTCGTGCCCGGATTGGCGCCACGCTCGGCGTTAGATCCAGGATGTGCCCCAGGATTTGAAGCGGGCTTGCCGGCGGACTTCGAAGCGGGGCGCGCAGCCGATTTGCGATCGGGCTTGCCGGCGCCCTCGGCGGCGGCTCGCGCCGCGGCCAGTTGCTTCTTCAGTTCAGCGAGTTGTTCGAAACCCATAGTGCACAACCAATCTGTCGATCTGTAAAAATGAGATTGTAGCAGCGTGCGCCTATATGCTTGTGACAACCGCTAGCCGCAATGACGATCGTTAATTCGCGGCCGTGACGGGCGCATCGGCGGCGGGCGCGTGCAGCCCGGTGACCGACACCCGCAAGCCCGGCGCGCCGACGTTGTTGCGCAGCGACAACCCTAGCTGATGCCGCTCGGCGATCCGCGCGACGATCGCGAGACCGAGCCCGCTGCCCTCGCCCTTCGACTCCTCGCCGCGATAGAAACGGTCAAACACGCGTTCGAGCTCCGCCTCCGGAATTCCTGAGCCGCTGTCGACGACCTCGAAGCCAACCTGCTCGCCCGTGCGCCGCAGCACCACGTCGACACGGCCGCCCCGCGGCGTATGACGAATCGCGTTGTTGATCAGATTCCCCAACAACACGCTGATACTGTGCGGCTCGGCGAGCACGGTGTAGGCGTCGTTCGGCGTGCGCGCCTGTTCGCATTCGAGGCCGAGATCGATCTCGCGCAGCTCCGCGAGCACCGAACAATCGCTGACTGCCTGCTCGCCGATGCGGCGCAAGCTCACCGGCACCGTCGAGGTGACCGGCTGTGCATCTTCGCGCGCGAGCGTCAGTAGTTGCTGCACGAGGTGGATGATCCGGTTCACCCGATTTTCGACACGCTCGAGCGTCTGCCCCTCGCCCTTCAGCGAGCCATCGCGCGACGCCGCCTGCAGTTGCAGCTTCAGCGCCGCGAGCGGCGAGCGCAGCTCGTGCGCGGCATCGGCGATGAACGTGCGCTGCGCCTGCGACGCCGTATGCAGCCGTTGCAGCAGATCGTTCAGCGCTTCGACGAGCGGCCGGATTTCGACCGGCACGTTGCCGTCGAGGCGCAGCGGTTCGAGCGAATCGATCGAACGCGTCGCGAGCGCGCGCGACAGCGCGCCGATCGGCGCGAGCCCGCGCGCGACTACCAGCAGCACGAGCGCGATCGTCACCGGCAGCAGCACGCCGAGCGGCCACAGCGTGTGCAGCGCAAGATGCAACGCGAGGTCCTCGCGCACCGAGACGGGCTGCGCGACCTGCACGTAGCGGTCTGGCTGCGCGACGCCGAAGATGCGCCAGTGGTACTCACCGCGCGGCACCGTGTGGAAGCCCGGCGCCAGACGCTCGAACATCGGCGCCTGCGCGGAGTGATAGATGAGCGTGCCGCTCTTGTCCCAGATCTCGATGACGATGCGGTCGTCGGCGAGATCGCCGAGGTCGGGGGGGCGACGCTCGCGCAGGCCCGCGCCGCTCAGCGACGACGGCAGCGACAGCGCGACGGTGCGCAGTTCGTAGTCGAACAGCTCGCTCGCCTCGCGCCGCGCGGTATGGAAGATCGCGAAAGCCGCGACCATCGACGCCGCCGCCATGCCGAAGATCAGCCAGCCGAGCAGCCAGCGGCGAATCGACCTCATCCGCACCTCTTCAGGCGGTAGCCGACCCCGCGCACGGTCACGATCTGGTCCGCGCCGATCTTGCGCCGCAGACTGTGCACATGCACTTCGATCGTGTTGCTGCCGACTTCCTCGCCCCAGCCGTACAGCTTTTCTTCGAGCTCGGCCTTCGTGAACACGCGGGTCGGCTCTTCGATCAGCGCCTGCAGCAGCGCGAATTCGCGCGGCACCAGCGCCAGCGGCACGCCTTCCTTGGTGACTTCATGCGCGGCGGGGTCGAGCGTCAGTTCGCCGTGGCTGTAGACCGGCTGCTTCTGGCCGGTGCGCCGACGCAGCAGCGCGCGAATGCGCGCGGCCAGTTCGTCGAGATCGAACGGCTTGATCAGGTAGTCGTCGGCGCCGGCGTCGAGACCGCGGATGCGTTCGTCGATCGCGTCGCGCGCGGTCAGGATGATGACCGGCGCCGCGCCGCCGTTGCGGCGATATGCGTTCAGCACGTCGATGCCGTCTTTTTTCGGCAGGCCGAGGTCGAGCAGCACGAGGTCGTACACGCCGTTATCGAGCGACAGTTCCGCCGCACGGCCGTCCTCGGCCCAGTCGATCGCGTAGCCGGCGCGGCGCATCGCGCCCAGCACCGATTCCGCGATCATGTCGTCGTCTTCGACCAGTAGCAGGCGCATGGCCTCTCCCCTCGTTCGTGCGGTTTTGGCCTCGGTATTATCGGCCGCGGCAGCTTAACGAACGCTTACGGGTTCTGAGGACGCGTCGAGCGGTTATCCGGGCTTTTTGCGTTTCGCGAAGCATGACGCTACGCAAGCACATCCGCGAACCCGCCGACTCGCGCGCCGAGCGCGCGGATCGCGGCGGCCACCTTTGGCGACAACAGCGCCTGCAACTCGTCGGCATGCCGGTAGTCGTGCATGCCCTCGCTCAGCGCGTCGCCGGCCAGCGCCGGATGACAGTAGATTTCGCCGACGCCATGCGGCAGATTCGCGAGTGCGGCGAGCCAGGTCGCCTCGTCCATCCGTCCGCTCGCCGCGATGCCGACCACGTAGTCGTTGTGCGCGATCCCCGCGCGCTCGAGCCGCGTCTTCACGTGCGCGATCCACGGCCGCAGCCACAGCGGCGCGTTCGCTTCGAACGGCAGACGCATCGCCGTCATGCCGTAGTCGCGGCCGATGTCGAGGATCAGGCCGAGCACGGTCGGATGCAGATGAAAATGCTTGTGCGTGTTCACGTGGTCGAGCGTGAGGCCGGTCGCGGCGAAGGCTTCGAATTGCGCGCGGATTTCGTACGCGAGTTGCCGGCGCACGTGCGGCAGAAAGAAGAAGCGCACACCGTCGCGCACCATGTTGCTGCTGAAGCGGCCGTTCTCGTCGAGCAGCGCGGCGACCTGCTCGCGCGGCGCCAGCGCGGCGCCGTCGGCCAGCACCAGATGCAGGCCCACCCGTAGTTCCGGGAGCGTATGCGCGCGCGCAACCGCGTCTTTGGCGGCCGGCGCGCCGACCATCAGACTCGTCGCGCGCAGCACGCCGTTGCGGTGCGCGCGCTCGACCGCGAGATTGACGCGCTGATGCAGGCCAAAATCGTCGGCGGTGATGATCAGTCCGCGCGGCTGGGCCGGCTTGCCGCGCGCTATCACGTGAGGCTGTCCAGCCGACCGCTGCGCTCGGCGGACGGCGTGCCGAGCTGCATGCGCTCGCCGCGCCACACGACGTGCGAACCGAACGCGCTGACGAGCCACTGGAGCGCGAGCAGCGTATCGCGCAACGGCACCAGCGGCAGATCGCGCCAGAACGTGCGCGCACGGCGCGCCGCACGCCAATGCAGCAGCAGGCGCGCGCCAACGCAAAGCGCGGTGGCCGACGCGCTCGCGACCACCGCCGCGAACGGCGCGTGAGCACACGATGCGAACGACACGGTCAGCCCGGCGCCCGTCAACATCCACGGCGTGGGGAAGGTGATCAGCAGCGACACGAAACCCGGCGGATTGACCGAGCGGATCGTGCGCAGCCAGCGCGTTTCGCGCTGCCACAGCGCCGCGAAGGTCGGCTCGATCACGTCGGTGGCGACCATCACGCGCGACAGCACCGTTTGCAGACCGAGTGCGCGCACGTGCTCGGCGAGCCAGTAGTCGTCGGCGAGGCAGTTTTTCAGCGCCTCGAAGCCGCCGATGCGCTCCAGCGTCGCGCGCCGCAACGCGAGGGTCGCGCCGAAACCGAAGCGCCGCGAGCCCATCGCGTGCGCGACTCGCACCGACGGCGCGAACCACTCGTTGATGAACAGCGCACCGACGCGCGGCCAGAAGCCGCCGACGCCGCGCGCGACGTACAGGCACGTAACCACGCCGACGCTCGGGTCCGCGAGAGGCGCGGCGACGCTGTCGAGATAGTCGGAGTCGACCGCGATGTCGCTGTCGGCGATCACGATCACGTCGTGGCGAGCACGTGCGGCCATGTTGATCAGGTTGCTGACTTTCAGATTGCTGCCGTGTACGCGCGTGTCGATAGCGAGTTCGATGTCGCACTTCGGATAGGCGGCCTGCAAACGGCGCACCACTGCGATGGCGGGATCGTGCGGCGACGAGACGCCGAGCACCAGCTGAAAATGCTGATGCCGCTGCTCGCAGAAGGTTCGCAGATTCTCGTACAGACGCGGCTCGGCGCCGCACAGCGGCTTCAGCACGCTGACACCGACCTGCGCGAACGGCCCGCATGGGTCATCGGGTGAACCCATTAGCGAACGGCTGAGCGCGCGATTGACTGCCCTGCCGCCATGATGGTTCGATTTATGCCGCGCGGTGAAAAACGGCATGGCGAGCGCGGCGGCTACCGTGTAGATCGAAGCGCTAACGCAGCCGGCTAACAGAAGCCATTGACATGCAATCAACGCGTGGGCCGCCATTGTGTGTCGTCCGTATCCGTCAGTGCTCGGCCAGCACGAACGGTTGCCCCGTTAGCCGCAGATGAAGCACGACGAGCCACCGGCGTGGACAGTTGGCTGAGATCACGGCCGGCCACGCGCCGCGAGCAGCGCGAATCGCGTAGTCGCGCCGCACCGCGAACTCGAACGCGACCTCGGAGAATTCGCGCGCGATCACGACGCCGCCGATGATCAGCGCGAGCGCGAACAGCCTGAACGATGCCGAGGCGAAAAAAGCGTCGGAGACCGGCAGTACAGGCAGCGCGATGCACAGCAGCGCTTCGGTGCCTGCGGCGGTCAGAGACGCGACTAGCAAATGGGCTCGTAGCATGTCGATGGTGACTCGCTTCATAACGTGCCTCGTGCGGGGCCTTGCAGCCTGACCAGATGCTGGCATTGGGCGGGACTCGTCGATACGTCCATTGACGCTATCGACCAGCATAAAGAATGCCTCGCGCGTCACTCCATCGAAGTCCTTACGATCAGATTGCGATGGTCTGACGACAACTTGGTCTCGCACATGCATCACGATCTGCGACGACCATTTTATAGCGCGTCGATGGTATCGATTCAAGCTGAAGGAAACCTTAAGCATCCGCATGGCATAAAGCGGCTAACGAACGGCGTGGTTACACTTCGGAACACCGCGGATTGTTCGTATAGACGGATCAATGTCGCTTGCATAAAAATGCAGGACCTTATGCAATAAATCCACACCTTGGAATATTTGCCTCATGCGCTTACTCCTCGTAGAAGACGACGAGCTCATCGGCTGCGGTGTCGAAGCGGGCCTTCGCCAGGCCGGCTTCACGGTCGACTGGGCCCGCGACGGCCACAAGGCCGGCCTCGCGCTCGACACGACTCAATATGCATTGGTGGTACTCGACCTCGGCCTGCCGCGCGTGAGCGGCACCGAGTTGCTCAAACGCATGCGCGACGCCGGCAATGACGTGCCGGTGCTGGTGTTGACCGCGAAAGGCACGGTCGTCGACCGCGTCGGCGGTCTCGAAGCGGGCGCCGACGACTATCTCGGCAAGCCGTTCGATCTCACCGAGCTGATCGCGCGGTGCCGTGCGCTGTTGCGCCGCGCACAAGGCCGCAGTATCAATCTGATTCGTTACCAGAATCTGACAGTGAATCCGGCCGCGCAAACGGTGCAGATCGACGAGGCGCGCGTGCCGCTGACATCGCGCGAATGGGCGATTCTGCTGCAACTGCTGACCAATCTCGGCATTCCGCAGTCGCGCTCGCGGCTCGAAGAAAGCCTGTACGGCTGGCAGGAGGAAATCGAAAGCAATGCGATCGAGGTGCATGTGTCGAACCTGCGCAAGAAGCTCGGCGCAAATCTGATCAAGACCGTGCGCAATATCGGCTACGTGATGGAGAAAGAATGATCGGTCCGTCGATCCGGCGGCGCCTCGTGCTGCTGGTGCTCGCGAGCATCGCGCTCGTCTGGGGCGGCGCGCTCGTGTCGAGCTACCGGCAGGCGACGCGCGAAGTCGGCCTATGGGAGGAAGCGCGCCTCGCCGAACTCGCGCAAGTGCTCGCGCTGCTCGATCCGGCCAATCTGATGACGCTCGCGAATGCGCGCATCGACGTGCGCGAAGAAGAGAAAAGCGCCGAAGCCGGCGCGAACAACTCCGATGACGACGACACGCTGCCGCGCGATGCGCTTTTCCAGGTGCGCACGGCCGACGGCGTCGTGCTGGCAGGCAGCCCGCAACTGCACGCGCTCGCCGCGTGGGATTTGCCGTTGCCGCCCGCGAGCGGCGCGCAAGACGTGATGCTCGTCGGCGAGCTGTATCACTCGTTCACGTTGCGCGAGACCGCACTCGGTCACAGCGTGCGTGTGTTCGAGCCGGCCAATACCCGCAGCGACCTGGTGAGCGAAATCGCGAGCCGCATCGCGCGGCCCACGCTGATCGCGCTGCCGGTGCTCGCGCTGCTCGTATGGTTCAGCATTGGCTGGAGCCTCGCACCGCTAAAAGTGCTTTCGGCCGCGCTCAGTTCTCGCGACATCAACCGCATGGAACCGGTCGGGATCGGCCGCACGCCGATCGAGGTGCGCCCGCTCGTCGATGCGATCAACCAGATGCTGGCGCGTCTGCAGCATGCTCTCGAACTCGAGCGCGCCTTCACCGCCGATGCCGCGCACGAACTGAAGTCGCCGCTCGCCGCGATCAAGGTGCAGGCGCAGGTCGCGCTCGCGGAGCCCGACATCGGGCTGCAGCGGCTCGCGATGGAGCGCGTCGTGCAAGGCGTCGATCGCAGCGCACGGCTCGCCGAGCAGTTGCTGCTGCTCGCGCGGCTCGACGTGCAGGAGAAGCTGCCCACCGAGCCGCTGAAGCCGGCCGCGATCGCGAAAGATGCGCTGCTCGCGAACCGGCGTAATGCGCAGCAGAAACACATCAACGTGATGCTGGTCGGCGACATGCTCGCCGAGATCGATGCGGAGCCGGTGCTGATCGGGATCCTGCTCGACAATCTGCTCGATAACGCGATCAAGTATGGGCGTGCGGGGGGCAACGTCGAAGTCGCGGTGCGCCATGCCGACGGGCACGTGCAACTGAGCGTGCGCGATGACGGCCCCGGCGTCGCGCCGGACGATCTCGCGCGCCTGACGAACCGCTTTTTCCGCGCGACCGGCAATCAGGCGACCGGCAGCGGGCTCGGTTTGTCGATCGTTGCGCGGATCGCCGAGCATTTCGGCGCGCATCTGCAGCTGGGAGCGGGAATCGGGGGCCAGGGGCTGGCGGTGCAGTTGTCGTTTCCGGCCTATCGCGCGCCGCGCTGACGGCGCGCGGCGTTCGCGTCAAAGACGCGAGCGGGAAGCGGGGAACCGCGAGCCGATCGCTCAGCGCCGCTCGCCGCCGCGGTTCGCATCAGCGACGCCCGAACGCTGTTTGGCCAGCCCGGCGCCCACGCCGGGTGGCTTGGCATGCGGCCGCGCGTTGCCGGACGCCTCGAACAACTGCCACGCGATCAGGCCCGGCACGAACATCAGCAGGTCGCGAATGCGCCGCGCGGCGGCGAGCGCGAGACAGGTCGCGGGATCGAGTCCGAGTGCGCCGCCAATCAGTACGAAAGCGCCCTCCTGCACGCCAAGACCGCCCGGCACGAAGAACGCGGCGCTGCTGACCGCCTGGATCAGCGATTCGATCACGATCGCCTCGACGAGCGTCACGCGCGCGCCGAGGAAATACAGCGCGAGCCAGATTTCGAGCGAAGTCAGCACGCATTGCAGCGGCTGCCAGAAGAACAGATAGCGCAGCACGACCGCGCGGCGTCGCCAGATCACCTTGATCGACTGATCGATCTGCGCGGACTGGCCGACCAGCGCGGTCAGCTTGCCGCTCGTCATCCGGTTCGCCACGCGTGTGATGCGCTCGAACGGATTCGCATGCTGCACGAGCCCGAACAGCAACAGCAGCGGCGTCAACGCGACCACGCCCCAAGCGAGCTGCCCGGCGAGCCGCAGCGCGCCCGATTGCGCATTGGCGAACAGAAAGCCGATGCCGACCATCGTGAACATCAGCTGACTGATCAGCGTCAATTGCATGTCGACGATGGTGCTGGCGACCGCTGTCGATGGCCGGACGCCCCAGCGCTTGAACATGCGGAACGCCACGAGTTCGCCGCCGATCCGCGCGACCGGCAGCATGGAGTTGACCGATTCGCGCACCCATACCAGATGCATCATCCTGCCGAAGCTGGGGCGGTTCGCGCCGCGAATCAGCGAGCGCCAGTCGCACGCATTGGCGACCATTGGCAGCACGTGCGCCAACGCGGCCAGCACGAGGCCCGCGCCGGCCGCGCGCAACGCGCTGAGCACCGCGCGCGGATCTTCGCGCCAGACCAGCCACAAAGAGATCAGCAAACCCGCGAGCGCGGCCCCGCGGCCCAGATGCTTCATCATGCGCGCACCTCGCACGCGACCTCGATTGACCTGATGCGCCGCACGCCGCGTGCCGCGGCATGGGTGGCCGTATGGGTTGCCGAGTGCGCCGCCGCCTGAGGCGCCTGTGCCGCCTGTGCCGCCGGGCCGCTGCCGTGCGTCTCCAGGGCGGTGCCGTTTCGCCTGCTCGATACTTCTTCGCTCATTGACCGCCCAATCTGCCGTTCGTTCGTCATTCGTCCTGTGCCGCCGACAGCAGCCCGTCGCCGTCGACCTTGAAGCTGAAGCCCCGCCAGGTCACCCGCGACGAGCGGAAGCTCGCGACGAAAATCGCAAACGATACGATATCCCATAACGGCAGTAGCCACAGATCGCGGCAGCGCTGACGCAACGCCCGATCCGCGCGCCACTTCAACGCGACACGCGCGAGCACCGTCATTGCTGCGAGCAGCCACGCCCACGGCGCGCCGCCCGAGCACGCGAGCGCGAGCAGCGCGAACGGCAACGGATGCACGAGCGCGGTGCCGAGGTGTCCGAGCGGATCGATGCGGCGGATCGTGCGGCTCCAGCGCAGTTCGTGCGTCACGAGTTGCGCGGCGCTCGCTTCGACACAGGCATGCGCGATCGCGAACGGCGGAATCGTGACCTGCTCGCCCGCCGCGCGCACCGCCGCGCCGATTTCGTAGTCTTCGGCCAGATGCCGCACGAACGGCTTGAAGCCGCCGATCCGCTCGTAGGTGTCGCGCCGCATCGCGATGGTCTGGCCGAAGCACGGCCGCGCGAGCCCGAGCGCGAGTCCGGTGACGACGCCCGGCAGGAACTGGTAGTTGGTGGCGATCGCCGACAGCCGCGGCCAGAAACCCGGATCGGGCTGGCCGCGATACGCGCAGGTGACCAGCCCGACGCCCGGCTTCTGCAATTCGCCGATCACATTGCGCAGATAGTCGGGGCCGACGCACACGTCGCTATCGGCGAACACGAGCACGTCGTGGCGCGCCTGCGGCAGCATGTTGAGGATGTTGCTGATCTTGCGGTTCGGTCCGTACAGACGCGCATCGGTGACAACGGTGATGTCCGCCTGCGGATGCAGGCGCCGCAGTTCGTCGACGGTTTGCAGCGCGGGGTCGGCGGAGTCGTGCACGCCGAACAGGAATTGCACGGGCCCCGGATAATCCTGGGCGCAGAAGCTCGACAGATTATCGAGCAGCGCCCACTCGTTGCCGTGCAACGGTTTGATAACCGTAATGGGTGGAAAGCTGGAGGGAACGGCCACCGCTCTAGCGAAGAAGCGCCCGATCAGCGCGCTCGCGAGCACGGTGTAGCCGATGCCGACAACAGTCGCCGCCGCGCACGCGTACGCGAGCGTGACGGCGGCGATGTGTACGGCGCTCACGCCTCGTGCGCGCGCAGGAAGCGGAAAAATTCGACGCCTTCGCGCAGGCGCCGTTTCATCATGTCCCAGCTCGTCAGCATTTCGCGCAGGATCTCCCAGATCTTCGACGGCCGGAAATAAAAGCGCTTGTAGAAGTTCTCGAGCTGATGGTACATCTCGTCGCGCGACAGATGCGGGTAGCCGATCGCCGCCAGCTGCACGCCCTGCTTGCTGACGAGATTGATCACCTTGTTCTCCGCGAGCCAGCCGCTCTCGACCGCCTGGTTATAGAGCCGAGTGCCCGGATAAGGCGCGGCGAGCGACACCTGAATGGTCAGCGGATTGATCTCTTTCGCGTACTCGATGGTCTTCTGGATCGTTTCCTGCGTCTCGCCCGGCAAGCCGATAATGAAAGTGCCGTGCACCTTGATGCCGAGCGTGCGGCAGTCCTGCGCGAAGCGTCGCGCGATGTCCGTGCGCAGGCCCTTCTTGACGTTCAGCAGGATCTGGTCGTCGCCGGACTCGTAGCCGACCAGCAGCAGGCGCAGGCCGTTTTCCTTCATGATCTTCAGCGTCGAGTAAGGCACGTTGGCCTTCGCGTTGCACGACCACGTGACGCCCAGCTTGCCCATGCCTCGCGCAATTTCTTCGGCGCGCGGCTTGAAGTCGGTGAACGTGTCGTCGTCGAACATGATCTCCTTGACTTCGGGCATGTTGTCGCGAATCCACTTCACTTCCTCGAGCACGTTCTCGACCGAACGCACCCGATAGCGATGGCCGCCGACCGTTTGCGGCCACAGGCAGAACGTGCACTTCGAGCGGCAGCCGCGGCCGGTGTACAGCGACACGTACGGATGCTTCAGATAGCCGTTGAAGTAGTTCTTGATGGTCAGATCGCGCTTGTAGATCGGCGCGACGAAGGGCAGCTCGTCCATGTTCTCGAGGATCGGGCGCGCTTCGTTGTGTTCGATCGAGCCGTCGGGGGCGCGGTAGCTCAGGCCCAGGATCTGCGAGAACGGCTTGCCCTCGGAGATTTCCTTGCAGGTGTAGTCGAATTCCTCGCGGCAAACGAAGTCGATGGCCTCGGTCGCGATCAGCGAATTATGCGGATCGACCGCGACCTTCGCGCCGACCATGCCGATCAGCAGCGACGGCTTGCGCTTCTTGAGGTCCTCGGCGAACAGTGCGTCGGTCGGGAAGGATGGCGTGCTGGTGTGGATCACCACCAGCTCGTATTGCGAAGCGATGTCGAGCACGGCTTCGACGGACAGGCCGTCTGCCGTTGCGTCGAGCACGCGGCTGTCGGGAACGAGTGCGGCGGGTTGTGCGAGCCACGTCGGATACCAGAACGAGCGAACTTCACGCTTGGCCTGATAGCGCGAACCCGCACCACCATCGAAGCCGTCGTACGACGGCGCCTGCAAGAACAGAGTTTTCATGGATGCTCCAGCAAGCCTTTATAGGCGCTTTCAGTTTTCAGTCAGGAATCTATCTGTTCCATTGCCCGAATGCAGGTCGTGAAAGCCTGTGCTCGACCCGCACGTAGCGGCGGCCGCGGTCCGGAAAGGCCACGGGCAGTGGCGCAAATAGTACGGAGCAAAGCTGAAGGAAACCTGAAGAATAATACTGCGTTCGGACCGCCCGCGGCATGCTCCGATAGGTCGATTTGTGCAATCGACGCGCTCGTGTAACCGTGTCGCATGGATGTCGTTTCGGTGTGGTAAATGCATAGGTTGTCGCGTGGTTTGCGCGCTAGCCCACCGGCGCCTCCCATTCACATCACATTCACGCGCGCGGACGTTCGGCCCGACGCGTCGCCTAGTGCGCAAGATGCCTTGCCCATTCGAGCCAGCCGAGATTGAGGGCCGCGTTTACCACTACGCCCGTCGCCGACGCGAGAGCAGCGATCATGGTCCAGAAGGCCGAGCGCCGCGCCGCGCGCGCCGAAGTGTGCGCGGCGGCTGCCGCGTCACGCGACGCGCTCGCCGCCGCCTGCGCGATATGCGACGACGCTTCCATGCGCGCGAGCGACCTCAGCGCAAAACCGCGCTCGTCGTCGTGCGTGGCCGCGGCCGCGTCGTGCTCGGCTTCATCGCGCTGCGCCCGTTCGAACAGATAGCGATGACAGAACGGTGTAAGCGGTTCGTCGGGATAGCGCGCGGCGAAGGTTTTCGCATAGGCGGCGCCGCCATTGCGCTCGATCTCCGCGTAGGCGGCGTCCTTATCCATCGTTACCTCGCATGCGGATGAGCCGCGAGGCCGGCGTCACACGGGCTTTATATCTGCCGCCTGCTTGCCTTTCGGCCCCTGCTTGATTTCGAAGCTGACTTTCTGATTTTCTTGCAACGACTTGAAACCTTCGGATCGAATCTCCGAAAAATGCGCGAACAGATCTTCGCCGCCGTCATCGGGGGTAATGAAGCCGAAGCCCTTCGCGTCGTTGAACCATTTCACTGTTCCGGTTGGCATGGCGATGTCCTCGTGATGCGCTGTAGTAGCGGTTGAATGGGATTCACGCAGCGCTGACGCCGCGCCCCGGCGAGACCCGCAAAGTCGCTCCGGTGCCAAGCCTCAGCAAGCCGCATGCCACGAGCAGGCGCCCGAGAGCCGCGTCCGGTGCGATTGCCCGCAATCAGATAAGATAAATGGTATCGGCAATTCATTCATGGCCGCGTAGGTGTGTCGCCTCGTGCCGCACAACCGCGCGGCCAGTTGTTTTCCCTCTCACAGGAACCCAGCATGGCCATCTCGAGCTATACCGATACCCGTCTTCTGATCAACGGCGAATGGTGCGACGCCGCCAGCGGCAAGACCCTCGACGTGATCAACCCCGCGACCGGCCAGGCCATCGGCAAGGTCGCGCATGCCGGCATCCCCGATCTGGACCGCGCGCTCGAAGCCGCGCAGCGCGGCTTCGAAGCCTGGCGCAAGGTGCCGGCCAACGAACGCGCCACCATCATGCGCAAGGCTGCGGCTCTCGTGCGCGAGCGCGCCGCCGACATCGGCCGCCTGATGACGCAGGAACAGGGCAAGCCTTTCGCCGAGGCGCGCGTCGAAGTGCTGGCCGCCGCTGACATCATCGAATGGTTCGCGGATGAAGGCCGCCGCGTGTATGGCCGCATCGTGCCGTCGCGCAACCTCGCCGCGCAGTCGCAAGTGCTGAAGGAGCCGATCGGCCCGGTCGCCGCGTTCACGCCGTGGAATTTCCCGGTCAACCAGGTCGTGCGCAAGCTGTCGGCGTCGCTCGCCTGCGGCTGCTCGTTCCTCGTGAAGGCGCCGGAAGAAACCCCGGCGTCGCCGGCGGCCCTGCTGCAGGCGTTCGTCGAAGCCGGCGTGCCGCCCGGCACGGTCGGCCTCGTGTTCGGCGATCCGGCCGAAATCTCGAGCTACCTGATCCCGCATCCGGTGATCCGCAAGGTCACGTTCACCGGCTCGACGCCGGTCGGCAAGCAGCTCGCGGCGCTGGCCGGTTCGCACATGAAGCGCGCGACGATGGAACTCGGCGGCCACGCGCCGGTGATCGTCGCGGAAGACGCCGACGTCGCGCTCGCGGTCAAGGCAGCCGGCGCCGCGAAGTTCCGCAACGCGGGTCAGGTGTGCATCTCGCCGACGCGCTTCCTCGTGCACAACAGCATCCGCGAAGAGTTCGCCAACGCGCTCGTCAAGCACGCTGAAAGCCTGAAGCTCGGCGACGGTCTCGCCGAAGGCACGACGCTCGGGCCGCTCGCCAACGCGCGCCGTCTGAGCGCGATGGCCAAGGTCGTCGACGACGCTCGCAAGACCGGCGCGAAGGTCGCGACGGGCGGCGAGCGCGTCGGTACCGAAGGCAACTTCTTCGCGGCCACCGTGCTGACCGACGTGCCGCTCGAAGCCGACGTGTTCAACAACGAGCCGTTCGGCCCGGTCGCCGCGATCCGCGGCTTCGACAAGCTCGAAGAAGCGATCGCCGAAGCGAACCGTCTGCCGTACGGCCTCGCCGGTTACGCGTATACGAAGTCGTTCGCCAACGTGCATCTGCTGTCGCAGCGCATGGAAGTCGGCATGCTGTGGATCAACCAGCCCGCCACGCCGACGCCGGAAATGCCGTTCGGCGGCGTCAAGGATTCCGGCTACGGCTCGGAAGGCGGCCCGGAGGCGATGGAAGCCTACCTCGTCACCAAGGCTGTCACGGTGATGTCGGTTTAATCAAGCTAATCACGCGCTAGAGGAACGGCGCCGCGGGTTCGCCGGTCGCGTCGTTCCGTAGCCTGGATCAACCGATCTGCCAGGTCCACGAGTGTTCCGCTCGCGGACCTTTTTTATTGCCATGAACGATATCTCCGCCGAATCGATGCAACCCACGCTGAGCGGCTCGTTCGTCGAGCTGCGGCCGCTGCGCGAGGACCACGCGCAGGCGCTCGTCGACGCCGCCGCCGACGGGCAACTGTGGGACATGAAGCTGACCGTCGTGCCGGGCCCGGCGACGATCGATGCCTATATTGCCAGGGCGCTCGCCGGCCGCGCTGCGGCCAAGGTGATGCCGTTCGTGATCGTGCGGCGTGACGAGGAAGACGGGAATGACGGCGCCGGCCGCATCGTCGGCAGCACGCGGTTCTGGAAGATCGATCGCGCGAACCGCAAGCTGGAAATCGGCCATACGTGGCTCGCCGCCTCGGCGCAGCGCTCGGTCGTGAACACCGAGGCGAAGTATCTGCTGCTGTGCCACGCATTCGACGTGATGCGCTGCGTGCGCGTGCAATTCACGACCGACGAGCTCAACGACAGATCGCGCGCGGCGATCCTGCGCATCGGCGCGAAACAGGAAGGCATCGTGCGGCACGAGCGGATCATGCCCGATGGACGCAAGCGCAACTCGGTGCGCTTTAGCATCATCGACGACGAATGGCCCGAGGTGAAAGCGATGCTCGAAACGAAGCTGGCGCGCTGAGGGGCGCGCCAGCTTCCTGCTACTGACTCATTCAGACAGCTGCATCGCGCTACTCGTTGAGCGGCGCCGCCTGCGTCACCGTGGCGAACTCCTCGCGCAGTGTGCCGCGCGGTTGATGCCGGCGCACCCACAGCGCCGTGAGGATCGGCACCAGAATCGCGGTGACGAGGCAAGCGGTGGCGACCATGGCGGTTGCGGCCGGCACCAGCGGTTTGAAGCTCGGAATCATGTCGGCGATGATCGCCGGATTCGCGACCGCGGCCCCCGCCGTCGACGACGCGGCGAGCCCCGCCGCCCCATTGCCGCCGGCGATCCAGCGATCGGCGAGAATCAGCGGCACGCCGGTCACGACGATCACGCCGAGCCCCAGCACGATACCCGGCAAACCGCTCGTGACGATCACGTTCAGATCGATGCCGTTGCCGAGCGCAAAGCCGAAAAACGGAATCAGCGGATGCACACAGCGGCCGAACAGCTCGCGCAGCTCGCTATCGAAGTTGCCGAGCGCAAAGCCGATCAGAAACGGCAGCACCGCGCCGACGAACAGCCGCGGCTCGAAGAACGCCACACCCGTGGCGCCCAGAATGATCATGCTGATCAGCGGCCCCGATTCGACCGACATCAGCACGAACGCGCCCGCCTCTTCCTTCGTGCCGTACTGTTGCATCACGGCAGCGTAGAGACCGCCGTTGGTCATGTCCATCGAGGTCGTGATCGCGAGCAACGACAGCCCCGCGAAGAGCCCGGTCTTGATGCCGTCGATCGGAATGAAGCGCGCCGCGATCAACGTGACGATCCACGCGACCAGCATCTTGGTTGCGAGCAGCGTGCCCGACTTGCGCAGCACGGTGCCGGTTGCGCGCAGGTCGATCGTTGCGCCCATGCAGAAGAACCATACCGCCAGAATCGGCACGGTACCGGTAATCAGGCCGTTGGTGAAAGAGCCGAAATATTTGCCCGCGCCGGGCGCGAACGTGTGCACACAGGCGCCGAGCAGCAGCGGCACCAGCATCAGACCGCCTGGAATGCGGTCGATGGCCTTCTTGATTTTCATGCCTCCTCCATGGACGGTGACGTCCCGTTATCGGATCGATGACCCGTGTTGGTGTCCCGGTCTATGCCGGGCTCTCCCTGTCCGGCGCAATATAGCACCATGAAAGGAACGCCGTTCCGCTTTATTTAATAAGGCCGACTATCGTTTACCCGGCCGTTCGCGCCACGTGTTGTCAGCTGCGATCGCTCGCCGAAACATTTTCGGACCAGCGTTCCGAAATCGCGATTCTGCGTTACAGTCTCGGCACGAGGCGGCACCGCACCCCGCATACCGACAGGAGAACAATTCAATGGACGTGAGACAGGCCATCAACAGCGAATACGCGAAAACGCTCGACACTACCGGGCTGCGGCGCGAGTTTCTGGTCGAGCAGATCTTCGAGCGCGATGCGTTGAAGCTCACGTATAGCCACATCGACCGGATCATCGTCGGCGGCGTGTGGCCGGTCGAGCGCGCGGTCGAAGTATCGGGCTCGCTCGGCAAGGCGATCGGCGTCAACTATCTGCTCGAGCGGCGTGAACTCGGCGCGATCAACATCGGCGGCGACGGCTGGGTCGACGTCGACGGCACGCGTTACACGGTGCGCCGCGAAGAGGCGATCTATATCGGCAAAGGCGCGCAGGCGGTCGCGTTCGGCAGCGCCGACGCCAGCCAGCCGGCTAAGTTCTACCTGAACTGCGCGCCCGCGCACACCAGCTATCCGACCCGCACGATCTCGCTCGATCAGGCCTCGCCCGAAGCCCTGGGCGACGCGGCCACGAGCAACCGCCGCACCATCTACAAGTTCATCGTGCCCGACGTGCTGCCGACCTGTCAGCTGTCGATGGGCATGACGAAGCTCGAACCGGGCAGCCTGTGGAACACGATGCCCTGCCACACGCACGAGCGCCGCATGGAGGTGTATTTCTACTTCAACGTCGCCGACGACGCCGCCGTCTTCCACATGATGGGCGAGCCGCACGAAACACGGCATATCGTCGTGCGCAACGAGCAGGCGGTGATCTCGCCGAGCTGGTCGATTCATTCGGGTGTCGGCACGCGCGCGTACACGTTCATCTGGGGCATGGTCGGCGAGAACCAGATGTTCGGCGACATGGACCATCTCGCGGTTCGCGAACTGCGCTGAGCGAACATGAGCCCGACCACAATGAATACTTTCGATCTGAGCGGCAAGGTCGCCATCGTGACCGGCAGCAACACCGGCCTCGGCGCCGGCATGGCCGTCGCGCTCGCCGCGGCCGGCTGCGACATCGTCGGCGTCAGTCGTACGGACGCGGGCACGACCGCCGCGCGCGTCGAGGCGCTCGGACGCCGCTTCGCCGACGTGCGCGCCGATCTCGCGTCGAGCTCATCGGTCGACGACATCGTGCGCGCCGCGGTTGAAGCGTTCGGCCGCCTCGACGTGCTCGTCAACAACGCGGGCATCATCCGCCGCGAAGATGCGCTCGAGTTCGGCGAAGACGACTCGGACGCGGTGATGGACGTGAACCTGAAGAGCCTGTTCTTTCTGTCGCAGGCCGCGGCGCGTCAGTTCGTGCGGCAGCAACGCGGCGGCAAGATCATCAACGTCGCGTCGATGCTGTCGTTCCAGGGCGGCATCCGCGTCGCGTCGTACACCGCGTCGAAAAGCGGTGTGCTCGGTCTCACCCGGCTGCTCGCCAACGAATGGGCCGCGCATGGCATCAACGTGAACGCGATCGCGCCCGGCTATATGGCGACCGCAAACACCGCCGCGTTGCGCGACGACGCGCAGCGCAACGAAGAAATTCTCGGGCGCATTCCGGCCGGCCGCTGGGGCGTGCCCGAGGATCTCGCGGGGCCGGTGGTTTTTCTCGCCTCGTCGGCGTCGGACTACGTGCATGGGCATACACTGGCGGTGGATGGCGGCTGGCTCGCGCGCTAGCGACAGCACAAGCTCGCCACCAGCGCATGCGACGCGCTATGCTCTCGCGCCGGGTGAGCATCGGCTCGATGCGGCAGCGGCGCGGCTTGGCACAGACAGGGAATGACGGACATGGCGGCAACGGGAATACACAAAAGCACTGCGCGCGACAAAGCGCTCGACAAGGCGCTCGACGCGGACAGCGGTGAGCGAGGCGAATCGGCATCGTCGATCGGGCGCGTGTTCGCGATTCTCGGCGCGATCGGCGACACCGGGCAGATCGGCATCAGCGAGCTTTCGCAACGGCTCGGCATGTCGAAGACGACCGTGCATCGCGTGATTCAAACGCTGAAGGCGCTCGGCTACGTGACCCAGGAAGTCGAAACCGAGCGCTATCGGCTGACGATCCGCCTGTTCGAGCTCGGCGCGAAAGCGCTCGAAAGCGTCGATCTGGTACGCGAGGCCGACGTCGAAATGCGCCGTATCGGCCAGATGACGCGCGAAGCGGTACACCTCGGCGCATTCGACGACGACGCGATCATCTACATCCACAAGATCGATGCCGACTACGGGCTGCGCATGCAGTCGCGAATCGGCCGGCGCAATCCGTTGCATAGCACGGCGATCGGCAAGGTGCTGCTCGCATGGATGGACCCGGCCGATGCGCGTGAGGTGCTCTCGCACATCGAATTTCGCAAGTCGACGCAAAAAACCTTGACCTGTGCCGAAGCGGTGCTGAGCATCCTGCCGCACGTACGCGAGCAGGGCTACGGCGAGGACAACGAGGAGCAGGAAGAAGGCCTGCAATGCATCGCGGTGCCGGTCTTCGACCGCTTCGGCCGCGTGATCGCCGGTCTGTCGATTTCCTTTCCGACGATGCGTTGCGGCGCCGATACGAAGCAGCATTACGTCGCGCTGCTCAAGGAAGCCGGCCTCGCGATTTCGACGCGGCTCGGCTATCGCGAAGCGACCGCCCAGGAGCCCGCGGCCGCGCAATAAGTTGCGCACGCGCGCGCTGCGTGCGCGATGCTTTTTATCCACTCCACAGCAGCATAAGACAGGCTGATGACGCTACCGGTGTAGCGTCATTTCATCGTGCTCGCACGAATGCATGGCGAGCCCGATGACCCGTCTGCAACCGAATGTATCTGCGCGGCATAGATAAGGCGAAATTGCATTCGCTTCTTTTTTCAGCAATCGATGCGCCGAACCTTCGCTTCACATCCATGCATCGCCTGCCATTGAATGCGGTTTTTTTCATAGCCTCTTCAAGGGTTTGCCCGCACGCCTGACCATCGCGTGGCGTTTCGACATCTAACCGCAGGCGCTTCCCCTCCCCGTTCATCGCACTCGCATGCCCATGTCAATGCGACCTCCAATCGACACGTCCTGTTACACACAAACACATCGGTAATCGCGCCGCTCAGTAGAGTTCGGTTCAAACGAAAGCGATTCAGATAGAACGCTTCGCACGACAGGCACTCGCAGCACAGATTTCAGGGAGCAACATCATGAAAAAAATCCTCGCACTGGTCATTCTTGCCGCCACGCTCGGCGGCGCGTTGAGCGGCTGCATCGTCGTCCCTGGCGGCGATCATCCGCATCACGACCACTACTACGAACGCTATTGATCGGGCCATCACGCGCAGTAGGTGCGCGTCCGGCTCGCCACTCCACTACAGACATCCACACAACAGAGAACAATCATGAGTCTTTCACGCAACCGCTGGGTATCGTTGAGCGTCGTCGCGGGTCTTGCGATCGGCGCATCGACGGCCGCTTTCGCGCACGTCGACGTCGGCGTGAATATCGGGGTGCCGGGCATCGCAGTCGCGCCCGCCGTCGTTGAGGCTCCGCCGCCCCCGCCGGTCTATGTGCAGCCCGCGCCCGTGTATGCGCCTGCGCCGCCTGCGGTCGTGATCGCGCCGGGCTGGTACGGTGATCGTTACTACGATGGTCGTCGCTATTGGGAGCGTCGCGAGTGGGAACGTCACCACGACGAATGGCGCGATGCACGCGGCCCGCATCGCGACTGGCACGACAACGACTGGCACGACAACGGCTGGCACGGTCACGGGCATGACCATTGATGGAAGCCAGGTGGCGTTAATCGCGCCACCACGCCGCGCTTGCATTCGCGCCACCCCTTTGACAGGAGCGACGACGTGCTACGCAATGATCCGAGACGAGTAAGCGCACAGGTCGACGGTGCGCACATCTGCGCCGAATACAGCGAGCTGACCGGCCAGCTGTGCCTGCGCCAGGACGGCACGCTGGTGCGCGAATGGTTTCCACCGCATTCGTGGATAGCGATCGCGTCGGTGGCCGGCGCGCGCCACTGGGGCACGCGGCCGACCGACGACGAATTGCTCGCGCTACTGCACAACGAAATGGCGTTGCTGCGCGCGACCTAAGGTCTGCGGGTTGTCCGAGCATAGCGGCACGCCCGCCGCCGCACTTCACTCGATCGCTATGGCGCCGACGTTGTCATCGACCGATGCGCGATCGAGCGGCTCGCGCCGCATCATCAGCACCACCCCGCCCGCCGCGATCACGGCCGGCACCGCGAGCAGGCTGAACACCGCGCCGAACTGCCAGCCGAGCCCCATCAACGCAGCGCCGACGAGCGCGCCCGCCACGCCGCCGACCCGGCCGATTCCCAGCATCCACGCCACGCCCGTCGCACGCGCCCGGGTCGGGTAGAAGCTCGCCGCGAGCGCCGACATCGACGTGACCGCGCTGGTCGCGACCGTGCCGGTCAGGAAGATCAGCGTGCCGAGCCAGACCTGATGGCCGACGCCCCGCCCGACCAGCAGCACGAGCGCGCCAACGAGCACATACGTGAACGCGATCACCCGATGCCCGGCGAAGCGATCCATCACCCAGCCGACGCACAGATTGCCGAGGATGCCGCCAAGCGGAAACAGCGACGTCATCAACGCCGCCTTTTCACCGGAGAAGCCCGTGTCCTTGAACAGCGTCGGCAGCCAGTTGGTCAGCAGGTAGTAAATCAGCAGCCCCATGAAATAGGCGAGCCACAGCATCAGCGTGCCGAAACGGTAGCGCGCCGACAGGATGATCGCGAGCGCCCACTGCGAGCGCGACTCGCCGCTATTGCGGCGCACGTCGACCGCGAAGAAGCGGCATCCGTCGAAGCGGTCGTGCGGCGCGATGCGTTGCAGGATTCGCGCGATCCGTTGATCGGCCCGCTTGCGCACCGCGAGGAATTGCGCCGATTCCGGCAAGAGCAGGATCAGCAGCACGCTCAGCACGATCGGGCCGATGCCGCCCGCGACCAGCACGCTCGGCCAGCCGAAATGCGGAATCAGCCAGGCGGATGCGAAGCCACCGAGCGCGAGCCCGCCCGAAAAACCGCAGAACATCGCATTGACCGCGACCGCTCGGATCCTCGCGGGTGCGTACTCGGACATCAGCGTGACTGCGTTGGGCATCGCCGCGCCGAGTCCGAGGCCGGTGAAAAAGCGCAGCACGGTCAACGATTCGATCGACGTGGCGCGGGCCGCCGCGAGACTCCACAGCCCGAAGAAGAACACCGACAGCACCAGCACCGTCTTGCGTCCGATCCGGTCCGCGAACGGGCCGGCCGCGAGCGCGCCGATGCCGAGTCCCACCAGCGCCGCGCTCATCACCGGCCCGAGCGCACTGCGCGCGATGCCCCACTGCTGCACGAGCGACGGCGCGATAAAGCCGATCGCCGCGGTGTCGAAACCATCGGCTGCGACGACCAGAAAGCACAGCACCAGAATCGTCCACTGGAACGGCGAAAAACGCTCTCCGTCGATAAAGGACTGCACATCTACACTGCGTTCGGAGCGGCTCATGTGCGGGCTCCTTTCTGCCTGGTCATTGCTATGTCTCCTTGAGATGAAGAGGTGTTTTCTTGTTGTTCGAATTGCCTGATCGCCATCGACGCTCAGCACCGTGCCCGTGACATGGCTGGCTGCGTCCGACGCGAGAAAGCCGATCGCGTTGGCGATTACTTCGGAATGCGCAAGGCGCGTCATCGGCGTGCGCTTCTCGGGATCGGCATCGCGAGCCGGTCCAAGACGTCGATGAACTCGGCCATGCCGCGCGGACGGCATTCGGCCGCGTCTTCGATGGAAAAAAGTATAGCCACGCCCTTCGGGACGAAATTGGACAAAGGCAGCGCATCGCAGGACAATTCGAACATAGGAGACGACACTGCATGAGACATATCCCTAACTACGATCTGTATGGAGAGTCCGCGCGGCCGCCGTGGTACGACGCGTTCAATTTCGAATGGATCGTCGAGCGCAGCCGTCCCAACGACTGGCATATCTCCGCGCACCGGCACGATGCGTTGCTACAGATTCTCTATATCCGCAGCGGTTCGGGCTACGTGCTGATCGAAAGCGAAAAGCTCACGATCGAAGCGCCATGCCTGATCCTGCTTCCAGCACAAACGGTGCATGGTTTCGTGTTTTCGCCGGAGATCGACGGGCTCGTGATCACCGCCGCGCAGCGCGCGTTGGAGTCGATTTCGAAAGCGGTGTCGCCGGGCCTCATGCCGGTGCTGCAACGGCCCGCGCTGATTCCCGTGCGGCCCGCCATCGGCGAGCGCACGTTGATGCCGTTGTTCGGTTTGCTGGAGCAGGAATTTCGCGGCAGCGCGCGCGGCCATATCGCCGCGGGCATGTCGCTGATGATTGCACTTTTTGTGCAGGTCGCACGTTTGACCGATGCCGCGTTAAGCGCGGGTGCGAGCGTCAATGACCGGCGCGCCGCGCAGATCAAACGGCTACGCGAACTGATCGCCGCCCATGTGCGCGAGCATCTGCCAATCGATTTTTACGCGGGAAAATTGGGGGTGACCGCGGCGCAGCTGGGCCGTATCTGTCGTGAGGAACTTGGCCATTCGCCGCTGTCGCTCGTCAACGACCAGTTGATACGCGAGGCGCAACGCGATCTGGTGTACTCGGGTTCGAGTATCAAACAGATCGCGCATGCGCTCGGTTTCGAAGATGCGGCCTATTTCAGCCGCTATTTCCGCAAGCAGACCGGTGTCACGCCCAAGGAGTTTCAGGCGGCCGCGCATCGGGATCTGTCGATCAATTAGCGATCCCGATGACCGCGCGGTGCTTGCAGTGGCATTTACAGATACGCCTGCATCTGCGCGCCGGCGGCGCCGACGTAGTTCTCCGCCAGTACCGTCGCGGCCGTGCGCGACGTCGTCACGTACTCCAACTCGGCAATCTGCAACTGCTGCTCGAACGCCGAAGCGCCTTCGATACGATGCAGCATGCTGGTCATCCAGTACGAGAAGTGCTCGGCGCGCCAGATGCGCTTAAGCGCGGTTTCGCTATAACGGTCGAGCAAATCCGTGCGGTTTTCCTTGTAGAACGCGTCGAGCGCCTTGCTGAGCACGTTCACGTCGGCGACCGCGAGGTTCAGGCCCTTCGCGCCGGTCGGCGGCACGATATGCGCGGCGTCGCCAGCGAGGAACAGGCGGCCGTACTGCATCGTCGTCGATACGAAGCTGCGCATACCGACGATATTCTTCTGGAAGATCTTGCCGTCGATGATCTTGTGGCCTTCATCCGAATCGGCGCGCGCATGCAGTTCCGCCCAGATGCGATCGTCGGACCAATTGTCGACCGAGTCCTTCGGATCGCACTGGAAATACATGCGCTGCACGTTCGGCGAGCGCGTGCTGATCAGCGCAAAGCCGCGCTCGTGGCGCGCGTAGATCAGTTCGTCCGACGACGGCGGGCCTTCGCACAGAATACCGAACCAGCCAAACGGATAGACACGCTCGAAATCCTTGCGCAGCGCCTGCGGAATCGCCTGACGCGACACGCCTTGCGAGCCGTCGCAGCCGATCACGAAGTCGCATTGCAGTTCGTGCTCCGCGCCTTCGTGGCGATAGCGGATCGACGGCTTATCGGTATCGATGCCGTGCACCGACGTATCCGACACGCCGAAACGCAGTTCGGCGCCCGCGGCGACGCGCGCCGCGACGAGATCCTTGATCACTTCGTGCTGGGCATAAACCGTGATCGCCTGACCGGTGAGGTCGGTCAGATCGATGCGGCGGCGCTTGCCGTCGAACGCGAGTTCGAAACCGTGATGCAGCGCGCCTTCGGCTTTCATGCGTTCGCCGACACCGGTCTGCGTCAGCAGGTCCATCGTGCCCTGCTCGAGCACGCCGGCGCGAATCGTCGATTCGATCTGATCGCGGGTGCGCGTTTCGAGCACGACCGAGTCGATACCGCGCAGATGAAGCAGATGGGAAAGAAACAGACCAGCAGGGCCAGCACCGATGATGCCAACTTGGGTGCGCATAGATGTCTCCTGAAATGCGGGGATGAAATTTGCGCCCAGTGTGACGATCGTGACGCCTATCCCGCAATGCGATATGGCGGATAGGCCGTATCGCGTCAGGCGATAGAAGGTGTGAGAGAGGAGCCGGTGCAGCGTCGCTGTATCGGCCGCAAACGCAAGACTGGCGGGCCTTTCCGGCGATTCGGACGACACCCGGCTCGTTTTGCCGGCGTGGCGTCCACTCAGGTAAACCCCGATCCGCTAAATGAGCTTCGACTAGCCGAGAAACAGTCGGTAGACAGGATTTTTCGTTTCTTCCCAGCACGGATAGCCGAGCGTTTCGATGAAGCGCTCGAACGCTGCATGGTCGCTCTCGGGCACCTGAATGCCGACCAAGATCGAGCTGTAGTCCGCACCCTGGTTGCGATAGTGGAACAGGCTGATGTTCCAGTTCGGCGCCATCGACGACAGGAATTTCATCAGCGCACCCGGACGCTCGGGAAACTCGAAGCGGAACAGACGTTCGTCGCGCGCGAGCGGCGAACGGCCGCCAACCATATAGCGGATGTGCTGCTTAGACAGTTCGTCGAAGGTCAGATCGACCGTCGCGAAGCCGTGCGCTTCGAATGCGCCGGCGATCTGCGCCGGTTCGCTGCGATTGCGGATCTGCACGCCGACGAAGATATGCGCCGAGTTCGCGTCGGCGATCCGGTAGTTGAATTCGGTGACGCTGCGCGTGCCGACCAGCTCGCAGAAGCGCTTGAAGCTGCCGCGCTCTTCGGGGATCGTCACCGCGAAAACGGCTTCACGTGCTTCGCCCACTTCCGCGCGTTCGGCGACGAAGCGCATGCGGTCGAAGTTCATATTCGCGCCCGACGTGATCGCGATCAGCGTCTGGTTCTCGATGCCTTCCCGTTCGGCGTACTGCTTCGCGCCCGCCACCGCCAATGAACCCGCCGGTTCGAGCACGCTGCGCGTGTCCTGGAACACGTCCTTGATCGCCGCGCACAGCGCATCGGTGTTCACGAGCAGCACTTCGTCGAGATATTCGCTGCACAGACGGAAGGTTTCCTCGCCGACGAGCTTCACCGCGGTGCCGTCGGAGAACAGGCCCACTTCGTTCAGCGTCACGCGCTCGCCCGCCTTCAGCGAAGCGGCCATCGCGCACGAATCATCGGTCTGCACGCCGATCACCTTGATCTCCGGGCGCACCGATTTCACGTATGCCGCGACACCGGCCGCGAGCCCGCCGCCGCCGATCGGCACGAAGATCGCGTGAATCGGCCCCTGGTGCTGGCTCAAAATTTCCATCGCGACGGTGCCCTGGCCGGCGATCACGTACGGATCATCGAACGGATGCACGAAGGTCAGGCCGCGTTCTTCCTGCAGCTTGACCGCGTGACCGTAGGCATCGCTATACGATTCGCCGAACTGCACGACCTCGACGGTCGGCCCGCCATGCGTGCGGATCGCGTCGACCTTGACCTGCGGCGTCGTCACCGGCACGACGATGATCGCTTTCACGCCCATGCGTGCGGCCGACAACGCGACGCCCTGCGCATGATTGCCCGCCGATGCGGTGATCACGCCGCGACTGAGCGCTTCGGCCGGAATATGCGCCATCTTGTTGTACGCGCCGCGCAGCTTGAACGAGAACACCGGCTGGTTGTCCTCGCGCTTCAGATAGACCGGATTGCGCAGCCGCGCCGACAGGTTCGGCGCGCGTTCGAGTTCGGTCTCGCGCGCCACGTCGTAGACGCGCGCGGTCAGGGTCTTTTTCAGGTAGTCGTGAGACGGCGCGACGCGCGCGGCTGCGGCGACGGCCTGTTCGAGTTCGGTTAACAGCACGGCAAGCTCCTGGGTGGCAATATCGATGCAACAACGAATCGACCGAGATCGACATCAAACGATGGCGACCGCAGCATGTTCACCAGGAGGCAGGTAGAAAATGAACCTGAAAGCGGACATAAAAAAACCCGCCTCGTTTGGCGGGTTATGTGTCACTGCAAGTCGACGCGCGCTAACCCACCATTCGATGAATGATGCTAATAATCAGCGCAATACGGATGTCGAGGCAGTTCATGCGGGCGATCTTCGTCGACTTGGCAGGCGTTGTCAATCTCCGCGGACCACGGTTCCGTCCAGAACGGACCCAAAAAAAGGGGCGCGCCGTCAAGCGCGCCCCGCTGATACGCCCACCGCAGCAATCAATCGCGCACGCCGCTCTGCTTCTTGAATGCCACGAGAATGCGTCGCTCCAGCACGTTGTAATCGCCGCCGAAGTGATGATCGCCGGAGGTGCGGATGACTTCGACACCGCTCTTGTCGAGCGCCGGACACAGCGTGTCGGTCTCGCTCTCGCCATAGAAGCATTGAACGATCGACGGCGGCACATGCGTCAACTCGGGTCGCACGTTCAGCGCCTTGTCGCTCGCGGGCATGCCGAGCCAGCCGCCGACGCGGATCTGGAAGTCGGCGTCGGGCGCGAAGCCGAGCAGCGACATCAGCGACACCTTATCGCGCTGCGCCTGCGGCAGACGGTTATACGCGAACGGCATCACGTCGGCGCCGAACGAATAGCCGATCAGCGCAATGTGCTGCGCGTGCCAGCGCTCGCCATAGGTTTGCATCACGCGCGCGAGATCGCGGCTCGTTTGCGCGGGCGGCTTCTCGCTCCAGAAATAACGCAGGCTGTCCCAGCCGACCACCGACACGCCATCTTTCTGCAGCGCCTGCGCGATCGTCTTGTCGAGATCGCGCCAGCCGCCATCGCCGGAAATTACGATCGCCATCAGGCCGTTCGGATGCGCGGCCGGCAACTCGATCAGCGGCAGGTCGGACACATCGTCGGCACTCGTCGAGACCGGCTGTAGATGCGGGGTCAGCAAATCGACGAGACGCGCGCGATCGGCGTTGCCCGTGCTCGCCTTTTCGACGAAGCCCGGCACCTTATCGCGGATCACGGTCGGGTCGGGCGGACACGGTTGAAAGCGCGCGTCGAGTGTGCGGTCGGCGTCGACCGACACCGCGCCCGCGATCGTATTGGACGGCGCCTGCTCGAGCACGTGCATCGCCAGCGTTGCGCCCTGCCCCGTACCCGCGACGATCGGCGCGAAGTAGCGGCTCGACTGCGATTGCCGTTCGAGTTGATGGCTGAGCGCCTCGGCATCGCCCACCAGTTGATGGCAGGTTTCCTTTTTCGCGGCAAGGTTGGCCTCGTAGCGCGCGATATCGACGCCAACCGTCATCGCGCCCGCTTTCGCGAGCGCATCGGCGCTCTGCTGATCGGCCGCGCTCCAGCCGCTCGCCTGCGAATACAGCACGACGAAGCCGCGCAGCGGCCCCTCGGGCTGCGTGACGCGCACGTCGCCATAGCGGCCGCCCGGTACGGTGGTGGTGGCCGCGTGCGCGAGCGCGCCGCAGCTCAGAACGCTCGCCGCGACGGCGAGCCGGAACAACGGATGCAATGTCATGAACGCCGGCCTCCTGCCAGCAGCGACAGGTCCGCGAGCGTGAAGAACACGCCCGAACCGGATGCCGCGAGATAGCGCGGCTCCCAGTGCGGCTGGAACTTGCTCTTGAAAGCACGCAGTCCGCGGAAGTTATAGAAGCGGCCGCCGAAGCGCCACACGATGCCGGCCAGCCGATGCCAGCGCGACGCGAGCGGAGTCGGCTGCACGCCGGAGAGCGGCGCAATGCCGAGACTGAGCGAGCGGAAGCCCGCCTGCTTCAGATGCAGCGCAAGCTGCGTGAACAGATATTCCATCGCGTACGGCGACGCGCTTTCGACGTGACGCATCACGCCGACTGTCGCCTCGGTATTCATATCGGTCGTCATGAAGGTCACGAACGCGACCGGTTCCCCGTTCTGGCGCACCAGCATCACCGACTGCGCGGCGAGGTATTCGTCGTGGAAAGCCGCGACCGAGAAACTCTTCTCGCGCGCATCGTGGCTGCCGAGCCAGCCGTCGGAAATGCCGCGCAGCGTTTCGAGCGACGCCGGCACACGCGCCTGATCGATCACTTCGACGCTAAAGCCGTCGCGCTCGCCGCGCTTGAGCGCATAGCGCAGATGCGCGCGGTGCGAGCCCTTCAGATCGAAGTCGTCGAGCACTACGTGCGCTTCCTCGCCGAGCTTCATCAACGTGAGGCCGGCGTCGAGATACAGCGGCAGTGCATTCGCACGCACCTGGTAGAACGCGGCGCGACCGCCGTGCGCATGCGCGAGCGCGACGAACTTCTTGATGAGGCCCGCCCACTCTTCGCGCGGCCCCACCGGATCATGCAACGCGGCCCACGTGCGGCCGTATTTCGCGTACATCAGGAACGCCTCTCGCGATTCCGAAAACAGGAAGCTCTTGTCGCCCATCAACGCGAGACCGGCATCGCTGCGTTCCTGCGCGCGCACGATGCGCGCGGCGTCGAGCAGATCTTCGGGCGCCGGCTTCACGAAGCGGCCCGGCGCCGGACGCAGCAATTGCCAGAACGAGAAGGTCGCGGCGAACACGCTCGCGGCGAGCGTCGCGCGCAGCGCGCGCGGCGCGCGCTCGTCGAACGCGAATTGCCACCACAGGTCGCGCGTGTACGGCACGTCACGGAAAGCGAACAGCATGACCCACGTCGCGAACATCAGCACCATCGCGATCGACACAAGCCAGCCGGCCGTGAAACGCTCGGCGAACAGCGACGAATGACGGTTGAAGCGCTTGCGCGTCGCGAGCAGCAGCACGATCAGCATGCCGAGCACACCGGCTTCGACGAATGCGAGACCCTTGGTCAGCGACAGCGCAAGGCTCAGCAACGCGAGCGCGAGCGTCATCCACCATGCCGCATCGAGCCGCCGCAGCAGCCCACGCGCGACGAACAGCAGCAGCACGCCGACCACGCTGCACAACATCGCCGAGCTTTCGAGCACCCACAGCGGCACCACGTTGCGCAGCATATGAATGCGCTGCCAGAACGCCGGCGTCGCACTCGAGATGACCAGCATGCCGCCGACCACGAACGTGACGAGGCTCAGAAACAGCGGCGCGAGTTCCGACACGCGCTCCGCCTGCAGCATCGACAGACGGTTCTTCAGCGCGCGCCCCTCGAAGCCCGCGAGCAGCGCCGCGGAGACGACCAGCGGCACGCCGAAATAGATCGCGCGATACGCGAGCAGCGCGGCGACCATCTGATGCATCGGCACGCTGCCGCTCAGCGTGAACACCATTGCGGCCTCGAACACGCCGACCCCGCCAGGCGTATGGCCGATCAGGCCGAGCAGCATCGCGGCCGCGTAGACGGTGATGAAGCCGATGAAGCTCACGTTCGCATGCGGCAGCAAGGCCCACAGCGCGAGACCCGCGGCGACCACGTCGAGCACCGCCAGCGCGACTTGCGCGAGCAGATCACGGCGCGCGGGAATATCGAACGAGAGCCACTGCCAGCGCGTGCGGATCGGCCGGGTTTCGCGGCGGCACGCGGCGGCCGCGAGCGCCAGCGCGATCAGTAGCGCAGCGCCGCTCCAGCGCAGCGCGACTGGCGACAGATGCAGCATCGGCGCGAGCTGTCCGGCCATACCGACCATGCCCAGTGCGGTCATCAATACCAGGGCGAGTGCGAGCGACACGCTCGTGAACACCGTCATGCGGCCAATCTGCGCGGGCGTGATGTTCGCGACGCCGTACACGCGCGCGCGCACCGCTCCGCCCGTCAGCGCGCCGAAACCGGTCGCATTGCCGAGCGCCGAGCCGGCCGTCGCGCCGACCCACAGCGCCGCGCGCGGCACGCTCGCGCCGAGATAGCGCAGGCCGACCGCGTCGCGCCCGACCAGCGCGACGTAGCTAAGCGCGGTCGCGCCGAGCGCGCCGATCCACTCGCGCGGCGACAGCTCGCGCAATTCGCGTATCACCGAACGGTAATTCACCGCCTCCGACAGATGCTGCAGCACGACCAGCAGCAGCCCGCAAATAACGAGCGCGAGCACGGGCGACAGAAGTCCCCGGCTGCCAAGCACTTTCGCTGCACGGCCGAGCAGCGCGCGCAGGCGCTCGAAGCTGTGTTGAAGTCGGTGGAACATGGTCAATGCGGGCCTTGCGAGAGCAGTCGCGGCGACGGGTGCGTCACGCGCGGTATCGCCTGTGGCGACGATTACAAAGTGATAACGGCAAAACGTGCAAAAGGTTGACAGCAATAGCAATTTTGCTGTCGGTTGACCTGCGCGGCGCGCGGCAAAAGCGCGCGAGCGATATCTGGAAGGGAAACGGCGATGGCGGCCCGGAACTGGCCCCAAGCGGAGGTTTCTGGAGGGACTGATGGCGGAATGACGAGCCGAACGCCACCCGCCTGGTGGGGCCAGAAAGCACAATGCCCGCTACTTGAGCGGGCATCGACACGGTTGGCAGGGCCTGCGCGGCCCGTGCGCAATACGCGCTTATTGCGGGCGACGATACGCTTCGGCGATCACCGCGCAGTTTTGCAGATGCAGGTTGAGCGCATGCAGCGCCAGCGCACGCAGCTTGCCGAAGAACGTAGTGGCGGCGGGGGTGGAACGGACAGCAGTCGATGCGGTGTTCATGGCGGCTCCTTATTAGGGTTTCTACCTACGCAATAACCCGATTATAACCATCTCGTGCCGCAGCGCAACAAAAATCAATATTTATTGGCGGCATCGCAACGCCGCCGTCGCGTGTTGGATACAGAAAGGGTAAAGGGGCAGCATCGGCCGCGCAGGTATTAACAATCCGCACCGTACAGGTGCAATAATGCCCCCTTTGCCTGCGACGCTTCGCCGCAGCCTCGCCGTCATGACCGTCGCCCAGACTCAGAAAGCTCTGATTGCGCCCCTTATCGTCGCGTGCGCGATGTTCATGGAAAGCGTCGACGCCAATGTGATCGTCACCGCGTTGCCGGCCATGGCGCGCGATTTCGCCCGCGATCCGGTCACGCTGAAAATCGCGGTCACGAGCTACGTGCTCGGGCTCGGTGTGTTCATCCCGGTATGCGGCTGGCTCGCCGACAAGTTCGGCGCCCGCACGGTGTTCCGCACGGCGATCGGCATCTTCGTCACGGGCTCGCTGTTGTGCGCCGCGTCGAACTCGCTTGCCACTTTCACGGTTGCGCGTTTCATTCAGGGCGTCGGCGGCGCGATGATGGTGCCGGTCGGGCGGATCATCATCTTTCGCGTGGTGGAAAAAGCCGACTTCATCCGCGCGATGAACTATCTGAGCGTGCCCGCGATGCTCGGCCCTGCCGCCGGTCCGCTGCTCGGCGGCTTCATCACCACGTATCTGCACTGGCGTCTGATCTTCTTCATCAACGTGCCGATCGGCATTCTCGGCATCTATCTGACCAATCGCTATATCGCCAATACGCGCGAACCGGACCCCGGCCCGCTCGACTGGATCGGCTTCCTGTTGTCGGCGGCGGGCGCGGTGCTGCTGCTGCTCGGTTTGTCGCTGGTCGGCGGCGAACTGATTTCGAATACCGACGCGTTCGGCATGTGCGCGCTCGGCGCGGTACTGCTCGCGATCTACGTCGCGTACGCGCAGCGCGTCGCGCTGCCGCTGCTCGACTTGCGCTTTTTCAAGGTGCCAACTTTCCAGGCGAGCGTGCTCGGCGGCTCGCTGTTTCGCATCGGCCTCGGCGCGCTGCCATTCCTGCTGCCGCTGCTGCTGCAGGAAGGCCACGGTATGAGCGCGTTCCAATCGGGGCTGATCACCTGCGCGTCGGCGTTCGGCGGCATGTTCATGCGCACGATCGCCTCCACCGTGCTGCGCCGCTTCGGCTTTCGCCAGGTGCTCGTGTTCAACGCGGCGCTATCGGGCATTTCGATCGCCGCGTGCGGACTCTTTTTCCCGCACACGCCGACATGGATCATCTGGGTCGTCGTGCTGCTCGGCGGTTTCTTCCCAGCGTTGCAGTTCACCAGCCTCAATTCGCTGACCTACGCGGAGATTGCGAGCCGCGACGTCGGCCGCGCGACGAGCCTCGGCAGCGTCGTGCAGCAGATGTCGCTCGGTCTCGGCGTGACGGTCGGCGGGATCGTGCTGCAGATTTCGCGCGCACTGAATGGGCATCCGAGCATCACGTGGTCGGATTTCTGGCCCGCGTTTCTGGTGGTCGGGCTGTGCTCGTTCGCGTCGATTCCGGTCACGCTGCGCTTGCCGCGCGGCGCGGGCTCGGAGATTTCGCGAGGCGGGCGCGGCTGAGCTGCGCGTTGAGTCCTTACAGCCCGCCCGAACAAGCGCCCCGCGCTGCACGCGTTCGGGCGCTCACTCGCGCTTGCGTATCACGCTCACCTCGCCATTGCGTTCGAGGATCGCGGCGGCCACGTTGTCCATCGAGCGCGAGCCGATTTTCTGCCGCACGCTTTCCTCGATGTCGGTGCGCGTGATGAGCGCCGCGTGCATTTCGTTCGCGTGGAACTTGCCGTCGCTGAACACCTCGCGCTCGACGCCACACACCAACAGCTCGAAGCGGCGCGAACGTATAAACGCCCACGCGAGCACCCGGTGACATACGACGATCACCAGCGACGCGACCACGGTCGCGATGAACGGCGACGCCCCGACAATCGCGCGGCTCAGCATCGCGCCGAGCAGAATCACGACGACCAGATCGAACGGCGTGCGCTGACCGAACGAGCGCCGCCCCGATACGCGAATCAGCACGATCGCGATCACGAACACGACGATCGAGCGCAGCCCCATCTGCAACGGGTCGAGATCCCTACCCTGGCCGAATAGAACGAAAAACGCGTCCATCATGTTCGTCCTCCCCGCGGCTTATTGCCGTGCCAATGTTCCGGTATCCGGATCGTTGCGAGCGAGACCCGCTCGCGACGCAGCGCCGTCGCTCAGGCCAGCGCGCGATCCGTCGCCCATCCGATGAGCGTATCGCCGAAACCGCCGCGCGCGCGGGCCGCGGTGCGCGCGCTCGTGGTCACGCGCGGCGCGGCGCTCCACGCGATGCGCGCGCCCGTCGCGATCAGGCGATCGACGAGCGCGACATCCTCGCTGCACCTGAGCGGCGGAAAGCCGCCCGCGCGCCGATAGGCTTGCGCGGAAACGCCGAGGTTCGCGCCGTGCACGTGACGATGTCCGTCGGCGTCGACATAGGTCTTGCGAAAATATTCGCGCACGCTGTGCGGATGCGCGCTCCAGTCGTCGACGGCGATCGAGCCGCACACCGCATCGGCGCCGAGCGCCAATTGCGCGGCGAGCCAATCCGGCGACACGCGGCTGTCGGCATCGGTAAACGCGAGCCAGCGCGCGCCGAGCGCGAGCAGCAGCGACGCGCCCAGCGCCCGCGCGATCCCGACGTTGCGCGCCTTCAGCGTCAGCGTCTGCACGCCGTAGGCGCGCGCGATCGCCCCGCTGAAATCGCTGCACGCGTCGAGCGCGACGACGATCCGCACCTCTTCGCCGGCGAGCGCCTGGTGTCGCGACGCTTCGAGCAAGGCCGCGAGGCACCCCGCGATCAACGCCTCTTCGTTATGCGCCGGGACGATCACGCCGATCATAGAAGCCCCTCTCGCTGCGCGACCGAACGTGCGTCGCGCGACCACACGTCGATCAGCAAGTCGGCTTCGTCGTGATGCGCGAGACGCGCGAGGCCGCAGCGCGCATCGAATAGCGCGTGCGCGCGGTCGGCCGATTCGCGCGCTTCGGCGAACGGCCGGCGCCAGTGGCAGGCGAGCAGCGTGCCATCGGTCGTCAGCGAGCCGGCGATGCGCGCGGCCAGCGTTTCGAGCTCGGCCGCGTCGAGATAGTACGCAAACTCGCTGATCACGATCAGATCGAACGGCCCGTGCTCGGTCGGCCATTCGCACGGCACGCTGCGCTGTTCGATCCGCACGTTCGATGCGCCCGCCACGCGTTCGCGCGCGAGCGCGACCGCGCGCGGGTGCAAATCGGCGGCGAGCAGCGCGTCGCAGCGCGTCGCGAGCCCGGCCGTCAACTCGCCGTTCGCGCAGCCCGGTTCGAAGCCGTTGCGATAGCGCGGCCGCGGCAGCAGCGCGAGTGTCAGCGAACGCTTGCGGCGTTCGTACCAGCCTTCGCGCAAACGCCACGGATCATCGCTGCGTCGGTAAAGTTCATCGAAGTACCGCATCGGCGAGCTCATCTCAGCGATCCTCCGAAGGCTGGGGAACAAAGGTCATAGCGTCCACGACGTGAGTGTTTGCGACGACGCGTGATCCGATGCCGGCGCGGCGCTCGTGTCGGCGGACGCGACGAGCCGTTCGCCAAGCGCGGCGAGATCGCGTTGCGCGTGGCTTTGGCGCAGAAACACCGGCAGGTCGGCGACCGCTCGCGCGAAGCGCGCGTCGCGGCACAACGGGCCCGCGCCGAGCGCGCGTGTCGCCTGATCGATGACGGCGCTCGCGGCCTGCTCGACGGCAAGACGCGCGCGCAGCACGCGCGTCTGCGCATCATCCGAAGGGCGCGCGTCGATCCACGCGGCGGTTTCGCGCAGTACCGCGGCGGCCGACTGCAATGCGACATCGGTCGCACCGAGATGAGCCAGCCGATGCGCATCCGCGCGCCGGGCGCACGCGTCGCGCAGCGTGCGGCCGATCTGCGCGGCCGCACCGTACCAGCACGCGGCGATACCGGCGCCGCCATGCCAGAAGCCCGCGCGCCGCAGATATTCATGCGGCGCGCCGACGAGCGTCGCAACGGTGTCGTTGAACGTCACATCGGCGCTCGCGGTCGCCCACATGCCGACGGCCTGCCACTTCGATGTGTCGATCGAGATCGAGCTCTGGTCCAGCGCGACGGCCGCGAGCACCGGCTCATCATTGCGCCAAGCGGTCACGAGCGCATGGGTGAGCGCCTGCGCGCCGGAGCACCAGGCTTTGGTGCCGGACAGGCGCACCTGAGCGCCCTCGCCGAAAACGTTCTGGATTCCTTGATTGACCGCGCGCACTCGCGCGTCCGGCGCTTCGGCGGCCCACACGCCCCAGCGGCTTGCCGGCGGCGGCAGCGGACCGTTCAGTTCGGCGAGAATCGCGAGCGCATCGGTATGGCCTTCGAACAGTTTGACGAGACCGAGGTCGCGCGCGGCAACGGCGGCGAGCGCGCGCCAGCGCACCAGCGTCTCGCCATGCCCCGGCAACGGCAAGCTCGGCGCGCGATCGTAGCCGCGCTCGATCAGATCAGCGAGCAGTGCTCCGAGAGCAGCGGGATCGTTCGCATCGAAACGCGCGTCGCGCAGGAAATCGTCGAGCGACGGTGCGCGGCCGCCGTGTTGATTAGAAATCTGCCGTGACTGGGCCTTGAAGCTGGCCGCGTGGTCGCGCGTATCGAGCATCGTGCCTCCCTGCACCGTTTCGATCCGCGGCCCGCCGCGCGGCGGCGGACCGGAACGTATGCAGAGTCGCAGCAAACATCGTGCCCCAGCTGACGACGCAGCCGCGCAGCAAAAAAGCGCCTACGTCCCCCCGCTTCCGCTCAGTCGTCCATCCGCCTTCGTGAGCAATGCGTCGAGGACCGCCATTTCGACCGGCTTCACCAGGTGCGCATGGAAACCCGCTTTGCGCGTGCGATCGAGATCGCTTGCATGACCGAAGCCCGTCATCGCCGCGTACATCGTGCGAGCCATCTCGGGCAGCGCGCGCAACGCCGCGAGCGTCGCATAGCCATCCATCTTCGGCATCGCGAGATCGATCAACGCGAGATGCGGCGAGAAGCGCGGCGCGATCTGCAGCGCCTGCTCGCCCTCGTAGGCGATACGCACCTCATGGCCCTTCAGTTCGAGCAGCATCGCGAGGCTGTCGGCCGAATCGCGATTGTCGTCGATCAGCAGAACCCGCAGCGGCTGCACGTGGGGCGCGGCGCTGATCGCGCCGCTCTCCGCGGTGTCGGACTGCGCCGAGAGCGGCAGACTCAGCGTGAACGTGCTGCCAAGGCCCGGTCCTTCGCTGCTCGCGACGATGCTGCCACCATGCATCTCGACGAGCGACTTGCACAGCGTCAGGCCGATCCCAAGACCGCCTTCGCCGAAGCTTTGCCCTTCCTTCTCCTGCGCGAACAGCTCGAAGATCTTGTCGAGCGAGCGCACCGGAATACCGCAGCCGACGTCGCGCACTTCGAGCACCGCCATGCGAAAGTCGACCCGTCCACGCATCTCGATCACGCTGCCGTGCGGCGAAAATTTCGACGCGTTGTGCAGCAGGTTTTGCAGCACCTGCACGAGCCGCGTCATGTCGCCGCGAATGCTCACGGGTGCGTCGGTGACCTGGGCGACCACGCGCTGCTCGCGCGAGTCGGTAAACGGCCGCGCCGCTTCGATCGCGCGCGTGACGAGCTCGGTGAGATCGACCCGCGCAATCCGCAGTTCGACCTTGTCGGACATGATGCGGCCGATATCGAGCAGATCGTCGACGAGTCGCGTCAGGTGCGTGACCTGGCGATCGATCAGATCGCGCGCGCGCGCGACCACCGGGCTCAGATTGGCTTCCATCTGCATCGTGCCGACCGCGTTGCGCACCGGCGCGAGCGGATTGCGCAGTTCGTGCGCGAGCGTCGCGAGAAATTCGCGCATGCGCTCACCGGAGCGCTCGAGTTCCTCGCGCCGGCGCCGCTCGGTGAGATCGCGCGTGACCTTGGCGAAGCCGCGCAAGCGTCGCGATTCGTCATAGACGGCCGTGATGATCACGTTGGCCCAGAACGTCGAGCCGTCCTTGCGCACGCGCCAGCCTTCGTCTTCGACGGTGCCGATCTGCCGTGCGATCGCGAGTTCGCGCGCGGGCTTGCCGGCCGCGGCCTCCTCGGGCACATAGAACTGCGAGAAGTGCCGGCCGACGATTTCGTCATGCGTATAGCCCTTGATGCGCGCGGCGCCCGAATTCCAGCTGACGATGAAGCCTTGCGGATCGAGCATGAAAATCGCGTAGTCCTTCACGCTATCGACGAGCAGACGGAAGCGCTCCTCGCTCTGGCGCAGCGCTTCGAGATATTCGCGCTGCGCGGTCAGGTCGCGCGTGATCTTCGCGAAGCCGGTGACCTCGCCCTGCTCGTTGCGTATCGCGGTGATCACGACGTTCGACCAGAACGTCGTGCCGTCCTTGCGCACGCGCCAGTCCTCGTTCTCGAAGCGGCCGGTGTGCGCCGCCTGTTCCAGCTCGTAGCCTGGGCAGCCGCGGGCGACGGCTTCCTCGGTATAGAAGCGCGAGAAATGCTGGCCGACGATCTCGTTTTCCGTGTAGCCCTTCAGCTTCTGCGCGCCGGCGTTCCAACTCACGACGTGGCCTTTCGCGTCGAGCAGAAAGATCGCGTAGTCCGAGATCGCCTGCACGAGCGACCAGTAATCGACGCTAACGGGCGCCGACGGCGCGGCCTCGGCCTGCACTCGAGCGGGCTCGCCGTGGACGCGGAGAGTAGAAGCATCAAGCTGGGTCATGGCGGACACGTAGTTGGAATTGTTGTGTTTAGCAAATCTCGCGCCTGGCCGGCGCCGAAGCCTTCGCGCAAACGCTTGCGCGGCCCACGCATGGGCCGGGATACCTCGCGAAGGGCGCCCGCGCGCCGGCTCATAAGGCGCACAGCTTATAACGGCGGGCCCCGCGCTTGCTAGCCGGTCATCACTGAAAGCGTCGCCGCGCGGCGGTTTCGGCTTTCGGTTTTACCCTTCGACAGCAAAAACAGGAGTGTCAATTGAAAAAGCTATTCACGACTATCGCCACGAACTTCGCGGCCCCGTGCGCCCTCGCTGCGGCATTGAGCTTCGCATCCACCGTCGCGCAGGCGGAAGGCTGCGCCAAAGGCGCGGTCGTGGGCGGGGTGACCGGCCACGTTGCCGGACATCATGGGACGGCGGGTGCGGCCGCGGGCTGCGCGATCGGCCACCATGAGGCGAAGAAGAAAGACAAGGCCGCGAGCGCCGCCGCCGCGAGTCAACCCGCTGGAAAATGATGCCAATGGCCGGTCCGGCTCGACGTCGCTGCGCTTGCGCGCACGCCGTCAGCCGGCCGCGCCGATCTTTTCCGCGAGCTTCGTGTCGTAGCTCGAATGGACATGCACGCGTTTCTTGTCGGGATACGCGTAAGCGTACGCCTTGCGCAGCGCGAGCGACGCCTCGTGAAAGCCTGACAGGATCAGCTTCTGCTTGTTCGGATAGTTCGCGATGTCGCCGACGGCGAAGATGCCCGGCCGCGAGCTTTCGTAGTTCGAGGTATCGACATCGATACGCCCGCCGTGAATCTTCAGTCCCCACTGCGCGATCGGGCCGAGATCCGCGACGAGTCCATACAAGGCGATGAGGTGTTCGGCTTCGAGCTGGGTCTCGCCATGGATCTGCTTCAGCGTCAGGGAACGCAGCGCGCCGTCTTCCACTTCGAGCGCCGCGATCGCGCCGATGACGAAGTCCATCTCACCCGCCTCGACCGCGCGCCGCATCAGCTCGACGCTCGAATCGGCCGCGCTGAAGCCGGCGCGCCGATGCACGAGGGTCACGCGCCGCGCGACCTTGCGCAATGCCAGCGCCCAGTCGAGCGCCGAATCGCCGCCGCCAGCGACGACCACGTTCTTGTCGGCGAAATCGGCGAGGCGCGCCACGCTGTAGTGCACGTTGCGCTTTTCCAGCGGCACGGCCTCGGGGAGCCCGAGCTTTTGCGGGACGAACGCGCCATTGCCGGCGGCGAGCAGGATCGCCGCGACGTCGAACACGAGGCCGCGCTGCGTGCGCACGGTCCAGCGGCCGTCGTCGCGTTGCTCGACCGTGTCGACGCGCTGTTCGAGGTGAATCGGCACATCGAACGGCTTGCATTGCGCGACCAGTCGCTCGACCAGTTCGCGCGAGGTGCATGACGGGATCGCCGGGATATCGTAGATCGGCTTGTCGGGATACAGCTCGATGCACTGCCCGCCGACCCTTCCGAGTATGTCGACGATCTGGCAGGTCAGGCCGATCACACCGGCCTCGAATGCCGCGAACAGACCCACGGGACCGGCGCCGACGATCAGGACATCGGTGCGGATCGGCGAGGTGGGCGCAGAGGACGGGTCGGCGGCAACGGTCATCAGGCAGGTCTCCGGATCACGGTGAAAGGCGCAAAGCAAGCGTCGATGACTCACCTTACCGAATCGGCCCGCACGCGGCAACGATGCCATCGTCGGCGGTAAGGATGCTATGCGGGGCCGCTCAACGCCCGAAAGCGGCTACCTGAAAATATCTGGAATCGGCCATTTTGATGATCCAGATGGCGGACTAAGCTAACACCTGCCCGATCCATCGCAGCGTCCCACCCGCCCAGGAGCCCATCATGGAACAACGTCTCGACTTCTACAAAGCCAACCCCGCCGCGATCAAGTCGCTGCTCGGCGTCGAAGAGCGCATCGGCAAGTCGGCGCTCGAAAAATCGCTGACCGAACTGGTGCGGCTGCGCGCTTCGCAGATCAACGGCTGCGCCTATTGCGTCGACATGCATACGAGCGACGCGCGCAAGGGCGGCGAAACCGAGCGGCGTCTCGCGACCGTCGTCGTGTGGCGCGAAACGCCGTTCTTTACCGACCGCGAACGCGCGGCGCTCGAGTGGACCGAAGCGCTCACGCTGGTGTCGCACGATCACGTGCCGGACGCAGTATGGCAGGCGGTGCGCCCGCACTTCAGCGACGAAGAGCTGGTCGACCTGACGCTGCTCGTCTCGGCGATCAATGCGTGGAACCGCTTCGCGATTTCGTTCCGGAAGATGCCGGCCTGAACGGTGAATGAATGGCGGCATAAGCAGCGGCATGAGGCACGGTACTGCCCGCCTCACTCGCCAATCCACGACCCGCGCAGATCGCTGTCATGCAGCAACTGCAGCAGCGTGCCCGCCGGGCGGCTCAAGCGCTTCGCCGCCAGCGCGATGAATTCCACCGACGGCAACGTCGGCAAGCCGGCCGCATTCAACGGCGGCGCCAGCCCGCGCGCGGCCAGATACTGCGGCCGCACGGTGATGCCAAGTCCGCCGCGCGCAGCCGCGATACAGCCGGAATGACTGCTGCTCGTGCAGACGATCTGCCAGCTCGCGCCGGCTTCGGCGAGCGCATCGAGCACGACCGCGCGCGTCACGCTCGGCTCGGCGACCAGAATCAGCGGCAGCGGCTGGCTCAGATCGACGAGCGTGCCGGTCTGCGCGAGCCATTCCAGCCGCCCGGTGAAAAGCGGCACGCCGCGCCGGTCACCGAGCCGGCGCTTGCCGACCAGCAGATCGATCGCGCCGGCGTCGAGCAGTTCGTAGAGCCTGCCGGTCATGCCGATCGTGATTTCCAGCTCGACGTCGGGGTGCGCGTTGCGAAACGCCGCGAGCACGGTGGGCAGCGGGCCGAGCGCGATGTCGTCTGACGAGCCGAGCCGCACGCGCCCCTTCAGACGCGGCGCGCGAAACTGCGACTCCGCGCGCGATAAGGCCTGCAGGATCACGCTCGCATGCGCGAGCATCGCTTCGCCGTCGGGCGTCATCGCGAGCGAATGGGTGTCGCGCACGAACAGGCGCCGGCCCACGCTCTGTTCGAGGCGGCGGATATGTTCGCTGACGCTCGACTGCGTCAGGTCGAGCCGCCGCCCCGCCTCGGTGAAGCTATGGCAGGCCGCGACGGTCGAGAAGGTCTTCAGCCAGATCGGATTGAGCATGCGCGAATTGTCGCGCTGCTTATCGGCATTGTCGATAACAGTCAGCGAGCTTAGTGGGGTTCCCGATTGACGGGGATGTCAATAAGATGACGGAATTCCGCATGGCCCCGCTCCGGTGGCGCTTTTCCGCCACGCCCGCTGTCGAAAACATGACCAAGGATTCGTCTCAAACCGCCCTACTGTGGATCGTCGCCGCCGGCTTCTTCATGCAGTCGCTCGACACGACGATCGTCAACACCGCGCTGCCGTCGATCGCGAACAGCCTGCAAGTCGCGCCGCTCGCGATGCAACCGGTCGTCGTCGCCTACACGCTGACGATGGCGATGCTCACGCCCGCCTCCGGCTGGCTTGCCGACCGCTTCGGCACCCGCCGCGTCTATTTCGCCGCGATTCTCGTGTTCGTGCTCGGCTCGATCTGCTGCGCGAGCGCGCACACGCTCGGCGAGCTCGTGATGGCGAGGGTGCTGCAAGGCATCGGCGGCTCGATGCTGCTGCCGATCGGACGTCTCGCGGTGCTGCGCAGCGTGTCGGGCGAGCACTACGTGGCGGCGCTCGCGTTCATTTCGATCGCGGGGCAGCTCGGGCCGATCGCCGGGCCGACGCTCGGCGGCTGGTTCGTGCAGGCGATCACGTGGCACTGGATCTTTCTGATCAACGTGCCAATCGGCGCGCTCGGCCTGTACGCGGTGCACCGCTTTCTGCCTTCGCATGACGCGACGCAGGCGCCGCCGTTCGATGTGATCGGCTGCGCCCTGCTATCGCTGTGCATGATCGCGTTTTCGCTCGCGATCGACGCGCCGGTCCCGTCGCATCGCGCGGCGTGGTCGGCGGGTCTGTTCACCCTGGCGGTCGCCAGCGCGCTCGCCTACGTTCCGTACGCGAGAAACCGCCGCAATCCGCTGTTCAAGCTGTCGCTGTTCGGCGAGCCGAACTTCAGCGTCGGCCTGATCGGCAACCTGGTATGCCGGATCGGTTCGAGCGCGGTGCCGTTCCTCGTGCCGCTCCTGCTGCAATTGCAGCTCGGCTACTCGCCGCTGCACTCCGGTCTGATGATGCTGCCCGCGGCGCTCGCCGGCACGCTCGCGAAACGCTGGATCGCGCCGCTCGTGCGCCGCTACGGCTACGACACGTTCCTGCTGGTCAACACGATCATCGTCGGCTCGGCGATCGTCGCGTTCTCGCTGATTTCGCGCGGCACACCGCTCGTGATCGAAGTCGCGATCCTCGCCGTTTTCGGCGCGGCCAACTCGATGCAGTACGCGGCGATGAACAGCGTCACGCTGAAGGACCTGTCGCACGAAGACGCGGGCATGGGCAACAGCCTTTTCTCGATGGTGCAGATGCTCGCGATCGGGCTCGGCGTGTCGATCGGCGGCGGGCTCGTCAATCTGTTCGCCGATCAATGGGGCTCGGCGGCACTCGGCTTCCGGCTCGCGTTCGTGTGCGTCGGCGTGATCACGCTCGTGTCCGCGTGGATCTTCCGCCACCTCGACGATCCGTCGGGCACCCGCGTGATTCGCGGCCAGGCTGCGCAGAGCGCGGGGCGTTGACACGCGACGCGTTTCAACGCGTGTCAGCGCATGAATTCGAAAGCTCTCCGCGTTAGCATGTCTGGCATCCATGGCTACCCGGCAGGTACCCCCGATGCCATTCGATGAGCGCGTGCTGAACGGCATGGGCGTGCTGACGGCGATCGTCGATTGCGGCAGTTTCGCGGCCGCGGGCGAAGCGCTCGACATGTCGCAATCGGGCGTAAGCCGTTCGGTTGCCCGGCTCGAAGCGCGCCTCGGCATTCGCCTGTTCGACCGCACCACGCGCTCGGTTACGCTGACCGACGAAGGCCGGCGTTTCTACGAGCAGATCGTGCCGCTGCTCGGCGGACTCGAGGAGGCGGCGGCCTCCGCCGCGCAGGGCAAGACCGCGGTGCGCGGGCGTCTGCGCGTCAACATGGACCCGTTTTTTTCACGGCTCGTGCTCGGGCCGCGCCTTGGCAGCTTCATCGACAAACATCCGGACCTGCAGCTCGAACTGATCACGCGCGACCAGTTGGGCGACATGATCGCGGACGGCTTCGATGTCGCGATCCGCTTCGGCGACCCGCCGGTGTCGACACTCGTCGCTCGCAAGCTGCTCGATACGCGCATCCTGACCGTGGCGGCGCCGTCGTATCTGAAGAAGCATGGCAAGCCGGAGAATCCGGCCGAGCTCGAAGACGGCCGGCATATTTGCATCAAGTTTCGCGATCCGCTCACCGGTTACCCGTTCACCTGGGAATTCCATCGAGGCCGCAAGAAGTTCTCGCTGACGCCGCAGGGCCGGCTGACCGTCAACGACGTCGGCACGCTGCATAGCGTATGCGTCGCAGGCCAGGGGATCGCGCAGATTCTCGCGCTCGGCGCGGAGTCGCTGCTCGCGAGCGGCAAGCTGATCGAGGTCTTTCCGGATTGGGGCGACGAGGTCTATCCGCTGTATGCGCTGTATCCGTCGCGGCACCATCCGCCGGCCAAGGTGCGCGCGTTTCTCGACTTCATCCTGTCGCTGACCGGCGCCAGGCCGCGCCACCCGGCCGCCTAGCGCAGAACTTCTGTTTGCCGCCCGCCGCGGTCCGCGTCTTGCTGTCGGACCCTTGTCTTCCCTCCAGGAGAGCAGCGATGAGCAAGACGACGGAAAAATCCCAAGGCGAAGCAAAAAGCGCGGACAAAGACGAATCAAAACCCGAGGCCGGCACCCAGACCGAGGATTTAGCGCATCCGCACCACGCCGTGCATAGCGACAACGCAAAGAGCAAGATGCCCGAGCGCCAGAGCGAGGGCCACAAGCAGTCCCCGGCGGACCGTCCCGGCAAACAACGCGGTGACGGCGAACCGTCGGTCGGTTGAAAAAACCCGTACCGGAGCGGCCTGAACTGCTTCATGCATTCAGGCCGCATCGCTTTTCCCTTCGAGCGCCTTTCTGTAAGCAAACATTTCTTCCTTGTTTTTACCGAATATTTTTTCGGCGCCTTGGACTATTTTGCTGCTAGCAGCGAAGTGTGCGCCCTCCGAACCGGCCGCTCCGCTTTGCGCCGGTTTATGCCGCTTCCGATCGTTAAAAGGCGTCATCCATGTCCAACGCGTCAAGTTCTCCCCACGCCCGCGCGGCCATCGCGCAGGTGTCCATCTGCGTGCCGACCTGCAATCGTCCGGAACTGCTCGTCGAGTGCGTCGACTCGTGCCTCGCGCAAAGCTATCCGCATGTGGAAATCGTGATTGGCGACGATTCGACGGACGCGCGCTCAGGGCAACTGATCTTGCAGCGTTACCGTGACGAGCCGCGCGTGCGCTACCAGAAGCACGAATCGCCGCTTGGCCAGGCGCGCAATGTGTCGACCCTGTTCGAGCGGGCTCGCGGCGACAAGATCCTGTTGATCCACGACGACGATTTGCTGACGAGCGACGCCGTCGAAAAACTCGTGTCGCTCTGGCAACGCTATCCGGTGCTCGATGCGGCATTCGGCGCGCAGTACGAAGCGGATCACGACGGGGCGATCGATCTCGCCGCGAGCGAGCGCCTGAACGCGGCGTTCCGGCGCACCCGGGCCAACGAGGGTCTGCAGCCGCTCGCGGGCCGCACCGGCCTGATCCAGATGTTTCCCAACAATGGCTGGATGGCCGACGCGCGGCTCGTCAAGCGGATCGGCTACGACGCTCGGTATGGCGTCTGCTGCGACTACGTGTTCGGCACCGAGCTATGCCTTGCCGCTCGTGAGGTGTTTTATCTGCACGACTATGTGTCGGTGTATCGGAAGACCGCGACGTCGATCTCGCACAGCACGCGGGGCACGAGCACGGCCGCCCCGTTGAGCGCGTATGGGTTCGTGAAGTCGCTGCGTCTGCCGGCGCGGCTCGAAGCGTCGCGGCGGCAGGCGCTGCGGCGACTGGTACCGATCGTGGTGTCGATTCACGCGAGAAACGGCGACGCGCGCGCGGGCTGGCGGATCGCGCGCGCGCATCTGTTCGCCTACAACTACGGCTTTAGCGCGCGGCTTTACTACCATCTGCTGATGCTGGCGTGCGCGGCATGGCGTGGACGTCTGCCGACGGCGAGCGCCTCGGCCGATGCTGCCGCGCGCGCGCCGTCGATCGCGACGGTCGCGGCGAATGAGGCCGCGCGGGTCGAGGAGTTCGTCGACAAGCTGGTCGACGAGTTCGTCGGCGACCGGTCGAAGCCGGTATGAACTGCGACAAGTCCGTGCGCAAGCCGATTTTCTGCTAAGCATTCCCTGCTTAGCAAACGCGTATTCGTTACTTGGTCGCGAGCGCGCCGCTGATTACGATGGGCACGACCCGTCATCGCAGAGGTGCTTCGCCATGTCAGACAATGCGTGTTTCAGACCGCGCGTGATCGAGCCGGTCGTCGAGGATCAACCCGAAGGACTCGGCCTCGCGGTCGAGTTGTGGTTTGCTCAACCGATCGACGGCATCGCGGGGCGCGCGGTGCAGATTCATCTGCGCAGCGGCGCGAGGATGGAACAGGCCGAGAGCTTGCGCGACCTGCTGCATGCGTGGGGGACACGGATCGTCGTCAGTTGAGCGAAGCGCCGATGCCATGAAAAACGGCGGTCCGGTTGCCCCGGACCGCCGCCTGAATGCTTCATCGCGGCACGACGTTTCGCCGTGCCGGGTTAGCGGCTCACGGCTCGTGCCGCAGATACCCTTCCGTCGACGGATCGCGCATGCGCAGCGAAACGATACCCGCGAGTGCGCACAGCGCCGTCACGTACCAGAAGAACATCGTCTCGACGCCGGCCGACTTCAGCCACAGCGCGACATATTCCGCCGACCCGCCGAAGATCGCATTCGCCACCGCATACGACAGCCCCACGCCGAGCGCACGCACTTGCGGCGGGAACATTTCCGCCTTGATCAGGCCGCTGATCGACGTGTAGAAGCTGACGATCGCGAGCGCGACGACGACGAGCGCGAACGCCGCGACCGGACTCGTCACGTCCTTCAGCGCATGCAGCAGCGGCACCGTGCCGAGCGTCGCGAACAAACCGAAGCACAGCATCGAATTGCGTCGGCCGATCCTGTCGGACAGCGCGCCGAACGCCGGCTGCATCAGCATGTAGACGAACAGCGCGGCGGTCATCACCGAGCTCGCGGTTTTGGCGTGCATGCCGGCCGTGTTGACCAGATATTTCTGCATATACGTCGTGAACGTATAGAAGATCAGCGAGCCGCCGGCCGTGAAGCCGAGCACCGTCATGAACGCGGCCTTGTGCTCCCACAAGCCGCGCAGCGTGCCCGCTTCCTTGCGCTGACGCGTCGCGGCGGTGGTGGTTTCGTCGAGCGATTTACGCAGATAGAGCGAGACCAGCGCAGAGATCGCACCGATTGCAAACGGCACGCGCCAGCCCCATGCCTTCAGTTCGTCGGTCCTCAGCAACTGCTGCAGGACCACCAGTACGAGCAGCGCGAACAGTTGACCGCCGATCAGCGTTACATACTGGAACGACGCGAAAAAGCCGCGCCGGCCTTTCAACGCCACTTCGCTCATATAGGTCGCGCTGGTGCCATATTCGCCGCCCACCGACAGGCCCTGGAACAGCCGCGCGATCAGCAGCAGCGCCGGCGCGAGCGCGCCGATCTGCGCGTAGGTGGGCAACATCGCGATCACGAGCGAGCCGCCGCACATCATGAATACCGACACCATCATCGCGGTGCGGCGGCCGCGCTTGTCGGCGAGCCGGCCGAAGAACCAGCCGCCGATCGGGCGCATCAGGAAGCCGGCGGCGAACACACCGGCCGTGTTGAGCAACTGCGTGGTGGTGTTGCCGCTAGGAAAGAACGACGGCGCGAAATACAGCGCCGTGAACGAATACACGTAGAAGTCGAACCATTCGACAAGATTGCCCGATGAAGCGCCGACGATCGCAAAGATGCGGCGCCGGGTGTCGTCGGCTTGTGCGACGACGGGTTGGTCGGTTAAATCGTTCATGCTGATGTCGGTCCTTTTTTCTCTAAACGAGGATGACGCTCGTGACGTCGCCTTCATGCGCGTCGCGGACAACCGCACACGCGCGCGCGGCGAATTTTACATAAGTGAAAAGTTCAGATGGGGTTTTGTCTGCGGAACTGCAGGAAAGCCCTGGGTACGGGCCCGCGGCGAAGTTAGAACTGCAACCAAAACGAAGCCCCCGCCAGGCGCGAGGCTGCGGGGGCTTCGGGGAATCGGCGCGGACCGCCCGGGCAACGTTGCGATGCGCTGCCGCGCCCGGATGGAGACGTCAGATTCTCACGGACGGCGGCACGTACCGGCACTCGTAGCGCTTTCTGACGGTACCGTTTTCGTCGACGCTTTCGAGGTACACGTCGAATTGCCACAAGCGCGCCATGTGCTTGAGCACCTCGTCGCTATCCGACGACAGGTGCCGGTTGTCGCTCATGAAATGCCGCAACGTCAGGCTGCGATCGCCGCGCGTATTGACGGCCCATACCTGAATGTTCGGCTCGCGGTGATGCATGTCGTACTGCCGCGACAGCGCCTGGCGCACGTACTGGTAGCCGCTGTCGTCGTGAATCGCCGACACTTCGAGCGCGTCGCGCATGTCATCGTCGAGCACCGAGAACAGGCGCATCTCGCGGATCAGATGCGGCGACAGGTACTGCGCGACGAAGCTTTCGTCCTTGAAGTTGCGCATCGCGTAGTGCATCGCGGGCAGCCACGGACTGCCGGCCAGATCCGGAAACCACTTGCGGTCTTCGTCGGTCGGCGCTTCGCAGATGCGGCGGATGTCGCTCATCATCGAAAAACCGAGCGCATACGGATTGATGCCGCTGTAATACGGCTTCGTGACCGGCGGCTGATAGACGACGTTGCTGTGCGAATGGAGAAACTCCATCATGAAGCCGTCTTCCAGCTTGCCCTGGTTGTACATCGTGTTGAGCAGCGTGTAGTGCCAGAACGTCGCCCAGCCTTCGTTCATCACCTGGGTCTGCCGCTGCGGATAGAAATACTGACCGATCTTGCGCACGATGCGAATCACCTCGCGCTCCCACGGTTCGAGCAGCGGCGCGTTTTTCTCCGCGAAATACAGCAGGTTTTCCTGCGGCTCGGGCGGATAGCGCTCTTCGACCTCTTCGGGCAGCGGCGTATGGCGCGTGGGCAGCGTGCGCCACAACTCGTTGACCTGCGACTGCAGATACGCCTCGCGCTCGCGCCGCGCGGCGAACTCTTTCTCGAGCGACAGCTTCTGCGGCCGCTTGTAGCGGTCCACGCCGTAATTCATCAGCGCGTGGCACGAATCGAGCAATTCCTCGACGCGATCGAGCCCATAGCGCTCCTCGCATTCCGCGATGTAGTTCTTCGCGTAGACGAGGTAGTCGATGATCGCGTGCGCATCCGTCCACAAGCGGAACAGATAGTTGCCCTTGAAGAACGAGTTGTGGCCATACGCCGCATGGGCGATCACGAGCGCCTGCATCGTCATCGTGTTCTCTTCCATCAGATACGCGATGCAGGGATTCGAATTGATGACGATTTCGTATGCGAGCCCCATCTGGCCGCGACGATAGCTTTTTTCGGTAGAGAGAAAATGTTTGCCGAACGACCAGTGACGGTAGTTCACCGGCATGCCGACGGACGCGTAGGCGTCCATCATTTGTTCAGCGCTGATGAGTTCGAGCTGGATCGGATACACGTCGAGCTCGTATTGCTCCGCAACACGGGCAATATGCGAGTCGTACTCTTCGATCAATTCGAAGGTCCAGTCGGACGGGCACGGCAGAGGCCGTCTATCGGCTACGTTCATACGGACTTCCCTTTGCCCCTCGGTGGGCGTTCCGGTGTGTCCCGTGCTGCAGCATTGCGGACTGCTCCGGCGCGAGCGGCTGCCGTGCTAGCCGCTCGTGCCTCGGCATGCCCCGACAGTTGCTGCGGCACGCCTTTGTTGCGCTGCGGCGCAGTCATACGACGGCTTGCCTCAAGTCGTACGATTCATCGCCGCACGCGTCGTGATCCAGATGCCTGGTGCGCAATCAGCGTTCCATCACGAAGTCGCCGCCTGCTTCTCGAACAGCTCGCGAAATACCGGATAGATATCGGCCGCGGTTTCGACTTTCTTCATCGCCATATGCGGTTGCGATAGCGCCAGTTGCGCGTATTCGAGCCACAGATTCTGCTCTTCGGGCGTCACCTGAATATACGCAAAATACCGCACCTTCTCCAGGATGTCATCCGACAGAATCTTGCGGCACTTCGGCGAATCGTCGGTCCAATTGTCGCCGTCCGAAGCCTGCGCCCCGTAAATGTTCCATTCAGTTGGCGAGTAGCGTTCCTCCATCACCTTGCGCATCAGTTCGAGCGCGCTCGACACCACCGTGCCGCCGCTTTCGGTCGAATGGAAGAACGTGTCTTCGTCGACCTCCTCCGCGCGCGTGTGGTGGCGAATGAACACCACTTCGATGCGCTCGTAGTTACGCTTCAGGAACAGATACAGCAGGATGAAAAAGCGCTTCGCGAGATCCTTGCGCTGCTCGTCCATCGAGCCGGACACGTCCATCAGGCAGAACATCACCGCCTGGCTCGACGGCGTGGGCTGCTTCACGCGATTCACGTAGCGCAGATCGAACGGATCGATGAACGGAATCCGCCAGATGCGTCCTTTCAGATGGTGGATGTCGTCTTCGAGCAGCTTGATCTCTTCGCGGCGATCGGCGGGGTCGGCCTTCAGCTCTTCGAGTTGCCGCTCCATTTCGTGCAACTGGTTGACGAGCGGCGCGCCGAGCGCGATGCGCCGGCCGAGCGCGCTGCGCAGCGAGCGCACCACGTCGATGTTGTTCGGCGTGCCCTCCGCGGCCCAGCCCGCGCGGATGCTTTTCCACGTCGGCACGGCCATCAGATGGGTTTTGACGAGACGCGGCAGTTCGAGGTCGTCGAAGAAATACTGCATGAACTCTTCGCGGCTCAGCTCGAACACGAAGTCGTCCTGACCCTCGCCCTCGTTGCTGGCCTGACTGCCTCCGCCACCGCCACCGCCGCCTTGCGGGCGCTGGATCTTGTCGCCGCGGATGTAGTCCGAGTTGCCGGGATGCACCATCTCGCGCCGGCCGCCCGGTCCGTGACGGAACGACGGCTCCGCGATGTCCTTGCGCGGAATGGTGATGCTCTGGGTGTTCTGGATGTCTTTGATGCTGCGGTCGCGCACCGCTTCCGAAACGGCGCGACGGATATAATTTTTGACGCGGCGCAAAAAACGCTCGCGATTCGCAATACTCTTGTTCTTGCCTGCCAACCTGCGGTCGATGATTTGATGAAGCACGCCCGGTCTCCCGTCCGTGCAACCGCGTTTCCGCTGCGGCCGCACTAATATTTCCGGTGCGCGAGACGCCCGCCGCGCAGTGCATGCTATGCGGCTTGCGCCTCGCCGGTTGCCCGTACGGTCGAACCGTACGGGCGGCACATCATGAGTATCATGCGCGCATCACGATGACTTGCGCACGCGCAGATACCAGTCGCACAGCAAGCGCACCTGTTTCGGCGTATAGCCCTTCGCCACCATGCGATTGACGAAGTCTTCGTGCTTGCGCTGCTCTTCGGCCGAGCCCTTCGCGTTGAAGGAGATCACCGGCAACAGTTCCTCCGTATTCGAGAACATCTTCTTTTCGATCACGACGCGCAGCTTCTCGTAGCTGATCCATGCGGGGTTCTTGCCTGCATTCGCAGCCCGCGCGCGCAGCACGAAGTTCACGATCTCGTTGCGGAAGTCCTTCGGGTTGCTGATGCCCGCCGGCTTCTCGATTTTCTCCAGCTCCGCGTTCAACGCGGCACGGTCGAAGCTCTCGCCGGTGTCGTGATCGCGGAACTCCTGATCCTGAATCCAGAAGTCCGCATACGTGACGTAGCGGTCGAAGATGTTTTGACCATACTCGGAGTACGACTCCAGATACGCGGTCTGAATCTCCTTGCCGATGAACTCCGCATAGCGCGACGCCAGCACGTCCTTGATGAAGGACAGATACTTCTGCTCGGTTTCCGGCGGGAACTGCTCGCGTTCGATCTGCTGTTCGAGCACGTACATCAGATGCACCGGATTGGCCGCGACCTCCGTCGAGTCGAAGTTGAACACGCGCGACAGAATCTTGAACGCGAAGCGGGTCGACACCCCGGTCATGCCCTCGTCGACGCCCGCGAAGTCGCGGTACTCCTGGTACGACTTCGCCTTCGGGTCCGTATCCTTCAGATTCTCGCCGTCGTAGACCTGCATCTTCGAGAACAGGCTCGAATTTTCCGGCTCCTGCAAACGCGTGAGCACGGACATCTGCGCCATCATCTTCAGCGTGCCCGGCGCGCAGACCGCGTTGGCCAGCGACGAGTTGCGCAGCAGCTTCTCATAGATCTTGACCTCTTCGCTATAGCGCAGGCAGTACGGCACCTTGACGACGAAGATCCGGTCGAGCAGCGCTTCGTTGTTCCGGTTGTTGCGGAACGCCTTCCACTCCGACTCGTTCGAGTGAGCGAGGATGATGCCGTCGAACGGGATCGCGCCGAAGCCTTCCGTACCCTTGAAGTTGCCCTCCTGGGTCGCGGTGAGCAGCGGGTGCAACACCTTGATCGGCGCCTTGAACATTTCGACGAACTCGAGCAGGCCCTGATTGGCGAGGCACAGGCCGCCCGAGTAGCTGTACGCGTCGGCGTCGTCCTGCGCGTATTGTTCGAGCTTGCGGATGTCGACCTTGCCGACCAGCGACGAAATGTCCTGATTGTTCTCGTCGCCCGGTTCGGTCTTGGAGATAGCGATCTGACGAAGGATCGACGGATAGCGGCGCACCACGCGGAACTTGCGGATGTCGCCGTTGTACTCGTGCAGGCGCTTGACCGCCCACGGACTCAGGATGCCTCGCAGGTAGCGGCGAGGAATGCCGTATTGCTCTTCGAGGATCGGACCGTCTTCCTCGTAGTCGAACAGGCCGAGCGGCGATTCATTGACGGGCGAGCCCTTGATCGCATAGAAGGGTACACGTTCCATCAGTTGCTTGAGCCGTTCCGCGATCGACGACTTGCCGCCGCCGACCGGTCCTAACAGATACAGTATCTGCTTCTTTTCTTCGAGCCCCTGGGCCGAATGCCGGAAGTAGGCGACCACCTGCTCGATCACCTCTTCCATTCCGTAGAACTCACGGAATGCGGGGTATACCTTGATGACCTTGTTCGCGAAGATACGCGATAAACGCGGATCGTTACGAGTGTCGATCTGTTCCGGTTCTCCGATTGCCGTCAACATGCGTTCGCCTGCAGTGGCGTACGCGGCGGGATTGTCTTTGCAGAGCGCGAGATACTCCTCGAGCGAGAGTTCATCCTCCCGGGTTTTCTCGAAGCGGGTCGCGAAACTGCTGTAGATATCCATGCTACCTCCTCGCCGAAGTCTGGGGCGATGTCGTGCGCGGCGCGCTATTCGGAAACGACATCGCTCGAATTCATCCTAAACCCTTTTAAATTTTTTTTCACGGACTACGTTGCGAAAATCGCTCCGTAACCGCGAAGCTACAATCCTCACTTGGAAACAAAGAATCGACCACCTACAATTTTTCACTCACGCCGCAACGAATCAAATCATCCGCTGCTCCGCTGTACCGCTACTTTCTTCAGTACCGCATCGCTATTCAGTGCTCCTGCACGACTTCGCGTTACCGCTGCATCGCGCCATGACATCGCGTTGCTATTGCACATCCCGTACCTGCACCGTCGGCCCTTCACAAAAATGCGGCTGTCTGCGCACGCACACTTCGTCACAAAAAGCACGCACGTGGTGACGTTTTCGACGCGTGGCGCCCAACGCGTCAGGCGATTCGTCCGCGCGTGGCGAGCGTGGTTCCGCCCCATTCACCTCATGGCCCCTCGCTGTTGGACTCCTGATCCGTATGACTGGGTGACGGCAGCCGCTCGCGTCGCTCTCATAGGTGTATACGGAAAGAAGCGGCAAAGTTGCAACAAATGGATTCGAACAGGCTAACGATTCAAAGCCTGCCACCGTTTCAAAATCGCCAAAATAAAAACGGCTGCACGAAGGCAGCCGTTTGGAATGAATGAAGCGTTGTAATTTGCGGTTACAAGCGCCGCAGCATCGATCAGGTCAGTTCAATTTCCACTTCACCCAATCCATCGATATGTCCACGCACGATGCCGGGCTCGTCGATCTTGTGCGCGCCGACGTATGAGCCGGTGGTCAGGGTCCAGTCGCGCTCGATCGTGATCCCCATCGCCGCGCAATGGTTGACGAACCAGACGAGCAGTTCGCGCGGATCGCCGGCCGGATTGCCGGTCACTTCCGGAATCAGCGAGCGGCCGTTGAAGCTCAGCTCCAGTTCCGGTGACACGAAGTCGAAGCCGCGCGCGAGGCTCGCATAGACGGCCGGATGGCCGGTGATCAGCGCGCCGTTGTTCTGCGCGTCGGCTAGCTGCGCGAGCGGCGCGACGTTCGGCCACTCGGCGAAGCGGCTGTCGACGATCTCGATGGCCGGCAGCACAGCGCCGAGCCTCGCCAGCACCTCGTCGCGCGCATACGCCTGGGCGCGCGGCTCGATCGTCACGTCGAAGCGAAACGCGATCTCCAGTTCGACCAGCACGCGAAAGAATCCGTCATGCGCGAGTCGCGCGGGCGACGGCACCACCAGCGAGGCCGGAATCGGCGCGCCCGACGTGGCGCCGCCCGGGGACTTCGCGCCGATCTTCCACGCACCGGTCGACTCGCCTAGCCCCGCGATCACCGCCTGCTGGATCGCGTAAGCGGTCGCCGCGTCGGGCGGCAGGCTGTCGGGTGCGGGGGCGTCGATCGGCAGGTGCTGCCGGCGTGCCTCGACGAGGTGTTGCGCAAGATCGTAACGCGTCATGTCGGTTCTTTGTGGCTGGCGCATGGCAGGGTTCGCAGGACGTAGCAATAAGTGGGAACCACCTGTGGAAGGTGCGGGCAGCCGCGCGCCGCGCAGCGGATCGGGGCCGTGCCCGTCAATGTACCGGATCGCGACACGCGCCGGGGAAAGCCGCGCGGCGCGCAAACGTTATTTCTTGCGCGAGCCGAAAAAAAGCCGCGCCTGGGGAGCCAGGCGCGGCTTTTCGCGAAGCTATCGTCGTTCGTGCGGCGCGGATGCCGGACAGCCAGCGAGCGGACGGGAACGGATGTTGCAACGAACGGCGCGTGTCCAGTCACCTAACGCGCGACAGCGCCGCCGTCCATGTACACGTGAACCCGAGCCCGCTCAGAAGGTTTCCCAATCCTGATCACCGCCAGCCGTCGCCGCGGACCTGGCCGGCGCGCGGGTGGGCGCGGGTGCGGCGGCAACCTGCGGCGCGACAGCGGCCACCGTGGGCGCCTTTGCCGGCATCGCCGCCTGCGCCGCGGCCGGCGTGTGCTTGCGTGCGCGCGCGGCGACCGGGCTCACCGGGCGCTTCGGCGCCGCAAGCGCGGACGCCCCGTCGTGACCGCCACGGCCGCTGTCGTCGACCTGGAACACCGCGACCACGTTCAGCAACCGGGCTGCCTGCTCTTCGAGCGACGACGCCGCGGCGGCCGCTTCCTCGACGAGGGCCGCGTTCTGCTGCGTGACCTCGTCCATCTGCGTGACCGCGCGCGCGACCTGGTCGATGCCGCCGCTCTGCTCTTCCGACGCCGACGCGATCTCGCCCATGATGTCGGTCACGCGCTGCACCGCGCCGATGATTTCGCTCATCGTGCGGCCCGCCTCGTCGACCAGCGCCGAGCCCGACTGCACGCGCTCGACCGACGTATCGATCAGCTCCTTGATCTCCTTGGCGGCCGCCGACGAACGCTGCGCGAGACTGCGCACCTCGCCCGCGACGACCGCGAAGCCGCGCCCTTCCTCGCCGGCGCGCGCCGCCTCGACGGCTGCGTTCAGCGCGAGGATGTTGGTCTGGAAGGCAATGCCCTCGATGATCGAGATAATGTCGGCGATCTTCGCCGAACTCTGGTTGATGTCGCCCATCGTGCCGACCACCTGGCCGACCACCGCGCTGCCCTTATTGGCGATCTCCGACGCGTTGGCGGCAAGCGCGCTCGCCTGTCGGGCGTTATCGGCGTTCTGGCGCACGGTGCCGGTCAGCTGCTCCATGCTCGACGCGGTTTCCTGCAGCGCGGACGCCTGCTCCTCGGTCCGCGACGACAGGTCGACGTTGCCCGCCGCGATCTGCCGCGTCGCGGTCGCGATCGACTCGCTGCCGCCGCGCACGCTGCGCACCGTTTCGGTGAGGCTGCGCTGCATTCTGGCGATTCCTTCGAGCAGTTGCCCCATTTCGTCGCGCGAAGTCACGACCACCGGACGACGCAGATCGCCGGCTGCGATCGCCTCGAAGTGGCCGAGCGCTTCGTCGAGCGGACGCGCGATCGCACGGCTCAGCGTCAGATACGACAGCGCCGCCGCCAGCACGCCGAGCACCAGCGCGCCGATGCTGACCATCCGGAACAGATGGAAACTGTTCTGCGCGGAGTCGAAGCCCTGCTTCGCCGAATCGAACTGGTATTTGCGCAGTGCGTCGTCGGCGCCGACGAGGTCGTTGAAGACGGCCTGCAGATTCTTCGCGTGCTCGACCAGCTTGCTCTGATCGTTCGCCTCGATTGCCGTCGCGAAGCTTTCGAGTTGCTGATGCAGCGCGTTGCGCTTCGCGGCGACGTCCTGCGCGAGCCGGTCTTCGTCCGCGTCGCGCGGCAGATCGAGATATTTTTTCCACCACATGTCGGACGTAGTGCCGAGCATGCGCGCGCGCTCGATCGTCGATGCCGCTTCCGGCGTGCCGACGAGGAACGCGGCGCGGTCGAGCGCGAGTCGTTCGCGGGCCGCGAAGATTTCCGCGTTGCCGATGTCCACGGCGCCCGGCATCGCGTTGGTGAAGGTGTCCTCATAGGCGTCGTTCGAACGGCCCATGCCGAACAGACCGAAAACGCCGATCGCAACCAGCAACGCGGCAAGGAATGCCATCGTGAGTCCAATTCGCGCCTTGATCGTGATGCCTTTATTCAACATGCTTGTTCCTGTGTGCTGTACTCGATGAGAGGCTGCTGCTTGCGCAGCGTGGGGGCGGCGTGAGTTTTGGGTCCGGCGCTTTTTTCGAATCAGCGCTCTAATTCCCGTTTACGGCAGCGCGTTCATAGACTTGAAGCATTTAAAAGGTATGAACAAAGACGATGTAAGACGTTGAAAGCGAATTGACTGGGAACGTGTGCGTTCGCGTCGCGTGGAAGAAACGCGACGGTTTTCGTCAAAGCACGGCTTTTGACGTTTGAGCGGCGGGGAAATGGGTGGAATACGAGCCGTTCGGAGTCGCCCGAAGCGATCGCAGCACAGCGCCGTCAGGCGGCTCGCGAGGTCGCTAACGCCGCGATGGCATCAGCCCAATGCGTCGACTTCGGCGCGCGTCGGGATCGACGGCTGTGCGCCCGCGCGCGTCACCGACAACGCAGCGGCGCGTTGCCCGAAGCGGATCGCCGCTTCGACGCTCGCACCCTGAGCGAGCTGCGCCGCGAAGCCCCCGATGAAGGTGTCGCCGGCGGCGGTCGTATCGACCGCCTCGACGCGCGGCGCGTCGTACAGCGTCGCGGCAGCGCCCTCGAGCGCCGCGTGCACGCCGCGCGCACCGAGCGTGACCAGCACGTTGCGCGCGCCGGCCGCGCGCAATGCGGCGGCGGCTCGCGCGGCGTCCACCGGCGAGTCGACGACGACACCGCTCAGCGCGGCGGCTTCGAGTTCGTTTGGAATCAGATAGTCGATCAGCGGCAGCCAGGCGGCCGGCAACGGGCCGGTCGCGGGCGCCGGATTCAGGATCACGATCTTGCCGAGGCGGCGCGCCGCGGCCAGCGCCGCATACACCGATTCGGGCGGGGTTTCGAGCTGGCAGATCACGACATCGGCGGCGGCGAGCGTCGCTTCGTGTCGCGCGATGGTGGCCGGCGTCACCTCGCCGTTGCTGCCCGCGACGATCACGATCGTGTTCTGGCTCGCATCGTCGACGACGATCAGCGCCACGCCGCTCGGTTCGCTGCCGGTTTCGAGCGCCGCGCAGTCGATGCGCTCCGCTTCGAGCCCCGCGCGCAGCTGCGCGCCGTTCGCATCGGCGCCGACGCAGCCGAGCATCGACACCTGCGCGCCGAGCCGCGCGGCGGCGACCGCCTGATTGCCGCCCTTGCCGCCCGCGACCTGCGCGAAGCCGCGGCCGGCCAGCGTCTCGCCCGGCTGCGGCAGGCGCGGCGAGCGCACCACGAGGTCCATGTTCAAACTACCGACCACCGTGACGCGTGAACGCGTTGGGTTGCTTGCCACTCGTGTGCCCTCCATTACGCGACGCGTCGCGTTGCTATCGCGAGCGCGTCAGGCCGCCAGATTCCGCCGTGCGTCGCCCGCCCATGTCGCGGTGGACTCGCGCACGATCAGACGCGGCGACACCACGCGCCGGCGCGCCGGGGTGCGCGCCGCGCTGTTCGACGCCGCCTCGGCGATCCGGTCGATCAGCGTCTGCGCGGCCGTGTCGCCAAGCGCGCGCACCGACTGCCCGACCGTCGACAGCGACGGGAACGTGAAGCGGCCCAGTTCGATATCGTCGAAACCGATGATCGAGCAATCGCGCGGCACGCTGATATTGCGCTCCGCCGCCGCACGCAACGCGCCGATGCCCATCATGTCGTTGACCGCGAAAATCGCCGACGGCCTGACCGTGTCGAACAGCTGCGCGGCCGCGCGGTGACCGCCCGTCCCCGAAAAATCGCTTTCGACGATTGCATCGGCCGGAATCTCGATGCCGCGCTCGGCCATCGCGCGAATGAAGCCGTGCACGCGCATCGCGCTGACCGCGGTTTCCACCGGCCCGGTGATGCAGCCGATCCGCACATGTCCGAGCTCGAGCAGATGACGGGTGGCCAGATACGCGCCCTTCTCGTGATCGATCTGCACGAGGTCCGCGGTGAGCCCCTCGATGTTGCGGTCCACCACGACGAGCGGCTCACGCGAGTCGGCGAGCGTCTGCGCGAGCACGGCGTCGTCGCCGGCCGACGCGACGATCAGCCCATCGATGCGCTTTTCCTGCAACACGCGCAGATAGTTGCGCTGCTTCGCGGGGTCATCGTCGGAATTGCAGAAGAACACGCAGTAGCCGTTGCGCGCGCAGCCGTCCTCGATGCCGCGCGCGAGCTCCGCGAAATACGGGTTGGTGCTGTTCGGCACCACCAGTCCGATCGTCGCGGTCGCGCGCGCCTTCAGCGAGCGTGCCACCGCCGACGGCACATAGTGCAGTTGACGGATCGCGTGCTCGACTTTCGCGCGCACATCGGCCGACACCGGACGCGAGTTGTTCACGACGTGCGATACCGTCGTGAACGACACGCCCGCCACGGCCGCTACATCCTTGATCGTCGCCATAACCTGTTGCTCTCCTACTGCCTGTTGTTCCCGCCGGATGCGCCGCCTGGCGACCCGCGGACGTCTTCATCGAAGACACACCACACTCGTTGATCGTTGCGCCGCGGCGCACCCCTCAGCCGCGCTTGCGGTGGCTGCGGTAGGTATCGAGCACCACCGCCACCACGATCACCGCGCCGGTGATCATGCGCTTGGTCGGCTCGTTCGCGCCGATCTGCGCGAGGCCCGCCGCCAGCACCGAAATGATCAGCACGCCAAAGAACGTGCTGATCACCGAACCACGCCCGCCCATCAGACTCGTGCCGCCGATCACGACCGCCGCGATCACCTGCAGTTCGAGGCCGACGCCCGCATTCGGATCGGCCGCCTCGAGCCGCGAGATCTGGAACAGCGCCGCGAGTCCCGACAGCGCGCCCATCAGCGCGAACACGATCACCTTGTACGGCCGCGGATTGACGCCCGCGAGCCGCACCGCTTCCTCGTTGGTGCCGATCCCGACCAGATAGCGCCCGAACACCGTGCGCGTGAGCACCAGCTGCGCGATCACCATCACCGCGACCGCGACCAGAAAGGCCGGCGAGATGCCGAGCGCGATCGGGTTCGACAGAAAGTCGAACGCGTCGCCGATGTACGCGGTGCGCGAATTGGTCATCTGATACGCCATGCCGCGCGCGGCCTCGAGAACCCCGAGCGACACGATGAACGACGGAATCCGCCAGCCCACCGTCACCGCACCGGTCACGGTGCCGGTCAGCGCCGCGACCGCGACACCGAGCAGCGCCCCCGCGGCCGGCCCCCAGCCCCACTTCAGCGTCACCACGCTGACCACCGACGCCCCGAGCGCGAGCACCGAGCCGACCGACAGATCGATCCCCGCGATGATCAGCACGAAGGTCATGCCGACCGACATCACGACGAGATCCGGAATCTGGTTCGCGATCGTGCTGAACGTGTCGTAGGTCAGAAAGTGCGAACTCAGCAGCGAGAACAGCACGATCATCGCGAGCAGCGCGCCGGCGAGGCCCAGGTAGTTCGAAAAGCCGAGCCGCGTGCCGGCCGGCTTGCCGCTCGCGAGCGGCGCCGACGGATCGGCCGGCGGCGTCACGACGGGCGCGTCCGGCGCGCCGGCCTGCTTTTCGTCCTGCTTGCCGCCCTGCGGGTCGCCCGGTTTGACACCCGTCGCCTCGCGCCACGATTGATCGGTCATGACAGACTCCCTGCTTCGTTGACGGCATGCGTGTGCAGCAGCGCCTCGCGGCCGCGGTAACCGGCGAACGCGGCCGCGAGCAGCGCATCCTGGCTCCAGCTCGCGCGCTCGAACACGCCCGTCATGCTGCCCGCCGACATCACGCCGATCCGGTCGCAGATCAGCATCAGCTCACGCAGATCGCTCGACACCACCACGAGCGCGCGGCCTTCACGCGCGAGCGCGCCCATCAGGGCGTAAATATCGAACTTCGCGCCGACGTCGATGCCGCGCGTCGGTTCGTCGAACAACAGCACGCGGCACTCGCGCGCGAGCCAGCGGCCGATCACGACCTTCTGCTGGTTGCCGCCCGACAGCTCGCCGACGATCTGCGCGGGCCCCGAGCTGCGAATCCGCATCGCGGCGATCTGCCTGTTCGCCAGCGCGTTCTCGCGCTTCGCGTCGACCACGCCATGCCGCGCGACGCTGCCGAGATTGCCGAGCGACAGGTTGGCCGCGATCGGTTGCGGCAGCAGCAGGCCTTCGCCTTTGCGGTCCTCGGTGATCAGCGCGATGCCCGCGCGCACCGCGTCCGCCGGCGAGTCGATCTGCACCGGGGTGGGCGGCGCGCCCGGCGTCGCGGCGAGCGACACCTTGCCGCCGTCCTTGCGGTCAGCGCCGTAGATGAGCCGCATCAGCTCGGTGCGGCCCGCGCCGATCAGCCCGCTGATACCGAAAATCTCGCCCGCGCGCACTTCGAACGACACGTCGCGCACCACCTTGCCGCGCGCGAGCCGCTCCACCTTCAACAACGGCGCGCCGATGTTGCGCTCGCCGAGATCGATATGCTCGCCGAGCTCGCGGCCGACCATCCACGTGACGATCTGCTCGCTCGTGATGTCCGCCATCGCGTCGACATGCACGAGGCGGCCGTCGCGCAGCACCGCGACCCGTTCGGCGACCCGCGCCAGCTCTTCGAGCCGGTGCGAGATATAGACGAGCGCGACGCCGCGCGCCTTCAGCCGGCCGATCTGCTCGAACAGCAGATCGACCTCGCGCGCGGTCAGCATCGCGGTCGGCTCGTCGAGGATCAGCACGCGGCAGTCGCCGATCAGGTTGCGGGCGATCTCGACCATCTGCTGATGACCGATACCGAGTTCGCCGACCAGCGTGTCGGGTTCGATCGCGTCGAGCCCGACCTGCGCCATTGCCTCGCGCGCGTTCTCGCGCAGCTTGCCGCGATCGATCCAGCCGAAGCTGAACGCGCCCGCGCGCGGCAGCCGGTTAAGGAACAGGTTCTCGGCGACCGACAAGGTCGGCAGCAGATTCAACTCCTGCATCACCATGCGCACGCCGAGCGCCTCGGCCTCGGTGCGGCTCGCGGGCGCGTACGGCGCGCCGGCGAGCTGCATCGTGCCTGCGCTCGGCTCGACCAGCCCGCCGACGATCTTCGACAGCGTGCTCTTGCCCGCGCCGTTCTCGCCGGTCAACGCCAATACCTCGCCTGCTCGCAGCGACAGCGATACGTCGGCGAGCACCGGTTCGGCATAGGTCTTGCCGATACCGCTGACGGTCAGCACGACAGGCAAGGCGTCGTGGTCGGTCGAATCCATCGCGCTCCTGATTGCATGGCGCTTCTGGCGCCTTCGTGACACCCTGGCGGTCCGCCGCGCTTGCCGCACGGCACATCGCTCCTGGCTGCCACGAGTCATGCCGGCCCACTGCGCGGAATGCGCAGGCGCTCACGGCCGCGCTTCTCTCATCGCGCGAGCCGCCGTCATGACGCTTATCTCTGGAATTAACGGCGGCCCGGCGGAATTCTTGAGCGTTCGTTGAATAAAAGCGGATCGGCGGGTTGCCGCAGTGCCGCTCAAGCGTGCGGTGCGCGCTTCGCGGCGGCACGGGCGGTTTCCCGCGGGCCCGTCCGGCCGCGCCCGGCTCGCGCTCGACGCCGGGCGCGCCGCGCTTACTTCAGCGTGTCTTTGGTCACCAGAACCACCGGCGTTTCGACGACGCCCGACAGCTCCGACTGCTTCCTGTGTTCGCTCAACGCCTTCAGCGCGGTATCGATGCCGAACACGGCCTGCTTCGCCGCGAACTGGTCGGCGGTGGCGAGCACGCGGCCGTCCTTCAGCATCGGATGGATCGCGTTGATGTTGTCGTAGCCGACCACCAGCACCTTGCCCTGCTTGCCGGCCGCGCGCACCGCCGACACCGCGCCGATAGCCATGTTGTCGTTGCCGGCGAGCAGCGCCTTCAGGTTCGGATATTCGTTGAGCATCGCCGACGCGACCGCGTTGCCCTTGTCGATTTCCCACTCGCCCGACTGCACCGACACGATCTTCGCGCCGACCGCCTGCATCGCGTCCTTGAAGCCGGCGGTACGCTGCTGCGCGTTGGTGGTCGTCGACACGCCTTCGAGGATGCCGACTTCGTCGCCGGCCTTCAGCCGCTTCGCGAGGTAGTCGCCGACGAGCCGCGCGCCCTTGCGGTTGTCGGGGCCGACGAACGGCACGTTCAGGTCTTTGGACTTCAGCACGTCCTGATCGAGCCGGTTGTCGATGTTGACGACGATGATGCCCGCGTCGACCGCCTTCTTGACGACCGGCACGAGCGCTTTCGAATCGGCCGGCGCGAGCACGATCGCATCGACCTTCGACACGATCATCTGCTCGACGATGCGGATCTGGTTGGCGGTGTCGGTTTCGTCCTTGATGCCGTTGGTGATCAGGTCGAACTTGGCCGGGTTCTGCTTCTGATAGTCCTTCGCGCCGGTCTCCATGGTCAGGAAGAACTCGTTGGCGAGCGACTTCATCACGAGCGCGACCTTGGGTTTATGGGCCGGGGCGTTCTGTGCGTGGGCGACGGAAAAAGGCAGGACGGCGGAGGCGGTGGCGAGAACTGCGGCGGCAAGAATGCGACGACGGGTTCGATGGCTCATGCGTATCTCCAAGGTTGTCAGGCTCGCGGGCGAGCCGTATTTTTTGTGATGCGCAAACGTTTGCGAGGCCTATTCTCAGCGCAAGCTTTTCGGAATGTCAACGATTCGCGGTGTTGCAACGCACCGGCGCGCAGCATGTACGGCGCCGCGATGCGCTCGATCGATCCGGGCAGCGTGTGGCAAGGTCCCCTCGCTCAGTCCGTGCAGTCGAGAACGCCGATGCGTCGCATGCGGCGCGACACACCGGCCGCTTATGCTGGCCTGGTATCGCGCGCGCTGCAAGCGAAACCGCGAGGATATCGAAAGGCGCGCCGGCTACAGCCAGCCGGCCTTGCGAAAACGCCTGTACAGCACGAAGTCGATCGCCAGCATCACGATCAGCACGACCGGATAGCCGAACTTGAAATGCAGCTCGGGAATGCGCTCGAAGTTCATCCCGTAGATACCGGCGATCATCGTCGGCACCGCGAACAGCGCCGCGAACGAGCCGAGCCGCTTGGTGATCTCGCTCTCGGCGAGCGAGATCATGCCGAGGTTCACCTGCACCGCCGTGACGACGATTTCGCGGCGTCCCTCGATGGTTCTGACGATCCGGTCGAGGTGGTCGTAGACATCGCGGAAGTACGCCTGCATGCCCGCGCAGATGCTCGGAATGCGCCCGCCGGTCAGTTTGCCCACCGCTTCGCGCAGCGGCTGGATGTGGTGTTGCAGGGTCACGAGCCGGCGCTTCATCGTGTACAGGTCCTGCACGATCGCGCGCGAGGCGGCCGAATCGTTCTTCTCGAAGATGCGGTCCTCGAGCGCTTCGAGCTCGGTGCTCATCGCCTCGACGATTGGGAAATAACGGTCGACCACGTCGTCGATCAGCGCATACAGCACGAACGCCGAGCCTTCCTTCAACAGATGCGGCTCGTGCTCGCAGCGCGTGCGCACGCTCTGAAAACCGGCGCGCGTGCCGCGCCGCACCGACAGCACATAGTTGCTGCCGACGAATACGGCGACTTCGCCGATCACGAACTCGCCGTTCTCGTCCATCTCAACCGTGTGCATCACGGTGAACAGCGAATCGCCGTACTCCTCGATCTTCGGGCGCTGATGGCCGTGTTGAGCATCTTCGATCGCGAGTTCGTGCAGATCGAACTCCTCCTTCATGACCGCGAGTTCTTCGGGACTCGGGTCTTTCAATGCGACCCAGACGAAGCACTCGGGCCGCGCGACGTAGTCGCTGATGGCGTCGATATCGATGTCGGCGAGCTTACGGCCGTCCTGATAGGCGGCGCAATTGATCAGCATGTTCGGATTACCCTGGATACGAAAACAGACCGGGCCGCCCTCTCGCGTAAGCATTGCGTAAGACGGGCGACCTGTCTCGCGTGAACGGACAAGCACGCTTTCAGCAGGCTTGGATCTGCCGCCATGTTAAGGCCCGCTGCGTCAGGCGCGCGTTTCGAATTGTTAATGCCCGGCGAGATACTACTGCGGCTACTGCGGCTACTGCGCGACCCGCTGCAGGCCGATGCGGTGATCGTCGTTGAACGTGACCGACGCGCGGTTCGTGTAGTGCGGATCGGCCGTCACGATGAAGTTCAGCTCGATGACCGGATCGAACTGCGTCGATACGCCGATCCGATGCGTGCCGGGCGGCAGATAGAACACCACGTGCTCGCCGTTCATCAGGTCGGTGACGCGCTCGCCGTCGATATAGACGAGCGCATCGCGGAACCGCACGATCACGTCGCGCGAACGCTCGCGCCGCACGTCCACCGCGACGAGGCCGGGGCCCGGCTGCGTATAGCCCTGTCTGACGATGCGCTCGGCCGGCACCGGTTTGAACGGCACCGGCTCGGCCGGCGTCGATGCGCAGCCGGCCAGCGTAAGCACGCTGAGCGCGACGCATGCGGCGAACGCGGCGCGGCAAGACAGGCACATCGGCATGCCGGTTCTCCCGTGTGCTCTCGATGGTGGGCCGGGTTTGTGACTACGCGGTGCAGGTCTTACGCATGACTGTTCCGCATCATAGCAACGCGCGCGGAACTCGGGCGCCGCACCCTCTTGCATGGCGCGGCGTTCTTCTTCATGATCGTTGAAGGCGGCCGCGCTCGCGGCTGGCCGCCGTCGGCAACTGGCAAGCCTGTCGATCCGCGTCGCCGGACGCACGATCAAGGAGACTGCGATGTGGTATTTCACCTGGATTCTCGGCGTGGGTGTGGCGCTCGGCTTCGGCATCATCAACGTGATGTGGCTCGAGACCAACGGCAAGTTCGCGCGCGATCCGCGCCCCGATGCGGCCGCCGCGCCGCGTGAGGACAAGCCTGCGTGACTTCTCTGGTTTTCTTTTGCGGTCATGCGGGCACGGGCAAGACGACGCTGGCGAAAAAGCTGTTCGGCCCGCTGATGAAAGCGAGCGGCACCCCCTTCTGCCTGCTCGACAAGGACACGCTGTACGGCGGCTATAGCGCGGCCGCGATGGCGATGGTGACCGGCGATCCGAACGATCGCGACAGCCCTCTTTTCCTGCAGCATCTGCGCGACCCCGAATATCGCGGCCTCATCGATACCGCGCGCGACAATCTCGAACTCGGGATCAGCGCATTGGTCGTCGGGCCACTGTCGCGCGAGGTGCGCGAGCGGCGGCTGTTCGATCATGCGTGGCTCGGCGTCGCGCCGGACGTGAGGTTGCGGGTCGTGTGGGTGCTAACCTCGGAGGACGTGGCACGGCAGCGGATCGTCGCGCGCGCGAACCCCAACGATGCGTACAAGCTCGCGCACTGGGACGACTACCGGCGGCGGCGCTTCGAGCCGAGCGGCGCGAGCCGCGAGGGTCTGCTGATGTTCGACAATACCGCGCCCAGTCCGGCGGACTATCAAGCGCTCGTTGCGCAAATCGTCGCTGGATGAGCGCCTCGCGAGTGCGGCGCAGCACAGCCCGCTGATCGGCTGAAAAACAAAAAATCCCCGTACGTCGGTGACGTACGGGGATTTTCATTTGACCCGAGCCATTCGAACCTCAAACCGTCGCCATCGCCTCCAGCGACTGCCCTTCGTACAGCTTGCCGAAGCGGTTCGCGAGGAAATCGCCAAGCGACACCTGCTCCTGCCGCACGAAGCCCTTTTGCGGCAGCTTGCGCTCGCGGAACAGATCGAGCACCGCGCACATCGCACCGGCGGTGGTGATCTGGATCGCGCTCATCGGCACGCCGCAGACCGTCTTCGCGAAGATCTTGCGCGTAAACACCTCCTGCACGAGCTGACCGTCGCGCATGCCGCTCACGGTGATGAACACCAGCACGACGTCCTGCGCGGTCGACGGCACCGAGCGGCGCATGATGGTCTTCAGCGTATCGCGGTCGCTCGACAGACGCAGGTCTTCCAGCAGGAACTGCATCAGGTTGCGATGCCCCGGATAGCGCACCGACTTGTAGTCGAGCGATTCGACGCGGCCCGCCAGCGTCTCGCACAGCGTGCCCAGCCCGCCCGACGTGTTGAACGCTTCGTACTCGGTGCCGTCGAGCGAGAAATGCTCGAGGCCTTCGAGCGGCTGCACCCACTGCGTGCGGCCGTCGCGGATCGCCTCGCACGGCTGGCAGTACTCGTTGATCAGGCCATCGACGCTCCACGTCAGGTTGTACTTCAGCGCATTGGTCGGAAACTCGGGCAGCGCGCCGACGCGCATCTTCACGTCGCGGATTTCCGTGAAGCGATTCGCGAGCTCGTGCGCGGCGATGCCGATGAAGCCCGGCGCGAGGCCGCACTGCGGCATGAAAGCGTGATCGGCATCGTCGGCGATCGCGCGGATCGCGTGCGTCGCGCGCACGTCCTCGGTCAGGTCGAAGTAATGGACACCCGCGCCCTTCGCGGCCGATGCGACGTTCACCGCGAGGTAGTACGGCAGCGCGTTGATCAGCACGTCGAAGCCCTGAATCGCGGCGCGCAGCACGGCGGCGTCGGCGGAATCGATGCGGCGGGTCGGAATGCCCTGGGCGGCGAGCTTGTCGAGTGCGTGCTGGTCACGGTCGAACGCGACGACCTCGTAGTCGCCCGTCTCGCGCAGCATATGAGCAATGGTGTGACCGATCAGACCTGCGCCAACGATAGCTACTTTCATCTGCTTCTCCTTGTTATCCATGTGCTGTCTCTGAGCTTGGGAAGTGCGCCGCGTATTGCGCGCGGCGCCTGCGGGCCGAACCCTTGAATGACAGTGTAGGAAGAAGCAAAAACAGTTCATACGCGCAAAATGCTGCGGTATGACCATCAAGTTCGACGCTTCGACGAAGTGATCAAACGATTCGTCGAAAACGCGCAAAAAGCGCGTAAATGAAGGACTGTCGAAGCATTCGCGAAGAGCTTACGCCGCGCCCCGACTCACACCGTGCCGCGGTCGATCTTGCGCGCCAGAATGATCGACGTCGTGGTCCGCTCAACACCTTCGAGCCCGCCGATCTGATCGAGCAGATCGTTGAGCCGCTCGGGCGAATCGGCACGCAGCCATGCCACGTAGTCGAACTCGCCGCTGACCGCGCACAGCAGCTGCACCTCAGGCATCTTGCCGAGCCGCTTCTGCACGGCCGGCCCGTGCTTCGGCGCGATGATGATGCCGACATAAGCGACGATGCTCGAATCGAGCACGTCCTGGCCCAGCCGCACGCTGTAGCCGGCGATCACGTTGCTGCGCTCGAGCCGCGCAATGCGCGCGATCACGGTCGTGCGCGCGACGCCGAGCTGTCGCGCGAGATTCGCGACGCTCTCGCGCGCGTTGGCTTGCAGCAGTGCAACGAGATTACGGTCGAGGTCGTCGAGCTGGTCGAGGCGCGGAGGTCTCATCGAAGGGGCGGGAAGTTGGTATGGAATGTCGCGGATTATCGCGCGTCTGCACGGGCAGCGGCGCTGTGTCACGGAGAGTGCGGTCGCCGCACAGTGTGCCCGGCATCGGTGATTGCCGCTCAGGCGCGAGCCGTTTCGCTTTCGTTTCGGTTGTAAGCGTTTGTCGCACAGGAGCCGTATTGTAGGGATATCGTGTTACTAATAGCGGCGACGGGCGAATGCGGCGGCCGGTTGCAGTGCGCCGCTATTCGTCGCTGGCGCGAGGCGATACGCACGCCGCGCGCCGAGTCTCAATACGAACAGACATCAGGAGTTTCGATGAAAAAAGCACTGGTTATGCTGGCTACGGCCGTTTCGATGGGCGGCGCGTTCGCTCAAACCGCCGCCGCGCCTGCCTCGGCACCGGACACAACGGCAACGGCTTCGGCAGCCAAGGCCGGTCACGAACGCAACGTCGAAGACCGTATCGCTTATCTGCATTCGCAACTGAAGATCACGCCCGCGCAGGAAACGCAATGGAAGGCGTTCGCCGACGTGATGCGCAGCAACGGCGAAACGATGGGCCAGCTGTTCGAGCAGCGCAAAGCCGCCACCAACGTGAGCGCGCTCGACGACATGAAACAGTACGCAACGATTGCGCAGGCGCATGCGGACGGCATGAAGAAGCTCGTCGATGCGTTCGAGCCGCTGTATAGCAGCCTGTCGCCGGAGCAGAAGAAGCTCGCCGATGCGACGTTCCACCATGGCGGCCCCGAGGGTCATCAGCGCGGCCATGGCAAGAGCAAGAGCGGCAAGCCCGCGGCCGAAGCCGCGAGCGACGCGACCGTCAAGCCGTAATGCAAGATCGCCCGCGGCGGGGGTTGCCCCGCTGCGGGCATCTGGCATCATTCGGGTGCGCAAAGCGGCGAGTCTCGCCGCAACGCCCCTCCCCTAATCTCCCACCCGCTTCATGACCGAACTCAGGAATCTCGATCTGCGTGACGATCCGCACGCCCAACGCGTCGTCAAGGACGAAACGGTAAGCGTCGAATTCGCCGCGGCCGTTGGCCAGTTGATGAGCCTCGAAGGCCCGAACCGCTATGTGCGCGGCGATGCGCTGATCACCGGCTCGACCGGCGACCGCTGGGTCGTGTCGCGCGAGCGCTTCGACGCGAAGTACCTGCCCGCCGACCCGGCGCTCGCGCACGGCGAAGCCGGCGCCTATCGCAACCGCCCGGCAGTCGTGCTTGCCCGCCGGATGGACGAGTCCTTCTCGCTCGCGCGCTCGGCGAGAGGCGGCGACGTGCTGCACGGCGCCGCCGGCGACTGGGTCATGCAGTACGCTCCCGGCGACTATGGCGTCGTGCAGGCCGCGCGTTTCGCGAAGGTCTATCGGCTCGCGGATTGAAGCAGATTCACCCGCGCTTCATGCGAACTCGTCGCCGAGCTCGACCGTGACTTCGCGCGGAACCGCCTCGCCGTTCGCGTACATCTCTTCGAGCGAGCCCAGGCTCGCTTCGACGTACGCGCGCAATACCGCGAAGCTGCGGCCACGCAGCCGCGCCGGCATCGCGCGATAACGCGCGAGCGCCGCGGGCGCGATCGCGACCGTCATCTCGATCCGGCGCGCGGTCGAACCGAAGCGCATCGCTACCCAGTGAATCGTCAGTGTGGGCGTGCCATTGTCGGCGGCACGCTCGATGAACTGCGTCTGCTCGGGAAACAGATCGCTGATGACGCGCGCGAGCTCGTCGAACTCCGGATGCGCGCAGTCGTATTGGTAAGCTTCCATGAAGGCTGCCGGGAAAAGAAGGTCCTGAAACGTAGGCGCATTTTAGAGAAACGCTGAAGGGATAGCGAGGCGCCTGCGGTCCAGGTTCATCCGCTTACGCCGCCGCCGGCCGCCGGTAACTCCGGATCAACAGTCCCGCGACGCACACCGCCGCCACCGCATAGATCGTATCGACCGCCGCGAGCGGCAGCAGTCGCGCCTGCGTCATCGCAGCAGGCGCGTCGATCAGCGCGTGCACCACGATCGCGAGCGGCAGGATGCCGCGCGAGCCGGCCCGCACGCCGCGCCACATCAGCACCGACAGGCCGATCTGGAACACCAGCGCCGCGATCCGTTCGAGCGCGAAAATGCCGGCCAGTTGCGGCGTCAGGCTCGCGAGAATCAGATGCACGCGCATCACGGCTTCGGCCGGCAGATTGCCGAGGTAATCGCCGAGCCGTCCGCGGTTTTCGAGCACCGCGAACACGAGCCACTGGAACTGCACGAGCACGCCGACCATCCATGCTTCCGCACCGCCATGGCCGAGGCCATAGCTCAGCGCGGCGCCATCGTCGGCGCGCAACGCGGCGGTGCGGGTGTCGGCGGTCGGGCTGGCGGCGGGGTTGGCCCCCGCGCTTGCAGCGACGCCGGTGGGCGCTTCCACGATCGACTTTTTTCGCACTGGCGGCCGCGCCGCCGCGCGCGTCATCAGCAGCCGCATACCGAAGAACCGCCCCACTTCCTCGCAAACGCCCGCCACCAGCGCACCATAGACGACGAACGCGAGCGGCTGCGAAAGGAACGCCGCCGTCGCCGCGTTGCCGCGCAGCAGATAGTCGTTCAGCGCACGCTCGATCACCATCGCGAACAGCGCGAACACCGCGACGCCGGCGATCGCGTCGCGCGGCCTGAGCGCGAGCGGACGGCGCAACTGCCGGTAAAGCAGAAAAGGTAAAGCGGCAATGACGAGCGTGGCGAGCGCGAGGCTCGCGAGGGTAAGCGGTGACACGACCATGAGTATCCTTGCGGGGTTCCTTGCAATCCCCGGCGCGCAACCGCTGCGCGCCGCAGCCCCGAATGATCGCAGATTGACCGGAAATCAGCGCGCGGTCGATGCACGCACGATCAGCTCGCCGGGCAGCAGGCAGTCGCGCGCGCCCGTCTGCGCGCCTTCGATGCGCTCGTGCAGGAATTCGACCGCGCGATAACCGATGTCATAGGTCGGCTGACGGATCGTCGTGATGCCGGCGAGCTCGGCCCAGTCCGGATCGTCGATCGAAAGCAGCGCGACGCGGCTCTGCCAGTGCGCGCCGTAACGCGCGTTCAGGTGCAGCGCGAGGCGCAACGCGACCGGCGCGTTGGCCGCGAACAGCGCGACGCGTGGAGCGGTGCCGGCCTCGCCCGGCGAGTCGATCGCACGATCCAGCTGCGCAAGGCCGCGCTCGACCGCAGTTTCATCGGCGAGATCGAGCACCAGCGTATGACCGCGCGCGCGGCCCTCGTCGCGCATCGCGCGATCGAACGCGTCGACGCGCAGCCGCCGCGAGCTGACCTGCTCGAACGGCTGCACGACGAACCAGATATGCTCGAAGCCCCGTTCGAGCAGATGCCGCGTGCCGAGCTCGGCGGCCGCGCCATTGTCGAGACCGACCATGTCGGCGACCAGCCCCTCGACGCGCCGATCGACCAGCACCGCCGGAATCCCGCCCTCGCCGACCGGCCGCAACGTCTCCTCGCGCACGCCTAACGCATTGACGATCACGCCTTCCACGCGATACGTGGTCAGCAGTTGCAGGTAACGGCGCTCCATCTCGACTTCGTTCGCCGCGTGGCAGATCAGCGGCATCAAACCGAGCGCGTGGCACGCGGCCTCGACGCCTTGCAGCACTTCGACGGAGTACGGATTGGTCAGGTCGGCGACCAGCATGCCGATCAGCCGGTTGCGGCCGCGCTTCAGGCCGCGCGCCATCTGGTTCGGCTGGTAGTCGAGCCGCGCGATCGCGGCTTCGATGCGCGCGCGCAGCTCGGGCGACAGCGCGCTGAACTCGCCGTTCAGATAGCGCGAGATGCTGGTCTTGCCGGTGCCGGCTTCCCGCGCGACATCGGTGATGGTCGCGCGGCGCGTCGGCGCGGACGACGGATTGGGTGGCGTGCCCGGCGGGGTCGTGCTCATTCGCTGATCGTTCGTGTCGGTCCGAGGGCGGCAGCTTGCGCGCCGCCCTGCGATTCACTTCGCCAGGACTTCACGATTGACGATGTTGGTCGTCAACGTGCCGTCGAGCGCGGCGACCAGGTTCTGCGCCGCGTTGAGCGCCATTGCATGACGGGTCTCATGCGTCGCCGAGCCGATATGCGGCAGCGCGACCACGTTCGGCATCGAAAGCAACGGCGAGTCGGCCGGCAACGGTTCGGTGTCGAACACGTCGAGGCCCGCGCCGTGAATCGTGCCGTTCTTCAATGCGTCGATCAGCGCCGGTTCGTCGACGGTCGCGCCGCGCGACGCGTTGATCAGGATCGCGCTCTTCTTCATCGCCCGCAGTTCGGCCGCGCCGATCAGATGCCGCGTTTGCGGCGTGAGCGGCACCTGCAGACAGACGAAATCGGACTGCGCGAGCAATTCCGCCAGCTCGACGCGCCGCGCGCCATACGCCTCTTCCGCCTGGCGGTTCGCGCTGCGGTTGGTGTACAGCACCTTCATGTTGAAGCCGAGCGCCGCGCGTCGTGCGACCGCGCCGCCGATCCGCCCCAGGCCGACGATGCCGATCGTCTTGCCCTGCACGTCGAGCCCGAACTGCGCGGGCCCGATGCTGGTGCGCCACTGGCCCGCCTTGACCCAGTCGGCCAGCTCGACGACCCGCCGCGCGGACGCGAGGATCAGCGAGAACACGGTATCGGCGGTCGATTCGGTCAGCACGTCCGGCGTGTGCGCGAGCACGATCCCGCGGCGCGTGAGGTCGTCGACGTCGAACTGGTCGTAGCCGACCGAGATCGTCGACAGCGCCTTAAGCCGGCTCGCGCCTTCGAGCATCGCCGGCGCGATCTTCACGCTCGCGCCGATGCCGCCGTCGGCATCGCGCAACGCGGCGACGAAAGCATCATGCTGTGACGGATCGACTTGCACGACCTGCGCATGCTGTTGCAGATAGCCGAGCACATCCTCGGGCAGCGACTTCCAGGCGACGATCTTGTTCATCAGCTAATTTTCCTTGCGACGGGGGGACGAGCGGGGTCGCGTTGTTCGGCGGCGGCCGGCTTGACGGCGAGCGTCAGGATCACCGCGGCGACGAGCGCCACGCTCATGAACGCATACGATGCCGCGGGCGAGCCGGTCGCGCCGTTCAGATAGCCGACCACGTACGAGCCGACGAACGAACCGAGCGCGCCCATGCTGTTGATCAGCGCCATCGCGCCGCCCGCGACGTTACTGGGCAGCAGCTCCGGCACGATCGCGAAGAACGGGCCGTACGGCGCATACATCGCGGCGCCCGCGATCACGAGCAGCGCATACGAGATCCAGAAGTGCGCGGAGCCGAGTCCGTACGACGCCGCGAACGCGATCGCGCCGATCAGCAGGAACGGCCACACGAACACCTTGCGGCGGTTGAGTTTATCCGATGCCCACGAAGCTGCAAGCATCGCGATCGTCGCGACCGCATACGGCAGCGCAGACAGCCAGCCCGTCTCGACCATGCCGATCGACGAGCCGTTCTTCAGGATCGACGGCAGCCACAGCACGAAACCGTACACGCCGATGCTCCAGCAGAAATACTGCGCGCACAGCTTGATGACCGCGGGCGTGCGAAACGCCTCGCTGTAGTTGCGCACCGGCTTGATCGCGGCCTGCTCGGCGCGCAGCGTCTGCGCGAGCGCGTCCTTTTCCGGCTGCGTGAGCCAGGACACCTGCTCGGGCTTGTCCTTCACGAGGAACCACCAGCACACCGCCCAGAGGATCGCGGGCACGCCCTCGGCGATGAACATCTGCCGCCAGCCGAACGAATGCACCAGATAGCCCGATACGACCGACATCCACAGCACCGTGACCGGATTGCCGAGAATCAGGAACGTGTTGGCGCGCGAGCGTTCGCTCTTCGTGAACCAGTTGCTGATGAAGATCAGCATCGCCGGCATCACCGCGGCTTCGACGACGCCCAGCACGAAACGAATCGCCATCAGCGACGGGATGTTGCTGACCATGCCGGTCAACGCCGCGCAGCCGCCCCACAGAATGAGGCTCCAGAACACGAGCTTCTTCACGCTGCGGCGCTCGGCGTAGATCGCACCCGGGATCTGGAAGAAGAAATAGCCGAGGAAAAACAGCGCGCCGATCAGCGACGCGAGCCCCTTGCTGATGCCGAGATCCTGGTTGATGCCGGCCGCCGCCGCGAAGCCGAAATTCGCGCGATCCAGATACGCGAGGCTGTAGGTGATGAACACGATCGGCATGATCGTCCACCAGCGGCGAATCGCAAGTGATGAGGTCATGAAAGTCTCCCTGGACGGCGTCGTCCTCGAATCAATGATGAAAAAATCTGGGCGCTGAGAGCGCTCTTGTTGTCGTCGATGCGGGTCGTCGATGCCTCGCAGTCCGCTGCGCGTCAGGCCGCGCTTGCGATGTCCGGCACCTCCGCCAGTTCCAGCGCGTCGAGTTCGGCGCGGCTCGGCAAGCCTTCGGAATCGCCGATCACCTGGATCGCGAGCGCGCCGATCCGGTTGCCGCGCGCGACCGCCTGCGCGAGGGTGCGGCCTTCGAGCAGCGCGCTGATCACGCCGACCGCGAAACCATCGCCGGCGCCGACCGTATCGACGACGTTCGCGACCGGCCGGCCGGCGATCGTCGCGGCATCGGTCGCGGTGCGGTAATACGCGCCCTGCGCGCCGAGCTTGACGATCACGCCGCGCGCGCCGCGCTCGAGGTAGAACTGCGCGATGTCCTCCGGCTGCGTGTAGCCGGTCAGAATCTCACCCTCGCCGATGCCGGGCAGCACCCAGTCGGCGAGTGCCGCGTGCGCGTTCAGGCCTTCGACCATCGCCGCGCGCGACGGCCACAGCGTCGGGCGCAGGTTCGGGTCGAACGAAATCGTCCTACCTGCCGCACGCATTTCGCGGGCCAGATGGAACGCGAGTTCGCGCGAACTCGCCGAGATCGCCGGCGCGACACCGGTCAGATGCAAATGACGCGCGGGCAGCACGTAGTCCGCGACGTAGTCGTCGAGCGACAGATGGCTCGCCGCCGAGCCTTTGCGGAAGTATTCGACCGCCGGATCGCTGCCGTCGTCGTTCTTCGACTTCAGCTGGAAGCCGGTCGGATAGCGCGCGTCGGTGCTCACGCATTGCTGGTCGATGCCCTCTTTCGTCAGCGTGTCGCGCACATACTGGCCGAACGAATCGTCGCCGACGCGGCTCATCCAGCCCACCCTGAAGCCGAGTCGGGACAAGCCGATCGCGACGTTCAGATCCGCGCCGGCGATGCGCTTCGTGAAGTGCCCAACGCCCGCGAGCGGACCGGTTTCGGCGGCGACGAACATCGCCATCGCTTCGCCGTAGGTGATCACGTCGAGGGCTGGGTACGGCTGGGTCATGCTGGGCTCCTGGTGGTGCTTCTGATGCCGATGATTCATGTTGCGTTGCGTTGCGTTGTTTGCTGCTTCGGTTGCTGCCTTGCTTGCCGCGCCCGTGGGTCTAAACCCGCGCGAGCCAGCTCACATAGTGCGCGGCCTCTGCGTCGATCCGGCTCGGGTCGAACGGAAACTCGATGCCGCGCGGCACATCGCGCGGCAGCTGGTCGAGGACCGCGCGGAATGTCGCGTCATCGTCGGCCGGCGCGATCGCGAAGCGCCGCGCGCCTTCGCCCGTGGTGGTCTTGCAATGGATGTATTCGACGTATCGCGCAAGCTGCGGCGCGATGTGGAGCGGCGCGACGTCGAGCCACGCCCAGTTGCCGGTATCGAAAGTCATACCGAGCGCGCCCGCGTGGCCTTCACGCGCGAGCGCGTCGAACAGCCCGACGAACTGCGCGGGCGAGCCACCCTGCGCCAGTTGCCCATTTTCGACGACGAGCCGTGGCTGCGCGCCGCCCGTGGTGCCGGTGGCGCTCGCCACGTGCGCGACGATCGCCGCGCCGTGAGCCTCGCCCGCGAAGCCGCCGAGTTGCAGCTTGACGAAGCGCGCGCCGAGCGCGGCCGCTTCGTCGAGCGCCAGACGCAGCGCGCCGGTATCGAGCTGGCCGTTAGCCGCGTACAACGATGCCGGGGTCGAGAACACCGGCCACAGCCCGAGATCGGCGATTGCAGCGCCGAGCACGCGCAGCCGTTGCGGGTCCGCGTCCGCGTCGCTCGCAAACAGCTCGCGGCGCACTTCGAAACCCGCCGCGCCGGTCCGCTTTGCCGCCTGCGCCCATTTCAGATGGCCGTCGGCGCGCACGGCGTTCACACCGAACGCGCTGGCGACGATCACGATGTCAATTGCATCAGCCATGTCCAACTCACTCAATTCTGACGCGAAACCGGCTTTGGAACCGGTTCCAACCGAACTTCGAAAAAAAGCGCCGAGGCGCCGCGATGTGCGAATAGTGCGCGGGACAGCCCTCCCGCACCATAGAGGAAATCCCCAGGCGCGGCGGCCGCATGCGGCCAGCGCTGCGGTCAGCCCTCGTCCGCGATACACATCGCCAGAAACTGTTCGACCACCCGCGACGGCGCGCTCGCATGCGGCACCAGAATCGACAGCCGCCGCGTCAGCGGCTGCGGGCTCAGGGACATCAGGCGCAGCGCACCGTTCTCGTGCCGCATCGACATCGCCGACACAAAGCCGACGCCCATGCCGGCCCGCACCGCCTCCTTCACGCCTTCGACCCCCGCGATCTCGAGCGCTACGCGCATCGGCACGCCCGCGCGCGCGAACTCTCGCTCGACCGTCTGCCGCACACCGGAGCCTTCCTCGCGCAGCACCAGCGGATACGCGCCGAACGCGGCCAGCTCGATGCGCCCGCCGTTGTCCGCCTGCGCGAGCGGATGCGAGCGCGGCATGATCGCAACGATCTCGTCCTCGCGCCACGCATGGACGACCGTGTCCGGCGGCAGATCGGCGCCGGCGGGACCCTCGATCATCGCGATGTCGACCGAGCCGAGCGCGCCGACGATCTCGGTCGTGTTGCCGTTGGCGGTGTGCACGGTCACGTCCGGATAGCGGCGATGGAATTCGGCGATCAGGTACGGCAGCAGGTAGCTCGCCGGCGTCGTGCTCGCGCCGATCCGCAACGTGCCCTGCTCCAGACCGCGCAGCGCGTCGCGATACGCATGCGCCTGCCGCCAGGTATCGCGCAGCCGCGCCGCATAGCTGGCGAGCTGCTCGCCGGCCGGCGTCAGCCGCACGCCGCGGCCGTCGCGCTGATACAGCGGCTCGCCGAACTCGTCCTGCAATTGCCGTAGCTGTCCGGACACCGCCGGTTGCGACAGATGCAGCGCCACCGCCGCCCGGCTGATATTGCGATGCTCAGCGACGGCAGCGAACGTTATAAGTTGATCCGGGGTCATCTCGATGAAATATCCGTGAGGCCGATACTTCACATTCTAAATCACGATTTTTCATATTGATATATCTAATTTAGGATTAGCCCCATTGCTGCTCATGCAGTTCCGTGCAAGTTCGCTACGAAGTCAGGCACCCAATCATGTCCACATCCACCGTCCCGCTCACTGCCGCCTCGCCCGCGCTGTCCACCCGCGGCCAGCTCAATGGCGTGCTGTTCGTCGCGTTGTTCGCCGCCGCCGTCACGCGCATCGCCGCGATTCCGGCGGTTGCCGGTCTTGGCCTGAGTCCGCTGATCGTCGGCATCGTCGCCGGTGCGATCTATGGCAACGCGCTGCGCGACAGCATGCCGGCCAGCTGGGCGGCGGGCGTCAACTTCTCGGCGCGCAAGCTGCTGCGCATCGCGGTCGCGTTTTTCGGCTTGCGCGTGAGCCTGCAGGAAATCGCCCAGGTCGGTCTGCCGGGCCTCGCGGAATCGGTGCTGATCGTCGTCAGCACGCTCCTGATCGGCACCTGGGCCGGTATCAAGATCATGAAGCTCGATCGCGACACCGCTCTGCTGACGGCGGCCGGCAGCGCGATCTGCGGCGCGGCCGCGGTGCTCGCGTTCGAATCGACGCTGCAATCGAAGCCGCACAAGAGCGCGATGGCGGTCGGCACCGTCGTGCTGTTCGGCACGCTGTCGATGTTCCTGTACCCGGTGCTGTTCAACGCAGGCTGGCTGCATCTCGATACGGTCGGCGCCGGGCTGTTCTTCGGCGGCACGATCCACGAGGTCGCGCAGGTGGTCGGCGCGGCGAGCAACGTGAGCCCGGAAGCGACGCATATCGCGACGATCGTCAAGATGACCCGCGTGATGCTGCTCGTGCCGGTATTGCTGGTGGTCGGCCTGTGGGTGAACCGCGCGGCGCGCGGCGCGAACGATGGCAGCACGGACGGCGCCGCCCCGCGCAAGCTTGCGATCCCCTGGTTCGCACTCGGCTTTCTGGCCTGCGTCGCGATCAACTCGCTGCATGTGCTGCCGCAAAGCGCCACCTCGTCGCTGAACCTGCTCGACACCTTCGCGCTGACGATGGCGATGACCGCACTCGGCATGGAAACGCGGATCTCGCAGATTCGCGAAGCGGGTCCTCGCGCGCTGACCACCGGCCTGATCCTGTATGTGTGGCTGATCGCCGGCGGACTGGGCATCACATGGGCCGTCCAGCACCTATTGCGCTAAGCCGCCGCCGGCTTCGCCGCCTTCCCCGACACTCCGCCGCGCGCGGGGTTTTGGGCTTTCTGGCGCCCCATCCGGCCCGCTCACACGGCATACTCGTTGCTGCGAACTTTGCTTCCACAACCCGCCTGTACGCATGGTCCGATGGCAGCGGTGAAACCGCCTTCCCGCGACGCGTCCCGGCGACCGGAATGAGGATCGATCGATGAGCCTGGAACTGTACTACTGGGATGGCCTGCAAGGCCGCGGCGAATTCGTGCGGCTCGCGCTGGAGGAAGCCGGCGTCGACTACGTCGAAGTCGCTCGCGGCAAGCCTTCGAAGGGCCTCGGCACCGAGGCGATGATGGCCGTGATGGACAGCCCCGACGAGCCGTATCCGCCGTTCGCGCCACCGTTTCTGAAAGACGGCGATCTGGTGATCCCGCAGACCGCCAACATCCTGTTCTATCTCGGCCCGCGGCTCAATCTCGCGCCCAGGGTGGAGAGCCTGCGCTACGTCGCGAACGGCCTGCAACTGACGATCGCCGACGTCGTCACCGAAGCGCACGACACCCACCATCCGCTCGCGAGCGGCCTCTACTACGAGGAGCAGAAAGACGCGGCGAAGGTTCGCGCGCACGATTTCATCGACCATCGGATTCCGAAGTTCATGTCGTACTTCGAGCGCGTGCTCGCGCAGAATCCAGCCGGCGACAGCTTCATGGTCGGCGACGCGCTGACCTATGTGGACCTGTCGATGTTCCAGCTGATCGATGGCCTGCTGTATGCGTTTCCGCGCGCGCTGAAGCGCTTCGGCGAGCACTATCCGCGGCTCGCCGCGCTGCACGACAGGGTGATCGCCAGACCGAACATCGCCGCGTACCTGAACTCGGACCGGCGCATCGCCCATAACGAAAGCTGCGTCTTCCGGCACTATCCGGAACTCGACAAGGCGGCGACTTGAACCGCGCCGCCCTCCCCCGCCTGCTCGCCGCCGCGCGCCCGCCATTCGAGGCGGGCGCGCTGCTGTTATGGCGCGCGTTTTTCAACCCCCCATCACGCCCCGTACCGTCGACGTGCTTTCATTCCTGCTGAAGCTGCGCACCCGCGCCCAACGCCTTTTCCGCCTCTCCGATGCCCACACGATGCTGGTCTGGTCGGTCGTGGTCGGCATTGTCGGCGCGTTCGCCACCGTTGCGTTTCGTAAAGGCATCGAACTGCTGCAACTGGCGATCACCGGCCACTCCGGCAGCTTCGTCGAAACGGCGCGCAGCCTGCCGTGGACCGTGCGCATCTGGGTGCCGGCCGCAGGCGGTCTGGTCGCCGGCGTGTTTTTGCTGATCGCGCAGCGTCACGCCGACAGGCACCCGCACTCCGACTACATGGAAGCGGTCGCGATCGGCGACGGCGCCGTGCCGGTGCGCCTGAGCCTGTGGCGCAGCGTGTCGTCGCTGTTTACGATCGCGAGCGGCGGCTCGATCGGCCGTGAAGGTCCGATGGTGCAGCTCGCGGCGCTCGCCTCGTCGCTGATCGGCCGCTGGGTCCACTTCGATCCGCCGCGGCTGCGCCTGCTGGTCGCATGCGGCGCGGCGGCCGGCATCACGTCCGCGTACAGCGCGCCGATCGCGGGCGCGTTTTTCGTCACCGAGATCGTGCTCGGCTCGATCGCGATGGAGAGCTTCGGGCCGGTGGTGGTCGCGGCGGTCGTCGCTAACATCACGATGCGCGAATTCGCCGGCTACAAGCCGCCTTACGAGATGCCGGAGTTTCCGACCGTGACCGGTCCCGAGGTGCTGCTGTTCGTCGCGCTCGGCGCGCTGTGCGGCGCGGCCGCGCCACAGTTCCTGCGATTGCTCGATGCCTCGAAGCGGACCTTTCGCAAGCTGCCGGTGGCGCTGCCGGTGCGGCTAGCAATCGGCGGTCTCGTGGTCGGCATCATTTCGGTCGCGGAGCCCGAGGTGTGGGGCAACGGCTATAGCGTCGTGAACTCGATCCTGCATTCGCCGTGGACGTGGACCGCGCTCGTGCTCGTGCTCGTCTGCAAGCTTGCGGCGACCGCGGCGACGGCCGGCTCGGGCGCGGTCGGCGGCGTGTTCACGCCGACGCTGTTCGTCGGCGCGGCGGTCGGCTCGCTGTTCGGTCAGGGCATGCACGCGTTGTGGCCGCATGCGACGTCGGCCGCTTATGCGTATGCGATGGTCGGCATGGGCGCGTTCCTCGCGGGCGCGACCCAGGCGCCGCTGATGGCGATCCTGATGATCTTCGAGATGACCTTGAGCTATCAGGTCGTGCTGCCGCTGATGGTGTCGTGCGTGGTCGCGTACTTCATCGCGCGTGCGATCGGCAAGACCTCGATGTACGAGATCACGCTGCGCCGCAATCGCGAGGAGCAGGAACGCACGCGGCTGCGCGCGACGCAGATGGGCGAGCTGATCCGCCCCGCGCAAACCGTCGTGCCGCCGAACGCGACCGTGCACGACATGACGCGCGTGTTCCTCGAATATCCGGTCAAGTATCTGTACGTCGCGAACGACTCGGGCGCGTTTCTCGGCGTGGTCGCGCTGAAGGACATCACGTCCGATCTGCTCGACCGGACCGACACGTCGATGAAAACCGCCGCCGATTATCTGCAACCGCATTTCGACGTGCTGACGCCGGACATGTCGCTCGCTGTCGCGTTACAGCACTTCATGGCGTTTCAGGGCGAGCGGCTGCCGGTGATCGAAAGCACCGCGCATCCCAAGCTCGCCGGGGTCGTCTACAAGACCTCGCTGCTCGACGCGTACTTCCGCATGAATCCGTCGCGCTAGGGCCTTCGCGCAAGCTTCGCGGCGTGCGATGCAAAGCGCCGCGGATTCTCTACAATGAACAGACCGTCGGCCCTTTATGCGGCCGGCACGCGTGAGCCCAGCATGGGCGCAGAGGCAGCGCCCGCCTTATACGCCGTGTAGTCGGAGCCGCAGATGAGCGAACCGTCCCCCGAGGCCGTACGCCGCGATCAGGCCGGCTGGATTTTCGTGCATATCGAAGGCGAGCCGTACGATCGCGGCGAGCAGCACGGCCAATTGCTCGCCGACGAAATCAGAAACGCGATCCGCACCGCACGCTACCTCGCCAGGTGGGACACCGGCGAAGAGTTCGACACCTTCGTCAACGCCGCGACGAGCCAGTTCGCGAGCAAGCTCGACACCGAATTCGCCGACGAAATTCATGGCATCGCCGACGGCGCGAAGCTGCCGTTCGCCGAAGTGCTCGCGTGGAACGGCTACATGGATCTGCTGCAAAGCTGGTGGCCGACGCATGCGGCGCAGGCTCAGCCGCATCTGGGCGCGAAACTGTGGCGCGGCCGGCGTGGTCACCACTGCAGCGCGTTCATCGCGACCGGCAACGCGACGCGCGACGGCCGCATCGTGATGGCGCACAACTCATGGGACCGCTACGCGGCCGGCGACGCGTTCAACGTCGTGTTCGACATCGTGCCCGACCGCGGCAACCGCATCCTGATGCAGGGCCTGCCGGGCTGCATCTCGAGCCTGACCGATTTCTGGGTCACGGCGGCCGGGCTGATGATCACCGAAACGACGATCTCGAACTTCGCGGGCTACAACCCGGCCGGCGCGCCCGAGTTCTATCGCTCGCGGCGCGCGTCCCAATATGCGAACAGCATCAAGGAATGGTGCGACATGTTCTCGCTCGCGAACAACGGCGGCTACGCGAACAGCTGGCTGCTCGGCGACACGAAGACCGGCGAGATCGCCCGTTACGAACTCGGCCTGCACTATTCGGGCTTCGAGACCACCAAAGACGGTTTCTACAGCGGCTACAACACCGCGACGGATCTGAAGATCCGCAACCAGGAATGCATCGGCGAAGGCGAGGACTATACCGACGTGCGCAAGAACGGCGCGCGGCGTCTGCGTTTCATGCAGCTCGAGGAAATGCATCGCGGCAGCATCGACGTCGAACTCGCGAAGCAGATGATCGCCGATCATCACGACGTCTATCTCGATCGCAACGACAACCCGTGCTCGCGCACGATCTGCGGGCATCTGGAGCTCGACGACGCGCGCTTCGGCGGCACCGATCACGGCCCGTTCAATCCGTGGGGCGCGAACGACGGCAAGGTGGTCGATAGCGAAATGGCGCGCGAGATGGCGTTCTCCGCGCGCTGGGGCCATCCGTGCGGCCGGCCGTTCGACGCGCAGGCGTTCATGAAGCGGCATCCGCAGTGGAACTGGCTGAACGGCTATATGCGCGACCGGCCGTCGTGGCCGTGGACGCGCTTCGACGTGCTGCGCTAACGCATGGCGGACGCGCGCGCCGGTTCGTGCGATGATGGAATCTACAAAACGGTTTTGTCGCAAATGTGCGCGCTTTGCAGTAATTGCCATCTAAGATGGTAAGGAGCTCGGGCCGCGCAGCGCCACACCGTCCTTGGCTTGCACCGTCCTTTCGACGCGGGACGGCACAGGGTTTGCTCGATTGTCAGCGCCGCATGAGCTTTAGGAGGTCGGGCGATGAAAACCTCGACACTGTTAATCATGGTGACGCTGTCAGCCTCGTGTTTCGCCGCGCCGGTTCATACCGCGCCGGACAGCAAGGATTCCATTACGCTTGCGCAACGCGTGGACGCCGCCCCGGTCGCGCCTCCTGCCCCGGACGTGGCGAGCGCGGACGCGAACCGTCCGCAGCACTGGGAGCATATTGCGCTGCCAAAGTCCCGACATCTGGAACGCAGCCTGACCGGGCAGCACGAGCATTTGACCACGTGAGGGCGGCCGCAACGGCGGGCGATCGCGCGGCCGCGACGGCGCGCCGGCCCGGCTTGCGCCGGCTGTCATGAAGATGGGGTGGCGATGCGCGCGGGATTGCGACACACTGCGAGAAACTCATCGCGGCGAGGCACTGGCTTTTCGCGGCGGCAATAACGACGTGACCAACTCGAGCTCGACAGGAGCATGCGCATGACGGCCTCGGACATCCCCGGCGAATCGATCGATCTGCAGATCGCCGACCTTCTCAGCGAAGTCCAATTTCCGACCAACAAGGATGCGCTCGTCGACGCGGCGCGCGAAGCCGGCGCGAGCAACGAGGTGCTGGCGATGCTCGATAGCATGCCGGAGCAGGATTACGTCGATATCGAGTCGGTCACGCGCCTGATCGGCGGCAATTACGGTCCGGGCCTAGGCATCTGAAGCCGGATTCAGACACGCGTCACCTCACCTTCCGAACTGCGACGACGCCGCGATCCGCGTGCGCGGCACCCGTATCACACGGCGTGTCGTGCGGGTGCTTTCGAGCCCGTCTTCGGACATCTCGCGCGCGGCCTGATCGTCGGACCCGCTCACCGCCGCTACCGCCCGCACCAGCGCCGCACTGCGCGAACCTCGCGCCTGTGCGCTTTCCGGCTGGAAATGCTCGACCAGATGATCGATGAACGTCCGGACCTTCGCCGGCAGATGCAGCCGGCTCGGATACGCAATCGTGATTTCGATGGGCGGCAGGCTGTACTCGTCGAGCAGACGCACGAGCCGCCCAGCCGCCAGGTCCCGCCCGATCAGGTAGCTCGGCAGAATCGCCACGCCCATGCCCAGCAGCGCGAACTGGCGCAGCATCTCGGCGTTGTTCGCCGCGATCGCGTTGGTCGGCCGGACCCGCACTTCGCCGTCCGGCCCGCTGAACACGCGCTCCTCGCCGCCGCCCTGCTCGGCCGGCCGGCTCAGGCACGAATGCCTGAGCAGATCCTCGGGGCGTTTCGGCGTGCCGTGCTGCGCCAGGTACTCGGGCGTCGCGCACACCGTCATGTAGCCGGTCGTGAGCCGCCGCGTGACGATGCTCGCGCTGCGCATCTGCCGCGCAACCAGGATACCGACGTCGAAGCCCTCTTCGACGAGATCGACGTGGCGGTCGGCGAGCGTGACGTCGGGCACCACGTCCGGATAGCGCGCCGCGTACGACTGCACGACCGGCGCGAGACTATGCAGCCCGAACACGACCGGCGCGACGATGCGCAGCGTGCCGACCGGCTCGTGATTGCGCGCCACCACCATCTGCTCGACGCCTTCGAGATCGGCGAGGATGTGACGTACACGCTCCAGATAGGTCGCGCCGGATTCGGTCAGCGACAGACGGCGGGTCGTGCGGTTCAGCAATCGGGTGCCGAGCCGCGCTTCGAGATCCGCGACGTGCCGCGTGACGACCGCGGTGGATAGATCCAGCGCGCCCGCCGCGCCAACGAAACTGCCGAGGTCCGCCACCTTGACGAACACGCGCATCGACTGCAGTTGATTCATGGGACGACTCCTGCCTCGGTAAAGCCGGGCCGGCGCAACTGTTGCCGCCTGTGTGGCCCCGCGCCGCATGCGTGTGGGCCTGCCCAATCCAACCGATTCTAGCTATCGGACATGTCCCAACCCTGACCCGGACATGACATTCCGGTCAGATTCGAGGTGGCGTATCGATCTCGCCACTATTGCGCCGTCTATTGTGGATTTTGGCTAGGTATAAACCCTAGTCTCTTGGTAAAATGGCGGCCGAAAGAAATTACCGCCACATCGCCATGCCACATCGTTTTCATCTGCTCGAAAAAATCGCGTTTTCGCTGGTTTGCTGGTCGGCCGCCGCCAGCTCGGCATATATCGCTTACGAGCGTTGCCCGGATATCAAGGTGGCCCTGCACGCAGGGGCAAAGATCCTCGACGCCAGCGGCCAGTACGCATTCGCGTGCACGGCGCCCGCCGCCGAAGCCTGCGCGCAACTGCCGGCCGACTGATTTTTAAGGTTTTAGCCGTATCTGACGCGCGATCCGTCCGGGTCGCGCGTTCTTGCATCCGCGCATCGGGCTGAACGCCCACTGTCACGCATCGCGCCCGAACACCACGCGCGAGAAAAACCCCGCCAGCACCATTTCGGCCATCTCAGTCGGCACATTCTGCGGATCGACCGTGTAGAAGAACTGCACGCCGTCGCACAGCCCCATCAGTCCGATCGCGAGTTGCTCGGGCGGCATCGACATCGGCGTGCCCACGCGTGCCGAGAACTCGCGCACATAGGCGCTCAACTGTTCGATCTTCTCGTGCATGAACGCGTTGAAGCGCAGCCGGAAACGGCCGTCGCGCACCGCCAGCAGCTTCGCCTCGACCCACAGCAGAAAACACTTGTTCTCGCGATGCAGCGAGCTGTAGTAGCGCAGCACGCGCTCCTCCATCTCCTCGCGCGAAGCCGCGTTTTCGAAAATCGCATGCAGGCCCGCCTGCATCGCTTCGTGATCCCGCCGCAACAGCTCCAGAAACAGCTCGGTCTTGCTGCGGAAGTTCGAATAGAACGCACCGCGCGTATAGCCGGCCGCCGCCGCGATGTCCTCGACACTCGCCGCGACGAAGCCCTTCTTCATGAAAGTTGCCTGCGCAGCATCGAGCAGCCGCCCCCGCGTCTGGTCCTTGCTCTGCTCTCGTGTCAGTCTTTGACGTTTCATGGCCGCAAGCCTAGCACCCAAAAGAATTCAAATCCATCTATACATTCAGATACATGAGTGTATTAGAATTCATTCCGTCATCCAAAGCCATACTTGTATGCCATTAGCATGAACGGCGTGCAGGTCTTCGCTGGCGGGCCGCGCGGCTTGCCGTGTTCGTTCGCTGTCTCCAGTTGGGGTAATTGTGAAGCGTCCCGGTTCTCCCGCATCGTCAGCGATGCGCCAGCAGTCTCCCCCATTCCATCACCGCGGTTTCTCCAGGCAAACCTGCGCGCTCGCGCTGGCAGGCGTGCTCGCGCTCGCGGCCTGCTCGAAGAAGGAAGCCGCGGCACCCGCGCCGCGCCCGGTGGTCGCGCTCGCCGTGCATTCGGACGGTCACGCGCTGCAGGCGGCGTCGCTGCCCGGCGAAGTGCAGGCGCGCTATTCGACGCCGCTGTCGTTTCGCGTCGCCGGCAAGATCATCGAGCGGCGGGTGCGGCTCGGCGACACGGTGAAGAGCGGCGAAGTCGTCGCATTGCTCGACCCGGCCGATGCGCAGAAAAACGCCGCTAGCACGCAGGCGCAGCTCGACGCCGCGCAGCACAACCTCGTCTATGCGCAGCAACAGCTCGAGCGCGACAAGGCGCAGGCCAAAGAAAACCTGATCGCGCCGGCCCAGCTCGAACAGACCACCAACGCGTACGCGTCCGCGCTCGCGCAGCGCGATCAGGCGCAGCAGCAGGCGGCGCTCGCGAAGAATCAGCTGCAATACACGACGCTCACCGCCGGTCATGCGGGCGTCATCACGGCTGAACAGGCGGACACGGGACAAAACGTGTCGGCGGGTCAGGCCGTCTACAACCTCGCGTGGAGCGGCGACGTCGACGTCCTGTGCGACGTGCCCGAAAGCGCGCTCGCCGCATTCGCGGTCGGCCAGAACGCGAGCGTCACGCTCGCCGCGCTGCCGGGCCGCAAGCTCAGCGCGCGCGTGCGCGAGCTGTCGCCGGCCGCCGATCCGCAAAGCCGCACGTGGCGCGCGCGTCTGACGCTGCTCGACGCCGGCGCCGACGTGCGCCTAGGCATGACCGCCGACGTCACGCCGGCCGTGCCGCTCACCGCGAAGGCCGCGCAGCACGGCGTGTTCACGCTGCCGGTCACCGCGCTGTTTCACGAGGGGCGCGAACCGGCCGTGTGGGTCGTGCGCGCCGCGGACAACACCCTCGAACTGCGTCGCGTAACTGTCACGCGCTACTACGAGCGCACGTTCGTCGTCAGCGAGGGCCTGAAAGATGGCGAAAGCGTCGTACTGCAAGGGGTACACACCGTGAGCGCCGGCGAGAAAGTCCGCGCGATAGCGCCGCTGCATCCCGAGGACTTCGCTTCATGAGCACGGCGCACGAAGAAGGCCGCTTCAATCTTTCCGCGTGGGCGTTGCGTCATCAGGCGCTGGTGGTGTTCCTGATCGCGCTCGCCACCGCATTCGGCATCCTCGCCTACACGCGGCTCGCGCAGTCGGAGGACCCGCCCTTCACGTTCCGCGTGATGGTGATCCGCACGTTCTGGCCCGGCGCCAACGCGCGCCAGGTGCAGGAGCAGGTGACCGATCGCATCGGCCGCAAGCTGCAGGAGACGCCGTACATCGATTTCGTGCGCAGCTACTCGCGCCCCGGCGAATCGCTGATCTTCTTCACGATGAAGGACTCGGCGCCAGTGAGCCAGGTACCCGAGACGTGGTACCAGGTGCGCAAGAAAGTCGGCGACATCGCGGCGACCTTGCCGCCGGGCATCCAGGGCCCGTTCTTCAACGATGAATTCGGCGACGTCTACACCAACATTTACACGCTCGAAGGCGACGGCTTTTCCGCCGCGCAACTGCACGATTACGCGGACCAGCTGCGCACGGTGCTGCTGCGCGTGCCGGGCGTCGGCAAGGTCGACTATTTCGGCGACCCCGATCAGCACATCTACATCGAGATCGCGAACACGCAGTTGACGCGTCTCGGCATCTCGCCGCAACAGCTCGGCCAGGCGATCAACGCGCAGAACACGATCGCGCCCGCGGGCACGCTGACCACCACCGACGACCGCGTGTTCGTGCGCCCGAGCGGCCAGTTCAACGACGTCAACGCGCTGGCCGACACGCTGATCCGCATCAACAACCGCACCTTCCGTCTCGGCGACATCGCGACCATCAGGCGCGGCTACGACGACCCGATCGTCACGCAGATGCGCTTCGGCGGCAAACCCGTGCTGGGCATCGGCGTGACGATGCAGCCGGGCGGCGACGTGATCCGCCTTGGCCGCGCACTCGATCAGCAGATGACCCAACTGCGCGCCGCGCTGCCCGTCGGATTGAATCTGGTCGAAGTATCGAGCATGCCGCATGCGGTCGCGCGCTCGGTCGACGACTTCCTCGAAGCGGTCGCCGAAGCGGTCGCGATCGTGCTGATCGTGAGTCTCGTATCGCTCGGCGTGCGCACCGGCATGGTCGTCGTGATCTCGATTCCGGTGGTGCTCGCGGTCACTGCGCTTTGCATGTACCTGTTCGATATCGGCCTGCACAAGGTATCGCTCGGCACCCTCGTGCTCGCGCTCGGCCTGCTCGTCGACGATGCGATCATCGCGGTCGAAATGATGTCGGTGAAGCTCGAGCAAGGCTGGAACCGCACCCGCGCCGCAGCCTTCGCATACACCAGCACCGCGTTTCCGATGCTGACCGGCACGCTCGTGACCGTGTCCGGATTCCTGCCGATCGCGCTCGCGAAGTCGAGCACCGGCGAGTACACGCGCTCGATCTTCGAGGTGTCGGCGATCGCGCTGATCGCGTCGTGGCTCGCGGCGGTCGTGCTGATTCCGCTGCTCGGCTATCACATGCTGCCCGAGCGCAAGCGCCATGCGCACGAGCCCGACGATCACGAACACGACATCTACGACACGCGCTTCTACACGCGCTTGCGCGGCTGGATCGGCTGGTGCATCGAGCGTCGCTTCGTGGTGCTCGCGATCACTGTGCTGCTGTTCGTGCTCGCGATGGCCGGCTTCTCGCTGGTGCCGCAGCAGTTCTTCCCGAGTTCCGACCGGCCGGAGTTGCTGGTCGATGTGAGGCTGCCCGAAGGCGCGTCGTTCGATGCAACGCTGCGTCAGGCGCAGCGCCTCGAACAGGTTCTCAAGGGGCGGCCGGAAATCGATCACTCGGTCAGCTTCGTCGGCACCGGCGCGCCGCGCTTCTATCTGCCGCTCGATCAGCAATTGCAGCAGCCGAACTTCGCGCAGTTCGTGATCACCGCGAAGTCGGTCAAGGATCGCGAGAAGCTCGCGCAGTGGCTCGAACCAGAGTTGCGCAACAACTTCCCGGCGATCCGCACGCGCCTGTCGCGCCTCGAGAACGGGCCGCCGGTCGGCTATCCGGTGCAGTTCCGGGTGAGCGGTGACGACATCGCGACCGTGCGCTCGATCGCCGAACGCGTCGCCGCGACGATGCGCGCCAATCGCGGCACGCGCAACGTGCAGTTCGACTGGGACGAACCCGCCGAGCGCTCGGTGCGCTTCGAGATCGACCAGAAACGCGCGCGCGAGCTCGGCGTGACATCGGCAGACATCTCCAGCTTCCTCGCGCTGACGATGTCCGGCTATACGGTCACGCAGTATCGCGAGCGCGACAAGCTGATCAGCGTCGATCTGCGCGCGCCGCGCGCCGAACGCGTCGACCCGTCGCAGCTGATCGCGCTCGCGATGCCGACGCCGAACGGGCCGGTGCCGCTCGGCACCCTCGGACATCTGCGCAACGACCTCGAATACGGCGTGATCTGGGAACGCGACCGCCAGCCGACCATTACCGTGCAGTCCGACGTGTCGGCCGACGCGCAAGGCATCGACGTGACGCACGCGGTGGACCGCGCGCTCGCGCCGATCCGTGCGACGCTGCCGGTCGGCTACCGGATCGAGATCGGTGGCTCGGTCGAGGAAAGCGCCAAGGGTCAAACCTCGATCAATGCGCAGATTCCGATCATGGTGATCGCGGTGCTCACGCTGCTGATGATCCAGCTGCAAAGCTTCGCGCGCGTGCTGATGGTCGTGCTGACCGCGCCGCTCGGCCTGATCGGCGTGGTGCTGACGTTGCTGCTGTTCGGCCAGCCGTTCGGCTTCGTCGCGATGCTCGGCGTGATCGCGATGTTCGGCATCATCATGCGCAACTCGGTGATTCTCGTCGATCAGATCGAGCAGGACATCGCGTCGGGGCACAAGCGTTTCGATGCGATCGTCGGCGCGACCGTGCGGCGGTTCCGGCCGATCACGCTGACCGCCGCCGCGGCCGTGCTCGCGCTGATCCCGCTGCTGCGCTCGAACTTCTTCGGGCCGATGGCGACCGCGCTGATGGGCGGCATCACGAGCGCGACGATCCTGACGCTGTTCTATCTGCCCGCGTTGTACGCCGCGTCGTTCCGCGTGCGTGCCGACGAGCGCGAGCCGCAGACGCCGTCCGGTTCCGACGCCACGCACACGGGTAACTGAGCATGAGCACGAGCATGACTATCCCCGCCCTATCCCGTCGCCGCGCGCGCTTCGACGCGCTGGCCCGCACCACGCTCGCCACCGGCATCGCGAGCATCACCTGCCTGCTCGGCGCCTGCTCGTTCGGACCGAACGGCGACGCGCCCGCGATGCCGCAGCCCGCGCATTACGGTGCCGAGCCGCTGCCGACTCAAACCGTGCCCGCGCAGGGCATCACGCAGCAGTTCGTGACCGGTGCGCAGCCGGTGCCCGAATGGTGGAAGCTGTACCGCTCGGAGGCGCTGAACGCGCTCGTCGACGAAGGCTTGCGCAATAGTCCGACGCTCGACGCGACCGACCGCAGTCTCGCCGCCGCGCGCGAGCAGTTGCGCGCGCAGGTCGGCAGTTCGCTGCTGCCGACCATCGACGCCGGCGGCCAGGCCACCCGCAATCGCGCGCTCGCGATCCCGGAGATCGGACCGAACACGTTTCTGTACAACGTGTTCGTCGGCCAGTTGCAGGCGCACTATACGTTCGATCTGTTCGGCTCCGCGCGCCTCGCGAACGCGGCGCTCGCCGCGCGCGTGAACGTGCAGGTCTACCAGCTCGAGGCGGCGCGGCGCGCGCTCGCGGCGAACATCGTGACCGCGACGATCACGAGCGCCGCGCTGCACGCGCAGATCGATACGACCGAGCGGCTCGTGGTCCTCGCCAACGATCAGGCGCGCGATACCGAACGGCGCTTCGCGCTCGGCGCGGTCTCGCATGCCGATCTGCTGAACGCGCAGCAGAGCGCGGCGAGCGTGTCGGCGAGTCTGCCGGCGCTGAAGCAACAGTGGCTCACCACGCGTCACGCGCTCGCGGTGCTGCTCGGCCGCACGCCTGACGCCGCGCCGGACGACATCGATCTCGCGCAGTTGCATTTGCCCGAGCAGGTGCCGGTCGTGGTGCCGTCGGAACTGCTGCGCACGCGGCCGGACATCGAGGCCGCCGACGCCGCGCTGAAGGCCGCTGCGACCGATGTCGGCGTCGCCACCGCGCAGATGTTCCCGAGTCTGTCGCTGTCGGCATCGATGGGACAAGGCGGGTTTAGCTGGCCGGTCGCGATGTCCGGTGCGGGGGCGATCTGGAGCATCGGCGCGTCGCTGTCGCAACCGCTGTTTCATGGCGGCGCGCTGCTCGCGCAGCGTCGCGCGGCACAGCACACGTACGAAGCGAGCGTGTCGCAGTACAAACAGACGGTGCTGGCCGCGTTCCAGAACGTCGCCGATACGCTCGCCTCGCTCGAGCACGACGCGCAGTCGCTCGATGCCGCGAACATCGCCGCGCGTTCGGCACAGGGCGTGTTCAACGAGACGTCGGCGCGCTATCGGCTCGGCTCGCTGCCCGTCGCGGCGACGCGTTCGAGCGAGCAGCAATGGCGCAACGCGCAGCTCGACGAGATCCGCTATACGAGCGCGCGGCTGACTGATACGGCTGCGCTGTTGCAGGCGATGGGCAATCCGCCGCTCGATCAGGGCGGGACGTCGTCCGCGCCGGCGGCGGCGGCTTCCACTGCCGCGTCCGCGTCGGCGTCCGTCGGTACACCGAACCCGACCGCATCCGACTAAACCTGGGATTCCCTATGGAACGCCGCGCACTTATCCCCAGTTCGTGTTGATGAGCCTGTTGAAAACCGTCTGAAAAACGGGCTAACGCATTGAGCGCGCGGAGATTTGCGGATGAGGTGCGAAATCGCACAGCATGTGCGCGTGACGGAGTTTTTCGCCGCGCCAGCGCCTGGGATCCCTCAACGTTATCCCCAGTTTGTGTTGACAGACTTGTTGATAAGCCTGGGGCGGAGCGTCTAAGTGCTTGAGGCGAATCGCTTTGTCCCGCGCGTTACTGGGCGCAGCAATTTCGAAGCAACGACGCGCTCAAGCGGACTCACGACCGGAAAATATCGGCCCACGCCGTTATCCACAGAATGTGTTGAAAGACCTGTTGATAAGGCCTGGAGATCGCGCCCAAGTGCTTGAGCGCGCGATGGATTCAGGCGACGATGCATTCGCGCACGCATCGCGCAAGAACGAAGGATAGGTCAGGAATCCGACCCGAAGGGGTGAACGCGTGCGCGGCCCGCCGAAGCCAACCGCGTACGCGCTGTCAAAAACATCAAGGCTTGTTCGACTCGAACAGATCCATAATTTGCTTCTTCTCGGTCGTCGACACGCTCGGCGGCGGCACCACCGGCGGCGTCATGCCCGCCGGCCCGACACCGCCCACCGCATCGGTCGCGCCGGCCATCGGATTGCTCGTATCGAGACCGATGCTCGCGACGAAGCCTTGCCCCGGCAACTTGTCACTGAAGAACAGCTCACCGTCCACCACCGTCACGCCGTCGGGTTGCGGCGGCTCGGCCTGCGGCACACCGCGCAGCGCGCGCTGCATGTACTCGACCCAGATCGGCAGCGCGAGCTGCGCGCCGAATTCGCGACTGCCCAGACTCTTCGGCTGGTCGTAGCCCATCCACGCGACCGCCACCAGCGACTGCTGATAGCCGGCGAACCAGCCGTCCTTCGCGTCGTTGGTCGTGCCGGTTTTGCCCTGCAGGTCCGAGCGCTTCAGCACGTTGGTGCCCGCCCCCGTACCCGCGGTCGCGACCGAGTGCAACAGGCTGTTCATGATGTACGCGTTGCGCGGCTCGAGCGTGCGCGGCGCGTCGTGCCCCGCGACGAGCGGCTGCGCGCGCGAGATCGCCACGCCACGCGCGTCGGTCACTTCGTTGATCAGATACGGATTGATCCGGTAGCCGCCGTTCGCGAACACCGAGTACGCGCCCGCCGATTGCAGCGGCGTGACGAGGCCCGCGCCGAGTGCCATCGGCAGATATGGTGGGGTCTTGTCGGCGTCGAAGCCGAAGCGCTGCGTGACGAAGTCCTGCGCATACTTGGTGCCGATGAACGACAGGATGCGGATCGACACGAGGTTCTTCGACTTCTGCAGCGCGAGGCGCATCGACATCGGACCATCAGGCTGGTCGTCGTCCTTCGGCTCCCACGCGTCGCCGCCCGGCGTGCTCGGCGGGAAGTACAGCGGCGCGTCGTTGATGATCGTCGCCGGAGCGAGCCCCTTGTTGAGCGCGGCCGAATAGATGAACGGCTTGAAGCTCGAACCCGGCTGGCGCCACGCTTGCGTCACGTGGTTGAACTTGTTCTTGTTGAAGTCGAAGCCGCCGATCAGCGCACGGATCGCGCCGTCCTGCGGCGTCAGCGACACCAGCGCGCCCTCGACCTGCGGAAGCTGCGTGATCTGCCAGTTGCCCTTGTCGTCGGCGACGAGGCGCACGATCGAACCCGGCCTGATGCGCAGCGGCTGGTTCGCGCGCGGGCTCAGCGCGGCAGCGACGAAGCGCAGGCCGTCGCCCGACACCGTCACCTGCGTGCCGTCGACCAGTTGCGCGACCACCTGCTTCGCGTTCGCGGCCGTCACCACGCCGGCGATGATCTCGCCGTTGTCCGGGTGATCGGTCAGCGCGTCGTCGATCGTCTGGTCGCGGTCGTCGCCGGCCTCCGGCAACTGCACGTACCCTTCCGGTCCGCGATAGCCGTGGCGCCGCTCGTAGTCCATCACGCCCTTGCGCACCGCGCGATACGCGGCGTCCTGGTCGGCGGAATCGATCGTCGTCGTGACGTTCAGGCCGCGCGTGTAGGTTTCGTCCTTGTACTGCGCGTACATCATCTGCCGCACCATTTCGGCGACGTACTCGGCATGCACGCTGTACTCGTTGCCCGGATTCTTCGTGTGAATCTCTTCCTTCACGGCCTGGTCGTACTGCTCTCGCGTGATGTAGCGCAGTTCGAGCATGCGTTGCAGGATGTACTCCTGACGGATCGTCGCGCGCTTCGGATTGACGACCGGGTTATAAGCGGACGGCGCCTTCGGCAAGCCCGCGAGCATCGCGGCCTGGGCCAGCGAAATGTCCTTCAGGTCCTTGCCGAAGTACACGCGCGCGGCCGCGGCGAAGCCGTACGCGCGCTCGCCCAGATAGATCTGGTTCATGTACAGCTCGAGGATCTGGTCTTTCGTCAGCGCGCGCTCGATCTTGTACGCGAGCAGCATTTCGTAGACCTTGCGGGTGTAGGTCTTCTCGCTGGAGAGGAAGAAGTTGCGCGCGACCTGCATCGTGATCGTGCTCGCGCCCTGCGATGCGCCGCCATGCGCGAGGTCCGCAAAACCGGCGCGCAGAATACCGAGGAAATCGACGCCGCCGTGTTCGTAGAAGCGGTAGTCCTCGATCGCGAGCACCGCTTTTTTCATCTGATCGGGGATATCCTGGAAGCGCACGAGGCTGCGGCGCTCCTCGCCGAATTCGCCGATCAGCACGTGATCAGCGGTGTAGACGCGCAGCGGCACTTTCGGGCGATAGTCGGTGAGCGCGTCGAGCGACGGCAACTGCGGCCCCATCACGACGAGCGCATAGCCGACGATCAGCGCGCCGATCACCGCGACGGTCGCGATCAGGCCGAAGAACCACAACACGAGCGACGCCCCGATCGAACGACGGCCGTACTCGGCGTCGCGCGAAGCGGCGTTGCGTCCAGGGGTGCGTTGATGGGAGTCCCGGTCTTCACCGGCCGGAGAATTCGAGGAATGCGGTCGTTTGATGATTGGCATGACTGGAGTAATGGGCCCGCAACTGCGCGCCTGTCTGCACGCGCGCATGGCGCGCATGGGTCGTGATCGACATCCGGGCCGGGACGTACGCCGCCCTGCGGACCTTGCCCCCGGCCGGCCGCACGGCACGCCTCGGACCATGTCCGGCGCAACGTAACAGCGCATTTTAAAGAAATCGGCAGCGGTCCAACGCAGTTTTTTTGTAAGAATTCCCTTCGACGGCCGCCTTTTCCTAGTAGGGCTCTGTAATTTCGCGCAGTGCGGATTGCAGCGTGCGTGCGAAGCCCGGTTTATGCGGGGTTATCAACATTTTCTGTTGAAAGGGCTGTGGACAAACCGGCCGCAATCACTACAACTCATTGATGTCACGGGATTTTCGCATCATGCTTATTCCGTGGCGGCGCAACTCGTCATATGATGAACCCCGCGCACGTCTTTCGATGCGCGCGACGGGGACCCAGCGGCGGGTTCCAACGGCAGCTCCGTTGACGGGTTCCTACACCGTATCCGGGGGCACGCGCCGACCCGCCCATGCCAACAAGACTGCGAGTCGATCATGTCCAAGCCCAGCGAGCGCATCGTCGTATTCGTCACGACTGCGCAAAAACGTGCGATCACCGCTACTGCGGAGGAACTGGGCATCAGCGTAAGCGAACTGATGCGGCGCGCGGTGCTGAGCTTCGGCGCGACCAGCGAGCAGGTCAAGGCCGCGAGCATCGTCGACCGGCTGCGTGCGCCGCGCGCGCCCGATGCGCTGAACGCGGCGCTGCAACGCGTCGCGCGCGGTACCCGCTATGCGCGCGCCGCGCTGCCGGCATCGCTACAAGCGCCTGACAAAGATGCGGCAGGCGCGGCTACCGGTGCCGCCAATACCGTGAACCCGGCCGCGGTGCCGCAAGCCGGTCGCCCCGCCGTCGCAGCCGATGCTGCCGATTCCCCCGCCCCGCTGCTTCCCGCAGGTGTTGCCGCCGCGCTCGCCGCCGAGCAGGACGAACAGGCCGCGGCCACCGCCGAAGCGGTCGCGCGCCTGACCGCGGCACGAGCCGCCGACAACGCCGAAAACACCGAGACGGACGCGATCGAACAAGCCGCGTCGCAACGGCTGTCCAGCACCTCGGCGCGTCTGCGCAACTCTCTGAAGCGCCGCCCCAACGAGCCCGCCCCCGACGACGACGAACCGCACAGCGACCCGAGCGCCGAAGGCGGCCGCTTCGCGTGACCGAAAGCGTGACGGAAAATTACCGCGCATCGAGCCGCGAGCACTGCATCCGGGCGGACAGGCGGGGCACGTAACGAGTCCACGTTGCATATCGTTACATCAGTGACACCCGTATGAACCGCTGCTCGATAATGCCCGCACACACGGGCAAACAGTGGCTTTCCAGCATCGTTCCAGCGTCCCAAAGGCCGCATCGTTCAAGCCATCTTTAAGACAGCCGATGGTGTAATATCCGCCGTCAAGTCCATGCCCGTCGCGGCTTTCCATCGTCCAGGCAAGCCTCGACCCGGCATTGCGCCCCAACAAAAACGGAGCGCGCTATTGCAATTGGCAAGTGCGCCCCGAACTCCGGTCCGAACGTTGCGCAGCATCGCGCGCGGCGGCGTAAAGTAGCAGTAGTTCAAAGCAGTCAGGGGCGCACGCATCGTCGGCGCCGCTCACATTCTCTGGAGGTTTTCATGTCGCTTTTTGACAGCATTTCGCGCACGCTCAAGGGTCTTCTGAACGATGCGGCCGACTCGGTGCAGGATCCGTCGCGTGACTCGCGCCAGATCGTGCGCGAACTCGACGACAGCATCGGCAAGGCCGAGAACTCGCTGATCGAGATTCAGGCGCAGGTCGCCACCCAGCAAAGCAAGCGCGATGTTGCCGCGGACAAGGCGAAGAAGTATGAGGACGGTGCTCGCCGTGCACTGCAATCCGGCGACGAAGCGCTCGCGCGTGAAGCGCTCGGCGCGCAGGCCACCGCTGAAGCCGAACGCGATGCACTGACGAAAGAACTGACCTCGCTGGAACCATCGGTCGCGCAACTGAAGAGCCAGATCGACGACATGCGCACGCGCCGCAACGACCTGAATGCGCGCTCGAACATCCTGCAAGCCAAGCAGCAGATCGCGCAGGCGAAAGATACCGCGGCCACGGCACTCGGCGGCATCGGCGGCAAGAACCTGTCCGAAGATTTCCAGAAGCTCGAAGATAAAGTCGCGCTGTCGAACGCGCGTTCCGACGCACGTCTGAACTCCGCCGACGAGAAAAGCGGCAAGGCGCTCGACGACAAGCTCGCGGATCTGAACCGCGGCCCGTCCATCGACGACCGGCTCGAAGCGCTGAAGAAGCAGCTCAATACGCCGGCGCAGTAAATGCTGGATGCGTGTACCGGCTCCACGGCAACTACGCACAGCAGGTACGCGCGGCAATGACCGCAGAAGTAGCAGTAGATGCCGGTGCGCTCGCTCCTGAACGCACCGGCATATCGGCCGCCGCAGGCAGCCACCGCAATCGACTGATGGAGACGGGCGCGCGCCGCCCGGTCCGCAAATGAAAAAACTTTTCGCAACCGCTTTCGCTGCGCTGCTGCTCGTGTCGGCCGCGGCGTTCGCGGTGCCGACCGCTCAGCAAATCGAATCGGCGATGGCGCAGGGCAACTGGCAGCAGGCCGACGCCGGCCTCACCGAAGTGTTGCAAGCGCATCCGAACAACGCACACGCGCACTATCTGTACGCCCAGGTGCTCGATCGCGAAGGCCGTTCGGCCGAGGCGCTCGCGCAACTCCAACAGGCGAAGACGCTCGATCCGCAGATCCGCTTCACCGACCCGAGCCGCTTCGCGCAAACCGAAGCGCGCCTGCGCCGCGACGCAGAACGCGCGGGCAACAACGTCACCCGTCACGCCGCCAATCCGTTCGCGCAGCAGAATGCGCCTGCCGTGCAGCAACAGTCGGCGATGATGTCGCAAGCGCAACTACGGCATGGTCCGGGGGTGGGTATGTGGATCGGTATCGTTGTTCTGATCGTCGCGATCGCGTTCGTGCTGCGCTGGACCTTGCGCCGCGCGCGCAGCCAGGAAGACACCCGCGCCGACGATGACCGCCGCGCGCAATTGAAGCGCGCAACCGACATGCTGAACACCGTGCGCTCGATCAAGCTCGACGTGAAGCTGTCCACCGCGCCGGGTCACGAGCTGCTCGAGAAAGACGTCGAAGCGACCGAAGAGCAGTTGCGCGGCACCGTCGAAACGCTGTCGAACGGCAAGAATCCGCTGCCGCCTTATGCACTCGACGAGTTCGAGCAGCGCATCGCGAGCCTGCGTGCGCGCGCCGACGGCCGGCCCGATCCGACCGCCGCGTCGGTGGGCACCGGCCAGCAATCGGCGTATGCGCAGGAGGCCGAACGCTTCGGCAATCCGCAGCCGCCTTATCCGCAACAGGGTCCGGTTCAGCAGCAGCCGCAGGTCATCGTGCAGCAAGGCGGTGGCATGGGTGGCGGCATGGGCGGTCTGCTGACCGGCGTGCTGCTTGGCGAGGCGCTCAGTCATGGGCGTGACCGCGTGATCGAGCGCGACGTGATCGTCGACCCCGACGAACTGCGCCGGCGCGGCAACGACGGCGCAAACGGCGGCGGCCTCGACTTCGGCCAGGGTTCGAACGACTGGAACGATGACGGCAGCGGCGGCGGCGTCGACATGGGCAGCAACGACGATTCCGGCGGTTGGACCGATACCTGATCGAATCCAATCGATCCGCGTCGAATGAAACACAGGCTCCTTCGCGGAGCCTGTTTTTTTTGCCTGCCGGTTTTGCGTACCGCTTTCGTTTATTTCAGGCCCGCGCCGATTCGGCCTGGCTACCCTCGTGCTGCGCGAGCACGACCGCCCCCACGAACAGCCGCACGATGAAACGCTCGGCGTAATCGATCAATGCGTCGCGGCGCGCGTCGTTCGCGTCGATGTATTCAGCGGATAGATGAAACAGTTGCAGCACGATCTGCGTGCAGACCTCGTCGACGGTCTCCCGCGCGAGTTGCGGCATCAGTTGGAGCTGCACGACGTCGTCCGCCATTTCCGCCGACACCTCGTGCAGGTTCGCGCGCACCGCTTCGCGCAAAGCCGGCGACATGCCGTGATATTCGGCCAGCGCGCTCAGGAACGCCTCGCGGTTCGCCAGCGCGAATGCGAAAAACGCGACGCATGCGCGCCGTGGCACGCTGTGCGGTTCGTCGTGCGCGGCGAGCCAGCGCTCGCGCCGCAGCATCGGCCGAAGCCGACGGCTCACGGCGGCGACGGCTTCGCGCGCGAGTTCGTCGAGCGCGCTGAAATGACGGTAGAACGTGTTCGGATTGAGCCCCGCCTCGCGCGCGAGCTCGCGCAAGCCGAGGCTCGCGAGACTGCGGCCGCCAGCGGTCAACCGTAGCGCGGCTTCGATCAGCTTGCGCTTGCCGGGCGGCAACTCCGGACCGGCGACGGACGATGCTTCGGGGACAGTGCTCATCGTGCGTTCAATCATCGCGCGATATACGCGTTTAATAGCTGCACTCTAAACGATCTTGACGCGATGTGTACGCTTGTCTACCCTGCGCGATAAGCCATGTATAGACAGGTGTAGACGCGCGTTTCGGCCTTGGCCGTCCGCGCCGCGCGAGCCCGCCGCGCCGTAGCCGCTGTCGTTTCACCCCCGCTTTCGCCCGTGCCGGAGACCGTCGTGACGCCTGCCCCCTCCCCTTCATCCACCGCGCCGCGCATTGCGATCGTCGGCAGTGGCTTTGCCGGCGTCGGCATGGCGATCCGTCTGCAGCAGATGGGCATCACGTCGTTTACCGTCTACGAGGCGGCGAGCAGCATCGGCGGCACGTGGCGCGACAATACCTACCCCGGCGCGGCCTGCGACGTCCCCTCCCATCTGTATTCGTTTTCATTCGAGGCGAACCCGGCGTGGTCGCGCTCGTTCAGCAGCCAGGCCGAAATTCTCGCGTATCTGCAGCACTGCGCGCGCAAGTACGGCGTCGATCGCTATGTGCGTTGCAATGCGAGAGTGAGCGCCGCGCGCTTCGACGAAGCGCGGCAGATCTGGCTCGTCGAACTCGACACGAACGGCGCGCGCGAAATCATCGAGGCCGACGTGCTGATCGCCGCGAACGGTCCGTTGTCGCGTCCCGCGCTGCCGCGCATCGCCGGCATCGAACGTTTCGAAGGCAAGCTGTTTCATTCGGCGCGCTGGGATCACGCGTATGCGCTCGACGGCAAACGCGTCGCGGTAATCGGCACCGGCGCGAGCGCGATCCAGTTCGTGCCGAAAATCCAGCCGCGCGTCGCGCATCTGGACCTGTTCCAGCGCACCGCGCCGTGGGTGATGCCGAAGCGCGACAAGCCGATCGGCCCGCGCGCGCAATGGCTGTTCCGTACGCTGCCGTTCACGCAGCGCTTCGTTCGCAGCGCGATCTATTGGCAGCTCGAATCGCGTGGGATCGCGTTCGTCGTCAATCCGAAGCTGATGGAGATGCCGATGAAGTTCGGCCTCAGCTATCTGGAGCGACGCGTCAAGGACCCGGCGCTGCGCGCGAAGCTCACGCCGAACTACCGGCTCGGCTGCAAGCGCGTGCTGCTGTCGAGCGACTATTACCCGGCCGTGTGCCAGCCGAACGTCGATGTCGTGACGAGTGGCATTCGCGAGATCGTCGCGGATGGCATCGTGACCGAGGACGGCGTGCACCACCACGCGGACGCGATCATCTGCGGCACCGGCTTCCAGGTCAACGACGTGCCCGCACCGTTCGAAGTGACCGGTCTCGACGGCACCGACCTCAGCACGCTATGGCTACGCGATGGCCCCGAGGCCTATCTCGGCACGAGCATCGCGAACTTCCCGAACTTCTTCATGATCGTCGGCCCGAACACGGGGCTCGGCCATAACTCGATGATCTACATGATCGAGTCGCAACTGCGCTACATCGGCGATTGCCTGCGTGTGCTGCGCAAACGGAATGCGCGCACGATGACCTTGCGCGCCGACGTGCAGCGCGATTTCAATGCGCGCTTGCAGCAGGAGATGCGGCACGCGGTATGGACGAGCGGCTGCCATAGCTGGTATCAGACGCAGAGCGGGAAGGTCACCGCGATCTGGCCCGGCTTCACGTTCAGCTTTCGCAAGCGTACGCGGCGCGTGCGGCCGCAGGATTACCGCTTCGCGCGTTGAATCGGCGCCGCGCGGAGGCAGGCGCAGTCACTGCCCTCCGCCGCCGCTCAGCAACCGCAACAGCTCCCATAGAAACTTCACGATGATCACGATCAGTTCCCACAGCCGATAAAGCGGCTGCCAGTCCAGCACGCGCAGAAGGGACTCGATTATCGCCATCGTCAGAAGAAGTGAAGGCGCTCAACGCGTCGCGCAACCTCAAACCGCCATCACGGCCCGCTTGCGCTCCGCGCGCTGCATGAAGAAGTTCGCCGCGACGACGCCGACCGTGACGACTGCGATGAACAGCGTCGCGAGCGCATTCATCTCCGGGTTCAAGCCGAGGCGCACGCGCGAGAACACGACGAGCGGCAAGGTCGTCGAGCCGGGACCCGACAGGAACGCGGACAGCACGAGGTCGTCGATCGACAGCGTAAACGACAGCAGCCAGCCCGACACCAGCGCCTGTGAAATCAGCGGCAGCGTGACGGAGAAGAACACGCGCAACGGGGTCGCGCCGAGGTCGAGCGCGGCTTCCTCGAGCGACGGATGCAGCTCCCGCACGCGCGACTGCACGATGATCGCGACGTACGAAATACACAGCATCACGTGACCGATCCAGATCGTGAAGATGCCGCGTTCAGCCGGCCAGCCGATCCAGCGCGCCATTTCGATGAACAGCAGCAGCAGCGAGATGCCCTGAATCACCTCGGGGATCACCAGCGGCGCGTTGATCATGCCCGTGTACAGCGTGAAGCCGCGAAAGCGCCCCATGCGCGCGAGCACGAAACCGGCCCACGTACCGATGATCACCGACGCGAACGCCGTCAGCAAGCCGATCCGCAGCGACAGCCACGCCGACGCAATGAGCTCGTCGTCCCGCAGCAGCGCCGCGTACCAGCGCGTCGAAAAGCGCGTCCACACCGTGACCAGTTGCGATTCGTTGAACGAATACACGACGAGGCTGACGATCGGGATATACAGAAACAGAAAGCCGATGCCGAGAGCAATCAGCTGCAGCATGCGATTCGGTTTCATTGGCGGCCCTCCTCCAATGCCTTCGCCTGCGCATGCTGGAACAGCGCCATCGGCACCAGCAGCAGCAACACCATCGCACAGGTGACGGCGGACGCCATCGGCCAGTCGGCGTTGTCGAAGAACTCGTTCCACATCACGCGGCCGATCATCAGCGTGTTCGCGCCGCCGAGCAGCTCAGGAATCACGTACTCGCCGACCGCCGGAATGAACACCAGCAGACAGCCGGCGACGATGCCGTTCTTCGACAGCGGCAGCGTGATCTGCCAGAACGCCTTCCACGGCTTCGCGCCGAGGTCGTACGCGGCTTCGAGCAGGGTGAGGTCCATTTTCACGAGGTGAGCGTAAAGCGGCATCACGAGAAACGGCAGGTACGAATAGACCATGCCGATATAGACCGCCGTGTTCGTGTGATACAGCTCGATCGGCGAATGGATCAGCCCGACCGACATCAGGAAGTTATTCAGCAGCCCGTTGTTCTTCAGAATGCCGATCCATGCGTACACGCGGATCAGGAACGAAGTCCAGAACGGCAGCATCACGGCCATCATCAGCAGATTGCGGGTGGCTGCATTGGAGCGCGCGATGTAGTACGCCATCGGATAGCCGATCAGCAGACACAGCAAGGTCGAAATCGCCGCGACCACGACCGAATTCACATAGGTTGCGAAGTACAGGCTGTCGGTCAGCAGAAACGCGTAGTGCGATAGATCGAGCGTGATGTGCAGCGCGCCTTCCGCGAAGGTGACGAGCTGCGTGTACGGCGGAATGCCGAGCTGCGAATCGGCGAAGCTGATCTTCACGACCAGCAGGAACGGCACGAGAAAAAACAGCAGGAGCCAGATGAACGGCCCCGCCACCACCGCGCTGCGTCCCGTGAGCTTCAGACGCCGCACCGGCCACGCGAAAAACGAGCGAAGCGCTTCTTTCATGACGTCAGCACCACGCCGGCCGATGCGCTCCAGCGCACGTAGACTTCGTCGCCCCAGGACGGCGGATCGATTTCGGTGAGCGCGAGGCTCGTCACGTTCGCGATCACGGTCTTGCCGCCCTCGAGCTTCACGTGATACAGCGAATAGCCGCCCATGTACGCGATATTCGTGACGGCGCCCTTGCCCCAGTTGTACGCGCCCTCGGGCGGCTTGCGCGTGAGCGCGATGCGTTCGGGCCGCACCGAGATCGTCACCGGCATGCCGAGCGGACCGGTGATGCCGTGATTGACGTGCAAACGGCAAGTCAGATCCGGCGTTTCGATGAACACGTGATCGGGTTCGTCCTCGACCGTGCGGCCTTCGAACAGATTGGTCGAGCCGATGAATTCCGCCGAGAAACGGCTGTTCGGATACTCGTAGACTTCATGCGGCGTGCCGAGCTGCACGATCTGGCCTTCGCTCATTACGGCGAGGCGGTTGGCCATCGTCATCGCTTCTTCCTGATCGTGCGTGACCATCATGCAGGTGACGCCGACCTGGTCGAGAATGTTGACGAGCTCGATCTGCGTGCGCTGGCGGATCTGCTTGTCGAGCGCCGACATCGGCTCGTCGAGCAGCAGCAGCTTCGGCCGCTTGACGAGCGAGCGCGCGAGCGCGACGCGCTGCTGCTGCCCGCCCGACAGCTGATGCGGCTTGCGTTTCGCGAAGCGGCCCATTTGCACGAGTTCGAGCGCGTTGTGCACGCGGTCTTTCAGCTCGGCCTTCGGCACGCCTTCCTGCTTCAGGCCGAACGCGACGTTCGCCTCGACCGTCATGTGCGGAAACAGCGCGTACGACTGGAACATCATGTTGACCGGCCGGCGATACGGCGGCAGTTGCGCGAGGTCTTCGCCATCGATCAGGATCTTGCCCGACGTCACGGTTTCGAGCCCGGCCATCATGCGCAGCAAGGTCGACTTGCCGCAGCCCGAACTGCCGAGCAGCGCGAACAGCTCGCCCTTCTTTACCGTCAGGTTGACCCCTTTGACCGCGACGGTCTCGCCGAACTTCTTCACGACGTCGACGATCTGGATAAACTGCTCCGCTGCGTCTCCCGTAACGGCGCTCGGGCCCGTCGACGGCACGGCCGTCCCGGCCAGCGCGCCCGGCTGGTCACTACTCATCATAATGCTGCTTCACTCCGGCGTTTGACGAACAAAGCCCCCGGTGAACACCGAGGGCTTCATAGGCTTCTTATCTGTTTGTTGTTGCCACGCTTAGCGGCCGGACTTGAACTCGGTCCACAGTCGCGTTTGCAGCCGCTGGATTTCCTGCGGCAGCGGTTTCAACAGGAACAGCGTCTTGATGGTTTCCGGCGACGGGTACACGGCCGGATCGTTCGCGACGTCCTTGTCCACGTACTTGCGCGCTTCCATATTGACGCTCGGGTAGTACACGGCGTTGGTGATCGCGGCGTGCACCTGCGGCGTCTCGATGTAGTTGATCCACTCGAGCGCGGCTTCCTTGTGCTTCGCATCCTTCGGAATCGCCATCACGTCGAACCACACCGGCGCGCCGCCCTTCGGCACGAAGTACTCGATCTTGTACGGCTTCTTCGCCTCGATCGCGCGATGCTTGGCGATCACGACGTCGCCCGACCAGCCGTACGCGAAGCAGACATCACCGCCGACGAGGTCGTTGATGTAGCCCGACGAGTTGAACTGCGTGATGTACGGACGGATTTTCTTCAGCATCTCGAGCGCGGCGCGGTAGTCGGCCGGGTTCGTGCTCATTGGGTCCTTGCCCATGTAGTGCAGCGCGGCCGCGAACATCTGGTCCGGCGCGTCCAGCACCGATACGCCGCAGGCCTTCAGCTTCGAGATGTTTTCCGGCTTGAACAGGATGTCCCAGTTATCGAGCGGCACGTCCTTGCCGAGGATCTGCTGGACCTTCGTCACGTTGTAGCCGAGGCCGGTCGTGCCGTACGCCCAGGGCACCACGTACTTGTTGCCCGGATCGGCGCCGGCGACGAGCGCCATCAGCGACGGGTCGAGGTACTTCAGGTTCGGCAGCTTCGATTTGTCGAGCGGCTGGAAGATGCCCGCGGCAATCTGCTTGCCCGCGTAGTTGCTGGTCGGCACGACGATGTCGTAGCCCGAGTTGCCGGTGAGCAGCTTCGCCTGCAGCGTGTCGTCGCTGTCGTAGTTGTCGTACTTGACCTGAACGCCGGTCTGTTTCGTGAAGTTCGGGATCGTATCCTTCGCGATATAGTCGGACCAGTTATACACGTTCAGCTGCGTATCTTTCGCAGCGGCCGTCAACCACGGCGCCGCGCACAAGATCAGCGCCGCCACATGCCCCACTATCCGTTTGTTCATCCCGTTCTCCGCTCCCGTCGTCACTCAAGCCGCGCCCTCGCGCGCACGGCCCCCTGAAAACCCCGAAAACTACCACCAATTATTGCCCACTCCAAAAAAAACCCGGAGCTGTCGCGCAAACGGTACAGGGCTGTGGCCGCACCCTTGCAAAATGGCCGCAATTTTAACGGGTTATCGGCGCGTGTCTACCGGAAAATACGCGTGCCGCGGTCGCGCTTTCCCCGCGCTGGCGCAGGTTGCGGGGGTTTCGTCGCGTCGCTGTTATCTGCCTGTCAGGTCGGCGTTGGCTCGCGCTTCGCCGGGGCGCCGCTCACGCCCGCGCGGGTGCCGGACGGTGCAAGCCGGTGCAGAGCCCCGCGTCGGCGCGGCAGCGCACCTTTCATGCGCAACCGGCTTCGCCACGACGGCTCGATTGCTCCTATCATGATCCTTTGATGCGGGATTGCGCGACGTCGTCGCGCGACGGCCGGCCAGCCGCTGCGCGACTGCGATGGGCATATGACTTGCAACAGGATGCATTTCCCAGAAGCTCTGGCACGATGAACACCAATCCTTTCGCGATGCGTCCCAACCGGCGCCGGCGTCTGCCGGGTGAGCCGACGCGTCCGGCGCACTGGTTCTCGTTCCTCGGCGCCGGCGCGCTGATCGCGGTCGGCTATATCGACCCCGGCAACTGGGCGACCGCGCTCGGCGCCGGCGCGGGCTACGGCTACGGCCTGCTCGGCATCGTGCTGCTGTCGAGCATGATGGGGATGCTGATGCAATGGCTGTCGTCGCGCCTCGGCGTCGTGACCGGGCGCGATCTTGCGCAGCTGTGCCGCGAACGCAATGGCCGGCGCGCGACGCTGTTCCTGTGGCTGACGAGCGAAGTCGCGATCATCGCCTGCGATGTCGCCGAGGTGGTCGGCAGCGCGGTCGCGCTGCAACTGCTGCTCGGCGTGTCGCTGACGGTCGGCGTGCTGATGTCGGCGGTCTGCACGTTCGCGCTGCTCGCGCTCCAGCACAAGGGCGGCCGCCGGCTGGAAGCGGTGATCGCCGCGCTGATCGGCTTCGTCGGCCTGTGCTTCGTCGTGCAGCTCGCGCTCGCGCGGCCCGACTGGCACGCGGCGCTGGCCGGCACCGCGCCGAGCATCGAGCTGATCAGAAACGCGGGCATGCTGTGGCTCGCGGCGGGCATCGTCGGCGCGACGGTCATGCCGCACAACCTGTATCTGCATTCGGCGCTCGTCAAGCATCACGCGCCCGACAGCAGCGACGCGCAGATCAAGGCCGCGCTGCACGTCGTCAATCTCGATACCTTCGGCTCGCTTGCGTTCGCGTTCGTGATCAACGCGGCGCTGCTGATCGTCGCGGCCGCCGTGTTCTATGCCAGCGGCCATCGCGACGTGACCGATCTGGCCGATGCGCATCGGCTGATCGCGCCGCTCGTCGGCAACCGCTGGGCCGGCATCCTGTTCGCCGCGGCACTGCTCGCGTGCGGACTCAGCGCGACGGTCACCGGCACGCTGGCCGGTCAGGCGGTGATGGAAGGCTTCCTGCGGCTGCGCTTGCCGCGCTGGAAACGCGCACTGCTCACGCGTGCGCTCGCGATCGGGCCGGCCCTGCTCGCGGTGGGCATGTTCGGCCAGCATGGCTCGAACCAGTTGCTGGTCGCGAGCCAGGTCGTGCTGAGCCTGCAATTGCCTCTCGCGGTGGTGCCGCTGATCCGCTGTGCGTCCGATCCGGCGCTGATGCGCGGCTGGCGCGTGCACGGCGTGCCGCTGGTGCTGTCGTGGCTATCGGCGTGGTTCATCATTGCGCTCAATGGCGCGCTGATGTGGCAACTGGCGACCGGGGCATGACGGCAGCCGTGCACGTCGGTGCGCGGGTATCGTGAACTTCGCATCGCGCTGAGCGCCGCGTGCAAGGCACGCGCCGCGCATCGGTTAACATAGCGGGACTTTGCCCCCCGCCCCAAGGTTTCCGATGACTTCGAATCTCCACGATCTTCCCGACAGCCCATGCATCGGCGTCTGCTCCACGCTCTTCGACGAGGTCTGCAAAGGCTGCGGCCGCACTGCGGCCGAAGTGTCGAACTGGGTGTTCCTCAGCGACGAGGAAAAACGCGCGATCTGGACCCGGATCGAACGGGAAGGCACGGCGATGCGCTTTCAGAACGACAAGGTGTGAGCCGGTCGTCTGCACGCATCGCAGTTCGAGGTTGCTTGCAACCATGAAGAATGCCGGGATGTCCCGGCATTTTTTATTGGTTTGCGTTTTCCTCTAATCGCTGCGGATACGAATGCATTCAAACCCGAGAACGCTTCGGAAAACTTCGGCTCCGTGACCACCACCCGGGACTTCGTTCAGTGCCTCGCGCAATGGCGCCGAATGGCCCACGTGTTCAATCCATGGTCCGAGACCGATGAACGCGACCAGCCGGGCATCAACGCGCCACTGGTTCGCCAGCAACAGCTCGCCGCCTACCTGCAGGCCCGCCGGACGAGCGTCAAGGTGATCCTGATCGCTGAAGCGCTGAGCTGCCGCGGCGGGCGCTTTACCGGCATCGCGATGACCTCCGAGCGGATTCTGCTTGGCAACGATACGAAGCTCAACGGCGTCGCCACGAGAACAGACCGCGGCCCGCGGCCGGACTATTTGCCGGGTTCGGCAACCCGCACCAGTTGCCGCGATGCGTTGCCTCGAATGACGGACCGCGAATACGGTGTCTATGAGAGAACCGCCTCGATCGTCTGGCAGACGATGCTTTCCAATGGCTTCGGCCCAACCGAGTTTGCGCTATGGAATGCATTCCCGTTTCATCCGTTCGTTGACGAAGACACCGAGAGCAACCGCCGCCCAACGAATCCAGAGCTACATGCGACAGCCCAGATTCTGACCGACTTCATCAGCCTGTTCCCTCGAAACGTGCGGTTCGTCGCGCTTGGGCGGGAAGCGGAAAGTGCGCTGCTCAGCCATCCGATGCAGCCCCTGCACGAGCTCGTCAGGCACCCTACAGCTAGAGCGGCAAAGCCTGCAAATAGCGCGTCTCAAGCGAAGAATCGCATCATGGGTAAGCTGGATGAAGTCATTCGACGGCTCGCGCAGAGCGGGCATGAGTCCAGCGCCTGAGGCACCGGTTAGCCAGCAAAACAAAAAGGCCCATGCCGGCAAACTGCCGGCATGGGCCTTTGGGGGATCGCTGAAAACCAGCGACCCAGCGCTTATTGAACGCCCTGACTCGTCAGGAAGTCCTCGTAGTTGCCGCCGAAGTCGTTCAGGGTGCCGTCCGTGCGCACTTCGATGATCCGGTTCGCCAACCCGCTGACGAATTCCCGGTCGTGCGACACGAAAATCAGCGTGCCTTCAAACTTGTCCAGCGCGATCTGCAGCGACTCGATCGACTCCATGTCCATGTGGTTGGTCGGCTCGTCCATCAGCAGCACGTTATGGCGGCCGAGCATCAGCTTGCCCCAGATCATGCGGCCCTTCTCGCCACCGGACAGCACCTTGACCGACTTGCGGATGTCGTCCGCATTGAACAGCAGGCGGCCGAGCGTGCCGCGCACCATCTGCTCGTCGTCGCCTTCCTTGCGGTACTGGTCGATCCAGTCCATCAGCGTGACGTCGTTCGGAAACTCTTCGTAGGTATCCTGCGGCATGTAGCCGACGTTCGCGTTTTCCGCCCACTTCACGGTGCCGTGATCGAGCTGCAGATTGCCGAGCAGCGAGCGCAGCAGCGTGGTCTTACCCGCGCCGTTCTCGCCGATGATCGCGATACGCTCGCCCGGCTGCACGCTGATGCTGAAGTTATTGAAGATCGAGCGCTCGTACTTCTTCGAAATGTTCTCGGCGACCACCGCGATGTTGTGCAGCTTCTTCTCGAACTCGAAGCGGATGAACGGGTTCTGCCGCGACGACGGCTTGAATTCCTCGATCTTGATCTTGTCGATCATCTTCAGACGGCTGGTCGCCTGGCGCGCCTTCGACTTGTTCGCCGAGAAGCGGCGCACGAAGTCCTGCAGATCGGCCACGCGCTCCTTCGCCTTGGCGTTGGCGGCTTGCTGACGCTCGCGCGCCTGCGTGCTGGCAAGCATGTAGTCGTCGTAGTTGCCCGGATAGACCTTCAGCGTGCCGTAGTCCATGTCGGCCATGTGCGTGCAGACCTGGTTCAGGAAGTGCCGGTCGTGCGAGATGATGATCATCGTCGAGTTGTACTGGTTGAGAACATCTTCCAGCCAACGGATCGAGTTGATGTCGAGGTTGTTGGTCGGCTCATCGAGCAGCAGCACGTCCGGCTTCGAGAACAGCGCCTGCGCGAGCAGCACGCGCAGCTTCCAGCCCGGTGCGACGTTGCTCATCGGGCCGTTGTGGTCTTCGATCGCGATGCCGATGCCGAGCAGCAGTTCGCCCGCGCGCGCTTCGGCCGTGTAGCCGTCGTACTCGGCGAACTTCGCTTCGAGTTCGGCCGCGTGCATGTAGTCGTCGTCGGTCGCGTCGGGGTTCGCGTAGATCGCGTCGCGCTCGGTCATCGCGGCCCACATTTCTGTGTGGCCCATCATTACGACGTCGAGCACGCGCACGTCTTCGTATGCGAACTGGTCCTGACGCAGCTTACCGAGGCGCACGTTCGGCTCGAGCATCACGTTGCCCGAGCTCGGCTCGAGATCCGAACCGAGAATCTTCATGAAGGTGGATTTACCGCAGCCGTTCGCACCGATCAGGCCATAGCGGTTCCCTTCCCCGAATTTGACCGAAATGTTCTCGAAGAGGGGCTTCGGCCCGAATTGCATGGTGATATTGGCAGTAGACAGCACGGCGCGTCCCTTTGAATGTGATATCGGCGAAAAACCCAATATTTTAGCAGGTTTAGAGATTTCAACCCGACAGTTCGCCCGCCCCGGCTCGCGTTACCCGTTCGAGCCGTCGCGCGGCGTCTGCAGAATGTCGATGAAGGCCGAAAAATCCGCATCGGCGAGCCCCATCGCGGCACCGAGTCGCAGCAATTGCTGGACCGTCGACGCGACCGGCATCGGCGTGCCGGTCTCGTAGGCGGTCGCCGCGACCGTATCGACGTCCTTCTGGAACGTGCGCAACGCGCCGATCGGCGCGAGATCGCTTTGCGTCATCCGCGGCACGAAGGTCCGCAGCAGCACCGAATCGGCCCAGCCGCCGGCGAGCGCCTCGGGCAGCTTCGCGGCGTCGATGCCGCTGCGCTGCGCGAGGCTCACCGCCTCGGCGATCGCGGCAACGGTCGCGGTGACGATCGCCTGATTGCACAGCTTCGCGGTTTGCCCGGCGCCGACCGCGCCCATGTGCGTGACGCGGGCGGCATAGGTGTCGAGCAAGGGGCGCACCGCGGCGAGATCGCTCGCCTCACCGCCTGCCATGATCGCGAGCGTGCCCGCCGTGGCGCCGGCCACTCCGCCCGACACCGGCGCGTCGATCCAGCCGATCGACGCGCCATCCCGGGAAGCTCCGGTGCCCGCCGCGCCGCCCTGCCCGGCGAAATCCGCCACCCGTCGCGCCATTGCGCGCGTCGCGGCAGGCGGAATGCTCGAATGATCGACGATCCAGCGCACACGGCGCGGGGTCGAAGGATCGCCATCGAGCAGCCCCGCCGCGCCGAACACGGTCTGTTCGACCGCCGCCGCGTCCGCGACGCACAGCAGCACCGCGTCGCAGCGCGCGGCCAGCTCACGCGGCATATCGACGACGTGCGCGCCCTCGGCCTGCAATGCCTCGGCCTTCGCTCGCGTGCGATTCCACACATGCACGGTATGACCCGCGCGCAGCAGGTGCCGGATCATCGGCGCACCCATCAGACCGGGGCCGCAAAAACCAATTTCCACGTTCGAACCTCGTCGGCTATCAGATTGAATGGATTATGTTGCGTTCACATGATAACGACCATGCCATGCGCCGAAGTCGCGCAGCAGCGGGCACGCGACCTGCGGCATCGATGGTGCGGGCGCGACGTTCGATCCGCCGCGCAGGCGATGACGCTCGCGAGCACGCATATGTCCGACGGACTGCGCGAACCGTTGCCTATACTTTTTCCAAGCGCGTTTCCGAGCAGCGTTTTATCGACCAGCGGCGCACACCAAGGAGGAATTCATGTCAGAACACGTTTACAAGAAGATCGAACTGACCGGTTCGTCGAAGAAATCGATCGACGACGCGATCACCACCGCGATTGCCAAAGCGTCGGAAACGCTGCGCAATCTGCACTGGTTCGAGGTCACGGAAACGCGTGGCCAGATCGAGAACGGCAAGGTCGCGTATTGGCAGGTGACGCTGAAGGTCGGCCTGCGCATCGAGGACTGAGCGGCGACCGCACGACACGCACGCTTGCGCGCTGCCACGCGCAGGCCGCAAACAGAAAAGCTGCGTCCAGCCCACGCTGGACGCAGCTTTTTTCAACAGCGGACCGCCCGATTTACTTCGGCAGCGACCCGTCGACACCCTCGACGTACCAGTTCAGGCGCTGCAACTCCGGATCGGTCAAGGTCTTGCCTTCCGGCACCTTCACCGTGCCCGACTGATCCATGATCGGGCCCGTGAACACGTCGCGCTTGCCGCTCGCGAGTTCTTCGCGCCTGGCGGCGACCTGCTTCTGCCCATCGGCCGGAATCGCCGACGTGTTCAGGTTCTCGAGGTTGACGGCCTTTTGCGGAATACCCCACCACACCGGATCGTTCTTCCACTTGCCGTCGAGCACCTGCTGGATCACCGCGCTGTAGTACACGCCCCAGTGCGCGACCACGGAGCCGAGATGGGCATCAGGACCGAACTTCTTCATGTCCGAATCCCAGCCGAACGCGTGCACGTGCTTCTCCGAAGCTGTGGCGAGCGTCGCGCTCGAATCGGTGTTCTGCAGCAGCACGTCCGCGCCCTGGCCGATCAACGTTTCGGCGGCCTGCTTTTCCTTGCCCGGATCGAACCAGCTGTTGATCCAGATCACCTTCGTATGCACCTTCGGATTCACCGAGCGCGCACCCAGCGTAAACGCGTTGATGTTGCGCACCACTTCCGGAATCGGCACCGACGCGACGAAGCCGAGCGTGTTGCTCTTCGTCACGTAGCCCGCGGCGACGCCGGCCAGATACGCGCCCTGATACATGCGCACGTCGTAGGTGCCGAAGTTCGGCGCCTTCTTGTAGCCGGTCGCGTGCAGGAAGATGGTGTCCGGGAAGTCCTTCGCGACCTTCAGCTGAAAGTCCTGGAAGCCGAAGCTCGTGCCGAAGATGATCTTGTTGCCCTTGTTGGCGAGATCGCGGAACACGCGCTCCGAGTCGGCCGATTCCGGCACGTTCTCGACGCGCGTGACCTTGATCCGGTTACCGAACTTCGCTTCGGCTTCGCGCGAGCCCTGGTCGTGCGCGAAGGTCCAGCCGGCATCGCCCGGATTGCCGAGATAGACAAACGCAACGCCCGGCACGTCGGCGGCCTGCGCGGTTTGCGCGAGCGGCGCTGCAAGTGCGAGCGACGCCGCGCCCCACGCAAAAGCGGTCAGCAGATTTCTTCTCTTCATGTTTTTCCCCTGTCGTGATGAGCGAATAGTAGTGAGCGAATCGACAAAAAACCTGTGGCGCCGTCAGCCTGCCGAAAAAAACGGCTTGCCGAGCGACGCGGGCGCATTCAGGCGAATCGTGTTCGGATTGCGCGAGATCAGCGCCAGTACGACGATCGTCGCGACGTAGGGCAGCATCGCGAGGAACTGCGTCGGCACCGGCACGCCGATCGCCTGCGCGTAGAACTGCAGCCCCGTCACCGCGCCGAACAGCAGCGAGCCGATCAGCAGACGGCCCGGGCGCCACGTCGCGAACACCACGAGCGCGAGCGCGATCCAGCCGCGGCCCGACGTCAAATTTTCCTGCCACAGGTGCAGATTGACGATCGAATAGTAGCCGCCCGCGAGCCCCGCCATGCCGCCGCCGAACGCGACCGCGCCATAGCGCACACCGACCACCGGAAAGCCGACCGAGTGTGCGACCTGCGGCGATTCGCCGACCGAGCGCAGCACGAGCCCCGCGCGCGTGCGATACAGGAACCAGCCGATCGCCGCGAACATCAGGAACGCGAGGTAATCGAGCGGCGTGAGGGTAAACAGCGCGGGACCGAGCACCGGGATTTTCGACAGGCCGGGAATCGTCCACGTATCGATCGTCGCGCGCACCGCGGCCGACGTGTACGGCTTGCCGACATACGCGGACAGTCCGATGCCGAAGATCGTCAGCGACAGGCCGGTCGCAACCTGGTTGGCGAGCATCGTCAGCGTGAGGAACGCGAACAGCAGCGACATCGCGAGACCGGCGCCGATCGCGGCGAGCACGCCGAGCCACGGGCTGCCGGTGATCGACGTGACCGCGTAGCCGCTGACGGCGCCCATCAGCATCATCCCTTCCACGCCGAGGTTGAGCACGCCCGATTTTTCGGCGACGAGTTCGCCGGCGCCCGCGAACATCAGCGGGATCGACGCGGTGATCGCGCTCGACGTGAGCGCGCTGGCTTGCTGGATATCCATATCGAGTTCTAAAGGCTTATTGGCAAACTCAATGACTCACTGCCACGGCCGAGCGGCGCCGCACGCGGTAGTTCACGAACAGGTCGGCGCCCAGCAGGCAGAACAGCAGCAACCCCTGGAACACGCCCGACAGCGCTTGCGGCAATTGCATCGAGGTCTGCACCGCTTCGCCGCCGAGATACAGCAGCGCCATCAGCAGACTGGCGAGCACGATGCCGAGCGGATGCAAGCGGCCGACGAACACGACGATGATCGCGGTGAAGCCGTAGCCCGGCGACCACGTCGCCTGCAACTGGCCGATCGGACCGGCGATCTCGCCCATGCCGGCGAGGCCCGCGAGGCCGCCGCTAATCAGCAGCGAGGTCCAGATCGTCTTCTTGTCGGAGAAGCCCGCGTAGCGCGCGGCGAGCGGCGCGAGTCCGCCGACGTTCATCCGGTAGCCCGCGAAGCTCTTGCGCATGAACAGCCAGACGAGCGGAATCGCGATCAGCGTGAGGAACACGGACGCGTTCAGGCGCGTGCCGCGCAGAAATTTCCAGTGCCAGTCGCCATACAGCGTCGGAAACAGCGCGTCGCCGCTGAACATCTCCGACAGCGGAAAGTTCATGCCCTGCGGATCGCGCCACGGGCCGCTCACCAGGTAGATCAGCAGTTGGGTCGCGACGTACGTGAGCATCAGGCTCACGAGAATCTCGTTGGTGTTGAAGCGGCTCTTCAGGAACGCCGGAATCGCAGCCCAAGCCATGCCGCCAAGGATGCCCGCGAGCATCATCGTCGGCAGGATCCACCAGCCGCTCGCCTGATCGAAATAGATCGCGACGCCGCTCGCCGCGATGCCGCCGAGCAGCATCTGCCCTTCGGCGCCGATGTTCCACACGTTCGCGCGATAACCGATCGCGAGCCCAAGGCCGATCAGGCACAACGGCGACGCCTTCAGCAATAGCTCCGACCAGCCGTTGATGCTCGACAGCGGCTCGATGAAGAACGCGTGCATCGCCTGCAACGGGTCGCGGCCGACGAGGCCGAAAATCAGGAAGCCGATCGCGAGCGTCAGCACTGCGGCGATCAGCGGCACGGCGAGTTGCATCGTGCGCGAGGGCGTGGTGCGGGCTTCGAGTCGATAAGGAAGCGTCATGGGTAGCGTGAAATTGTTCGGGTTCTGTTCTTCAGGGTCCGCGTTCGCGTGCGTGCTTAGCTTTTTGGTGTGGCCGGCAGACCGCGCCTCGCGTCATGCATGCGCCGGCTGGTCCGCCGCGGGCGCCGCGCCCTCGCGGTCGCCGAACAGCCCGGCCATCCAGCGGCCGATTTCCTCGGCGTTGGTCGCGCCGGTCGCGCGCACCGGCGAAAGCCGCCCGCCCGCGAGCACCGCGATGCGGTCGCAGATATCGAACAGCTCTTCCAGTTCCTCCGAGATCACCAGAATCGCGACGCCGCGCGCCGACAGATCGAGCAACTGCTGACGGATGAATGCAGACGCGCCGACATCGACGCCCCACGTCGGCTGCGCGACCACCAGCACCTTCGGCGCCTGCAAAATCTCGCGGCCCATGATGTATTTCTGCAGATTGCCGCCCGACAGGCTTTGCGCGAGCGCGTCGGGGCCGCCGCAGCGCACGTCGAATGCGTCGATGCAGCGCTTCGCGAACGCGCGCATCGCGCCCGCCCGGATCCAGCCCGACTTGACCATGCTCTGCCGATGCGCGGTAAGGAGCGCGTTGTCGGCCAGGCTCATCGCCGGCACCGCGCCGCGGCCGAGCCGCTCCTCGGGCACGAAGCCAAAGCCGAGCGCGCGCCGCCGGCCCGCGCCGAGGCGCGCGGCCGGCTTGCCGCAGATCGTGATCGCGTCGGCCGGCAGGCTGCGTTTTTCAGCGCGCTTTTCTCCGGACAACGCCGCGAGCAGTTCCGCCTGGCCGTTGCCTGACACACCGGCAATGCCGAAGATCTCGCCCGCATGCACGCTGAACGACACGTCGCGCAACGAGGTACCGAACGGATCGTCGCTCGCGACCGACAACTGCCTGACGTCGAGCAGCACCGCGCCCGGCTTGTGCTCGCGCCGCGTGTAGTCGGGCAGCGAGTGGCCGACCATCAACTGCGCGAGCGACGCATGCGTCTCGTTCTTCGGCGTCACATTGCCGGTGACGCGACCGCCGCGCATTACGGTAGCGGTGTCGCACAACTCCTGGATTTCGTCGAGCTTATGGCTGATGTAGAGAATGCTGCAGCCTTCGGCCGCGAGCCGGCGCAGCGTCGTGAACAGCTTGCGGACCGCCTGCGGCGTCAACACCGAGGTCGGTTCGTCCATGATCAGCAGACGCGGATTCTGCAGCAGGCAGCGCACGATTTCGACGCGCTGACGTTCGCCGACGGTGAGGCTGTGCACGTGCCGTTGCGGATCGATGTCGAGCCCGTAGTCGGCCGACACCTCGCGAATGCGTTTCGCAAGGGACTTCAGATCGAACGGTTCGTCGAGCGCGAGCGCGATGTTTTCGCCAACCGTCAACGTCTCGAACAGCGAGAAGTGCTGGAACACCATGCCGACGCCGAGCTTGCGCGCGGCCGCCGGGCTCGCGATGTCGACCGTCTCGCCTTCCCAGCGGATCTCGCCGGCATCGGGCCGGACCGCGCCGTAGATGATCTTCATCAGCGTGCTCTTGCCCGCGCCGTTCTCGCCGAGCACCGCGTGGATCTCGCCGGGCGCAACGACGAGCGTGACATCGTCGTTGGCGCGCACGGCCGGGTACTGCTTCGTGATCCCTGTCAGCGCGAGCCGGGGCACCGCCTGGCTGGTGAGTTGTGCGCCGTCGCTAAGTGGAGTGTCGCTCATGAGATTCCGTAGTGCGTTCGAGACGCCGCATGCTGCCTGAATACCGCCGGCTTGACGTCGAAAACGTCCACCGTGCCGACGGGCGATCCGTCACCACAACCGAATGACGATACCTAATTCGCCCCACTCAGTCGAGTTGCCAAAATTCCCGCAAACCCGCGCCGCTACAAGCTCTGCGGGTATGTCACCCTTGACGACGTTTTTCGTCCATATTAAAACGCATATACCCCCACGTCCGTTCGATCAGCCAGCACATATATTTCGGAGAATCCATGAGCCAGCAACGCGAGGCGATCGACACGTACCTGCTGCGCGTGTTGCACACGCTTCTGATGGAGCGCAGCGTCACGCGCGCCGCCGTCAAACTGAACCAGTCCCAACCCGCGATCAGCGCGGCGCTGCGCCGTCTGCGCGACATCACCGGCGACCCGCTGCTGGTGCGCGGCAAATCCGGCATGGTGCCGACCGAGTACGGCCTGCGCCTGCTCGAACCGGTGCAGAACGCGCTGCGCGAAATCGAGCGCATCAAGTTCCAGCAGCACAACTTCGATCCGGCCACGTCGATCCGCTGCTACCGGATCGGCTGTCCCGACTACCTCAATGTGCTATTCGTGCCGACCGTCGTCGAACGTTTTCGCCAGGCTGCGCCGAACGCGACGCTCGAATTCCATTCGCTCGGCCCGGCGTTCGACTACGAACTCGCGCTCGAAGACGGCAAGCTCGACATCGTGGTCGGCAACTGGCCGGAGCCGCCCGAGCAGCTGCATCTGTCGAACCTGTTCGTCGATCAGATCGTCTGCCTGATGAGCAACACGCATCCGTTCGCCAAACGTGGCGGGCTCACACTCGACCAGTACCTGAACGCGCCGCATCTCGCGCCGACGCCGTACTCGGTCGGCCAGCGCGGCGCGATCGACGTGCATCTCGCGCGCGAGCGGCTCAAGCGCCATGTGGTCGTCACGCTGCCCTACTTCAATCTCGCGCCGTACGTGCTGATCAAATCCGATCTGATCTTCACGACGACGCGCCTCTTTGCCGACTACTACGCGAAGTTCCTGCCGCTGACCGTGGTGTCCGCGCCGCTCGACTTTCCGCCGATGCAGTACTACCAGCTGTGGCACGAGCGCGTGCACTACTCCGACGAAGTGCGCTGGCTGCGCGGTCTGGTTGGCGAGGCGACCCGGACTTTGATCGACAAGCCCTGAGCCCGCATGCGGCGCCGCTCGGATATCAACGATTCGCGGCACCCGCGCATCAGGGCGTGAGCGCCGCCCCTTCCGCTCAAGCTCAAGCTCAAGCCGCCGCCTCATAGAGCTGCCGCGCGAGCGCGTTATGCCGCTCGATCACCGGCTCGAGTTCGAGCGTCGCCAACCGCCCCTCCTTCACCACCACCTTGCCGTCGATCACGCTATAGCTGACCTGCGACGGCGCGCAGAATACCAGAGCCGCCACCGGATCGTGCAATGCGCCGGCAAAGTGCGGCGAGCGCAGATCGAACGCGACGAAATCCGCGGCCATGCCGGGCGCGAGCGCGCCGATGTCGTCGCGATTGAGCACGCGCGCGCCGCCCACCGTCGCGATTTCGAGCGCCTCGCGCGCGGTCATCGCATCGGGCCCGAAACCGACGCGCTGCAGCAGTAGCGCCTGGCGCACTTCGGCGACCATCTGCGCACCGTCGTTCGACGCCGAGCCGTCGACACCGAGCCCAACCGGCACGCCCGCGAGCCGCATGCGCTTGACCGGCGCGATGCCCGACGCGAGCCGCATGTTCGAGCACGGACAGTGCGCGACGCCGGTGCCGGTGCGCGCGAACAGCGCGATCCCGGCGTCGTCGAGTTGCACGCAGTGCGCATGCCATACGTCGCGGCCGATCCAGCCGAGATCGTGTGCGTACTCGGCCGGCGTCATGCCGAACTTCTCGCGGCTGTACTCGACGTCGTTGACGTTCTCCGCCAGATGCGTGTGCAGCGACACGCCGTACTGGCGCGCAAGCACCGCCGATTCGCGCATCAGGTCCTGGCTCACCGAAAACGGCGAGCACGGCGCCACGACGACGCGCAGCATCGCGTAGCGGCCGTCGTCGTGATACGTCTCGATCAGGCGCTGCGTGTCCTTCAGGATGTCCGCTTCGCGCTCGACCACCGAATCCGGCGGCAAGCCGCCGTCTTTGCGCCCCACGCTCATGCTGCCGCGCGCCGCATGAAAGCGCATGCCGATGCGGCGCGCCGCGGCGATGCTGTCGTCGAGGCGGCTGCCGTTCGGATAGATATACAGATGGTCGCTCGAGGTCGTGCAGCCCGACAGCAGCAGCTCGGCCATCGCGGTCAGCGTCGATACTTCGATCATGTCGGGCGTGAGGTTCGCCCACACCTTGTACAGATTCGTCAGCCAGCCGAACAGCTCGGCGTTCTGCGCGGCGGGAATCGCGCGCGTGAGGCTCTGGTACATGTGGTGATGCGTATTGACGAGGCCCGGGATCACCAGATGGCCGCGCAGGTCGAGTACCTGATCGGCCGTTTGCGGCAGTTGCGCGGTTGGTCCGACCGCGACGATCCGGTTTTCCTGGATGTACAGCCCGGCGTCGCGCAATTCCCGCCGCTCGCCATCCATCGTGACCAGCACGTCCGCGTGCTTCACGAGCATCGTTTTGCCGGGTTGTTTCACTGCTTCATTCATCGTCATTCGTCTGTCCGCCTGATTGCCTGCATGCAAAGCCGTTCGAACGCGATGCGGCGGCACGCCACCGCGCCGCCGCGTTCGCTTGAACGCCGTTGGCCCGGTTACCCGGCGTGAATCGCTGTCTTCGGGGTTTGCCGTGCCAAATTCCTGCCTTTGCACGGGTGTGTCGCACAGCGCTTACCTTCGGTAGCCAAAATCCCGCTGGCAACTCGTGCGGCTGCGATACCCAACTTCACACCGCCAATATAGTGGTGCATTTTTGGCGCCGGTACGATCGGCCGATGAGCCGGCGCGGCTTTCGACTGGCTGCCCATCATGCGCGAACTATTATCTTTCCTATCGCTCGCGCGCTGAACGGGGCATCCTTTTTACAATGGCTGCCACGGCGCTCGCTTCAACTCGCCGACGGGTATGTAGCCACTGACGTGGAGCCTCGATCCGCCGCAAACGTACTGGATCGGGCCGCCGCCGACACCTCGCATTCACACAAGGACAATTGCGAATGGGCAAGCTCACTACCCACGTGCTCGACACCGCGAACGGCCGTCCCGGCGCAGGCATCAAGGTCGAACTCTTCGCGCTCGCCGGAGACACGCGCCGCGCACTCAAAACCACGGTGACCAATCACGACGGCCGCTGCGACGAGCCGCTGCTCGAAGGCGACGCGCTCGTCGCGGGCGAGTACGAACTCGTGTTCGGCGCGGGCGACTACTTCGCGTCGCTCGGCACCAGCTTGCCGGAGCCGCGCTTCGTCGATCGCGTCGTGCTGCGCTTCGGCGTCGCCGATGCCAACTCGCACTATCACGTGCCGCTGCTGGTGTCGCCGTTTTCCTACAGCACGTATCGGGGCAGCTAGCCCTGCCGGATGCGAGCCGCATCCGCTTCGGCACGAACAGACACAAATACGCATAAGCGCCCCGCGATACCCATAACAAGCCGCGCTGCGTCTTCTATCCGCAGTCGGCGCGATGACCGGCGACGTCGAACGTCATCGCGCGCACAACGAATCAGAAGTGGAGGAGTTTCATGGAAGGCTTTATCACCGACTGGTTGAACCTCGCGATTCGCTGGTTCCACGTCATCGCCGCCATCGCATGGATCGGCGAATCGTTCTATTTCGTCGCGCTCGACAACAGTCTGAAACCGCCGACCGATCCGAACCAGCGCCGTCGCGGCGTGTTCGGCGCGTTGTGGCACGTGCACGGCGGCGGCTTCTACAACATGCAGAAGTACACGGTCGCGCCGCCGGAAATGCCCGAAGACCTGCACTGGTCCAAATGGCCGTCGTACACGACGTGGCTGTCGGGCTTCGGTCTCTTTACCGTGCTGTATCTGTTCTCGCCGAGCACCTACCTGATCGACAAGAACGTGCTCGACATGGGACCGGTGGTCGCGGTCGCCTCGGCGATCGGTTTCCTCGCGGCCGGCTGGATCGTCTACGACTCGCTGTGCCGCATTCTCGGCACGCGCGACAAACTGCTCGGCATCTGCGTCGGCGTTTATGTGCTGATCGCGGCGTATCTCGCGTGTCATATCTTCGCGGGCCGCGCGGCGTATCTGATCATGGGCGCAATGCTCGCGACGATCATGTCGGCCAACGTGTTCTTCGTGATCATTCCGGGCCAGCGCAAGATGGTCGACGCGATGCTCAAGGGCGACACGCCGAACCCGATCTACGGCAAGCGCGGCAAGCAGCGCTCGGTGCACAACACCTACTTCACGCTGCCGGTCGTGTTCGCGATGCTGTCGAACCACTACGCGATGACCTACACGCATCCGTACAACTGGGCGGTGCTCGTCGTCATCATGCTGGCCGGCGCGCTGATCCGTCAGTTCTTCGTGATGCGCCATCGCGGCCAGGTGTTGTGGTACCTGCCGCTCGTCGGCGTCGCGCTGATGTGCACGGCGCTCGTGTGGACCATGCCGCGTCCGGTGGTGCCGCAGGCGCAGGCCGCCAACGCGCCGATGCTGAAGGTCGCCGACATCGCGCCGGTGCTGCAGCAGCGCTGCGTGGCCTGCCACTCCGCGCATCCGACGATGATGGGCAGCGCGCCCGCCGGCGTGCTGATGGATACCCCCGACGAGATCTCGCAGAACGCGCAGCGCATTTACCAGCAGGCGGTCACGTTGAAGGCGATGCCGCTCGGCAACGTCACGCACATGACCGACGACGAGCGGATGAAGATCGCCGCGTGGTTCGAAGGCGGCGCGGCGAAGTAAGAAGGTCTGTCAGGATCACGGATCATCCGGTGCCGAGGTGGAGGCTGGAGGGTGAAGCGGGCTTGTCGCGACAGCGGCAAGCCCGTTGTCGTTTGGACGGGGTGCCGGGTGCAGTCAGTGGCATCGATACATCGAAAAATTTGTTGCCGTTGGGCTACAAAAACGCCAAAGATACGTAAAATGTAGCCCTAGAGGCACAAAGACATGCAACGTTGCTGTGTCTCTTGGGCTACAATAAATGGCAGATGCGCTGAATTTGACGCCCTGAGGCTACAAATGACCAACCTCGCCGATGTCTCGGACATGCTGAAAGCCGTACGCCGCGACAGCAAGCTATCGCAGGAAGAGCTTGCGCGCCGCGCGGGCGTGGCCCGCACGACCGTCGCGCGGATGGAGACGCTCGCCAAGAACGATATGAGCGTGTCCGTGCTCGTGCGCCTGCTCGAAGCCGCCGGTTACGACCTCAAGTTCGTCGCGCATGGACATGGCCGCACGCTGGAAGACATCCTCGCTGAACAGCGCAGTCCGGACGCGCAGCCATGAAGCTCGACGTTCAGGTACGAGGCAGGAACGTCGCCACGCTGTTTCGCGAGCGCGACGACTATGTCCTCAAATACAACCGCGATGCGAGCGCGGCCGACTTCGTCAGTCTGACGATGCCGGTGCGCGAAGAGGCCTGGCGCTGGCCGCGCGACCTGCATCCGTTTTTCCGGCAGAACCTGCCCGAGGGCTATCTGCTGAATCTGATCCGCGAGCAATTCGGGCCCTTGCTCGACGGAACCGATCTGTCGCTGCTCGCCGTGGTGGGATCGATGGGGATCGGCCGGGTCACCGTCACGCCCGAAGGCGTCGCGCCGGGCACCGAACTGGAGGCGCTCGACGTCCAGCACATCCTGCACGGCGACAACACCGCCGAACATTTCGCGCGACTGGTGCGTGAATACGCGCGAGCGGCTATTTCAGGGGTCGTGCCGAAGTTCATCGCGCCCGAAGTGCAGGCTGCCACATCGACACCGTTGCAGCTCGGTAAGCCGACGATTCGAACGAGCCGTCACATCGTCAAAGGTTCGGACGACAACACGCCCTTTCTCGGTTTCAACGAATTCCATTCGATGCGGGTGCTGGAGCGGTTGGGGGTGGCGCCCGTTGCGCGCACGCAAATGTCGGACGATGGCCGGGCGCTCGTCGTCGAGCGCTTCGATGTCGACGAAGATGGACTACCGGCGTACGGCGTCGAAGACCTGTGCGGGCTGCTCGGTTTGCCGCCGCACGAAAAATACAATTCGACCAGCGAGAAAATGCTCAATGCGGCAAGAGCGTATCTGCTCGATCGCGACACCATGCGGGTGCAGCTCCAGCAGCTCGGCTGGCATCTGCTGACCAACTACGTCGTGCGCAATGCGGACTGCCACACCAAGAACGTCGCGCTGTTCTATACGTCGGTCGACGATGTCGCGTTCACGCCCGTCTACGATGTCGTGACGACCCAGGCTTATCCGCGCTTCGCCGCCAATCCGCCGGGCCTCGCCATCGACGGCCGCAAGACCTGGGCAGCCGGCAAAACCCTCGAACGCTTTTTCAACACGCGCATGGGCATCGCTCCACGGCAATATGCGCAAATGGTCGAGGCGCTGTGCGACTCGGCTGTCGACGTCGGCCATGAGCTGATCGAAGCAGCGCGCAACGAACCGCAGTGGCGCACGGTCGCCAAGCAGATGCTGCATGCGTGGGACGACGGCATGACATCGCTGCGCTCGCCAAAGAAAAGCCTGCAATTCAGGGGCCTCAAGCCAGCCATCGAAGCAGCGGGATTTTCGGCGCCGGAGCCGCCCGAGCGGTCAAGGGAAGTCATCGGGCATTCGCCGTTGCTCGGCAGGCGCAAGTAATCGTGATCCATGCAAGAAAAATCCCGCGACGTAACGCACGTCGCGGGCTTTTCTTTTCAACCACAACGCTGCCGGCGACCCGGCAGCTGCATTGCCATCAAACCGCCACCGCGCTCAACGCATCTTCCGTGAGCCACAGCGACTCCGCCAGATCCTGTTCGTTCAGATTGAGCCCCTCGCCGCCACGATCGACGACGATAAAGTCGCTCACCTCGCCCAACGCGATCAGCGGATGGTGCCATACGCCCTTCGCGTAGTTGACGCCCTGCCAGCCACTCGTGACGAACGCGCGGATCTTCGCCGCATCGAGTTCGCCCGCTGGCGCGACGACGACCAGATACGGCTTGTCGTTCAGCGGCACGAATGCCTGGCTGCCGAGCGGATGACGCTCGAGCATCTTCACTTCGAACGGCAGCGCGCGCGGCTGGCCACGAAACAGATTGACGAGCGTGCGGCCGTGCTCGTCGGTCACGTCGACTTTCGCGAGGTCGTGATAGCGGATCGTCGTGCCGAGGTTGATCGGAATCTGCTTCGCGCCTTCGAGTTCGATCACGTCGCCGAATGCGGCGAACGCCTCTTTCGTCAGCGGTTCGATGGCGAGCGTTTTCATTCGAGCGTCCCCCACAGACGCAGACGCGACACGCCGCCGTCCGGATAGATGTTGAAGCGCACATGCGTGACGGGCCCGAGCGCCGCGATCTCGCTTTCGAAGAAATGCTGCTTGTCCATCTGCAGTTTCTGTTCGCCGAGCAGCACCGGCCAGAACATCGCCTGTGTGACGAGCGAGCTGTCGGTGCCGCCCTTCACGTACGCGGCCTGGATCGAGCAGCGATCCGGATAGTTGCCCTTGAAGTGCGCGGTGTCGACTTCGATCTTGCGGATCACGCCCGGCTGTGCGAGCGCGATGATCGCCCAGTCGTTGCCCGGCTCGCGACGACGGCGCGTTTCCCAGCCGTCGCCCATATTCACGCCGCGACCCGGCATCAGCAGCGTCGAGGCCGCGCCGAAGTGCTGGTTGTTCGCGCCGACCAGATACGCGCCGTTTTCCATCGCCGCGAGATCGAACTGCTGGGTGCGGCTCGCGCCGGCCCAGTCCACCTGCGGCTGACCGTACACGCGCAGACGCGCAATGCCGCCGTCCGGATAGATATTCACGCGCAGATGCGTGTACGCGTTCGCGTCGCCGACTTCGAGGTAATGGTGGCTATTGCCCTGCAATGTGGTGGACGGCACGATCTCGGTCCATGGCGTCGACTGGTTCGGCTCGCCATCGACGACGCGCGCCGCTTCCACCGACGCCGCCGGCGGGAAATTGCCGGTGAAGTGGCTGGTGTCGACGTCGAGTCCCTTGATCACGCCTGGCCGCGCGAGCTTGACGACGCACCAGTCGTAGCCGGTCGTGCGTTTGCGGCGTGTTTCCCAGCCGTCCATCCACTTGCCGTTGTCGTCGTACTTGCCCGGAATGAAGACGGCCGGTTCCGGATTCAGCATGCGGTCCTTCGGCGCGAAGAATTCGTCGCTAGCCTCGAGCGCCTGCGCGCCCAGACGCGGGTCCGCCAGGTTCACGTAACGGCGCGTGAATTCCGGTGCGTTGGGGTCGAGAATCGGAAGTGCCATCTTTGTCGTCCTTGATATCGATTGGTGCGGAAAAAACGTCTCGGCTCGCTGCGTGACGCGGTGCGCGTCACGCGCCGATCAGGTCGTCGAGCCGCAAACGTGCAATGCGATAGATCTGATCGAGGCTCGCGCGCATTTCGTCGGCGCGGCTGTTGTTCACGCGCGATTCGAAGTTCGCGATGATGCCGTGGCGGTCGTAGCCGCGCACCGCGAGAATGAACGGAAAGCCGAATTTCTCGCGATACGCGTGATTGAGCGCATGCAGTTTGTCGAACTCTTCCTGCGTGCATTGTGCGAGCCCGGCGCCGCTTTGCTCGCGGGTCGATTCGGCGGTCAGCTCGCCACGCACCGCGGCCTTGCCGGCGAGTTCCGGGTGCGCGTTGATCAGCGCGAGCTGCTTGTCCTCGCCCGAGGTTTCGACGATCTGCGACATGCTCTGATGCAACTCGTCGATGCTCGCGAACGGCCGCTGCCGCGCCGCCATCTCCGCGACCCACGGCGAGTGCTCGAAGATGCCCGACAGCGTCGCGACGAACGCGTCGGTCGAGAGGCTGTTGAGTTGATCCAGGGTGTATTGCATCGCCTTCATGCCGCAGCCTCGCGGTCGTCCTGTTGGTAAGGATGAGTTTCGTGCCAGTGCCGCGCGATATCGACGCGCCGCGACACCCATACGCGATCGTGCTGTTCGATGTGGTCGAGAAAGCGCTGCAGCGCGCGGAAACGCCCCGGCCGGCCGAGCAGCCGGCAGTGCATGCCGATCGACAGCATCTTCGGCACTTCGTCGCCCTCTTCGTACAGCACGTCGAACGCGTCGCGCAGGTAGGTGAAGAAGTGGTCCGCGGTATTGAAGCCTTGCGGCGTCGCGAAGCGCATGTCGTTGGTGTCGAGCGTGTACGGCACGATCAGTTGCGGCACGCTCTTGCCGCCCGCCACCTCGACGTCCATCCAGAACGGCAGGTCGTCGCCGTAGTAGTCGGAGTCGTACAGGAAGCCGCCGTATTCGGCGACCAGCCGATGGGTGTTCGGACTGTCGCGGCCGGTGTACCAGCCGAGCGGCCGCACGCCGGTCACGCGCTCGATCGCCTCCATGCCAAGGCGCATGTGCTCCGCTTCCTTGTCCGGCGACATGTCCTGATAGTGAATCCAGCGATAGCCGTGGCATGCGATCTCATGCCCGAGTTCGACGAAGGCCCGCGCGACTTCCGGATTCCGCTCGATCGCCATGCCGACGCCGAACACCGTCAGCGCGAGGTCACGTCTTTCGAATTCGCGCAGAATGCGCCACACCCCCGCGCGCGAGCCGTATTCGTAGATCGACTCCATGCTCATATGCCGCGCCGGATAGGCCGCCGCGCCGACGATCTCCGACAGGAACTGCTCGGATGCGGGATCGCCGTGCAGCACGCAGTTCTCGCCGCCCTCTTCGTAGTTGAGGACGAATTGCACCGCGACGCGCGCTCGCCCCGGCCAGTTCGCATGCACCGGGTGGCGGCCGTAGCCGATCAGATCGCGTGGGTAGTTCGGGTCGAGTGGCATGGTTTGACGGATGCGTAGTGACGGGACCAGGAATTCGCGTGAAGCTCACGCATGAAGCTCGGGCTCGAAACCGCTCGGCAACGACGGCGGGATTGGCTTTTGCAAGCGCTCGTCTGGAGGCTTCAGCGTCGGCCGAAGCCGCCGCACCGAGTTGACCCAGTGTAGCGAAAACACCCCGGTGAGCCCATACGGCCGGGCAGATAGTGCGTGTTACAGCGAGTGTATGTGGGTGTCCGTCTGGGTGTCCGCCTGGGTCTGCGCCGAGTCGGCGTTTACCCGCAGCGGGCCGGGGCTGAACGACGCCAGCGCGCCGTCGTAGCGCTTCGTGAGCGGCCGTGCGTAGTCGCCGCGCTTGGCCGTCGCGAGTCGCAGCGCCACCAGCGCCTCGGTCCATTTGACGGCCGCCGTCACGCCTTCGATCACCGGCGCGCCGAGCGCGTCCTCGATCTCCGCGCATAGCTCGGCCATGCCCGCGCAACCGAGCACGATCGCGTCCGAGCCGTCCTCGTCGAGCGCACGCCGGCATTCGTCGAGGATGATGCGGCGCGCCGCGGAGCCCGGCTTGTCGAGATCGAGCACGGCGACGTCGGTGGCACGCACGTTGCGGCAGAAGCGCTTCATCCCGTAGCGCTCGGCCAGATGCCAGGCCATGCCGCAGGTGCGCGCGAGCGTCGTCACGACTGAAAAGCCCGGCGCGAGCACGCTCGCCGCATGCATCGCCGCCTCGGCAATGCCGATCACCGGACCGCGCGCCAACTCGCGCGCCGCATAGAGACCCGGGTCGCCGAAGCACGCGATCACGTAGCCGTCGCAGCCTTCGCGCTCCCCGGCCGCGACTTCGGCGAGGAGACCCGGCGTGGCGAGCGCCTCGTCGTAATAGCCTTCGATCGACGGCGGGCCCATCGTCGGATTGATGGCGATCACTTCGGTGCCGGGCGCGGCGACCTCGCGGGCGCAGCGCCCCATCGCCTCGGTCATGCGGTGCGTCGTGTTCGGATTGATCAGTTTGATACGCATGGCGACTCCTGTTCGACTCGTTATTGCAGCGGCGAAAACCTGGCGCTCCGTGAAGCTCAGCGTGCGAGCATCCGGTAAAACAACGCGCCGAGTCCCGCGCCGATGAACCACGAGAAATTCGCGAGGCCGTCGAGTCCCGGCACCATCACGCAGATCACCGCGATCACCGCGGCCGGCAGCAACGCGGCCACCGCGCGATAGTTGACGCCGTTGCGATACCAGTACGAGCCGTTCGGCGCGACCGTGTACAGATCGTCGAGCACGATCTTCTGACGCTTGACCAGGTAGAAATCGACGATCAGGACGCCGTACAAAGGTCCGATGAAGCTGCCGAGCACGTCGAGCGTGTAGTGGATCACGGCGGGATTGTTGAACAGGTTCCACGGCGTGATGAACACCGACGCGACCGCCGCGAGCATGCCGCCCGCACGCCAGCTGATCAGACGCGGTGCGACGTTCGAGAAGTCGAAGGCCGGCGACACGAAGTTCGCGACGATGTTGATGCCGATCGTCGCGATCGTGAAGGTCAGCGCGCCGAGAATCACGGCCATCGGATAGTCGATGCGGCCCACCGTCTCGACCGGGTCCGTGATCAGCTCGCCGAACACCGGCAGCGTGGCCGCGGTCGTGATCACCGTCACCAGCGAGAACGCGAGGAAGTTGACCGGCAGGCCCCAGAAGTTGCCGCGCTTGACGCTGCGAAAGCTCTTGCCGTAGCGAGAGAAGTCGCCGAAATTCAGCATCGGTCCGGAGAAGTACGACACCACCAGCGAGATCGCCGTGATCATCACCGGCACCACTTCCATGCCGTGATATTTGACGCCGCCGAGGTTGATGCCGATGTTGCGCCAGCCCGCGCGATACACCATGTAGCCGGCGAGAATGAACATCACGACGTAGACGGCCGGCCCGGCGAAGTCGATGAACTTCTTGATGGTCTCCATGCCGTGCCAGAACACCAGCGCCTGCAGTATCCACAGCAGCATGAAGCCGGCCCAGCCGAGCGTCGACAGACCGAGCAGGCCATGCCGATGCACGTCGGCATAGGGCAGCAGTTGCGGCACGAACTTCAGCACGACGATCACGAGCGCGCTCGACGCGAGATAGGTCTGGATGCCATACCACGCGACCGCGATCAGGCCGCGGATCACCGCGGGAACGTTCGCGCCGAGCACGCCGAAGGTCGCCCGGCACGCGACCGGGTACGGCACGCCGTTCAGCTGGCTCGGCTTCGCGATCAGGTTGCACAGCACGTTCACGAGCGTGATGCCGACGAGCAACGCGACCAGCACCTGCCAGCTCGTCAGGCCGAGCGCGAAGAGACTCCCCGCGAATACGTAGCCACCCACGCTATGCACGTCCGACATCCAGAACGCGAAGATGTTGTACGCGGTCCAGTTCTGCGCGCGCAGCGGCGCGAGGTCCGCGTTGTAGAGTCGCTCGCTGTAGCCAGCCGGCATCGACGGATCGGTTTGGGCCGTGCCTTCCGGATAGTTGGAGATGGGGTGACTGCCTGGCGCTGCACTGAACTGAGCCATGATTCCTCCTTTGGATAGGGACCGTCGAAAGCGCATCGACGGACATTGCATCGGCCATGCCAGTTGCTCGCTTCTTGCCCTGCGTGGGTCGCAGAAGTCGGCGTCGTGGTCCCGGACCGTGCCGCGCGTGTCTCCGTACTGACGTACTTGTGGTTGTCGCATCGCCAGCCGCCGCGGATTTCCGGCGATGCGTCGCTACCCTGAGGTCCGTCGTCTTGCGACGGACGTGCGTGCTCAGGCCGGCGGCGCTCACGCGAGGCCGCCCTGCCGTGCATCTATCGGTTCAGTTCAATTCAGTGCGGCGCGCACCGGCAACGGGCGCTCGCCTGCTACTTGCCTCAGCCTGGGGTGGAGTCGGCTTCGGCTCTTTACGTGGATGTTTCTTTCGGCGCGAGCGCGCCGAATACTTCGTGCAGATCCGCTGCACCGCGCGCGGGGCGCTCCAGCATCTTCAACTCGACGCTTTGCAGATGGCGCGACATCAGCGCGGCCGCCTGCTTCGCATCGCCGGCGTCGAGCGCGGCGAGAATCGCTTCGTGGTCCTCGAACGAGCACGGGCTGCGTCCGAGCGATTCGTACAGCGCGGAAATCAGCGTGGAACGCGCGACCAGCCCGTTCAGGCAATCGCACAGCACCGAGTTGCCGGTCAGGTTCGCAAGCTCCGTATGAAACTCGCCCGACAAACGGATCCATGCCGGAAAATCGCGCGTTTCGAATGCCTTGCGCTCCCGGCCGATCATGCCGCCGATGTTCTTCAGACGCCGCATGCCGTGTCCGCTACAGATCTTTTCGACGACGGCCAGCTCGATGATGCGGCGCATTTCGAACACCTCGTGCACCTCCTGCAACGACGGACTCGCGACGAACGCGCCACGGTTAGGCTCGAGATCGACGAGCCGCTCACCCGCCAGTTGCGAAAGCGCCTGGCGGATCGGGCCGCGCTTCACACCGAATACTTCGCATAGCTGAGCTTCGGTGAGCTTCGCGCCGGGTGCCAGCCGATGCTCGAGGATCGCGGCGCGGATGCGCTCGGCGATTGCTTCGGGCTTCGAACTGCCCGCGACTGATTCGGTGTCGGACATGATTGGCGTCTCGGTATGTTGGTCATCATAGGACGGACACAAATATTGTCAACAATTTTTGCGTCGATTTTCGACAGTTATCGTGCTGCGTTGCGTCAGAGACAGTCTGTAAGTCAAGCGGCGCGGCTGTCTGGCGGGAATCTTACCGCGTTATGGCGCGGCCAAGCCGATTGTTGTCGGCTCGGTTTTTGTCAACAAAAACTGAAAACATTGGCGAAGGGTGTGGGAGGTGGCGAGCTGAATAATGCTGACGGTTAGTTGCATTAATGACGCAAAAAAAGCGGGCTATCCGCCCGCCTCTCCTCACCCACGCGGGCTTCAGCCAAGGCTCGGATAGCCCGACGCCGTCAGCCTGAAGCCATGCGCATCGGCGACCAGATGCGCATTAGCGCCGACCGGCAGCGTCACCATGTTGTGGACATGCCCGAACTGCAGCCCCGTCACGACCGGAATGCCGATCAGCGAACGCACTTGCTCGACCATCGCCTGCAGGTCGTAGCCGTTGTCGTAGTCGTAGGGCTTGCCGCCCGTGAAGTCACCGAGCACGAGCGCTTGCTGCTGCGCGAGGATGCCGGCCAGATGCAGCTGATAGATCATCCGCTCGATCCGGAACGGCTGCTCGTTGACGTCTTCGACGAACAGGATGCCGCCCTGCACCGGCGGCATGTACGGCGTGCCGACCAGCGACGCCACCACCGCCAGATTGCCGCCCCACAGCGTGCCCGTCACGTCGACGTTCTGCGCTTGCGGCGTGTTGCTCGCGATCGTGAGCGTCGGCTGCGTCAATGCCGACCAGAAATGCCGCATCGTGAATTCGCTGAGCTCCTCGGCGCCGAAATCGCTCATCAGCATCGGGCCGCCGAAGGTCTTCACGCCGGCACGCGCGAGCAGCGCCAGTTGGATCGCGGTGAAGTCGCTGTGACCGACGAGCGCGATCGGCTGATCGGTGAGCCGCCGCTGCAGCCCTTCGTAGTCGAGACCGTGCAGGATGCGCACCGCGCCGTAGCCGCCGCGCACGGCCAGCACGACATCGGGTAATTCGCGCGATGGATCGGCGAGCCGGTTCAGATCGGCCGCGCGCTCGCCGTCGGTGCCGGCGAAGCGCTGGTAGCGACGCTTCGCGGCCTCCTCGCCGTCGACCCGATGCCCCTGCGCCCGCAGCCGATGCAACGCGCGATGCAGCACCTCCGGATCATGCGGATAGCCGGATGGCGCAATCAGTTCGATGGTGCGATGAGCGGTCATGGCGAGACCCGTTGGACGTTATTGTTTTAGAGCGGCGTGGTTGGAGGCGGTTCGCTGCTGGGGGGTGCGGCGGAGTCCGTGGCGGTGCCAACGGAGCCTTCAGCCACTCCAGTCGCTTCACCACGTGCCGCCGCGCGCGCTGCGCGGCTCGCGCGACGACGCTCGGCAAAAAACGACTTGAGCGCGACACCGCATTCGGCTTCGAGGACACCTCCGCTGACCGTCGTGTGATGGTTCAGCTGAGGATTCGCGAACGCATCGACTACGCTGCCGCACGCGCCCGTTTTCGGATCGCGCGCACCGAACACGACACGCGCGATGCGCGCGTGCATGATCGCGCCGGCGCACATCAGGCAAGGCTCGAGCGTCACATAGAGTTCGCAACCCGGCAGACGATAGTTTTCGAGCGACTGCGCGGCCGCGCGCAGCGCAACCATTTCGGCGTGCGCGGACGGATCGTGCGCGCCGATCGGATGATTGAAGCCTGTGGCGATGACTTCGTCGCCGCGCACCAGCACCGCGCCGACCGGTACTTCGCCGGCTGCGCGCGCTTCTTCGGCGGCGGCCTGAGCGAGCGCCATGAAGCGCAAGTCGCGTTCGGAGACAATGGGCGCTTCGGAATTGCCGGGAGGGATGGCGGGACCGGCCACAGGTTGCACAGGCGCCAGCGCGGACACTGCGCCGATGCTAGCGTCGACGGATTTCTCGCCGTCCTCGGTTTGCGCCGAAGAGCCGATCGAGGCAGCACACGCGAGCGGCTCGTTCACTGTGAACCTGCTTCGGCCACATCGACATTGCCCACGCGTTCCGACAGACGTTCGGCGATTCGGCGGCAATATTCGCGCGGCAGGACCATCGGGCCGCCGCGCAGCGATTCGAGCGCCATATCGAGCGCGAGCATGCGAGCCTGGAGCCGGCAACGGGTCGCCTGATCGCTCACGGCATTCAGCTCCGTTTGCAGGTCGCGCAGCGCGCGAAGCTGCTCGACGGCGGGCGGCACGAAGCCCGCGTTTTTCAGAATCCGGTTGGCGACGCGCACCTCTTCCGGCACCAACGCATCGTCATCGAGGGCCAGCGGCGCGCCCGCACCCGGCAAGTCGTCGAACTCTCCGCGCGCGGCGGCGGCGGCAATACGCTGTTCGACAAGCGCATCAAGCAATTTCATCTGCAATCCACTACGTTGCGGCCCGAGCATTCTATCAGGGAGCGCACGGGCGTTCAGTGCTCCGTCGACGGCATAAAAGCGCCGATTTCCCGGCTATTCGGCCTTTGACGGTGCTTCAGCGTCGACTTAGAGTAAGTCATCGAGCCGTACGATGCGCGCAGCGCTTGACTGGCGCGGCACGCCAGGATTGGCCTCCCGTCGAAGTCGATGCCGCGATGTCATTCAAACCGATCAGCGGTCCCAGTACTTTCCCCGTCGTGCATCCGCGCCCTATCGGCGCGATGCAGGCGGTGCGAGGGGAGCCCGCACGCGTCCCGGCGCATCGGCGTGGGTACCGCGCTGGCGGCGATTGCCGCGGCCTTGCTGCTTTCCGGCTGCGGCGTCTTTTGCGCCGGCGCCGCGGCAAGCGGTGGCGCCTATGCCGGGGGCTGCGGGACAAGCGTGCGGTTCTAACGGTTGCCAGGCGATACACCCGCGCATTCGACACCGCGGTGGCCAACGCGCCCTCGCCCCTTCCTCAGCTTTGCCCCACCAACGGCCAGCGCGCGAGAACGATATGTTTGGTTCGCCCCAGCAGGCTGTGCATCAGCGCAAACTCGCGCACGTTCCAGCATGCCGGCTCGGCGGGACGGCGCTCGATCCACGGCATCCCGTACGCCAGCGTCACGTGCGGCGTAAAGCGTGTATCGGGCTCGATGCCGTCGTCCCGCAAGCTCGCTTCGAGCGCATCGTGAAGCGCCTGCAGTCCGCGCACACCGTGCTCGCCGACCAGCACCGCCGGCCCGAGCCGCGGCCTTTTCGCGAAGCTGGCGATCGCGTCGAATTCGACCGTAAACGGTGCCATGCTGACCGCGGCGGCCGCCCGTTTCGCCGCCTCCGCCACATCCTCCGGCAAGCCGCCCGCGAAATTGCCGAGATGCCTCAGCGTCACGTGCAAACGGTTCGCCGTGAGCGCTTTGCCGCGCACGCCGGTGCGCCCGCGTACGTCCGCGCAAAGCTGCTGCGCGAACTTCGCCATGCCGACTGCGGTATTGGCATCCGGATAAACGGCGAAAAAGAGCCCGTCGGTGGGCGGCGGCGGCGCCTCTAGCCCGGGCAACCACAGTTGTTCAGGCATCGCGCCTCGTTCCCCTCGCTGAATTTTTCCACCGATTCGCACACCGCCGCACAAGCGGCTCATTGCAGCCATGTTACTGTATATTCATACAGTATGACAGGCCATGCGCAATGACAACGCGCTACAGGCCGGCCGGCTTGCCGATACGCTTGTACCAAAGCTCGATGAAGGACTCAGCGGCCGGCGACAACGAATGCTCGGCGCGCCGGTAGGCATCGAGATCGGCGTCGTGCTCCGCATACGCGAGTTGCAACGCGCGTGCACCCTCCTCGCAATCGAAGTCGTCGTAGCGATACCCGCAAGCGCCGATCAGATGCGAGTTGTGGATCAGCGGATAGCCGCCATACAGCGCCTCGTAGTACACATAGTTCTGCGCGTTTTCCCACTGATGGCTGACGATCACATCGAAGTCGCCGGCCACCACCTGGCGAAACGGAAAACGCCCTTCGAACGACGCGAGCCCGTGATGCACGATATCGAGGCTGCGCGCGAAGCCGTTGAAGCTCACGTGCTTCTTCAGATGAAACCTGTTGTACGCGAACACGTGCTCGAGCATGTCGGGGTTATCGCGGTGCGCGGCCTCGCAGACCAGCAGCGGCACGTAGCTCGCCTTCACCATGCAGATGTACGGTTCGAAGATGCCCGCGCGCCAGCGCCTGCGTCCGGGCCGGTAACCGACGTTCCGATGTTGCGGCAGCTTCGTCGCCTCGCGCTCCAATACCATCGGGCTCCATAGATGGGGCATCAGGCGCACCGGGCAGCGGAACAGGCTCGCGAAATACGGCGCACAGCTCGCTTCATATTCGGGCAGCGTCCAGATCTCGTGATAGGGAGCGGCGGCAATCAGAAGTCCATCGAGTTGCGCCGCGTGGTGATCGACCGCACGCTGCAGTTGCGCCGCGCCCTGGCGAATCTCGAAAGCTGGGTAATAGTAGCCCGCGTCCTTCAGCCACGCGGAATTGTGGATCAGCGGATAGTCGCCGTACAACGCGTCGAGGTAGCTGTAGTTCTGCTCGTTGCGCCACCGATGTGCAACGACGATATGGTGACGCCCATGAAACACCGCCTTGTGCTCGCGTACGAGATTCAGCGAGTTCGCGAAGTGCAGCATGGTCGCGTGGTCGGCGCCCATTTTCCTCGATGATGTTTGCGCCAATGTCATCAAATGTGAACAGAGGGCCGAACCGCCTTTCGAGCGGATTGTGCTGGCTGGCCGTCGACGAGTGTCAGCAGGATTACTGAGCATCCCGCCGGGTTTGGCGACTTCGACCCGAGGCGAAGTTCGTCGAATCAAGGCGCTGCGCCGTATGAAGTCAGTTCCCAACCTGCGCGCGTACGCAAACCCTTCTTTCATTATCTAAACACTCACCTTACGCATCCAGTCGACTCATCACTCTTAGCTACGTGTGCCTTGGGTTAACCGTCATTGCGGACAGGCGCGATTCGTTGCATGGTACGCGCAGCACGACACCGAATTCGATCGTCAATCCGACTCATGGGATTCAAAGCATTGCAATCGGCACAGCAACATTCTGTCGAGCAGACTGTCGATGCCATCGCCCTCGCCTGCCGACGTCATCTCCGGATCTGAATAACCCATGAACAACGTCCAAACTCTGCGGGCTTCGCCGTCCTCGCATCGCGCGACTGGTACGGCCGCACTCGCACTCTCCGCGCTCGGCATCGTATTTGGCGACCTCGGGACGAGCCCGCTGTATGCATTGCAAGCCGCTTTCGGCGGCTCGCTCGGCGTCGCGCCGACGAACGCGAACGTGATCGGCATCGTCTCGCTGTTCCTGTGGTCGCTGCTGCTGATGGTCAGCGGCAAGTACGTGCTGGTGCTGATGCAGGCCGACAACCGCGGCGAAGGCGGACTGCTTGCGCTGCTCGCGTTGCTGGTCGGCGAGCGCACCGGCCGCGTGACTCGCGCGGGCGCGTTGCGCTGGGTGTTCATGGCGATGTTCGGCACCGCGATGTTGTATGGCGACGGCGTCATCACGCCTGCGATCTCGGTGCTGAGCGCGATCGAAGGGATCGAAGTGGCGACGCCCGCCTTCGCGCATTACACGGTGCCGATCACCGTGGTGATCCTGGTGGCGCTATTCGCGGTGCAGCCGCTGGGCTCCGGACGCGTGGGCGTCGCATTCGGTCCGATTCTGACGGTCTGGTTCGTCGTCATCTTCGGCTTGGGGCTGGCGTCGCTCGTGCAAACACCTGCCATCCTCGCTGCGTTCAACCCGCTGACCGGCATCGAGTTCTTCGCGCATAACGGCTTCAAGGGCTTCGTAGCACTGGGCGCCGTCGTGTTGTGCCTGACCGGCGGCGAAGCGCTGTACGCCGACATGGGCCACTTCGGCGCGCGGCCGATCCGTCTCGCGTGGTATGGACTCGCGTTGCCCGCGCTGACCGTCAGCTATCTGGGTCAGGGCGCATTGCTGCTGCGCGATGCGAGTGCCGCGTCGCGGCCGTTCTATACGACAGTGCCGTCCTGGGGCCTGTATCCGATGGTGGTGCTGGCCACGCTGGCGACCATCGTCGCGTCGCAGGCGCTGATTTCCGCGGTGTTCTCATTGACGCGCCAGGCGGCGCAGCTAGGCTTGTCGCCGCGCGTGACGGTCAAGCACACGTCGTCGAGCGCCGAGGGGCAGATCTATCTGCCGGGTCTGAACTGGGTGCTGATGATCGCGACCATCGCGGTGGTGCTTGGCTTTCGCAGCTCGGATAGTCTCGCGGCCGCTTTCGGTATCGCAGTATCGACGACGATGTTGATCACGACCATGCTGTTCGCCGCATTCGCGCGCGTGCGCTGGAACTGGCCGATCTGGCGTGTCGCGCTCGTGGCCGGGCTTTTCATGGTGGTGGACGTGGCCTTCGTCGCGGCGAACGCGATGAAGTTTGCCGAAGGCGGCTGGCTGCCGCTCACCATCGGTACGTTAACCTTCCTGATCTCGACGTCGTGGCTGATCGGGCTGCGAGCGCTGAAACGCGCCCGCGCGGATACGCAGTTGCCGCTGGACGCATTCGTCGCAAGCATCGCCTCGGCTGCGCCGTACCGCGTGCATGGCACGGGCGTATTTCTGATGGCCGCCGGCGACTCGGTGCCGACCACCTTGCTCCATCACCTGAAGCACAATCAGGTGCTGCATCAGCAGGTCGTGCTGCTGACCTTGCTGACCGAGGAGATTCCGCGCGTCGACGAAAGCGACCGCTTCAAGGTGCAGCGCCTCGATCAGGGCTTCGTGCGGATCGTCGGTCGTTACGGTTACCTGGAAATGCTGGACGTACCGCAGCTTCTCGAACAGGCGCTGCGCCACGCGGGATGCACGGCTTATGACCCGATGTCGACCACGTTCTACCTCGGGCGGGAATCGCTGACGGTGCAGACGAAGCGGCGTCCGGGACGCTATTTGCTGCTGAGCCTGTTCTCGCTGCTGCGCAAAAACGAATTGAATGCGACCGCTCACCTGGGGTTGCCGCCGAATCGCGTCGTCGAGATGGGGGCGCGGCTCGATCTGGTCTGACATGCCGGCATCAATCGCAGCGCCGTTCAAAGCCTGCGAATCCGGCGGCCCAAAACAAAAAAGCCCGCGAAAAACGCGGGCTTTGATGTGTTGTGTTATCAGGTCGTGCCGGTACGGTCGAGACGCCCGATCACTCCCACTCGATTGTCGCAGGCGGCTTGCCCGAGATGTCATAGACGACCCGGTTGATCCCGCGCACTTCATTGATGATTCGGTTCGACACATGCCCGAGCAGTTCGTGCGGCAGATGCGCCCAATGCGCGGTCATGAAGTCGAGCGTCTGCACCGCGCGCAGCGCGACGACGTACTCGTAGGTACGGCCGTCGCCCATCACGCCGACGCTCTTCACCGGCAGGAACACCGCGAACGCCTGGCTCGTCAGGTCGTACCACGACTTGCCGGTTTCCTTGTCGATCGTGTTGCGCAGCGTTTCGATGAAAATCGCGTCCGCGCGACGCAGCAGGTCCGCGAAATCGCGCTTCACTTCGCCGAGGATCCGCACGCCCAGACCCGGGCCCGGGAACGGGTGGCGATACACCATCGAGTGCGGCAGACCGAGCTTCACGCCCAACTCGCGCACTTCGTCCTTGAACAGTTCGCGCAGCGGTTCGAGCAACTTCAGATTCAACGTCTCCGGCAGACCGCCGACGTTGTGGTGGCTCTTGATGGTTTGCGCAGCCTTCTTGCCCTTGCCCGCCGATTCGATCACGTCCGGATAGATCGTGCCTTGTGCCAGCCACTTCGCGTCGGTCAGCTTGCCGGCCTCGGCCTGGAACACTTCGACGAACTCGGCGCCGATGATCTTGCGCTTCGCTTCCGGATCGGTCACGCCGGCGAGCTTGCCGAGGAATGCTTCGCTCGCATCGACGTGAATCACCTTCACGCCGAGGTGATCGGCGAACAATGCCATCACCTGCTCGGCTTCGTTCAGGCGCAGCAGGCCGTGATCGACGAACACACAGGTCAGTTGATCGCCGATCGCGCGATGCAGCAGCGCCGCCGCCACCGACGAATCCACGCCGCCCGACAAGCCCAGAATGACGTGCTCGTTACCGACCTGCTCGCGAATCTTCGCGACGGCTTCGTCGATGTAATGGCCCATTTCCCAATCGGCCTTCGCACCGCAGATCTGCAGTACGAAGCGCTCGAGCATCGCGCGGCCCTGCACCGTGTGGGTGACTTCCGGATGCCATTGCAGCCCGTAGAAGCGGCGCTGTTCGTCGGCCATCGCGGCGATCGGGCACGATTCCGTCGATGCCATCAGCGCGAAGCCCGGCGGCATTTCCAGCACCTTGTCGCCGTGGCTCATCCACACCTTCAGCATGCCGTGACCTTCGGACGTGGTGAAGTCGCTGATGCCTTCGAGCAGGCTCGTATGGTTGCGCGCGCGCACTTCGGCGTAGCCGAATTCGCGCAGATGGCCAATGTCGACCTTGCCGCCGAGCTGCTGCGCCATCGCCTGCATGCCGTAGCAGATGCCGAGCACCGGCACGCCGAGTTCGAACACGGCTTGCGGTACGCGCGGCGTGTCTTCCTCGGTGACCGAGCTCGGGCCGCCCGACAGAATCACGCCCTTCGGTGCGAAGTCGCGGATGAACGACGCGTCGACGTCGTACGGATGGATTTCCGAATACACGTTGGCTTCGCGAACGCGACGTGCAATCAGTTGGGTGACTTGCGAACCGAAGTCGAGAATCAGGATCTTGTCATGCATGGCAGCGGACGGAATCAGAAGTGAGCGGATACGGAATGCCGCGCACGAGGCGCGGCGATGAATTCAAAGCGGTCCACGCGGCGACGGTCTCAGCGCGGCGCGGACAGCAAACATTACGATGAAGCACAAAAGCGGGACCAACGGCGGAACTTGCCGCCTGCGATGCGCGCGAACGAAACCCGGTAGCTTCGGCAAACGGCCTGGCGCGCGGCGCTTCAGCCATGAAACGGCGGGCGCGGTGCGCTGGGTACGTCGTTGCTGGTGTCGCGCGCGGCACGTTCGGACTCGCTCAGGCCGGACTCGCTGGCAGCCGGACGAAGCGGCGCGGTAGTGGCAACGGGAGCCGCGTCAGCCGGATTCACCGGTCGCGTGACCGGCACGACGGGCTCTGGCACCGGCTCGGCCTGATAGATCGGAAAGCCCGCTGAGGCACGTGGCTCGCGCTTCTGTACGGCATCCTTTTCGGCTTCTTTCGCGGCATGCTTTTCAGCCCGGCCGTCGACCTTGCTCGACGAGGACTTGACCACGCCCCCCTTCTCGCGCCGCCGCACCACACCCGACAGCCGCACGCCGCCGAGCCCGATCACCACCAGCGCGACACCGGCCAGCGCCGCCACCATCTGCCCGAAGCCGGTCAACGACGGCGTATGCAGCCCCAGCAGCCAGACCAGCAGCAGCACGCCGATCAGCCAATGCACATGACCGACCACCTTCGCGACCGTCGAGGTCAGCGCCCCGTCGAACGACGCATGCAGCGCGAGCCATGCGAGCCCGATCAGCGCGACGCCGAACGCCTGGCCGACCAGCATCGGCTCCGTTGGCACCAGTTGCAGCGCGTCGTACAGCGAGGTCCACGGCGTCAGCACGAACAGCAGGCCTAACGCCAGCAGCACCAACGCATCGAGGATCAGTACAACGCGCAGCAGTGGCTTCATGGGCGTTTAGTCCACGTGGTAGTTGGGCGCTTCCTTGGTGATTTGCACGTCATGCACATGCGACTCGCGCAGGCCCGCGCCGGTGATCTGCACGAACTCGGCCTTCTCGTTCATTTCAGCGATGGTGCGGCAACCGCAGTAGCCCATGCTCGCACGCACGCCGCCAATCAGCTGGAACAGGATCGCGTTGACCGAACCCTTGTACGCGACGCGACCTTCGATGCCTTCCGGCACCAGCTTGTCGATGTTCGCCGAGTTGTCCTGGAAGTAGCGGTCCGCCGCGCCGTCCTTCATCGCGCCGACCGAGCCCATGCCGCGGTACGACTTGTACTGGCGGCCCTGGTACAGGAACACTTCGCCCGGCGACTCTTCGGTACCGGCGAACATGCTGCCCATCATGACCGCGCTCGCGCCGGCCGCGAGCGCCTTGCTGACGTCGCCCGAGAAGCGCACGCCGCCGTCGGCGATGACCGGCACGCCCGTGCCGTTCAACGCTTCGGACACGTTGGAGATCGCGGTGACCTGCGGCACGCCGACGCCTGCGACGATTCGCGTTGTGCAGATCGAGCCCGGGCCGATACCGACCTTGACGCCGTCCGCGCCGTATTCGACAAGCGCCCTGGCAGCCGCGGCGGTCGCGATGTTGCCGCCGATCACCTCGACGTGCGGGAAGTTCTGCTTGACCCACTTGACGCGCTCGAGCACGCCCTTGCTGTGGCCATGCGCGGTATCGACGACGATCACGTCGACGCCGGCCTGCACGAGCAGCTCGACGCGCTCTTCGTTGTCCGCGCCGACGCCGACCGCCGCGCCCGCGCGCAGCTTGCCGTGCTCGTCCTTGCATGCGTCCGGGTGCTCGGTTTGTTTGGTGATGTCTTTGACGGTCATCAGGCCGCGCAGCTCGAACGAGTCGTTGACGACCAGCACGCGCTCGAGGCGGTGGCTGTGCATCAGCGCCTTCGCTTCGGCGAGCGGCGTGCCTTCCTTGACGGTGACGAGGCGCTCGCGCGGCGTCATGATGTTGCGCACCGGCTCGTCCAGACGCTCTTCGAAGCGCAGGTCGCGGTTCGTCACGATACCGACGAGTTGCGCACCTTCGACGACCGGGAAGCCCGAAATGCCATGCTGGCGCGACAGCGCGATCACGTCGCGCACTTTCATTTGCGGCGGCACGGTGATCGGGTCGCGCACGACGCCCGACTCGAAACGCTTGACCTTCGCGACTTCACGCGCCTGCTCGGCCGGCGTGAGGTTCTTGTGGATGATGCCGACGCCGCCCATTTGCGCCATGGCGATTGCCAGACGTGCTTCGGTGACCGTGTCCATCGCGGCGGACACGAGCGGCATGTTCAGGGAGATGTTGCGGGTCAGCCGGGTCTTGAGGCTGGTGTCGCGCGGCAGAACATCGGAGAAGGCCGGGACGAGGAGCACGTCATCGAACGTGAGTGCTGTTTGGATCAGACGCATGGCAAATCCTATAGGCGCAAAAGCGAATTATACGCGATACCACCCCGGTTTTCACTGCGCGAACAGCAGCTTAGCGAATTTCAGACGATTTTTTACCGCTCCGGCACGCGCGGATTTCGCTTCGCTTTTCGCGTCGGGTTCGATCGGGTTTCGTTTGCGCGTTCGCAGGCAAACGCGGCGCCTGGCCGGCGGCCATCGGCGATCGAGCGACGCGAATGCAGGATCGAACAAGACGCCCCGTCCGCAAAACCGCTATTCTGCCGCCCATTCCAGTTTATCCAGCAGGGGCAGTCGATGCAGCGCGGTGTCATATATGGGGTCATGGCCGGAGCCTTGTGGGGCATGGTGTTTCTGGTGCCGCGCGTGCTGCCCGACTTCTCCCCGCTGCTGCTCGTCGCTGGCCGCTATTCGATGTACGGCGTCGTGTCGCTCGCCGCGGCCCTGCCGATCGCGCGCTCGCTCGCCAAACGGCTGAGCCGCGAGGACCTGATCGCGCTCGTCAAGCTCGCGCTAGCCGGCAACATCGTCTATTACCTGCTGCTGACGGCCGCCGTGCACCTGATCGGGATCGCGCCGGCCTCGCTGATCGTCGGCGTGCTGCCGGTCACGGTCACGCTGATGGGCCGGCGCGATCACGGCGCCGTGCCGCTCGCGCGCCTCGCATGGCCGCTCGCGACCGTGATGGCGGGCATCGTGTGCATCAATATCGACGTGTTTACGGTGGCCGGCGCGGCGCCGGTGAACATCGCGACGCGCCTGCTCGGCGTGGCCTGCGCGGTCGGCGCGCTCCTTTGCTGGACCTGGTTCGCGGTCGAAAACGCCCGCTACCTGCAGCGTCAGACGCATTTCAGCGGCAACGAGTGGTCGGTGCTGTGGGGCGTCGTGACGGGCGCGCTCGGCGGCGCATTATGGCTGGTGGTCGCGGTGCTGCCGTCCGGCGGCCCGCAGGACGAACTGGCCGATGCCCGGTGGCACACGTTCTGGCTGCTCAACCTGGTACTCGCGATCGGCGCGTCGTGGCTCGGCAACGGCCTGTGGAATGCCGCGGCAAAACGGCTGCCGCTGACGCTGTCCGGCCAGATGATCGTATTCGAGACGCTGTTCGCGCTGCTTTACGCGTTCATTTACGACGAGCGCCTGCCGCGCCCACTCGAACTCGCGGCGATCCTGCTGCTGGTGGCGGGGGTCTGGTGGTCGGTGCGCCGGCATTCGGACGACGATTCGTCGGGTGCGGCGCGCATCGAAGGCATGGACGAGAAGGCGCAAACGGCGGCGCCCTGAGGCGATGTGACGCGATGAGGTGTCACGGGCGGCGGGCGGAAAAAGTCCACCGCCCCGCCGACCCGCGCCGCCTAGCGCGAATCCTTGTTCAACCAGCGCCGCCCCTCGATCGATCCCGCCTTGCGCGTCTTTTCGACGCGGCGCTGGCGCGACACCTTCGGATCGACCAGCAACGGCCGGTAAATCTCGACGCGATCATGGTCGCCCAGCACCGTATCGAGCGGCTTGAGCTTGCCGAACACGCCCACCTTCTGCGTGTTCAGATCGATCGACGGAAAACGCTGCAGAATCCCGCTTGCGTCGATCGCCTGCCTCAGCGTCGCGCCCGCCGGCAACTCGACCGCAATCAGCGCCTGCTCGCCGGCGAGCGCATAGCAGACCTCGACCGTTAGTCGCGCGTTCATGCCTGACCGTAGCGCTGATTGGCGCGCTTCACGAAAGATTCGACGAAGGTATTGGCGATGTGATTGAACACCGGCCCGATGATCTTCTCGAGCAGGATGCTGGTGAACTCGTAGTGCAGCGCGAATTCGATCTTGCACGCATCCGCGCGCAGCGGCGTGAAGCGCCAGAAACCGGTGAACTTGCGAAACGGACCGTCGGCGAATTCCATGTCGATGCGCGTGGGGCGCTCCATCGAGTTGCGCGTGGCGAAATGCTGCTTGATGCCCTTGAAGTTGATATCGATCCGCGCCTCCATGCTGGTGTCGTCCCGGTGACGAATTTCGATGCCGCCGCACCATGGCAGGAAGTTGGGGTAATCGTCGACGTCGGTGACGAGGTCGAACATCTGTTCCGCCGAATGGCGAATCAACACGGTTTTCTGGACATCTGCCATAAATTGAACAGCGCGCGGCAAGGGTGGACGAGCGCGGCGGGCTTTCCTGGTCCCGCTTTGCTAAAATCGTAATTTTAAACGAGTTGGGCACTTTCCATTCATGAGCATCATCGACAACAGAAAAGCCTTCTACGACTATTCGGTCGAAGAACGCTATGAGGCAGGCCTCGTGCTCGAAGGATGGGAGGTCAAGGCGTTGCGCGCGGGGCGCGGCCAGATCAAGGAAGGCTATGTGGTGATCCGCAATGGCGAGCTGTTCCTGATCGGCACGCACATCAGCCCGCTGCCCGAAGCGTCGACGCACATCCATCCCGATCCGGTGCGCACGCGCAAGCTGCTGCTGCATAGCGAGGAAATCAGCAAGCTGATCGGCAAGGTCGAGCAGCGCGGCTACACGCTCGTGCCGCTGAATTTTCACTACAAGAACGGTCGCGTCAAATGCGAGATCGGTCTCGCGAAGGGCAAGAAGATGCACGACAAGCGCGAGACCGAGAAAAAGCGCGACTGGGAGCGCGAGAAGGCGCGTTTGATGCGCTCGCCGACGTAAGCGCGGTTCATTTCCGGCTCATGCAAAAATGGCCCGCACATCGATATGCGGGCCATTTTGCTTTTTGTCACGCGCTCATTGCGCGCTTATTGCCTGGTTCGTCAGCGCAGGTCGCTTCGCGGCGGCTCCGCTGCCGCCCTGCCCTTGTTCACGATCGTCAGCGCCGACGCGATCATCGAACTCATGTTCGACATGTCGCCCGGCACGATCAGTGTCGTGCCCTGCTTCGCGAGGTTCGAGAACGCGTTCACGTACTGTTCGGCCACCTTCAGATTGACCGCGTCCATCCCGCCGTTCAGTTGGATCGCGGCGGCGATCTTCTGGATCGCCTGCGCGTTTGCCTCGGCCACCGCCAGAATCGCCGCGGCCTGGCCCTGCGCCTGGTTGATCGCCGCCTGCCGCTCGCCTTCGGACGTCTGGATCGCCGCCTCGCGGCCGCCCGACGCGATATTGATCTGCTCCTGCTTGCGCCCTTCCGAGGCCGCGATCAGCGCGCGCTTTTCGCGCTCGGCGGTGATCTGCGCCTGCATCGCGTGAAGGATTTCCTTCGGCGGCGTCAGGTCCTTGATCTCGTAGCGCAGCACTTTTACGCCCCAGTTCGAGGCCGCCTCGTCGAGCGCGGACACGATGCTGTGATTGATGAAATCGCGCTCCTCGAAGGTGCGATCGAGCTCCAGCTTGCCGATGACCGAGCGCAGCGTGGTCTGCGACAACTGCGTGATCGCGAACACGAAGTTGCTCGATCCGTACGAGGCCTTCATCGGATCGGTGACCTGGAAATACAGCACGCCGTCGACCTGCAGTTGCGTGTTGTCGCGCGTGATACAGACCTGACTCGGCACTTCCAGAGGAATTTCCTTCAGCACGTGCTTGTACGCGACCCGATCGACGAACGGAAACGCGAAGCTCAGACCCGGCGTCAGCGTCGCGTGATAGCGGCCGAGGCGCTCGAGCACCCACGCATGCTGCTGCGGCACGATCTTGATGGTCTGCGACGCGAGCACGATCACGACGATCAGCAGCACTGCCCCGACGATGGTTGAATCCATATCGCTACCCTCCGATTCTGCTTCGAATTGTTGTGCGCAGGTTGGTCGGGCCTGCGTGTTCAGATTAGGCTTTGGTGCTTCGCTTTGTGAAGGGATATCGATGAGCGCGTGTGGCGAACACCGCACCCAATACTCCCGTTCAGATCGTCAGGTCGTGCTCGCGCGCGCCTTCGGTTGCCGGCTCGCGACGACGACCAGACAACTGCCACGCAATTCCCTGATCTCGTAGACCTGCGCGTCTTCGGGCTCGCCCGCGGCCAGCTCGACGTCCCATGCGGCGCCACGATAGGTCGCACGTGCTTTGCGCCCCTGCCACGCCGGCACGTTCAGCGTCTGGCCGATGTCCAGATTGACATCGGGATTGCGCGAAGCCTGCTCGCGTCTGCGACGGGCAAAGCGCGAGCGTCTGAGCACTACGACCGCCGCAAGTGCGACCAGCGCAGCCACCACGAACTGCAGATCGGGCCCGGCGCCGGCGATGCGCGCAAGCGCGGCCGCAACGAAGCCGAACGCGATCATCAACAGATAGAAGGTGCCGCTCATCAGTTCCATCACGACAAGCACACCCGCCCCGATCCACCAGAACAGTCCACCAGGCGCCACGTCGACCTCCACAAAGCAAAACACCCCGGATCTACCGGGGTGTTTATAGCACGAAGCGGACGTGCTCTAACGCGTGCGGAATGCCGCTAGCGAAGCGGCATTCGATACCTCGCGAGTTACGCCTTTGCCTTTGCCAGCTGCTGCCACGTATCGATGATCGTGTCGGGGTTCAGCGAGATTGACTTGATGCCTTCGTCCGTCAGCCATTGCGCGAAGTCCGGGTGATCCGACGGCCCCTGGCCGCAGATACCGACGTACTTATCCAGACGCAGACAGGTTTCGATTGCGCGTTTGAGCATGAACTTGACCGCCGGATCGCGTTCGTCGAAATCGACGGCGAGCAGTTCCATGCCCGAGTCGCGGTCGAGGCCGAGCGTGAGCTGCGTCAGGTCGTTCGAGCCGATCGAGAAACCGTCGAAGTACTGCAGGAACTCTTCGGCGAGGATCGCGTTCGACGGCACTTCGCACATCATGATCAGGCGCAGGCCGTTCTCGCCGCGCTTCAGGCCGAACTTCGCGAGCAATCCGACCACGCGCTCCGCCTGTTTCAGCGTACGCACGAACGGCACCATGATCTCGACGTTGTCGAGGCCCATCTCTTCACGCACCTTCTTCAGCGCGACGCATTCCATCTGGAACGCCTCGGCGAAGTCTTCCGCGATATAGCGCGATGCGCCGCGGAAGCCCAGCATCGGGTTTTCCTCGTCGGGCTCGTAGCGCGAACCGCCGATCAGCTTCTTGTACTCGTTCGACTTGAAGTCCGACATACGCACGATGACGGGCTTCGGATAGAACGCCGCCGCGATCGTCGCGATGCCTTCGGTCAGCTTGTCGACGTAGAACGCGCGCGGCGACGCGTGACCGCGCGCGACGCTTTCGACCGCCTTCTTCAGGTCCTGATCGACGTTCGGGTACTCGAGGATCGCCTTCGGGTGCACGCCGATGTTGTTGTTGATGATGAATTCGAGTCGCGCGAGACCCACACCTGCGTTCGGCAGTTGCGAGAAGTCGAACGCGAGCTGCGGATTGCCGACGTTCATCATGATCTTCACCGGAATCGGCGGCAGTTCGCCGCGCTGCACTTCGGTGACTTCGGTTTCGAGCAGACCGTCGTAGATCTTGCCCTCGTCGCCTTCCGCGCACGACACCGTGACGAGCGCGCCGTCCTTCAGCACGTCGGTCGCGTCGCCGCAGCCGACCACGGCCGGCACGCCCAGCTCACGCGCGATGATCGCCGCGTGGCAGGTGCGCCCGCCACGGTTCGTGACGATCGCCGACGCACGCTTCATGACCGGCTCCCAGTTCGGGTCGGTCATGTCGGCGACGAGCACGTCGCCCGGCTGCACACGGTCCATCTCCGACGGATCGTGGATCACGCGCACCGGACCCGCGCCGATCTTCTGACCGATCGCGCGACCAGTGGCCAGGACGTTCGACTGGCCCTTCAGCTTGAAGCGCTGCTCAGCCTTGCCGCCGCCCTGGCTCTTCACCGTTTCCGGACGCGCCTGCAGGATGAAGATCTTGCCGTCGCGGCCGTCCTTGCCCCACTCGATGTCCATCGGACGCTGATAGTGCTTTTCGATGATGACCGCGTACTTCGCGAGTTCGATCACGTCTTCGTCGGTGATCGAGAAACGGTTGCGCTGCTCGTGCGCGACGTCGACGGTCTTCACGCGGCCCGGCTCGCCCGGCTTGGTGAACTCCATCTTGATCAGCTTCGAGCCGATCGAGCGGCGGATGATCGGGTACTTGCCCTGCGCGAGCGTGGTTTTGAAGACGTAGAACTCGTCCGGATTGACCGCGCCCTGCACGACGGTTTCGCCGAGGCCATAGCTCGACGTGATGAAGACAGCGTCCTTGAAGCCCGATTCGGTATCCAGTGTGAACATCACGCCCGCTGCGCCGACGTCCGAGCGCACCATGCGCTGTACGCCCGCCGACAACGCGACTTCAGCATGCGTGAAGCCCTTGTGGACGCGATAGGAGATGGCGCGGTCGTTGTACAGCGACGCGAACACGTGCTTCATGCGATCGAGCACGTCGTCGATGCCGACCACGTTCAGATAGCTTTCCTGCTGACCGGCGAATGATGCGTCGGGCAGGTCTTCCGCGGTCGCGGACGAACGCACGGCAAACGAGAGCTCTTCGGGCGAGCTCTTTTGCAGCGTGTCGAACCCCGCGCGAATGTCAGCTTCGAGCTGCGGCTGCAGCGGTGCGTCGACGATCCATTGACGGATTTCCTTGCCCGCTTCGGCGAGCGCCTTCACGTCGTCGACGTCGAGCGTCTCGAGACGTTTGGCGATACGTTCGGTCAGGTTGTTGTGCTGCAGGAAGTCACGGAACGCGAGCGCGGTGGTCGCGAAGCCGGTCGGCACGCGCACACCGGCTTCCGCGAGCTGGCTGATCATCTCGCCCAGCGACGCGTTCTTGCCGCCGACGATTTCCACGTCGGTCATCCGCAACTGCTCGAACGGAACTACATACGCCTTGTCCTTTGCGACGGTAACTGCGTTAGTCATACAAGCCCCTAAGTGTGAAAGAAATTCACGACTGTGCAAGTGGGCTTGAACACGGGCAGCCCATTGGAAGCTCGACCCCGTGTCTTGCACAACCTGTTAGATAAGCAATCGCTGTTAAGGCTCGAATGCGTTGCATGGGGACACCGGCGCGTGCATGACGGAGACGGCGGCGAAGAACGCCAATCAACGCACTTACCGCTCGATCTCTTGCGTTCAACGCATGTTCAGGTCAGATGACGTGAGGTTGAACGACCGTTCGCAGTAATTTACCGGCCAATCGCCTGCAATTGCTTATCCAACAGGTTGCCGCTATTCTACCGTGCCGACTCCCCAAATGTGGCGGTCGGTCGAGAATTGCGTCTCGAATCGCGCCCCGGCCCAGCCATCGGGCTTTTGCGAGGCCGGCCGCGCGCCGCTGCGGTTCGATCCAAGCGCGTTCTAGTGCCGCGCTTTGCCCGCTCATTTGCCTTTCACGTTCACAGCCCCACTGATGCCGCCCACCGTATTCATCGTCTCAGACGGTACCGGGATCACTGCCGAAACCTTCGCGCATTCGATCCTCTCCCAGTTCGACCAGAAATTCCGCCTGGTCCGCGTGCCATTCGTCGACTCGACCGAGAAGGCCTACGCAACGCTCGAAAAAATCAACGAAGCGGTCGTGCAGGACGGCCGTCGTCCGATCGTGTTCACCACGCTCGTCGATAGCTCGTCGAATCAGATCGTGAAGGATTCGAACGCACTCGTGCTCGACATGTTCCAAACCTTCGTCGAGCCGCTTGAGCAGGAGCTGGAGCTGAAGTCGAGCCACGCGATGGGCCGCGGTCACCAGAACGCGGACACCGAGGAGTACAAGAACCGCATCGAGGCGATCAATTTCTCGCTCGCGCACGACGACGGTCAATCGAACCGCAATCTCGCGGACGCCGACGTGATCCTCGTCGGCGTGTCGCGCAGCGGCAAGACGCCGACGAGCCTTTATCTGGCGATGCAGTACGGCGTGAAAGCGGCGAACTATCCGCTGATTCCCGAAGATTTCGAGCGCGGCAAGCTGCCCACGCCGCTGCTCGAGCATCGGCAGAAGATGTTCGGGTTGTCGATCGATCCGCAGCGGCTGTCGGAGATCCGCAACGAGCGGCGGCCGGGCAGCAAGTACGCGGCGCTGGAAAACTGCCGCTATGAGATCAACGAAGCAGAAGCGATGATGCGGCGCGAGGGGATCAAGTGGCTGTCGTCGACGCACAAGTCGATCGAGGAGATCGCGACGACGATCCTGCAGGAGATCAAGCTGGATCGGCCGTCGTATTGAGCGACCGCGGAGCAGGCGTTGCGTTGCCGGGCCAGCCCCCGCGCAACGCCCCTCACATCTACTTTTTACGGCCGCGCTGCTGCCGGCACTGCTCGAACACGCAGACGGCCGCCGCGGCCGCCACATTCAGCGATTCCATGCCGCCAGGCTGCGGAATCGTCACCCGCAACGACACTGCATCGCGCCACACCTGCGACACGCCCGCCCCTTCGTTGCCGAACACCCACGCAAGCGGCCCGCTCAGGTCGCAGTCATAAATCGCTGCGGCGCCGTGCGAATCGGTGATGACGACCGGGACCGCAAGACGTTCGATCAACGCGCTCGCGTCGACATCCTCATGAATCTGCAACAGGAAGTGCGCGCCCATGCCGGAGCGCAGCACCTTCGACGACCACGCGTAGGCCGTGCCCGGCGCGCAGAACACGTGTTCGATGCCCGCGGCCGCCGCACTGCGCAGAATCGAGCCGACATTGCCCGCGTCCTGCACGCCGTCGAGCACCAGACAGTTTTGCTCGACGCGCTCGGGCAGCGGCGCGTCCAGCTTCTCGACGAGCAGCAGAATTCCGACGCCATGCACCACATTCGACAACTGTCCGAATAACGCATCCGGCAGCGTCACGAGCCGATGCTCGTCGATGCGCGAGACGATCGCCTGCGCTTCGTCGTGACGCAGCGCGCCGTCGGTGACGACGCAGAGCTCCGGCTGACCGGCGACGTCGAGATACGCGCTCGCAAGATGGAAGCCCTCGAGCAGCGCATGGCCGCTGCGGCGCTGTTGATGCGTCGAGCCGGCCAGTGCCTTCAGGCGCTTGTAGAGCGGATTGTCCCGCGAGGTGATGGCTTTCACAGGCAGCGAAGGCGGTGAGAAATGGAAATGGGATCAGTGGCAAATCAGTAGGGAATCAGCGGCGCTCGAGCGCGAACCGCGTTCGAGCCGTGCTGATGGCGCTGGTCACGCGAGGCCGGCGTCGCCGAATGCATCGTCGTCGAGCAGCAGCGCGTCGGCCACGATGACGGCGTCCGCCGATGGCAGCGGCACGCCTGTGCCGAGCCGCAGATGCGCTTCGCGCACCGGCGCGAACGAGCGCCGATGATGCTCGCACGGCCCATGATCGCGCAGCGCCGCGAGATGCTGCGGCGTACCATAACCGGCGTGCGCGTCGAAGCCATACACGGGATACGCCTCGTGCAGCTCGAGCAGCATGCGGTCGCGCGCGACCTTCGCGAGAATCGACGCCGCCGAGATACTCTTCACGAGCGCGTCGCCGCCGATCACCGCTTCGCTACGGATGCTGAGCGTCGGGCAACGGTTGCCGTCGACCTTCACGAGCGTCGGCACGACCGACAAGCCCTCGACCGCGCGCTTCATCGCGAGCATTGTCGCGTGCAGGATGTTCAGCGAATCGATTTCCTCGACCGTCGCCGATGCGATGCAATACGCGAGCGCGCGATCGACGATCTTCTCGTACAGCGCTTCACGCTTGAGTGCGGTGAGCGCCTTCGAATCGTCGAGGCCGCGGATCATCGGTTTCGCAGGATCGAAAATCACCGCCGCCGCGACGACCGGTCCGGCCAGCGGTCCGCGCCCTGCTTCGTCGACGCCGCAGACGATGTCGTCGGCGCTTTCGAAGTTCAGGCCGGCTTGCGCGACGACCCGAACGGCGGCCGCAGTCTTGCGGCGAGGCGCGCGCGGCGGGGTCATGGCCGCCCCGCCCGTTGCTCGACGACGCTCGCCACGACTTCGGCCGCGCGCTGCGCGGTGTTCTGCTTCAGCACGTGGTGCATCTCCGTGAAGATTTCCTTCAGCGTGCGCCGGTTCGCTTCGTCGCGCAACTGTTTCAGCGTCGCCTCGGCGAGCGCCTGCGGCGTCGCGAAGTGCTGCAGGACCTCCGGCACCACGAAACGCCCGGCCAGAATGTTCGGCAGGCCCACGTACGGCAGATAGCCCTGGCGGCGCATGATCTGGCCGGTTAGCCAGGGCACCTTGTACGAAATCACCATCGGCTTTTTCAACAGCGCGGCTTCCAGCGTGACGGTGCCGCTCTTCACGAGAATCGCGTCGGCGGCGGTCATCGCGAGTTGCGACTGGCCGTCGATGATGGTCAGCGCGAGGCCCGGGTGCGCATCGACGAGCGGCTGCAGCAGCGCGCGCAACGTGGGCGTGGCCGCCGGCATCACGAAGCGCACGCTGGGCTCCTGGTGCTGCATCATCTCCATCGCCGCGAAGAACGTCGGGCCGATCAGGTCGATCTCGGAGCGCCGGCTGCCCGGCAGCACCGCGATCACCGGCCCGCTTTCCGCGAGACCGAGCGCGCGGCGCGCGCCGAGCGTGTCGGGTTCGAGCGGGATCTGATCGGCCAGCGGATGCCCGACGTACGACGCCGCGACGCCCGCCTTTTCGAGCAGCGCGGTTTCGAACGGGAACACGCACAGCATGTGGTCGACCGCCTTGGCGATCTTCTTGATGCGCCCCCCACGCCATGCCCAGATGGACGGGCAGACGAAGTGCACGGTCGGAATGCCGGCGTCGCGCAGCGCATGCTCGAGCCCGAAATTGAAGTCGGGCGCGTCGACACCGACGAACACGGACGGCGGCTCGGCAAGCAATTGACGCTTGAGCTCGTTGCGGATACCGAGGATTTCGGGGATGTGCCGCAGTGCTTCGACATAGCCGCGCACCGTCAGCTTTTCCATCGGCCAGTGGGCGTCGAAGCCCGTGGCGATCATGCGCGGACCGCCGATGCCGTAGTACTGCGTGGCGGCCGGCAACCGGCTGGCGAGACCGTCGAGCAGCGATGCGGCCAGCAGGTCGCCGGACGGCTCGCCGGCCACCATCGCGACGCGCAGCGGACTGGGTTGCAACGTCATCGGTTAGCGGATGATGCCGCGCTGCGACGCTTCGACGAACGCGAGCAGCGTCTGCACCGGGGCGTCGCCGTCACCGCCGGCCGAACCGAGTTCCTTCAATTGCACCTTCGCTTCTTCGAGCGACAGGCCGTTCTTGTACAGCACGCGATATGCGGAGCGCAGCACCGAGATAGCGTCAGCCGAGAAACCGCGGCGGCGCAGCCCTTCGACGTTGATGCCGTGCGGCTCGGCCTTGTTGCCCGCAGCGATCACATAGGGCGGCACGTCCTGCACGAGCGCCGACGCGCCGCCGAGCATCGCGTGCGCGCCGATGCGCACGAACTGATGCACGCCCGACATGCCGCCGATGATCGCGTGGTCGCCGATCGTCACGTGGCCGGCCATCTGCGCGTTGCTCGACAGGATCACGTTGCTGCCGACGTGGCAGTCGTGACCGATGTGCACGTAGGCCATGATCCAGTTTTCGTCGCCGAGCGTGGTGACGCCCGCGTCCTGCACCGTGCCGGTGTGGATCGTGGTGAATTCGCGGATCGTGTTGCGGTTGCCGATCACGAGCCTGGTCGGCTCGTCACGGTATTTCATGTCCTGCGGACGGCCGCCGACCGATGCGTAATGGCCGATGCGGTTGTCTTCGCCGATCGTGGTATAGCCCTCGATCACGCTGTGCGAGCCGACCGTGCTGCGCGCACCGATCGTCACGTGTGCGCCGATCACCGCATAGGGCCCGACTTCGACGGATTCGTCGAGCTGCGCGCCCGCTTCGATGATCGCGGTGGGATGGATCCTGCTCATGCGTCCTCGCTTCTGATTCTGTTGCGTTGTGTGGATGGCCTTGACGCCGGGGCCGCCGCGCACGTGCCGCGCCGCGATCTGCCCGGACGCCGGCGTCACGCGTCTTTGTCCGTGTGACGCACCGCGCACATCAGATCGGCTTCAGCCGCGACGACGCCATCCACTTCGGCGCGCGCCTTGAACTTCCAGATGCCGCGCATGTGACGCTCGAACGTGCAGTTCAGGATCAGCTGATCGCCCGGTTCCACCACGCGCTTGAAGCGCGCGTTGTCGATGCCGACGAACAGGTACAGCGTGTTCGACGGATCGCTCGGTTCTTCCGAGAACGTCAGCAGCGCCGCGGTCTGCGCGAGCGCTTCGAGGATCAGCACGCCTGGCATCACCGGCCGCGTCGGGAAATGTCCCTGGAAGTACGGCTCATTGATCGACACGTTCTTCAACGCTTTGATGCTCTTGTGCGGTTCGAGTTCGAGCACCCGGTCGACCAGCAGGATCGGATAACGATGCGGCAGCAGCGTGAGAATCTTATGAATGTCGAGATTGATTTTTTCGGTGCTCATGGTGTTTCTGCTCACGCATTGACTGCGCGATGATGACTGCGGATGCTGGTGCAGGTGGGTTGAAAACGCGCGCGACCGGCGCCTTGGATGACCGGTGGCCGTGCCACCCGGTCACGGCCACCGGCTTTGCTTCATGATGCTCGACCACTATTTTACGCGGTGCCGGTGGGTCGCCGGGATATCTGTCAGATCTTGTTGCCTGCGGGTTGACCTGCGGCGCCGTCAGTGGCGCTGCCGGCCTTGTCGGCGGCGGCGCTCTCCAGCGCCTTGATGCGATCGCGAAGCTTGTCGATATTGCGCAACAGCGCCGCGCTCCTGTTCCAGTCCGCGTGGTTCACGGCGGGGAACGCACTCGTGTACATGCCGGGCTTCAGCAGCGATTTCGACACGCCCGACTTCGCGGTGACGATCACATGATCGGCAAGCGTCACGTGTCCGGCAATGCCGACCGCGCCGCCGATCATGCAGTGACGCCCGATGGTCGTGCTGCCAGCGATACCTGCGCAGCCCGCGATCACCGTGTAGGCGCCGACCTTGCAGTTGTGGCCGATCTGCACGAGGTTGTCGATCTTTACGCACTCCTCGATGATCGTGTCGGCCATCGCGCCGCGGTCGATCGTGGTATTCGCACCGATTTCGACGTCGTTCGCGATCAATACGCCGCCGACCTGCGGAATCTTCACCCAGCTGCCGGTGCGCGCATCGCCCTCGCCGACGAAGTCGGGCGCGAAGCCGAAGCCGTCCGAGCCGATCACCGCGCCCGCGTGCACGATCACGCGCTCGCCGAGCTTGCAGCCGTGGTACACGGTCACGTTCGGATACAGATGCGCGTTCGCGCCGACACGCGTGCCGCGGCCGATCACGACGTTGGCGTCGAGCCGCGCATGCTCGCCGATCACCGCGCCCGCTTCCACGGTGACACGCGGACCGATCATCGCGCTCGCGGCGACCTGCGCGGAAGGATCGATGGTTGCGCTCGGATGCACGCCGGGGACGGGCTTCGGCGCGGCGAGCTCGATGAAGGTTTGCGCGACGCGCGCAAAGTAAGCGTAGGGATTCGGCGTGACGATGAAGTTTCGACCTTCGCGTGAAGCGAGCTTCTCGAGGTCGCCGGCATTGATCAGCACCGCGCCGGCGCGGGTCGTTTCGACTTGCGACAGATATTTCGGATTGGCGAGGAACGCCAACTGGTCCGGGCCTGCCTGGTCGAGCGGCGCGAGACTGCTCACGCGCTGCGACCCGTTACCGACAACCTCACCGCCGAACCGCTGGACGATGTCCTCGAGCTTAAATGCCATGCCTATCCTGTCTCCAACCTGTTCAATCATTGCGAGGGCGCGCGCCAACGCGCGCGGGGCGACCGTACGCCGCCCCCGGTTGCCCTTAGTTGCCCGATGCCGCCAGTGCCTTTAGCACCTGGTCGGTGATATCGATGCGCGGGCTCACATACACGGCTTCCTGCACGATCAGATCATAGTGCTGCGTTTCGGCGATCTGCTTGATGACCTTGTTCGCGCGATCGAGCACCGCCGCGAGTTCCTCGTTGCGGCGCTGGTTCAGGTCTTCGCGGAACTCACGCTGCTTGCGCTGGAAGTCCGAGTCGAGCTGCGACAGGTCGCGCTGCTTCTGCGCGCGATCAGTCGCTGACATTGTCGCGCCATTCTTGTCGAGTGCATCGGACATCGACTTGAGCTTTTGCGCCATGTCGGCCAGATCCTTGTCCCGCTTCGCGAATTCGGCCTCGAGCTTCAGCTGCGCGGCTTTCGCCGCAGCCGATTCGCGCAGGATGCGGTCGGAATTCACCGCGGCGATTCTCGCCTCCTGCGCGTGCGCCATGCCGACCCCGAGGGTCATTGCCAGCGCCAATGCGCACGCTACACGTTTCGAAAACATACCGGTTAGCAAAGTCATCCTCTCGATACTGTAGTTTGGCCGGGCTCGCCGCCGGGAGCACCCGCCGCCGCAGCCGGCCGCCGGGAGCGCCCGTCGCCCCAATCAGAACGCGGTCCCGATCTGGAACTGGAACTTCTGATACTGGTCGCCCGTGTGCTTCGTGAGCGGGAAGCCAAGGCTCAACTTGAGCGGGCCGATCGGCGAGATCCATGCGAGACCCACACCGTAGCCGTAACGCAGGCCGTTCGCGCCAGTCGACGTCGCTGCCGTGCTCGCGTCCGCCCAGACGTTACCAGCGTCCAGGAAGGTGAACACACGCAGCGTGCGGTCGTAGCCGGTGCCTGGCAGCGGGAACGTCAACTCGATATTGCCCACCAGCAGCTTCGACCCGCCGATCGGATCGCCGGTCGTTTTGTCACGCGGACCCAGTGAGCTCGGCTCGTAACCACGCACCGAACCGATACCGCCCGCGTAATAGTTCTTGAAGATAGGATAAGGCTTGCCAGCAAGGCCGTTACCATAGCCGCCCTGGAAGTTGAAGCCCAGCACAAAGCCGCGCGCAAACGAGTAATAGTACTGCGCGTTGATGTCGGCCTTGTAGTACTGGGTGCCGCCGATCGGCGTGCCGTATTCCGCGTTCGCCTGCGCGAAGTAGCCGCGGCTTGGCACGAGCGCGCTGTCGCGCGCATCGCGCGACCAGCCAACCGTAAGCGGCACGTTGTTCGACACCCGGCCGAAGTCATTCACGTATTGCTTATATGAAGCCGGGGTATTTGCATCGACGTCCAGCTGGTTCTGTTCGAAGCCCGCGCCGAAGTAGACGGTATCGACTTCGGAGAACGGAATGCCGAACTTGAGGTCGCCGCCCATCGTGACGATCTTGAAGCTCGAATCGGTCGAGTAGTACAGCGGCTGGTAGGTACGGTAGTAGACGTCGGTGATCCGCTTGATGCCGTCCACCGTGAAGTACGGGTCGACCTGCGTGACCGTCAGCGTACGGTACGTCTTCGCGGTATTGATGTTCACCGCGAGGCTCGTGCCGGAGCCGAACACGTTGTCCTGCGAGATACCAGCGGACAGCACCACCTTGTCCGTCGACGAGAAACCTGCACCGAGCGTAATTGCGCCGGTCGGCTTTTCGGCGACCTTCACGTCGATGTCGACCTGGTCGGGCGTGCCTTCGACCGGCACCGTGGTCACGTCGACGTCGGTGAAGTAGCCGAGACGGTTGATACGGTCCTTCGACAGCGAGAGGCGGTTCGAATCGAACCACGAGCTTTCGAGCTGGCGCATTTCGCGGCGCACCACTTCGTCGCGCGTGCGCGTGTTGCCGACTACGTTGATGCGGCGCACGTACACGCGACGGCTCGGGTCGACCTGCAGCGTCAGGTCGACGGTGTGGTTGTTCTGGTCGATCTGCGGCTGGGCATTGACGGTCGCGAACGCGTAACCGTATTCGCCGAGCTTGTCGACGATCGCCTTCGTGGTGGCCTGCAGCTTTTCGGCCGAGAAGCGGTCGCCCGGCCTGATCTTGATGAGCTTCTTCAGCTCCGCTTCGCGGTCGAGCAGATTGCCGGCGAGGCGGATGTTCGAAATCGTGTACGGCTGGCCTTCATGCAGCGTGATGGTCAGGTACATGTCCTTCTTGTCCGGCGAGATCGACACCTGGGTCGATTCGATGCTGAACTCGAGGAAGCCGCGATTCAGGTAGAACGAGCGAAGGTTCTCGAGGTCGCCGGTGAGCTTGTCTTTCGCGTACAGGTCGTTCTTGGTGTACCACGAGAACCAGTTCGGCGTGGACAACTGCATTTCGTCGCGCAGCGTGCCGGTGCTGAATGTCTTATTGCCGATGAAGTTGATCTGGCGGATCTTCGCGCTCGGACCTTCGGCCACCGAGAACAGGATGCCGACGCGGTTGCGGTCGATCGGCGTGATCGTCGTGGTGACTTCGGCCGCGTAAAAACCGCGCGTCAGGTACTGGCGCTTCAGTTCCTGCTCGGCCTTGTCAACCAGCGCCTTGTCGAAGTACCGGCCTTGCGACAGCCCGACCGCGCGCAGCGCCTTGATCAGGTTGTCCTTTTCGAATTCGTGGATGCCGGCAAAGTCGATCGTGCCGATGGCCGGGCGCTCCTGCACCTGCACCACCACCACGTTGCCTTCGGTTGCAATCTTGACGTCGTTGAAGAAGCCCGTCGCGTAAAGCGCGCGAATCGCTTCAGAGGCCTTGTCGTCGGAAAAGGTATCGCCTTGTTTGATGGGCAGGTACGCGAACACCGTACCCGGTTCGACGCGTTGCAATCCCTCAATGCGAATGTCTTGCACCACGAAGGGCGTCGTTGCATGAGCAACCAGCCCATGCGCGGCGAACGCCGCGGCTATAACCGTCTTTGGACCAAAGCGATGAGGTTTGAACAACGTGCTTCCCCAGTGTGTATAGCTGCATCAGGCCTGGCGGCCGCCCTCGAGAACGCCGCCGGACACTTTAAAAATGGATTAAACGAGCCAGATCGTTGAACAGCGCAATCGCCGACAACGCGACGATGCAGGCAAGACCCGCCCTCTGAAAAACGAGTTGCCAGCGATCAGAGACAACTTTACCGGTCACAGCTTCAACCAAATAATATAACAGATGACCCCCGTCCAATACCGGAATTGGTAGCAGGTTCAGCACGCCGAGGCTAATGCTGACAAGGGCCAGGAACGACAAAAACGCGGAAGGACCCAGACGTGCGCTCTTTCCCGCGTAGTCGGCAATCGTCACCGGACCGGACAGGTTCTTCAGCGATGCCTCGCCGACGATCATCCGGCCAAACATCCGCACCGAGTACACCGCGAGGTCCCACGTGCGGCGCGCGCCGAGGCGTAGGCTCTCGAGCGGGCCGTAGCGCACGTCGATCGACGGCACCTGGGTCGCCAGCTCCGCGCCGATGCGGCCGATCTGCTGCCCGCTCGCCGCATCGCGCTGCAGTTGCGGCACGATCGTGATCTCTTCGAGCGTGCCGGCCGCATGTCCGCCGCGGCCGCCGCGCTCCACCCGCAGCGTGACCGGCACGCCGGCGTGCGATTTTACAAAGGCGATGAAGGCCGCGGCACTATCGGTCGGCGTACCGTTGATCGCGCGTAGTCGGTCGCCCGCGACGAGCCCCGCCTTCTGCGCGGCGCTGCCCGCCTGCACGCCGGCCACCGTCAGCTTGCCGCCACCTGGCTCGAAGCCGAGGCGCGACATCAGATCGTCGTCGACGTCTTTCTCGCCGATGCCGCGCAGGTCCATCGGAAAATCGGAGGTGCCGTGCGCGTCTTTTGCACTGAGCACGATGCGCTGCTGATCGAACGCGGCACCGAGCAACTTCCAGCGCAGATCCGACCACGAGCGCACCGGCTCGGTCTCGTCGCTATGGCCGGTGCGCACACCGACGATCGTCTCGCCGCCCTCGAAGCCCGCCAGCGCGGCGGGTGTGTTCGGCGCGGGCGTCGCGATCACGGCCGCCGGTTCGGTCACGCCTGTCGCGAACACGAGCGCGAACAGCAAGATCGCAAGCAGGAAATTCGCGACCGGACCGGCCGCGACGATCGCGAAGCGCCGCCACACCGACTGGCGGTTGAACGCATGCGGCAGATCCGCGTCGGGAACCGAGCCGGGGCCGGCCTCGCGCTCGTCGAGCATCTTCACGTAGCCGCCTAGCGGCAGCGCGGCAATCGTCCACTCGGTGCCCGTCTTCTGACTGACCCACTGAACCAGCGGCTTGCCGAAGCCAATCGAAAAACGCAGCACCTTCACGCCGCACAGACGCGCGACGCTGTAGTGCCCGTACTCGTGGACCACCACGAGTACGCCAATCGCAACCGCGAAAGCGAGCAGTTCGATCAGCAGATTCATAAACGCCTCACTGGACGGCGCGTTCCGTGCGACGAACGCCGTCGGGCAGACGCGCGATGAATTCGGTAGCAGCACGGCGCGCGGCGGCGTCCGCTTCGATGACGTCGTCGAGCGCGTGCGCGCTGCGGTTCGGCAATGCGTTCAGCACCGAGTCGACCACCTGCGCAATCGCCATGAAGCCGATGCGGCGCGCGAGGAACGCCTCCACCGCGATCTCGTTGGCGGCGTTCAACGCCGCGCTCGCGACACCGCCTTCAGCCAGCGCCTTCATCGCGAGCGCGAGGCACGGGAAGCGCGCGTAGTCGGGTTTCTCGAACGACAACGACGCGATCTCCGCGAGATCGAGCTGCGCGACGCCCGAATCGACACGATCCGGGAACGCGAGCGCGTGCGCGATCGGCGTGCGCATGTCGGGGTTGCCGAGCTGCGCGAGCACCGAGCCGTCCGCGTACGACACCAGCGAATGGATCACGCTCTGCGGATGGATCAGCACGTCGATGCGCTCGCCGGGCAGATCGAACAGCCAATGTGCCTCGATCACTTCGAGGCCCTTGTTCATCATCGTCGCCGAGTCGACCGAGATCTTGCGGCCCATCACCCAATTCGGATGCTTGCAGGCTTCGTCAGGCGTCACGTCGACGAGCGTGGCCGGTTCGCGCGTGCGGAACGGGCCGCCGGACGCGGTCAGGATGATCTTGGAAACGCCGCCGTGCAGCGATGCCTCGCGCGGCAGGCATTGGAAAATCGCGTTGTGTTCGCTGTCGACCGGCAGCAGGACCGCGCCGTTGTCGTGCACCGCGTCCATGAAGATCGCGCCGGACATCACCAGCGCTTCCTTGTTCGCGAGCAGGATGCGTTTGCCGGAGCGGGCCGCGGCAAGGCTCGGCGCGAGACCCGCTGCGCCGACGATCGCTGCGACCACGGTGTCGCAGCCCTCGCTCTTCGCGACGTCGACGAGCGCCTGCGGTCCGTATGTGACCTCTGTCTTGCTGCCCGCATCGCGCAGCTTCGCGGCGACCTTCGCGGCCGTGTCGGCGTCGCCGACCACCGCCACTTCGGGCGCGAAGCGCAGGCATTGCTCGACGAGCTTGTCGCCGTTGCGATGCGCGCTCAGCGCGTAAATGGAAAAACGCTCGGGATGGCGCGCGACCACGTCGAGCGTACTGTCTCCAATCGAGCCCGTGGAACCGAGCAATGTCAGACGTTTTTGCATATCTCTTTCTCTAGCCGAGCAGCAGCATCGCGAGCGGCAGCACCGGCAACAACGCGTCGATGCGATCGAGCACGCCGCCGTGCCCCGGCAACAGGCCGCTCGAGTCTTTGACGCCGGCCTGGCGTTTCATTATCGATTCGAACAGATCGCCGACCACGCTGAAAACCACCAGCAGGGTCAGCGCGAGCACCGTGCGTAGCGCGCCCAGTTGCGCCAGCAGCGCAGAATACAGGGTCGGCTCGAACGCGTGCAAAAAGATCGCCGCCGCCGCGACGATCATGACCAGCAACCAGCCGCCGATCGCGCCCTCCCAGGTTTTACCCGGACTGATGGCGGGTGCCAGCTTGTGCTTGCCAAACGCCTTCCCCGAGAAGTATGCGCCGATATCGGCGAGCCATACCAACAGCAGCAGCGACAGCACGAACGGCACACCCAGCATGCGTGCTGCGACGAGAGCATGCCAGCACGCGATGAAACCGACGATACCGGCAAGAAACAGAAAGGCGCGCCAGGCGCCCTGCGCGAGCACGGGCTTGCGCAGCAGCACGAATGGGCCGCCAATCACCCAGAAAATCGCCGCCGCCTGAAAGAATGGCCGTGCATGCTCGGTGCCGATGCCCAGCCGCGTGCTGGTGACAAGCCCGAGTGCCGCGACGAGCGCGTACAGCACCGGACCCGCGCCGCCGAGCTTCAGCAGGCGTGCCCACTCCCACGCGGCGAACACGACGACGAACGCGATCAGCGCGCCGAACGCGCCGACCGGCGCGAACAGCGTGACAGGCAGGAACACTGCCAGCAGCACGATCGCCGTGATGACACGGGTTTTTAGCATGGAAGCGAATCGACGTTCTGCGATTGCGGCTCGAGCTGAGCACTGGTGCGGCCGAAGCGGCGTTCGCGCTCGGCGTACGAAGCGATGGCGTGACCGAGCGCGTCGGCGTCGAAATCCGGCCAGAACGTGTCGGTGAAATAGAACTCGGTGTAGGCGAGCTGCCACAGCAGGAAGTTGCTGACGCGGCGCTCGCCGCCGGTGCGGATGAACAGGTCGGGCTCGGGCGCATAAGCCATCGACAGATGCTCGGCGAACGCGTCCTCGTTGACCTCGACCGGTTTGCCGGTCGCCGCCGCTTGCTCGACGAGCTTGCGGGTGGCTTGCATGATGTCCCAGCGGCCGCCGTAGTTCGCGGCGATGGTCAGCGTAAGGCGGGTATTGCGCGCGGTCTTGGTTTCCGCACGCTTGATCAGATCACGGATCTTGTCGTCGAAACGCGCGAGGTCGCCGACCACGTGCAAACGGATGCCGTTCGCGTGCAACTTGCCAATCTCGCGCTCGAGCGCGGTGACGAACAGGCGCATCAGGAACGACACCTCCTCGTTCGGACGGCGCCAGTTTTCCGAGCTGAACGCGAACAGCGTCAGATATTCGACGCCCCGCCGCGCGCACGCCTCGACGGCCGCCCGCACCGCGTCGACGCCGCGCGTATGGCCCGCCACGCGCGGCAGACGCCGCTGGGTGGCCCAACGGCCGTTGCCATCCATGATGATCGCGATGTGTCGCGGCACCGCGGCGACTTCAGGCACGCGCACGGTTGAGCTGGTATAGGTCATGGCCGTCGGGACAGTAATGCCAGTAAAGAAGTGGAAATCAGAAAGGCTGAGCCGAACGGCGTCAGACCGTCATGATCTCAGCTTCTTTCGTCGTGACGAGCTTGTCGATTTCAGCGACGAACTTGTCCGTCAGCTTCTGGACGTCGTCGCCGGCACGACGCTCGTCGTCTTCAGAAATTTCCTTGTCCTTGACGAGCTTCTTCAGTTGCTCGTTGGCGTCGCGACGCAGGTTGCGCACGGCCACCTTGGCCGTTTCAGCTTCGCTGCGCACCACCTTGGTCAGTTCGCGGCGACGCTCTTCGGTCAGCGCGGGCATCGGAACGCGGATCACGTCGCCGTGCGTGGCCGGGTTCAGACCGAGGTCCGACTCGCGGATCGCCTTTTCGACGACCTGGACCATCTTCTTTTCCCACGGCTGCACACCGATCGTGCGAGCGTCGATCAGCGTCAGGTTCGCGACCTGCGAAATCGGCACCGGCGAGCCGTAGTAGTCGCACTGGATATGATCGAGCAGGCCCGTGTGCGCACGGCCAGTGCGGATCTTCGACAGGTCATTCTTGAACGCGTCGATGGAGCGCTGCATCTTCTGTTCAGCGCCCTTCCTGATATCAGCCACAGACATTTTTAAACCTCCGAACCTTCAAAACGGTGCGAGCCGCCCGGCACGCGTGATGCGGCGGCCCGGGCTCGCGTCAAAGCCCATGTAATGTAAACGAAGTTTACACGTGGACGAGGGTGCCCTCGTCCTCACCTAGCACGATGCGCTTGAGCGCACCGGGTTTGACGATCGAAAACACGCGGATCGGCAGCTTCTGGTCGCGGCACAGCGCAAAAGCCGTCGCGTCCATCACCTGCAGATTGCGGCCGATTGCCTCGTCGAAGCTGATCGTGGTGTAACGGGTCGCGCTCGAATCCTTCTTCGGGTCGGCCGAATAGACGCCGTCCACCTTGGTTGCCTTCAGCACCACTTCCGCGCCGATTTCCGAGCCGCGCAATGCAGCGGCCGTGTCGGTCGTGAAGAACGGGTTGCCGGTGCCGGCCGCGAAAATCACGACCTTGCCTTCCTCGAGCTGGCGGATCGCGCGGGGGCGGATATACGGCTCGACGACCTGGTCCATGCGCAGCGCGGATTGCACGCGCGCCTCGATGCCAGCATGGCGCATCGCGTCCTGCAGCGCCAGCGCGTTCATCATCGTGGCGAGCATACCCATGTAGTCGGCCGTCGCGCGGTCCATACCCGCCGCGCCGCCCGCGACGCCACGAAAAATATTGCCGCCGCCGATCACCACGGCCAGCTGCGTTCCGAGACGGACCACTTCGGCCACGTCCGCCACCATTCGTTCGATGGTCGCGCGATTGATGCCGAAGGCATCGTCGCCCATCAAAGCTTCACCGGAGAGTTTGAGCAGGACGCGTTTATAGGCAGTGGGCATAGAGGTATCCAGATCGCGCAGAACAGGGCAACAACAAGGGACTAATGTAGGGGTGAAATGCTGATTCGGGCAAGCGCCGCCAAATTGGCGAACCCAAGGGTCCGCCCAGCGGCGGCCACGCGGCGAGGGTCAACCCGTGCGCGGCCTTGCGGTGCTGCCGACCGCGGCGAGGTCTTGCCTCGCCGCGGGCCAAACGGTACAGCTGTGAAGCTTAGGTAACGCTTATTGTTGCTTTGCAGCAGCGACCTGAGCGGCCACTTCCGCAGCGAAGTCGTCCTGCTTCTTCTCGATGCCTTCACCGACCACGAACAGTGCGAACTTCTGCACGCTCGAGTTGGCCGCCTTCAGCATCTGCTCGATCGTCTGCTTGTCGTTCTTCACGAACGTCTGGTTCAGCAGCGACACTTCCTTCAGGTACTTCTGCACGCTGCCGTCGACCATCTTGGCGACGATTTCAGCCGGCTTGCCCGATTCGGCCGCCTTCTGTTCAGCGATGCTGCGTTCCTTCGCGATCAGGTCCGCCGGGACGTCGTCCGACGACAGCGAAACCGGCTTCATCGCGGCGATGTGCATCGCCACGTCCTTGCCGACCTGCTCGTCCGCGCCGGTGTACTCGACCAGCACGCCGATGCGCGTGCCGTGCAGATACGCCGCCAGCTTGTTCGCGGTGTCAAAGCGCACGAAACGGCGGATCGACATGTTTTCGCCGATCTTGCCGACCAGCGCGAGACGGACTGCGTCGACGGTCGAGCCGTCGAGCGGCAGCGCCGACAGCGCGGCGACATCAGCCGGGTTTTGCGTTGCGACGAGCTCGGCGACCTTCTTCGAGAACGCGAGGAAGTCGTCGTTCTTCGAGACGAAGTCGGTTTCGCAGTTCAGCTCGACGAGCGAACCAGCGTTGCCGCCGATGAACGATGCGACCACGCCTTCAGCCGTCACACGCGATGCCGCCTTGCTCGCCTTGTTGCCGAGCTTCACACGCAGCAACTCTTCAGCGCGCGCCAGATCGCCGTCGGCTTCCGTCAGCGCCTTCTTGCATTCCATCATTGGCGCGTCGGTCTTCGCGCGCAGTTCTGCAACCATGCTTGCGGTAATTGCCGCCATCATTTGCTCCTTGAGTTCTGTCTGTCACACGCCGCCCGCACTTCGATGCCGGCGGCAGGAATTCGTTTCAGCGTTTTCGCGTATTTTTGCGAGCGACGCGTGCCACGCCACTTCGGACACTCTGCCAGATGTCCGTTACAACATCTGTTACAAGCGTCGCGGCTTAAAAAAAGGGGGCCTGTAGAAAGCCCCCTTTTATGTCGGACACTGGGCAGCCTTACGCTTCCGGGTTGACCTCGACGAACTCGTCGCCGTCGCCGCCACGTGCTGCCTGGACCACTTCGTTGACCGCATTGGCACGGCCTTCGAGGATCGCGTCGGCCACACCTGCCGCGTACAGGGCGACGGCCTTGCTGGCGTCGTCGTTACCCGGGATCACGTAGTCCACACCTTCCGGCGAGTGGTTCGTATCGACCACGGCGATGACCGGAATGCCGAGCTTGTTCGCTTCGGTCACGGCAATCTTGTGGTAGCCGACGTCAACCACGAAGATCGCGTCCGGAATGCCGCCCATGTCCTTCACGCCGCCGATCGACTTCTGCAGCTTGGCCATTTCGCGCTCGAACAGCAGCGCTTCCTTCTTGCTCATGCGCTCGGTTTCACCGGCTTCCAGCGCTGCTTCCATGTCCTTCAGGCGCTTGATCGATACCTTCAGCGTCTTGAAGTTGGTCAGCATACCGCCGAGCCAGCGTGCGTTCACGAACGGCATGCCAGCGCGCTGCGCTTCCTGGGCGATCGTGTCGCGCGATTGACGCTTCGTACCGACGAACAAGATCGTGCCGCGGTTCGATGCCAGCTGACGCGCGTACTTCAGCGCGTCGTTGTACATCGGCAGCGTCTTTTCAAGGTTGATGATGTGAATCTTGTTGCGATGACCGAAAATGAAGGGAGCCATCTTCGGGTTCCAGAAACGGGTCTGGTGACCGAAGTGGACACCTGCTTCCAGCATTTGACGCATCGTAACTGCCATGAAATTCTCCACGAGGGTTGGGTCTTAAGCCGGCTGCCGTACGGCCGCGCCCGCCTCTATTTTGGCTGGAACGCGGCGGCACCCTGGGTGCGCCGGCTTGCGAATTGGTTGCCTGATACTGCTTTCCTTGACTCACGACGCCAGCAACCGAATTGCCGCGAGAAGCCGGTTCTGCCTGGTTCGAATAAAAACGGACTAGGACCGACTTAGCCAAAGAGTATAGCACGCGACTATCGACTGACTCAACCGACCCAACCACCGGCCGATAGCCATCCGCACCGCAGCGCACAGCCAGGCCACGAATCCCCGCTTCCCGTCCAATGGCCCACCAATTGGCCGATTTGGATCGCTTTTAGCCCATTACCGCCCGATCCAGCGCAACGAGCCCGCCCCCACTGCTGTAAAATGGCTCGATTCCGCCACGCGCGGGGGATCGTCGACGATCGACCGGCATGCCGTGTCCGGAAGACGCCCTCCGCCAGGCCACCGTCACACCCAGCGAGCCTTATCCAGCAAGGCTTCCGAGGAAACCATGGCTATCACCATCAAAAACGAAGACGACATCGCGAAGATGCGCGTCGCCTGTCGGCTCGCGAGCGAAGTGCTCGACTACATCACGCCGTTCGTCAAGGCCGGCGTCACGACGGGCGAGCTCGACCGCCTGTGCCACGAATACATGCTGAAGGACCAGGGCACGGTCCCCGCGCCGCTGAATTACCAGCCGCCCGGCTACCCGCCGTACCCGAAGGCCACCTGCATTTCCGTCAACGACGTGATCTGCCACGGCATTCCGGGCGACAAGGCCCTGAAAAACGGCGACGCGCTGAACATCGACATCACCGTCATCAAGGACGGCTACTTCGGCGACACCAGCCGCATGTTCATCGTCGGCGAAGGGTCGATCATGGCGAAGCGCCTCGTGCAGGCTACCTTCGAGTGCATGTGGCTCGGCATCGACCAGGTGCGCCCCGGCGCCCATCTCGGCGACATCGGCTATGCGATCCAGAAGCACGCCGAAGGCCTCGGCTACAGCGTGGTGCGCGAATATTGCGGCCACGGCATCGGCACCGTGTTCCACGAAGACCCGCAAATCCTGCACTATGGCCGCCCCGGCACCGGGCTCGAACTGCAGGCCGGCATGATCTTCACGATCGAGCCGATGATCAACGCCGGCCGCCGCGACATCCGCACGATGCCCGACCAGTGGACCGTCAAGACCAAGGACCGCAGCCTGTCCGCCCAGTGGGAGCACACCGTGCTCGTCACGGAGACCGGCTACGACGTGCTGACCGTGTCGGCCGGTACGCCCGCGCGTCCGCCTGTGGTCGCGGCTACCGCCTGACCGATTCCGACCTCACCTTCCGTCTGCCAATGAGTAGCGTTCCAGCCGTCGCCCCCTCCCATGCCTCGTCGCTCAAGGCGGACTACAAAGTGGCCAAAGCCCAGTTGCTGGAACGCTTTCGAACGGCCACCAACGTCGACGCGTTGATGGCCGCGCTCGCGCGCGCCACGGACCATTCGCTGCGCGCCGCCTGGGACACCTGCGAGCTGCCCGACGATCTCGCACTGGTCGCGGTCGGCGGCTATGGGCGCGGCGAACTCGCGCCGCACTCCGACATCGACATCCTGGTGCTGCTGCCCGACACGCGGCTCGAGCATCTGGAGGCGCGCATCGAGCGCTTCATCAGCCTCGCGTGGGATCTCGGGCTGGAACTCGGCAGCAGCGTGCGCAGCGTGTCGCAATGCCTCGAGGAAGCGGCCAACGACGTCACGGTGCGTACCTCGCTGCTGGAAGCGCGACGCATCACCGGCAGCACCGCGCTGTTCGACGATTTCGCCCAACGCTACCGTGCGGTGCTCGACCCGAAGGCGTTCTTCCAGGCGAAGGTCCTCGAAATGCGTCAGCGTCACGCGAAGTTTCAGGACACGCCGTACGCGCTCGAGCCGAACATCAAGGAAAGCCCGGGCGGGCTGCGCGATCTGCAGCTGATCCTGTGGATCACGCAGGCGGCCGGGTTCGGCAGCAGTTGGCGCGAGCTCGAAGCGCGCGGGCTCATCACCGAGCGCGAGGCGCGCGAACTGCGCCGCAACGAGGGCTTCCTGAAGGCGCTGCGCGCGCGGCTGCATGTGATCGCCGGGCGCCGTCAGGACATCCTGGTGTTCGATCTGCAGACGCCGGTCGCCGAGAGCTTCGGCTTCAAGCCGACCGCGACCAAGCGCGCGAGCGAGCAACTCATGCGCCGCTACTACTGGGCCGCGAAAGCGGTCACGCAGCTCGCGACGATCCTGATCCAGAACATCGAGGCGCAGCTGTTTCCGACCACGAGCGGCATCACGCGCGTGCTGTCGGATCGCTTCGTCGAAAAGCAGGGCATGCTCGAAATCACGTCCGACGACGTGTTCCAGCGCGAGCCGAACGCGATCCTCGAAGCGTTTCTGCTTTACGAGCGCACCCCCGGCGTGAAGGGTCTGTCGGCGCGCACGCTGCGCGCAATCTACAACGCCCGTGATGTGATGGACCAGCATTGGCGGCGCGATCCGGAAAACCGCCGGCTCTTCATGGAAATCCTGAAGCAGCCGGCCGGCATCACGCATGCGTTCCGCCTGATGAACCAGACCAGCGTGCTCGGGCGTTATCTGCTGAATTTCCGGCGCATCGTCGGGCAGATGCAGCACGACCTGTATCACGTGTACACCGTCGATCAGCACATCCTGATGGTGCTGCGCAATCTGCGCCGCTTCGCGATCGCCGAGCATGCGCACGAATACCCGTTCTGCAGCCAGTTGATCGCCAACTTCGACCGGCCGTGGGTCCTGTACGTGGCCGCGCTGTTTCATGACATCGCGAAAGGCCGCGGGGGCGATCACTCCACGCTGGGCATGGCCGACGCGCGGCGCTTCTGCCGGCAGCACGGCATCGAAGGCGAGGATGGCGAACTGGTCGTGTGGCTAGTGCAGCAGCATCTGACGATGAGCCAGGTCGCGCAGAAGCAGGACACCAGCGACCCCGAAGTGATCAAGCGCTTCGCCGAGCTGGTCGGCACCGAGCGGCGTCTGACCGCGCTCTATCTGCTGACCGTCGCCGACATCCGCGGTACCAGCCCGAAGGTCTGGAACACGTGGAAAGGCAAGCTGCTCGAAGACCTCTACCGCACCACCCTCGCCGTGCTGGGCGGCGCTCAACCGGACGAACATTCGGAGCTGAAGTCGCGCAAGGAAGAAGCGCTCGCGCTGCTGCGTCTCGAAACCGTGCCGGAAGGCGCGCAACGGGCGCTGTGGGACAAGCTCGACGTCGGCTACTTCCTGCGCCACGACGCGGCGGACATCGCGTGGCAAACGCGCGTGCTGTACCGCCACGTCGAAACGCCGACGCCGCTCGTGCGCGCGCGGCCGTCGCCGATCGGCGACGCGCTGCAGGTGCTCGTCTACGTGAAGGACCAGCCCGATCTGTTCGCGGGCATCTGCGCGTATTTCGACCGCAACGGCCTGTCGGTGCTCGATGCGCGCGTCAGCACGACGCGCCACGGCTACGCGCTCGACAACTTCCTCGTCACGCACACCGAAGAGGACGTGCACTATCGCGACATCGCCAATCTGGTCGAGCAGGAGCTGACCGCGCGTCTCGCGGGCCACGGCACCTTGCTGCCGGGACCGTCGAAGGGCCGGCTGTCGCGGCTGTCGCGCACCTTCCCGATTACGCCGCGCGTCGACCTGCGGGCCGATGAGCGGGGCCAATACTACATCCTGTCCGTGTCGGCGAACGACCGGCCGGGCCTTCTTTATTCGATCGCGCGCGTGCTGGCCGAGCACCGGGTCGGCGTCGCCTCGGCGCGGATCAATACGCTCGGCGAACGCGTCGAGGACGTGTTCCTGCTCGAAGGGCACAGCCTGTCGGACAATCGCCTGCAAATTCAGGTCGAGACAGAACTACTGCGCGCGATCGCAGTGTGAGATTTCATGCGAATCAAATTAACAGCGAAGCATCCGCGGCCGGCGTCGTCCGAACGCGCCCCTGTCCGTCCCGGCAGCGCGTCGGCGCGTAAGCCGACCCGTCCAGCGGGGCCGAAGCCCTTCGAGGCCGAGGGTGGCGCGAAGCGGCCGGTCGGCGCGAAGCCGGCGGGCGCCGGTGCGCCGCGCGCGCCGCGTGCCGAAGGGTCGGGCGCGCGCGAACGGGGCACGGCTGCCGCGGGCGCACCGCGCCGGTTCGAAGGCGCGGCTGAGCGTGGCGAGCGCGCGCCCCGGCGCGATTTCGGCGAGCGGAGCGAACGCGCGCCGCGTCGTTTCGAAGGTAGCGCTGAACGTGGCGAACGTGCCCCACGGCGCGAATTCGGCGAGCGGACTGAACGCGCGCCGCGTCGGTTCGAAGGCAGCGCTGAGCGTGGCGAACGCACCCCACGGCGCGAATTCGGCGAGCGGACTGAACGCGCGCCGCGTCGCTTCGAAGGCAGCGCTGAGCGTGGCGAACGCACCCCACGGCGCGAATTCGGCGAGCGGACTGAACGCGCGCCGCGTCGCTTCGAAGGCAGCGCTCAGCGTGGCGAACGTGCCCCCCGGCGCGAATTCGGCGAGCGGACTGAACGCGCGCCGCGTCGCTTCGAAGGCAGCGCTCAGGGTGGCGAACGTGCCCCCCGGCGCGAATTCGGCGAGCGTGGCGAACGAGCACCGCGTCGCTTCGAAGGCGGCGCTGAGCGCGGCGAACGCGCGCCCCGTCGCGAATTCGGCGAGCGTCCAGAACGCGCGCCGCGTCGTTTCGAGGGCAATGCGGAGCGCGGCGAGCGCGCACCGCGCCGCGACGACGGCGAACGCCGTTCGTTCAGCGGTCCGCGCGCAGGTGCGGGCAGGCCGTCGGAAGGCGGCCCGCGTGGCGACCGCCCGGTGCGCCGGGACCGCGATGCCGCCGACCGTCCGCGCTTCGGCAGCGATCGCGGTGAACCGCAACAGCGTCGCGGTGGCGATCGAGGCGAGCGCAGCGACAGCGCCCCGCGCCGCTTCGAAGGCGAGCGTGGCGAGCGCAACTTCGCGAAACCCGTAAAGGGCGGCTACGGCGAGCGCACCGAGCGTCCGGCGCGCGCCCCGCGTGAGGACCGCGGCGAGCGCGGTGCACGCGGCGGCGACTGGACGCCCACGCGACGCGAGTCTGGCGACCGTGCCGCACGCGGCGGTGAACGTACCGAGCGTCGCGAGCGTCCTGCGCGCAGCTTCGACGACACGCTGCCAGCCGCAAACCGCCGCTTCGGCGACGACCGGCCCGCCCGCGCCGCCAAGCCGCGAACCTCGGCATCGGCAACAGCCCAACCCGTCGACACCACCATCGACACCCCGCACCCGCCCCGCCGCGATCGAGAAGACGCGCCGGGCATGCTGCGTCTGTCGAAGCTGATGTCCAAGCTCGGCCTGTGCTCGCGCCGCGAGGCCGACGAGTGGATCGAGAAAGGCTGGGTCATGGTCGACGGCGAGCGCGTCGATACGCTCGGCACCAAGGTGTTCCCGGATCAGCGCATCGACATTGACCCGGCCGCCGAAGCCTTTCAGTCGAGCCAGGTGACCGTGATCGTCCACAAGCCGGTCGGCCTCGTGTCGGGACAGGCGGAGGACGGCTATCAGCCGGCCATCACGCTCGTCACGCCGGAGAATCGCTGGGAAGGCGACCATTCGGGCATCCGCTTCTCGGTGTCGCATCTGCGCCAGCTCGCGCCGGCCGGACGTCTCGACATCGATTCGACCGGCCTGCTGGTGCTGACGCAGGACGGCCGCATCGCGAAGCAACTGATCGGCGGTCATTCGGACGTGGACAAGGAGTATCTGGTGCGCGTCGCCTACGGCGATCACACGGTCGACGTCGAAAGCCATTTCCCGGCCGAAAAACTCGCTCTGCTGCGCCACGGCCTGTCGCTCGACGACGTCGCGCTGAAGCCCGCGCAGGTCAGCTGGCAAAACGGCGAGCAGTTGCGTTTCGTGCTGCGCGAAGGCAAGAAGCGTCAAATTCGCCGCATGTGCGAACTGGTCGGTCTCGAAGTGGTGGGCCTGAAGCGCGTGCGCATGGGCAACGTGATGCTCGGCGCGCTGCCGCCGGGACAGTGGCGCTACCTGTCGGAAGACGAATCGTTCTGAGGTTCGTCCAATGCGCGTCGTTGCTCGGAGCGGGCGCATCGGCACAACAAAAAACCCACGCACTCAGGCGTGGGTTTTTTGTTGGCGGCAGCCGTGTCAGTCGTCGCTATTGGGATCGAGATCGGGAAACAGGATTTCGGTAAAGCCGAACCTCGAGAAATCGGTAATCCGCATCGGATACAGCTTGCCGATCAGATGATCGCATTCGTGCTGCACGACCCGTGCGTGAAAGCCCTCGGCGACCCGATCGATCGGATTGCCGAACTGATCGAAGCCGTGATAACGGATCATCGAAAACCGGCTCACCACGCCACGCAGTCCCGGCACCGACAGGCAGCCCTCCCAGCTCTCTTCCATGTCCTGCGACACCGGCGTAATGGTCGGATTGATCAGCACCGTCTCCGGCACCGGCGGCGCGTCCGGATAGCGCTCGTTCGAGCCGAAGCCGAAGATCACCACCTGCAGATTGACGCCGATCTGCGGTGCGGCAAGACCCGCGCCATTTGCCGCGTGCATGGTCTCGAACATGTCTTCCACGAGCCGGTGCAGCTCGGGCGTATCGAAGTGATCGACCGGCTCGGCGATTCGCAGCAAGCGCGGATCGCCCATCTTCAGAATGTCGTGAATCATCAGTGCCCCTCCAGGAGCTTGCGCATACCATCTTCGTCGAGTACGGGGATGCCGAGTTCCTCGGCCTTCGCGAGTTTGCTGCCCGCGTCGGCGCCCGCCACCACGTAACTGGTTTTCTTCGATACCGACCCCGCGACCTTCGCGCCGGCCGCCTCAAGCATTTCCTTCGCGTCCTCGCGCGACAGGTTCGGCAGCGTCCCGGTCAGCACCACCGTCTGGCCGGCCAGCACGCCTTGGGGCGCCTTCGGCGCGGGCGGACCCTCGGGCCACGTGACTCTGCCCGGCGCGCGCAGTTGCTCGATCACCGTGCGGTTGTGATCCTCGGCGAAGAACTGATGGATCGATTCGGCGACGACCGGCCCCACGTCGTTGACTTCGAGCAGCGCTTCGAGCGACGCATCCATGATCGGATCGAGCGAGCCGAAGTGCTTCGCAAGATCCTTCGCGGTCGATTCGCCGACATGGCGAATCCCCAGCGCGTAGATAAAGCGCGCGAGCGTCGTGTGCTTGGCCTTTTCGAGCGAGTCGAGCAGGTTCTGCGCCGATTTATCGGCGAAGCGGTCGAGCTCCGCGAGCGTCGCAAAGCCGAGATTGAACAGATCGGCCGGCGTGCGGACCAGGTTCTGCTCGACAAGCTGATCGATGATCTTCTCGCCGAGGCCGTCGATATCGAGCGCGCGGCGCTGCGCGAAGTGCCACAGCGCCTGCTTGCGCTGCGCCGGACAGAAGAGCCCGCCCGTGCAGCGCGCAATCGCCTCGTCGGGCAGCCGCTCGATCGCCGAGCCGCACACCGGGCACTGCGTCGGCATCACGAACTCGCGCGCATCGGCCGGACGACGGTCGAGCAGCGCGCTGACCACCTCCGGAATCACGTCGCCGGCACGCCGCACGATTACGGTGTCGCCGATACGGATGTCCTTGCGGCGCACTTCGTCTTCGTTATGCAGGGTCGCGTTCGTGACCGTCGCGCCGCCGACGAACACCGGCTCCAACCGCGCGACCGGCGTAATCGCGCCGGTGCGGCCGACTTGCACGTCGATCGCGACGAGCTTCGTCAGCGCTTCCTGCGCCGGGAATTTGTGCGCGAGCGCGAAGCGCGGCGCGCGCGACACGAAGCCGAGCCTGTCCTGCTCGTCGCGCCGGTTCACCTTGTAGACCACGCCGTCGATGTCGTACGGCAGCCTGTCGCGCTTTTCGCCGACCGCGTGGAAGAAGCCGAGCAGGCCTTCGGCGCCACGCACGACCGCCCGCTCGCCATTGACCGGCAAGCCCATTTCCTTGTACCAGTCGAGCAGTTCGCTATGCGTGGCTGGCATCTCGATGCCGTCGAGTACGCCGATCCCATATGCGAAAAACGACAGCGGCCGCTGCGCGGTGATCTTCGAATCGAGCTGGCGCAAGCTGCCCGCCGCCGCGTTGCGCGGGTTCGCGAATTCGCGTTGCCCGGCGGCGCGCTGGCGTTCGTTCAGGCGCTCGAAATCGCGCTTGAACATCAGCACTTCGCCGCGCACGTCGAGCACGTGCGGCACGCGCTTGCCCTTCAGCTTCAGCGGAATCGAGCGGATCGTACGGACGTTTTCGGTGACGTTCTCGCCAGTCGTGCCGTCCCCGCGTGTGGACGCCTGCACGAACACGCCGTCGACGTAGCGCAGCGAGATCGCAAGACCGTCGAATTTCAGCTCGGCCGCGTAGTCGACGGGGACCGGCGGCTCGCTAGCGTTGTTGCCGAGCGCGTCGCCGATGCGCTTGTCGAACGCGACGATGTCTTCGTCGGCGAAACCGTTGTTCAGCGACAGCATTGGCTGATCGTGCACGACCGGTTCGAAACCGCTCGCGGCCTCGCCGCCGACGCGCTGCGTCGGCGAATCGGGCACGATCAGATCCGGATGCTCGGCCTCGATGCGCTCCAGTTCCTTGAACAGCTTGTCGTACTCGGCATCCGGCAGATCCGGCTGATCGAGCACGTAGTACGCGTAGTTCGCGCGTTCGAGTTCCGCGCGCAACCACGCGGCCCGTTCGGCCGGAGCGCTGGTTGCGGAAGAAGGGACGGAGGATCGGGCCATGCTGTCGGAGGCTTCTCGAGATGAAAGTCGGACATCGGATTATCGCAGGAAGCGTGCCCCTTTACATCGGTGAATACCGGGCGAGCCATGCTGCAACGCAAGCCGGAAACGACGACGGCCGCACATCGTGCGGCCGTCGTCAAAACGGGTGGAACGCTGAAACGGCTTACTGGCTGAACAGGCGCCGCGTGGCCGGCGAACCGGCCGGAATGCCCGCTTGCTCCAGCTTCGCGTACAGCGTCATCAATTGCTTTTCGATCGCGAGCAGCGCGCTTTCGGGCAACGGCCGACGACCGTCGTCGACCACGCGGCCGCCGATGCGCTCAGACAGCGACTTCGCGTAATCGCACATCAGACGGAACGGCAGGATGTCTTCGTCGGCGACCGGCACGTCGAGCACCAGCGTGATCATCTCGCCGCCTTTGTACGTGAGGTCGTCGCGCAGGAAATTGGTGTCGCCGAATTGCAGCATGAATACCGGGTTTTGCCGCGAGTCGAGCTTGACGAAGCGCGTGCCGTCACGCGACAGCAGCAAACCGTCCTGCGACGCGACCGCCTGCACGTAGTTGGCCGACCACGGCGCGCCGTCCGACAGCACGTTGATCGACAGCTGTGCGTCGCACTGGGCGGCAAAGCCGTCGAGCTCGCGCGCCATCGCGACGGTTTCGAGCATGTCGGGGAATTCCGGCGCGGCGTCGAGCGCGTCGGCGAACTGCTGCACGCCGGTCACGAACTCGGAAAATTCGAGCTCGTTGAGCGCGCCGCTGCGGTTCGCGAGCTGCGCGGCCGCGCGCAGTTCTTCGTAGCGCGTGCCGTTCTGCAGCAGCTCCCACGCGCCGCCGCCTTCAGGCTTGCCTTCGATATGCACCGGCTTGCTGCCCGCGCGACGCAAGCGCTGCGCGAGCGGCAACACCTTGTCGCCGGCCACGGGGCCATTCAGCCGGATCGGCACGATACAGTCGATGCGCCGGTCGACGATGGCCGGTGGCGCCGACGAAATCGTCGTGGCAGCCGGCAGGATCGGCTCGACCCGCTCGTGCTCGGTGGACGCCGGCAGGGCCGCGGGCGCTTCGGCCGCGGGTCGCTCCACGTCCGCGTCCGGCGCCGCCGCATGCTCGCCTTCGCCGGCGGTATCGGCATCCGCCGACGGATAACCGTTCGGCGACGTCATCTCGGCCTGGATATCGGCCGGTGTATCGAGCGGCGCCGCGCCCGCGCCGAACGTCGGCTCCACGCGCGCGGCGCTCGGGTGCGCGGTCGCTTCGGCGCTCACGCTGGGCTCACGCCGCGTGGTCGGCCGGGCCGGCTCGATGAACGGACTCTGCTCCTCATGCTCGTCGCGGGCAAAGCTCTCGGCGGTGTCGGCCGGCATCGGCCGCGGCATCTTGCGACGCACCTTCGCGCCCTGCCACGCGTTGTACACGACCACGCCCCCCACCACCACGGCACCTGCGCCGATCAACCCGAGTGTCAACTCGTCCATGCATGCTCCATCAGCAATTCTTCTATCCACGCGGGCCTGTCGTCCGCTCCACGTACCGCGCGGCTCTCATCGAGGCCGCTGCGCTGGATGCGGATGCCCGCGAAGGCGTTAACTCAAACGATATTCTGGGCGAAACCCGCCGCCGTTTCCATGTCGACCGCAACGATCCGCGAGACGCCCTGCTCCTGCATCGTCACGCCGATCAGCTGTTGCGCCATCTCCATCGCGATCTTGTTGTGCGAGATGAACAGGAACTGGGTTTTGTCCGACATCGCCCGGACCAGATTCGCAAAGCGCTCGGTGTTGGCGTCGTCGAGCGGCGCGTCCACTTCGTCGAGCAGACAGAATGGCGCCGGATTCAGCTGGAACATCGCGAACACGAGCGCGGTCGCGGTCAGCGCTTTCTCGCCGCCCGACAGCAGATGAATCGTCGAATTCTTCTTGCCCGGCGGCTGCGCCATCACCTGCACGCCGGCGTCGAGGATTTCGTCGCCGGTCATGATCAGCTTCGCCTGGCCGCCACCGAAGAGACGCGGGAACAGTTCGCCGAAATGACGGTTCACTTCATCGAACGTGCTTTGCAGCAGCGTGCGCGTTTCGGCGTCGATCTTGCGGATCGCGTCTTCGAGCGTTTCGATCGCGCTCGTCAGGTCGGCCGACTGCGAATCGAGGAAGCTCTTGCGCTCGGTCGCGGCCTTCAGCTCGTCGAGCGCGGCCATGTTGACCGGCCCGAGCGCGATGATCGCGTTGTTGATGCGGGTGACTTCGCCCTGCAGGTACGACGGCTTCAGGTCCGGCGTCAGCTTGGCCTGCAATTCGGCTTCATCGACCCCGGCCGCGCTCAGCTGCTCGACGAACTGCTCGCCGTTGATGCGCGCGGCCTGCTCCTTCAACTGCAATTCGTTGATGCGGTCGCGCAGCGGCTGCAGCGCGCGCTCGGCGGTGAGGCGCGTTTCATCGGCCGAGCGCAGCTTCGCGGTCAGGTCGTCGAGCTCGACGCGCGCGGCGCGCAGCGCCTCTTCCTTGACGGCGCGGATATCGAGCGCGTCCTGCAGACCGGTGTGCGCGGTCTGCTCGTTGATCGTTTCGAGCTCGGCGCGAGCATCTTCGAGCGAACCCGCGACGCGCTCGCTCTGCTCATGCGCGACCTGGATGCTGCGCTTCAGTTCGTCGATGCGGTTCGCCATGTTGCGCGCGGCGAAGCGCGCGTCGGTGGCGGCGCGGTCGAGATCGCGTGCCTCGCCGCGGGCGGTCGTCAGTTCTTCGTCGAGCGCTTCGAACGCGAGTTGATGGTCTTCGAAGCGCGCCTGCAGTTCGGCGAGCTCGCCGTCGTGACGCTCGAAGTTCGCTTCCGATTCCGCGCGCAGCGCACGCTGCTCGTCGACCTGCGCGGCGATCTCTTCGAGTTCCTCGCGAATCTGCGTGCTGCGCTGTGTGTAGCGCTCGTGCGCCTGAGTGAGCTTCAGCACGTCCATCTGCAGCGCGTGGACCCGCTGCGTCGCGCGCTCGGCCTGCTGACGCATTTCGGCGAGCGCTTGCGCGGCTTGCGTGTGCGCGGCTTCGGCGCGGATCGCGGCGGCCTTCGCCTCGTCGGCGAGCAAGGCCTGCGCACGCACCTGGCGGCCGAGGTTCTCGATTTCCTGCTGACGCGCGAGCATGCCGGCCTGTTCGGAATCGGCCGCGTACAACTGCACGCCGACGCGCGTGACCACGTGCCCTGCCTTGACGACGAATGCGCCGCCGTCGGGCAACTGTGCCCGCATCGAAAGCGCCTGCTGCAAATCGTCGGCGACGTACGCGCGGCCGAGCCAGTCGGTCAGCACCGCGCGGATACCCGCGTCCTCGATGCGCACGAGCGACAGCAGCGAGCGCAGCGCGCCGGCCGCCAAGGCCGGCTGGCCGGCCGCGGGCGGTGCGTAGAACGCGAGCTTGGCGGGTGGCGCGTCGGTTGCGAACGCCTTGACCCAGTCGAGATTCGACACTTCGAGCGCCGCGAGGCGCTCGCGCAACACCGCTTCGAGCGCGGTTTCCCAACCGGCCTCGACATGCAGCTTCTTCCACAGACGCGGCAGGCTGCCCAATTCGTGCTTGTCGAGCCATGGCTGGATCTTGCCTTCGGTCTGCACGTTTTCCTGCAGCTGCTTGAGCGCGGCGAGGCGCGCGTCGAGCTGATGGATCTGCGCGCTTTCGGCCTGCACACGCTCCTGCGCGGCGCGCCGTTCGCCGTCGAGCCGCGGCAGTGTTTCCTGCGCATCGGCGAGGCGTCCCTGCGCGTCGTGCAGGATTTCCTCGTGCTCGGCGAGCTGCATGCGCAACTCTTCGAGCTGCGCCTCGTCGGGCGCGTCGAGCCCGCCTTCTTCCGATTTCAGCCGCTCCTGGCGCTGCTGCAGTTGCTGCAATTGCTGATCGGCATTGCGCTGATGCGCGGCTTCGAGCTTCAGCGCCTGCTCGGTCTGTGCGATGCCGGCGCGCTCGGTGTTCAGCTCCGCCTGCGCGTCGCGCCAGCGCGCTTCGAGCGCGGGCAGCGCGTCGTGCTTAGCGGCGGCGTCCTCTTCGGCCAGCAGGGCTTTTTCTTCGGCGACGGCCAATTGCTCTTCGGCGTCGGCGATATCGTCCTGCGCCTTGTCGGCTTGCGATTGCCATTGCTCGCGCTGCGCCGTGAGCGCAGCGATCTGCGCCTGCACGCGGTTGCGCGATTCGACGATGAAGCGGATCTCGGCTTCCAGCCGGCTCACTTCCGCGTTCGCCTCGTACAGCGCGCCCTGCGCGCCCTGCATCGCGTCGCTCGCCGAATAGTGCGCGACGCGCAGCGTTTCGAGTTCCGCCTCGACTTCGCGCAGCTTCGCGGTTTGCGCCTCGAGGTCGATCTGCGCCTGTTCGATCGCGCGCTGCTGGCGCTGCTGCTCGCCAGCCGCTTCGTTCTTGCGCAACAGCCACAGCAGACGCTGCTTTTCCTCGCCGTCGCTTTGCAGCTCGCGATATCGCGTCGCGACGACCGCCTGCCCCTCCAGCTTCTCGAGATTCGTACCGAGCTCGCGGATGATGTCCTCGACGCGCGTCAGGTTCTCGCGCGTGTCGTGCAGACGGTTCTCGGTCTCGCGGCGGCGCTCCTTGTACTTCGACACGCCGGCGGCTTCTTCGAGGAACACGCGCAGCTCTTCGGGCTTCGCCTCGATCAGCCGCGCGATCATGCCCTGACCGATGATCGCGTACGCGCGCGGCCCGAGGCCGGTGCCGAGGAAGATGTCCTGGATGTCGCGGCGACGCGCCGGCAAATTGTTGATGTAGTAGCTCGAGGTGCCGTCGCGCGTCAGCACGCGCTTCACGGCGATCTCCGCATACTGGCCCCACTGGCCGGCGGCGCGGCCGTCCGCGTTGTCGAACACGAGTTCGACGCTCGCGCGGCTGCCGGGTTTGCGGGCGGTCGAGCCGTTGAAGATCACGTCCTGCATCGACTCGCCGCGCAATTCGGAGGCGCGCGATTCGCCGAGCACCCAGCGCACGGCGTCGATGATGTTGGATTTGCCGCACCCGTTCGGACCGACCACGCCAACCAGTTGGCCTGGGACCTGGAAATGCGTGGGATCGACGAAGGATTTGAAGCCAGCGAGTTTGATCGAGGTGAGCCGCACGGCGATTTCGCTGTTTGAAAAGAGAGTGTGATAGGTGGCTCGCGAGGTTGCGCCAGTCGTTCACCGCCGTGGCGGGACGGCCCCACGCAACCTCGCGAGCCTTCGCAATTTGGTTGCCGGCTGCATGCGCTCATGCACATCGGAGGCACAGGTGCGCATGCGCCGGCTAATGAGGGGGAATCATACCATCGCGCGTGGACGATTCTTACCGCCCTTTCGGTGGTCGTCGCTGTCGCCGTCACGGCCGTGTTGGTCAGCGCGTTGGTCACCGCGCGGGTCACCGCGCCCATCGTCGCCGCCCGGCCCGTCCGTGTCGCCGATGGCCGGATCGGGCGGCACCGTCTTCGTCCGATGCACCCAGCTCGACAACGCCGATGCGAGCACGATGCACGCGCCGCCGGCCCATTCGCGCGGCCCCGGTACTTCGCCGGCGAACAGCCACGCCGACAGCGCCGTCACGACGAGTTCGAACAGCATGATGATCGAAGCGCGATTGGCCGGCACACGCGAGAGCCCGTACTGCACCAGCATATTGTTCGACGCGAGCAGCAGACCGAGGCCGAGCACGAGCAGCGCCGCGGTACCCAGATGCGCGCCGGTGGGCGGCGCGGGCATCGGCTCGATGAGCGACGCGAGCGCGCCGAAAAACGCCGCGCCGCCGAAGATCACCGCGGTGCGCATTTCGGGCTTCATGTCCGGCAGCACGCGGCTCGTCTTCAGGATCAGCACATTGCTCATCGCGAAGCCCATGCCGCCGGCGAGCCCAGCCCATTCGGCGGGATTGCCGGGCACCGGAACGCCGAGCCGCGGCGACCACAGCATCGTCATCGCGCCCGCGAGCGACAGCGCGGCCAGCGCCGCGCCCGACCACGTGAGCCTCTCATGCAGGATGAAATGCGCGAACAGCGCGGTCCACGCGGGCGTCAGATAGAACAACAGCAGCACGCGCATCACCTGACCGTGAATCGCGCCCCACACGAAGCCCAGATTCGTGACGCCAGCGGCGAGCGCGAGCGCCGGCAGCAGCCAGTGCCATCGCACGGTCTTCAGCGCGCGATGCCGCACGAGCAGCACGAACAGGCAGCCGGTGCCGCTCGTCAGCGCGCTCGCTGCGGTGCCGGTCACGCCGAGCGCGGCGAGCATGCGCAGCGGGTACCAGACCATCCCCCAGACCGACGCGCCCAGCATGATCGCGAGCGTCGGCCAGCCGTTGCGAAGCCAGTTGGTCATGGGGCCGGACTCCGACGAGCGTCGCGGGTGGGTCGGATGAGGGCCCGGCCGGCCGTCTGCTGCTCTGCTGCGTACATTTGCTGCTCCTGCGTATTCTTTTACGCGAACCGTAGCGGATTCGCGCCGTTCCCGCCGCGGCGCGCCGGTGCGCCGCCTCACGGATTGCTGCCGCGCCGCGCGGCAAGCTCCCGCTTGGCCCACGGGCGCGCCACGCTATAATCGTCCGTTCGCCGCCGCTGGTGGCCGGCTCGTCGCTGGCCAGTGCATCGCGCGCAGGGATGCCGATTCATGTTTGATGCGCCGACGCCCGCCGGCGCGCTTGCCCGGTTGTCCCGACTTTCATCCGCGTCCATTCCGATCAGGCCCACTCGTCCGTGAATCCGCTACTCGACTCCCTTCAGCCCTATCCGTTCGAAAAGCTGCGCCTGCTTTTCAAGGACGTCACGCCGCCGGCCGGCCTCGCGCATATCAGCTTCGGCATCGGCGAGCCGAAACATCCGACGCCGCCGCTGATCCGCGACGCCGTCATCGCTTCGCTCGGCGGCCTCGCTGCCTATCCGGCCACGCTCGGCTCGGCGCCGCTGCGTGAGTCGATCGCGAAGTGGGTCACGCAACGCTACAACCTGCCGCCGCTCGATCCGCTGACCGAGGTGCTGCCGGTGTCCGGTTCGCGCGAAGCGCTGTTCGCGCTTGCGCAGACGGTGCTGAACCCGCGCCGCGATGCCGACGGAGAGCCTGCGATCGTACTCTGTCCGAACCCGTTCTACCAAATCTACGAAGGCGCGGCGCTGCTCGGCGGCGCCCAGCCGTACTTCGTCAACGGCGACCCGGCGCGCAACTTCGCGTGCGACTACTCGGCGGTGCCCGCGGAGGTCTGGGCCCGCACGCAACTGCTGTACGTCTGCTCGCCGGGCAACCCCACCGGCGCCGTGCTCACGCTCGACGACTGGCGCGAACTGTTCGCCCTATCGGACCGCTACGGCTTCGTGATCGCGTCGGACGAGTGCTACTCGGAAATCTATTTCGACGAGTCGAAGCCGCCGCTCGGCGGTCTCGAAGCGGCCCACCGGCTCGGCCGCGGCTTCGAGCGCCTCGTGATGCTGTCCAGCCTGTCGAAGCGCTCGAACGTACCGGGCATGCGCTCGGGCTTCGTCGCCGGCGACGCGTCGATTCTGAAGTCGTTCCTGCTGTACCGCACGTACCACGGCGCGGCGCTCTCCACCGTGTACCAGAGCGCGAGCGTGGTCGCGTGGAGCGACGAGACACACGTGCGCGAGAACCGCGCGAAGTACCTGCAGAAGTTCACGACCGTCACGCCGATGCTCGCCGACGTGCTCGACGTGCGCCTGCCCGACGCCGCGTTCTACCTGTGGGCCAATGTCGAGCGCACCGGCCTCACCGACACCGAGTTCGCCCAGCGCCTCTACGCCGACTATAATGTGACGGTTCTGCCGGGCTCGTTCCTCGCGCGCACCGCGCACGGCGTGAACCCCGGCCGCAATTTCGTGCGCCTCGCGCTCGTCGCCGATGTCGACGAATGCACGGCAGGCGCGCAGCGGATCGTCGAATTCTGCCGATCTCTCGCTGCGGCTTGAGCCGCACCCGAGCCGCACCGCACCCCATCTCCAGACATCAACCCTTCATAAAATCACGCATATGTCGCAACAACTTCAGAGCATCATCGATACCGCCTGGGACAACCGCGCCGAGCTGTCGCCGAAAGCCGCGCCGGCCGAAGTGCGCGAAGCCGTCGCCCACGCGATCGAGCAACTCGATAAGGGCGCGCTGCGCGTCGCCGAAAAGAAGGACGGCGACTGGGTCGTCAACCAGTGGCTGAAGAAGGCCGTGCTGCTGTCGTTCCGTCTGGAAGACAACGCGCCGATGCCGGCCGGCGGCTACAGCCAGTTCTACGACAAGGTGCCGTCGAAGTTCGCGAACTACACCGCTGAAGACTTCGCCGCCGGCGGCTTCCGCGTGGTGCCGCCCGCGATCGCGCGCCGCGGCTCGTTCATCGCGAAGAACGTCGTGCTGATGCCGTCGTACACCAACATCGGCGCATACGTCGACGAAGGCACGATGGTCGACACGTGGGCCACCGTCGGCTCGTGCGCGCAGATCGGCAAGAACGTGCACCTGTCGGGCGGCGTCGGCATCGGCGGCGTGCTCGAGCCGCTGCAGGCGAACCCGGTCATCATCGAAGACAACTGCTTCATCGGCGCGCGCTCGGAAGTCGTCGAAGGCGTGATCGTCGAGGAAAACTCGGTGATCTCGATGGGCGTGTACCTCGGCCAGAGCACCAAGATTTACGACCGCGAAACCGGCGAAGTCACGTACGGCCGCATTCCGGCGGGCTCGGTCGTGGTGGCGGGCAACCTGCCGTCGAAGGACGGCACGCACAGCCTGTACTGCGCGGTCATCGTCAAGAAGGTCGACGCCAAGACGCGCGCGAAGGTCGGCCTGAACGAGTTGCTGCGAGGCGACTGATGGCGCGCGGCACCAAAACCGTCGTCTACGGCATTCCGAACTGCGACACCGTGAAGAAGGCCCGTGTGTGGCTCGAAGAGCATGGCGTCGAGTTCGAGTTTCACGACTTCAAGAAGGCCGGCGTAACCGAGCCGCTGGTGCAGGACTGGTTGAAGGACGTCAAACTCGACGCGCTGCTGAACCGCCGCGGCACGACGTGGCGCGCGCTGTCCGACGACATGAAGGCGGCCGCGGAAACGCAGCCGGGCGCGATCGCGCTGATGATCCACAAGCCGTCGGTGATCAAGCGGCCGGTGCTGGTCGTGAACGGGCGCGTGAAGTCGCTCGGTTTTTCCGCTGACGAGTACGCGGCGCTGTTTGCCTGAGCGACTGCCAGGCACGTAGCATGACGCGCGGCCTCGCGCCGCGTCGTTCAAAGGCTGTTGCCGGCTGCGGTGGCTCACCGCGAGCCGGCATTTTTTCATTTCAAAGTGGCTTGTACTGAATCCATGTCCGGCACCCTCGCCCTTACCGAACAACTGATCGCGCGCGCGTCCGTGACGCCCGACGACCAGCATTGCCAGCGTCTGCTGATCGAGCGCCTGGCCGCGCTCGGCTTCGAGCACGAGACGATCGAATCCAACGGCGTGACCAACCTGTGGGCCGTAAAACGCGGCGTCGACGGCACCGCGGGCAAGCTGCTCGCGTTCGCCGGTCACACCGACGTGGTGCCGACCGGCCCGCTCGAACAATGGCGCTCGGCGCCGTTCGAGCCGACCCAGCGCGACGGCAAGCTGTACGGCCGCGGCGCGGCGGACATGAAGGCGTCGATCGCCGGCTTCGTCGTCGCGAGCGAGGAGTTCGTCGCGGCCAACCCTCAGCACCGCGGCTCGATCGCATTCCTGATCACGAGCGACGAGGAAGGCCCCGCCACAGACGGCACCGTCAAGGTCGTCGAAGCATTGCAAGAGCGCGGTGAGCGCATGGACTACTGCATCGTCGGCGAGCCGACGTCGAGCGAGCGGTTCGGCGACATGGTCAAGAATGGCCGGCGCGGCTCGATGTCGGGCAAGCTGATCGTCAAGGGCGTGCAAGGCCATATCGCTTATCCGCATCTGGCGAAGAATCCGGTGCACCTGCTCGCGCCCGCGCTCGCCGAGCTCGTCGCCGAGCGCTGGGACGATGGCAACGAATATTTCCCGCCGACCACCTGGCAGGTGTCGAACATCCACAGCGGCGCCGGCGCGACCAACGTGATCCCCGGCCATGCGGACGTGATGTTCAACTTCCGCTTCTCGACCGCGAGCACCGTCGAAGGACTGCAAAAGCGCGTGCACGCGATTCTCGACAAACACGGCCTCGAATACGAACTGCATTGGACCGTGAGCGGCCTGCCGTTTCTCACCCCGCGCGGCGAGCTGTCGAGCGCGCTCGCGCAAGCGATCAAGGACGAGACCGGCGTCGACACCGAGTTGTCGACCACCGGCGGCACGTCGGACGGCCGCTTCATCGCGCGCATCTGCAAGCAGGTGATCGAGTTCGGTCCGCTGAACGCAAGCATCCACAAGATCGACGAACATATCGAAGTCGCCCATATCGAGCCGCTGAAGAACGTGTATCGCCGCGTGCTCGAACAACTGATCGCATAACCAGGAACCTTGCGATGACGCTTCCTTTTTGCACCGTCCGCGACTTGCTGCGTTATGCAGTGTCGCGTTTTAGCGAGGCCAAGCTGTCGTTCGGCCACGGCTCGGCCAATGCCTACGACGAAGCCGCCTATCTGATCCTGCACACGCTGCACCTGCCGCTCGACCTGCTCGAGCCGTTTCTAGACGCGCGCCTGACCACGGCCGAAATCGAGGCGGTGCTGAAAGTGATCGAGCGACGCGCCGCCGAACGCGTGCCGGCCGCGTACATCACGCAGGAAGCGTGGATGCATGGCTATCGCTTTTACGTCGACGAGCGCGTGATCGTGCCGCGCTCGTTCATCGGCGAGCTGCTGCAGGACGGCCTGCAGCCGTACGTCGAGGACCCCGAGCAGGTCGGCGCGGTGCTCGAGCTGTGCACCGGCTCCGGCTGCCTCGCGATCCTCGCCGCCCACGCGTTCCCGAACGCCGACGTCGACGCGGTCGATCTGTCCGCGCCCGCGCTCGAAGTCGCGACGCGCAACGTGCTGGACTACCACCTCGACGACCGCATCGCGCTGTTCGAAGGCGATCTGTACGCGCCGCTCGCCGAGCGCCGCTACGACGTGATCATCAGCAACCCGCCGTACGTGAACGCGAAGTCGATGCAGGAGTTGCCGGCCGAATACAAGCACGAGCCGGAGATGGCGCTCGCGGGTGGCGCGGACGGCATGGACATCGTGCGCCGGATCATTGCCGGCGCGCGCAACTGGCTGACCGAAGACGGCGTGCTCGTCATCGAGATCGGCAACGAACGCGAGCACGTCGAGGCGGCGTTCGGCGGTCTCGACCTCGTGTGGCTGTCGACCAGCGCCGGCGACGACAACGTGTTCCTGATCCAGGCCAGCGACCTGCCGGTCTGAGTTCGGCATGCTGTCCGTTTGATCGCGCGGCGTGCGCGGCGCCGGCTTGCGTCGGATTTCGCAAGTGACGCGCGCCGCAGCACACACGGTTTATTCGTACGAGTTTTTGCGCTATTTTTTAGCGCGTGTTTTTAGGCCGTTTTTGGCGCTTTCCCAGGCGCCGCAGCCGCAGTCTGAATTCGTTGCCCGACGCGTTCGCCGCAGACCACGAAGCGAGCCTGTGCCCGCCTCCGTTTCCTGAACCCCGGCGCTTCGCCAACTGTTCGCGAGCTTATGACATTCGACCTGCTTCACGTCGGCCCGCTGGTTCTCCTTGCCCACATTCTCGGCATCATCGCGGCCGGTCACGCGATTCTCCATACCCGCACCTCGCAAGGGGCGATCGCGTGGGCCGTATCGCTGGTCGCGATGCCTTATCTGACGCTCGTGCCGTACCTGTTCCTTGGCCGCAGCAAGTTCGCCGGCTACGCGGACGCGCGCCGCGTCGAAAACGAGCTGCTGCGCACACGCGCGCATCCGCAGGTGTGGGACACGCACGCGTCGTCGGCCGGGGTGCCGACGCAGCAGCTCGGCTCGCGGCTCGTGCAGTCGCTGACGCGCCTCGGCGGCATGCCGTTCCTGCCCGGCAACACCGTGCGCACGCTGATCAACGGCACCGCGACTTTCGAGGCGATCTTCGACGCGATCCAGAACGCGCGCCACTATGTGATCGTGCAGTTCTTCATCGTGCGCGACGACGCGCTCGGCGACATGCTGAAAGACGCGCTGATCGCGAAAGCGCAACAGGGCGTGCGCGTGTACTTCCTGTACGACAGCATCGGCAGCTTCGATCTGCCGCACCGCTACGTCGCGGCACTGCGCGCGGCCGGCATCGAGATGCAGCCGTTCGCGACGAACCGCCGCTTCGTCAACCGTCTGCAACTGAATTTCCGCAATCACCGCAAGATCGTGGCGGTCGACGGCGAGCGCGCGTTTATTGGCGGTCATAACGTCGGCGTCGAATATCTGGGCGCGAAGCCGCCGCTGTCGCCGTGGCGCGATACGCATATCGAGGTGCGCGGCCCGGCGGTCGCCAGCATCCAGTTCGTCTTCATCGAGGACTGGTACTGGGCCACGCAGCAGTTGCCCGAGTTAGACGTGCCGTCCACCGAAACTGCCGGTCCATCCGTCGAGCAGCGCGACGCCCACGGCGCCGTCGAACACGCCGGGAACAACATGCACTGCATCGTGCTGCCGAGCGGCCCGGCCGACAAACAGGAGACCTGCTCGCTGTTTTTCGTCGAAGCGATCAACGCGGCGCGCGAACGCATCTGGATCACGACGCCCTACCTGGTACCCGACGAAGCCGTGTTCGCCGCGCTGCGGCTCGCGGCGCTGCGCGGCGTCGACGTACGCATCCTGATTCCGAGCCGGCGCGATCACCGGGTGGTGTTCGAGGCTTCGAAGCTGTATGCATACGACTCGCTGCGCGCGGGCATTCGCATCTTCCGCTATCAGCCGGGTTTCCTGCACCAGAAGGTCGTGCTGATCGACAGCAGCGCGGCCGCGATCGGCAGCGCCAATCTCGACAACCGCTCGTTCCGTCTGAACTTCGAGATCATGGTGCTGACCGTCGACCGCGGTTTCGCGCTCGAAGTCGAAACGATGCTGCTCGACGACTTCGCCGAGTCGCGCGAAATCGACCGCGACGAGTACCGCAAGGCGAACGCGCTGCGACGCATGCTGATGCACGTCGCACGGCTCTTTTCGCCGATCCTGTAGAGGCGCTCGTGCTTACAGCAGCGCTTCGATATCCTCGGTGATCGCCTCGGGCTTGGTCAGCGGCGCATAGCGCTTGACCACGTTGCCGTCGCGGCCGATCAGAAACTTCGTGAAATTCCACTTGATCGCCTCGAGACCGAGCAGCCCCGGCGCTTCGATCGTCAGGTAACGGAATAGCGGGTGCGCGTTCGGGCCGTTCACGTCGATCTTGTCGAACATCGGGAACGTCACGCCGTAATTCTTCTCGCAGAAGCTGCCGATCTGCGCGGCGTCGCCCGGCTCCTGCTTGCCGAACTGGTTGCACGGAAAACCGAGCACCGCGAGCCCGCGCGCCGCGTACGTGTCGTACAGCTTCTGCAAGCCCGCGTACTGCGGCGTGAACCCGCATTCGCTCGCGGTATTGACGATCAGCATCACCTTGCCTTGGTACTTCGCGAGACTCGCTTCCTCGCCGCCGAGCGTGCGTGCCGAAAACGAATAGATCGATGTCATGTGCCCTCCCGTGAAAGCCGTCAGTCTATGCCAAAAGCGCTGCCGGTACAGTCGGCCGAATGGCCGATGGCGGCTGCGCTCAATGCGACAGCCGGGCAATCGGCGCCGCGCGCCCGGCAACCCGCCGGGCAGTCTAAAATAGCGGTTTTCTTCAGCCGGCCACGTCGTGATCCGCTTCAATCAGTTCAGCCTCGCGCGCGGCACCAAGCCGCTTTTCGACAACACCACGTTCACGTTGAACCCCGGTGAAAAAGCCGGCCTCGTCGGGGCGAACGGCGCGGGCAAGTCGACGCTGTTCGCCGTGCTGCGCGGCGAGCTGCATGCGGACGGCGGCGATTTCTCGATCCCGCCGACCTGGCGCATCGCCCACGTCGCACAGGAAACGCCTGCCGTCGACAAAACCGCCCTCGCCTACACGCTCGACGGCGACGCCGCGCTGCGCGACATCGAAGCGCGCATCGCGGCCGCCTCCGCGGCGCACGACGGCGCGGCCGAAGCCGAAGCGCACGCCGCCTTCGCCGACGCCGACGGCTACACCGCGCCGGCACGCGCCGAAGCGCTGCTGCTCGGCCTCGGTTTCACGCTCGACCAGACCCGCGAGCCGGTCAGCAGTTTTTCGGGCGGCTGGCGCATGCGGCTGAATCTCGCGCAGGCGCTGATGTGCCGCTCCGACCTGCTGCTGCTCGACGAACCGACCAACCACCTCGACCTCGACGCGATCGTCTGGCTCGAAGACTGGCTCAATCGCTATGCGGGCACGCTGATCGTGATCTCGCACGACCGCGAGTTTCTCGATTCCGTCTGCAACGTCACGCTGCATCTCGAGAACCAGCAGATCAAGCGCTACGGCGGCAATTACTCGCAATTCGAAGTGCTGCGCGCGCAGCAGATCGCCCTGCAGCAGAGCGCGTACGAAAAGCAGCAGCGCACGGTCGCGCATCTGCAAAGCTACATCAACCGCTTCAAGGCGCAGGCCACCAAGGCGCGTCAGGCGCAAAGCCGGGTGAAGGCGCTCGAGAAGATGGAGCTGATCGCGCCCGCGCACATCGCGTCGCCGTTCACGTTCGAGTTCCGTACGCCCGACTCCGCGCCGAATCCGATGATGGTGATGGAAGATGTGCGCTGCGGCTACCACGCCGAAGACGGCAGCGAGATTCCGATCGTCGAGCGCGTGATGCTGTCGATCCAGAATGGTCAGCGCATCGGCCTGCTCGGCGCGAACGGCCAGGGCAAGTCCACGCTGATCAAGACGCTCGCGGGCACGCTCGAACCGCTCTCGGGCCACGTACGCGAAGGCAAGGGTTTGCGCATCGGCTACTTCGCGCAGCATCAGCTCGAAACGCTGCGTCCGGACGACACGCCGTTGCAGCACCTCGCGCGTCTCGCGCCCGATACGCGCGAGCAGGAACTGCGCGACTTCCTCGGCAGCTTCAACTTTTCCGGCGACATGGCGACCGCGAAGATCGCGCCGTTCTCGGGCGGCGAGAAAGCACGCCTCGCGCTCGCGCTGATCATCTGGCAGAAGCCGAACCTGCTGCTGCTCGACGAGCCGACCAATCACCTCGACCTCGAAACGCGCCACGCGCTGACGATGGCGCTCGCGCAATTCGAAGGCACGCTGATTCTGGTGTCGCACGACCGCCATCTGCTGCGCGCGACGACCGATCAGTTCATGCTGGTCGCGAAGCATCGTCTGCAGGAATTCGACGGCGATCTCGACGACTATCGCGACTGGCTGCTGCAGCATGCGGCCGAGCAGCGCGCGGCGTTGAAGGCGAATGCTTCCGGTGCGTCGGACGCAGCGTCCAGCGCCGCGGCAAATGGCGACAGCAACGTCAATCGCAAGGAGCAGCGCCGCCTCGAAGCGGAAACGCGGCAGAAGCTCGCGCATCTGAAGAAGCCGCTGCAAAGCCGCATCGCGAAGATCGAAAAGGAAATGGACGCGCTCAACGCGGAGAAGACGACGCTCGATACATTCGTCGCCGATCCCGCGAGCTACGAGCCGGAGCAGAAGAGCAAACTGACGGAGGCGATCCGCCGTCAGGCAGACGTGAACGCGCGCCTCGATACGCTCGAAGCCGAATGGCTCGAGACGCACGAGGAACTCGAACAGATCGGCTAGCGGCACGCAACGGCCGGGCCGCGCCGGCATCCACGGGAGCTTGGCTTTGTCATTTGCGAACTCGTCGTCCCCGTCATCGGTGTCTGGACCCGCGGCTGCAACGGCAACCGAGGTGCCGCCACCGTTGCAAGGACTCCGCGTGCTCGACCTCACGCGCCTCTTGCCGGGGCCGGCGGCCGCGCTGCGCCTCGCTGAGCTCGGCGCCGATGTGCTGAAGATCGAAGCGCCCGGCGCGGGCGACCCGACGCGCACGATGATGCAGTCGTCGAGCGATCGTGTCGCGGGTAGGCCCGGTGCGTTCTACCGGATGGTCAATCGCGGCAAGCGCGAGACGCGCCTCGACCTCAAATCCGAAGCGGGACGCAACGTGCTGCGCGCGCTCGCGGCCGAAGCCGACGTGTTGATCGAGAGCTTCCGGCCCGGCGTGATGGAGCGGCTCGGCCTCGGCTACGCGACGCTCGGCGCGGCCAATCCGCGGCTCGTCTATTGCGCGATCAGCGGATATGGCGCAAGCGGTCCGTTCGCGGACCATGCGGGCCACGATCTGAACTACATCGGCTATGCGGGCGTGCTCGATCAACTGGCAAGCCGCGACGGTGCGCCGATCCTGCCGAACTTCCAGATCGCCGATCTGCTCGGTGGCGCCTTGAGCGCGGTCACGCAGATTCTCGCCGCGCTCTGGCATGTCGCGCGTGGTGGCGCGGGCCGCTTCGTCGATGTATCGATGACGCACACGAGCTATGCGCACAACTTCGTCGCGCAGGTGTCGCTGGTCAACGAAGGGGCGGCGCCCGCAGCGGGCAGTGGTCTGCTAAATGGCGGCGTGCCCTGCTACAACCTGTACCGCACGAGCGATCAGCGCTGGCTCGCGGTCGGCGCGCTCGAACTGAAGTTCTGGGAAACGCTGTGCATGGCGCTCGATCGGCCCGAATGGGCGACGCGTCACTGGAGCCTGGGGCAGGCGATCGGCGGTCCCGATGCGTTGGCACTCATCCGGGAACTCGCTGATGTGATCGCGACGCGCACGCTCGGCGACTGGGTGGAATCGTTGGAATCGCTCGATTGCTGCGTGTCGCCGGTGCTGACGCCCGCTGAAGCGGCGCAGCATCCGCTGTTCAATCCGCACGCGTATGCGGCGGCGGCCGCGAGCGCCGCCGACTCAGACGACGACGGGGCCTAACCCGCCGCCGTCAACGCCGCGTCGCCGTCTGCCTCGGCAGCGTTTGACGCGGCGACTTCTCGTCGTCGTACAGCAAGTGCTTGCGACCTTCCACATGGCGGCTGATCGTGGCGCGCACTTCGGCGGCGGTCACGTCTTCGGCCACCACGCGCCGCGAGATCTGCCCCGCGGTGTCGATCCACTCGACGATCCGGCAAGCGCCGCCCCATGGCCGATGAATCGGTGCGGAGACCCGGCAGCCGCGCACCTGGATGTGCGGGTCGGCAGCGGTTTCATGTGACTGTTTCAAAGCGCGATCCTTTTTCGAGCATCAGAAGGGATGCATATCGTTACAGCTTAGGAAAAAGGTATGGCGGCCAGGTTACAGCCAATATGGCGATATTTACAGGGCATTACGGGACCGCGAGCGCGCAATGTACCGGCGAGCCGTCCCGGCCCCGTCTATTCGAGCGTGCGGACGCGGTCGATGGCCTGTTCGATCCGTTCGACCGCAACGACCTGTAAGCCTTCGATCGGCTGTTTCGGCGCATTGGCCTTCGGAATCACCGCCACCGAGAAGCCGAGCTTGGCCGCTTCCTTCAGGCGTTCCTGACCGCGCGGCGACGGCCGGATTTCTCCGGCGAGGCCCACTTCGCCGAATACGACGAGCCCCTTCGGCAGCGGCTTGTTGCGCATCGACGAATGAATCGCGAGCAGTACCGAGAGGTCGGCGGCGGGCTCGGAGATCTTCACGCCACCCACCGCGTTCAGGAACACGTCCTGATCGAAACAGGCGATGCCCGCATGCCGATGCAGCACCGCGAGCAGCATCGCGAGCCGGTTCTGTTCGAGGCCGACCGCGAGGCGGCGCGGATTCGGCGCGTTGGCCGAATCGACGAGCGCCTGCACTTCGACGAGCAACGGCCGCGTGCCCTCCTGCGTGACGAGCACGCACGAACCCGGCACCGACTGCTCGTGCTGCGACAAAAACAATGCCGACGGATTCGCGACGCCGCGCAAACCACGCTCGGTCATCGCGAACACGCCGAGCTCGTTGACCGCGCCGAAACGGTTCTTGATCGCGCGCACGAGACGGTACGACGAGTGCGTATCGCCCTCGAAATACAGCACCGTATCGACGATATGCTCGAGCACGCGCGGCCCCGCGAGCGCGCCCTCTTTCGTCACGTGCCCGACCATGATGATCGTGGTGCCCGACTGCTTGGCGATACGCGTCAGTTGCGCGGCGCACTCGCGCACTTGCGCGACCGAGCCCGGCGCCGATGTCAAAGCATCCGAATAGACGGTCTGGATCGAATCGATCACGGCGACTTCGGGCCGTTGCTCGGTGATCGTCGCCTGAATTTTTTCGAGCTGGATTTCCGCGAGCAATTGCAGTTCGCTCGCCTTCGAGCCGGGTTCGAGCAGTGCGAGCCGTTGCGCGCGCAACGCGATCTGCGCGCCCGATTCTTCGCCGCTGATATAGAGCGCGCGCTTGTCCGCGGCGATCTCGGCGAGCGATTGCAGCAGCAATGTAGATTTACCGATGCCCGGATCGCCGCCGATCAGGACCACGCCGCCCGGCACGAGACCGCCGCCGAGCACGCGGTCGAATTCGCTGACGCCGGTGGAAAAGCGCGGCACGTCCGACGCGTCGATGTCGGCGAGGCGCCGCACTGGCGTGCTCTTCGCGAGCGACTGGAAACGGTGAGCGGACGGCGCCTCTGCGACCGATTCGACGAGCGTGTTCCACGCCTGGCAAGACGGGCATTGACCGGACCACTTGGGCGACTGTCCGCCGCATTCCCCGCAGATATACAACGTCTTCGCTTTCGCCACGCGTTACTCCGCCCGAACCGGCACACGCGGCGCGACCGCGCACATCAGCTCGTAGCCGATCGTGCCGCAGGCTTGCGCGACGTCGTCGATGGGCAGCGCGGTACCCCACAGTTCCACGCGCGAGCCGACGTTGGCGGTCGGCACCGGGGTCAGGTCGACGGTCAGCATGTCCATCGACACGCGTCCAACGATTCGCGTGCGCACCCCATCGACGATCACCGGCGTGCCTTCGGGCGCGACGCGCGGATAGCCGTCCGCGTAACCGCACGCGACCACGCCGATGCGCATCGGCGCGCGCGCGGTGAACGTGGACCCATAGCCGACCGAACTGCCTTCGCCGAGCGTCTGCACGGCGATCAGTTCCGACGCGAGCGTCATCGCGGGCTGCAGTCCGGTGCCGTCGATCGCGGCCGTCACGCCGGACGGCGACGCGCCGTACAGGATGATGCCCGGACGCACCCAGTCGAAATGCGCTTCGGGATGCCACAGTGTCGCGGCCGAATTCGAGAGGCTGCGCGCACCGGCGATGCCCTGCGCGCCGCGCTCGAACGCCTCCACCTGATGCGCGATGCCGCGCTCGGCATCGGCATCGGAAAAATGCGTCATCAACGTGATCTGGCCGACGCCTTGGCAGGCGCGCGCGCGCTCCCATGCGGCACGAAATTTTTCCACCGTGTAGCCGAGCCGGTTCATACCGGTGTTCATCTTCAACTGGATATTGACCGGTTTCGACAGGCGCGCCATTTCGAGCATGCGCAGCTGCTCGTCCGAATGCAGCGCCGTGGTCAGGCTGTAGCGATCGATTACGTCGATGTCGGTCGGCCGAAAAAAGCCTTCCAGCAGAAGAATTGGGCCTGCCCAGCCCAATTCACGCAACTTCACCGCTTCTTCGAGGTCCAGCAACCCAAAGCCGTCCGTCGCGCGCAATCCGGGAAACACGCGCGCGAGGCCATGCCCGTAGGCATTAGCCTTGACGACGGCCCAGACTTTTGATTTCGGCGCATAGCGCCGCGCGACAGCGAGGTTATTGGCGAGAGCAGCGGTATGAATCGTGGCGGAAAGGGGGCGCGGCATGGGATTTTTTCGAAAAGACACTTGCGAATCAGCGGCTTACAAGGCGTTTTCAGCGCTCTGCGGCCCGCTGGGCGGTGCGATCAAGGATTCTGCTAGTCTGAATCCATCTATTTTCATGATATAAAGCCGTGCGCACAACCCATTTCGATCGGCATAAGCCCGGACGCATAACAAACGGCCGGGGCGGACAGACCGCAGCGAGGACAGCATCGCATCAGATGAAAAAAGGCTTTTACACCATCATGGCCGCGCAGTTTTTTTCGTCGCTGGCCGACAATGCGCTTCTGATCGCTGCTATCGCACTGCTGAAAGATCTTCACGCTCCGAACTGGATGACGCCGCTGCTCAAGCTGTTTTTTGTGCTGTCGTACGTCGTTCTTGCCGCCTTCGTCGGCGCATTCGCCGACTCCCGTCCGAAAGGACGCGTGATGTTCATCACCAATACGATCAAGGTGGTCGGCTGCATCACGATGCTGGTCGGCGCGCATCCGCTGATTGCGTACGGCATCGTCGGCTTCGGCGCGGCGGCCTACTCGCCCGCCAAATACGGCATTCTCACCGAACTGTTGCCGCCTGACCGGCTCGTCGCCGCGAACGGCTGGATCGAAGGCACCACGGTCGGCTCGATCATTCTCGGCACGGTGCTCGGCGGCGCGCTGATCAGCCCGCACATCGCCGCGCCGATTCTCAAATGGCACGTCCCCACCGTGAACACGCCCGCGGAAGCCGCGATGCTCGTGATCATGGGCATTTACGTGGTCGCCGCGCTCTTTAATCTGCGCATTCCCGACACCGGCGCGCGCTATCCGCGCCAGGAACACGGGCCGATCCGCCTGATCACCGATTTCGCCGACTGCTTTCTCGTGCTGTGGCGTGACAAGCTCGGACAGATTTCTCTCGCTGTGACGACGCTGTTCTGGGGCGCGGGTGCGACGCTGCAATTCATCGTGCTTAAATGGGCCGAGGTGTCGCTGGGCATGTCGCTGTCCGAGGCGGCAATCCTGCAGGCGGTGGTCGCGGTCGGCGTCGCGGGCGGCGCGATTTTTGCGGCTTCGCGCGTGCCGTTGAAGAAGTCGCTGTCGGTCTTGCCGGTCGGCATCATGATGGGTATCTCCGTGATGCTGATGGCGTTCTACACGCGCGATCTGTTTCCCCCGCACTGGGGCATTTATTTTGGCCGCATGCACGTGTCGGGCTATCTGATCTTCGCGTATATCTTCCTGATGTTCGTGGGCGGCCTGTCGGGCTTTTTCGTCGTGCCGATGAATGCGCTGCTGCAGCATCGCGGGCACGTGCTGCTGTCGGCGGGCCATTCGATCGCCGTGCAGAACTTCAACGAGAATCTGTCCGTGCTCGTGATGCTGTGCCTGTACGCGGTGCTCGTTTGGCTCGACGTGCCGGTTACCGTCGTGATCGTGCTGTTCGGCACCTTCGTGTGCGTGATGATGTGGCTCGTGATGCGGCGCCATCAGGCGAACCAGCGCGCGTTCGATTCGGTCGCGCTGATCGGCGAAGCCAAGCACTGATCAACCGCGCCGGGCCGGCCGCGACACGCACGAGCGGGCCCTTCTTCTTCCTCGCTCGACCATGACTCAATCGATTCCCAATGTGCTGACGATCGCCGGCTCCGATTCCGGCGGCGGCGCTGGCATCCAGGCCGATCTGAAGGCCTTCTCCGCGCTCGGCGCCTATGGCGCGAGCGTGATCACCGCGCTGACCGCGCAGAACACGCGCGGCGTGACCGCGATTCACGCGCCGGACCCTGGCTTCATCACCGCGCAGCTCGACGCGGTGTTCGACGACATCCGCATCGACGCGGTGAAGATCGGCATGCTCGCGAATGCGCCGATCGCGCGCGCGGTTGCCGACGCGCTGCGCCGTCACCGGCCCAAACACATCGTGCTCGACACGGTGATGATCTCGAAGAGCAATCACGCACTATTGCTGCCCGATGCGGTCGCGGTGGTACGCGACGAACTGCTGCCGCTCGCCGATCTGCTGACGCCGAATCTGCCGGAAGCGGCCGCGCTGCTCGGCACGCAGCCCGCCACCGACGAAGCCGGCATGGTCGAGCAAGGCGAAGCGTTGCGCGCGCTCGGCGCGCGCGCGGTGCTGATGAAGGGCGGCCATCTGAGCGCGACCGATAGCCCCGACTGGCTCGTGCAGGAAAGCGGCACGCTGCGTCTCGGCGGTCCGCGCGTGCCGGTGAAGAACACGCATGGAACGGGCTGCACGTTGTCGTCGGCGATCGCGGCGTTGATTCCGCAGCGCGACGATCTCGCTAGCGCCGTGGCCGATGCGAAGGTTTATCTGACCGGCGCGTTGCAGGCGAGCGAGCGGCTCGACGTCGGCCACGGCGTGGGGCCGGTGCATCACTTTCATCGGTGGTGGTAAGCGACGCTATTGCTTCGCGTAACGCCGCGCGTGCTCGGGCCAGTCGTCGGGCACGATAAAGCCGCGCGAGCGTTCGAGCAGATGTCCCGTATCGTCTTCGATGAATCCGGCGACCATCGTCGGGCCGTGTTGCGGTGAAATTTGAGCGGCGAGCGTGTTTGCGTCGACATAGCACGAATCGTTCGCGCCGGCTTGCATTCGATACTGCGGCGCAAGCCATTCGAGCCGCGGCAACACCCGCCACCTATGCGTGTGCGCGCACTCGAAAGCCGGCCAGTCGCGATGCGTAATCCACCAGCCGCGGCCATGCGCGGGATCGAGTTCGGCAGGATCGGTGGGCGTGGCGCCATGCCGGTAGAACAGCCAGCCTTTGACGAACATCTGCGGCGTCCACGTGCCTGCATAGCCCGTCGATGCAAATTCCTCGCGTGCGCTGAGCGGCAACTGATGATCGAGCAGATGCGCGAGCTTCAGATCGAAGCGGTCCTTCAGATTGGGGCCGACGTAATCGGCGAGATGCGCCGCCTCTGCCCTATTCGGATCGCCCGCATGCAGATAGCACTTCACCGCGAGTTCCCAATGCAGTCGCGCGCCCTCGCGCGTGCGCACGAGGAAATCGCATTCACCAAGCGTGCGGCCGGCGTGCCGTAGCGGCACACCCGCTGCGATCAATTGCGTCGCCGGCCCATGACGAAGGAAAAAACCCAGCAGGCGTTCGGCGTAGCGGCCAAGACGCGTGATGCGCGTTGCCGCGAGATCCTGATGCAGAGATTCTGGCGTGGTGTCGAGCGCGCGCAGCCAGTCGAGCGTGGCCTGCAATTCCTGCGGTGTATCGAAGGGAGCCGCGAGCGCGCCCGCGGGAGGCTGAGGGCGCAACAGATCGGGACTCAGCAGCAGCCACGCGAGATCGCGGACGGCGGGTTCGCGCAGTGCATCGACTGAAGCACCGTCGCGCAATCCAAGCAACCTATCGAGAAGCGCCGCGTGGCTGATAGACGCGGCGGGCATGCGCGCCGCCCGTCCCTCGGGGATCGTCACTTTGATTCGTTCGACGGCGCGCCGCCGTTCGCCAGCCACGTGGCGCGCGCAAGGCACAGGTCCGTCCATGCCTTGGCCTTGTCGGGCAGGCTACGCAGCAGATAGGCCGGATGATAGGTGACGATCACCGGCACGCCCTCGTACGTATGCACGCGGCCGCGCAGCGACGAAATGCTCGCGTCGGTCTTCAGCAGACTCTGCGCGGCGAAACGGCCGAGCGCGACGATCAGCTTCGGCTTCACGAGCGACACCTGACGCTGCAGATAAGGTTCGCAACGGGCGACCTCGTCCGGCTGCGGATTCCGGTTGCCGGGCGGCCGGCACTTGATCACGTTCGCGATATACACGTTGGTGCCGCGCGCGAGCGCGAGCGAATGCAGCATGTTGTCGAGCAGCTTGCCGGCCTGGCCGACGAACGGTTCGCCTTGACGGTCCTCGTTCTCGCCGGGCGCTTCGCCGATCAGCATCCAGTCGGCCTCGCGATCTCCGACGCCGAACACCGTGTTCGTGCGTTTCTCGCACAGCCGGCAGGCCTCGCATCCGGCGACGCGCTCGGCGAGCGCGTCCCAGTCGAGCGTGTGGATCGCCGGCAGCGCGGGCGCGTCGCGGCGTGCTTCGGCGGGTGCGGGGGCCGATGCGGTGGGATCGTCGAACCACGCGAAGTCGTCGTCGGGTGGGGCGTCGAAAGTCGGCGGCGCTGAAAAGTCCGGTTGCGGTTGTGATGTCTCGCGGCGTGCGGCGGTTTCGTCGAAGCGCGGTGCGGGTTCACTCGGCGCTTGCTGCGGCTGCGCGTCGGCGGATGCGCGCAGCGGTTCGCGCGAGGTCTGCGGCGCCGGCTCCGCGCGTCGCTCGTCGTCCGCGTCTGCCGGTATCGACTGCGATGCATCACCCTGCCCGGCCTCCGCCTCGCGCGCGGCGAGTCCGCGACGCACCCACAACGGCGCGAGTCCAAATTCTTCGAGCACCGATTCATGCAGCGCCATCTTGGCCCTCCGTGGCAAACGACAGACGCATCACGATCGCGTCCTCCCGGGCGCGATGCCGCGCCGGATAATAATTTTTGCGCCGGCCGATCGATGCGAAGCCAAAGCGCTCGTACAAACGGATCGCCCGATGATTCGACGGCCGCACTTCGAGCAGCAGTCCCTCGAGCTTCTCCGCGTGCGTGATGCGCACCGCCTCGCGCAGCAGCGCGAGGCCCGCGCCCGCGCCTTGCGCTTGGGGTGCCACGCACAGATTCAGCAGATGCATTTCATCGACGACCGGCATCAGCACGCAATAGCCGATCAAAGTGCCCGTCACGTGGCGCAGACAGACGCCGAAATAGCCGTTGCGCAGCGAGTCGCCGAAGTTGCCGCGACTCCACGGAAACTCATAAGCGAGCTTCTCGATCGCGGCGACTTCGTCCAGGTCGCTTTCGGTCATCGGCGACATGTAGCGGTCCGTGAGCAGCACACCGCTCATGGGCGCGCCTCGTCGTGGGACGGCTGGCCGGACGCGCCGTCGGGCGCGCTCTGCGCGGACTGCCCGGCGTTGTGAGCCGCTTTGGCTGATTTCGCCGCCTTGTCGGCCATGCGCTCGGCGGTCGTCTGCGCGACCTTGTCGCGCACGTACTCGGGCGCCGCCTGGTCGGCGGGCACCGTGCGACCCGCATGGAACGCGCGCAGCGCCGCGTACGCCAGCGGCAACGCATGCGGCAACGCTTCGCCATCGACGCTTCGCGCGGCCGCGACCGCCGGCAATCGCTCGCCGAACGCGGCGGCCGCATTGCCGGCAAGCGTGAACGGCCCGTCGGGCAGCACGATCCGCTCAGGCGCATCGAGCGACGCCGTCTGCACGGTGCGCCATTCGTGTTGCGCGTCGTCCCACGCGTAGTCGGCCCAGTAGATTTCGTCCATGCGCGCGTCGAGCGCGGCGAGCACGCGCGTCGTCGACGGATCACGCAGGCGGGCGCTCTCCGCGCACGCGAGCAGCGTGCCAATCGGCACGACCGGCAGGTCCAGGCCGAACGCGAGGCCTTGGGCGACGCCGGTCGCCGTACGCAGTCCGGTGAACGAGCCCGGGCCCGAGCCGAACGCGATCGCGTCGCAGTCCGCCAACGTGAGGCCGGCTTCGTCGAACAGTTCGCGGATCGCCGGCAGCAGGCGGGTACTGGACACCGCGCCGGTTTGTTCGTGACGAACCCAGACGCGCGGTTCGGCGCTGGGCTGACCGGCGGCATCGACGGACGCGGACACGAGCGCCGCCGAACAGAATTCAGTCGAGGTATCGAGGGCAAGGAGCACTGTTTGAGTCATGGACCGTATTGTAATCGGCACGGTGCGCGTGAATGGTGGTTTGCGCGGCCTTGCTGCCCCGCTTCGCGGCCGCCCAGTTTGGAATAAGCCCTCGGCCCCGTTGCGTCAGGCAATTGTTATGATTTTCGGCCGATCTCATCTATCCCGCGACGCAGGCCAACCCACCATGACCGATATCAACTCCCAGTTCGAACAAGCCCAGCAGGACGTCAAGCAGCTGCCCGAGCGCCCGGGCAATCTCACGCTGCTGCGTCTCTATGCACTCTTCAAGCAGGCAAGCGAGGGCGACGTGCACGGCGACAAGTCGGGCTTCACCGACATCGTCGGCAAATACAAGTACGAAGCTTGGGCGGCGCTCAAGGGCACCGCGCAGGACGCTGCGAAGCAGCAATATGTCGAGCTCGTCGAATCGCTGAAGAGCGGCGCGGCGGCCTGAGTTTCCGGCGCGCCAATCATCTGTGGAAATGGCCGTATGGGAACCCCGCCACGGCCTCGCGGGGTTCCGGACGCGAGGCTCCGGGCCATCGCCCTCACGTCCCTACTGCATTCCGGCACTTTTTTCTGTCGGATTTGCCTGAATGGTGGCGCGGTGCAGCAAAGTTCGCTATAATGCCGCCTGCGCTTCACTGCTTTGGCCGTTTTTCCAGCGGTCCTCGCGGCGCAGCGTCCCATAGCGTTTGCTCCAATCCAGTTTAGAACCTGTCCCCTTCTGCCTAGCCCCCTACGGGCTCAAGTCCCAGGCTGGCGGCTCGCCATGTTGGCACGTCGCATCCGATACAGCTTCTAACGAAAAACTCGCCTTCATTGTCGCGAGTTGCCCCCGTTTTTCGATTTGCTCGCTGCTTTTTTGCTCGCTGAATCCGACGACTTGGGTATGCCGATTGGCGTTGACGTTTTCATCCGATGAACCACCCAGGATCGTTTTCAAGGATTCACATGACTTTGAGCAACACCCCCAGCAGCCCGTTGAACGCCATCGCCGACGAAGCACTTGGTCTCGCGCCCGCCGCTCCCGCAGCCGCCGCGCAAGCTGACGCCAAGCCGAGCTTCGCGTCGCTCGGCCTGTCCGCGGAAGTCGTCTCCGCGCTGACCGCCGCTGGCTACGAGCACCCGACGCCGGTGCAGCAACGCGCGGTGCCGGCTGGTATCGCCGGCCGCGATCTGCTGGTTTCGAGCCCGACCGGTTCGGGCAAGACCGCCGCCTTCATGCTGCCCGCCATCGAGCGTTTCGCGCAGCTGCAAAAGGCCCAGGCGAGCCAGCCGCGCGAACCGCGTCCGGCCGACGGTGGCCGCGGCCGCCGTCCGCAGCCGGTCGCGCGTCCGACCATGCTGGTGCTGACCCCGACCCGCGAACTCGCGATGCAGGTCACGACCGCCGCCGCCACGTACGGCAAGCACCTGAAGCGCCTGCGCACCGTCAGCATTCTGGGCGGCGTCGCTTATGGCCAACAACTGATGCTGCTCGCGAAGAACCCTGAAATCCTCGTTGCGACGCCGGGCCGTCTGATCGACCACCTCGAGCGCGGCCGCATCGATCTGTCGCAACTGCAGATCCTCGTGCTCGACGAAGCCGACCGCATGCTCGACATGGGCTTCATCGACGACATCGACACGATCGTCGCCGAAACGCCGGCTACCCGTCAGACCATGCTGTTCTCGGCCACGCTCGACGGCAAGATCGGCTCGCTGACCGGCCGTCTGTTGAAGGACCCGGAGCGTATCGAAATCGTCCAGCGCATGGAGCAGCGCACCAACATCGCGCAAACCGTCCATTACGTCGACGACCGCGATCACAAGGACCGTCTGCTCGACCATCTGCTGCGCGACTCCGGCCTCGACCAGGCGATCGTCTTCACGGCAACCAAGATGGACGCAGACCAACTGGCGGGCCGTCTGGCCGACGCCGGTTTCGAATCGGCTGCGCTGCACGGCGACCTGCCGCAAGGGGCGCGTAACCGCACGATCCGCGCGCTGCGCGAGCGCCGCGTGCGCGTGCTGGTTGCGACCGACGTCGCCGCTCGCGGTATCGACATCCCGGGCATCACGCACGTGTTCAACTACGACCTGCCGAAGTTCGCCGAAGACTACGTGCACCGTATCGGCCGTACCGGCCGCGCGGGTCGCTCGGGTATCGCGGTGAGCCTCGTGCATCACGCCGAACAGGGCGCGTTGAAGCGCATCGAGCGCTTCGTGCGCACGCCGCTGCCGGTCAACGTCGTCGAAGGCTTCGAGCCGCGCAAGGCGCCGCCTTCGGGCAACGGCCGTCCTGGCTTCGGTGGCCGCGGCCGTCCGGGCGGTAACGGCCGTCGCTTCGGCAGCGGCTCGGGCAAGCCGGGCGGCTACGGCGGCTCGCGCAACGGGAACGGCAATGGCAATGGCAACGGCGGCGGCTGGGGCAACAAGTCGGCCGGCGGTTCGCGTGACGGCTACGGCTCGCGCGAAAGCCACGGCGGTTCGCGTGACGGCTATGGCTCGCGCGAAGGCTTCGGCGGTGGTTCGCGTGACAGTTACGGTTCGCGTGACGGCTACGGCGCGCGCCGCAACGACGGTCCCCGTTCGGCACGTCGCGGCAGCTGATAGCTACGCACAAGACTGACCGGACGGCTTCGCGCCGTCCGTGAGAACAGCAGAAAACCGGCGCTCAGGCGCCGGTTTTTTTTCACCTATCCACTGCCCGCCCCAAATTTCGCGATGTGGAAAAATTTTTTGCGTCGTAAAAATCATGCTGCAAGGCACAAGAACGACTGTTGCAACAGGGAAAATATCGTTTCGCATCACGAAATGCGACGTTCAAGCCATTGATTTAACGTAAAAATAAATATTGGAAAAACGCTTTGCGGTGTCTATTGCGCGTCCATCGATTTGCCTAGACTCTTATATAAGACTTCACGAACCACAACGCCCTCTCAGGGCCCGGCGCTTCGAGAAGACAGAGTCACCCATCCTCCATAACTGGCATCGAAGGAGCACATCATGACAATGACCCGCGAACAGCAAGTGCAGCAACTCAAGCAGCAATGGGAAACGGACCCGCGTTGGAAGGGTGTCAAGCGCACCTACTCGGCCGAAGACGTGGTGCGTCTGCGCGGCTCGGTGCAACCCGAGCACACGCTCGCGAAGCGCGGCGCCGAAAAGCTGTGGGCCGCAGTGAACAGCGAGCCGTTCGTGAACTCGCTCGGCGCGTTGACGGGCAACCAGGCGATGCAGCAGGTGAAGGCCGGTCTGAAGGCAATCTATCTGTCGGGCTGGCAGGTCGCGGGCGATGCCAACGTCGCTGGTGAAATGTACCCGGACCAATCGCTGTATCCGGCCAACTCGGTGCCGCTCGTCGTCAAGCGCATCAACAACACGCTGACGCGTGCCGACCAGATCCAGTGGTCGGAAGGCAAGAACCCGGGCGATGAAGGCTACGTCGATTACTTCGCGCCGATCGTGGCCGACGCGGAAGCCGGTTTCGGCGGCGTGCTGAACGCGTTCGAATTGATGAAAGCGATGATCGAAGCGGGCGCATCGGGCGTGCACTTCGAAGACCAGCTCGCCTCGGTCAAGAAGTGCGGCCACATGGGCGGCAAGGTGCTCGTGCCGACCCGCGAAGCCGTCGCGAAGCTGACCGCCGCACGTCTGGCCGCCGACGTCTCGGGCGTGCCGACCGTGCTGCTCGCCCGCACCGACGCGGAAGCCGCCGACCTCGTGACCTCGGACGTCGACGACAACGACCGCCCGTTCCTGACTGGCGAGCGCACCGTCGAAGGCTTCTATCGTACGAAGCCGGGCCTCGAGCAGGCAATCTCGCGCGGCCTCGCGTATGCGCCGTACGCCGACATGATCTGGTGCGAAACCGGCAAGCCGGACCTCGAGTTCGCGAAGAAATTCGCCGACGCGATCCACAAGGAGTACCCGGACCAGCTGCTGTCGTACAACTGCTCGCCGTCGTTCAACTGGAAGAAGAACCTCGACGACGCAACGATCGCGAAGTTTCAGCGCGAGCTCGGCGCAATGGGCTACAAGTTCCAGTTCATCACGCTGGCCGGCTTCCACGCGCTGAACTACTCGATGTTCAACCTCGCGTACGGCTATGCGCGCAACCAGATGACCGCGTTCGTCGAAATGCAGCAGGCGGAGTTCGCGGCGGCCGAAAAGGGCTTCACTGCGGTCAAGCACCAGCGCGAAGTCGGCACCGGCTACTTCGACGCCGTCACGCAGACGGTCGAGCGCGAAGCATCGACGACCGCGTTGCATGGTTCGACGGAAAACGAGCAGTTCTTCGACAAGAAGGTCGCCTGAGATGAGCCGGTCGGGTCACGCAATCCCGTGGCCTGAACGCAGCAACGATTGGCAAATGTCGAGGGGCAACGTCAGAGTGCCGCCGACACTGGGAGGACCGCGCCGTACCAGATTGGCAGGAACATTAGTGCGCATGCCAGCGGCCGGGGTCTGAGAGAAGCCAGCACGCGGCAGGCGTGCGGCGAACCTGAACGCGCCGGCTTCGCCGCCGGCGCGTTTTTTTTCGAAGGCCGCGCATGCCGGCACGCTGCCGGCGGTGCAAAGCGATTCAGCGATAGACGATCACAGGAATTTTCGTATGCGTGAGCACCCGCTGCGTTTCACTGCCGATCAACAGGCTTCCGAGCCCACGCCGCCCATGCGACGCCATGAAGATCACATCACAGCCGCCCTGCTCGGCCGCTTCGATGATGCCGAGATACGGCGCCGGATGCACGCTCGTGCGGCTCTCGACGTGGACGCCGACGCGGTGCGCCGCATGCTCGACTTCGCGCAGATGCACGCGCGCTTCGCGCTCGCTGCGTTGCAGGAACTCGCCTGGTGGTTCGATCGCGACATCGGAGAACGGCGAATACGGATACTGCGGCAGACATGCGTACGCGGTCACGCGGGCGCCCACGGCCTGCGCGAGATCGATCGCGCCCGCTATCGCTTTGCGTGAAAGATCTGAACCATCGGTCGGAACCAGGATGTGCCTGAACATGATGCCCTCCGTCGCCGGCTGCGCGCAGCACGGGGTCAGCGTCCAACAAAGCCCAGGGTGCAGGCTGCCCGAAACGATTGTAATGCGTATGAATGCGAGTAATTGCGACCGTCTGGGGATTGGCGGGTCAGTCCCAGTAACCGGGTTCGCCGTACGTATGCTTGAGAAAGTCCAGAAACAGCCGCACTCGCAGCGGCAGATGACGGCGCTGCGGGAACACCGCGTGGATGCCGATCGGCGGCGCGGCGAATTCGTCGAGCACCGTGACGAGGCGCCCCGCCGCGAGGTCCGCGCCGACCTCCCACCACGAGCGCCACGCGAGCCCGTGTCCGGCGAGACACCATTCGTGCAGCACCGCGCCGTCCGAGCATTCCATCGTGCCGGACACCTTGATCGACACGACCTTGCCGTCGTGCTGGAACATCCAGCCGCGCTGCTGGTTCGCGCTCGCGCCGAGCGCGAGGCAGTTGTGGCGCGCGAGCTCGGCGAGGCTGTGCGGCGCGCCGCGCCGGTTCAGATACGCGGGCGACGCGACGCACACGCGGCGGTTTTCGGCCAGCTTCAGCGACACCAGCGACGAATCGGGCAACTCGCCGAGCCGCACCGCGCAATCGAAGCCTTCGTTGACGAGATCGACGAGACGATCGGACAGATCGAGCGTGATCGACACGTCCGGATGCGCGACCGTGAATGCGGGCACCAGCGGCGCCACGTGCCGGCGTCCGAAGCCGGCCGGCGCCGACAGCCGCAAATGGCCGCTCGCCTTCACACCGCCCGCCGACACGCTCGCCTCGGCGTTCTGCATGTCGTGAAGGATGCGCTGGCAGTCTTCAAGAAAGGCCGAGCCTTCGAAGGTGAGCGTGATCTTGCGCGTCGTGCGCACCAGGAGCTTGACGCCGAGGCGCTCCTCGAGCGCGTCGATGCGCCGGCCGATGATCGCGGGCGCGACGCCCTCGGCGAGCGCCGCCGCGGACAGGCTGCCTTTGGCCGCGACGGTGGCGAAGGTCTCGATCTGCTTGAAACGGTCCATGAACGATGCGCGCCGCGAAAGCAATTAAGTCAGCGCAAAAGTGAGGGTTGTGTGTGAGATTAGGTATATGAAAGTAAAAGATCAAGTGATCTTTAGCCTATTTTTTAGTACCTAACGTCACCAATACAATCGATCCCGACCTCTGACAGGAGCGCATGGCAATGTCGGCCACAACGACAGCTTCACCGCGAGCAGTGATTTTCGACGCCTACGGCACGTTGTTCGACGTGCATTCGGTGATCGCCGCCGCGGAGCAACTCTTCCCCGGACACGGCGACGCGCTGTCGCAGCTGTGGCGCCAGAAGCAGATCGAATACACGCAACTGCGCACGCTCGCCGCGCGCAGCGACGCCCCCGGCGAACACTACCGCCCGTTCTGGGACATCACGCTCGACGCACTGCGCTTCGCCGCGAAAAGACTGCAGCTCACGCTCGGCCGCTCGGCCGAAAAGCGTCTGATGGACGAATACGCGTGTCTGTCCGCGTTTCCCGACGCCGTGCCGGTGCTGCGCGCGTTGCGCGAGCCCGCCGCCGTGCCGCATGTCGGGCTCGGCCCCGGGCTCGCGATCCTGTCCAACGGCAATCCGCAAATGCTCGACATCGCGGTCAAGAGCGCCGGCATGAGCGCTCTCTTCGATCACGTGCTGTCGGTCGATGCGGTGCGCGCGTACAAACCCTCTCCCGCCGCGTATGCGCTCGGCCCCGATGCGTTTGGCGTGGCGGCGCGCGAGATCGTGTTCGTGTCGTCGAACGGCTGGGACGTCGCAGGCGCGACGTGGTTCGGCTTCACGACGTTCTGGCTGAACCGGCAGAACCTGCCCGTCGAAGAGCTCGGCGTGACGCCGCATGGCACCGGCGGCGGGATGAACGATCTGCTGGGCTTTCTGCAAACGCTCCCGACGGCGTCGCGCTCGACTGGCGGCCGTCCCGGAACTCATGGCAGTGGCGGCCGCAAGCGCGCCAGCCCGCGCGTATGACGGCGCCCCTCGCTTTCGGGAACCCACTCCCCTTTTCAACCTTCGCACTTTCTGCAATCTGACCGACCAAGGAGAAAACATGGCTAATCCGCTGTCGATGCCGCAAGGCATGGAAATCACCGGCGACATCAAGCCCGGCTTTGAAGCGATCCTCACCCGCGAAGCGCTGGAACTCGTCGCGGCCTTGCACCGCACGTTCGAGCCGCGCCGTCAGCAGTTGCTGCAGGCGCGCGTCGAACGTGCGAAGCGGCTCGACGCGGGCGAGCGCCCCGACTTCCTCGCCGCCACGAAGAGCGTGCGCGAAGGCGACTGGAAGATCGCGCCGCTGCCGCAGGATCTGCAGTGCCGGCGCGTCGAGATCACCGGGCCCGTCGAGCGCAAGATGATCATCAACGCGCTCAATTCGGGCGCGGACTCCTACATGACCGACTTCGAGGATTCGAATGCGCCGAGCTGGGACAATCAGATCACCGGTCACATCAATCTGAAGGACGCGGTGCGCCGCACGATTTCGCTCGAACAGAACGGCAAGTCGTACCGGCTCAACGACAAGACCGCGACGTTGATCGTGCGTCCGCGCGGCTGGCATCTCGACGAGAAGCACGTGAAGGTCGATGGCAAGCGCGTGTCGGGTGGCATCTTCGATTTTGCGCTGTACATGGTGCACAACGCGAAGGAGCTGATCGCGCGCGGCTCGGGTCCGTACTTCTATCTGCCGAAGATGGAGAGCCATCTCGAGGCGCGGCTGTGGAACGACATCTTCGTCGCCGCGCAGGAAGCGCTCGGCGTGCCGCGTGGCACGATTCGCGCGACGGTGCTGATCGAGACGATCGTCGCCGCGTTCGAAATGGACGAAATCCTGTACGAGCTGCGCGAACATAGCTCGGGCCTGAACGCGGGCCGCTGGGACTACATCTTCTCCGCGATCAAGAAGTTCAAGAGCGACCGCGACTTCTGCCTCGCCGATCGCTCGCAGATCACGATGACCTCGCCGTTCATGCGCGCGTATGCGCTGCTGTTGCTGAAGACCTGCCACCGCCGCAACGCGCCGGCGATCGGCGGCATGAGCGCGCTGATTCCGATCAAGAACGATGCGGCCGCCAACGAAAAGGCCATGGCCGGCGTGCGCTCGGACAAGGCGCGCGACGCGGGCGATGGCTACGACGGCGGCTGGGTCGCGCATCCGGGTCTCGTGCCGGTCGCGATGGAAGAGTTCGTCAAGGTGCTCGGCGACCGGCCGAATCAGATCGACAAGCAGCGCGTCGACGTGCTCGTGACCGCGACCGATCTGCTCGACTTCCGCCCGGAGACGCCGATCACCGAAGCGGGCTTGCGCAACAACATCAATGTCGGCATCCACTATCTCGGTTCGTGGCTCGCGGGCAATGGCTGTGTGCCGATTCACAATCTGATGGAAGATGCCGCCACCGCGGAGATTTCGCGCTCGCAGGTGTGGCAGTGGATCCGCTCGCCGAAGGGCAAACTCGATGACGGCCGCAAGGTGACGGTCGAACTGGTGCGCGAGCTCGCGGGACAGGAACTCGACAAGGTCAAACAGACGGTGGGTGGAGATACGAAGCCGTATGAGCGCGCCGCGCAGATCTTCGAACAGATGTCGACCGCGGAGCAGTTCACCGATTTTCTGACGCTGCCGCTTTACGAAGAGATTTGATGGTGTCGATGATGCGGGCTCGGGCGCGTTGGACCGGCTCGCGCCCGTTGATCCCTTCTGCTTGAATGACGGCGCGCCGCGGACATACATGGCGCGCCGTTTTGTTGGCCGCTGGCGTGCACCGGCTCAGCGCGTGCGCCGATGTTTGACCCAATCTCCCGAACGGATTTCGGGCAGCCCTTTTACCGCGTTCGGCGCGACCGGATAGAAGCGGCAGTTCACGACGTTGCCGTCTACCTTGACCATCACCTCGCGGGCCAGAAAACGGTCGTCGACGCCCGGATATACGGCTTCGATTTCGTCGAGCACCGCGACGAGCGCATCGTCGATTTCATAGACGTCGCCGACCACGTCGACGCCCCCTTCGTCGACGACGAGACCCGGATAGTCGCCAAAATCGAACAGATGGCCGCGCACCGTGGTGCTGCCGAGCAGGCTCGGCGCGGGGAGGTCGTTGCGCGCGGCGGCTTCGCTGATGTCGTTGGTTTCACCGGCACGCAGTGTGCCGTAGACAAAGACGGTCTGCATCGTCGTTGAGTCTCCGTGGTCAGGGGTGATGTTGGTGGCTCGGCGGCCATCGGGACATTATGCAACGGTCGCTCGACGGCATCAGCAACCAGGCACGATCTACAATGCTTACAGCCCGCGCCGGTGAATGGCCTCGACTGAGCTTCGCCCTTGCCGGCTCCATTATCCGAACCGACCTTGCCATGCCCTCGTCCGCCGAGTCCAACCCGTTGAGCCGCGTGCGTTTCGCCGACATACCGCCCGAGTTCGCGCCGAACGACACGCATCCGATCCGCGTGCGTTCGCGGCCCATGCCGGCGGGCTGGCATATCGCGCGTCATACGCATGCATGGGCGCAGGTCGCGTATGCGTCGCGCGGCGTGCTGCGCGTCGCGACAACGGGTACCACGTGGATGGTGCCGCCATCGCGCGCGATCTGGTTGCCGCCGCATGTCACCCACGAAGTGGTCGCCGTCGAGGATGCGTTCCTGCGCACGCTGTACATCACTGAGAGTACGGTGCCGGCCGGGCTCGATACGCCGCGCGTCGTCGAAGTATCGAACCTGTTGCGCGAGGTGATTGCCGCGCTCGATACGCCCGGCCTGTCCGCCGCGCGCGAGCAACTGCTCGGCGCGCTCGCTCTCGACGAACTGACGCGCTCCGAACCATTGCCGCTGTCCGTGCCGATGCCCAGCGAAAAGCGCCTGCGCGCGCTGTGCGAGGCTGTTATCGCCGACCCGATGCATGGCGAGTCGCTCGAACAGTGGGCATCGACGGTCGGCGCGAGCACGCGCACGATCGCGCGGCTGTTTCGTCAGGAACTGGGGGTGAGTTTTTCGCAGTGGCGTCAGCAGGCGATTCTCGCGCGCGCCATTCCATTGTTGAGCCAGGGGCGGCCGCTGTCGCATGTCGCGCAGGAATTGGGCTATCAGAGCCAGAGCGCCTTCTCCGCGATGTTCCGGCGCGCGTTCGGCGCGAGTCCACGCGCGTTTATCGAGCGAGGCGCCGAGCATCGCGCGAGCAACGGCGAGCATGATGACGCGCAAGCGGATGATGAAACGGCACAGGATCAAGCCGGTTCGGCTGATGTTGCCGAGCGGTGAATGACGATGCCTGGCGATGGGTGTCGGCGATCCACGCAGACCAGGCCTCAAACCCGCCGCGCCAGATGACGGATTGCACCTAGCTGCGCGAGCCGCGGCCCGGCGAGCTTATAGCCCTTGCGCTGATAGAGCCGCGCCGCCGGATTATCGACGAAGACGCGCAACTGCAACTCGCGCAACCCGCGCTCGCGCGCCCATTGATGCGAGATGTCGAGAAGAAACGTACCGGCGCCGAGCCTCCGATATCCTTCGGCAATCTGCACGTCGCGGATATGCAGCGAATCACCTTCCTCGGTGATACGCAGCACGCCCATCGGCACGCCATCCACTTCGAGAATGAAATTCTCCGATTCCCGCCAACTGCCGAGAAACAGATCGCTGCGCCACACCAGATGATGCCGGCGATAGTAGCCGCCCATGTTGTTGCGGGTCAGCGCCTCGGCAAACTCGAAATCTTCCATGCTTGCCGTGCGCAGATGAAACGGTGACGGGGCTTCGGTGGGATCGAACATGGCGGGACCGCGAGGATGAGTCGGATCAACGGTAAAACAGGCCGCGCGCGCTGGCAATGGCTGTTTGTCCCGAGCCTTCCGGGAGGCGTCCGGCAGCGGACAGTAGAAATAAAAAAGCCCACTTCTTGCGAAGTGGGCTTTCTCAATATCTGGCGGAGCGGACGGGACTCGAACCCGCGACCCCCGGCGTGACAGGCCGGTATTCTAACCAACTGAACTACCGCTCCAGATTTTGCATCGCAGCCTGCGAGCCATGCCTTCAGCCTGCTGCACCGTTCAAACTTCCAACCGAACGACGCCGATGTTCTGGCGTCCCCTAGGGGATTCGAACCCCTGTACTCACCGTGAAAGGGTGATGTCCTAGGCCTCTAGACGAAGGGGACAACGTACTGCTTACACCTTTAATGAAAAAGCCCGTTCAGGTATGTATGAACGGGCTTTGTCTGGCGGAGTGGACGGGACTCGAACCCGCGACCCCCGGCGTGACAGGCCGGTATTCTAACCGACTGAACTACCACTCCAGTCTTTACACCCTGCTTGCGAGCGTCGGTTAATTCTCTGCAAGCTGCGCTGCTTTACTACTACTCGAATACTAAAGCGACGCTGATGTTTGGCGTCCCCTAGGGGATTCGAACCCCTGTACTCACCGTGAAAGGGTGATGTCCTAGGCCTCTAGACGAAGGGGACAAAATCTTTTCAGATCCGTCTTAACTCGCTTTCGACTTATTCAACCCGCTCTAACTTTTCAGTTAATCCGTAAAGCTGTTTATCGTCAACTGCGAAGACCGCCATTTTAACTACGTTTCAGCGATTTGTGAAGTCTTTTTTTCTACAAGTTTCAGACTTCTTCACCACTTTAACTTCTCTCTGCTGTGTTGGTGGAGGTAAGCGGGATCGAACCGCTGACCTCTTGCATGCCATGCAAGCGCTCTCCCAGCTGAGCTATACCCCCGCGCACATCAGAGAAACGAGATTCTAGAGGGCGACCTGCGGTTTGTAAATACCCTTTGAGCAATTACATGCGATTTTTTCCGAAGGCGTGCGAGACACCTGTCACGCACGCCCGCAGTTGATCAGCCAAGCGCTTTTTCGATACGGCCAACGACGACGTCGCGACCGAACAGCATCAGCACGCTATCGATCGACGGCGTATGCGTCGTACCCGCCACCACCAAACGCACCGGCATCGCGAGCTGCGGCATCTTCAGCTTGTGCGCGCCGAGCGTAGCCTTCAATGCGGCGGCGATCGCCTCCTTGGTCCATTCGACCGTCTTCAGTGCAGCGGCCAGATCAGCGAGCGCCGGGCGAACCGCGTCGGTCACGTGCTGGGTGAGCGACTCGGCATCGGGTGCCGGCGTGCGATAGAACATCGCGGCATTCTGCGCGATCTCCTTGACGGTCGACGCACGATCCTTCATCAGGCCCACCACGCCCGTCAAATCCGGACCTTGCGCGAGCGAGGCTTCCTCGATGCCGAGCTCGGCGAAGAACGGTTTCGCCAGTTCGGCGAGTCGTGCGTTGTCGGCTTCCTTGATGTAGTGCGCGTTGAGCCAGTTCAGCTTGTCATGGTCGTACTGCGCCGGCGACTTGCCGAGGTGCTCGAGATCGAACCACTCGACGAACTGCTCGCGCGTGAAAATCTCCGCGTCGCCATGCGACCAGCCGAGGCGCGCCAGATAGTTGACGACCGCTTCCGGCAGATACCCTGCATCGCGGTAACCCATTACGCTCATCGCGCCGTGGCGCTTGCTCATCTTCTCGCCCTGCTCGTTCAGCACGGTCGGCAGGTGTGCATACACCGGCGGCTCGCCGCCGAGCGCGCGCAGAATGTTGATCTGCCGCGGCGTGTTGTTGACGTGATCGTCGCCGCGGATCACGTGAGTGATGCGCATGTCGAGATCGTCGACGACGACGCAGAAGTTATACGTCGGCGTGCCGTCCGGACGGGCGATCACGAGATCGTCGAGTTCTTCGTTCGAGATTTCGATGCGCCCTTTCACCGCGTCGTCCCACGCGACCACGCCGGTCAGCGGATTACGAAAGCGCAGCACCGGCGTCACGCCCGCGGGCGGCTGCGGCAGGACCTTGCCCGGCTCCGGGCGCCACGTTCCGTCGTAGCGCGGCTTTTCGCCCGCTTCGCGCTGACGCTCGCGCAGCGCGTCGAGTTCTTCGGTCGACATGTAGCACGGGTAGACGAGCCCCGCGTCCTGCATCTGCTTCAGCACTTCGCGGTAACGGTCCATGCGCTGCATCTGGTAAAACGGGCCTTCGTCGAAATCGAGACCGAGCCATGCCATGCCCTCGAGAATCGCGTCGACGGATTCGGTCGTGGAGCGCTCGACGTCGGTGTCCTCGACCCGCAGCACGAAGGTCCCTTTCATCTTGCGCGCGAACGCCCACGGATACAGCGCGGAGCGGATGTTGCCCAGGTGGATGAAGCCAGTGGGACTCGGTGCGAAACGGGTACGAACGGAGGTGGTCATTAGCGGTTACTCGGAAAACAGGCGCCGGCGCTCGAGCGAACATGACTGCGAAACGCGGCAGCGAAGCGTGCCCATGCTGCGCGCGATGTCACGCACGGCCACGAGTGAAATAGGTGCAAGAGGCGAATTATACCTTCCGCACGCGGGTTGCCGCCCTCGTCCGAAAGGCCTAAGGCGCATGAGCGAACGGCGTCCGGACACCTACGCAGGCACCTTCCCAGCGCTCGCCCCACCGATCTTGCAAAGACGCGGCCCCAGTTCCGAATACTTCCTCTGCAACGTTTCATTACGGCGGACCGCGCGCGCCGATCGTTTGCATTAAGATGTGCGCGCGCTGATATAAGGGCTTGCCCCCGCACATCGATCCGATAGGAACGGGACGCTCTCCAGCGCGCGGAATCGCCGCCGGCGACCCGCCTGGCCTGACCTCAGCCTGATCGCGGTACGCGCGACGCCGCCTGCGTCGCCCGCGCCGTTGCTGGAGAACTCGTTGAAACCCTTATCCCCCAGTTTGAGCCGCCGCAGCTTTTCGCTAGCGGCAGCCTCCGCGGTGCTTGCCGCCTGCACCACGACCAACGGCAAACTCAATGGAGCGCCGATCACCGCGACGCCCCCCGTTGCGCCGCCTGAAAAAGCGCAACAGAAACCAGTTCGCGTCGCGCTCGCTCTCGGCGGCGGCGCTGCGCGCGGCTTTGCGCACATCGGCGTGATCAAGGCGCTCGAGGCCCGCAATATCCAGATCGACCTGATCGCCGGCACGAGCGCTGGCTCGGTGGTCGGCGCGCTGTACGCGTCGGGCATGAACGGCTTCGCGCTCAACAAGCTCGCGCTGTCGATGGACGAAGCGTCGATAAGCGACTGGGCGATGCCGTTTCGTACCCGCGGCTTCCTGCAGGGCGTCGCGCTTCAGAACTACCTGAACACGACGCTGAACAACCGCCCGATCGAGAAGATGGCGAGGCCCCTCGGCGTAGTCGCGACAGATCTGCAAACCGGCCAGCCGATCCTGTTCCAGCGCGGCAACACCGGCACCGCCGTGCGCGCGTCGTGCAGCGTGCCGTCGATTTTCGAGCCGGTGAAGATCGGCGGCCACGAGTATGTGGATGGGGGTCTCGTGAGCCCGGTACCGGCGTCGTTCGCGCGCAAGATGGGCGCGGATTTCGTCATCGCCGTCGATATTTCGCAGCGACCGGAGACTGGCCTCACCACGAGTTCGTTCGACGTGCTGATGCAGACCTTCACGATCATGGGCCAGACGATCAAGGCCTATGAGCTCGACAAGTACGCCGATGTGGTGATCCGGCCGAATCTCGCGGCGATGAGCGGCAGCGATTTCTCGCAGCGCAATGCGGCGATCCTCGCCGGCGAGGAAGCGGTCGCGAAGATGATGCCGGAATTGCAGCGCAAGCTCGCCGCGCGGCGCATGGGAGCCTGAACGCCTGGTGGCGCACAGTCGCTGTGCCCCACCAGGGGCAACAGCACGTATCAAACGCAAAAAGCCTGCTTCGAACGAAGCAGGCTTTTTTATCGCTGGGCTCAGCGCGGAATCAGTTATTCCCGCCGATCGTCGCGGTCACGCGCTTGCGCAGATCGTCGGCCTGATACGAGGTCTCGATCCGACGCGCACCCGTGAAGCGCTTTTCCCAGTAGCCGTCATCCATGTCGTCGACGCGGATCGTGCTGCCGGTGGACGGCGAGTGCACGAACTTGTTGTCGCCGATATAGATGCCGACGTGCGAGAACGTGCGGCGCATCGTATTGAAGAACACCAGATCGCCCGGCTTCAGGTCGCTGACGCGCACCTTCTCGCCCATCCGGCTCATTTCCTCGGCGCGGCGCGGCAACGCGAGGCCGAGCGTGTCCTGGAACACGTAGCGCACGAAACCGCTGCAATCCAGCCCAGAATCCGGCGTATTGCCGCCCCAACGGTAGCGAACGCCGATCATGTTCAGCGCGCCGACCACCACGTCGCCCGCTTTTCCGGCCATGCCGGAAAGGAATGATTTGGCGCCGCTGCTTTCGGTGCTAGCAGCCTTGGGTTGAGGAGCGAGGAGGGAGAGAGGATCCGAGCCGTTGGTGGTCGGATAGGAGGCATTCTGATTAAAACCGCTTACTTCATCGGCGAATGCGCCGGGAGCTGCTGCCATCAAGACGCCAATGAACATCCCGGCGACGACGCGCGTGCAAGCCTGGGTGAAGTTTCTGTGCTGCATTGGTCGGTAGTTTTTGCAAAAAAATCAGTCGTCTACGAAAAAGTTTGGTCGATACTAGCCAGTAAGTATTTGCGTGTCAAAAGGAATAGAAAAAATCAATCGAGATACGCACTCAATTGGTGAAAGGGTGAAAAATCAACGATCAAGTGCCGCTTTCAGCAGCTTTCGAGTGTAAGGATGCGCGGGTGCCGCAAAAATTTTCTCGACATCGCCGGTCTCGACGATTGATCCGTTTTGCATCACGACGACGCGGTGCGCCATCGCCCCGATTACCTCCAGGTCGTGGCTGATGAACACGAAGCCGAGGTTGTACTTGTGCTGCAAACCGGTGAGCAGCTTGAGCACCTGCTGTTGAATAGACACGTCGAGCGCGCTGGTCGGTTCGTCGAGGATCAGCACGCGCGGCTCGAGTACCAGCGCGCGCGCGATCGCGATGCGCTGCCGCTGCCCGCCCGAAAACTCATGCGGATAGCGATACAGCGCGGTACGGTCGATGCCGACTTCACGCAGCACCCCGACCACCTTGTCGCGCCGCGCCTGCGGGGTCATCTGCGGCCGATGCAGCGCGAGCCCCTCGCCGACGATCCGCTCGATCGTCTGCCGCGGTGAAAGCGAACTAAAAGGATCTTGAAAAACAACCTGCATATTCGAGCGCAGCGCGGTCTTTTCGGCGCCGCGATAGCTCGCGAGCGCCCTGCCCTGAAACTGGATCTCGCCGTGCGCGGTGCGCTGCAGACCGAGCAGCGCCATCGCGAGCGTCGACTTGCCCGACCCCGATTCGCCGACGATTCCAAGCGTCTCGCCCTGGCGTACAGACACGTTCGCCGCGTCGACCGCGCGAAACCGCCCCGCGCCGAACCAGCCGCGCAGGCCCGGCAGCTTCGTTTTGAAGTCGACCGACACGTCGCGCGCTTCGAGCAGCACCGGCGAGATCGGCAGCACCGGCGCGACCTCGCGCTGCGGCCGACTCGCGAGCAGCCGCTGGGTATACGGATGGCGCGGTGCCTCGAACACCTGCTCGACCGTGCCGGTTTCGACCAGCACGCCCCGCTCCATCACCGCGACGCGCTGCGCAAAGTGACGCACCAGGTTCAGGTCGTGCGTGATCAGCAGCACGGCCATGCCGCGCTTTTGCGCTTCGTCGCGCTGCAACTCCAGCAGCAGTTCGACGATCTGCGCGCGAATCGTCACATCGAGCGCGGTGGTCGGCTCGTCGGCGAGCAACAGGCGCGGCCGGCAGGCGAGCGCCATCGCGATCATCGCGCGCTGCCGCTGGCCGCCCGACAGCTGATGCGGATAGCTGTTGACGCGCTTCTCCGGTTCGGTGATGCCGGTGCGCGCAAGCAACGCGACCGCCCGCCGGCACGCCTCGGCCACGCTGACGCCGTCATGCACGACGATCGTCTCGGCAATCTGGTCGCCGATCGTATACAGCGGGTTGAGCGCGGTCATCGGCTCCTGGAAGATCATCGCGATGTCCGAGCCGCGCAGCCCGCGCATCGAGCGCTCGCTCTTTGCGAGCAAGTCTTCGCCATCGAAGCGGATTGCGCCGCTCACCTGCGCGTCGTTCAGCAGGCGCAGCACCGACAGCGCGGTCACGCTCTTGCCCGAGCCCGACTCGCCGACGAGCGCGACGCGCTCGCCGCGCGCGATCGCGAGCGTGACGTCGTCGACGGCCACCGTGTCGCCGAACGCAACGCGCAGATGGTCGAGTTCGAGCAGCGGCGTATCCGGCGCTTCCCGATCGATTCGCGGCAGCGCGCTCATTGGCCACCTCCGGCGTGTATCGCATCGGAGATACGGGTGTCGAGCGCGTTGCGCAGCGCGTCGCCCATGAAGGTCAGCAGCAGCAGCATCGTCACCAGCACGCCGAAGGTCGACACCGAGATCCACCACGCGTCGAGATTCGCCTTGCCCTGAGCAAGGAGCTCGCCGAGGCTCGGCGTCGGCGGCGGCACGCCGAGGCCGAGGAAGTCGAGACTCGTCAGCGCGAGAATCGCGCTGCTCATGCTGAACGGCAGGAACGTGATGACCGGCGTCAGACTGTTCGGCAACACGTGACGCCACATGATCTGCCAATGCGACAGGCCCATCGCGCGAGCGGCGCGCACATAGTCCTGCTGGCGATTGCGCAGGAATTCGGCGCGCACGTAATCGGACAGGCCGATCCAGTTGAACAGCGACAGCAGCACGATCAGCAGCGCGAAGCTGCGCTCGAAGATCGATGAAAAGATGATCAGCAAATAGAGCTGCGGCATCGCGTTCCAGACTTCGATCAACCGCTGCCCGACGATATCCGTTCGCCCCCCGAAGTAACCTTGCACCGCCCCCGCGACGATGCCGACTATCGTGCTGATCACGGTCAGCACGAGGCCGAACACGACCGACACGCCGAAGCCATACAGTAGACGCGCGAACAGATCGCGGCCGCGGTCGTCGGTGCCGAGCCAGTTTTCGCGCGACGGCGGCGCCGGGTTGGGCGCCTTCGAGAAGTAGTTGAGCGTGTCGTAGTAGTAATGATTCGGCGGATACAACGCGAAGTTGCCCGGCGCATCGAAGCGGTGACGGATGTACGGATCGAGAAAATCGGTCGGCGTCGGGAAGTCGCCACCGAAGGTGGTCTCGGCGTAGGTCTTCACGAGCGGGAAATACAGATGGCCGTCGTAGCGCACGACGACCGGCTTGTCGTTCGACCACAGCGGCCCCACTAGGCTCGCCGCGAACGCGACCACGAAGATGATCAGGCTCCAGTAGCCGAGACGCTGCTGGCGAAACCGGTGCCACACGCGACGCGCCGGTGACGGCGACATCAGTGCCTGCGCGGGTTCGGTGCGCGCCGCAGCATCGGCGGAAAGGCGGGCTCGATTCATCAGCGCTCCAGTTGTTCGAATTGGATGCGGGGATCGACCCACACGTAACAAAGGTCGGAGATCAGCCGCGTGACGAGGCCGATCAGCGTGAATAGATACAGCGTGCCGAGCACGACCGGATAGTCGCGCCGCATCACCGATTCGTACGACAGCAAGCCGAGCCCGTCGAGCGAAAACAGCGTTTCGATCAGCAGGCTGCCGGTGAAAAATGCGCCGATGAACGCACCCGGGAAATTGACGATCAGCGGCAGCAGCGCATTGCGAAACACGTGCTTCCACAACACGCGCCGCTCGGACAAACCTTTGGCGCGCGCGGTCAGCACGTACTGCTTGCGGATCTCGTCGAGGAACGCGTTTTTCGTCAGCATCGTGACGACCGCGAAGCTGCCCACTACCGACGCTGTGATCGGCAACGTGATATGCCACAGATAGTCGAGCACCTTGCCGACGAGGCTCAGCTGGTCCCAGTTGTCGGACGTGAGGTTGCGCAGCGGAAACAGCTGCAGGAACGTGCCGCCGCCGAACAGCACGAGCAGCAGCACGCCCAGCACGAAGCCCGGAATCGCGTAGCCGACCAGCACGACGAGGCTCGTCGCGATATCGAAGTGCGAGCCGTTGCGCACCGCCTTCGCGATGCCGAGCGGCACCGATATCAGATAAGTGAGAAAGAAGGTCCATAGGCCGATGCTGATCGACACCGGCAGCTTCGACACGATCAGCGACCACACGCTCTGATGCCGGAAATAGCTCTGCCCGAGATCGAAGGTCGCGAAGCGCTTGAGCATCAGCCCGTAGCGTTCGAGCGGCGGCTTGTCGAAACCGTAAAGCTGCTTCAGTTGCGCGATCTGCTGCGCGTCGACGCCGCTATGCGAGCGCAGCCCGAACGGCGAGGCGCCCTCCGCGCCCTTGCGCAGCTCGTGCTGCATCTGCTCGACGGGACCGCCCGGCACGAACTGGATCACGACGAAGGTCAGCGTCAGCACGCCGAGCAGCGTCGGGATCATCAGCAGCAGGCGTTTGAGGATGTAGCTCCACATAGGCGGTGTTCCAGTGCGAACGCGTTGGTGGGGGCGATGGCTCTGCGGATCAGTCGGCGCTGGCCGTGTGCGCGTGCGCCTGCGGATCTTCGTACCACCACATCGTCGTGATCCAGCCCTCCGCGCCATAGTACAGCGGCAAAGTCTTCGGCCACGCGAGCCCGCGCTTGTACGCGACGCGATGCGTGCCGCTGTACCAGTGCGGCACCACATAGTAGCCATGCATCAGCAGACGGTCGAGCGCGTGCGCGGCGTCGGTCAGTTGCTCGCGCGTTTGCGCGTGCACGAGCGCGTTCAACACCGCGTCGACGGCCGGTGACTTCAGGCCGATCGCGTTGTCCGAGCCGGGGGTATCGGCGGCCTTGCTGCCGAAGCGGGTGATCTGCTCGGAGCCTGGCACCTGCACGTCCGGCATCCGAATCGTCGTCACGTCGAAATCGAATGCGTCGAGCCGCTTCTGATACACCGCGAAGTCGGTGGTGCGGAAGTTCACGGTAATGCCGAGCTTCTGCAGATTGCGCGTGAATGTCGCGATGATCGGCTCCATCGACGAGGCCGAACCCGCGTCGTCGAGTATCTCGAACTGGAACGGCTCGCCGTTGGCGTTGCGCAGCGCGCCGTCGCGATAGGTCCAGCCGGCCTGCTGAAGCAGATCGCGCGCCGCCAGCAGATTCGCGCGCAGCGAGCCGGGCGGATCGGTATCGGGCTGCTTCGACAGCGGCCCGAACACCGCCGGGTCGAGCTGCGAGCGAAACGGCTCGAGCAGCGCCAGCTCGCCGGGCGACGGCGGCCCCTTCGCCTGCCATTCGGTGTTGGCGAAATAGCTATCGATGCGCGTGTACTGGCTGAAAAACAACTGGCGGTTCAGCCATTGAAAATCGAGCGCGAGATCGAGCGCCTTGCGCACCCGCACGTCCTGGAACAGCGGCCGGCGCGTGTTCAGGAAAAAGCCTTGCATCCCGGTGCCGTTGTGCTGCGGAAACTCGCGCTTGATCAACTCGCCACTGTCGAACCTTTTGCCGACGTCGCGCCGCACCCAGTTGCGCGCGATGTATTCGACCAGGGCATCGTACTCGCCGGCCTTGAACGCCTCCAGCCGCGCGGTGCTATCCGCGTACAGCTTGTAGACGATGCGATCGAAATTGTTCATGCCGACGCGCACCGGCAGAGCGGCGCCCCAGTAGTTCGGGTCGCGCTTAAACGTGATCGTGCGGCCGTTGTCGAAACTGTCGATCAGATACGGCCCGCTGCCGATCGGCTTTTCGAACGCGAGCTGATCGAACGGAATGCGGCTGCCGTCGGGCTTCAGCCCCCACTTGCGGGAGAACACCGGCATGCTGCCGGCGAGCAGCGGCAACTCGCGATTACGCTCGCGAAACTCGAAGCGCACCGTGGCCGGATCGACCACGACCGCGCCCTTGATCTCGCTGAAAAGCGATGCGAACTGCGGCGCGGCCTGCGGGCTCTTCAGCGTGTCGAGCGAGAACTTAACGTCGTCGGCGGTCACGGGGTCGCCGTTCGAAAAGCGCGCGCGCGGATTGATGTGGAAGGTGACCGACAGTCCGTCGGGCGCGACCACGATGTTGTCGGCGAGCAGCCCGTAGGCCGACGCGACTTCGTCGCTGCTACCGATCGTCAGGCTCTCGAACATCAATTCGAGGCCGGGCGCCGCATTGCCGCGCAGCGTGAACGGATTGAACTTGTCGAAGCTCGTCAGACGGCTCGGATTGGCGAGCACGAGCGTGCCGCCTTTTGGCGCATTGGGATTGACGTAGTCGAAGTGTTGGAAGCCGGCCGGATATTTCGGCTCGCCGTATTGCGCGATCGCATGAGCGGCATGCGCATGCGGCGCGGCGAGCAGACTCGCGCACAGCAGCGCGACGGCGAACGCGGCGCGCAACGGTCCGTGGATCACGCTGTATCGAAGTCCCTCAGGCGTTTGAACCCGTTGCGAGCCTGTTGTCATGGAGTCGTGCTGGTAAGTGGGCAGTGGCGATGTGGGGGATTCTACCCAATTAGCTTGCGCGATCTGGCGGGCGACTGCGACGAAATGCATCGACTGTCGATGCTTCAGCCCAAAAAACGAAAACCGCCCTCGAAGGGCGGTTTCGGTGTCGCTGCGGCCAGTTAGCGCGCCGCGGTGCCGGCTCAGTGCCAGCCGCGATGCTGGTCGTAGTGACCGTGACGATAGTCGCCGTGGCCCGGCGGATGGTGGCGATACCAGTCGTCGCGCGCCCAGTAGCGATGGCCGTCCCAGTAACGGTCGCCATGCCAGCCGATCACGATCTGCGGACCGCCGTAGTACACCGGAGCCGGCTGGTAGACCACGGGAGGCGGCGGCGGAGGCGGCGGTGCGTAGACCGGCGCCGGTGCGACGTAGACCGGCGCGGGAATGCCGATATTGACCCCGACGTTGAGCCCCGCGGCCATCGCGGCACCCGATGCAGCCAACGTCAACACCCCGAGCATAAGTGGAACAAGACGAGCGGACTTCATTGATCACCTTTGTACGAACATGTTTTGTTGGCGGAAATATAACGCAAGGCAGCAACGCGCGTATTTCAACTTTGTAATAACTGATGCTGAAAATCGCCTCAAAGGCGCGGCGTAATGTCTGGTTACATGCGCTATGCGGCGGTGAAAAAGCGCCGTCGGCGGGCCCGGGGGCTGCGGGTCTGGCGGGTCTGCCGCAAACGAACATTTCATTTTCGAAAGAACATTCATGCAGCGGCACGAAGGCGATCTTCCGGCTCCAGAGCGGCTTCAATTCGCTGAGCGGCGCGCAAAGCACCGCGGGCTACCTGTCCAACCGCCAGGCCGATGTCGGCCTCGCGAACGACCGCTAAGGCACCGTGACGCCAGTACACGCCCTACTTCCAGGTAGTCGGCGCACTCGGACCGACCGGCGTGCTGACCGGCGCGACCGGCGCGCACCCCTGGCGATCTCGACGCCCTCGACACGACACTGCGCTCAATAATTCGGTTACCTATCTATCACCGACGATCGCGGGTCTGCGGGCAAGTGCGCAGTACGGTCTCAGCGGCGTTCACGGCAGCGTTGCGAACGGCAGCCTGTTCAGCGGTGCACTGCCGCTACACGTGGCACGATCTGATGTTGGGCCTCAACTACTCTAATGTGCAGGACGCACCGGGCCACGGCTCGCTGTTCTTCGACAAGGCGGTATTCAACACTTTACGGCGCGTTCGCGACGTACCGGCTCACGCCGAGCGTGACTGTCGACGGCGGCTATAGCTTCACGCAGGCAAGCGAGACAAATCACATCACCGACCCGGCGCACTATCATCAAATCTCACTCGAACAGACCTATAACCTGTCGGCGCGCACCAAGCTGTACGCGCTCGAGGCCTATCAACATGCAAGCGGCAAATCGCTGATCGCGTCGGGCAGCGGTGTGACCGCCGCCGACGCGCTCGCGGTGGAACACGACGCCGTCGTCGTGCCAGTCTCTGTTCGTCGGTATGGTGGGGTTGCGGCAGGCGTTCTAAGCGGCGCGCGTTCAGAGAGACAGCAGTGATCAGGATGCCTGCATAACAGGACAATCCCGTCGACATCACTGCGTGGCGCCGCCGATTCAATGCAAGCAACAACTCACCTCGTCGCCGCGCAAAGCTTGGGCAGTGAGAGAAAACGAAACGACGGTCGCCGAAAAACAAAAACCCCGCAGAGCCTAGACTCTGCGGGGTTTCGCCACCATTGCTGGCGGAGACGGAGGGATTCGAACCCTCGATCCAGGTTTTGGCCCAGATGCTCCCTTAGCAGGGGAGTGCCTTCGACCTCTCGGCCACGTCTCCCAAACTTTCTGTCGCACAGGGAGTCAGTGCGACGAAGCCAAGATAATAGCGGGCCGGGCCGATAAGGTCAATGTCTCGCGAACATTTTTTGTGCCAACGACGCGTCCCGCGACGCAAATCGTTCACATGAACGCCACAAAACAAACGGGGCGCTCTAGAGCGCCCCGTTTTTTCCGCCATTTATGCCTGATCGAGTTCGAAGGCCTTATGCAGCGCGCGCACTGCGAGCTCCATGTACTTTTCGTCGATCAACACCGAAATCTTGATTTCAGAGGTCGAGATCATCTGAATGTTGATGCCCTCTTCCGACAGCGTGCGGAACATCTTGCTCGCGATGCCGACGTGCGAGCGCATCCCAACGCCGACCACCGACACCTTCGACACCTTCGGGTCGCCCAGCACCTGCTCGGCCTGCACGTGGGCCTTCACCGTGCCGGTGAGGATTTCCATTGCGCGCGCATAGTCGCCGCGGCCAACCGTGAACGTGAACGCCGTCTTGCCCTCGACGCTCTGGTTCTGAATGATCATGTCGACGTCGATATTCGCGTCCGCCACCGGGCCGAGAATCTGATACGCGATGCCCGGCTTGTCGGGCACGCCCATCACGGCGATACGAGCTTCGTCGCGCTGGAACGCGATGCCCGAGATGACTGCTTTTTCCATGGTCTCGTCTTCTTCAAAAGTAATCAGGGTGCCCGACTTCATTTCGTCGTCGAGCGGCATCAGCGGATCGGTCAGGCTCGACAGCACGCGCGTCTTCACCTGATATTTGCCGGCGAATTCCACCGAGCGGATCTGCAGCACCTTCGAACCCAGGCTGGCCATTTCCAGCATTTCTTCGAACGTCACGCGGTCGAGCCGGCGCGCTTCTTCAACGACGCGCGGGTCCGTCGTGTACACACCGTCGACGTCCGTGTAGATCAGGCACTCGTCGGCCTTCAGCGCAGCCGCGACCGCGACCGCCGAAGTGTCCGAGCCACCGCGGCCGAGCGTCGTGATGTGGCCGTCGGGGTCGATGCCCTGGAAGCCGGTGATCACGACCACCCTACCGGCCGCGAGGTCTTGCTTGACGCGCTCGCCGTCGATGTCGCTGATGCGCGCTTTCGTGAACGCGCTATCGGTTTTGACCGGCACCTGCCAGCCTGCGTAGCTGACCGCTTCGACGCCGGCTTCCTGCAGCGCGATCGCGAGCAGACCCGAGCTCACCTGCTCGCCGGTGGCGGCGATCATGTCGAGTTCACGCGGGCTCGGTTGAGTCGTGATTTCTTTCGCGAGGCCAAGCAGGCGATTGGTTTCGCCGGACATTGCCGAGGGCACGACGACCATCTGGTGGCCGGCCTTGTGCCATTTCGCGACGCGCTTGGCGACGTTCTTGATGCGCTCGACCGAGCCCATCGAGGTGCCGCCGTATTTGTGTACGATGAGTGCCATTGTCGTTCTGAACTGGAAGATAAACCGCGCTGGCGCGCTGGAGACGACCGCACAGAAAGCACAGGGGCGCAACGTCTCGTGAACGGCGGCAAAGTGTGTGGCGGCGTAGATGCAGCACGCGTGCAGCACGCGCGGATTTGCCCGGGATGAAATCGCAAATGGCTGATCGGATTTGAACGGCGACGACGGATCACGCACGCCTGCCGGCACTAACGACCGATAGCGACAAAAGCGACGGCGAAATCGGGTCGGGCAAACAAGCTAAAGTACATGATTAGGCGCAAAAAGACAAGACGCAGAGAGCGTTCAAATGCGTCAAATCAGCCCCGCAATGGCCTGTTTTATCGTTGATTTGCGCCCTATTTCACTATTTCGACATGCGCACGCGCGGCATGCGCGACTGCCCGACCGGCACTCAGGCGATCAGCAGATCTTCGCGCCATGCGATTTTCACGCGCGGTTCGTGCTCGGATGCGTCGCGCACCGTCCCACGATTCACGCCGATCAGCGGCACGAACAGCAGTTCATCGCCGACGTAAAGCAATGGCACGTCGCGCTTCCATGCGGGAATGCCGCGCTCCTGAAACAGGTTCTTCAGCGTGCGGCTCGGCGCATTCGACGCACCGACGCGCATGCGTTCGCCGCCGCGGCGCGCCCGCACGCTTAGCGAAGCGCGTTGCAGGACGCCGACGGGAACGGTATCCGATGCTTCGTCATGTGGCGCTTCGGGCGATGCGTCTGCGACGTCGGAGGCAGCGGCTGCATCCACCAGCGCGAACACGAACGTGCCCCGCCATTGCGGCAGATGCCAGACCTCTTGCCCCTGCCACGCGAGTTCGCTGATCTCGCGCTCCACGAGCGCGGTTTCGTCGGCGGGCTCGCTGCTGTCGCCGGCCTCCCAGTAGACGAGGCCGCGATAGCTGCGCAACGCATGCCCCGCATGATCGATACGCAGACGATGTCCGTCCTGCCCCGCACCGACTTCGCGCAACTGCCGCAGCGCATCCGCGACACGTGCGCTCGATGCGGCGATGAAGCCGAGCGTACGCATCCAGTAGCGCAGCAGATTCAGCGCGCGATCGTCGTCGAGGGCAAGCAGCGCGTCGTGCGCGAGCGCGCGTCCTTCATCGCGCGCCGCGCTCTCCATGTCCGCGCGCGCGAGCGTATCGAGCAAGCGCTGCGCGGATGCCGCATGCGCGGCCGTGCGCGCGAGCGCATCGCGAAAGCCCGGAAAGTGCACCGCGAGGACCGGCATCACCTGATGACGCAATGCGTTGCGCGCGTACCGCATGTCCGCATTCGATTCGTCGTCGATCCAGCGCAGCTTTCGCGCGCTCGCATAGCGTTCGAGTTGCGCGCGCAGCAGATGCAGAAGCGGCCGCATACGTGTCGTCGACGCACCCGTCGGCTGCGAGCCGGGCGCCATCGCCGCGAGCCCTGCGAGACCGGCGCCGCGCAGCAGTTGCAGCAGCACGGTCTCGGCCTGATCGTCCGCATGCTGCGCGAGCCATAGCGTGCTGATGTCGTGCGCTGCGCACATCGCGTCGAGCGCGCGATAACGCGCGTCGCGTGCCGCGGCCTCGATGCTCACGCCCGGCGCGCGGGAAACGTCCACGCGTCGCGCGTCGAATTCCACGCCACGTTCGCGCGCGAATACCTCGCAATGCGCGAGCCACGCATCGGCATTTGGACTCAAACCATGGTGCACATGCAGCGCGACACAACGCGACGCACCCGCGACGCGCACCGCCGCATCGAGCAGCACGCTGGAATCAACCCCGCCGCTGAATGCGAGCGCAATCCGCGCGTTCGGATCGAGCCCGGACAGCGCCGCGCCGAGCGCCTCGATCACGAGGCGCTCGGCGGATGAGTCGGCGGTGGTGGTCACGTCGTTAGCGCGGAAAGCGCCGGTGGACGATAGAGACAGGTCAACGCGCGGGCTTATGCGCCCGGCGTCGTTTCCTTGAATTTGCCGTACGCCATCAGCCGTTCGAAACGGCGTTCGCGCAGGTCGTTGGTGCTCATACCCTGGAACTGGCGCAGCGAATCGGCGAGCGCACGGCGCAGCATCGCGGCCATGCCCTTCGGATCGCGATGCGCGCCGCCGAGCGGCTCGTTGACGATCTTGTCGATCAGACCGAGCGCCTTCAGGCGATGCGCGGTCAAGCCGAGCGCTTCCGCTGCTTCCGGCGCCTTTGCGGCACTTTTCCACAGAATCGACGCGCAACCCTCCGGCGAAATCACCGAGTAGGTCGAGAACTGCAGCATCAGCACGCTGTCGGCCACTGCGATCGCGAGCGCGCCGCCCGAGCCGCCCTCGCCGATGATTGTCGCAATCACCGGCGTCTTCAGCTCGGCCATCACGTACAGATTGCGGCCGATCGCTTCGGACTGGCCGCGCTCTTCCGCGCCGATGCCGGGGTACGCGCCCGGCGTGTCGATGAACGTGAAGATCGGCAGGCCAAACTTCTCGGCGAGACGCATCAGACGCTCGGCCTTACGATAGCCTTCCGGACGCGGCATGCCGAAGTTGCGCAGCGCGCGCTCCTTGGTGTCGCGGCCCTTCTGATGACCGATCACCATGCACGCCTGACCGTTGAACCGCGCGAGACCGCCGACGATCGACAGATCGTCCGCGAAGCTGCGGTCGCCATGCAGTTCATGGAAGTCGGTGAACAGCTCGCTCACGTAGTCGAACGTGTACGGACGCTGCGGATGACGGGCGATTTGCGAAACCTGCCAAGGTGTGAGGTTCGCATACAGATCTTTGGTGAGCTGCTGGCTCTTCTTGGACAGCCGCTCGATCTCTTCCGAAATATCGACGGCCGAGTCGTCCTGCACGAAGCGCAATTCTTCGATCTTCGCTTCGAGTTCAGCGATCGGCTGTTCGAAATCCAGAAACGTGGTCTTCATTGGTTGTAATCCTTGGACTTACCGGGCAGCGCGTATTCTAACCGCGCGAGCCGATGTCAAAACCATTTCTCAACTATCGACATGATATACACGATAGCCTTTGAAACGGCTTCGCTTCCTGTTCTTCTTCAGTAGTCGACCGGCAACGGATCGAGACTACGCCACATGTACCAGGTCGCCACGGTGCGCCACGGCTCCCAGTTCGCGGCAACCTCGCGCGCTTCGCTGCGCGTGACGGGTTCGCCGCTGAAATAGTTGACGCTGATCGCGCGGATCAGGCCGAGGTCGTCGAGCGGCAGCACGTCGGGACGCGACAGGTTGAAGATCAGGAACATCTCCGCGGTCCAGCGGCCGATGCCGCGAATCTGCGTGAGTTCGGCGATCACCGCCTCGTCGTCCATCGACGTCCATTTGCCAACATGCAATGCGCCCGACACGAAATGCCGCGCGAGATCGAGCACGTACTCGGCCTTGCGTTTCGACAGACCGCACGCGGTCAGCTTCTCGAGACCAAGCCTGATGAACTGCTGCGGCACGAGCTTCGGACACGCGGCTTCGACCTTCGCCCACACCGCCTGCGCCGACGCGACCGAAATCTGCTGGCCGACCACCGAGCGCGCAAGCGTGACGAACGGATCGCCACGACTCAGAAGATGCACGGGGCCGAACTTCGGAATCAGCTTTTTCAGAATGCGATCGCGCTTGACGAGGTCTGCACACGCCTTATCCCAATACGCGGGACGCGTGACTTCAGGCGCGAGGCCGCCGATCTGCACCGGCACCGCGACTTCGTTCGCGAGCGATGCGACACCGGCCGCTTCGCCGCCGGCGCTGACCGTGCTCGCCGAGGTGGCCGACACACGCGTCTTGCGCACGACTTCGCCTGCGTTGGTATCGCGTGCGAGTTCCTGCACGTCTCCGGCCAGTTCGGCCGGCACTGCGCCATTGCCCTTCGTCGGCGAGGCCGTTTTCGCGCGCTTCGCGGCCGGCGCGTGCGCGGCTTCAGTGCCCGCGCCGCCCGCACCATTAAGCGAGCGTTTGACCGCGCTCTTCTTTGCCGCGGCCGAGCCGGCTTTCGCCGCCCCGCCCGCTTTCGATGACGCTTTGTCTATCGCGCCATCTCCCGCGCGAGTCGACGCACGCGTCGACTTGGCTGCGGCTGCCGATGCTGCGGCAGCCGCACTGGTTTGAGACGCCGCGCGTTTAGCCGGCGTCTTCGTGGCCGTTGCCATCCTGCCTCCTGCCTGGCGAGTCGTTCAGAGGGAAGTACGAGGTGCGCTCACACGCGCCGCCACTCGGTCAACCCGCCGGGTTTGTCTTCAAGGGCAACGCCGGCCTCGAGCAATTCAGCCCGGATCCGGTCTGCTGCCGCATAGTCCTTTGCCTGCTTGGCGGCGATGCGCGCGGCGATCTTCGCTTCGATCGCGGCGGGCTCGAGCGCGCCTTCGGCTGCAGCACCCGCTGCCTGCTGCAGGTACGCACGCGGTTCGCGTCCAAGCAGCCCGAGCACCGCGCCAAGCGCGCGCAATTGACGGGCCAGCGCTGGGTCGCGCGTGCGATTCACTTCAGTGGCCAGTTCGAACAGCACCGATACCGCCACCGGCGTGTTGAAGTCGTCGTTCATCGCTGCCTGGAAACGCTGCGCGTACGCTTCGTTCCAGTCGAGCGCGGCATTATCGGGTGTCACGTCTTTCAACGCCGTGTATAAACGCGCGAGCGCATTGCGCGCGTCGTCGATATGCACGTCGCTGTAGTTCAGCGGCGAGCGGTAATGTGCGCGAGCGATGAAGAAACGCACCACCTCTGCATCGTACTGCGCGAGCACTTCGCGAATCGTAAAAAAATTGTTCAACGACTTCGACATCTTCTCATTGTCGATCTGTACGTAGCCGTTGTGCATCCAATAATTGACGAATGTTTGTCCGGTCGCGGCCTCGCTTTGCGCGATCTCGTTTTCGTGGTGCGGAAACTGCAGATCCTGACCACCACCGTGAATGTCGAACTGTTCGCCGAGCAGCGTGCAGCCCATCGCCGAGCACTCGATGTGCCAGCCGGGACGACCGCGCCCGTACTTCGAATCCCAGCCGGTGTCGGCCGGTTCATCGGGCTTCGCCTGCTTCCACAGCACGAAGTCGAGCGGGTCCTGTTTCGCGTCGTTGGCCGCGACACGTTCGCCCGCGCGCAGGTCTTCGAGCGACTTGCCCGACAGCTTGCCGTAGCCTGCGAATTTGCGTACCGCGTAGTTGACGTCGCCGTCGCTCGCCTGGTACGCGTAGCCGTTTTTCTCGAGTGCCTCGATCATGCCGAGCATCTGCGGAATGAAGTCGGTCGCGCGCGGCTCGATGTCCGGACGCTCGATGCCGAGCGCGTCCGCGTCTTCATGCAGCGCGGCGATGAAGCGATCAGTCAGCGATTTGATAGTTTCACCGTTCTCGACTGCACGCTTGATGATCTTGTCGTCGATATCGGTAATGTTGCGCACGTAGGTCACGTTGTACCCGAGCGCGCGCAACCAGCGCTGCACGATGTCGAACACGACCATCACCCGCGCATGACCGACGTGACAATAGTCGTACACGGTCATCCCGCAGACGTACATCCGCACGACACCTTCGCGCAGCGGCACGAAAGTCTGTTTGTCACGCGCGAGCGTGTTGTAGATGCGCAGAGATTCCATAGAGAGCGGTGCGTGGGCCGAAAGAAGTCCGCATTGTGCTTCATGCGCGTCGCGACCCGCGAAACCAACAGGACAACGGGTGCGTCGCATACAGCTTAAACCGGCGCACCTCGTGCGGCGATCAGGCTGCAGACGATACTGCGAACCGGGCGGAGACGGCCACGAGTGGCGAAAAGACAGTCGGCGGTTCGACGGAACGCGCAGACCTTTTGTTAGAATGGCTCGGAGTATAACATCCAGACCTGAGCCTATGAAACACTCCAGCGGCCGCGCGCGCAGCGCTGCGACCCTCGCCGCGATTGCGTTTGGCGACGTTGTCGGCGGCGTTGTTGGCGGCGTTACTTTCGAAGCGGCGCGCGCCCTCGCGTGGCGAATCACTGTCGTTGCCGCGCTTGCCGCGGTGCCGGTTGCGAGCGCTTATGCGCAGAAGGCGGCGGTGATGCCGCAAGGCCCCGCCGTGCGTGACAACACGCCCGAAATCGACGCGTCGATCGCGCAGAAAAACTGGCAAGCCGCGCTGACCCAACTCGATGCGCGCGTCGCCGCGAACCCGCGCGACGCACAAGCGAAATTCAAACGCGCAAACGTGCTCGTGCATCTGAATCGCGACGACGAAGCGATCACCGCGTTCACCGAACTCACGCAGTTGTATCCCGAGTTGCCCGAACCGTACAACAACCTCGCCACGCTGTTCGCGAGACAAGGCCGCTTGACCGAAGCGCGCGCCGCGCTCGAGATGGCCACCCAGGTCAATCCGAACTACGGTCTCGCGTTCGAGAACCTCGGCGACCTCTATCTGCGCCTCGCCGATGCCGCGTACCGTCGCGCGGAAAGCCTCGGCAAGGCTAGCCCGAGGACCGCGCAGCGTCTCGCGGACATCCAGAAGGTCGTGTCGCCCGCTGTGCCCGTTGCCGCGGCGTCGCAGCCCGCTGCCGAGCAGACGACCGGGCCCGCCGCGCACCCCACGTCGAACATTACCGACAGCCCGAGCTTCCAGTTCGGCGGCCCGAACGGCTCGCTCGCCATGCCGCCGTACATGGCGCCGTCGCGCTGAGCGCCGGGCTCTTTGCCTGCCGCACGTTTTCTCCAACCCCGAGGATTTTCATGAAATGGTTGATGTTGGCGCTCGGCAGCGCCGCCCTGATCGCAAACGCACCCGCCTATGCGCAGTCCGGTTCGCAGGCCGCTCATCCTTCCGTGCTGTTGAAGACGTCGGAGGGTGACATCCGCGTCGAGCTGTATCCCGAAAAGGCGCCAAAGACGGTCGCGAACTTTCTCGACTACGTGAAAGCCGGCCAATATAGCGGCACGATCTTTCATCGCGTGATTCCGGGCTTCATGATCCAGGGCGGCGGCTATACGCAGAGCTTCGCCGAGAAGCCGACGCGCGCGCCGATCCCGCTCGAAAGCCGCAACGGTCTGAAGAATACCGCCGGCACGATCGCGATGGCACGCACCAGCGACCCGAACTCCGCCACCGCGCAGTTCTTCATCAACACGGTGGACAATGCCAATCTCGACTACCCGAATCCGGACGGCAACGGCTACGCGGTGTTCGGCAAGGTCACGAGCGGCATGGACGTCGTGAAGCGCATCGAAGCCACGCCCACCACCACGCGCGGCCCGATGAGCGATGTACCGCAGAAACCGGTCGTGATCCAGTCGGCGACGGTGGTGAGCAAATAACAACGAACGGGCGGGCGCACGAGCAAGCGAATCCGCGCGGCCGAAGCCCGGCCCCAACCAACGCCCCGGCGCGGCCTGTCGTCAACGCATGACGACGCGACGCGCCTTTTATCCACCTGTTCATCAAAGGATTCCATCATGGTTGAACTGCATACGAACCACGGCGTCATCAAACTCGAACTGAACGCCGAAAAGGCGCCGAAGTCGGTCGAGAACTTCCTGAACTACGTGAAGGCCGGCCACTACGACAACACGGTGTTTCACCGCGTGATCGACGGCTTCATGATCCAGGGCGGCGGCTTCGAACCCGGCATGAAGCAGAAGCCGACGGCCGAGCCGATCAACAACGAGGCGAACAACGGTCTGAAGAACGAGAACGGCTCGATCGCGATGGCACGTACCAACGACCCGCATTCGGCGACCGCGCAATTCTTCATCAACGTGAACGACAACGACTTCCTGAACCACTCGTCGCCGACGCCGCAAGGCTGGGGCTACGCGGTGTTCGGCAAGGTCGTCGAAGGCATGGACGTGGTCGAGAAGATCAAGAAGGTCAAGACAGGCTCGAAGGGCTTCCATCAGGACGTGCCGGTCGATGACGTCGTGATCGAAAAGGCTGTCGTCGTCGGCTAAGCCGTGAGTGAGTCGCGCCCCATGCGGGCGTCGACTCGTTTGAACTGACATCAGGCACCTTCAATGCTGCAAGAGACGCCGCTGCGAAGCGTCGCCGCGGGCGTGCCAGGCGAGGGCCCACACCCGCACGCCGCGCGCCCTTTTTTCTTCCTCTCCGATCTGCATCTGAGCGAGGCGATTCCGCGCACGGTCGCCGCGTTCGAGCACTTCATCCGCGTGAACGCTGAAGCGGCCGACTCGGTCTTCATCCTCGGCGACCTGTTCGAATACTGGGTCGGAGACGACATGCTGGGCGAGCCGTTCGTCGCCCGTATTGCGGCGCTGCTGCACACGCTGTCCGAGCGCGGTATCGCGCTCTACATCATGCACGGTAATCGCGACTTTCTGCTGGGCAAGCGCTTCATGAAAGCTGCCGGTGCGATCTGGCTGCCCGATCCATTCGTGATCACCGCGTTCGGCACGCGCATTGCGCTCGCCCATGGCGATGGGCTGTGCACCGCGGATCGCGGCTATCAGTTGTTCAGGTGCTTCGCGCGCAATCGACTCGCGCAGACACTGTTTCTCGCGTGGCCGTTTCGCTGGCGTCGCAAGCTCGCCGAGAACATGCGCTCGAAGAGCGAGCACGGCCGCACGCGGCCAATGTCGATCAAGTATGACGTGACCCCGCGCGGCGTCGCCACGCTGTTCAGGAAATCGAAGACCGCGACGATCATTCACGGGCATACCCATCTGCCCGCGCGGCATCGCGAGCCGGGCGGCACGCGTTGGGTTCTGCCAGACTGGGATCTCGATCACGGCGAGCGCCGTGGCGGCTATCTGAAGATCGATGCCGACGGGATTCGGGCGTTGCCGCTGGATTGAACCGGTAAGTACGGCGTGCGCTTCGCGCTGTCGAAGCGCCGATATCTAGCGCTCCGCCGCCACCCCTTCCACCTTCCCCGCGATCGCCGCCGATAGACGCCGCAAGTCGAGCAACGCCGCGTCCGCGCCTTGCAGCCCTTCGAGGCTGGTGCCGAGCCGCTCGAGCGCATCGACGATTTCATCGATACGCCGCGCCTGGGTAGCCGCATGATCGATCAGACCGTGAATCGCGAGCGAAACAGGATCGTCCGCGTTGGGCGTAATGCCGTATGCGCAGAACGCGCTGATTTCGCCGCCACGCTTCGCGTCGCGCGCGGCGTTGTTTGCATTCGCGTTCGCACCGTTGGCGCCGTTCGCGTCCGCGGCGACCGACGCCGGCACGATGATGCGCGCCGGATTGCCGACCGCCGTGCCACGCGCGGGCACCGGCTTTGTCACCACGGCGTTCGATCCGATCTTCGCGTCCGCGCCGATCGTGAAACTGCCGAGCACTTTCGCGCCCGCACCGACGATTACGCCACGCTCGAGCGTCGGATGCCGCTTCGCGCCGCGAGTGAGCGACGTACCACCGAGTGTCACACCTTGGTAGATCGTGCAGTCGTCGCCGATCTGCGCGGTCTCGCCGATCACGACGCCCATGCCGTGATCGATGAACACGCGCCGCCCGACGGTCGCGCCCGGATGGATCTCGATACCGGTCATGAAGCGCGCCATCTGCGACACGAAACGCGCGAGCCAACGGCGCTTTGCGCGCCAACACGCGTGCGCGATCCGATGCAGCATGAGCGCGTGCAGTCCCGGATAACACGTGAGCACTTCCCATGCGCTGCGGGCGGCGGGATCGCGCTCGCGGATCGTGGCGATATCTTCGCGAAGTCTCGTGAACATGGCAGGGACTGTGTTGTTTTGGGGGAAAAACCGTCTGTGTGAGCGGGTCCGCGCGCTTTGCGCTTGCGCAGGCCTCTGCATTTCGCGCCACACGTGACGGCATGGCTGCCGCTTAGCATGGCGGCAGCTTTGTTTCTAACGTTTCGTGGATTGTAGGGCGATTGCGCGAAACCTGCCGGAAGTCCCCGTTACCGGCAAGGTTGTCGTCAGATGAACGCGGCGCAACTGGTGCGCGGCGACGGGATCGTCAACGGGCCGTCAGCCGGTCCGCCCGGTCTTGAGCAGGATGTGCTTGGCGATGCCGCGCACGATGTTGACCTCTTCGCGCTCGAGGCCCGAGCGCGCGAAGAGCCGCCGCAGCCGTGACATCAGCTTCTTCGGATTGGCCGGATCGAGAAACTCGAGCGCGACCAGTGCGCTTTCCAGATGCGCGAACATGCTCTCGATCTCGTCGCTGGCTGCCATCTGCGCGCGCGTACCGGCGGATTCGGCCGGCGCCATGCGTGCCCCTGCGGCGGGCGCATCGTCGGTCGCTTCATCGGCGCCGAGATACGCGGTGCGCAGCTCGTAGGCGAGCACCTGCACCGCCTGCGCGAGATTGAGCGAGCTGTAGGCCGGATTGGCCGGAATATGCGCGAGCGCGCTGCATCGCTCGACGTCCTCGTTCGACAAGCCCGTGCGCTCATTGCCGAACACCAGCGCGATCTCGCCGTGCATCGCCTCGGCGTGCGCGGCGGCGGCAGCCGCACGCGGTGTCCATTGCGGCGGACCGTATTCGCGCAGCCGCGCGGTCAGCGCGATCGACCAGTGCACGCCGGTCAGCGCATCGGCCAGCGACGGCACCACGTGCACGGAGGCGAGCACGTCGTCGGCGCCGCTCGCCATCGCGATCGCTTCGGGATCGTTCTGCACGTTCGGCACGCGCGGCGATACGAGCACGAGCCGCGAAAAGCCCATGGTTTTCAGCGCGCGCGCCGCGGCGCCGACATTGCCCGGATGGCTGGGCTCGACCAGCACGAAACGCGTCGACGTGAAGCCGCCGCGCAAATCGGCCACGGCGGGATCGGAGGAATGGTGGGTGTGATCCACGATGAAACTCGGCTGGCTAGAACTCAAGACGCGTATGGTAGCGCCAACGGGCGTCCGTGCGGCACATCGGCTCTACGTTAGCGAGCACCTGCGCGAGGGCGGCCGGACTCAGGTAAAATACCGCTTTTCGCGTCCGGCGCCGACGTTTGCTAAAGCCTTCGTCGAACCGGCCGCACCGTTCTTATTCAATTCGTCTCCGTCGACGGAATGCGCTCCGGTTGGATAGCCGGGCTGCCGTTCCGTACTGTTTTTTGCGTCGTTGCGGCGCCCGTTAGCGCAGGTTTCGCGCTTATTTACCGGCCGGCAGCCGTGCTGCCCCGGCACAAGGATCAGTTTATGCATCCCATGCTCAATATCGCTGTGAAGGCCGCGCGCCGCGCAGCTCAGATCATCAACCGCGCATCGCTCGATCTCGACCTGATTCAGGTCAGCAAAAAGCAGCACAACGATTTCGTCACGGAGGTCGACAAAGCGTCCGAAGCAGCGATCATCGAAACGCTGAAGACCGCTTATCCCGATCACGCCATCCTCGCCGAAGAATCGGGCAAGTCGAACGACAATTCCGAATACCAGTGGATCATCGATCCGCTCGACGGCACCACCAACTTTATCCACGGCTTCCCCTACTACTGCGTGTCGATCGCGCTCGCGCACAAGGGCATCGTCACGCAGGCCGTCGTCTACGACCCGAACCGCAACGATCTGTTTACCGCATCGCGCGGCCGTGGCGCGTTCCTCAACGATCGCCGCATCCGCGTCGCCAAGCGTGACCGCCTCGCCGACTGCCTGATCGGCACCGGCTTTCCGTTCCGCGCGCAGGACAGCATCGAATCGTACGGCCGTCAGTTCGCCGAGATGACCGAAGCCTGCGCGGGCTTGCGCCGTCCGGGCGCCGCCGCGCTCGATCTGGCCAACGTCGCGGCCGGCCGCATGGACGGCTTCTTCGAGCAGGGCCTGAACGCATGGGACGTCGCGGCGGGCAGCCTGCTGATCACCGAAGCCGGCGGTCTGGTCGGCAACTACACTGGTGATTCGGATTTCCTGCACGTCGGCGAAGTCGTCGCGGGCAACCCGAAGGTCTACGCGCAGATGATTCCGATCCTGTCGCGCTATAGCCGCACACGTCAGCAGTCGGCGTAAGGTGCACCGCCGCGGCGGAACCGCGGCCACGTATAAGAGTTGTGCAGAAAAGCGGCTTCGGCCGCTTTTTTGTTGGCGGCGCTGCGGCGTACGGGGCGGCGTGCCGAAAAGCCGCGGTGACTCGGGACGGGACTCGGCCGGGACCGTTCTGTGCTCCATCCCGCTTTGACCCTGTCCGACGTTCACCCCGGGCGCAGACTCTAACCGGCCCCATGAAAAAAGGCTTCCATACGATCATCGCGGCACAGTTCATTTCGTCGCTCGCCGACAATGCGCTGTTGATCGCAGCCATCGCGCTGCTTTCCGTAATGCGCTCGGCCGCGTGGGTTACGCCGCTGCTGCAGGTCTTCTTCACGATCTCGTACGTGCTGCTCGCGCCCTTTGTCGGCGCGTTCGCCGATTCGATGCAAAAGCGCCACGTGATGTTCATCTCCAACGCGCTGAAGGCGAGCGGCTGCCTGATGATGATCATCGGCGTTCATCCGATGATCGCCTACGGCGTGGTCGGCTTCGGCGCGGCCGCGTATTCGCCCGCCAAGTACGGCATCCTCACCGAGCTGCTGCCCGCCGAAAAGCTGGTGCGCGCGAACGCGTGGCTCGAATCGGCGACGGTGCTGTCGACGATCGTCGGCACGATGCTCGGTGGTGCGCTGATCAGCACCGTCGTCGAGCATTTCGTCACGCGCGTGCATTTGCCGCTGATGCACTCCGCCGCCGATCTCGCGATGGCCGCGGTGATGCTCACCTACGCGATCGCCGCCGCGATCAACATCTTCATTCCGGATACCGGCGCGCGCTATCCGAACCGGCTGACCGAGCCGAGCAAGCTGCTCGGCGATTTCCATCACTGCTTCCGCGTGCTGTGGGCCGACAAGCTCGCGCAGATCGCGCTGTGGGTGACCACGCTGATGTGGGGCGCCGCGGTGACGATGCAGCTGCTGGTGCTCAAATGGGCGAACGTGAACCTCGGGCTGTCGTTGTCGAAAGCCGCGGTGATGCAGGGCGTGACCGGCGTCGGCATCGCGATCGGCGCGGCGAGTGCGGCCGCGCTGATTCCGTTGCGACACTCGCTGAAGGTTTTGCCGGTCGGCGTGCTCACAGGTGCGGCGGCGATCTTGATGGCCTTCTACAACAAGGACCTGTTCCCGCCGGGCGCGGGGCTGCGCTTCGGCACGCACGTCGCGCCCTACTACATTCTGCTGGCCTACCCGCTGATGATCGTGCTCGGCGGACTGTCGGGCTTTTTCATCGTGCCGATGAACGCGGTCCTGCAGCATCGCGGCGCGACGCTGCTGTCGGCCGGTCACTCGATCGCCGTGCAGAATTTCAACCAGAACCTCGCGGTGCTGCTGATGCTCGGCGTGTACGCGCTGCTGCTCACGGCAAAGATGCCCGCGCAGTGGATCATCGTCGTGTTCGGCAGCTTCATCACAGTGCTGATGTGGCTCGCGAAACGCCGCAGCGCCGAGAACGAACGCAGAGTGGACATGCGGGCGATGATCGAGGAATGAATGCATCGGGGTGCTCCGGCAATGACCGCGCGCGGCGCGGCTCGACGGCGCAGCCCGCCGCGATCGCGTAAATCGCACGCTCAGATCGGATCGCTCATGCTGCCATCATGCTCCCGGGTTGGGTATCGTCCGTTCGGCCAGGGTCCGCTCGCCGCGCCGGCGGGTTAAACTCACGCCCTGAGCATCTACCGCAAGAAGACACGAAGGATGGGCATTCAAACCGCAGCGGCCAACGACGTCGCACAACACACGCCGATGATGCAGCAGTACCTGCGCATCAAGGCGGAGCATCCGGGCACGCTGGTGTTCTACCGGATGGGCGACTTCTACGAACTCTTTTTCGACGACGCGGAAAAAGCCGCACGCCTGCTCGACCTGACGCTCACGCAGCGCGGCGCATCGGCGGGCAATCCGATCAAGATGGCCGGCGTACCGCATCACTCGGTCGAGCAGTATCTGGCCAAGCTCGTGAAGCTCGGCGAATCGGTCGCGATCTGCGAACAGATCGGCGACCCGGCCACCTCGAAAGGCCCGGTCGAGCGCAAGGTGATGCGGGTGGTCACCCCTGGCACGCTGACCGACGCCGCGCTGCTGTCCGACAAGAGCGATGTCTATCTGCTCGCGCTGTGCGTCGCGCACAATCGCCGCGGCGTCGCGACGAGCGTCGGTCTTGCGTGGCTCAATCTCGCGAGCGGCGCGCTGCGCCTCGCCGAAGTCGCGCCCGATCAGGTCGCCGCCGCGCTGGAGCGTATTCGTCCCGCGGAAATTCTGGTCGCCGATGCCGCCGCCGACTCCACCAGCTGGACACCGCCTGTCAACGCCAGCGCGCTCAAGCGCGTGCCGGCCTGGCACTTCGATATCACGTCGGGCACGAAGCGCCTGTGCGATCAGCTCGAAGTCGCGAGCCTCGACGGCTTCGGCGCGCATTCGCTCGGCTGCGCGTGCGGCGCGGCCGGCGCGTTGCTGCTGTATGCGGCGTCTACGCAAGGCCAGCAACTACGTCACGTGCGCAGCCTGAAGGTCGAATCCGAATCCGAATACATCGGTCTCGACCCCGCCACGCGCCGCAACCTCGAACTTACGGAGACACTGCGCGGCACCGAATCGCCAACGCTGTGCTCGCTGCTCGATACCTGCTGCACGACGATGGGCAGCCGCCTGCTGCGTCACTGGCTGCATCATCCGCCGCGCGATTCGGCGGTGGCACAGGCGCGGCAGCAGGCGATCGGCGCGTTGCTCGACGCGCCGCCGGGCACCGATCTCGATACATTGCGCAGCGCATTGCGGCAGATTTCAGACATCGAACGGATCACCGGGCGTCTCGCGCTGCTGTCGGCGCGGCCGCGCGATCTGTCGAGCCTGCGCGATACCTTCATCGCGCTGCCTGCTTTGCGCGCGCAGCTCGCGGTAGTGGCAGCGAACGCGGATTCGCTTGCGCGCATCGACGCGGCGCTCGAGCCGCCGCATGCGTGCGTCGATTTGCTCAAGCTCGCGGTCGCGCAGGAGCCGGCCGCGATGGTACGCGACGGCGGCGTCATCGCACGCGGCTATGACGCGGAACTCGACGAACTGCGCGATATTTCGGAGAACTGCGGACAGTTCCTGATCGATCTCGAAACACGCGAACGCGCGCGCACCGGCATCAACAATCTGCGCGTCGAGTACAACAAGGTGCACGGCTTCTATATCGAAGTCACGCGCGGCCAGACCGACAAGGTGCCCGACGACTATCGCCGCCGGCAGACGCTGAAGAACGCCGAGCGCTACATCACGCCCGAGCTGAAGACCTTCGAGGACAAAGCGCTGTCCGCTCAGGAACGCGCGCTCGCGCGCGAACGCGCACTGTACGACGCATTGCTGCAAGCGTTGCTGCCGTTCATTCCCGACTGTCAGCGCGTCGCACTCGCGCTTGCCGAACTCGATCTGCTGGCCGCGTTCGGCGAACGCGCTCGCGCGCTCGACTGGGTTGCGCCGACGTTCTCGGCGAACGCCGGCATCGACATCGAGCAGGGTCGTCATCCGGTGGTGGAGGCGCAGGTCGAGCAGTTCATCGCCAACGATTGCTCACTCGCGACCGAGCGCAAGCTGCTGTTGATCACCGGTCCGAACATGGGCGGTAAGTCGACTTTCATGCGCCAGACCGCGTTGATCGCGCTGCTCGCATACGTTGGCAGCTACGTGCCGGCGCGGCGCGCGGCCTTCGGACCGATCGACCGTATCTTCACGCGCATCGGCGCCGCCGACGACCTCGCCGGCGGCCGCTCGACCTTCATGGTCGAGATGACCGAAGCCGCCGCGATCCTCAACGACGCGACGCCGCAAAGCCTCGTGCTGATGGACGAGATCGGCCGCGGCACATCGACCTTTGACGGTCTCGCGCTCGCGTGGGCGATCGCGCGTCACCTGCTATCCCACAATGGCTGCTACACGCTGTTTGCGACGCACTATTTCGAGCTGACGCAACTGCCCGCGGAATTTCCGCACGCAGCAAACGTGCATCTGTCGGCGGTCGAGCATGGGCATGGCATCGTGTTCCTGCATGCTGTCAACGAAGGACCGGCCAATCAGAGCTACGGTCTGCAGGTCGCGCAACTCGCCGGCGTCCCCAACGCGGTGATCCGCGCGGCGCGCAAACATCTCGCGCATCTGGAACAGCAATCGGCCGCGCAGCCCGCGCCGCAACTCGATCTGTTTGCGACGCAGCCTGCCATGCTCGCCGAAGATGCGGACGACGACCTCGAGGCGGCGAGCGACGCAACGCCTGCGTCGCCCGCAATGCAGACACTCGTCGAGCGCCTGCGCGGCATCGATCCGAACGATCTGCGGCCGCGCGAAGCGCTCGATCTGCTGTACGAACTGCATGAACTGGCCGTCGCTCCGGATGCGAACCACTGACACGCGGAGACGCCCGCCGCATCCGTGCGGGCTTCGCGCAGCGCTGCGCCACGTGCTCGCACCGGCAGGCGGCATCGTCGTGCTCGCGGCCGTGTGCGCATGGAGCGCGCCGGCGCACGCAGAAGCCTCGCGCTTCGGGTTCGCAGTGGTCTCCGACACGATGCACAGCCCCGCGGACGAAGCCGCCACGCAACGGTTGCTCGATGCGATTGGCCGCGAGCGCGATGTGCGCTTCATCGTCTACGACGGCAATCTGAAAGGGCCGAAGGAAGTTTGTCGCGACGCGTTGCTCGAGCGCCGTCAGACGTTGCTCGATAGCTCGCGCACTGCCCTCTTTTTTATCCCCGGCCAGCATGACTGGGTCGATTGCGGCACGGCGGAAGCCGGCGGCTTCGATCCGGTCGAACGGCTCGACCAGTTGCGCCAGACGCTGTTCGCCGAGCCGACCTCGATGGGACAGAACCCGATCGCCTTGACGCGCGAGAGCGAGGTGTCGCGCTTCCGTCCATTTCGCGAAAACGTGCGCTGGGTGGTCAACGAAAAAGCGAATACAAAAGGCGGCGACATCGTCTTCATCGGTTTGAACGCGCCGGGTCCGAACAATCACTACCTGAGCGCGGCCGGCAGAAACGGTGAGTTCGAAGATCGCGTGATCGCCAATGCATTCTGGCTCGAGCACGCCGCCGAATTCGCGAAGCGCCGGGACGCGCGCGCGATCGTCGTGTTCATTCAGGGTGACTTCGCCCCGGAGCGCTATGAGCGACCCGAACGGTTCGCCTGGCTGCACTTTGCGCACAGTCCGCGCCGCGACGGCTTTCTCGAATTCAAGCGCAGTCTGGTCAAGCTCGCGCAGATTTTCTCCGGACCCGTGGTCGTCGTTCATGCAGACGATGAACGGCAGGCCGGAGGTTTCGTCATCGATCAGCCGCTACGCAACGACAAGGGGATGGTCGTGACGAACTTCACGCGCATTGCGCTCGCGCCGCGTGATCGTCTTAACCAATGGATTCAAGTAGAAGCGGATTTCGGCAGGAAGCCGCCGTTCAGAGTCAGCGTGCGCGACGTGCCGAAGCAGATGCCGCTGCCCACCACGCCGCCTGTCTCGCCACCCGTATCGCCGCGTGACGAATCCGGCGCGTCGATGCCGGCTGCGCCGGAGATGCCGAATGTGGAAGGGTTCGGGCCGGGGTCGGAATTGCCGCCCGTATTGCAGACGCCTGGAGAGTCGCAGGACCAGCAGCCGCGCATCCCGTCCGACCAGGGCGGCGGCGACTATGGACCCGCGATCTCAATGCCGCCGGGGTCGATACTGCCAGCTTCGCCAGCATTGCCCGCACCGGTGCCGCCTGCCCCCGCGACGACACCGCGCACACCCGCAAGCTCAGTGCAGGGTCGGTTTTGAGTTGTCGTCTTCGTCCTCGTCTTCGTCGTCGTCGAGGACTTCGAGGCCGTCCGCGCCATGCGCGTGCTCGTGCTGGATTTCGTCTTCAGTTGCCGGACGCACGTCTTTGACGGTCAACGCGAAACGCAGCGCCATGCCGGCGAGCGGATGGTTGCCGTCGAGCACGACCTTGTCTTCGGCGACGTCGGTCACCACGTAGACCAGCGCGTCGATTTCCTCGTCGCCATCTTCCGGGGTGCCTTCGAACTGCATGCCGACTTCGAGCGGTTCCGGGAAGCGATCGCGCGGCTCGATCTTCACAAGCTCGGGATCGTATTCGCCGAACGCGTCTTGCGGCTCGAGCTGGATCTGGGTTTCGAAGCCAGCCTCGTGGCCGTCGAGCTCTTCCTCGATCTTGGGGAACGTGCCATCATAGCCGCCGTGAAGATAGACCATCGGCTCTTCGCTTTCCTCGATCAGATTGCCTTGCGCATCCGACAGCTTGTACGCGACCGACACGACGGTGTTCTTTGCGATTTTCATTCGATTCTCCAGAATACAACTCACATTATACGATGCCCAGGCGGCCCACTCACCTCCCGGCCGATGCACGTTCGGCAAGCAATTCGCCGTCTGCTGCAAAGCCGGCCACGCAGCCCATTCTTCCGCCCTCGCCCGACATTCCGACCGCACTGCTCGGCCAGCTTAGCCCGTCGCAATTCATGCGCCGCTACTGGCAGAAAAAGCCGCTGCTGATCCGCCAGGCGATTCCGGACATCGAAGCGCCGCTGTCGCGCGACGAGTTGTTCGAGCTGGCCGATCAGGACGACGTCGAAGCACGCCTGATCACGCACTTCCGCAACAAATGGCAACTCGAGCACGGCCCGTTTGGGCCCGACGAACTGCCGTCCGTCAAACAGCGCGCGTGGACCCTGCTCGTGCAGGGCGTGGACCTGCATGACGATCGCGCCCGTGCGTTGCTCGACCGTTTCCGCTTCGTGCCGGACGCGCGTCTCGACGACCTGATGATTTCGTATGCGACCGATGGCGGCGGCGTCGGCCCGCACTTCGATTCCTACGATGTGTTTCTTTTGCAAGTGAAAGGCAAGCGCCGCTGGCGGATCAGCGCGCAAAAAGACCTGACGCTGCAGCCCGGCTTGCCGTTGAAAGTTTTACAGCACTTCGAGCACGATCAGGAGTGGGTGCTCGAGCCCGGCGACATGTTGTATCTGCCGCCGCACATCGCGCACGACGGCATCGCCGAGGGCGAATGCATGACCTGTTCGATCGGTTTTCGCGCACCGTCCGAGAGCGAACTGACCGCGCAGTTTCTGTACCACCTGGCCGAGCGCGGAGACGCGACAGGCAAGGCCGGCGCCCTTTACCGCGATCCGCGGCAGGCCGCCGTCGAGCGACCGGCCGAACTGCCCGCGGCGCTCGTCGACCGGGTGGGCGCGATGCTTGCTAAAGTGCGATGGAACGAGCAGGACATTGCGTCGTTCCTCGGCACATACCTCAGCGAACCGAAGCCGAGTGTCGTCTTCGATCCGCCCCAACGGCCGCTCAACGAAGCCCGTTTCATCGGCGTCGCATCGAAATCCGGTCTACGGCTCGATCGCAAGACTAACCTGTTGTATGAACGTCGTTTTTTCTTCGTAAATGGAGAAGAAATGACGTGGGACGGCGCGAAAAAATGGCTGTTTGATCTCGCGAATCGGAGGTCCATGAGTGCGAAACGCTTTGTAACACTATCGCACGATTCATCTGTGACATCACTGCTACACGAGTGGTATCGTGCGGGCTGGATACAGGTGGGCGAGCTTGCGTAACTCTGCCCACGTGCTATACCGTACAGTGAAATTTTGTATGAGAAAGACAACGTATTGACCCCGGATTTATCGACTGTCAGTACGAAAGTGCATATAATTTCCGCCCAAGCCGTAGGGAAGATTCCAGCTCTCGAAAGAGCATCTCCACCAGCGGCCCAGGTCGGTGTTGGAGCACATTACCGGTTTTATTTTGCGCTGTTGCTTACCTTTAAACCATAAAAGGACGTGATCATGAAGAAATCCCTCCTCGTAGCATCCCTGTTGGCAGCTGTGGCACTCGCTGCATGCAATAAGAGCGAACAAGCCGCTGCTCCGTCAGATGCTGCGTCCGCACCTGCTGCCGCGTCCCCGGCTGAAGCAGCATCGCCGGCAGTCGCTGCATCCCCGGCAGAAGCAGCATCGCCCGCAGAAGCAGCATCCCCGGCTGAAGCAGCATCGCCGGCTGAAGCAGCATCGCCGGCTGCAGGCGCAAGCCAGTAAGCTGCGCTCGCTCGACGTTGCGACGGCTCTCGTCGCAGCCAACGTCGATGAGGGAGGCTGCTCAAACCAGCAGCCCCTGGCAAGCAGCATTAAAAAGCCACGAATGCAAATTCGTGGCTTTTTTGTTTGCGATGCACCGCGCATGCAGCACACGTCGTTGGGTTGCTGCGTCACCTGAACGCAGCAACCGATCAAGACATTCAACCGCGTTCGACCGGTTCCTCGAAGAACTCGCGGACCACCTCTATCTCGCGGGTGCGTTTGAACGGCGGCAGACTCTGCCAGATACGGCGGCCATAAGGCTTATCGACGAGCCGCGTATCGCAGATCATCAGCACGCCACGATCGGTCTCCGCGCGAATCAGCCGGCCCGCGCCCTGCTTCAATGTGATCACGGCTTGCGGCAACTGATGCACGGCGAACGGGCTCAAGCCCTTCTTCGTCAGTGCGTCGAGCCGCGCGGCCAGCACGGGATCGTCTGGCGGCGCAAACGGCAGCTTGTCGATCACCACCAGCGACAGCGCGTCGCCGCGCACGTCCACACCTTCCCAGAAGCTCTGACTGCCGACCAGAATCGCATTGCCGTACGTGCGAAAGCGATCGAGCAGTTCGGTGCGGCTCGCATCGCCCTGCACCAGCAGCGGATAGTCCCAGCCGCGCGACTCGATCGCGTCGCGCAGCTTCGCCGAGATACGGTCCACCGCGCGTAGCGTCGTGCACAGCATGAAGACGCCGCCACCCGATGCTTCGATCGCGGGCAATGCCGCATCGAACACAGCGTCGGTGAACATCGGCGATGACGGCTGCGGCAGATTGCGCGGCACGTATAGAAGCCCTTGCGACGGATAGTCGAACGGGCTCGGCAAGGTCATCGAGCGCTTCGAGTTCAAGCCCATCTGCGCCGCGTAGTGCGTAAAGTCGCCCCGCACCGACAGCGTCGCCGATGTGAAGATCCACGCGCGCGGCACGCCGGCGCGCTGCTTCGCGAAAATCGGCGCGACCGACAACGGCGTTTCGTGCAACTGCACCGTGTGCGAGAACACCTCGATCCAGCGGACCTTTTCGTTCGGATCGGTGCGCTCGGCACCTGCGTCGCCTTCGCGTGTCGCACCCGCGTCGCGTTCCGCGCTCGTTGGCGGCGTGGTCCAGCCGCTCAGCACGTCCTGGAGCTCGCGCGCGCGACGCAGACACGCGCCCAGCGATTCGGCTCGCTCGGCCTGCCCCGCCAACGCCGAAGCTAAAGCGTCGAGCTCGGCTTCGAGCGTGTCGAGCGCGGGGAATAGCGGATGATCGTCGGGCAACTGGCCGATCGACAGACGCACCGTATCTTCCTTGAACGCAAGCCGCACGTCGCGCGCGGCGCGCTCGAGCGTCGCGCCGAGCTTGACCCAATCGACCGCATCGCGTGCGTGACCGAGACCCTCGGCCACCGAATCGCGCGCGAGCTCGAGAAACTGCGCGGTCGATAGCGTCTCGCCGAAAAACAGCGTGGCGGTTTCGGGCAGCTGATGCGCTTCGTCGAAGATGACGGTGTTCGCAGTCGGCAGCAACTCCGCCATGCCGGTATCGCGCAGCATGATGTCGGCGAAAAACAGATGGTGGTTGACTACCACGATATCGGCCTGCTGCGCTTCGCGGCGCGCCTGCATCACGAAGCAGTCCTTGTAGTGTGGACACTCCTGGCCGAGACAGTTGTCGCGCGTCGAGGTGACCATCGACCACACCTGCGCGGTCTCCGGCACACTCGCGAGTTCAGCCTTGTCGCCGGTGCGCGTGATCTTCGCGAAGCGCACGATGTCCTGCAGATACGAGGTCTCCTGGCGCGACGGCAAACGGCCGTTGTCCGCGGTGCGTTGCAGGTAGTAATGGCACAGATAGTTCGCGCGGCCCTTCAGCATCGCGACCGACACCGGCACCGCGAGCGCGTCGCGCACGGTCGGAATGTCGCGCTGGAACAGCTGGTCCTGCAGATGCTTGGTGCCGGTCGAGACGATCACCTTGCCGCCCCACAGCATGGCCGGCACGAGGTACGCATAGGTCTTGCCGGTGCCGGTCCCCGCTTCGACGATCAGCGTGTTCTCACCTGCTTCGACGCCTTCGGCTTCGGCGTTGCTGTCGGTCGCCTCAGTGGCGGCGTCAGCGCCAGTCTGCTGCAGGCGTCGCGCCGGGCGCTTCTGCGCCTCGAACATCACGGGCTCGGGCATTGCACGGCCCGACGCCTCCATCGCCGCGGCAACCGCGCGCGCCATCTCGATCTGCGACGCACGCGGCCGATAACCGTCGATCTGACGTGCGAGCAGACCGTTGTCGGCGAAGATGTCGTCGAGCTCGCTCGCGCGGCGCCGACTCAGCGACACGCCCGGCACCGGCGCTGCCGCGCGCGGCGCGGGCGTGCCCGAAGCGGATGCGTTGTCCGGCGCGGCCCGGGATGAAGTGTCATGCGATGAATTCAAGGCAAGCGTTCCTGCTAAGTCGGGCTCGCGCGCTGCGCGCCCGGCGCCTGCCAGGCCGCGAACTCAGGCGCGCGCGTCCGGTTCGAGCTGCAATTGCAGCAAGATGATGGTGTCCTTGACTTTGAGTTTGCGCTTTTTCAGGCGCTGCAACTCGAAGTCGTCGATGCCGGGTTCATCCGACATCCGGTCGATCAACCGGTCGAGTCCACTATGCTCCGATTCCAGTTGCAGAATGCGGTCGCGAAGTGTGTTTGCGTCGATGACGTGATGACGATCGCGCATGCTCGCCTCCTCGGGTCGGCGGCACCGACCGCGTGCGCGCGGTCCGATGCCTGAGGTTGCTGTCCGGCTCAAAACGCATTACGGCGACTACGGCGGCCGTGGCCACGACCGCCACGGCTCACTCTACGACACTGCCACTACAGCACGCTTACTGTTGCTGTTGCTGCTGCTTTTGCTGGTCTTCGAGCTGTTGCTGCTTCAACTGGTCCTGACGCTTCTGCTCGGCCTTTTCGGCGGCCTGCTTTTGACGCGCTTCGACATCGAGCTTGTGCTGCGCGGCCTCGGCCTGCTTCCGCTCGAAATTCTCCTGTTTTTGCTGGCGCTCCGCGGCCTGTTGCGCGCCCTGCCTACGCGCCTCCTCGAGCTTGCGCTGGTAGTCGCTCTGCTTCTGGTCGTAGGCCTTCTGATTGGCCGCCGACTGCGCCGGCGTGACACCACGCTGCGCCTGGTCGAGCGCATGCTGGCGCTGCTTCTCCTCGTATGCCTGCGCATTGGCCTGGTGCTGCGGTGCCGCGGCGTTGCGCTGCGCCTGCTCGAGCGCGTGCTGACGCTGCTTCTCCTCGTAGGCCTGTGCATTGGCTTCGCGCTGCGGCGCCTCGGCGTTGCGCTGCGCCTGATCGAGCGCGTGCTGACGCTGCTTTTCCTGATACGCCTGCTCGTTGCGCGCGTCTTCGGCGGCGCGTTGCGGCGCTTCCGCCTCGTTTTGCGCGCGCCGTAGCGCGGTGCGCTCGTCGCGCTCGCGGGCGCGCTGCGCACGCTGCTCGGCGTCCAGCGCGAGCTGCTCCTTGCGGATGTCCGCCTGCACGCTGCGCATCGCGTCGCGCGCACGATTCAAACAGTGATTGACGAAGAAGCGGCTGTAGCAGTTGTGTTGCGCGACAGCGAATTGATAGTTGTTGTCGTCGGTGCGCTGATTGAGCACCTGTTGCCGCTCGTCGAACGACTTGTCCAGCGCGGCTGCATCACTCGCGCTTTGAGGGCTGCCGCCCGTTGCGGCGGCTTGCAGGCCCGAGGCCGCGACCGGCGCCGTATCTTGCGCGGGCGTCGCGCTCTGTGCCGCGGCGGGCACCGGCACGGCAAGCGCTGCGGCGATCACGCACGACGACGCCGCCGTCACGACCGACGGACCGAACCAGCGCAACGAAACCAGCGGCAATTGAGACGAACCCCGAGACGAACCCGGCAGCGAACCTGACGCCAGCGAAGAGACCAGGCGGTTGAGGGACAAGGAGATTGGCAACGTCGTAGAGGGTCAACGGAACATGCCCGAAATTCTAACACCCCGCGGTTGAGCCCTTTGGCATTTATGGCAAAATGCCCCGCTCTAGCAACCTGGTCGCGGCGCCCGCCCGGCCTGTCCCGAATTGCCGCCCGCGCGCGGCCCATCACTGAGTCCGCAGGAACACCAAGACCTTATGACGGAAACCGTAGCACTCAAGATCGTCCAGCGCATCGCCACCGAACTGTCCGTCCAGCCGCGCCAGGTCGCGGCCGCGGTGGAACTACTCGACGAAGGCGCGACCGTTCCGTTCATCGCCCGTTACCGCAAGGAAGTGACCGGCAATCTCGACGATACGCAACTGCGCAATCTCGAGGAACGCCTGCTCTATCTGCGCGAGCTGGAAGACCGGCGCGCGGCGATCATCGCGAGCATCGACGAACAGGGCAAGCTCACCGACGAGTTGCGCAGCGCGATCGAAGGCGCCGATAGCAAACAGGTGCTGGAAGACCTCTATCTACCGTACAAGCCGAAGCGCCGCACGCGCGCGCAGATAGCACGCGAAGCCGGTTTGCAGCCACTCGCCGACGCGCTGCTCGGCAATCCGCTGCTCGATCCGCAAACCGAAGCCGCCGCCTACGTGGACGCGGACAAAGGCGTCGCCGACGTGAAGGCCGCGCTCGACGGCGCGCGCGACATCCTCTCCGAACAGTTCGGCGAAACGGCCGAGCTGCTCGGCAAGCTGCGCGACTATCTGTTCAACCAGGGCGTGGTGTCGTCGAAGGTCGTCGAAGGCAAGGAAACTGCCGAAGAAGAGAAATTCCGCGACTATTACGACTACGCGGAAACGATCCGCACTGTGCCGTCGCATCGCGCGCTTGCCCTCTTCCGCGGCCGCAATGCCGGCGTGCTGATGATCAAGCTCGGTCTCGGCGAAGAGCTCGACGCGCAGGTGCCGCATCCGGGCGAAGCGCTGATCGCGCGGCACTTCGGCATCGCCAACCAGAACCGCCCCGCCGACAAGTGGCTCTCCGACGTCTGCCGCTGGTGCTGGCGCGTGAAGGTGCAGCCGCACCTCGAAAACGAGCTGCTGACCAATCTGCGCGACGAAGCCGAACACGAAGCGATCCGCGTGTTCGCACGCAACCTGAAAGATCTGCTGCTCGCGGCGCCCGCTGGCCCGAAGGCCGTGATCGGTCTCGATCCGGGCCTGCGCACCGGCGTGAAAGTGGCGGTGGTCGACCGCACCGGCAAGGTGCTCGCGACCGACACGATCTACCCGCACGAGCCGCGCCGCGACTGGGACGGCTCGCTCGCGAAGCTCGCGCGCCTTGCCGCGCAAACGCAGGCGGAGCTGATCAGCATCGGCAACGGCACCGCGTCGCGTGAGACCGACAAGCTCGCGAGCGAGCTGATCGCGCGTCACCCGGAGCTGAAGCTGCAGAAGATCGTCGTGTCGGAAGCGGGCGCATCGGTGTACTCGGCGTCCGAACTCGCCGCGAAGGAATTCCCCGACATGGACGTGTCGCTGCGCGGCGCTGTGTCGATCGCGCGGCGTCTGCAGGACCCGCTCGCCGAGCTCGTGAAGATCGAACCGAAGGCGATCGGCGTCGGACAGTATCAGCACGACGTGAACCAGCGCGAACTCGCGCGCTCGCTCGACGCGGTCGTCGAAGACTGCGTGAACGCGGTCGGCGTCGATGCGAATACCGCGTCGGTCGCGCTGCTCGCGCGGGTCTCGGGCTTGAACGCGACGCTCGCGCGCAACATCGTCGACTATCGCGATGCGAACGGGCCGTTCCCGTCGCGCGAGCATCTGCGTAAGGTGCCGCGTCTCGGCGACAAGACCTTCGAGCAGGCTGCCGGCTTCCTGCGCATCAACAACGGCGAGAATCCGCTCGACCGCTCGTCGGTGCACCCGGAGGCGTATCCGGTCGTCCAGCGCATTCTCGCGAAGATCAGCAAGCAGGTCGGCGAAGTGCTCGGCAATCGCGACGCGTTGCGCGGACTGTCACCCACTGAATTCGTCGATGAACGCTTCGGTCTGCCAACCGTGCGCGACATCCTGGTCGAACTCGAAAAGCCGGGCCGCGATCCGCGTCCCGAATTCAAGACGGCGACGTTCCGCGAAGGTGTCGAGAAGGTCAGCGATCTGATCCCGGGCATGGTGCTCGAAGGCGTCGTGACGAACGTCGCGGCGTTCGGCGCATTCATCGACGTCGGCGTGCATCAGGACGGTCTCGTGCACGTGTCGGCGATGTCGACGAAGTTCGTGAAGGACCCGCATGAAGTCGTGAAAGCCGGACAGATCGTCAAGGTCAAGGTGCTGGAGGTCGACGTGAAACGCCAGCGTATCGCGCTGACGATGCGTCTCGATGACGAACCCGGCGCGGCGACCGCGCGCAGCGGCGGGGGTGCGCAGCAGGATCGCGCCGGCTCGGGCGGCTTCAACCGCGGCGGAGCGGGACGGGGCGCGCCGCAGCGCTCGCGCGAACCGGAGCCGGGCGGCGCGATGGCGGCCGCGTTTGCCAAGCTCAAGCAGAAGTGAGCGTATTGGACCGGTGTACGTCGTTGGACGTGCTCCGGTCCATTGCATGACTGCGTCGCGCGCACAACCGCTTACACGCACGCGCGCATAAAACAAAAAGCCCACGCATTGCGTGGGCTTTTTGTTTGCGCTCCCGCACGTCACACGCGGGCCGTCAAATCTCGATCTTGGTCCCCAACTCCACGACCCGGTTAGCCGGGATGCTGAAGAAGTCGGTCGGCTTCGCGGCGTTCTGATGCATCCACGCGAACACACGCTCACGCCACACCGACATCCCCGGCAGTTGCGTCGGCACCACCGTTTCGCGCGCGAGGAAGAACGACGTGTCCATCAATTCGAAGGTCATGTCGTGCGTGCGACCGACGTCGAGCAGCACCGCCTTCACGTCGGGCGTTTCGTTGAAGCCGTAGGCTGCCTTCACCAGCCACAGGCCACCGTTCATGTCCTTCACGGTCACGCGATCGGAGTCTTTCACGTACGGAATGTCGCGCGTGACGAAGGTCAGGAAGATCGTGCGCTCGTGCAGCACCTTGTTGTGCTTCAAGTTGTGCAGCAGGCTCACTGGCACCAGCGAATCGCTGCCGGTCAGATAGATCGCAGTGCCCGACACGCGATGCGGCGGATGCGCGAGCAGTCCTTGCAGGAACGGCATCAGCGGAATACCGTCGGCGGCCGTGCGCTCCTTCACGATCATCCTGCCCTTGAACCACGTCATCAACAGGAAGAACAGCAGGCCGCCGATGCACAGCGGCAACCAGCCGCCCTCTTCGACCTTCAACAGGTTCGCACCGAAAAAGCCGAGGTCGACCACCAGGAATACGCCGATGATGAGTCCGACGAGCAGTTTGTTCCAGTTCCACACCTTCACCATCACGACGCATGCGAGGATCGTCGTGATCACCATCGTTGCCGTCACCGCGATACCGTACGCGGCGGCCAGATTGTCGGAGCTCTTGAACGCGATCACGATGCAAAGGATGATGAACAGCAGCATCCAGTTCACGACCGGCACATAGATCTGCCCGATCGCGAGTTCGGACGTGTGCAGGACCTTCATGCGCGGCACGTAGCCGAGCTGGATCGCCTGGCTCGTCAGCGAGTACGCGCCCGAAATCACCGCCTGCGAAGCGATCACCGTCGCAACCGTCGACAGCACGACGAGCGGCAACAGCGCCCAGTCCGGCGCGAGCAGGAAGAACGGATTTTCGATCGCCTTCGAGTCGTGCATCAGCAGCGCGCCCTGGCCGAAGTAGTTCAGCACCAGCGACGGCATCACGAGCACGTACCACGCCATGCGGATCGGCTTCGCGCCGAAGTGGCCCATGTCCGCATACAGCGCTTCGGCCCCGGTCAGCACCAGCACGACCGAGCCGAGCACCACGTAGGCCTGCAGCACGTGCGCGGCCATGAAGGTGTACGCGTAGTACGGATTGAGTGCGCGGATCACGTTCGGCGACTGCATGATGTGCCACAGGCCGAGCAAGGCAAGCACGAGGAACCACAGCATCATGATCGGGCCGAACAGACGGCCGACCGTGGCCGTGCCGTGCCGCTGGATCCAGAACAGCACGATCAGGATCACGATGGTCAGCGGAATCACCAGATGCGACAGATGCGGCGCGGCGATTTCCAGACCTTCGACCGCCGAAATCACCGAGATCGCAGGCGTGATCACCGCGTCGCCGTAAAACATGCAGGCGCCGAAGATGCCGAGCATCATCAGAAGGCCGGCCATTTTCGATTTCTGATCGACCGAGCGCAACGCCAGCGCCATCAGCGCGAGGACGCCGCCCTCGCCGTTGTTGTCGGCGCGCATCACGAACAGCACGTACTTCACGCCGACCACGATCATGATTGCCCAGAACAGCAGCGAGATCACGCCCAGGATCGACTGATCGGTCAACGGGATACCGTGCGACGGGCTGAAGGCTTCCTTCAGCGAGTACAACGGACTCGTACCGATGTCGCCGAACACCACTCCGATCGCGGCAATCGCAAGGGAAGGAAGCGGCTGTTTGTGTTCGTGGTTGTTATCTGTCATGGACGCGAGGAAATCCGTTCCCGGGCGGAAAAAACGACCGCTATTTTAAACTGCTCATCCGGTACCGCCCGGCTTGTTGTGGATACGCCACGTGGATGTCCGCGCAGTGTAGCACTGCGATATGGACCCGTCTGCCGCAGGGCGAGCGTTCCGCCGCGGCGCATGACGCATAAAAAAACGGAGCCTGACTGGGCTCCGTTTGTGACACCGCGATGACGCGCGCGGCCTCGCGTTAATTGCCCGACGCCTCCTCGGCCTGGGCAATGCCGCGCTTGATCCAGGCGCCGAGGTTATGCGGACGCACGGTGTCCCACTCCTCGAACGGCTGATGAATCCACGGGTTGGTCGGCAGGTACTGCACGTGATAATCGGGCTTCACCTTCGAGCAGCCCTTGTACCACAGCACCGCGGAGCGTACCGCGGTGATAGCCGGATAGCGTTCCTTCAGATGCTGCTGCACGCGCGCGAGCGTGACGCCCGAATCGACGAGGTCGTCGACGAGCAGCACGTTGCCGTGCAGTTCGCCGCGCGTCATCGTGATGTATTGCGCGATGTCGAGTTCGCCCTGCTGCGTGCCGGCCGCCTCGCGATACGAGCTCGTTGCGAGAATGGCCAGCGGCAGATCGTAGATGCGCGACAGCTGGTCGCCGACGCGCAGACCGCCGCGCGCGAGGCACAGGATCTTGTCGAACTTCCAGCCCGATTCGTGCACGGCAAGTGCGAGCACCTCGATCAGCCGGTGATATTCGTCCCAGCCGACCCACAGGTTCTTGTCGTCGTTACGCGGATCTTTCATCGCGATCATCGGTACACCTTGCATCACTTAAACCTTGAACGGATGACGCAGCAGAATCGTTTCGTCGCGATCCGGACCGGTGGACACCATGTCGATCGGGATGCCCGCGACTTCCTGCACGCGCGTCAGGTACGCACGCGCATTGGCGGGCAGCTTGTCCCACTCCTTGATGCCGACCGTGCTTTCCTTCCAGCCCGCGAAAGTTTCGTAGACCGGTACGCAGCGTGCGACTTCGGTCGCGCCGCGCGGCAGCAGATCGACGTTCTGGCCGTCGACCGTGTAGCCGACGCACAGCTTCACTTCGTCGAGACCGTCGAGCACGTCGAGCTTGGTCATGCACAGACCCGTCACGCCGTTGATCTGGATCGAGCGGCGCAGCGCGGAGACGTCGAGCCAGCCGGTGCGGCGCGGACGGCCGGTGACCGAGCCGAATTCCTTGCCGACGGTGGCGAGTTCGAGACCGATCGGGTCCTGGCGCGAGGTATTGTCCGCATCGTACAGTTCGCTCGGGAACGGGCCCGAACCGACACGCGTGCAGTACGCCTTGGTGATACCGAGGATGTAGTTGAGCTTCTGCGGACCGACGCCCGCGCCCGCCGTCGCGGCACCCGCGACGCAGTTGCTCGACGTGACGAACGGATAGGTGCCGTGGTCGATGTCGAGCAGCGTGCCCTGCGCGCCTTCGAACAGTAGATTGCCGCCGTTCGCGTTGACGTCGTACAGGCGGCGCGACACGTCGGTGACCATCGGCTTCAGACGGTCGGCGTAGCTCAGCATCGTGTCGAGCGTTTGCTGGAAGTCGACCGCGGCGGCACCGAGGTACTGCGTGAGCACGAAGTTGTGATAGTCGAGATTTTCGCGCAGCCGCTCGGCGAAGGCCGGCGCGTCGAACAGGTCCTGCACGCGCAGGCCGCGGCGCGCGACCTTGTCTTCATAAGCCGGGCCGATGCCGCGGCCGGTCGTGCCGATCTTGCTCGCGCCGCGGCGCGCTTCGCGGCCCTGGTCGATCGCGATGTGATACGGCAGGATCAGCGTGGTGGCTTCGGAAATGAACAGGCGCTTCTGGACGTCGATGCCGGCGGCTTCGAGTTCGCCGATTTCCTTGAACAGCGCTTCCGGTGACAACACGACGCCATTGCCGATATAGCACGCGACGCCGGGATGCATGATGCCCGACGGAATCAGACGCAAGATGGTTTTCTTGCCGCCGATGATAAGCGTGTGACCGGCATTGTGACCGCCCTGGAAGCGAACGACGCCCTGAGCGTGGTCCGTCAGCCAGTCGACGATCTTGCCCTTGCCCTCATCACCCCATTGGGTACCCACGACGACGACGTTACGCCCGGGGTTCACATTCACTGCGCTGGCAGACATGTTGTTTCGTAAGCTGGTTAAAAACGTATTTTACCTAGGTTCGCGGAAGCTTCCGGAATTTTTCCGTTTCCGCTCAACGGTATGCACGTTATGTTGAGTATTGCGAGGGATGCGCGGCCGCGAAAAGTCGCTCGACCGCGCCCGGTTCGGGCGATGCTCGCACCGCCCTGTAGCGAGCGCCGCAAACGTGTTCCCGGCGGAGTTGACCGGAACGCGCGGCTCAAGCGCGCGGTTCGACCACCCATGCGCCATTGCGCTCGACCAGCACGCGGTCGAACGCGAATTCATCGAGATCGTGCTTGTGGCCAGGCAGCGCTTGGATCACCACTTCACCGCCATCGCGCAATGCCGCGACCGCCACGCGCAACGCTTCGTCGTGCCGCCAGGGCGCGAGGATCGCGCTGCTGCGCGCTTCGATCGGCGAGATCCGCGCGACTTCACGCAGATCCAGCGAAAAGCCGGTTGCCGCGCGGGCTCGGCCATAGGCCTGGCCGACGTGGTCGTAACGGCCGCCGCGCGCCACCGCGTTCGGCACACCGTCCACGTATGCGGAGAACATCACGCCACTGTGGTACGCGTAGCCGCGCAGATCGGCGAGGTCGATCATCACTTCGGCGCCGTCGACCTGGCTCGCGAGGAACGCGAGGTCGTCGAGCGCGCGGGCGATCGCCGGCGAATTCGGCAGACGCGCGCGGGCCTCTTCGAGCACCGATGCGTCGCCGTACAAAGTGGGCAGAGCGCGCAGCGCGTCGCGAATCACCGGCGAGAATTGCGCGGTCATCTCGACGAGGCGCGGCACGTCCTTGCCGGCCAGTGCGTCGTAGAGCGCCTGGCCGAGTTCCTCGGCGGCCGGCTCGGCTTCGATCAGCGCCGCCAGCACGCCCGCGTGACACAGGTCCAGACGCACCTTCGCGAGGCCGGCCAGACGCAGTGCGTCGAGCATCAGCTGCTGGATTTCGAGGTCCGCTTCGAGGCCCGCGTGGCCGTAGATTTCCGCACCGATCTGGATCTGCTCACGCGTCGCATGCAGGCCACGCGGCCGCGTATGCGCGACGTTGCCCGCGTAGCAAAGACGCGTGACACCCTGGCGGTTCAGCAGATGCGCGTCGATGCGCGCGACCTGCGGCGTGATGTCGGCGCGCAGACCGAGCGTGCGGCCCGACAACTGATCGACGAGCTTGAAGGTGCGCAGATTCAGATCGTGCCCGCCGCCCGTCAGCAACGACTCGAGGTATTCGAGCAGCGGCGGCATCACCATCTCGTAGCCGTACGAGCGGAAACGGTCCAGCAAGTGACGCCGCAATTCTTCGATCTTGCGGGCCTCCGACGGCAGCACGTCGGCGATATTCTCAGGAAGCAACCAGGTCGACATCGATACAGTCCTACGGCGTTGAACACGGCGTCTTGAAGCGCCGATGATGAATGTGAATGGCGTATAGCGGCTTGATTCTGGCGGCTGACACCGACGCGCGGGCGGCGTTAAGCGGCGTTAAGCGGCGCTCGCGCGCGCCGCGCGGCGGCCTGACCGGATAGTCGGTGTTTCGCTCGGCCGGTTGAAACACGCCACAGCACCCGGCGTTCGTCAGACAAGCAAGCCGGCTTCAGGTCGCGATGAACAGTAAAACCAGCCCGAGCAACATCACGATGAGCCCACCGACGCGAATCTGATGCGGCGGTCGTTCCGCTATTTTACGGAACGTGTCGCGCCAGGCGCTCGGAAAAACGAACGGAAACATCCCCTCGATAATCAGCATCAGCGCGATCGCGAGCAATAACGAGCCAGCTATGTCCATGCGAGTGAAGCGGCCGCGATGCGGATGCCGCGGCCTTCGGTAATCAGCGTTTGTGCGCAGCAGGCGCGGAAGCGTCCGGGGCGACGCCGCCGGTCGGGCTACGCATGAAGCGGAAGAACTCGCTACTGGAGTCGACCACGATCAGATCGCCCGGTTTGAAGGTCTTCCGGTACGCCTGCATGCTTAGATAAAACTGATAGAACTGCGGGTCCTTGCCGAACGCTTCGGCGGCGATCTCCGCGGCCTTCGCATCGCCTTCGCCACGAATGCCCTGGGCCTGCGCGAGGCCGTCGGCGAGCACCGCCTGCTGCTTCGCGAGCGCGTCCGCGCGGATCTGATTCGCTTCGGCGGCGCCCTTCGCGCGCTCGTCCGCTGCGACCTGCTGGCGCGCGGCGATCATGCGCTTGAACACCGAGTCGGCCACTGCCGCCGGGAAATCGACGCGCGTGAGCTGCACATCCACGACCGACACGCCGAGCGATGCCGCGCTCTTGTCCATCGCACCACGCGCCTCTTCGGCAACCGCCTGCTGTTTCGCGAGCGCGTCGGACAGTGTGAACTTGCCGAACGCGTCGCCGAGCGCGCCGCGCGACAGCAAGGCGAGCCGGTCTGGCAGGCTCTGCGGATCACCCTTCGTTTCGGCGATCAGCTTCAGCGGATCGGTCACACGGAACTTGACGACCGGGTTGACCAGCAGATCGGTTTTGTCGGACGTGACGTAATGATCTTCGTCGGGTGCGTCGAGCGACTGAATGCGATTGTCGACGAACGTCACCGTTTGCAACGGCGGCGGCAGCTTCACGTGCAGCCCCGGGCCGAGCAGCGTGGGCGCCGCGTCGCCGCGCGCGGACAGCACGGCCATATGCCGTTGATCGACGACGAACACCATCGACGATGCCGCGAACAGCACGATGACGACGGCGACGACGAGCGCAATGATTCGGTTCATATTCTCGTGCGCTCCTTATTGAACGTCTTCTTCGCGCATGCGATTGCGGAACGCTTCGCGCGAACGCAGCGACGCGGCGCTCGGCCGGCTCGCCGCCGCAGGCGCGGAAGCGGCGGGGCCAGATGCACCCTCGGGGGCGGAACCCGCCGCGGCACCGGTCTCAGCGGCCGACGCAGCCGACGGCGCAGCCGCGCTCGCCGCTTGCGGCGCGCCCGCGACAGCCGGACCCGAAGCAGCGGCGCCCGCCGCCGCGGCCTGACGTTCGCGGTTCTGTTCGACGAGCCTGTCGAGCGGCAGATACAGCACGTTGTTGCCGTTCTTCGCGTCGACGAACACCTTGGTCGCGTTCGCGTAAATCTGCTGCATGGTTTCCATGTACAGGCGGAAGCGCACGAGGGCCGGGGCCTTCGCGTATTGCGCGTAGACCTGCTTGAAGCGCTCGGCCTCGGCCTGCGCCTGCGCGACCGTGTTCTGGCTGTAGGTTTTGGCTTCCTGCACCTGACGATCGACGTCGGCCTGCGCGCGCGGCACGAGTTCGGCGGCATAAGCCTGCGCATCGCGTTTTGCGCGTTCGTTTTCGTCGTGCACCTTCGCAGCGTCGGCGAACGCGGGTTGCACCTGCTCGGGCACTTGCACGCTCTGAATCGTCACACCCGTGACCCCGAGACCGGACTGATACTGATCGAGCGATTGCTGGATCGACGCGATCAGCTGCTGGCGCAGTGTTTCGTGATCCTGATCGAGAATATCGCTGGTGCTGTGCGCTCCGACGATGCCGCGCACCGCCGCCTGTGCGGCATGCATCACGCTCTGATCGGGATCGACGCTGCGAAACAGAAAGTCGTTGGCTTTGCGCACCTGGTACTGCACGGCGAAGCGCACGTCGACGATGTCGCCGTCGTGCGTGAGCATCGATGCGTCCTTCACGTTCGCGAGACGCACCACATTGCTACGGCCGATCTCGACCTGGCGGATCTGGCCGACGTTGACGAACTCGTGGGACTCGAACGGATACGGCAGACGCCAATGCACACCCTGCGCCGCGGTATAGCGATACTTGCCGAACTGCAGCACGACGGCCGCCTGGCCATCCTGTACGACGAACACACCGCTGCCGAGATAGATTGCGATCAGCACGCCGATTACGATGCCGACGCCGATGCGCGCGCCGCGGCCATTGTCCGGACGGCCGCCCCCGCCGACACCGCCGCCGCCCTTGCGCCCGAAAATCCGGGACAGACGGCGATTGAAATCGCGCCACATTTCGTCGAGATCGGGCGGACCTTCACCGTCGCGCCCCGGCCGCTTCGGATCGTTCGGCCGTTGCCGGTCGCCGTTGCCGTCGCCCCGGCCCCAACGCGGATCGTTCAGTGAAAGCAAGGCGCGCATACGCAGCCAGATACTCCGCTCGTTGTAATCGTTCACCTGTGTTCGTTCACCAGAGTAGACAGCGGGTCAGTGCAATTGGAACGGGTCAGTGCCCGAGTTCTGGAATCTTGTGGTCTTCGCGCAGTTGCGCCGAGCGGTCGTCTTGCGACGCATCGAGCGGCATGTCGGCAAGCGGTTCGGCTGTAGCGATTTCAGCGATGGCAGCGCGCAACGCATCCAGCCCCTGCCCGGTGCGCGCGCTCAAAAAGACGCGCGAAATATTACCATACTCGTCCCGCTCGACCGCGTCCCCACGGGCTGCCAGTTCTGGCACCGCATCTATTTTGTTGAACACGAGCACCTGACGGATCGTGTCCGCGCCGATTGCGTGCAACACCTCGTTCACCTGATCGATCTGATCGAGCCGCACCGCGCTCGATGCGTCGACGACATGCAGCAGCAGATCCGCGTGAATCGTTTCCTCGAGCGTTGCGCGAAACGCCGCGACGAGCTGATGCGGCAGTTCGCGGATGAAACCGACGGTATCGGACACCACTACCTGCCCCGCTTCGTCGCCCAGGTACACGCGCCGCGAGGTGGTATCGAGCGTCGCGAACAACTGGTCGGCGGCGTACGCCTGCGCCTTGGTCAGCGCGTTGAAGAGTGTCGATTTCCCCGCGTTCGTATAGCCGACGAGCGACACCGACATCGTCTGGTTGCGATTACGCGCGCGACGCTGGGTGCCGTGCTGGCGGCGCAGCTTGTCGAGGCGGATCTTCAGCGCCTTGATGCGCTCGCCGATCAGCCGGCGGTCGGTTTCGAGCTGCGTTTCGCCCGGACCGCGCAAACCGATACCGCCCTTCTGACGTTCGAGGTGGGTCCACGCGCGAATCAGCCGAGTCGACAGATATTGCAGCTGGGCGAGCTCGACCTGCAGCTTGCCTTCGTGGCTGCGTGCGCGCTGCGCAAAAATGTCGAGGATCAAACTGGTGCGATCGACCACGCGCCGATTAAGCGCCCGCTCCAGATTGCGCTGCTGCGCAGGCGCCAGAGCATGGTTGAAGATCACGAGTTCGATGTCGTTCGCTTCACAGGCAAGGCGCAATTCTTCGGCCTTGCCGCTGCCGACGAACATCTTCGCGTCGGGACTGGAACGGCGTCCGGTGAGGGTGACTACGGGATTCGCGCCCGCGCTTTGCGCGAGCAGGCTGAGTTCTTCGAGACTGGCTTCGAAATCGATCTTGCCGAAGTCGATGCCAACGAGCGCTGCATTGATCAAATTGGAGGGTATCAAAATGACGCGGCCGGGAGTGATCGCCGACGGGCGACGCTGTGCCGGCCGCGGCGAGGGTTAGGACTGTTCGGAATCCGGGTGGAAATTCACCGGACGGGCCGGCACGACCGTGGAAATCGCGTGCTTGTAGACCATCTGGGTGACCGTATTCCGGAGCAACACGACGTACTGGTCGAACGATTCGATGTTCCCTTGAAGCTTGATGCCGTTGACCAGGTAGATCGACACCGGCACATGCTCTTTACGCAGTGCGTTCAAAAACGGGTCTTGTAACAATTGCCCTTTGTTGCTCATAGCAAACTCCGTATTTTTTTGCAGGTTGACTGAATTGACGGCGAAGAAAAAGAGATCCGCCGCCAACCGCTACACTATAGCTGATTTTCATTTCGACGCGCGGGCCCGGGACCCCCGGCCAAACCCAGCATACATGCGGGTTTCAGCCCAGGTTTAAGACCAGCTTCAGCCTGCTTCAGCCTTTGTCCGCGTAAGGGTTCGTCGACGATCTGAACTCTATTCGCAATGGAGTCCCCGTCAGCTTGAAAGTTTCCCGGAAGCGATTTTCGAGGTACCGCTTATACGTGTCGGTGATCGCGTCGAGCGCATTGCCGTGAATCACGATAATCGGCGGATTCTGCCCGCCCTGGTGTGCGTAACGCAGCTTCGGACGCACGGGACCGCGGCGCCGCGGCTGCTGGAATTCGACCGCCTCGATCAGCGCGCGCGTCAGCTTCGGCGTCGGCAGCTTCGACATCGCGGCCGTGTACGCGTCGTCGACCGAACGCATCAGCGGCCCAATTCCGGTTTTTTCCGCGGCGGAAATGAAATGGAATTTGGCGAAGTCCAGAAATTTTAGTTTGCGTTCGAGGTCGGCTTTGGTGCGCTCGCGCACATGCGGATCGAGACCGTCCCATTTGTTCACGCCAACCACCAGCGCGCGCCCCTGCTCGACGACGAAGCCGGCGATGTGCGCATCCTGATCCGAGATGTCCTGACGCGCGTCGAGCAGCAGAATCACGACATTCGCATCGGAAATCGACTGCAGCGTCTTCACGACCGAGAACTTTTCGATCGCCTCGAACACCTTGCCGCGGCGGCGCAGGCCGGCAGTGTCGATCAGCGTATACGGCTTGCCGTTACGCTCGAAATCGACGTAGATCGAGTCGCGCGTAGTGCCGGGCATGTCGAACGCGATCACGCGCTCTTCGCCGACCAGCGCATTGATCAGCGTCGACTTGCCGACGTTCGGCCGCCCGACGATCGCGATTTTCACGCCGCGCGCTTCCTTGTCTTCCTCGCGCTCTTCCGGCTGACCGGCATAAGCGACTTCGAGCGCCTCGTTGATCATGTCGGTGACACCGTCGCCGTGCGCGGCGGAAATCGCGCGCGGGTCGCCGAGGCCGAGTTCGTAAAAGTCGGCCGCGACGTTGGTGTACTTCATCCCCTCGGCCTTGTTGACGACGAGGAAGATCGGCCGGCCGACCTTGCGCAGATAGTCGGCGATCGACTTGTCCTGCGGGGCGAGCCCGTTGCGGCCATCGACGATGAACACGACGACGTCCGACTCCTCGACCGCCTGGCGGGTCTGGCGCGCCATCTCGTGCAGGATGCCGTCTTTCGCGACCGGCTCGAAGCCGCCGGTATCGACGACCAGATACGGCCGCTCGCCGGTGCGTCCTTCGCCGTAGTGGCGATCGCGCGTGAGACCGGGCAGGTCTGCAACTAGCGCGTCACGCGAACGCGTAAGGCGGTTGAAGAGCGTGGATTTCCCCACATTGGGGCGCCCAACGAGGGCAATAACGGGTTTCATCTGATGTTGTTCACGGTGAAACGCGGGATCGCGATCGATCGCGCGCTTAGCGACGCCAGGCAGCCGCCACGCGGCGGCGTTTTGACGAAATTATCACGAATTCAGCCTGCTCCGGATGCGCGATCGACACGCGCATCCAGGCGGACGGGAGTAGCTGCACAGACGCCACCGGGGGTCGCCTGCTTCAGACCGTGCTGGTCGGCGGCTGACGCTCGCGTGCGCAAGCGTTCCTGCGGTTCGCAAGGCCGCCGACCAAGCGCACGCACCGCCTCTGATACCGGCGGGCGCAGCTTCGATCCGACTTGCCGGACCAGCCCGTCCGGCGATTTTTCTATTGAGCCTGCCCGATCACGCCACGGACGGAGTGGCAACCCGAGGCAGGAGCTGTGCGCCAAGGCCCACGCAGACTTCAATTAAAAAGCGCGCGGCCGGCAAAGCCGGCCTGCGCGCCTGACATCACCTATAGCGATCAGCGCGGACGATAGCCGAACAGGCCGCCATCGCGCGTCTGGATCACCAGTGTGTCGCCGGCCAGCACCGGCGCTGCGGTAATCGCGCTGCCGTCGGTCTTGACCCGCGCGACGAGCGTGCCGTCGGCAGTCGACAGGAAATGCACGAAGCCCTGGTAGTCGCCGAACACGGCCGCGCGGCCGAGCAGCATCGGCACGCTCAGTTCGCGGTTCTTCAGCGCCTCGTTCTTCCACAGCACCGAACCGTTGTTCACGTCGAACGCGGACACGACCGACCAGTCGTCGGCGGCGACCACGCTGCGCTCATCCTGCGCGAGGCCGCTCGTGCTCGAGAACGGCTTGCCCCACAGCGCGCGGCCCGAGTTCGCGTCGAAACAGCCAATCTGGCCTTGAAACGTCACCGCGCAGGTCTCCGAGCCCACCAGCGTGGGCGGCCCGGTCACGTCGTTGATACGCTCGACCTCGGTCACGCCTTTCGGATACGACACCGGCGTCTGCCAGTAGGCGTCGCCAGTCTGCAGATTGATAGCGGCGAACGAACCGCCCGGGAAGCCGGCCAGCACGGCCGCGTCGCCCGCGAACGTCATGCCCGACGACACGCGCAGGTTCAACGGCACCGCGCGGTTGCGGAAGTTCCACTTCTGCTCGCCGGTTTGCGCGTTGAACGCGACGATCTGGCCGTCGATCGTGCGCACGACCACGAGACCATTGCCGACGAGCGGCGGGGAAATGATCTCGCCCGGCGCCTTAGCAGTCCACAGTTCCTTGCCGTCCGCGCCGAGCACGTATACGTCGCCCTTCAGGCCGCCGACCGCGGTGAGCGTGCCATCGCTGCCGACGCCCGCCGACAGATCGTCGTGCAGCTTGACGCGCCACACGTCCTTGCCGGTTTGCGCGTCAATCTTGGCAACCGTGCCGTTCGTGCCGGCAGCGTACACGGCATTGCCCACTGCAACCGGCGAGAACATGTAGCGGCCCGCCTTGCCGACGCTCGCCGACCAGGACTGCTGCACGTCGAGCACGGGTTTGAACTCGGTGAGCGGCGTCGGCACACGGCGCTCGTCTTTCGTGGATGAGCAAGCCGCCAGCGTGAGAACGGTCATCGCACAGATAACGGGCACGGCGTAACGTTTCAGCAGATTCATCGGTGGACGAAGCATTCAGGAAATGGATTAAAGGAGACCGTCTTGCGGTCGTGGCTCGCGGCGCGCCGCGCGGGACGCTCAGCCGCCAAGCGCATCCAGCTTGAACTGGATCAGCTGGCGCGCCGAACTGTCGCTCTTCGACAGCGAGTCGAGCGCGAGCTTGTAGGCCGCGCGCGCGTCGTCGCGCTTGCCTTGGGCGGCGAGGAGGTCGCCGCGGCGGTCAGCCACGACGCCCTTGAAAGCATCGGATTGCGGCTCGGCCAGCAGCGCGAGGCCCTGGTCGTAAGCCTTGTCGTCGAGCAGCAGCGATGCCATGCGCAGCTTCGCGATCTGCTTGAACTCGTCGTCCTTAGCGTGATCGATCGCCCATTGCAGCTGCGCCTTAGCGCCGGCTTCGTCGCCAGCGGTGTAAAGCGCCTTGGCGGCGCCGAGCGCGGTCATCTGAGCGTAAGCGGTGTGGCCGAATTTGTCTTCCATGTCGGCGGCGACGCGCGCGATCTGCGCCTTGTCGCCCGATGCCGTGGCTTGTTGAACCTGGTCATACAGCACCGCCGCTTCCGCGGCCTGGCGACGCTGCCAGAAATTCCAGCCATTCCAGCTCGCGCCTGCCAGCAACACCATCAGCACGATCCACGTGGTCGCATTGCCCCACTGCTTCCACCATGCCTTCAGACTTTCGATCGATTCTTGTTCGTCGTGGTAACTCATTGCCCGGCGATTTCCTCATTCTTGCTATGTGTGCGTGTCGAGCCAGCCGGCTCGACGACATCGCGATCAGTCGTCGCCGTCTTCGGCGGATGCAACCATCGCATTGATTAGATATTCGGTCAAGTCTTCGGCGGGCACGTTCTGTTGCTCGTTCTTACCGCCATGAGCTTGGGTATCGCGCAGCGGTTTCACGCCGACCGTGCCATTGGCGATTTCGTCCTCGCCGAGCACGACCGCAAACGCGGCGCCGCTCGCATCGGCACGCTTCATCTGCGACTTGAAGCTTGCCGACTGACCGTCCGCGCTGCAATGCAGGATCACGTCGAGACCGGTATCGCGCAGACGCTCGGCGATGATGAACGCCTGCTCCCGCGCGGCGTCGCCCTGATGGACCACGTACACGTCGCAACCTTCGTCTTCCGGCACGAGCTGCTCTTCCTTCAGCAACTCGAGAATCCGCTCGATGCCCATCGCCCAGCCGCACGCAGCGGTGGGCTTGCCACCGAGCTGCTCGATCAGGGGATCGTAGCGGCCGCCCGCCGCGACCGTGCCTTGCGCGCCGAGCTTGTCGGTCACCCACTCGAACACGGTCAGATTGTAGTAATCGAGACCGCGCACGAGACGCGGATTGATCGTAAACGGAAGGTTGTTTGCCTTCAGAAGACGTTGCAGACCTTCGAAGTGCGCGCGCGATTCTTCGCCGAGAAAGTCGATCAGCTTGGGCGCGTTTTGCGCGACTTCCTGCAGCGCGGGATTCTTCGTATCGAGCACGCGCAGCGGGTTCGTATAGAGACGGCGCCTCGCGTCTTCGTCGAGCACGTCCATGTGCTTTTCGAGGTACGCGATCAACTCGACGCGATGCGCGGCTCGCTCTTCAGCGAGGCCCAACGAATTGATTTCGAGCTTGATGCCGGTCAGGCCGAGGTCGTCCCACAGACGCTGGCACATCATGATGATTTCCGCATCCGCATCCGGCCCCGCGAAACCGAGCGCCTCGACACCGACCTGGTGGAACTGGCGATAACGGCCGCGCTGCGGACGCTCGTGACGGAACATCGGTCCGATGTACCACAGGCGCTTCGGGCCGTCGTACAGCATGTTGTGCTCGATCGACGCGCGCACCACCGCCGCCGTGTTTTCCGGGCGCATCGTCAGGTTTTCGCCGTTCAATGCATCGGTGAAGCTGTACATCTCTTTTTCGACGATGTCGGTCACTTCGCCGATACCGCGCGTGAACAGCTGCGTATGCTCGACGATCGGCGTGCGGATATTCTGGTATCCGTATGAACGCAGCATCGACTTGACGGTGGTTTCGAAAAATTCCCAGAGCCCGGCTTCCTGCGGAAGGATGTCGTTCATGCCCTTCACGCCGGAAAGCTTCTCGAGCTTTTTCTTCTGTTCAGTCATCTGTGTTTCGATTGCCGGTATTTAGTTGAGCGCTTCGGCGCGGCCATAACGGCGCTCGACGTAGTCGCTCACGATTTGCTGGAATTCTTGCGCGATGTTCTCGCCGCGCAGCGTCTTCACCTTCTCGCCGTCGATGAACACCGGCGCGGCCGGGTTCTCGCCCGAGCCCGGCAGGCTGATGCCGATATTCGCTTGCTTCGACTCGCCCGGACCATTGACGATGCAGCCCATCACCGCGACGTGCATCTGCTCGACACCGGGGTACTGGTCACGCCACACCGGCATCTGCTGACGCAGATAGGTCTGGATCTGCGACGCGAGCTCCTGGAACAGCGTGCTCGTGGTACGGCCGCAGCCCGGGCACGCGATCACCATCGGCGTGAACGAGCGCAGGCCCATGGTTTGCAGGATTTCCTGGCCGACGATCACTTCGCCGGTGCGCGACGCGCCCGGTTCCGGCGTCAGGGAGATACGGATCGTGTCGCCGATGCCCTGCTGCAGCAGAACCGACAGCGCCGCGGTCGACGCGACGATGCCCTTCGAGCCCATGCCTGCTTCGGTCAGGCCCAGATGCAGCGCGAAATCGCAACGGCGCGCGAGTTCGCGGTACACCGCGATCAGATCCTGCACGCCGCTGACCTTGCACGACAGAATGATCTGGTCGCGCCCGAGGCCAAGTTCGACCGCGCGTTCCGCCGAGCCGATCGCCGACTGGATCAGCGCTTCGTACATCACGCTTTGCGCTTCCCACGGAGTAGCGCGCGACCCGTTTTCATCCATCATTTTGGCGAGCAGGTCCTGGTCGAGACTGCCCCAGTTCACGCCGATGCGCACCGGCTTGTCGTATTTGACCGCTGCCTCGATCATCTGCGCGAACTGTGTGTCGCGCTTCGCGCCGTGCCCGACGTTGCCAGGATTGATCCGGTACTTCGACAACGATTCCGCACAGCCCGGATAGTCGCGCAGCAGCAGATGGCCGTTGTAATGGAAGTCGCCGACGAGCGGCACCATCACGCCCATGCGGTCGAGTTGCTCGCGGATCGCCGGCACGGCAGCCGCCGCTTCCGGCGTATTCACGGTGATACGCACCAGTTCGGAACCGGCTTGCGCCAGTTCCTTGATCTGGATAGCAGTGCCGATCGCGTCGGCAGTGTCGGTGTTGGTCATCGACTGCACGCGCACCGGCGCATCGCCGCCGATGGTCACGAGCTGGCCGCCCCAACGGACGTTGACCGCATGCGATTTGCGCCGCATCGCGGGGCCGCCGAACACCGGCTCTTCTGAAACGATCTTGCTACAGGATTGGGATTGAGCTTCGGTTTGCATCGAAAAACCCATTTACGCCGCACGCGCTATGCAAAAACGCAGCGCCTCAATTGAAAAAGCGCCGCGGGCCGGTTGGCCGCGGCGCGTACCGTATCTGTCAAGGCAGCGCAAAGCGCGCCACATTGCCCTTGGCTGCCGCATATTTCGACGGATCGACCGGCTGGCCGTCGAGCGTCACCGACTCGAGACCCGCCTTGTTGCCAACCGTCACCTTGAACGGACCGGCGCCCGTCACTTCCTTCGGGTCGCCAGCATGCACGAGGCCGGAGAACAGTTCCTTGCCGTTCTTGTCACGCACGCTGAACCAGCTGTCCTGCGTCACGCGCAGCGCGACGACCGACTCGCCGGGCGCTGGCGTAACCGCCGGTGCCGACGCGTTCGCCACGACCACCGGTGCACTTGCGCTCTCCATGGCGGCCTGTGCCTGAGCCTGTGAGCCGGCTTTCGCTGCCGTCGCCGCGGTATTCGCGGTCGGGGCCGAGCCCGGCGCGGTGCCGGTGGCAAGCGGTGCGGGCATCGGCGTTGCCGACGCAGACGCCGCATTATCCGCGCTCCCGGCGTTGTCCGCCGTGACCGCCGCATCCGGCGCCGATGCGCCCTCCGCCGTCGCCGGACCCTGCGCGACCGCTCCCGACGCCGCCGTGTCGCTGCTCGTCGAACTATTCGCGCTGGCCTTCAGGCGCGCGAGCCACGCGGATGAATCGCCGCCGTTGGTGCGCCACATGCCGAGCGCGATGACCGCGACGACGATCGCCGCAATACCCCATAGCCACGAACGACTCTTGTGTCCGCTGTCACCGAGCGACAGCGAAACCTTGCCGCGCGGCAGGTCCTTACCGGATGACGCGGGCATCGACAGATTCGGCGCCGGCACTCCTCTCTCGCGACGCAGCGCCGCCGTAAAAGGCGCCGGATCGGCGCCGAGCATTTTCGCGTAGCTGCGCACGACGCCGAGTGCGAACGTCGTGTCCGGCAGATGGCTGATGTCGCCCGCCTCGAGCGCGCTCAGCTTGACGACCGATACCTTCAGCCGCGCCGACACGTCCTCGATCGCCCAGCCCTTCGACTCGCGCAACTGGCTCAAGCGCGCGCCAACCGCTGCCAACGAATCGAGGGCCGGCTGCACGACCGGCTGTACCACCGCCCTTGCAACGGGTGCCGGATGGCCATCGTTCGTGTCTGTCTCGTGCGGCTGCGGGTGCTGCGGCTCACTCATCCCAAATCCTTTCGCGTCGATTCTTTTAATCGTGCGACCGGACGGGCTCGAGCCTCACGTCCAAATCGCAGACCGTTTATAACAAAATGCGCGGCTTTGTGTGCCGCTCCCGATCGATTCTGCAAACTTTCTTTTCAACCGCCAGGTGGTATCGGAGCATTTTTGCGCTCGCACTGCTTTCCGCCGAACGCCGACGCCCTGCTGCACCTGGCGATTACACGGCGCGAACCTCGATCACCTTCGCCGCCTTCCCGGTGCGCTCAGCAAGTCGCGTGCGGTCTTTCACCGCGCCGGCCAGCTGACCGCAGGCAGCATCGATATCGTCGCCGCGGGTTTTGCGCACGGTGGTGACGACGCCAGCGTCCATCAACACCTGTGCAAACCGCTTGATCTGTTCCGTCTTCGAGCGGACGAGGCCCGATTCGGGGAACGGATTGAACGGAATCAGATTGAACTTGCACGGCACGTTGCGCGTAACGGCGAGCAGCTCGCGTGCGTGCGCCTCGCTGTCGTTCACGCCATCGAGCATGCAATATTCGAACGTAATGAAATCGCGCGGCGCCACTTTCAGGTAGCGCTCGCACGCCGCCATCAGCTCGCGCAGCGGATACTTTTTGTTGAGCGGCACCAGCACGTCGCGCAGCGCGTCGTTCGACGCATGCAGCGACACCGCGAGCGCCACGGGCAAGTCCGCGCCGAGCCGGTCCATCATCGGCACGACGCCCGAAGTGGACAACGTGACTCGCCGGCGCGACAGACCGTACGCATTGTCGTCGAGCATCAGACGCATGGCCGGCACGACCGCGTCGTAATTGAGCAGCGGCTCGCCCATCCCCATCATCACGACGTTCGTAACGACGCGCTCGCCCTTGCCGTCGCCGCCCATCGCGCGGCCGCCGGCATCGCCACGCGACGCGCGCAGCGCAAACTCGGCCATGCGCAACTGGCCGATGATTTCGCCGGTGGTGAGATTGCGGGAGAACCCCTGCTTGCCGGTCGAGCAGAATCGGCAGTTGACCGCGCACCCCGCCTGCGACGACACACATAGCGTGCCGCGCGTTTCTTCAGGGATGTACACGGTTTCAACGGCGTTGCCATTACCGACGTCGATCAGCCACTTGCGCGTGCCGTCCGACGAAATATGATCGCTGACAACGCCCGGCATTGTGATCGTGGCGCGCCCTTTGAGCTTTTCGCGCAAAGACTTCGCGAGATCGGTCATGCCGTCGAAGTCGGCAGCGTTGTATTGGTGAATCCAGCGCTGCAATTGCTTGGCGCGAAACGGTTTCTCGCCCAGGCTATCGCAATAGGCGACGAGCCCTTGGGCGTCGAGGTCGAGAAGGTTGACGGAGGGACTGCTCGTCATATCGAATCCTGCCATTTCAGTGCGAGACTACGTTCATGCAACAAGCTGCATGAACGCCATGCCGCTCGCGCCCATTCCTGCTGCTTTTACCTTACTACTTTTGCCGTGCACCGCGCGCGATTCATGCGATAAAACGATTCGACCGCACGAAACGCGCCACGCGAGAGACGGCTCGCGATACGCGGCTGAGGTCACTGCCCGACCTCAGCGCGAGGCGCTCAACGCGAGTAGACGTTGACTTGGGGGAAGAAGAATGCGATTTCAACCGCAGCCGTTTCCGGACCGTCCGAACCGTGCACGGCGTTGGCGTCGATGCTGTCGGCGAAGTCAGCACGGATCGTGCCCTTTTCCGCCTTCTTCGGGTCCGTCGCACCCATCAGGTCACGGTGCTTCAAGATCGCGTTTTCGCCTTCCAGCGCCTGCACAATCACCGGACCTGAGATCATGAATTCGACGAGGTCCTTGAAGAACGGACGTGCTGCGTGCACAGCGTAGAACTTCTCGGCGTCAGCACGCGACAGATGAACCATGCGCGATGCCACGATCTTCAGACCAGCGTTTTCGAAACGGGTGTAGATCTGGCCGATCACGTTCTTGGCCACTGCGTCCGGCTTGATAATCGACAGGGTGCGCTCGATCGCCATAAAAACTCCAAAAAATTAAGAGGTTACAGATTTAAATGAATCCGCTATTGTAGCATGTTCTCGTGTATCATTGCGATTGAACCCTTACAGCATTGAAAGGATCAAGGCAAGGGGTGCAAAATACTGGTAGCGTAGGCCATGGAGGCGACTGGAGGGTATTGAAACTCCGTGCCGCCGCGCTAATCTTACGGATGAACGTTGCGCCCGCCGGCGCTTCGCAAATTCCGTATCACCATCACGAAACACGCTTCCGAGGTAAGGAGAGACCATGAACGAACATCCGTATATGTTTGGCCGCAACGGCGCGGTCAGCACGGTCGAAACACGCAACCGCGTTCTACGGAATACCTACTGGCTGCTCGCGCTGTCCATGATTCCGACCGTACTCGGCGCGTGGGTCGGCCTTGCCACCGGATTCTCGCTGTTCGCCGCCACCAGCCCCGCCATGAGCATGCTGGCGTTCTTCGCGATCGCGTTCGGCTTCATGTTCGCGATCCAGCGCACCAAAGATAGTGCCGTCGGCGTATTCGTACTGCTTGGCTTCACGTTCTTCATGGGGCTGATGCTGTCGCGCATCCTCGCTTTCGTGCTCGGCTTCTCGAACGGCCCGTCGCTGATCATGCTCGCGTTTGGTGGCACTGGTGTGATCTTCGCGGCCATGGCGACCATTGCCACGGTCAGCAAACGCGACTTCTCGGGCCTCGGCAAGTGGCTCTTCATGGGCGTGATCGTGATCCTGCTGGCTTCGGTCGCGAACGTGTTCCTGCAACTGCCGGCACTGATGCTGACGGTCTCGGTCATGGCAATCGTGATCTTTTCCGCCTACATCATGTTCGACGTGCAGCGCGTCGTGAACGGCGGTGAGACGAACTACATCACCGCGACGCTAGCGATCTACCTGGATCTGTATAACGTGTTCGTCAACCTGCTTGCGCTGCTCGGCATTTTCGGCGGCAACCGCAATTAAGCTTGGCCGGTCGCGCGGCGTGCCCTACGCCGCCTCGACGCTCAAGGCAAAAGCCCATAACGATTGCTCGTTATGGGCTTTTTTCATTACCTGACTACGTGACGCATACTGCGCGGCACGACCGGAAGCCAACTCCGCACCGCAGTCACAGAGTCAACCACGCGAAACCTTCACTCTGCGACGCAACCACCACCTCGGTGGGAGCCGCGCCAAGCACACCCGCGAGCGCCGCCTGCGCGAGTTCCGGCAGATTGTTCTGTTGGCTCAGATGCGCGGCGACCAGATGCCGCAATCGCGAGCGGTCGAGCGACGCGAGGATTTCAGCCGCCGCATCATTGTTCAGATGCCCGTGATTGCCGCCGATACGCGCCTTAAGCGACGGCGGATAACGACTGCCCGCGAGCATCTGCACGTCGTGATTGCATTCGAGCACGAGTGCGTCACAACCACTCAGCACCGCGCTGATATGCGGGGTGGACGTGCCCACGTCGGTGAGCACGCCGAGTCGGCTTGCGCCGTTCGAGAACACGTATTGCAGCGGTTCGCGGGCGTCGTGCGGAACGGTATAAGGGAGAACGCTGAGCTCGCCGATTGCTACCGCCTCGTCGCCCCACAGCACCTGCAGGTCGACATCGGCTTCGTCGGCGCCCGCCGCGCGCGCGGTGCCCCAGCTCATGTACAGCGGAATCGACCACTTGCGCGCCAGCGTCACTGCGCTGCCGATGTGATCGCTATGTTCATGCGTAATCAGAATCGCGTCGAGATGCTCGGCGCTCGCGCCGAGCCGCGCGAGACGCCGCTCGACTTCGCGGGCGGAAAACCCGCAGTCGAGCAGCACGCGCGTCGTGCTCGCGCCGCTGTGCGCTTCCACCAGCAGCGCGTTGCCTTCACTGCCGCTGCCGAGACTTGCGAAGCGCACGACCCACCTAGTTCAGTTGCGCGTGCAGCAGCGACACGATGCGCTGCGCGTCCGACGACGTATCGATCTGTCCGTTCGCGTCGACGACCGCAACCTGCGTCACGGCGTCGCCTTTCGCGCGCACGTTGACGAGGAATTCCTGGCCCGGCTTGCGCGTCGAATTGCCGCTGTAGAAGAGTTTGCCGAACAGGCCTTCCTTCTTCAGTTCCTGCATCGAATCCGCATAGCGGACGTAGTAGATGCCCTTCTCGCGATCGCGGTTGTCGACCGTGAAGTTGGTGCGATCGAGCGCGAGGCCCACACGCAGCCAGGCGCGGTCGAACGACTCCTGCAGATCGAGCGTCGACGCGCCCGCGTTCTGCTCGATGGTGGTCGGCGCGCTGGCCGGGCGCGCGTCGGTCAGCAGCTGCTTCGACTGCGCTTCGGTCAGGCCGAACTTCTGCATCAGCTTGGCGAGGAACAGCGCCTCGAGCGCCGGGTCACGCGGACGCTCTTCCCAGCGCGAAGACGTCTTGTCCTGCCCGGTCATCACCTCTTCCATCGCGCTATGCGTGATCGAGATATCCGTCGCGCTGTCCGAACCGCGCGATACCAGCGTGCGGAAACTGTCGCGGGTGCCCGACGAATAGGCGAAGTCGATCACCTTGCCGATCGTGCGGCGGAACCAGTCGTCCGGAATGTTCGCGCGATTTTCGGCCCAGTCGGTTGTCATGATGCCGGTGGCCGGCGCGTCGGTCTTCAGCACGAAGCCGTTCTCCTGCCAGAACTCCTGCAGCTGCGGCCACAGCTGTTCCGGTGAACGGCCGTCTACCACCAGCCAGCGACGGTCGCCGTCGCGCTCGATATGCATGCCGAGCGGATCCTGCGCGTTCGGCTGACCTTCGGTCGCGTTGCCAGCGGCCGTGACAGCGCGCGTCGGCGAGCCACCGAGCGCCAGATTCGCGGGCGGCGCCACATAACGCTGGTCGTTCGGCGACGTGCTCAGGTCGCTCGGCACGGCGAGCGGCGGCGCGCTCGAGGTCGCCTTGTAGTTGACGCGGTCGGAAGCGAACCAGTCGTTCAGCGTGTCACAGCCGGCGAGCGTCGACAGGGCAAGCGCCAGCGCCGCCATGCGGGTTGCGTGGAGGGAAAGTGCGGAACGTTTCATGAGGTCCTTCGTGATGCTGGAACGCGATGCCTCGTTCGATCTGCCGGGAACGTGGGCTGAAGCGACGTCGGTTAATGAAATGCCGGTGGCGGTCTGGCGTGGGCGGCTGGACGGGCGGGCCGTTCAGCCGAGCAGGCCCGCTTCGCGCAGCGCGCCGCGCACCACTTCGTGGTATTGCGCGTCGAGCGGCGTGAGCGGCAGGCGGATGCCGCCCTGCACACGCCCCAGTTGCTGCAGCGCCCACTTCGCCGGAATCGGATTCGCTTCGGCAAACAGGTACTTGTGCAGCGACAGGAGTTTCAGATGAATCTCGCGCGCGGTCTTCGCGTCCGCTGCGAGCGCGGCCTTGCACAGCTCGCTCATGGCGCGCGGCGCGACGTTCGCGGTCACCGAAATATTGCCGTGACCGCCGAGCAGCATCAGCGCGATCGCAGTGGGATCGTCGCCGCTATAGATGCTGAAGTTTGCCGGCGCCGACTTGATCAGATGCGCGGCGCGGTCGATGTTGCCCGTGGCTTCCTTCACGCCGATGATCCCCGGCACCTGCGCGCAGCGCAGGATGGTCTCGTTGCTCATGTCGGCGACGGTGCGGCCCGGCACGTTGTACAGGATCACCGGCAGATCGACGCTTTCGGCGATCTTCGCGAAATGGCGGTAGATGCCTTCCTGGGTCGGCTTGTTGTAGTACGGCACGACCTGCAGCGTGGCATCCGCGCCGACGTCTTTCGCGTGCTGCGTGAGTTCGATCGCCTCAGCGGTGGAGTTGGCGCCCGCGCCCGCGATGACAGGAATGCGTCCAGCGGTGTGGTCGACCGCGGTCTTGACCATCAGCACGTGTTCTTCGACCGACAGCGTGGCCGACTCGCCGCTCGTGCCGACCACGACTAGCGCATTCGTGCCTTCCTCGATGTGCCAGTCGATCAGTTTGCGAAACGCCGGCAGATCGAGGCTGCCGTCTTCGAGCATCGGAGTGATGATGGCAGGAATGCTGCCGCGGATCTGAACGCCGTCCTGGTGACCGCTGTGGTTGCCGTTAGTCATGAAACGCCATGAATATGATCAGGTAAACCGCGATTGTAGCGGATTAGCCAGCCAACTCGTAACAAGGTGGAACTGTTGCTCGTGCGGGATCATTCGCACGTGCCGCTTCCCGAACCGCGCAGATGCGCTGAACGTAGGCCGGACGCGGCTCGGCGAGAAATCCGTCCTGAAACGCGATCACCCGCAGTTGGCCCCGCACGATCTCGAGCAGCTCGCCGGGCGCGAGTAAAAACGCCGGATTGGAGGGTTTGCCGACGCTTTCGTTTCCTTGCGCAAAGGTCTCGTAAACCAGTACGCCGCCGGGCGAGAGCGCGCGCAGCAACTGCGGAAAAAGCGGCCGGTGCAGGTAATTGGTGACCACGACGGCGGCGAACGCCGCATCGCCCGGCAATGGCCACGGCGCGCCTTCGAGATCGGCCACGACAGGCGTGACGAGCGGCGCGTCACGCAGCAGGTCCAGGGCGACGGCATCGCGATCGATTGCGGTGACCGGATGGCCGAGCGACGCGAAAAAGCGCGCGTGCCGCCCAGCCCCCGATGCCACGTCGAGCACCGCCCCGCCCGCCGCGATCAGGTGCGCCCAGTGACGCACCCAGCGCGACGGTTCACCGAGGCCATGCAAGCCAGCGGAAACGGGCGTGCTCATCGCTGCGGCGCGGCGCCTCGAGTGCGCATCAGTTGTACGACAGCCCCATCGCCTCGCGAACGTCGCGCATCGTTTCGGTCGCGAAGCGGCGCGCCTTGTCGCAGCCGTCAGCGACGATCGCGCGCAACAGCGACGGGTCGTCCATGTACTTCTGCGCGCGCTCGAGCATCGGCTGCTGCTCGCGTAGAATCCCTTCGACGACCGGCTGCTTGCAATCGAGGCAACCGATGCCCGCCGAGCGGCAGCCTTTCTGCACCCACTCGTGGGTCGCTTCGTCGGTATAGACCTGATGCAGCTGCCACACCGGGCACTTGTCCGGATCGCCCGGATCGGTGCGGCGCACGCGCGCGGGGTCGGTCGGCATCGTGCGAACCTTCTTAGTGATCGTTTCCGCGTCTTCGCGCAGACCGATGGTGTTGCCGTACGACTTCGACATCTTCTGGCCGTCGAGGCCCGGCATGCGCGACGCCTCGGTCAGCATCGCCTGCGGCTCGACGAGGATGATTTTGCGCGAACCTTCGAGATAGCCGAACAGGCGCTCGCGGTCGCTCATCGACAGGCTTTGCGATTCCTGCAGCATCGCCCGCGCGCGTTCGAGCGCTTCGTCGTCGCCTTCCTGCTGATACGCGTTGCGCAACTCGTGGTAAAGCTTCGAGCGCTTGCCCCCGAGCTTCTTCGCGGCTTCGTTCGCTTTTTCCTCGAAGCCCGGCTCGCGGCCGTACAGGTAGTTGAAACGACGAGCGATTTCGCGCGTCATCTCGACGTGCGGCACCTGGTCTTCACCGACCGGTACGAGCGAGCCGCGATACAGCAGAATGTCCGCCGCCATCAGCACCGGATAGCCGAGGAAGCCGTAAGTGGACAAATCCTTGTCCTTCAGCTTTTCCATCTGCTCTTTGTAGGTCGGCACGCGCTCGAGCCAGCCGAGCGGCGTGCTCATGCCGAGCAGCAGCGCGAGCTCGGCATGCTCGGGCACCCGACTCTGGATGAACAGCGTCGCCTGCGCCGGATCGATGCCGGAAGCGAGCCAGTCGACCAGCACGTCCCACACGTTCTTTTCGATCACTTCGGGCGTTTCGTAGTGCGTCGTCAGCGCGTGCCAGTCGACCACGCAGAAAAAGCACGGGTACTCGGACTGCAGCCGCACCCAGTTTTTCAGCACGCCGTGATAGTGGCCGAGGTGCAGCGACCCGGTGGGCCGCATGCCGGAGAAGATACGGTCTGGGAACATGGTTATTTAGAAAAGCGAGACAAGAGGAGTCAGAATTGCGGTGATCGCGCTATAGCCGAGCGTAACGAGTGGCCTCAACCAGAAACGCGTGAGCGTGCCCGTCATCACGAGCGCCATCACGATGAAAAAGCCGTACGGCTCGAGCCGCGACAACGCGATCGATTGCTTCGGCGGCAACAGGGCCATCACCACACGACCGCCATCGAGCGGCGGCAGCGGAAACAGGTTCAGCACGCCGAGCACGAGATTGACGCCGACGCCCGCGCCCGCCATACGTGTAAAAAACGGTTCGTTGACATTGAGCACCGCCAGCACGATGCCGAATACGCCCCAGAGCAGAGCCTGGACAAAGTTGCATACCGGCCCGGCCGCCGCCACCCACAGGCTGCCCCAGCGCGGATTGCGCAGATTGCCGAACGCGACCGGCACCGGCTTCGCATAGCCGAACATGAACGCGCCGCTCGTCGCGAAGTACAGCAGCAACGGAATCGCGATCGTGCCGAGCGGATCGATATGCCGCATCGGGTTGAGCGACACGCGGCCGAGCACGTACGCGGTGTTGTCGCCGAGCCAGCGCGCGACGTAGCCGTGCGCGGCCTCGTGCAGCGTGATCGCGAAGATCACCGGCAGCGCGTACACCGCAATTGTCTGTATCAGGGAAGAATCCATAACTCGCTATTGTAACAATGCGCTCGCGCGTGTCTGTCCGCTTTCACTCGGGCCGCTCGGGCCGCTCACGCCGTTTCCTCGAGGCCGAACGGCTCGAGCGGGCCGCGCCCTGCCCGCACCAGGACCGGCTCGGAGCCGGTCAGATCGATCACGGTGGACGGCTCGCACACGCACGCGCCGCCGTCGATCACCAGATCGAGCTGCTTTTCGAGCCGCGCGCGAATTTCCTCTGGGTCGTTCAGCGGCTCCGTTTCGCCGGGCATGATCAGCGTCGTGCCGAGCAGTGGCTGGCCGAGCTCCTCGAGAATCGCGAGCGTAATCGCGTGATCCGGCACGCGCAGACCGATCGTCTTGCGCGACGGGTGCGACACGCGTCGCGGCACTTCCTTGGTGGCCTGCAGCACGAACACGTACGGACCCGGCGTCACCGATTTCAGCAGCCGATACTGCCAGTTGTCCACCATCGCAAAATTGGCGAGCTCCGACAGATCGCGCACGAGCAGCGACAGCAGCTGCTTTTCGTCCAGTCCACGAATACGCCGCAGGCGTTCGACCGCATCCTTGTCGTCGAGACGGCAGGCGAGCGCGTAGGTCGAATCGGTCGGCAAGGCGACCAGGCCGCCGTCGTTGATGATCTGCGCGGCCTGCTTGACGAGGCGCGGCTGCGGATTGTCGGGATGAAGCCGAAAGTATTGCGACATGGAGACTCACGATCGCGGCAGACGAACCGCGGCGGATGGGCTGCGGCGAGCAGAGCGGGTGCCGCATCCAGCCGGCCCGCGCGCGAGACGTGCCGTTCCGGCACAGCGCGCGGTCACAGCCAGCGTTCCCAGACGGGCTTCAGATCGGCGGGTAGCGGCGGCAGTGTGCCGAGTTCGATGCGGCCTTCGCCTGGCGCATGGAAGTCGGAACCGCGCGAGGCCTCGAAACCATAGCGACGCGCGACGTCCGCATATTCGCGGTATTGGTCGGGCGTGTGGCTGCCGGTCACGACCTCGATCGCCTTGCCGCCGAGGTCGATGAATTCGCCAAAGAATGCGTCGAATTCGAGTTGCGAATAGGCATAGCGACCCGGATGCGCGACGATCGCGACGCCGCCGGCGGCCTCGATCCAGCTGAGCGCGTCGGCGAGCTTGGCCCAGCGATGCGCAACGTAGCCCGGCTTGCCGTCGCCGAGATAGCGGTCGAACACTTCCTGGGTGTTTGTGCAGTGGCCGTGCTCGACCATGAAGCGCGCGAAATGCGTGCGCGACATCATGTCGGGATTCGACACGTAATGGAGCGCGCCTTCGTACGCGTCTGGAATGCCGAGCGTGGCCAGTTGCTCGCCGATTGCCTCGGCGCGCGCGGCGCGGCCGTCGCGGGTGCGGGCCAGACCGTCGATCAGGACCTGGTTGGTCGGATCGATGCCGAGTCCGACGATGTGCACGGTGCGCCCCGCCCACGTAACCGAAATCTCGACGCCGCTCAGGTAGTTCATGCCGAGCGCCTCGGCCGCGGTGCGCGCCTCTTGCTGGCCGCCCACTTCGTCGTGATCGGTGAGCGCCCACAGCGTCACGCCGTTCGCGTGCGCGCGGCGCGCGACGTCGGTCGGCGCGAACTGGCCGTCGGAAACGGTGGAATGGCAGTGAAGATCGGCGTTCATCGTGGTCCTGGAAGGGTTCTGCGGTCATTTTACTGCAATGCAGTAAGGGTCCGCAGGGGTATCTAGCGACGCCGGCTGCGCTTGTCCGTGTGCCGCAAGGTCAGGACCGGGCGGTGCCGAGACCAACGTCCGGGCGACCCGCGAGCGCCCTTTCAACCGTAGCCTCAGGCACGACGTCAGGCACAGAAACCCTCGATCAACGCGGCGACCTGCTCCGGCTGGTCGTGATGCACCATGTGCCCCGCACCATCGATGATCTTCTCGCGCCAATCGGCAAACGCGTGGAAACGCGTCTTGAATTCGTCGAGCGGCACGTCGCCGGCGATTCGCGCGAGCGTCGGCGAGCCGGCGGCCTCGACGTGCAGCACCTTCGCGCTGACCTTGCGCCATACCGCCATCACCTCGTCGAGACGATACAAGGTCGGGCCGCGGACCTTGTGCGCCGGGTCGGCGAGCAGCATGAAGCGCCCCTCGCCATCCGGCTTCGACCAGTGTTGCGCGAGAAACTGCGCGCGCCGCGGATCGAGGCGCGGATTGGTTTTGATCAGGCGCGCGGCGACCTCGTCGAGCGACGCGTAGCGCTTCAGCTGCGGTGGATCGCGCAATTCGTCGAGCCAGTTCAGCAGGCGCTTCGGCGCCTGCGCCGGATGCGAATGCGCGAGCCCGAAGCCTTCCAGATCGACCACGCGCCGCACCCGCTGCGGCCGCACGCCCGCGTACAGGCACACGATGTTCGCACCCAGGCTGTGACCGACGAGGTTCACCTCGCCGTCGGGCGCGTAGTGGTCGATCAACGCGTCGAGATCGCCGAGATAGTCCTGCACCCAGTAGCTGCCGCCGCCACGCTCGGCCACCGGCCAGTCGGACAGACCGAAGCCGCGCTGGTCCGGCGCGATCACCTGCCAGTCGCCGCCGAGCGCATCGACGACGAACTGGAACGACGCGCCGACGTCCATCCAGCCGTGCAGCATGAACAGTATCGGCGCGTCGGGACGGCCCCAGCGCCGCACGTGCAGCCGGACGCCATGCGCGGTAACGAACTCAGAGCGGGATGTATTCATCGGCGGCGCACTCGAAAAAAGAATGGTCGTTCGATTATAGGGCGGGCGCCGCAACAGGTGGTAACGGATTATTAGGGTGACGCCCGGTCGTCCGTAGCCTGTGGGCCTTGCCGCGCATCCTGGCGTGCGAGCGCGGCGAGCTCGGCGTCGTCGAAACCAGCGTCGCGGCGTGCTTCGAAATTGAACGGGCCACGCAGTTTCGGCGCGTGATACCGGTCGGCCAGACGCAGATACGTTTGGTGCGGATCGAGGCCGTCCGCGCAGCACAGGTGCCGGAACCAGCGGTTGCCGATCAGCACGTGGCCGATTTCATCGCGCAGGATCACGTCGAGAATCGCCGCCGACGCGTGATCGCCGGCCTGCTGCAGACGCGCGCGGATCGGCGGCGACGCGTCGAGGCCACGCGCTTCGAGCGTCCGCGGCACGAGCGCCATGCGCGCGAGCACGTCGCCCCGAGTGCGCTCGCACATGTCCCACAGGCCGGCGTGCGCCGGGAAATCGCCGTATGCGTGGCCGTATTCGGCGAGACGCGCGGCGAGCAGCGAGTAGTGGTATGCCTCTTCGGCGGCGACCTTGAGCCAGTCGATATAGAACTCACCGGGCATGCCGGAGAAGCGCCAGACGGCGTCGAGCGCGAGATTGATCGCGTTGAACTCGATGTGCGCGAGCGCGTGGAGCAGCACCGCGCGCCCCTGCGGCGACTGCATGCTGCGTCGCCCGAGCTGGCGCGGCTCGACCAGTTCCGGCCGTTCGGGGCGGCCCGGCAGGCCGGCGGGCTCGGCGAGATCGAGGCCGGCGTCACAGAGCACGCGGCCATCGAGTACCGCAGCGTGCAGTTCGCGGGCCGCCGCGGCCTTTGCGGCCGGTTCCCGCTCGCACAACGCAGCGAGCGCGGCGCGGCGCGCGCACAGCGGCTCGTCGTGAGAAATCGATGCGGGAGAAGCGACGGAAACGGGCGAAGGGACGGACGTCATGACAAATGGATAGGCGATGAAAGCGTTGAAGCCCACGGAGAGAGGGCGCCCGGCCCGCACGCGAGCGGCTCAAGCACACAACCGTTTACAATACCCGATTCGACCACCCGGCGCGCTTTAGGGCACGCCCGTCAGTTGGCGACGCAGAACCGCCAAACTCCTCGCACCGCGCCGGGCGCACGCCGCCCCGCCCATGCGAGGCAATCGATCAGACACCCATCGTGCACGGCATCGGAGCCGCCCCAAGGCCCGGCTCCGACCGACAAGGAGACATTGTGACGATTTACAAGCTGGGCGAAGCCGCCCCGATCATTCATGAAAGCGTGTTCGTCGCGGATTCGGCGAACATCATCGGCAACGTGACGCTCGAGGAGAACGCGAGCGTGTGGTTCGGTGCGACGCTGCGCGGCGACAATGAGCCGATCACGATCGGCGCCGGCAGCAACGTGCAGGAAAACGCGGTGCTGCACACCGACCCCGGCTATCCGCTGACGGTCGAGTCGAACGTGACGATCGGCCATCAGGCGATGCTGCACGGCTGCACGATCAAGGAAGGCGCGTTGATCGGAATTCAGGCGGTGGTCTTGAATGGCGCGGTGATCGGCCGCAACTGTCTGGTCGGAGCGGGTGCCATCGTCACCGAGGGCAAGGTGTTTCCCGACAATACGCTGATCCTCGGCGCGCCCGCGAAGGCGGTGCGCGAACTGACGGAAGCGGATATCGCCAACCTGCAGCGCGCCGCGGCAAGCTATGCCGGCCGGCGCGAGTATTTCAAGGCGCAGCTCGTACGCATCGGCTAGACGGCCGGCGCGCGGCGCGCAAAGGCGCGGCATCACGCCGCGTCATTCCAGCGAGGAAAAGTTGTGAGCGACCAGTTGCAAAAATTCATGTTCAGCGCGGCGCCGGTGCGCGGCGAGATCGTTTCCCTGCGCAATACCTGGCAGGACGTGCTGACGCGCCGCGATTATCCGGCGCCCGTGCGAACGATTCTCGGCGAAATGATGGCCGCGTGCGCGCTGCTGTCGGCGAACCTGAAGTTCGACGGCACCCTCGTCATGCAGATTTTCGGCGACGGCCCGATCAAGATGCTGGTCGTGCAGTGCAGCTCGAACCTGACGATGCGCGCCACCGCGAAGCTGTCCGGCGAAGCCGCCCATACGATCGACGACTCGACCTCGCTGATCGACCTGGTGAACGCGAGCGGCCACGGCCGCTGCGTGATCACGCTCGACCCGACCGACAAGCAGCCCGGCCAGCAGCCGTACCAGAGTATCGTGCCGCTTTCGGGCGCGAATGGACCGCTGAAGTCGATCGCCGAAGTGCTCGAGCACTACATGCACCACTCCGAACAGCTCGACACGCGCATGTGGCTCGCGGCAAACACCGAGCGCGCGGTCGGCATGCTGCTTCAAAAGCTGCCGGGCGATGGCGGCATCGTCCCGCATCCGGGCGAGCTCGACGCGGATACGTGGGAGCGCGTGTGCACGCTCGGCGGCACACTGTCACAGGACGAATTGCTGAAGGAAGAACCGGAGACGGTGTTCCGGCGCCTGTTCTGGCAGGAAAACGTCCAGCATTTCGAGCCGGTCACCGCGCGCTTCGAATGCACGTGCTCGCGCGAAAAAGTCGCCGCGATGCTGAAGATGCTCGGCCGCGATGAAGTCGACGGCGTGATCGAAGAACGCGGCCACGTCGAGATTCACTGCGAGTTTTGCAATCAGCGCTACGAGTTCGACCCAGTCGACGTCGCGCAACTTTTCGTCGCCGGCGGACTCTCACAAGGCGTGACGCCGGCGGCCGCGCAGCGGCACTAAACCCGCGCTTTCGCTGAAGCGGAGTGCGTGCCCACGAAGTGATCGCGCATTACGACGGAAGTCCTGACCGCGCCGCCCCATGCCTCGTCACGGCTCGGGCGGCGCGTTGCATTTGAGCGCCGCGTTGATACATTGGAAGGATGCGTCACCGCGTGTTGGAAGACGCCTGCTCGAGCCTCGGACCTCGGACCGATGGAGATTCGACCATGAAGCACACGCTTTCGTTGATCCTGGCCGTCCTCACGGGCTGCGCGGCGCTGACCGCCTGCTCGATCGATCCGCCGGGCCCTGCGCCGATTCTGAGCCGACTGCCGCCCGACCAGGCGGAGGCCATCAGCCATACACAGACGCTGACACCGGAGGAACGCGCGCGCTACGACGCGATCGAGCAACAGGTCATGTTCGAACAGAATCAGGCGATCGCCACGGACGCCGCCGCGCAAGCCTGGTCCCGCTATTACTCGCGCTCGCCGCCCGTAAGGTTTTCCTTGGGCTTCTCGAGCGGCGGCTGGGGACGTGGCTGGGGGACTGGGGTCGGGGTCGGGTTCGGGCCGTATTGGGGGTGGTAGCAGCGAATCCTGCAGCCCAATAAACAAAAAGCGCGGTTCATGATGAACCGCGCTTTTTTTGCGCCCTTCGTGCAAGGTGGATTCGAGATATCGAACCTCAGTGCGCCGGCTTCTTCTCCTTTGCAGCCGCCGCCTTCCCGCCATGCTTGCGATCCGGCTTCGCACGCGACTCCGGATTCGGCACCACGTGTAGCGGCGCGGCCGACACCTCGCCGCGGGTCGACGTATCCACCGACGGCGTGTTCGCCAACGGCAGCGGCTGGTTCGGCGACACGAATTGCACGAACACTTCGCCGTCCTTGACCATGCCCATTTCGTAGCGCGCGCGCTCTTCGACCGCGGCGGTGCCGTTCTGCAGATCCTGCACTTCGCCCTGGATGCGCTCGTTGCGCAGCTTCGCGTCGGCATTCTTCTGCAATTGCTGCGCGAGTTGGCCCTGCAACTCATGCACGCGCAGCCAGCCGCCGTGCCCCCACCAGAGCGGGTACTGGATTAACGCCAGCAGAACGATCAGGACAGCAGTGACAAGCCGCATGAAGTAAGCACAATAAATACGCGCCGCCCTGCGCTATACGCAGGGCGGCGAGGTCAATCAGAAACGAAGGATAACCGGCTCATCGATCGGCGGGAACAATCTGGCGAATACGCTTAGCGCAGATTGTAGAACGCCGACTTGCCCGGGTAGCTCGCGATATCGCCGAGATCTTCCTCGATACGCAGCAGCTGGTTGTACTTCGAGATGCGATCCGAACGCGACAGCGAGCCGGTCTTGATCTGGCCGGCGTTTAGACCGACGGCGATGTCCGCGATCGTCGAGTCTTCGGTTTCGCCCGAGCGGTGCGAAATCACGGCCGTGTAGCCCGCGCGCTTGGCCATTTCGATCGCTGCGAAGGTTTCCGTCAGCGTGCCGATCTGGTTGATCTTGATCAGGATCGAGTTAGCGATGCCCTTCTCGATGCCTTCCTTCAGGATGCGCGTGTTCGTGACGAACAGGTCGTCGCCGACCAGCTGGACCTTGTCGCCGAGCTTGTCGGTCAGGATCTTCCAGCCTTCCCAGTCGCCTTCGTGCATGCCGTCTTCGATCGACACGATCGGGAACTTGTCGGCGAGGTTCGCGAGGTAATCCGCGAATTCCGTCGACGACAGCTGCAGGCCTTCGCCCGCGAGCTGGTACTTGCCGTCATGGTAGAACTCGCTGGCCGCGCAGTCGAGTGCGAGCAGCACGTCTTCACCGGCGCGATAGCCTGCTTTCTCGATGGCTTGCAAAATGGTGGACAGGCATTCCTCGTTGCTGCCGAAGTTCGGCGCGAAGCCGCCTTCGTCGCCGACTGCCGTGCTCATGCCGCGATCCGACAGGATCTTCTTCAGCGCGTGGAACACTTCGGCGCCGCAGCGCAGCGCCTCGCGGAAGCTCGGTTGGCTGACCGGAACGATCATGAATTCCTGGATGTCCAGGCTGTTGTTCGCGTGCGCGCCGCCGTTGACGATGTTCATCATCGGCACCGGCAGTTGCATCGCGCCCGAACCGCCGAAGTAGCGATACAGCGGCAGGCCGGCTTCTTCAGCGGCGGCTTTCGCGACGGCCATCGACACGGCCAGCATCGCGTTCGCGCCGAGGCGCGACTTGTTGTCGGTGCCGTCGAGCTCGAGCAGAGTCTTGTCGAGGAACGCCTGCTCGGAAGCGTCGAGACCCATGATCGCTTCGGAGATTTCAGTGTTGATGTGCTCGACGGCCTTCAGCACGCCCTTGCCGCCGTACCGGCCGGCTTCGCCGTCGCGCAGTTCGATCGCTTCGCGCGAGCCGGTCGACGCGCCCGACGGCACGGCTGCGCGGCCCATCGTGCCCGACTCGAGCAGCACGTCGCATTCGACGGTGGGGTTGCCTCGCGAATCGAGAATCTCTCGACCGATGATGTCTACGATAGCACTCATGGTTTCCTCAAAGGATGACGTTGAATTCTTTACTCTGACACTGTATCGCGCTGCCGATCCGGAGTTGGTGCCTTAGCGCCTACTCCGGTCCCATGCAAGGCAACTGCCGGCCTCCCCGACAGACAACTCGCGCGCCGATACGTTCGACGACCATTATGCGAAAACGCCGCGGGTCATTATCGAGAGCAATCGTGACACGCGGCGCACACCTGAATCAGTTGAAGTCGCTTTCGAGGAACGGGCCGCGCTTGACGGCCTGGTCGAGTGTGACGAGCGTCTCGAGCAGGTCGGCCATGCGATTGAGCGGCACCGCATTGGGCCCGTCCGACTTCGCTTGCGCCGGATTCGGGTGCGTTTCCATGAACAGGCCCGCGACGCCGACCGCCACCGCGGCACGCGCGAGCACCGGCACGAATTCGCGCTGACCGCCCGAGCTCGTGCCCTGACCGCCCGGCAACTGCACCGAGTGCGTCGCGTCGAACACGACCGGCGCGTTGGTCTCGCGCATGATCGCGAGCGAACGCATGTCCGACACGAGGTTGTTATAGCCGAACGATACGCCGCGCTCGCACGCCATGAAGCGGTCTTCCGACAGACCCGCTTCACGCGCGGCGTCGCGCGCCTTGTCGATCACGTTCTTCATGTCGTGCGGCGCGAGAAACTGCCCCTTCTTGATGTTGACCGGCTTGCCCGAGCGCGCGCACGCGTGGATGAAGTCGGTCTGACGGCACAGGAACGCGGGCGTTTGCAGCACGTCGACGACCGACGCGACCTGCTCGATCTCGTGCTCGGCGTGCACGTCGGTCAGCACCGGCAGGCCGAGCTGGCGCTTCACTTCCGACAGGATGCGCAGACCTTCGTCCATGCCCAGACCGCGAAACGACTTGCCGCTGCTGCGATTGGCCTTGTCGTACGACGACTTGTAGATGAACGGAATGTTCAGCTTCGCGCAGATTTCCTTCAGGCGGCCGGCCGTGTCGATCGTCATCTGTTCGGATTCGACGACACAGGTACCGGCGATCAGGAAAAACGGCTTGTCGAGCCCGATTTCGAAATCGCCCAGTTTCATGCTTTCTCCTCGACCCTCGACTGCTGATGCGCGAGCGCCGCTTCGACGAACGACTTGAACAGCGGATGACCGTCACGCGGCGTGGACGTGAATTCCGGGTGGAATTGCACGCCGACGAACCACGGGTGCATGCTGCGCGGCAGCTCCATCATTTCCGGCAGATCCTCGCTCGGGGTACGGGCGCTAATGATGAGGCCACCGCCTTCGAGCTGGGGCACGAAACGGTTATTCACCTCATAACGGTGACGATGACGCTCGTTCACATCCGTGCCGTAGATCTCTTCGGCGAGCGTGCCGGGCTTGATCGGGCAACGCTGCGAACCCAGACGCATCGTGCCGCCGAGGTCCGACTCTTCGGTGCGCTTCTCGACGCGGCCTTCGCGGTCGTACCACTCGGTGATCAGCGCGACCACGCGGTTCTTCGTTTCCTGATCGAACTCGGTGCTGTTCGCGTCCTTCAGGCCGACCACGTCACGCGCGAATTCGATCACCGCGAGCTGCATGCCGAGGCAGATGCCGAGATACGGCACCTTCGCTTCGCGTGCGTAGCGGATCGCAGCGATCTTGCCTTCGGTGCCGCGACGGCCGAAGCCGCCCGGCACGAGCACCGCGTCGAGATGCTTGAGGCTTTCGACGCCTTGCGTTTCTATCTCTTCGGAGTCGATGTACTCGATATTCACACGCGTCGACGTATGCATCGACGCATGGCGCAGCGCTTCGATCAGCGACTTGTACGACTCGGTCAGATCGACGTACTTGCCGACCATGCCGATCGTCACTTCGTGCTTCGGGTTCTGCAGCTTGTCGACGAGGTCCGACCACATGGAGAGATCGGCCGCCTTCGGCGTGAGCTTCAGCTCTTCGCAGATGATCGCGTCGAGACCCTGGTCGTGCAGCATCTGCGGAATCTTGTAGATGCTGTCCGCGTCCCACACGGAAATCACCGCGTCTTCGGGCACGTTCGAGAACAGCGAGATTTTCGCGCGCTCGTCGTCCGGAATGCGGCGGTCGGCGCGGCACAGCAGCACGTGCGGCGAGATGCCGATTTCGCGCAGCTTCTGCACGCTGTGCTGGGTAGGCTTGGTTTTGAGCTCGCCGGCCGTGGCCACCCAGGGCACCAGCGTGAGGTGCACGAAGCACGCGCTGTTGCGGCCGAGGCGCAGGCTCATCTGACGCGCCGCTTCGAGGAACGGCAGCGATTCGATGTCACCCACCGTGCCACCCACTTCGACGATCGCGACATCCGGCTCGCCGCACGTCGCAGAAGCTGCGCCGCGTTCGACGAATGCCTGGATTTCGTTGGTGATGTGCGGAATGACCTGCACGGTCTTGCCGAGATAATCGCCGCGGCGTTCCTTGCGGATAACCGATTCGTAAATCTGGCCCGTGGTGAAGTTGTTGGCCTTGCGCATCTTCGTGCTGATGAAGCGCTCGTAGTGGCCGAGGTCGAGGTCGGTTTCCGCTCCGTCTTCCGTCACGAACACTTCGCCGTGCTGAAACGGGCTCATCGTGCCGGGGTCGACGTTGATGTAGGGATCGAGTTTGAGGAGGGTGACTTTAAGACCGCGCGATTCGAGGATCGCGGCGAGGGAAGCGGCGGCAATACCCTTGCCGAGGGAAGATACTACGCCGCCGGTGACGAAAACATATTTGGTCATCGCTGGATGCTCGCGGGAAAAACGGATTATACCGTAAAGGATGGTCCCGACCCAGCAAAAAACGACCGCCCCGCCGCGTGCCGATGCCGCGTCGGGCGGCAGCCGGCGCAGCAGTTTGGGGCCCGCTTCGTGCGCGCAGTGCGTCAGGCGGTTCGCTCCAGCTCGCGCAACATGCGTTGCACCGCGCGCGCGGTTTCGATCGGCTTTTCCATCGGATACAGATGGCTGCCCTCGATCCACTCGACGTGACCGCCGGTCGCACGCCGCGTCGCGTCGAGACCGACCTGGCGAATTTCCTTCGAGTGCGTGCCGGCGATGAACCCGACCGGCACCGCCGCGCCGCGCGCGAGCCGCGCGCCGAGCGTATGCGGCAAAGTTCGGTAGATCTGGTATTCGGTGCGACGATCGAACGCGAGCAAGCGGGTGCCGTCGGGCGAACTCTGCGGAATGCCGAAGTCGATGTAGTCGGACAGCATGCGCTCGTCCCAGCGCGCGAACGCGGGTTTCGAATGGAAGTGCCGCCAGGCTTCGTCGCGGCTCGCCCATTGCGTGCGGCGCTTGCGCGTCGCGGCGGCGGGCGACAGCCGCTCGTCGAGCCCGGTCCATTGCGACACGCGCAGCATGCTGCTGCGCCAGCCGGCGATCACCGGCGAGTCGAGCATCACGACGCCCCTCACCCACTGCGGCTTTTTCAGCGCCGCCATCACCGACAGATAACCGCCGAGCGAATGCCCGACGAGCCACACCGGCTGCTCGTACCTGCGCGCGATATCGTCGAGCAGTTGCTCGACCAGATGGGGCCAGTCCTGCGTGACCGGAAAGCGCGGATCATGACCGATCCGCTCGATTGAGCGCACCTCGTAGTCGTCGGAGAGTTCGGCGAAGATGGTCCGGTAAGTCGAGGCCGGAAAGCCGTTCGCGTGCGAGAAATGGATGATGTTTTTCAACTGCGGCAATCTCCGTGGTGTTTTTTACGCGCGGGCGGGTGCTTCGCCTGTGCCGCTGCTTATACCGCTGCTTGCGCCGGTTGTCTGCGCCGTTGCGCTCATTGAGCGGCGACGCGCTCAGGGCTCCATCCAGTAGCGGCGCTGCGTGTCGCGATAGCGCTCGAGCGTGAGCGCGGCGCCCTCCTCAGCGCGCGCGCGCGGATCGACGTCGACCCTGACGGCGCCATCGCGATCGCTGCGCGCGAGCTCGATATGACGCGCTACATAGCGCGCGAACACGCCCGCGTTCGGATGATGAAAACGATTCTCGTAGCCTACCTGAAATAACGCGATGGACGGATCGATAGAGTCGAGGAACGGTTCGGTCGACGAGGTTTTGCTGCCATGATGCGGCACTACCAATACTTGCGCGCGTAACATCTCGCGATCGCGTGCGAGCAGCGCGCGCTCGGTCGGCGCTTCGATGTCGGCGGTCAGCAGGGCCGCGAAACGCGGCGCGTTCGCACTGACCGACGCCGCCTGACCTGCGTTGGTGGCGGGCAACGTGCTGACCCTCAACGCGCAGCAATGCTCGTTCGCCTTGCCGGTGAGCGCCCCGGCGTCCGGCCACAATACCGCGAATTCGACACCGTCCCACTGCCAGCGCTGCCCCGCCACACACGGCAGCGTCTGCGCGCCATGCTGTTTTGCCTTCGGCCACAGCGGATTGTCCGGCCTCAGTCCGGCCACCAGCTGACCCACCTCGATCGCGTCGAGCACTGCCGGCGCGCCACCCGAATGATCCGAATCGTCGTGGCTGATCATCAGCGTATCGAGCATCGTCACACCTTGCGCCTGCAGGAACGGCACCACCACTCGCTCGCCAGCATGCGTCGATTCCGGGCCGGGGCCGGCATCGAACAGCAACGCGTGATGCGCGGTCTGCACGAGCACCGACGTGCCCTGCCCGACATCGAGCGCAGTCAGACGGAACGCACCCGATGGCTCGGCGAGCGCGCCGTTTGCGCCAGGCATCAGCAGCGGCAGCCACGTCAGCGGCGCCGCCCAGCGCAGCGGCCAGCCACGCGGCGCGAGACACCACAGCACACCGAGCGCCGCCGCGGCGAGCGGCCACGCATGCGGCTGCGGCAACCACCACAGCGTCCAGCGCGGTCCCGACACCAGTTGCAGGCCTGCCGCGAGGCCATCGAGCAGCGCGTGCGCGGCGTGCCACGCGAACGCGTCGAGCGGCGCGGGCAATGCGACGCCCGCGAGCACCGCCGGCGTGACGAGCGCGCTCACCCACGGAATCGCGAACGCGTTCGCGAGCGGACCGACGAGCGGAATCTGCGCGAACCAGTAGGCGGTCAGCGGCGCAAGCGCGACCGTCACCGCGAATTGCACGTGCGCGGCGCTGCGCAAGCGTTCGGCGAGAGCGCGCAGATGCAGGATCAACACCGGACGCAGCGCCAGCCACCTGGCTTGCGCCGCGCCGCCCTCCCCGTCTTCATGCTGACGTGACGCCTGCGGACCCCGCACGCGCGGCCGCCCCGACAACGCGAACAGGATCGCGCCGACCGCGCCGAACGACAGCCAGAATCCCGCCGACACGACCGCCCACGGATCGATCAGCAACACGAGCCCGAGCGCCCACGCGAGCACCGTTGAACGCGCCAGCTGCCGGCCGCCGACGAACGCCAGCGCGACGAGCGCGGCCATCCACAGCGCGCGTTGCGCCGGCACGTTGAAGCCCGCGAGCGCGGCATGCAGCGCAGCGAAGAGCGCCCCGGCCGTCACGCCGACGAGCTGCGCGGGCAAGCGCAGCGGCCAGTTGCGGCCGAGCCAGCCCGAGCGTCGCCAGATTGCTGCCGCGAGCCAGCCGGTCAGCCCCGCGACCAAGCCGATATGCAAGCCCGAAATCGCCACCAGATGACTCGTGCCGGTTTCGCGCATCAATTGCCAGTCGGCGCGGCTCAGCTGGTCCTGCGCGCCGATCGCGAGCGCGACGACGATGCCGCGATGCGGCGCATCGGCGAGCACCGTGTCGATACGCGCGCGCAACGCGGCGCGCCAGCGGTCGACCAGCACGGCGAGCCCGCGCGCGCGACCGGCGAGGCGCCGCGCATGATCCGGCACGCTCACGTAACCAGTCGCGCGGACGTTGCGCGCGAGCAGACTCGCCTCGGCATCGCGCACGCCAAAATTCGCGTTGCCGTGCGGGCGCTTCAGGCGCACGGTCAGACGCCAGCGCTCGCCCGGTTCAAGCTGCGGCGCCGGGGCGTCGCGCGCGATCCAGGCGAGTTGGATCACGCGCGGGAAGGCGGCGAGCCGTGCATCGTTCGACTCAACGTCGAACAGGAAGCGCGCGCCCTTGTCGTCGCGCGTCGGCAATCCCTTGATAGTGCCGACGACCTCGATATCGCGCCCTTGCCACTCATGCGGCAGGCTCACCGCGAGCCGCGTTTGAGCGCGCAGAGCCGCATAGCCGAAGCCGACGCAGATCGCCGCGCACCATACAGCGCCCCAACCGGCCACCCGCCGCATGCGGGCATCGCGCCATACACGGCTAGCGAACTGGTGCGACAAGCGCCGCTCGTTTTCGAGCCGGTACGCCGCGCCCGCTCCAGCGCCACGCAAACCCCACCCGGCAACGCCGGCGGCGGCACAGCCGGCCAGTATCAACGCCCACCATCCGCCCGCATCCGGCAACGTCGCCTGCCGCTGCAGCCAGATCACACCCAACGCAAATCCACACCAGACTGCCCGCATCCGCCCTCCGCGCCTCTGGCGTCGGGCGTCGTCACGCGCCGGCGAGCAGGCAGCGGCGAGCCCGCCGGGCGTGGGCGTCGCCCGGCGCGAACCCATTCGATCAACCGAATCGATTATGCAGAGGAAAGCGCGAGTCGCGGCAGCGCGGCGAGCGCGTTAGCCGTTGTGCCAAGGGCGGCTGCGTCGGAAGTGACACCGCGCAGTTGCGCGAGGCTCGCCCCGATCGCCGGAATCTGCTCTGGCGAATTGCGCTGCTTGTACATCCACGATGGCGCGATATCGGGCGCGTCGGTCTCGACGACCAGCGCGTCGAGCGGCAGCTGTTCGGCGAGTCGGCGGATCTGCCGCGCGCGCTCGAACGTCAGGTTGCCGCCGAACCCGAGATGCAGGCCCTGATCGATATATGCCTGAGCCTGCTGGAAACTGCCATTGAACGCGTGCGCGATGCCGTGATGGATCTGGTGCCGGCGCAGTCCCGCGATCACCTGATCCTGCGATTTGCGTACATGGCAGATGACCGGCAGATCGAATTCGCGCGCGAGCTCCAACTGGCCGTTGTAGAAAAATTGCTGGCGCGCATCGTCGAGACCGTCGACGAAAAAGTCGAGCCCGATCTCGCCAATGCCGACGAAGCGCGGATCGTCGAGGCTCGCCTCGATCTCCATGCGCAGCAGGTCGAGGTCGGCGTCGACGGCGCCTGGCGTGTACATCGGATGAATGCCGAGCGCGTACGCGCCGCCGTCGACGCGGTGCGCGAGCTCGCGCACCGCCGCGAAGTTCTGTCGCCCGATCGCCGGAATCACGATGCGCGACACGCCCGCATCGCGCGCGGACGCCGCAACCGCGTCACGGTCGGCGTCGAACTCCGAAGCGTCGAGATGGCAGTGCGTATCGATCCACATGGGTTGTCTCGCTGGCAATGGGACCCGACCGAAGGTGGGCCGGCGGTTCGCGGCGGCGGTCGGTCATCCGCGGATCGCCCGCAACGACCGTGCCGGGGTTTGACTCAACCCCGGCTCAAGCCGGGCTCAGACCGGCACCGGCGGCTCTTCGTGCAGCACGCCGTCACGCAGCCGCATGATGCGATCGCAGCGCCCCGCCAGCTCCGGGTCGTGCGTGACGATCACGAAGCTCGTCTCGAGCGTGCGCGATAGTTCGAGCATCAGGTTGAACACGGTGTCGGCGGTGCCGCCGTCGAGGTTACCGGTCGGCTCGTCGGCGAGCACGCAGGCGGGCTTCGTGACGAGCGCGCGCGCGATCGCGACACGCTGACGCTCGCCGCCCGACAGCTCGCCCGGCCGATGCTTCGCGCGATGCCCCATGCCGACGCGCTCGAGCACCGCCATCGCCTCACGGCGCGCGACTTCGGTCGTCTCGCGACGAATTCGTAGCGGCATCGCGACGTTATCGAGCGCGGAAAACTCCGGCAGCAGATGGTGAAACTGATAAACGAAACCGAGCGCGCGATTGCGCAGGTCGTTGCGCTCGCGCTCGGAGAGCTTCGTGAACGGCTTGCCGAGCACCGACACCTCGCCTGCGCTCGGATCGTCGAGACCGCCGAGCACGTGCAGCAGCGTGCTCTTGCCGGAGCCCGACGCGCCGACGATCGCGAGCTTCTCGCCGCGCCGCACGGCGAGTTCGGCATTGTTAAGCACCTGCACGTTCAGGCCACCCTGCACGAACGATTTGGAAATGCCGGTGGCTTCGAGCACGTACGGATACGACGCGGGGTCCTGAGCGGTCATGGATGAATCGGTTGAGGGATGGACGAGGCGGTCATTCATAGCGCAGCGCCTCCGCCGGACGGACCTTCGCGCCGCGCCAGCTCGGATACAGAGTCGCGAGCGCGGACAGCACGAACGCGATGATGCCGATGCGAGCGACGTCGGCCGGAACCAGCTCGGACGGCAACTCGCTGATGAAGTACACCGACGGCGGCAGGAACTGCACGCCGAGCAGATGCTCGATCATCGGCACCAGCCACGGGATGCTCCACGCGATCAGACAGCCGAGCGCGACGCCGGTCGCAGTGCCGATGAAACCGATCGTCACGCCCTGCACGACGAAGATCTTCATGATCGAGCCGGGCTGCGCGCCGAGCGTGCGCAGGATCGCGATATCGGCCTGTTTGTTGGTCACCGTCATCACCAGCGACGACACCAGATTGAACGCGGCCACCGCAATGATCAGCGTCAGGATGATGAACATCATGCGCTTCTCGATCTGCACCGCCGAGAACCAGGTCTTGTTCTGCTGGGTCCAGTCGCGAATGTACAGATCGCCCGACAGCGTGCGCGCGAGCTGACGCGCGACTTCCGGCGCGCGCTGCATATCGGTGAGCCTCAGCCGCACGCCGGTCGGCGCAGGCAGCCGGAACAGCGCCTGCGCGTCCTTGATGTTGATCAGCGCGAGCGTGCTGTCGTATTCGTAGTGGCCCGACTCGAAGATGCCGACCACCGTGAACTGCTTCAGGCGCGGCAGCATGCCGGCCGGTGTGATCGTGCCTTCGGGCGCGACGAGCGTGATCTTGTCGTTCAGCTGCACGCCGAGATTGGCCGCCAGATCGGCGCCGAGCACGATGCCGAAGTCGCCGGGCAGGAGGTCGGTCAGCTTGCCGCCCTTCATTTCCTTGCCGATATCGGACACTTCCGGCTCGAGCGTCGGCTCGATGCCGCGCAATGCGACGCCGCTCACCGCATCCTGGCGCGTGAGCAGCGCCTGCGCCTCGACGTAGGGCGCCGCGCCGATCACCTGCTGGTTCTGCCGCGCTTCCTTCGCAGTCAGTTGCCAGTCGGGCATCGAACCGGTCGGCGAAAAGATCTCGACGTGCGCGAGCACCGACAGCATGCGGTCGCGCACCTCTTTCTGAAAGCCGTTCATCACCGACAGCACCACGATCAGCGCCGCGACGCCAAGCGCGATGCCCGACATCGACACCAGCGCGATGAACGATATGAAGCCGTTACCGGTCGTGCGTTTACCGGCGCGTGTGTAGCGCCAGCCAATCTGCCATTCGTAGGGAAATTTCAAGCGAATCCTTTTGTGCGTTCTTCGACTGTGTGTCGGGAGCGGCAAACATCGAGCGTGTGCCGGGCGGCCCGAGCGTCGTGATCGTTGGGCTCGCGGCGGCGCCGATCGTTCCTCGCCCGGCCGGCCGCTGTGCGGCTGCGCCGGCGCATGGAGGCGTGGCGGCACGGTGCGCCACCGCTGCCGCGTCCAGCGATCAAGCGCGAAGTTTGCCACACAATGCCGCCCGCTCGCGCAAAGCTCATGCCTCGGTACGCGATCGATAAACCAGCCGTGCTTGGTCGAAATACTCGCACCGTTTGCCCTACAATGCGCAGCATCATGCCTGCCGACCGCCTCCATCTTCTGCTGCCTTTCGCGCTGCCCGCCGCGGCCGACGCCTCCACCGCGCTTCACGACATCCATAGTCCCGCCCTCGACACGCTGATCGCGCGCGCGACGCTGATCGAACGCGTGATCGGCGAGGATTTTCAGCGCACGCTGCCGCACGAGCGCTGGGTCGCGCGACAATTCGGCGCGCTGCCTGATGGCGCAGCGGGCGCCTCGGCCGCCGCCGACGAAGCCCCGCTCGCGCCCTACATGCTGCGCGCCGACGGCGGCGAACCCGGCAGCGCGACGTGGGCGTGCGTGCAGCCGGTGCACGTGCACATCGCGCACGACCACCTGGTGCTGATCGATCCCGCCTCGCTCGATCTATCGGATGAAGAAGCGGCCACGCTGCTCGCGCTCGCGCGTCCGCTGATCGAGGAACTCGGCGTGCGCGTCGAAGCGCCGAAGCCGACCCGCTGGTATCTGTCGAGCGACGCGTTCGGCACGCTCGCGGGCGCGTCGCCGTTGCGCGCGAGCGGCCGCAACATCGAGATCTGGCTGCCGCACGAAGCGCATTCCGGCGAGCGCTCGCGCGCATGGATGAAGCTGCAGAACGAAGTGCAGATGGCATGGTTCGAGCATCCGGTCAACGAAGCGCGCGAGGCACGCGGGCTGCCGGCCGTCAACTCGATCTGGTTTCACGCGCAAGGCGCCGCGCGGCCGGTGCGCAGTCCGTTCGCGCGGGTGCTGTCCGACGCCGCCGCGACGCGCGGCCTCGCGCTCAGCGCGGGGATCGCGCCAGGCGCGCCGCCGGCGTCGTACCGCGAACTGCCGGCGGCGCTGCGCGGTGCAACCGACGGCAGCGGCAGCGGCGCGACACTCGTCGAACTCGATCCCTTCTCCGCGCCCTACATCGAACAGGACTGGGCGCGCTGGAACCAGGCATTCGCCGCGCTGGAGAGCGACTGGTTCGAGCCGGCTCTCGCGGCGCTACAGGCGGGCGAACTCGCCGAGCTCGGCCTCACGCTGTGCGGCGACACCGGCTCGGTGACGTTGAGCGTCACGCGCGGCGACCTGCGCAAATTCTGGCGGCGGCGCGTGCTGGCCTCGCTTTTCATCGAATGATCCACGGCCCTTCCGCATGACCCGAATCGTTACGCGCCCCTGCTCCCCTGTCGACGCCGACGTGCTGACCCGCTGCGGCATGCATCCGGTGCTCGCGCGCCTGTACGCATCGCGCGGCGTGTGCCTGCCCGAAGAGGTCAAGACCGGCCTCGCGCGGCTCGTGCCGCCCGCCGACCTGAAGGGCTGCGACGCGGCCGCCGCGCTGCTCGCCGACGCGCTCCAGCAGCAGCGCCGCATGCTGGTCGTCGCCGACTACGACTGCGACGGCGCAACCGCCTGCGCGGTCGCGGTGCGCGGACTGCGCATGTTCGGCGCGCGCATCGACTATCTGGTGCCGAACCGCATGGAGCACGGCTACGGACTCACGCCGGACATCGTCGAGCTGGCGGCGCGCAGCGCGGCCGGCAAGCCCGATCTGCTGATCACCGTCGACAACGGCATCGCGAGCGTCGACGGCGTTGCCGCCGCGAACGCGCTCGGCATCGACGTGCTGGTCACCGACCACCATTTGCCCGGCGACGAATTGCCCGCCGCGCGCGCGATCGTCAATCCGAACCAGCCGGGCTGCACGTTCCCGAGCAAGTGCCTGGCCGGCGTCGGCGTGATGTTCTACGTGCTGCTCGCGCTGCGTGCCGAACTGCGCCGCCGCGGCGCGTTCGGCGACGCGCTGCCCGAGCCGCGCCTCGACGGTCTGCTCGATCTGGTCGCGCTCGGCACCGTCGCCGACGTCGTCAAGCTCGACGGCAACAACCGCGTGCTGGTCGCGCAAGGTCTGCAGCGCATCCGCAAGGGTCGCATGCAGCCGGGCATCGCCGCCCTCTTTCGCGCCGCCGCGCGCGATGCGCGCAACGCGTCCGGCTTCGATCTCGGCTTCGCGCTCGGACCGCGCCTGAACGCTGCGGGACGGCTGTCGGACATGTCGCTCGGTATCGAATGCCTGACCACCGACGACGTCGGCCGCGCGTGGGAGCTCGCGCAGCAGCTCGACACGATGAACCGCGAGCGCCGCGAAATCGAGGCCGGCATGCAGCAGCAGGCGCTCGACGACCTGTCGACGGTCGACCCAGACGGCGCGACCACCATCACGCTGTTCAATCCGGGCTGGCATCAAGGCGTGATCGGCATCGTCGCGGGACGGCTGAAGGAAAAATTCCACCGCCCGTCGTTCACGTTCGCGCCCGCCGACGATACCGGCGTGCTCGTCAAGGGCTCGGGCCGCTCGATCCCGGGCTTCCATCTGCGCGACGCGCTCGATCTGATCTCGAAGCGCGAACCGGACCTGATCGTTAAATTCGGCGGCCATGCGATGGCCGCGGGCCTGACGATCGCCGCCGCCGACGTGCCGCGCTTCACGGCCGCGTTCGAGGCGGTCGGCCGCGAATGGCTGTCCGCGGAGGCGCTCGCGCGCACCGTCGAAACCGACGGCGAGCTCGAAGATGCGTACTTCACGCCGCAATTCGTCGAGATGCTCGACGCGGCCGTGTGGGGCCAGGGCTTTCCGGCGCCGGTGTTCTCCGGCGAATTCGAGGTCGCCTCGCAGGCGCTCGTGAAAGACAAGCACCTGAAGCTGCAACTGCTGCGCGGCCGCCAGCGCTTCAACGCGATCTGGTTCAATCACACCGATACGCTGCCCGCGCGCACCACCGTCGCCTACCGGCTATCGAGCGACACGTGGAACGGCGTGTCGCGCGTGCAACTGATCGTCGAGCACGCGGTGAGCTGAAATCTTCCGCAAAATCAATCGCGAACACGCGCCGGATCGCCCGCGGGGCTCCGGCGCGGCGTGCCGATCGGCTATAATTTCTCCTTTTTACGAAGCTATAAAAGATCGACATGGAAGCGGAACGTCTCAACGCGATCGAAGCCTCTCTGGCCGACCTGCGCAAGCGCGCGGACGACCTACGGGGGTATCTTTGACTACGACGACAAAGCACTGCGTCTAATCGAAGTCAACCGGGAACTCGAAGACCCGGACGTCTGGAACGATGCGAAGCACGCCCAGGCACTCGGTAAAGAAAAAAAGCTGCTCGACGACACGGTCGGCAAGCTCACGTCGATCACCAACGACGTGAACGACGCGCAAGACCTGTTCGACATGGCGCGCGAAGAAGCCGACGACGAAACGCTGCTCGCCTGCGAAGCCGATGCACAGGCCATCGAAGCGCGCGTCGCCGACATGGAATTCCGCCGGATGTTCGCGAACCCGGCCGACCCCAACAACGCCTTTCTCGACATCCAGGCCGGCGCCGGCGGCACCGAAGCGTGCGACTGGGCGTCGATGCTGCTGCGCCAGTATCTGCGCTACTGCGAACGCAAGGGCTTCAAGACCGAAGTGCTCGAGCAGACCGAAGGCGACGTCGCCGGCATCAAGAACGCGACGATCAAAATCGAAGGCGAATACGCATACGGCTTCCTGCGTACCGAAACCGGCGTGCACCGCCTCGTGCGCAAGTCGCCGTTCGACTCGTCGGGCGGCCGGCATACGTCGTTCTCGTCGGTATTCGTGTACCCGGAAATCGACGACTCGATCGAAGTCGAAATCAACCCGGCCGATCTGCGCATCGACACCTACCGTGCTTCGGGCGCGGGCGGTCAGCACATCAACAAGACCGACTCGGCGGTGCGTATCACGCACATGCCGTCGGGCATCGTCGTGCAGTGCCAGAACGACCGCTCGCAGCACCGCAACCGCGCCGAAGCGATGGCGATGCTGAAATCGCGCCTGTACGAAGCGGAAATCCGCAAGCGTCAGGCCGAGCAGGACAAGCTCGAAGCGGGCAAGACCGATGTGGGTTGGGGCCATCAGATCCGCTCGTACGTGCTCGACAACAGCCGCATCAAGGATCTGCGCACCAACGTCGAAATCAGCAACACGAAGAGCGTGCTCGACGGCGATCTCGATCCGTTCATCAGCGCGAGCCTGAAACAAGGCGTCTAAGCGCGCACGGCGGCGCGGCCACGTCCAACGATCGGGACCGCGCTTGCCTCGTTTTCCAGTACCGCCTGAGGCTTTTACACTGACTGGCTTCCCGCTTCGCGGCGCACGCCGCGGCGGGCCACCGAATACCAAATCATCATGACTGAACCGACCCAGCCGACTGTCGTGCCCGAAGTGGACGACAACAAGATCATCGCCGAGCGCCGCGAAAAGCTGCGCGAGCTGCGCGAGCAAGGCGTCGCCTATCCGAACGATTTCCGTCCCACGCACCACGCCGAAGATCTGCAGTCGCAGTACGAGCACGCCGACAAGGAAGCACTCGAAGCGAATCCGCTCGAAGTCGCGATCGCCGGCCGCATGATGCTCAAACGCGTGATGGGCAAAGCAAGCTTCGCGACCGTGCGCGACGGCTCGGGTCAGATCCAGTTCTTCATCACGCCGGCCGACGTCGGTCAGGAAACCTACGACGCGTTCAAGAAGTGGGACATGGGCGACATCGTCGCCGCGCGCGGCGTGCTGTTCCGCACCAACAAGGGCGAGCTGTCGGTGCGCTGCACGGAGTTGCGTCTGCTGTCGAAGTCGCTGCGTCCGCTGCCGGATAAATTCCACGGTCTCGCCGACCAGGAAATGAAGTACCGCCAGCGCTACGTCGATCTGATCGTCACGCCGGAAACGCGCCGCACGTTCGTCGCGCGTACGAAGGCAATTTCGTCGATCCGCAAGTACATGGCCGACGCGAACTTCATGGAAGTCGAAACGCCGATGCTGCACCCGATTCCGGGCGGCGCGGCGGCCAAGCCGTTCTCGACGCACCACAACGCGCTCGACATGCAGATGTTCCTGCGCATCGCGCCGGAGCTGTATCTGAAGCGTCTGGTGGTGGGCGGCTTCGAGCGCGTGTTCGAGATCAATCGTAATTTCCGCAACGAGGGCGTGTCCGTGCGCCACAACCCGGAATTCACGATGATCGAGTTCTACGCGGCCTACACCGATTACAAGTGGCTGATGGACTTCACCGAGCAGCTGATTCGCCAGGCCGCGATCGATGCGCTCGGCACGGCCACCATCACCTATCAGGGCCGTGAGCTCGATCTGTCGAAGCCGTTCCATCGCCTCACGATCACGCAGGCGATCCAGAAATACGCGCCGCAATACACGAACGAGCAGCTCACCGACAGCACGTTCCTGCGCGCCGAACTGAAGAAGTTCGGCGTCGATGCCTCGCAGCCGCAGTTCCTGAACGCGGGCATTGGCTCGCTGCAACTGGCGCTGTTCGAGGAGACCGCCGAGTCGCAACTGTGGGAGCCGACCTACATCATCGACTATCCGATCGAGGTGTCGCCGCTCGCGCGTGCGTCGGACAAGGTGGAAGGCATCACCGAGCGCTTCGAGCTATTCATCACCGGCCGCGAAATCGCCAACGGCTTCTCCGAGTTGAACGATCCGGAAGATCAGGCCGCGCGCTTCAAGAAGCAGGTCGACCAGAAGGACGCCGGCGACGAGGAAGCGATGTTCTACGACGCGGACTACATCCGTGCGCTCGAATACGGCATGCCGCCGGCGGGCGGCTGCGGTATCGGCATCGACCGTCTGGTGATGATGCTGACCGATAGCCCGAGCATCCGCGACGTGATTCTGTTCCCGCATCTGCGTCGCGAAGATTGAGCGACGCTGAGCGCGAGTAGTCGCTGCGTTTCGCGTGCAATGTGATGGTTTTGACGAACGCCCGGTCGATACCGGGCGTTTTCTTTGTGCGCGCGTTTTCGCTTGGCGGGACCGATTTCTGCTAATGGACGTTTTGTAACCGGCGGTAAAAGCTGCTCCAGTGCGCGCAAGTCGCCGTGGTCGCAAGGGCCTGAAAAGCTTGCTGACACAAAGGCGCGCCGCGTAGAGGCCACCGGCCTTCGGCCAAGCCCGCCATCGAGGCGGTTACAAATAGAAACGCTGCCCGGATCGAATTGCCCGACACTGAATCTCACAAGGAGTCGGCTCTGTCAGAAACGGAGGCCCCACATGGACACCCCTACTCATCAACCCACGCAGCCACGTCGTCTTCATCCGTTGATCGCCGTCGCCGCCGGCGCGGTGCTCGTCGCGAGTCTCGTCGCCACCGCGGCAATCACCGGCGTGTTCCCAAAGGCGTCGGGCAACGGCGCACAAAACGATCAGACACAGGCAGCGCAGGTCAGCACGCAAGTGCCGGGCGTCGTCGATTCGGCCGCACCGGTCAATCCAACCGCGCAACAGCAGCAGGGGCAGGCTCAGCAAGCGGCGCAGCCCGCTCCAGCCGCGCTCCCCGCTCCGGCGCAGCAACAGCAATACGCGCAGCAGCAACAGGCGCAGGCCGCACCGCAGTCGCAGTACGCGCAACAACCCGGGCCGCAAGCAGCGCCCCAGTACGCGCAGCAGCCGGCGCCGCAAGCCGCTCATTGCTCGACTTGCGGTACCGTCGTCGCGATCTCGGCGGTTCGGCATGAAGGACATGGCACCGGTATTGGCGCGGTCGGCGGCGCGGTGGCCGGTGGCGTCGTCGGCAACCAGTTCGGGGCCGGCGGCGGGCGTACCGCGATGACGCTGCTCGGCGCGCTCGGTGGCGGGCTCGCCGGCAACTCGGTCGAAAAGCATCTGCGCAGCACGACGTCGTATTCGGTGCGCGTGCACATGGAAGACGGCAGGACGCGCTACTTCACCTATCACGAGGCGCCGCCGTTTCACGACGGCGAGCGCGTGCGCGTGCAGAACGGCGGCCTCGTCGCCGACTGATATCGGCTGCCTCACTCACGCGCTCCACTCTCGTCAACGCAGCCAAGAAAAAAGGCGATTCCATCGGAATCGCCTTTTCTTTGTAGTTCGATGAATCGGTTCGAACGCGCGTTCAATAATCCGCGTCTTCGATCCACGCCGCCTGAATCGCTTCGAGAATCTTTTCGCTGGAGCGGTTCGGATCGTCGTCGAAGCCTTCGAGCTCCATCACCCAGCGATGCAGGTCGGTGAAACGCACCTGCTGCGGATCGACATCCTGATGCTTATCGGTCAGAGCCATCGCGATTTCTTGCGTATCGGTCCACTTCATGGCGGCGCCCTCCTGTTAGTGGTTTTCCTTCGCGTGATTGATCGAGTAACGCGGAATTTCGACGACCAGATCCTGCTCGTCCGGCATGATCGCCTGGCACGACAGGCGCGAAGCCGGTTCGAGCCCCCATGCCTTGTCCAACAGATCGTCCTCGTCTTCCTCGGACGGCGTCAAGGCGGCGAAACCCTCACGCACGATTACGTGACAGGTCGTGCATGCGCACGACTTCTCGCACGCATGCTCGATTTCGATACCGTTATCGAGCAGGTTGTCGCAGATGCTCTTGCCAGGAACGGCGTCGATCACCGCGCCTTCCGGGCACAGTTCGACGTGAGGCAGCACAACGATTTGAGGCATACAGTTTCCGTTTGGGTCTGAGGCACAGCGGCTGCCAGCAATGCCGCGTGCAGGCTCCGTACCATTTTACTGGCGCCGCGCGGACTTTTTAAGTCCACGCGGCGCGCTCCGGTGATTGGTGCGACGTTCGCAGTTCGTTCGCCCGTTCAGATCTCGTCGAGCTTGCGCCCCGACAGCGCGCGGCGAATCCCCTTGTTCATGCGGCGCGCGGCGAACTCGTCGGTGCCTTCGGCGAGCGCCTTCGTCGCGGCTTCGATCGCGCCGACGTCTTCGCCCGACGCGACATTGCGCAGCGCGGCGAGCAGCGTGTCGAGTTCGGCGCGTTCGCTGTCGTCGAGCAGTTCGGCGTCGGCGGCGAGCGCCGCGTCGGTCGCTTCGACGAGACGCTGCGCTTCGACCTGCGCCTCGCGCAGAGCGCGCGCGCGCATATCGACTTCAGCGGTCGAAAAGCTGTCTTCCAGCATGCGCGCGATGTCGTCGTCGGCAAGGCCATACGAAGGCTTCACGACGACCGACGCCTCCACGCCCGACGCGAGTTCGCGCGCGAACACGGACAGCAGGCCGTCGGCGTCGACCTGATAGGTCACGCGAATGCGCGCGGCGCCCGCGGCCATCGGCGGAATGCCGCGCAGCTCGAAGCGCGCGAGCGACCGGCAATCGCTGACGAGCTCGCGCTCGCCTTGCACGACGTGAATCGCCATCGCGGTCTGGCCGTCCTTGAAGGTCGTGAAATCCTGCGCGCGCGCGACCGGAATCGTCGAGTTGCGCGGAATGATCTTCTCGGTGAGACCGCCCATCGTCTCGACGCCAAGTGACAGCGGAATCACGTCGAGCAGCAGCCACTCGTCGCCTTCCGCGCCGCGGTTGCCAGCGAGCAGATCGGCCTGGATTGCCGCGCCGAGCGCGACGACCTGATCCGGATCGAGATTGACGAGCGGCGGCTGGCCGAAGAACGCCTCGACCGCGCGGCGGATCACCGGCATGCGCGTCGCGCCGCCGACCAGCACGACGCCCTTGATGTCCTTCGTGGTGACCTTCGCGTCGCGCAGCGCCTTCTTCGTCGGACCCAGCGTGCGTTGCACCAGCTCGGCCGTGATGGTCTCGAAGGTGGCTTCGTCGATCGTCAGATCGAGCGCGGTGCCGTTGGCAAGCGTGAGCTTGAGGTCAGCCTTCGGCGCGCTCGACAACGCCTCCTTGGCCTCGCGCACGCTATCGAGCAGCAGGCGCACGTCGTGCGGTGCGAGCGTCTGCGGAGCGATGCCGGCCTGTTCGAGCACATGGCGGTACAGCGCATGATCGAAGTCGTCGCCGCCGAGCGCGGAATCGCCGCCCGCCGCCAGCACTTCGAACACGCCCTTGGTGAGCTTCAGGATCGACAGGTCGAAGGTACCGCCGCCGAGGTCGTAGACCGCGTACAGACCTTCGGCGCCGTTGTCGAGACCGTAGGCGATCGCGGCCGCGGTCGGTTCGTTCAGCAGCCGCAGCACGTTCAGCCCCGCGAGGCGCGCAGCGTCTTTCGTCGCCTGGCGCTGCGCTTCGTCGAAGTAAGCGGGCACCGTGATCACCGCGCCGACCAGTTCGTCGCCGAGCGTGTCTTCGGCGCGCTGGCGCAGCGTCGCGAGAATTTCAGCCGATACTTCCACCGGGCTCTTCACGCCGTCGACGGTGCGGATCTGCACCATGCCGGGTGCGTCGATGAAGTCGTACGGCGCGTTTTCGGCGCCTTCCACCTCGGCCTTGCCGCGGCCCATGAAGCGCTTGACCGACACGATCGTATTGCGCGGGTCGCTGGCGGCCTCGGCCTTCGCCCGGCGGCCGATGCGACGGCCGCCCTGTTCCAGGTAGCGCACCACCGACGGCAGCAGCACGTGCCCGTCTTCGTCGGGCAGCACATCGGGCACGCCGCTGCGCACGGCGGCGACGAGGGAGTTGGTGGTGCCGAGATCGATACCGACCGCCAGACGCCGCTGGTGAGGCGCCGGCGCCATGCCGGGTTCGGAGATTTGCAATAAGGCCATCTGGATCTTCTCGGGGACGTTGTGCCCCGTCCTGAATGTTCGCGTTGCTGGGGGTGATGCCACGGCTCGCGGCCGGGTTTTTGTTTGTCGCTTGCTACATCGCTGCCTGCTGGTGCTGCTTCGGCGTGGTGCTGCTTGCCTGCGCCGCGCTCTTTGCCCGCGTCGCACGAAACCGCGCTAGCCTTCGAGCCGCTCGATCTGCGCGTCGATTTCCGACGCGACGCGCTCGATGAACATCATCTGCCGCACCGCCTCGGCCGCCGCCTGGTTCGCACCGCTGTCGAGCGATGCGCCGAGCTTGTCCAAGCGCTGGCGTTCCTCGTCGCGCAACTCCGTGAGCAGCGCGTCGAGCGCGTCGACGTTCTTCGCCGCTGCCGCATCCTCGATGTTCTCGCGCCACTCCATTTGCTGCATCAGGAACGCGGGCTCCATCGCCGTGTTGTTCTCCGCGCCGACGTTGATGCCGCGCAGCGACAGCAGATAGGTCGCGCGCTTGAGCGGATCGCGCAGCGTCTGATACGCCTCGTTCGCGCGCGTCGCCCATTGCATCGCGATGCGCTTTTGCGCATCGCCGGCCGCCGCGAAGCGATCCGGATGCACCTGCGCCTGCACGGTGCGGTACGCATGATCGAGCGTGCTCGCGTCGAGCGCGAATTGCGCCGGCAGACCAAACAGATCGAAGTGGCTGTCGTTCAGCGATGCCATCGGATTAAAGTCCGTTGATGAAAACCTGGTGGGGAAACGTTGGGCCGTGTCAGGCGTGTGCGCTTCACGTGGGCGCGGATCAAACTAAAAAGGCGGCCCGCGCCGCCTTTGATCCGCCGCACGCGGAAAGTAACGAATCTAGACGCGGAACGACTCGCCGCAGCCGCATTCGTCTTTCACGTTCGGGTTGTTGAACTTGAAGCCTTCGTTCAGCCCTTCGCGCGCGAAGTCGAGCTCCGTGCCGTCGATATACGCGAGACTCTTCGGGTCGACGACGACCTTCACGCCGCCTGTCTCGAACACCTGATCTTCCGGCGCGAGTTCGTCCACGTACTCGAGCTTGTAGGCGAGGCCCGAGCAACCGGTGGTGCGCACGCCGACGCGCAACCCGATGCCTTTACCACGACGGGTCAGATACTTCTGGACGTGCTGTGCTGCCTTTTCGGTCAACGTAATTGCCATAACGTTTCTCAGTTGCCGGAGTGCGCGGCGCGTATTCGCGCCCCGCTCACCGGTTGCTTCGTTCTTACCTTGTTGCCGCTCAGGCGGCCTTGCCGTCTTCGGCAACCGCCGCTTCGCCGTGGCGCTGCTTGTAGTCGGCGACCGCTGCCTTGATCGCGTCTTCCGCGAGAATCGAGCAATGGATCTTCACCGGCGGCAGTGCCAGTTCTTCGGCGATCTGCGTGTTCTTGATCGACATGGCCTGGTCGAGCGTCTTGCCCTTCACCCATTCGGTGACGAGCGAGCTCGACGCGATGGCCGAGCCGCAGCCGTAGGTCTTGAACTTCGCGTCTTCGATAATGCCGTCCGCACCAACGCGGATCTGCAGCTTCATCACGTCGCCGCAGGCCGGCGCGCCGACCATGCCGGTACCGACCGTATCGTCGTCCTTGGCGAAGGAACCGACGTTGCGCGGGTTTTCGTAGTGGTCGAGGACCTTGTCGCTATAAGCCATGATTACACTCCTTGATTCGTTTCAACCTGCAATCCGATGAACGTTCGACGTCGATTTCGTTCCGCGGGCGCGTTAGTGCGCGGCCCACTGGATGGTCGACAGATCGATGCCGTCCTTGTGCATTTCCCACAGCGGCGACAAATCGCGCAGCTTGGAAATCTTCGTCTTCAGCAGGTTGATCACGTAGTCGATTTCCTGCTCGGTCGTGAAGCGTCCCACCGTGAAGCGGATCGAGCTGTGCGCCAGTTCGTCGTTGCGGCCAAGTGCGCGCAGCACGTACGACGGCTCCAGCGACGCCGACGTGCACGCCGAGCCCGACGACACCGCGACGTCCTTCACCGCCATGATCAGCGATTCGCCTTCGACGAAATTGAAGCTGATGTTCAGATTGTGCGGCACACGCTTTTCCATGTCGCCGTTCACATACACTTCCTCGATTTCCGACAAGCCTTTGAGCAAACGGTCACGCAGCATGCGGATGCGCTCGTTTTCGGTCGCCATCTCTTCACGCGCGATACGGAACGCTTCGCCCATGCCGACGATCTGGTGCGTGGCGAGCGTGCCCGAACGCATACCGCGCTCGTGGCCGCCGCCGTGCATCTGCGCCTCGATACGGATACGCGGCTTGCGACGCACGTACAGCGCGCCGATGCCCTTCGGGCCGTAGGTCTTGTGCGCCGAGAACGACATCAGGTCGACCTTCAGCTTCTGCAGATCGATCTGGATCTTGCCGGTGGCCTGCGCCGCGTCGACGTGGAAAATGATGCCCTTTTCTCGCGTGATCTCGCCGATCGCCTCGATGTCCTGGATCACGCCGATCTCGTTGTTGACCGACATTACCGACACCAGAATCGTGTCCGGGCGCAGCGCCGCCTTGAATGCGTCGAGGTCGATCAGACCGTCGTCCTTGACATCGAGATACGTAACTTCGAAGCCTTCGCGCTCGAGCTCCCGGGTCGTGTCGAGCACGGCCTTGTGCTCGGTCTTCACCGTGACGATGTGCTTGCCCTTGCTCTTGTAGAAGTGCGCGGCACCTTTCAGAGCGAGGTTGTCCGACTCCGTCGCACCCGAGGTCCAGATGATTTCGCGCGGATCGGCATTCACGAGTGCGGCGACTTGCTCGCGCGCTTCCTCGACCGCGCGCTCGGCCGTCCAGCCATAAGAGTGGCTTCGCGACGCGGGGTTGCCGAACTGCTCGCGCAGATACGGAATCATCTTGTCCACCACACGCGGATCGATCGGCGTCGTGGCGCTGTAGTCCATGTAGATGGGCAGATGGAGAGAGTCGTTGTTCATCAATTGCTCCGGGGACGTCATGTGCTCTGGCTTCTGGATTCGATATGGGGCTGCGGCGGAAGATTTCCTATTGCGCGCCGCGCTTCACGATCCGGCCATGTTGAAAACGGAATTGGGACCCTTGGGCGCCACGCGGACGGGTTCGACCGCCGGCGCGTCGCTGCGCCTGTCGCGCAGCACCGCCGGCGCGCCTTCGCGCGAACGCTGCTGGTCGACCAGATCCTTCAGCGAGACCGAATCGAGGTATTCGACCATTTTCTGGTTCAGCGTCGACCACAGCTCGTGCGTCATGCAGTGGCCATCGTGCTGCTTGGTCCCTTCGCACGTGCCCTTGCCGCCGCACTGGGTGGCGTCGAGCGGCTCGTCGACCGCGATGATGATGTCGGCCACCGTCACCTCTTCGGCACGGCGCGCGAGATTGTAGCCACCGCCGGGTCCGCGCACGGACTCGACGATTTCATGACGGCGCAGCTTGCCAAACAGCTGCTCGAGATACGACAGGGAGATGTGTTGGCGCTGGCTGATGCCCGCAAGCGTCACCGGGCCCTGCTCCTGGCGCAACGCCAGGTCGATCATCGCCGTGACGGCGAAACGGCCTTTCGTGGTGAGTCTCATATGATGTGGGAACCGCAATTCTCGACAAGTTTGGTCAAGTATAAATACATGACCGATTTAGTCAAGTATGGGCGGTAAATTTTGTGTCAGCTGCTTAATTGATTGCCCTACTTCGGCGCCAGGCCGCACGCGTGACGTTCGCGGCATGTCCGCGTTTGTCCGCACGCGTGCATCACCCGGGTTGTTCGCCCCGATACCTACGCGAGCAATTGCGGGCGCAGCGCGGCGATCAGCCCGCGGCAAGCTGCTTCGCACTGATCGAGCACCAACTCGAAGCCTTCCGCGCCACCGAAATACGGGTCGACGACCTCTCGCGCGCCGCTCCAGCGCCCATCCGACTCCGGCACGAACTCCATCAGCAGACGGATCTTGTCGCGCTGAGCGGGCGGGCAGATCTGACGCAACGCGGCGACGTTGCGGTCGTCCATGGCAATCAGCAGATCGAAGCGCTCGAAGTCCGCGACCGTGATCTGGCGGCCGCGCAGCGCGTCGAGCGTATAGCCGCGCTGGCGCGCCGCGTGTTGCGCGCGTTCGTCGGGCGGCGCGCCGATGTGCCAATCGCCAGTGCCGGCCGAATCGATCAGAATGCGGTCCGCGAGCTTCGCCTCGTCGACCAGATGACGCATCACGCCCTCCGCCGTCGGTGAACGGCAGATATTCCCGAGGCAAACGAAACAGATGGACACAGTTTTCATCAGGGATTCTTCGACGCTCCAGGCGCCGCGCGTGAGGTCGTCAGCCAGTCAGCGGACTGCGCCGCGATTATACAAACCTCGACGGATTCGCGCCGGGTGTGGTACAGCCGCGCACGCGCAGCGGGCTTCGTACCGCCACAGTTCGCCGTCCTGCTTACGATGCCTCGGCCAACGGGGTCGCCGCGGCGGCAGGCAACGGTTTGGCCGGCAGTGCCGACGCGGTGTCGATCATGCCGTACGACACGGCGCGTGCGAGTTCGGCGGTCAGATGGTTGGCGTCGAGCGGCATCTGCGAAGCGCGCGAAGAGGTATGGCCGTTGACGTGCTGATACGCGAGCACCGCGAGCGATACAACGATGGCAAGAGGCCAGTACACCGCTATTGTCTTTTTCATGATGTGTTTTCCAATTAGGGGCGCATGAGCTTTTGGCGCACTATGCCCAGCCGAAATCCTATAGGAATTCACAATCAGGAAAAACCCGCGCGCGCGGGATAGATCGTTGCTCGAAATGGAACAGTCAATTGAGAGCGCTGCGAGGAACGACTGGGCACCGCTGGCACGAAAAAGAAGAGCTTACAAACTCATACAAAACCGGCGCGACGGAAAGCGATAATGATGGTCTTATTCTTACATCGACATTTCTTTGCACTTACAACTGGTCCTACAAAATGAAACGCATTGCACCTCTCGCTGGTCTCGTGGCCGCCGCGCTGGTCGGCGGCTGCGCGGTCTATCCGGACGGCACGCCGATGTATGGCAACGGCTACGGCGCCTATAGCGGCTATGACGGTTACGCGCCGGGCGCCGCGGTCGTGCCGCAAACCAATGTGTACCTCGGCTACAGCGATTACGGACCAGGACGCTACTACGGCCCGCCGCCGGGCCCGGGCTTTCGCGGTCATCCAGGCGACAACGACTGGCACCACGGCAATCACGGCGACGATCGGGGCAACAATGGTGGCGGTCCTGGACAGCCGCACGGCGGGCCACCGCCGCAGGGCGCAGCGGGCGGTCCGCACGGCCCCAGCGGCGCCAATGGCGGCCCGCGCCCCGGCGCAGGTGGCCCGCCGCCGTCCCAGCCGCAGCCACAGCCGCAAGCAGGCAACGGCGGTCGGGGCAACGACTGGGCGCGAAATCCGCCTGCCCGTCACCCGGGGCAACCGACGGAACATTGAGGACCGTCCGGCGCTGAGCTAGTCTCGCCCGCGCCCACGGTGATGGCAGCGTGAGCTCGCAGCCGTCAAACCACTCCCGCTGCCGCCGGCTCAGCCAAGATGGCTGCGCTGCGCGGCATACAACTCCCGGAACGTACGACCCACCGGCGCTGGCATGTCGCGCGTATCGGTCCAGCCCGCGCCCCCCAGCGGCAGCTTTGCAATCGACCGATTGCGCCCACCCAGGCGCTCCAGCACCCGCACGGCGAGTTTCGTGAAGAGCGCATAGGCATCGGGATGCAGCGCGAGCCAACCCCACAGCGCCAACCCGGCGCGCTCCTTCCAAGGCCGCAGGTGGCGCTCCATCTGCTTTTCGCGCAGCTTGCGCAACAGATCGGACAACGGGATACCGACCGGGCACACGCTATTGCATTCGCCGCACAACGTTGCTGCTTGCGGCAAATCGAGCGCCTTGTCGATGCCGACATAGCTCGGCGTCAGCACCGAGCCCATCGGCCCCGGATACACCCACCCATACGCATGGCCGCCGACCTTCTGATACACCGGGCAATGATTCATGCACGCGCCGCAGCGGATGCAGCGGAGCATCTCCTGAAAGTCTCCGCCGATCAGCCCAGTTCGGCCACCGTCGACGAGCACCACGTACATATGCTCGGGCCCGTCCTGATCTCCCGCGCCTCGCGGCCCGGTCAGCACCGAAAAATAGTTCGAGGTGGCCTGCCCGGTTGCCGAGCGCGGCAGCAGGCGCATCGCGGTCGCGAGATCCTCGAGCGTCGGCAGAACCTTTTCGATGCCGGTGACAGCGACGTGCACGCGCGGCATCACCGTGCACATGCCCTCGTTGCCCTCGTTGGTCACGACCACCACCGAGCCCGTTTCCGCGATGACGAAATTGCCGCCCGTCACGCCCATGTCCGCGCTCAGAAAGTGCGGCCGCAGCATCTCGCGCGCCTCGCGCGTCATGTCGGGAATCTCGGTGAGCCGCGGCCGACCGTGGGTCTTCGCGAACAGATCGGCGATCTCGTCCTTATCCTTGTGAACCACCGGCGCGATGATGTGGCTCGGCGGCTCGTTGTCGTTGATCTGCAGGATGTATTCGCCCAGATCTGTTTCGATCGACTGCACGCCCATCTGCCCGAGCACTTCGTTCAGGCGCATTTCCTCGGTGACCATCGACTTCGTCTTGATCACCTTCTTCACGTCGTGCCTGCGGGCGATGTCGCCGACGAGCCGTGCGGCCTCCTGCGTGGTCTCGGCGAACAGCACCGTCACGCCGCGCCTAGTCGCCTCGCGCTCGAAGGTTTCGAGCCACACGTCGAGATTCTCGAGCGCGCGATTGCGACGCTCCTTGAGCGCCGCGCGGGTCGCCGGAAAGTCGATCGCGGTGATCGCGCTCGCGCGCGCCGACACGAACTTCGTGGACAGCTTGGTCAGGTTCTGCTGCAGGCGCTGGTCGGCGAGTTTCTGACCGGCGCGAGCCTTGAACTGCATCGATTGGACTTGCATGGCGGCCCTGATGAAATCGGATTGAAACGCGCGGCGTATCCGCGCGCGACGCAATGCGTGAAAGACGAGAGACACGCGACGCGACCAATGGCCGGGTTCGCCGCGCGGGGCTTACACGTCGCCGGCCAGCACCTGCGCGATGTGCAGCACGCGCGTCGTGGAGTCGCCCTGACGGCGCAGCCGCCCTTCGATATTCAACATGCAGCCGAGGTCGCCGAGCACGACCGTACCGGCGCCGCTCGCCGCGATGTTGGCGCACTTTTCGTCGACGATCGCGGTCGAGATATCGCCGTACTTGACCGCGAACGTGCCGCCGAAGCCGCAGCAATGTTCGCAGTCCTTCATCTCGGTGACCGACACGCCGACCTGCGCGAGAAGTTCGCGCGGCTGCGCCTTGACGCCCAGTTCCCGCAAGCCCGAACATGAGTCGTGATAAGTCACCTGTCCTGGGAACTCGCCCGGTTGCAGCTGCACCTTTGCGACATTGACGAGGAAGTCCGTCAGTTCGAACACCTTGCCGCGCAGGCGGCCGAAACGGTTCATCAGTTCGGGATCGTCGCGGAACAGGTCACCGTAGTGCGCGCGGATCATGCCGCCGCACGAGCCCGACGGCACCACCAGGTAGTCGAACTGTTCGAACTCGCGCAGCGTTTTCTCGGCGAGTTCGCGCGCGAGCCGGCGGTCTCCCGAGTTGTAGGCGGGTTGCCCGCAACAGGTTTGCGCAGGCGGCACCACGACCTCGAAACCGGCGCCTTCGATCAGCTTGATGACCGAAAAACCGATCTCGGGACGCATCAGGTCGATCAGGCACGTGACGAACAATCCGACTCGCATGAGCCCTCCTTTCGGGGAAACGTCCCTGATTATCCGCTGTTTGCCGGTGCAATACCAACGGCCGGAAGGCATAGGAAGCACGCACCGTCGGATTGGAAGCGCGCCTCGAAGCGCGTTCGCTTTTTTCACAATACGAGATACAATCAGTTTTCGCTGTTTGATGCATCCACCGATTCTCATATGAGCGATACGAACCCGGATCCCAAAACCTCGATCCAGGTGATCGAACGCATGATGCGCCTGCTCGACGCACTGGCGGCACATAGCGACCCGGTCAGCCTGAAAGAACTGGCCCTCCGCACGGAGTTGCACCCCTCCACCGCGCACCGCATCCTGAACGATATGGTGATGTGCCGGCTGGTCGACCGTTCGGACCCCGGCACCTACCGTCTCGGCATGCGCCTGCTCGAACTCGGCAATCTCGTCAAGGCGCGCCTGTCCGTGCGCGACGCGGCGCTTACGCCGATGCGCGAGCTGCACCGTCAGACCGGGCAGACCGTGAACCTGTCGGTGCGTCAGGGCGACGAAATCGTGTATATCGAACGCGCGTATTCGGAGCGCTCTGGCATGCAGGTGGTGCGGGCGATCGGCGGGCGCGCGCCGCTCCATCTGACTTCGGTCGGCAAGCTGTTTCTCGCCGCCGACGAAGCCACCCGCGTGCGGGCCTATGCAACCCGCACCGGTCTGTCGGGCCACACGCAGAACAGCATCACCGATCTCGCGAAACTCGAGCGCGAGTTGTCGCACGTGCGCCAGCAGGCCTGCGCGCGCGACAACGAGGAACTGGAGTTGGGCGTGCGCTGCATCGCCGCCGGCATTTACGACGATACGGGCAAGCTGGTCGCGGGGCTGTCGCTGTCGGCGCCGGCCGATCGCTTGCAGGATTCGTGGCTCGGGCAGTTGAGCCAGACCGCGTTGATGATTTCGGAGTCGCTAGGGTACCGGCCGCAGGCGCAGCAGGATCATTCGCACGGCTCGCACAGTTCACACGGCCAGCATTCGTAGGCCGCACGCGCAGCGGCCGTTTGGCCGCAGTTGCACCCTTGCGCTCGCTCTCTTCGACGCCAATGAAAAAAGCCTCGCATCCGCGAGGCTTTTTCTTTGCGATAACCGCAGCCGGCAAATCGTTCCGGCTTCAGGTACCGGGACCGCCGGCATCCGCGCTCGTGATACGCGCCTGGTCGCCGCCGTTGTCGAGCCATGTACGCAGACGCGTCGCGTCCGCGAAACGCGAGTACTTGCCCGACGAATCGAGCAGCACCAGGATCATCGGCCGGCCGTGGATGGTCGCCTGCATCACGAGACACTCGCCCGCTTCGTTGATGAAGCCGGTCTTCTGCAGACCGATGTCCCACGTCGGGTTGCGCACCAGCGCGTTCGTGCTGTTATACGCGAGCGTGCGCTTGCCGGTGTACACCTCGTAGCTGTGATCGGTCGAGAACTTGCGGATCAACGGGTACTGATACGCCGCGTTGACCATCTTCACCAGATCGCGCGCGCTCGACACGTTCATGCTCGTCAGACCGGTCGGGTTCTCGAAGTGCGTGTCGTTCATGCCGAGTTGCCTGGCCTTCGCGTTCATCGCCGCCAGGAACGCCGGGCGGCCGCCCGGGTAGTAGCGCGACAACGCCGCCGCCGCGCGGTTTTCCGACGCCATCAGCGCGATGTGCAGCATGTCTTCTCGCGATAGCACCGAGCCCACCGCCAAACGCGAACCGGTGTTCTTCTCGTAGTCGCGGTCTTCGTCGGTGACTTCGATCTGGTCGGTCATCGGCTCTTTCGAATCGAGCACCACCATCGCGGTCATCAGCTTGCTGATCGACGCGATCGGCACCACGGCACGCGAGTTCTTGTCGAACAGCGTCTCGCCGCTGTTCTGGTCGACTACGTAGGCGACGCTCGAGCGCAGCATCAGCGCGTCCGGTGTCTCGTGCAAACCAAACGCCTGGCCGACGCTCGGTTGGCGCGGCTCGAAAGCGACGCGTCGCATCACCGAATGGTGTCGGCCGTTTGCCGCGAACGTCACACGCTTGCGTTTGACGTTGGCGCGCGGCGCATCTTCGTCGGCGGCAGCGGCTTTCACGGCCTCGCCCTTGCCGGCTTTCGCTGCCTCAGCCTTGCCGGCTTTCGCCGCACGGCTCGACACTTTTTCAGTGGCGGCCGCTTGCGCCGGCTTTTTGGCGGCTTTTGCGTGTTTGGAAGTTTTTGCGGATGCAGCAGACGTAGCCGCAAAAGTGCTGACAGGCGCAGCGAACGCCGCTGTGACGGCCAGCGAGACGGCCACCGACAGAGCGGTGCTGCGCGCCGCGCCGTGGAGCGCCTTTAGCGACGAAAACATGTCGGTTTTCATGGGTGTTCGATAGGGAGCGGCGAGAGGTTTCCGCAAGTGTAGTAAAGCAACGAAAAATTAGCAATTTGAAGCACTTATACGCGGTCCTTAAACCGGCTTGTCAGCTCCGATCGCGAAAACACAAATAAGTGCCGCGCCTCGATCGAAAAAAACGATCGTCGCCAGCAAGCCTCGCCATTGCTGCCGCCCAGCCCAACCGAGCAGATCCTTGCAGGATAACGGCAATTTTGAGACAACCTTGATCCGGGGAAATACTGTCAGAGCGCCGGCGCACACTACTGCGCCGCGCCATGCGGGCGTTGCGAGCGTGCGACAGACTTTTAAGTGTCTAACGAAAGTCGCTAACGCGCGTTCGACTGCCTTCGTTCTTTAACGTTCCTTGTCATCGGGTGGTTTACATCGAATCGATGATGATTGGTTTTTCAGGGACGAAGCGCTGCGATGCTACGCGTGCCGGGCCCGCAAAAAGGTTTTGACAGGGAAAATAACCTCCTGACTGCCTGTTGAGCGGGTCGTTTATCTCGCACCAGCAAGGTGCAAGGACCCAATCGTTCCGCGTCATATTAATGACATGCCTACTGTATAACCTGTTGTTTTATCGGCGCTTTCTTAACATTGTGCGACGCACAAAAAACGCTTGACATTCTTTGTGACCATCCTAAAATGGGAACCATTGCTGCGATGCACAATACATCGCAGTCCTGGCGGACGATCAATCGGCGTCTTGCCACCCACCCAATGCGGTCCGCACAGACCGGCCGCGATCCAGGAGCGTAAACCATGACTCTGCTGACCCCTGAGCAATTCGCCGCAGCCCAGAAAGCCAACTTCGAAACCCTGTTCGGCCTGACGACCAAAGCATTTGAAGGCGTCGAAAAGCTGGTTGAGCTGAACCTGCAAGTTGTGAAGTCCACGCTCGCCGAAAGCCAGGAAAATGCCCAACGCGCGCTGTCCGTGAAGGACGCGCAGGAACTGCTGGCACTGCAAGCAAGCCTTGCACAGCCGGTCGCTGAAAAGGCGCTGTCGTATGGCCGCCACGTGTACGAAATCGTTTCCGCAACGCAAGGTGAATTCACCCGCGTCGCGGAAGCACAATTCGAAGAGCAAAACCGCAAGGTTCAGGCGCTCGTCGAAAACGTCGCCAAGAACGCACCGGCTGGTTCGGAAACCGCTGTCGCCGTGATGAAGTCGGCTATCACCGCGGCCAACACCACGTACGAAACGGTCCACAAGGCAACCCGCCAGGCTGTCGAAATCGCCGAAAGCAACTTCAATGCAGCTGCAACGGCTGCTTCGAAGGCAGCTTCGCAAGCCGCTGCACAAGCATCGCGCGCTGCCGCCAAGAAGGCAGTCTAAGCTTCACGCATCAACACGCCAGGCTTTAAATACCTGGCGTCGTCGTCTTTCACGCCGGCCCAGCCTTCGCGCTGCGCCGGCGTTATCGCAAGCAACAGCGTCGTGCCGTTGCCGCTTATACGGTTTGATGGGCCGAACGCTCCGATACGTTGCAATGACGTATCGTTTGCCCGGCCGCCAAGCCGGGATTTTTTTGCCCGCCTACCGGGCGCCAGGAAAACAGAAACGGCGCGCTCCGACATGGAGCGCGCCGTTTTTCTTTGCGCCACAGCCTGACCCGCTTCGCCGGGCCCGCATGTCGCGATGCAGGCCCGGCGCACCGCCTTACTTCTTCTTGACGGGCGGCAGATCGGTACAGACGCCTTCATACAACTCGGCCGCCATGCCGATCGATTCGCCGAGCGTCGGATGCGGATGGATCGTCTTGCCGATATCCGTGGCGTCCGCGCCCATCTCGATCGCGAGACAGACCTCGCTGATCAGGTCGCCCGCGTTCAGACCGACGATACCGCCGCCGATCACGCGATGCGTCTCCTCATCGAACAGCAGCTTCGTGAAGCCTTCGTCGCGGCCGTTGGCGATCGCGCGGCCCGACGCGGCCCACGGAAACACCGCCTTGCCGAACTTGATGCCTTCGGCTTTCAGCTGGTCTTCCGTCTTGCCGGCCCATGCCACTTCCGGATCGGTGTAAGCCACCGACGGAATCTGCATCGCGTCGAAATACGCCTTCTCGCCATGCGCGGCTTCCGCCGCCACGTGGCCTTCGTGCACGGCCTTGTGCGCGAGCATCGGCTGACCGACGATATCGCCGATCGCGAAGATGTGCGGCACGTTCGTGCGCTGCTGCTTGTCGACTTCGATGAAGCCGCGATCGGTCACCGCGACCCCGGCCTTTTCCGCGCCGATCCGCTTGCCGTTCGGCGAGCGGCCCACGGCCACCAGCACGAGGTCATAGCGTTGCGGCTCGGCCGGCGCCTTCTCGCCCTCGAACGACACGTAAATACCGTCGTCCTTCGCTTCGGCCGCGACGGTCTTGGTCTTCAGCATCACGTTCGCGAAACGCTTGCTGTTGTACTTCTCCCAGACCTTGACCAGATCGCGGTCCGCGCCGGTCATCAGGCCTTCGAGCATTTCGACGACGTCGATCTGCGCGCCGAGCGTCGAGTACACGGTCGCCATTTCGAGACCGATGATGCCGCCGCCGATCACGAGCATGCGCTGCGGAATCTGGCGCAGTTCGAGCGCGCCGGTCGAATCGACGACCCGCGGGTCTTCCGGAATGAACGGCAGCTTCACCGCTTCCGAGCCCGCCGCGATGATCGCCTGCTTGAACTTGACGACCTTCTTGCCGCCCTCGGTCTGCACTTCCATGTGGTTCGGATCGACGAACGCGCCGGTGCCCGTCACCACTTCGACTTTGCGCATCTTGGCCATGCCCGCGAGACCGCCGGTCAGCTTCTTGACCACGCCGGATTTGAAATCGCGCAGCTTGTCGAGGTCGATCTGCGGCTTGCCGAACGTGATGCCGTGCGACGCGAGATCTGCCGCTTCGTCGATGACGAGCGCGGTGTGCAGCAGCGCCTTCGACGGGATACAGCCGACGTTCAGACACACGCCGCCGAGCGTCGGATAACGCTCGACCAGCACGGTCTTCATACCGAGATCGGCGGAGCGGAACGCGGCGGAATAGCCGCCGGGGCCCGAACCGAGCACGAGCATGTCGCACTCGATGTCCGCGCTGCCCGCATAGCTGCCGGCCTGCGGCGCCGGTGCGGCGGCCTTCGGCGCGGCAGGCGCCGGTGCGGGCGCCGCCTTTTCCGGTTCCTTCGCCGCGGGCGCGGCCGCAGCCGCGCCGCCCGCCGCTGCCTCTACGAGAGCGATCACCGTGCCCTGCGAAACCTTGTCGCCCGGCTTGATGCGCACTTCCTTGACGGTGCCGGCGGTATCGCTCGGCACTTCCATCGACGCCTTGTCGGATTCGAGCGTCAGCAGCGACTGCTCCTGCTCGATGACGTCACCCGGCTTGATGTTGACTTCGATGACGTCGACGTCCTTGAAGTCACCGATGTCCGGCACTTTTACTTCGACGAGACTCATGGTGTCCCCTTCTCTTATTGATCGATGATGAGCGGCGCGTTCGGCGCGCACGGCGCACGCGAACGCGCGGACGGCGCGACGCGGATCAGTTGGAACTATCCGCGCCCGCGCCGGCGGACCTCACCAGCCGGTCAAAGAATCACACGCCGGAAATCGGCAAGAATCGAACCGAGGTATGCGTTGAAGCGCGCGGCTTCCGCTCCGTCGATCACGCGATGGTCATACGACAGCGACAGCGGCATGGTCAGGCGCGGCTCGAACTGCTTGCCATCCCACACCGGCTTCATCGCGCTGCGCGACAGGCCGAGAATCGCGACTTCAGGCGCGTTGATGATCGGCGTGAAGTGCGTGCCGCCGATACCGCCCAGCGACGAGATCGAGAAGCAGCCACCTTGCATCTGGTCCGGCTTCAGCTTGCCTTCGCGCGCGGCCTTCGACAGGTCGGCCATTTCCTTCGCGATGTCGACGAGACCCTTCTTGTCCGCGTCGCGAATCACCGGAACGACGAGGCCGTTCGGCGTGTCCGCGGCAAAACCGATGTGGTAGTACTGCTTGAACACCAGGTTGTCGCCGTCGAGGCTCGCGTTGAAGGTCGGGAATTTCTTCAGGGCCGCCACGCAGGCCTTGATCACGAACGCGAGCATCGTGAACTTGACGCCCGCCTTTTCGTGTTCCTTGTTCAGCTTCACGCGCAGCGCTTCGAGCTCGGTGATGTCCGCTTCGTCGTTGTTCGTGACGTGTGGGATCATGACCCAGTTGCGATGCAGGTTCGCGCCCGAGATCTTCTTGATGCGCGACAGCGGCTTCGGATCGATCGGACCGAACTTCGTGAAGTCGACCTTCGGCCACGGCAGCAGATTCAGCTCGCCACCGCCGGCGGCCGGCGCGGCGGCTCCTGCCGGCGCTGCGCGCTGGCCGGTCATCACGCCCTTCACGAACGCGGTCACGTCGGCCTGCGTAATGCGGCCCTTCGGACCCGTGCCCTTCACCTGGCTCACGTCGACGCCGAGTTCGCGTGCGAACTTGCGCACCGACGGCGAAGCGTGGCTCGGATGACGCGTGCCGCCTTCGCCGGCCGGGATCAGGGGCGCCTGTGCAAGCGCGGACGGCGCGGCCGGTGCCGGGGTCGGCGTGGCCGGTGCGTCGGACGGCTTCTCGGTCGGCGCCTTCGCCGCCGGTGCCGGCGCGGGTGCCGGAGCAGCGCCGGCTTCCGCTTCGATCACGACGATGACCGAGCCTTCCGACACGGTATCGCCAACCTTGACCTTCACTTCCTTGACGACGCCGGCGGCCGAGCTCGGCACGTCCATCGTCGCCTTATCGGATTCGAGCGTGACGAGCGACTGTTCCTTCTCGACGCGATCGCCGACCTTCACCGCGATCTCGATCACGGGAACGTCTTTGTAGTCGCCGATATCCGGCACCTTGATTTCCTGCACGCCGCCGCCTGCCGCCGCGGGCGCGGGCGCCGCGGCCGGAGCTGCCGCCGGTGCCGGTGCCGCTGCAGGAGCCGCCGCCGGCGCGGGCGCCGCGGCTGCCGCGTTGGCGCCTTCCAGCACGACGATCAGCGTGCCTTCGGACACCGCATCGCCGACCTTGACCTTCACTTCCTTGACGACGCCGTCAGCCGAGCTCGGCACGTCCATCGTCGCCTTGTCGGATTCCAGCGTAACGAGCGATTGCTCTTTTTCGACGGTGTCACCCGCCTTTACCAGCACCTCGATCACAGGGACGTCCTTGTAATCGCCGATGTCCGGCACCTTGACTTCGATCGCTTGACTCATTGTTAGTGTCTCCTGGGCCGCGCACGCCGCCTGCCCCTCGCGACGAGGAGCAGGCGCGTGCATCGTGGCACACGGGTGATGCCTTAGACGGTCATCGGGTTGGGTTTGGCGGGATCAAGGTTGTACTTCTTGAGCGCCTCGGCGACCACCTTGCGTTCGATCGTGCCTTCGTCTGCCAGCGCGTTGAGCGCGGCGACCGTGACCCAGTAGCGATCGACTTCGAAGAAGTGACGCAGCTTCTCGCGCGTGTCCGAACGGCCGTAGCCGTCGGTGCCCAGCACGACGAACTTCTGCGGCACGAACGCGCGGATCTGCTCGGTCAGCGCACGCACGTAGTCGGTCGATGCGATGACCGGACCCGGCGCGTCCTTCAGCAGCTTCTCGACGTGCGACAGCTTCTTCTCTTCGGTCGGGTGCAGCAGGTTCCAGCGCTGCACTTCGTGACCTTCGCGCGCGAGCTCGGTGAAGCTCGGCACGCTCCACAGGTCGGCGTTGACGCCCCAGTCGTTCTTCAGCAGGTCGGCCGCGGCGATCACTTCGTTGAAGATCGTGCCCGCGCCCATCAGTTGTACATGCGGCGCCTTCTTGTCGGCAGCGGTCTTGCTGAACGAGTACATGCCCTTGATGATGTCCTCGGCCACGCTTTCCAGCCCCGCGCCCTGCGGGATTGCCGGGTGTTCGTAGTTCTCGTTCATCACCGTGATGTAGTAATACACATCTTCCTGCTCGGCGACCATGCGGCGCAGACCGTCCTGCACGATGACCGCGAGTTCGTAGCCGAACGTCGGGTCGTAGCTGATGCAGTTCGGCACCGAAGCCGCCCACAGCAGCGAGTGGCCGTCTTCGTGTTGCAGACCTTCGCCGTTCAGCGTCGTGCGACCGGCCGTGCCGCCCAGCAGGAAGCCGCGCGAGCGCATGTCGCCCGCGGCCCATGCGAGGTCGCCGATGCGCTGGAAGCCGAACATCGAGTAGAAGATGTAGAACGGGATCATGATCTCGCCGTGCGTCGAGTACGACGTCGCGGCTGCGATCCAGTCGGCCATGCCGCCGGCTTCGTTGATGCCTTCCTGCAGGATCTGACCGGTTTCCGACTCACGGTAGAACATCAGCTGGTCGGAATCTTCCGGCACGTACTTCTGGCCGTCCTGATTCCAGATGCCGATCTGACGGAACAGACCTTCCATACCGAACGTACGCGACTCGTCCGGCACGATCGGCACGACGCGCTTGCCGAGCGCCTTGTCCTTCAGCAGGATGTTCAGGATCCGCACGAACGCCATCGTCGTGGAGATCTCGCGGCCTTCGCCCGTGCCTTTCAGGAGCGGCTCGAAAGCCGACAGTTCCGGCACCGGCAGCGACTGGGCCTTCTGACGACGCGCCGGCAGATAACCGCCGAGGTCCATGCGCTTCTGGCGCATGTATTCGAGTTCCTTCGAGCCTTCCTCGAAGGTCAGGTACGGCACGTCGACGATCTGCTCGTCCGTGATCGGCAGACGGAACTGGTCGCGGAATTTCTTCAGCTGCTCCACCTGCATCTTCTTCTGCTGGTGGGTGATGTTCATCGCCTGGCCGGCTTCGCCCATGCCGTAGCCCTTGATCGTCTTCGCGAGGATGACGGTCGGCTGGCCCTTCGAATTGGTCGCTTCCGTGAACGCCGCGTAGATCTTGTGCGGATCATGGCCGCCGCGGTTCAGATTCCAGATGTCGTCGTCGGACCAGTCGGCGACCAGCGCCTTCAGTTCCGGCGTGTTGAAGAAGTGCTCGCGCACGAACGCGCCCGACTCCGACTTGTACGTCTGGTATTCGCCGTCGACGACTTCCATCATGCGGCGCATCAGCGCGCCCGACTTGTCGCGCGCGAAGAGGGCATCCCAGCGGCTGCCCCAGATGACCTTGATCACGTTCCAGCCGGCGCCGCGGAATTCGCTTTCGAGTTCCTGGATGATCTTGCCGTTGCCGCGCACAGGACCGTCGAGACGCTGCAGGTTGCAGTTGATCACGAACACGAGGTTGTCCAGCCGCTCGCGGCCGGCCATGCCGATCGCGCCGAGCGATTCCGGCTCGTCCGTTTCGCCGTCGCCGAGGAAGGCCCAGACCTTGCGGCCGTCGGTCTTCGCGATGCCGCGCGCCTGCAGGTACTTCATGAAGCGCGCCTGGTAGATCGCCATGATCGGGCCGAGGCCCATCGACACGGTCGGGAATTGCCAGAAGTCCGGCATCAGCCACGGGTGCGGATACGACGAGATGCCCTCGCCGCCGACTTCCTGGCGGAAGTTGTCGAGCTGATTGTCGGTCAGGCGACCGAGCAGGAACGCGCGCGAGTAGACGCCCGGCGACGAGTGGCCTTGCACGAACACGAGGTCACCACCGTGCTCGGCCGACGGTGCGTGCCAGAAGTGGTTGTAGCCGACGTCGTACAGCGTGGCGGCCGACGCGAACGACGCGATGTGGCCGCCGACGTTGGTTTCCTTGCCCGCGCGCAGCACCATGGCCATCGCGTTCCAGCGGGTGTACGAGCGGATGCGGTGTTCGATGTCCTGGTCGCCGGGGTTCTTGGCCTGGCGCGCGACCGGAATCGTGTTGATGTAAGGCGTGTTGGCGGAGAACGGCAGATGTTCGCCGTGCACCCGTGCAAATTCGATCTGCTTTTCGATCAGGTAGTGGGCACGGTCAGGGCCAACAGCAGAAATCACGCCATCCAGCGCTTCCAGCCATTCGCCGGTTTCCTGGGGATCGTCGTCTTTCTCGGCGGCGACATATTTCATGACTTCGTCGGGTACAGCGGACATGCTCGTCTCCTGGGTATGGGGAACGCACTTTGAACAGATCACGCGGACGCAGGATAGGCCGCGGCAGCACCGGCTGATTGTAATAAGGGTCCCGACGTCAACGCAATCAAATTTTCAAATTACGAGATCAATTCTCACAATGCGGAAAATTGCTGCAACGCAACCTGGTTTGACTGCCGTTAGACCGATCCGTCGGCTAGTTTGCGCCGATTAACTGCACTTTCCGCGCTTTTTTGCGTCATTTGTCGGGGACGTGCTGAGCTACAATGCCACGCATGTTGACCGAACGGCTTTTCTCTCGCTCGGCGCGCACCGCGGGTTCGCCGGCGGATTCGTCGCCGTCCCCGCGCTGGCACCACGGACCCTGGTGGTCCAATTCCTATTTGCTGACGCCGCTGCTGTCGATCCTGGTATTCCTGGTCGTCATGAGCCTGATTCTCTGGAGTCTGAACCGGCGCGAACAGCAGCAGCAGGAAGACACGCTGTACCGCAACGTCGCGTGGGCGCAGCAGCAGATCCGGCTGTCGATGACAGGCGCGCAGGAACAGATTCAGGCGCTCGCGCGCGACCTCGCCGCCGGCCATGCTGACGAGCATTCGTTCCAGGTGAACACCACGGACATCATGCAGGGGCATCCCGAGATCCTCTACATGAACTGGTACACCGCTCAGCAGCAGCCGCGCTGGCCCAATGCCGCGCCGCCGGTGCTAGGCCAGCGGCTCGCGCGGCCCAACGACGCACAAATGGACGAAGCGGTCAAAGCCGGTTTCGCCGAGGCGCGCAACACGCGCCGCCAGGTGTACTCGCCGCTTATCTACGACGACCTCGGCAACGGCTTCATCACGTTGCAAACGCCGATCTTCCGCGACCGCGATTTCCTCGGCACGATCGCCGCGGTGTTCTCGGTGGAAGGCATTCTGAAGCGCGACATCCCGCCCGAGCTGTCGGCCAAATACAAGATCTCGATCATCGACGTGAACAACCGCGAGTTGACCACCACGTCGACCCGCCCGCGCCTGCCGCGCGACATGTTCTACGACCTGCCGCTCGACCCGCCGGGCCAGGGCATCTCGGTGCGCGTATACGCGTTCCCGCAGATCACCAACTTCACGAACAACACGCTGGTGTGGCTGGTCGCCGGCCTCTCCTGCTTCGTGCTGTGGAGCCTGTGGAGTCTGTGGAAGCACACCCGGCAGCGCTTCGAGGCGCAGCAGGCGCTGTACGCGGAAGCGTTTTTCCGCCGCGCAATGGAAAACTCGGTGCTGATCGGCATGCGCGTGCTCGACATGCACGGCCGCATCACGCACGTGAACCCGGCGTTCTGCCGCATGACCGGCTGGGACGAAAGCGACCTCGTCGGCAAGAGCGCGCCGTTCGCGTACTGGCCGCGCGACGCGTACCCGGAGATGCAGCGCCAGCTCGACATGACGCTGCGCGGCAAGGCGCCCTCGTCCGGCTTCGAGCTGCGCGTGCGGCGCAAGGACGGTTCGACGTTCCACGCACGGCTCTACGTGTCGCCGCTGATCGACAGCTCGGGCCGCCAGACTGGCTGGATGTCGTCGATGACCGACATCACCGAGCCGAAGCGCGCGCGCGAAGAACTCGCCGCCGCCCATGAGCGCTTCACGACCGTGCTCGAAAGCCTCGATGCGGCGGTGTCGGTGCTCGCCGCCGACGAAGCCGAACTGCTGTTCGCGAACCGCTACTACCGGCATCTGTTCGGCATCCGCCCGGACGGTCACCTCGAACTCGCGGGCGGCGGCTTCGACAGCTCGCAGGCGTCGTCCGATTCGATCGACATGGTCGACACCTTCGTCGGCCTGCCCGCCGCGGCGCTGACCGAAAGCACCGCCGACGCGCAGGAAATCTACATCCCCGGCATCCAGAAGTGGTTCGAGGTGCGGCGCCAGTACATCCAGTGGGTCGACGGCCATCTCGCGCAGATGCAGATCGCAACCGACATCACGACCCGCAAGCGCGCCCAGGAGCTGGCGCGCCAGCAGGACGAGAAGCTGCAGTTCACGAGCCGCCTGATGACGATGGGCGAAATGGCCTCGTCGCTCGCGCACGAATTGAACCAGCCGCTCGCCGCGATCAACAACTATTGCTCCGGGACCGTCGCACTGGTTAAATCCGGTCGGACGACGCCCGACAATCTGCTGCCGGTGCTCGAAAAGACCGCACAGCAGGCGGTGCGCGCCGGCATGATCATCAAGCGTATCCGCGAGTTCGTGAAGCGCAGCGAGCCGAAGCGTCAGGCCACGCGGGTCGCGGATATCGTCGCCGACGCGGTGGGTCTCGCCGAAATCGAGGCAAGAAAGCGGCGGATTCGCATCGTCACCGATCTGCGCTCGCGGCTGCCGGTGATCTACGTCGATCCGGTGCTGATCGAGCAGGTCCTGGTGAACCTGCTGAAGAACGGCGTCGAGGCGATGGCCGAAGCGCGCCCGAACGCGGTCGACCCAGTGATCCGGGTAGTCGTGCGGCTGGAGAGCGGCTTCGTTTGCATCAGCGTCGTCGATCAGGGGCCGGGCGTCGACGAAACGACCGCCGAGCGTCTGTTCGAACCGTTTTACAGCACCAAGTCCGATGGCATGGGCATGGGGCTGAACATTTGCCGTTCGATTATCGAATCGCATCGCGGGCGTCTGTGGGTGGTCAACAATGTCGAGTCCGACGGCCACATCACGGGTGCCACGTTCCATTGCAGTCTGCCTATTGGGGAGCCTGACGGCCCGAGCAACGGCGGGTCCGAGGCGCCGACACCACAAACCGTTACGGGAGAGCTATGAACAGCCCAGTCACCACCCAGGAAACCGTCTTTGTCGTCGACGACGACGAGGCCGTGCGAGATTCGCTGCGCTGGCTGCTGGAGGCGAACGGCTACCGCGTTCAATGCTTCCTGAGCGCAGAACAGTTCCTCGACGCATGGCAGCCGCATCAGCATCCGGGCCAGATCGCGTGCCTGATCCTCGACGTGCGGATGTCCGGCATGAGCGGGCTCGAGTTGCAGGAACGCCTGATCGCCGACAACGCTTCGCTGCCGATCATCTTCGTGACGGGCCACGGCGACGTGCCGATGGCCGTGTCGACGATGAAGAAAGGCGCGATGGACTTCATCGAAAAGCCGTTCGACGAAGCCGAACTGCGCAAGCTCGTCGAGCGCATGCTCGACAAGGCGCGCAGTGAAAGCACCAGCGTCCAGCAGCAGCGTGCCGCGGCCGAGCGCCTCGGCAAGCTGACCGCGCGTGAGCATCAGGTGCTCGAGCGGATCATCGCGGGCCGCCTGAACAAGCAGATCGCCGACGACCTCGGCATCAGCATCAAGACGGTCGAAGCGCATCGCGCGAACATCATGGAAAAGCTGAACGTCAACACGGTCGCCGATCTGCTGCGACTCGCGCTGTCGAACAAGCCGCAAACGGCGCAGTAACGTCGCGCAGTAACGTCGGTATGGGCGGCCCTTCGCTCGGAGGGCCGTCTCTAAGTGACCGCCATGCGGCGGTTGCGTCGCCGGTTCGCGACGGCGTGAGCGTCGCTGAGTCCGGCGTGCGCGTGGCGTTCGAGCGGCCTGCCCCGCCGCCCGCGTTGCGCTTTCTTGCCGTCACACGTCCCGCCCCACTCCTCCCGTGCGCTTCCACGCGCCGCGAATCCCCTGCGGAAGCACGCCCGTCGCGCCGGTATAATGTCGGACTTTGCAGCGGCGCCTTGCCCGAACCGGCAACGCGCCTGTCGCGGGCTACCCGGCTTCGTCGAGCAGCCGAAGCACGCCGTCGCGCGCGCCCTCCGCGCGAGCGCTTCGCCCCGCCAGCCCAAACCGCCTGCCCCGAATCGATTCCCGATCTCCAACCTCGACTCAACGTTCGACCGACCATGACTGCCAAACTGATCGACGGCCTCGCCCTCTCCAAGACCCTGCGCGCCGACGTCGCGGCGCGCGCCGCAGCCCTGACCGCCCGCGGCCATCAGCCGGGCCTCGCCGTGATTCTGGTCGGCGACAATCCGGCCAGCGAAGTGTATGTGCGCAACAAGGTGAAAGCCTGCCACGACAACGGCCTCGGCTCGTCGTTCGACCGCTATCCGGCCGACCTGCCCGAAGCCGAGCTGCTCGCGCGCATCGACGAGCTGAACCGCGATCCGGCCATCCACGGCATCCTCGTGCAGCTGCCGCTGCCGAAGCACATCGACAGCCACAAGGTGATCGAGGCGATCGCGCCCGAGAAAGATGTCGACGGTTTCCACGTCGCCAATGCGGGCGCGTTGCTGACCGGCCAGCCGCTATTCCGTCCGTGCACGCCGTACGGCGTGATGAAAATGTTCGAGGCCTACGGCATCGAGCTGAAGGGCGCCAACGCGGTGGTGATCGGCCGCTCGAACATTGTCGGCAAGCCGATGGCGCTGCTGCTGCTCGAAGCGGGCGCGACCGTCACGATCTGCCACAGCAAGACGCGCGATCTGGCCGCGCACACCCGCAACGCCGATGTCGTGGTCGCCGCGACCGGTCTGCGTAACATCCTGACCGCGGACATGGTGAAGCCGGGCGCGACCGTGATCGACGTCGGCATGAATCGCGACGACGCCGGCAAGCTGTGCGGCGACGTCGACTTCGCGGGCGTCAAGGAAGTGGCCGGCCATATCACGCCGGTGCCGGGCGGCGTCGGCCCAATGACGATCACGATGCTGCTCGTCAACACGATCGAAGCAGCCGAGCGCGAGGCGAACGCGGCCAAGGCGTAATCGCCGCGCGGTCAGTGCGAGGCGGAGTGAGGCGACTCATCCGTCTCGTGCACCGGGTCGTCTCCCGCCCTCCTCTCTCGCAGAACCACCCCATCATCACCGCGCCGCCGGACCCCGCGGCCCACGCCCCGCCCCAACGCGCGCCAGCGCACCGCAACATCTGTTAATTTGTCAGCCGATGGATTGGAATCGGCGCTTCCCGCCCCAATACTGTCGTTAGCCGGTGCCGCCGCGCGCCGATCGTCGAGCGACACGCCACCAGACGACTCGCACGAACGCCGCCGCACCGCCCACTTCACCCGCGTCAGACAGGAAGCCCTATGTCCACTACCGCCACGCCTCAAGACAACCCGCTCCTCGATTTTTCCGATCTGCCGCGCTTTGGCTCCATCCGACCCGAGCACGTGACGCCCGCCCTCGACGTGCTGCTCGCCGACGCGGCGGCCGCCGTCGAGCGTGCCGCGCTGCCGGTCACGCCCGCGTCGTGGGCCGACGTCGTCGAACCGGTCGAGCGCGCCACCGAGCCGCTGTCGCGCGCGTGGAGCGTGATCGGCCATCTGAATGCCGTTGCCGATACGCCCGAGCTGCGTGCCGTGTACGGGGAGAACCTGCCGCGCGTGACCGAATTCTGGTCGAGCGTCGGCCAGAATCTCGCGCTCTACGAGAAGTACAAGGCACTGAACGCGAGCGACGAGTTTGCGTCGCTGAACGGCGAACGCAAGAAGATCCTCAGCAACGCGCTGCGTGACTTCCGCCTGTCCGGCGCCGAGTTGCCGGAAGACCAGAAGCCGCGTTTCGCCGAATTGCAGGAGCGCCAGGCGGCGCTGTCGAAGGCGTTTTCGGATCACGTGCTCGATGCGACCAACGCGTATGCGTACATCGTCGATGCGGGCAACGAGGCGCAACTGGCGGGCCTTCCCGAAGACGTGATCGAAGCCGCGAAGGAAGCCGCCGGGCGCGACGGCAAGACCGGCTACAAGTTCACGCTGCACTTCCCTTCGTATTTCCCGGTCATGCAGTACTCGGAAAACCGTCCGATGCGCGAAGCGATGTATCGCGCGTACGTGACGCGCGCGTCCGAGCTCGGCGCACAGTACGGCAACGGCAAGAGCGAGTGGGACAACACCCAGGTGCTCGCGGACGAACTGAAGCTGCGCGCCGAAGAAGCGCAGATGCTCGGCTACGGCAACTTCGCCGAAGTGTCGCTCGCGCCGAAGATGGCCGAATCGCCGGCTCAGGTGATGGCCTTCCTCGAAGACCTTGCGACGCGCGCGCGTCCGCATGCGGAGCAGGACTGGAAGGAGCTGCGCGAATTCGCCGCGAGCGAACTCGGCATGACCGATCTGCAGCCGTGGGACATGACGTTCGCCGCCGAGCGTCTGCGCCAGAAGCGCTATTCGTTCTCGGAAAACGAAGTGAAGCAGTACTTCCCCGAAGACGCGGTGTTCAAAGGTCTGTTCAAGGTCACCGAGACGCTGTTCGGCGTGCGCATCCGCCGCGACGATGCAGCCGTCTGGCATCCGGACGTGCGCTTTTTCCGCGTCGAGAATCAGGACGGCGGCCTCGTCGCGCAGTTCTATCTCGACCTGTATGCACGCGAAGGCAAGCGCGGCGGCGCCTGGATGGACGACGCGCGCGGCCGTCACAAGCTCGCGCACGGCGCGGTGCAAACGCCGGTCGCGTATCTGACGTGTAATTTCTCGGCGCCGGTCGGCAGCAAGCCCGCCTGCTTCACGCACGACGAAGTGATCACGCTGTTCCACGAGTTCGGCCACGGCTTGCATCACATGCTTACGCGCGTCGATGAGCTCGGCGTGTCGGGCATCAACGGCGTCGAATGGGATGCGGTCGAACTGCCGTCGCAGTTCATGGAGAACTTCTGCTGGGAATGGGACGTGCTGTCCGACATGACCTCGCACGTCGATACCGGAAAGCCGCTGCCGCGCGAGCTGTTCGACAAGATGCTCGCCGCGAAGAACTTCCAGAGCGGTCTCGGCACGTTGCGGCAGATCGTGTTCTCGATGTTCGACATGCAACTGCATACGGGCTTCGACGCGAACGGTGCGAAGAGCGCCAATGAACTCGCGCGCGAAATCAACGAACGCTTCCACGTCGTGCCGCAAGCGCCGTTCTCGCGCTGGCCGAATACGTTCAGCCATATTTTCGCGGGCGGTTACGCGGCCGGCTACTACAGCTACAAGTGGGCGGAAGTGCTGTCGGCCGATGCGTACGCGGCGTTCGAGGAAGCCGCGCAAGCCGCGGGCAGCGTGCTCAATCAGTCGACCGGCATGCGCTATCGTCGCGAGATTCTGGAAGTGGGCGGCAGCCGTCCGGCGATGGAATCGTTCAAGGCGTTCCGCGGCCGCGAGCCGAATATCGATGCGCTGCTGCGGCATAACGGCATGGCGCCGGGTGCCGCACACTGAGCGATTCGAGCGTCGCGATGCCAATAGAAAAGCCGGCGGTCTGCGCGAGCAGGCCGCCGGTTTTTTCATTCATGCGCGAGACAGCGCGCTACGCGCGATAGAGCTTGAAATCGACCTGCTCGGGCCGCCCTTCGATCGATAGCGACGCGCGCGCGGCCGGCGCGCGGCTCACCACCCTGCCCCGGCTCACCACCGCGAGCCGCGCGGCGCGCAGACGGATCGCCTCGATCTCGTCGCGCGCATCGAGCACGACGAGATTGGCCGCGCAACCGGGCGCGATGCCGTAGTCTTCCAGACCGAGAATGCGCGCCGCGTTCACGGTCACCGCGTCGAAACAGGCGCGCATGCCGTCGACGCTGGTCATCTGCGCGACATGCAGGCCCATCTGCGCGACTTCCAGCATGTCGGCCGAGCCCAGGCTGTACCACGGGTCCATCACGCAGTCGTGACCGAATGCGACCGTGATGCCCGCGGCCAGCATCTCCGGCACCCGCGTCATGCCGCGCCGTTTCGGGTAGGTGTCGCTGCGGCCTTGCAGCGTGATGTTGATCAGCGGATTGGCGATCGCCGCGACGCCCGACTCGCGCATCAGCGGCAACAGCTTGCTCACGTAGTAGTTGTCCATCGAATGCATCGACGTCAGGTGCGAACCGGTGACGCGTCCGTGCAGGCCGAGCCGATGCGTTTCGGCCGCGAGCGTTTCGATGTGACGCGACAGCGGATCGTCCGATTCGTCGCAATGCATGTCGACGCGCAGACCCTGCCCAGCCGCGTACTCGCACAGCATGCGCACCGACTGCGCGCCGTCGGCCATCGTGCGCTCGAAATGCGGAATGCCGCCGACCACGTCGACGCCCATGCCGATCGCGCGCTTAAGGTTGTCGAACGCGCCGGCGCTGCGCAGCAGACCGTCCTGCGGAAACGCGACCAGCTGCAGATCGAGATACGGCGCGACGCGGCGCTTCACTTCGAGCAACGCTTCGACCGCGAGCAGACGCGGATCGCACACGTCGACGTGGCTGCGGATCGCGAGCAGGCCGCGCGCGACGGCCCAATCGCAATACTGCATCGCGCGTTCGATCAACGCTTGCTGCGTGAGCTCGGGCTTCAACTCGCCCCATAGCGCGATGCCTTCGAGCAGCGTGCCCGACGCATTCACGCGCGGCAAACCGTACGACAGCGTCGCGTCCATATGGAAATGCGGATCGACGAACGGCGGCGTGACGAGCGAACCGGCCGCGTCGATTTCGTCGCGCGCGCTCGCGGCCAGGTTCGGCTCGAGCGCGACGATCCGACCCGCGGCAATGCCGATGTCGACTGGGGACGGCTGCTGCGTGAACTGCTGGGCGGCACTGCGCGGCAGCGTCGCGCGGCGGATGATCAGATCCATGTTCGCTCCGGTTGATCGCGTTTGGACTCGCTACGATTCTATCGACGCCAGAATAATGCGCGCGCCGATGCGTACCGGCGTACAGGCCGCAATCCGTACCGGCTCGATGCGATGCGACGCGCCTATACTCGCCGTTTCGGCCATGCATTGACGGAGCGTACAGATGAAAACGATCGGCGTGATCGGCGGAATGAGCTGGGAGTCGTCAAGCGAGTATTACCGGCTGCTGAATCGCCATGCGAAGGCGCGGCTCGGCGGCCATCACAACGCACGCAGTCTGCTGCTGACCGTCGATTTCGCGTCGATCGAGGCGAACCAGCGCGCCGGCGACTGGCACGCGCTCGGCGAACAGATGGCCGGCGCCGCGCGCCAGCTCGAACGCGGCGGCGCCGATCTCGTGATTCTTGCGACGAACACGATGCATCGCGTGTACGAATCGATCGAGCAGGCCATCACGGTGCCGTTCCTGCACATCGCCGATCCGACCGGCGCGGCGTTGCGCGCGGCGGGCGTCGAGCGCGTTGGTCTGCTCGGCACGCGCTACACGATGGAGCAGACGTTCTACACGGGCCGGCTGCGCGAGCGCTATGGACTCGACACGCTCGTGCCTGATGACGACGAACGCGCGGACGTGCACCGCATCATTTACGACGAGCTATGCCACGGTAATGTGGACGACGCGTCGCGCGAGGTCTATCAACGCGTGATCGAACATCTGGCCGCGCGTGGCGCGCAGGCGGTGATACTCGGGTGCACTGAAATCACGCTGCTGATCAAGCCGGAAGATTCGGTGCTGCCTGTGTTCGATACCACCGCGTTACATGCGCAGGCCGCGGTGGAGTGGGCGATCGGGGCGTGATGATGGGTTAGAGGCTTCGATCGAGCGCGAATCATGTTGCGCCAGTTCACGCGCGCGCAGCATATGCAGCGAGCGGCACAAAGCAAAATGAAGCGCTGAAAGTCAAAAAGCCCGCATGGCTTGCGCGATGCGGGCTTTCAACAAAGCTTGGTTGCGGGGGTAGGATTTGAACCTACGACCTTCGGGTTATGAGCCCGACGAGCTGCCAGACTGCTCCACCCCGCGTCAGAGAAAAAAGATTATATAAGCTTGCTAGCAAAACGTCAAACTTAAGCGCGGAACATTTCTCGAACGACGTCGTCGCCATGAAACCCGAGCCTCGATGAACACACATGAGCTTGCGCCGTAAGCGCAAGACACGCGAGCCAGCCTCGCATTCCACGCGAGACGCGACGCACCCAGCAAGTAGAATGTCGCCGACTTTGACCGGCGAGGCCCCCGCTATAATCGCCTTGCTCTCATCACGCACGCATCGGATATTTTCGTGAAAATCGCCACCTGGAACGTCAACTCCCTCAAAGTCCGCCAGCAGCACGTCATCGACTGGCTCGCGAGCAGCGGCACCGACGTGCTGTGCCTGCAGGAACTGAAGCTCCCCGACGAAAAGTTTCCGCGCGCCGAACTCGAGGCGGTCGGCTATCGAAGCTGGTACGCGGGTCAGAAAACCTATAACGGTGTCGGCATTCTGGTGCGCGAAGGATTGAACGTCGACGAAACCAGCATCGTGCGCAACATCCCCGGTTTCGAGGATCCGCAGCAGCGCGTGATCGCGGCGACCATCGACGGCGTGCGCATCATCTCCGCGTACTTCCCCAACGGTCAGGCACCCGGCACCGACAAGTTCGCATACAAGCTGCGCTGGCTCGACGCGCTGCACGACTGGCTGGCAGCCGAGATGACACTGCATCCGAAGCTCGCGCTGCTCGGCGACTACAACATCGCACCCGAAGATCGCGATGTGCACGACCCCAAGGCATGGGAAGGTCAGAATCTGGTGTCACCCGAAGAGCGCGCGGCGTTCGTGCGGCTGATCGGCCTCGGTCTGCTCGACGCGTTCCGCCAGTTCGAGCAGCAGGAAAAGATCTATTCGTGGTGGGACTACCGGATGATGGCGTTCCGTCGCAACGCGGGGCTGCGCATCGATCACATCCTGCTGTCGAAGGCGCTGTCCGACATCTGCAAGGCGTGCGACATCGACAAGGTGCCGCGCAAATGGGATCAGCCGTCGGATCACGCGCCGGTGTTCGCGCAGCTCGGTTGATCCGGAACACAGCCACGAAGCGAGGCAGTGCGGCCTCGCTTTCCTGGCGCTTCAAGCGCCGCCCAGCACACCCCACAAGAACTCGAACACCATCGCATCATGCTCGGCCTGCTCCAGCTCATCGGAGCCGCCGTGTCCGCCTTCCGTATTCTCCCGGTACCACACGTTCTGCGCGCCCAGCGCCTGCATGCGCGCCGCCATCTTGCGCGCGTGGCCGGGATGCACGCGATCGTCGGCGGTCGACGTCATGAATAGCACCGGCGGATACGCGACGCCCGCCGCGACGTTGTGATACGGCGAATACGCGGCGAGCGCGCGCGCTTCATCGGGTTCGTCCGGGTCGCCGTACTCGTCGATCCACGACGCTCCCGCGTGCAGGAGGTGATAGCGGCTCATATCGAGCAACGGCACCTCGCACACGACCGCGCCGAATAGCTCCGGCCGCTGCACCATGCAGGCGGCCACCAGCAGACCGCCGTTGCTGCCGCCCTGAATGCCGAGCTTCGCGGCGCTCGTCACGCCGCTCGCGATCAGCGCTTCGGCGACCGCGATGAAATCATCGAACGCGCGCTGGCGATGTTCTCCCTGCGCCGCCGTGTGCCAGCGCGTGCCGAACTCGCCACCGCCGCGGATATGCGCGACCACGTACACGCCGCCGCGTTCGAGCCAGCCGATACCCTGCCCCGTCAAATAGCTCGGCAGCAGCGGAATCGCGAAACCACCGTAGCCGCTCAGCAGACACGGACGCGTCGGTTGTCGATCGCCCAGCGATGACGATGCTTCCTTCGGCCCAACCACCGTGTACGGTATGCGCGTGCCATCGGCCGATACCGCATGTCCACGCGTCACGGCAACGCTCGTCGCGTCGAACTGCGTCGGCCAACGGTCGAGCAACTCCCATTCGCCGGGCTCGTCGCGCGCGAGATCGGAGAGCCAGTAGGCGGGCGGTTGCAGATAATCGTCGGTGTCGACGAACACTTCGTCGTTAAGCGTCGACTCGACCGGCGACACGTCCACTTGCGCATCGCCGCGCGACGCGAACACGCGCTCGCGCCAGTGCCACGTGCCGTCCTCGCGTTGCGACGGCGTCCAGATCAGCGTCTTGCCGCGTACGTCGTCGAGGTACGACACGATCAGATGATGGCGCGTATGCGACCACTCGCAGGCCGAGGTCAGCGGCGTCGGCGTGAAAAGCGGCGTCACGTCGCGCTCGCCGCGCAAAAACGCGTCCTCGCGAATCGCGAGCAGCGCGCCGCCAGGATAGCGCGCGCGATTGCCGTCCCACTCGCAGTCCCAGTCGAGCCGTAGCTCGAGCAGCAGCCAGCCCTGCCACGCCCCCACCGCGACATGCGACGGCACTTCATAACGATGCCAGGCATCGCTGGCATGGTCGAGGTAATAGGTGTGCGAATCGAAAAAGTCGACGCTGCTCGTCACCGTATGCCGGCGATCGACCGGATCGTAATTCGCCTCCACGCCGATGTCGTCAAACTCGCCGCGAAACACGATCGGCGCGTCGGCGAGCGCGGTGCCGCGGGTCCAGCGCCGCACGTCGCGTGGATAACCGGAACGCGTCAGCGTCTTGCGCCCGTTGTCCCAGCCGACGTACAGCGTATCGCGATCGATCCACGACACCGTGTGCTTGCCCGCCTTCGCAATCGCGAAACCATCATCGACGAAACGCCCCGCGTCGAGATCGAACTCGCGCACGACGAGCGCGTCCGAGCCGCCCGGCGACATCGTGATCAGCGCGCGGTCGCCGTCCGGATAAAGGATGTCGAGATCGACGCACACCCACGGCGTGCCTTCGGCCGCGCCGAGCGCGTCGAAGTCGAGCAGGTTCTGCCAGACCGGCGCGCCGGCGCGCCATGCGGTCCACGCGGTGCGTCGCCAGATGCCGCGCGGATTGCTCGCGTCCTGCCACAGATCGTAGGCCCAGTCCTTCCAGCGATCCGGAATCACCGGACGCTCGCGCGGCAGATACGCATCAGCGAGCCGGCGTCTGAGCGCGTCGAACGACGCGCCGCTGCACCACGCCGCGCGGGTGCGCGCATTTTGCGCGTCGACCCATGCGAGTGCGTCGGTGTCGTACAGCTCTTCGAGCGACAGGAAAGGATCGGGGGAAAGCGGCCACTCGAACGGGGCGGGAGAAGCGGGAGAAGCTGGCATCGTTAGCTGTCGGATCGGAACAGCGTTGATTATGCCTCGTGCACGGTAGTTGCCGGTTTGCCGCGACGCGCGCTGCAAAAACGACGAAGGCGGCCGGAGCCGCCCTCGCCTGCGATGCAGGATCGCTGAATACGACCGCATCAAGGCTCGAGATTGAGCTCCTGAATCTTGCGCGTAATCGTATTGCGCCCGATACCGAGCCGCTCGGCAGCCTCGACCTTGCGGCCGCGCGTGAAGTCGAGCGCCTCTCGGATCACGGCCGCTTCGAAGCGGCGCGCGAGTTCGTCCATCACGTCGGCCGCGTTCTCTCGCAGCATGCGCGCGACCTCGGTGCGCAAGCCGCCTTCCCATGCGCTCAGCGCGGTGGCGACCGACGCACCGACCGGATGGACGAGCGTGCTGGCGTTCGCGCCAGCGAGCGGCGCACCGACCGTGAATCCCCCATTGGTCGCGACGGCGCCATCCGTCGTCGCACCCGCGGCGGCGCCCGCACCGGGCTCGCTCCCGCCGCCGTGCGCGGGACCGAGATCGGGCGGCAGATCCTTGATCTCGATCGTCTGCGCGGGCGCCATCACCGTGAGCCAGTTCGCGAGATTCTCGAGTTGTCGCACGTTGCCCGGAAACGGCAGCGACGCCAGATACGCGAGCGCCTCGTCGGACACGCGCTTCGGTTCGACGCCGAGATCGCGCGCGCTCTTCTGCAGGAAATGCCGCGTCAACAGAGGAATGTCCTCGCTGCGCTCGCGCAATGCGGGCAAGCGCAAGCGGATCACGTTCAAACGGTGGTACAAGTCCTCGCGAAACAAACCCTGCCGCACGCGCGCTTCGAGGTTCTGGTGCGTCGCCGCGATCACGCGCACATTGGCGCGCAGCGGATTGTGGCCGCCGACGCGATAGAACTGTCCGTCCGACAGCACGCGCAACAGGCGCGTCTGCAGATCGAACGGCATGTCGCCGATTTCGTCCAGAAACAGCGTGCCGTTCTCGGCCTGCTCGAAGCGCCCCTGGCGCATCGCCTGCGCGCCGGTGAACGCCCCGCGCTCATGACCGAACAGCTCGGACTCCAGCAGATCCTTCGGAATCGCGGCCGTGTTCAACGCGATGAATGGGCCGTTCGCGCGTGGGCTATGTCGGTGCAGCGCACGCGCGACCAGTTCCTTCCCGGTGCCTGATTCGCCGGTAATGAGCACGGTGGCCGCCGAATGCGACAGGCGACCGATCGCGCGAAACATGTCCTGCATCGCGGGTGCCTGGCCGAGCATCTCGGGCGCTTCGGCGACGCGTTCGTCCCATGTCTGCTCGCCGCGCATGCTTTCGTCGACCGCGCGGCGAATCAGCTCGACGGCCTTGTCGATGTCGAACGGCTTCGCCAGATACTCGAACGCACCGCCCTGGAATGCGGCGACCGCGCTATCGAGATCCGAGAACGCGGTCATGATGATGACCGGCAAGCCCGGCACCTTGTCGCGGACGGTTTGCAGCAACTCGAGCCCGGAGCCGCCGGGCATGCGGATATCGGAGACCAGCACCTGCGGGCTGTCGTGATCGAGCGCGGCCGACGCTTCGCGCACGTTCGCGAAGCTGCGCGTCGCGAAGTTCTCGCGCGCCAGCGCTTTCTCGAGCACCCAGCGAATTGATTGATCGTCGTCTACTATCCAGATCGGCTTCATATAGTTCGGTCAGAAGTCTTGAGGTGCTTGTGGTAGCTAGAGGTCGAGCGGCAGCAGAATCTGAAACTCGGTATGGCCCGGCCGGCTGTCCACCTCGATCAGACCTTCGTGCTGCTGCACGAAGGTCTGCGCAAGCGTTAGACCGAGACCGCTGCCATCCTCGCGCCCCGATACGAGCGGATAGAAAATGCGGTCGCGAATCTCTTCGGGAATGCCTGGGCCGTTGTCGACGATATGCAAGTCCAATGCCAGCTTGCACAGGCGTTTTGAAATCGTGACCTTGCGCGCGATGCGCGTGCGCAACTCGATGCGCGCATCGCCCTGCGAGATCCGTTCGCGCAATGCCTCGGCCGCGTTGCGCACGATGTTCAGCAGCGCCTGGATCAGCTGCTCCTTGTCGCCGCGCAGATCCGGCACGCTGACGTCGTAGTCGCGCTCGATCGTCAGGCCGCGCGGAAATTCCGCGAGAATCACCTGACGCACGCGCTCGCACACCTCGTGAATATTCACGTCGCCGACGATATGCGGATGACGGTGCGGTTCGAGCAGGCGGTCGACCAGCGTCTGCAGGCGGTCCGATTCCTTGATGATGACCTGGGTGTACTCGCGCAACTCGTCGCGCTGACGCTCGCCGAGTTCGAATTCGAGCAACTGCGCGGCGCCGCGAATACCGCCGAGCGGATTCTTGATTTCGTGCGCGAGATTGCGGATCAGATGCTTGTTGACGGCCGTCAGGTCGTTGATGCGCTCTTCGCGGTCGGTGCGCAGATGCCGCTCGTTCTCGAACAGTTCGAGCAACACGTAGTCCTGCGCGCTTTCCAGAAAGCCGACGATCGCATGCACGTGCAGCGGCTCGTGGCCGGGACGCTCGAGCACGGCGTCCAGATGCGTCGCGTGAAAACGGTGTGCGGCGATCGCGGTGATCGTCGCGACCAGTTCGTCCGCATTCGAGAAGATGTCCGGCCACGCCATCTGCGTGAGTTGCTTGCGCGACATCTCCAGCATCGATTCCGCCGACGGATTCGCGAACGCGACGCGCAGCGTGCGCTTCTCGAGCACCAGCACGACGGTCGGCAACGCCTCGAAGCCTGGCAGCAAGCCAGAACTCACGAGCTGCACGTCATCCGACAGCGTCTGTTCGTGTCCTTTCCTTGCCTTGATCAGATTCTTGAGAACCATCTTGCAGTGTGGCCGGTAGGAGATGGTGGTAATTCAGGAGTGCGGGCTGTTGGTGATTCGTCGAATTGCATGTCGCCCGCGCGCGGCCGGCCGTGCGTACGGTCTAACGAAAAAGGGACGGCGCCGCCGTCCCTTCGTGACCGATCGCGAGCGTCGGGCAAAGCGCTTCGCCGCGTGAAGGGCGAAGCGCCATCGCCGCTTACAGCGAGTAGTACATTTCGAATTCGATTGGGTGCACCGACTGACGATAGCGTTGCAGCTCGCCCGTCTTCAGTTCGATGTACGCGTCGAGCATCGAATCCGTGAACACGCCGCCGCGCGTCAGGAACTCGCGGTCCGCGTCGAGTGCGTCGAGAGCCTGGTCGAGGCCGGCGCACACGGTCGGGATCTTTGCATCCTCTTCCGGCGGCAGGTCGTACAGGTTCTTGTCAGCGGCTTCACCCGGGTGAATCTTGTTCTGCACGCCGTCCAGACCCGCCATCATCAGCGCGGAGAAGCACAGGTACGGATTCGCCAGCGGATCCGGGAAGCGCGTTTCGATACGGCGGCCCTTCGGGTTCGACACGTGCGGAATACGGATCGATGCCGAGCGGTTGCGAGCCGAGTAAGCCAGCTTGACCGGCGCTTCGAAGTGCGGCACGAGACGCTTGTACGAGTTCGTACCCGGGTTCGTGATCGCGTTCAGCGCGCGAGCGTGCTTGATGATGCCGCCGATGTAGAACAGCGCGAATTCCGACAGACCTGCGTAACCATTGCCTGCGAACAGGTTCTGGCCGTCCTTCCAGATCGACTGGTGAACGTGCATGCCCGAGCCGTTATCGCCGACGACCGGCTTCGGCATGAACGTCGCCGTTTTGCCATACGTGTGCGCGACGTTGTGGATGATGTACTTCATCTGCTGCAGCCAGTCCGCGCGCTGCACGAGCGTCGAGAACTTGGTGCCGATTTCGTTCTGGCCCTGACCCGCCACTTCGTGGTGGTGCACTTCGACCGGAATGCCGATCTGTTCGAGCAGCAGACACATTTCCGAGCGGATGTCCTGGAACGTGTCGACCGGCGCGACCGGGAAGTAGCCGCCCTTGGTGCCCGGACGGTGGCCGGTGTTGCCGCCTTCGAATTCCTTCGCCGACGACCACGGCGCTTCTTCCGAACCGATCTTGATGAAGCAGCCCGACTGGTCCGTGTTCCACTGGACCGAGTCGAAAATGAAGAATTCCGGCTCCGGACCGAAGTACGCGGTGTCCCCGAGGCCCGAGCTCTTCAGGTACGCTTCGGCGCGCTTCGCGAGCGAGCGCGGGTCGCGCTCATAGCCCTTGCCGTCAGCCGGTTCGACGACGTCGCAGGTCAGCACGAGGGTCGATTCTTCGAAGAACGGGTCGATGAACGCCGTGTTCGCGTCCGGGACCAGCAACATGTCCGATGCTTCGATGCCCTTCCAGCCGGCAATCGACGAACCGTCAAACGCATGGCCGCTTTCGAACTTGTCTTCATCGAATGCCGACACCGGCACCGAAACGTGTTGCTCTTTGCCGCGCGTGTCGGTGAAGCGGAAGTCGACAAACTTGACGTCTTCGTCTTTGACGAGTTGAACGACGTCGGCCACGGATTTACTCATAACCTATCTCCTGATTAACAATTTCGGCGGATTTCTGCCGCCGCCCAATCTAGCTGACCCGTCCCGGAACGTCCACCTATACGGCGTCGCAGGCGGAAAATTCTGCGGGACAAATCGATCGGCACCAATAAAGCAGATAGCGTGCCATCTTTCAGCCCAGTATGAGCCAATGCGGCGCACATCGTTACTGCGCTTGCGTTTGCGGGCTACGCGCGGAGCGCGAGCGGCGTCACGAAGCAATGCCTGAGCATCCTCACGCACCAATTTCGTGCATTCACAGGTTTGGAAATCGCGTTATCTTCCATTTTGGTGCATTCGAACGAAAGTGCACCATATTTGCGCATCAAGTTTGGGGCGGCGCCCGCCGATGGCCCGACGACGCCCAGTCTACACACGTCTGCGCGGTGCCTGCCGCGCGCTAGAATGATCATTTGGTCCGAAGGAGATTGACGCTCATGAGCACGCTCGAACAGCTTTACGCGAAGGCGGACGCCCGTCGCGCCGAGAACCAACTGCCCTACGCGGGCGCGGTATCGCCGGCCGAGGCGTTCGAACTGCTGGAACTCGATCCGCGCACGCGTCTCGTCGACGTGCGTACCCGCGCCGAACTCGACTGGGTCGGCCGGCCGGTGATCGGCGATGGTCAATACGCGCACGTCGAATGGACGCGCTATCCGGGTGCAGTGCCCAATCAGGAGTTCATGCAACAACTCGCGCAGGTCGCCTCGCCCGACACGCCGGTGCTGTTCCTGTGCCGCAGCGCCGCGCGCTCGAAGCTCGCCGCGATCGCCGCGACCAAGGCCGGCTTCACGAAGGCGTACGACCTGCTGGAAGGCTTCGAAGGCGACAAGGACGGCCAGGGGCATCGGAAGACGGTGTCGGGATGGTGTTTTCGCGGCTTGCCGTGGATCGGCGCCTGATGGCGAGGCGACGCACTGCCCTCACATGCGCAAGCCCCGTCGCGCGAGGCTGAGGCAGGCTAATCGCAAAGGGGACGCGCCGACCACGTATTGATTGCATCGTCGGCGCGGGTTGTGACACTGCGATGTCGCGGCTCGCGCCAATCCTCCTGCGCGAACCGCTGCCATCCGCTCAGTTTCGCGGCTTGCCCGTGGCGGCTGCCGCCGCTGCCGCGACTTCCGGCTCGACGATATCGCCACCGAGCAGATGCACCCCTTCGCGCAGCTTCACGAACGCGGCGGCGACGGCCTCCGGCTCACCCTTCACACCGAGATCGATGTGATGCCGCGCATACACACCGCCGCGCTCCGCATCCCCGACGCTCGGCAGGCTGAACACCCGCACGCCCGGAAAATCGCGCTCGATTTTCTCCATCAGCGGCGTCACGCGCGACTCCGGCAGCTCGAACACCAGCAGCGACTTTTCAGCGTGCGGCGTGGTGTGATGCAGATGCGCGTACTGCGTGTCGAGCACCCACTCGATCATCGGCCAGGCCATCACCGGGAAACCCGGCACGAAATGGTGCTGGCGGATCGAGAAGCCCGGAATCTTGTTGTAGCCGTTCGGAATGATGTCGGCGCCTTGCGGGTACGTGCCCATGTTCAGGCGATGCCGGTTCTCGGGCGAGTTCAGATCGAGCGGCGTCGTTGAAGTCGCCGGATACATGTCGCGAATGCGCTCCTGGATCAGCTTCGCGGCCTCCGGATGCAGTTCGAGCGGCACGCCGAGCGCGGCCGCCGCGCACTGGCGCGTGTGGTCGTCAGGTGTCGCGCCGATGCCGCCCGTCGAGAAAACGATGTCGCCCGACGCGAATGTCCGACGCAGCGTCGCCGTGATGCGCTCCGGATCGTCGCCGATGTACTCCGCCCAGCCGAGCGACAGCCCGCGCGCGCGGAGCAATTCGATGACCTTCGGTAGATGCTTGTCGACGCGCCTGCCCGACAGGATTTCATCGCCGATGATGATGACGCCAAATGCCATTGCCGCCTCTTTCGTTTGATCAATAGGGAACCGGCGCGACCTCGCGCGCGCCGCCAGACGCTTCCGCCCGCATACGCTGCAGCGCGCGCAGGCAGTAGTTGCCGAACCATAGCGCCGAGAACACGAGGATGAACGCGTAAATCCAGATCGTCACCGTGGTGATGACCGGGAACAGCACGATCAGCCATACCGACGACGCCCACAGCAGTGTCGGCAGCGAACCTAGCAGGCCGCTCACGACCCCGATCAGCAGCAGCGGCAACCGGTGGCGCCGCACGAGTTCGCGCCGCTCATCGCGTGTCGCATGCAACGCGAGCGCGTCGTATGTCATCACCCGATATGTGAGCCAGCCCCACAGCAGCGGCGGAATCAGCGCGAAGAACGGCGGTACGAGCCACAGCGGCAACGTGACGATCAACAGCACGAGACACAGCAGCGTGGTCCAGAGCGCCTGACCGAGGCTACCGTACCATGTTCCGCCGCGGCGTATCTCAAGCCCGGCGAACTGGCGCGCCGCGAGAAAGCGGATCACGGCCGGCATCGACAGCATGGCGATCAGCAGCAGCACGGTGACGACGATCAACGGGATCGCCATTGCAATCACGATGAACGGCGCGATGACCGCGTGCAGCGTCGAAAAACCGAGCACGTCGAACAGATGATAAAGCGTGGCGGTGAAAGACCAGTCGTCGAGCCAGATGCGGGTCGCGCCGGTCAGCGTCTGCCAGAAGAACCACAGGAGTAAGCCCCAACCGACCGTCGCAACGATAAACGGTTTGAAGGTCAGCCAGAGCATGCGCGGATGCAACGCGCTTGCGAGTGCACGCCCAAACGAGCGCAACAGATCATTCATGCGAGCCAATGCCTGCGAACGAAACGATGGACAGGAAAAACGCGCCGCGCGCCGGCCTGGCATGCTGGGGCACCGGAGGTGCGCACGAACGTGCACAGCATAAACCAACGGACCCGCCGCCGGCGGAAGTGGGCGTTGCGGCGCAGTGCGTGCTCGAGAGGATCCGCAATGAGCTCGGAATGAACTCTGAATGGACTCAAACGGCAGCGGTGTCGTTGCCGGTTGCACGGCGCTTCGATGCGAGGCGATGCGCGATGCGCACGAAGGCGAACCAGTGCTGCGCCCAGAAGCCGTCGCCATAGCGCCGGCCTTCGAGCTGATCGCTGATACCGGTCGGCTCCATGTCGCGGCTCCACGACGCGCTGCGGAACAGCATGTCCCACCAAGGGAACAGCACGCCGAAATTGCAGCCGTACTTGAGCCCTTCATGACCTAAGCCGATCGCATGATGACGGCGATGGAATGCCGGACTAACGAGCAGCCGCTCGCCGAGCCAGCCGTAATACAGGCGGATGTTCGCGTGCTGCACGCTTTGCGCAAGGTTCGTGATCGCGACCAGCACGACGAACTGCGACGGCGGAACACCGATCGCGAGCGAGATCACCGCGAAGAACGACGCCTGCAGCAAATCGTCGAGCAGATGATTACGATCGTCGGACCACAGCGACATCTGCCGCTGACTATGGTGTACCGCATGCAGTTCCCACCACACGCCGAAGCGGTGCTGCCCGCGGTGATACCAGTAGCCGGCGAAATCGAGCACGAGCAGATACATGACGAATGTGACGAGCGGCTGCGTGGTCACGCCAGGCCACAGGTTGTCGAAGTTCAGGTTCGCGATGCCGTGAAGCCTGAGCCAGCCTTGCACGTTGTCAAAAAATGGCTGCAGTGCGAAGAAAAAGAACAGGTTCAGAATGCCGAGCTTGGCGATCCACGTGTACAGCACGTCGACGCGCACTGCCTTGCGGTTCTCCCATTGCTCGACCGGGCGCAGCGCCTCGAGCGGACGCAGGATCGCGTACATCGCGAGCACCTCGAGCACACCGACGATGACCCAGTACAGGCTATCGTAGGTGTCCTCGTCGTAGTCCATCAGATTGAACCGGAACAGCAGCGGCTGTACCACGTCGACGTACAGCCACGTCTGGGTGGCTGAAACGAAGCTGTCGAGTGTGGAGAAAATCAGATGGAACATGATCCTGGCCTGTTACTTCATCCTTGATGGCTCGTGGCGCCCGGGCTCTGCTGCGTTGCCGTCACGCACACCGTGAAATCCCTCAAGCACCGTTCGGCGCCGTGACCGGCGCGCGGTTGAAGAAATAGATGCCATGCGGCGAGCGGCCCACCGCAATCGTCTGGATCAGCTTGCGCGTGTTGAGATCGATGATGCCAATGTGCTTCGCGAAGCGGAAGGTCACCCACAGATAGCGCTTGTCGGCGGAAAGTTCCATGTCGTCCGGTCCCGGCATCAGGCCGGTGATGTCGCCGACGTTGGTGAGCGTGTCTTCGTCGATGATGCTGATCGTGCTAGCCACGCGGTTCGACACCGCGACATGCTTGCCGTCGGCGAGCGAGCGGAAGTTGTGGGCGCCCTTGCCCGTGTGAATCGTCTTGACGATCTTCTGGTTGCGCCAATCCACGACGGCGACGTAGTCCTCGCCGGTCATGCCGACGAGCAGGTACTTTTCGCCCGGCGTCATCCACAGGCCCGCGGGCACCTTGCCGACCTTCATCTTCCATTTGACGGTTTGCGTGGACAGGTCGATGGCGGCGAGTTCGCCCGAGATCTGCAGCGAAACGAACACCGTCTTGCTGTCATTCGTGAACGCCATATGGCTCGGCATCACCGCGAGCGGCAGCCGTGAAGCCAGCGTCATCTGGTTTTTCTGGTTGTCGTAGTGGTAGATGTCGAGGCGGTCGAGCCGCAGGCCCGTAGTGACGAGCCACTTGCGATCCGGCGAGAAACCGATCTGATAGGGATCTTCGATGTTCTCGACCCAGCGCTGCAACTGCCCGGTTTTCGGATCGACGAACATCAGGTTGTTCGACACCGAATTGGCGACGATCAGCGAGGAATTGTCCGGTGTGACCATCAGGTGATGCGGTTCCTTGCCCGTGGGCACGGTGCCGATGACCTGGCGGCTGCTCTCGTCGATCAGGCTCAGCGTGGCCTCACCGGAATTGAGCACGATCACGTTGTTGGCGTGCGCCGCCGGAGAAAAAAGGCCTGCGGCGGCGACCAGCACCGCGGTTGCGGCGAACGTGGCAGTCAAGCCGGGAAGAAGAAATTTACGCATGAAAACTCGCTTCGGAGAACAACGGTCATTGTAGAACGTTTGCCGGTCCCAGCGGTTGACGTAAGTCACCGGGCGGCGCGCGAAAAATGACGGAAGCGATGAAGTGCGGCCGCGCGCCGGAGAGTTCGTCTGACACGTCCCGTTCGATGCTCGCGCCGCGGGTTTTCGAGTAATGAATCAATGTGCTCTCCTTGTCAGAATCAATCATGCATCGGCCACACGCTAATATCGCCTAAAGCAATAACCAAAACAATAGGAATATTCCATTTTTTCTCGCGAATAAAAATCTACCTGTATTAATATATTTTTTAGCCCAATTGAATTTCGGAGTTCGCTGATATCTGAGTTCCGCGGGGACATCAGAGAATTCTTCTTACGCGTGGCCCCCAGTGCCTCACCCATGAAAGCCGTGCGTGGAACGCGGGGACGACGCGCGCCCGCCAAAGGACGCAAGCCCTTTTTATTTTCGAGATTTTCAACTTACGTGAGCAATAACGTCACGCCAATCCCGAATTACGCACTACACGCCACAAACTACAATTATGCGGAGGGTTTTAAATTGATAAACAAGGACATTTCGATAATTGGCCGTACCACATCTCAAAGAAAAGTCGCAGCGCCGCAAACTGCCTGCCTGCAAACACATCGTGCTTCCGCGCGCCAGCCAACCATCGCCCGGGCAGTTCGACGTACTGCGGGTGTTGCCATAGCGGCGGCCGTTTACGTCACGGAAGCGAACGGCGCCGGCGTCGATTCGGTCGAGCTAGGCACGGCCAGCGCGCCCGGCGACGCCGCTGCCGCAATAGGCGCACAGGCCATCGCGAGCGGCAACTCATCGCTGGCGATCGGCTCGCAGGCGAACGCGCAAAACGACTGCGCGCTCGCGGTAGGGGCAGGCGCCACGGCACAGGGCGACAGCGCAGTCGCCATGGGTCTCTCCTCTTCGGCACAAGGGGAAGGCGCCAGCGCCTTTGGGCCCTATGCGAATGCGCAGGCGGAACGCGCGACCGCGGTCGGTCTGAACACGTCGGCGCTCGGCCTCGACTCGGTCGCAGTGCCTGACCAACGTCGCCGCGGGCGCTGCGCGCACTGACGCGGTCAACGTGAGCCAGTTGAGCGCGGTCGGCAACAAGGTCGATGCACTCGCTGAAAGCAGCGCGCTGCATTACCTCAGCGCTGCCGACCCGGCCGACGGCTCCAACGACGCGCTCGCAGAAGGCACGCACACGCTCGCCGCGGGCAGCAACGCTAGCCCCATGGGCGCCAACGCAAGCGCATTCGGCACGAGCGCCAGCGCGAGCGCAACCGACCCGACCGCGATCGGCGCGGGCGCGGTCGCCGGCACTGCCGGCGCGACCTCGCTGGGCGCGTCAGCGTCGGCCTACGGCTCCGGGGCCACGGCGCTCGGGGCCAGCGCGACGGCAAACGGCGACGGCACCCTCGCGCTCGGCTCCGCCAGCGCAGCCGCCGACAACGCACCTTCGCTCGGCTATCACTCGAGCGCGCTAGCCGCAAACTCCGTCGCGCTCGGTCAGGGCTCGATTGCCGATCGCGCGGGGACCGTATCGGTCGGGCAACGAGCGCCAGATCACCAACGTCGCGGCTGGCACCGCTGACTCCGACGCGGTCAACGTCAATCAGTTGCAGCAAAGCATGAGCGGCGCGATCAGCGCGGCGAATCGCCATACCGACGACCAGATCCGTTCCGCCCGCCGGGACAGCTATGGGGGCACGGCATCGGCGCTCGCGATGGCAGGTTTGCCGCAAGCGGTCCTGCCCGGACACGGCATGGTCGCGACGGCGGGCGGCACGCACGGCGGTCAATCCGCGCTCGCGATTAACGTGCCGCGGTTGTCGGACACCGGCAAATGGATCTACAAGGCCCAACGCAGCACCGGCTCGCGCGGCCAGTTCGGCGCATCGATCGGCGCGGGGATGCATTGGTGAAATCAGCTCGGGCGATCGAGTTGGGCAAAGCCCGGCCGCCATGCAGAGCTGGTGTCCAGCGTCCGCGTGCGAGCGGCTTGGCTTTACCGCTGCATCGACTCCCACACCTTGTACAGGCGCTTCACCGAAACCGGCATTGGGGTGCGCAGCTCCTGCGCAAACAGCGAGATGCGCAACTCCTCGAGCAGCCAGCGGAATTCCGCAAGCCGCGGATCCATGACGCCGCCGCGCTGCGACACCGCCCGCTGATAGTGCTGCAGCAGCGGCTGGAATTCGGCGAACTGCCGTGCGTCGCGGGTGGCGTCCGCGCGCAGCTTGTCGATACGCAGCGCCATCCCTTTCAGATAACGCGGGAAATGTGCGAGTTGGGCATACGGCGTATCGACGACGAAACGCTTGCCGATCAGCGCATCGAGTTGATTCTGCAGATCGGTGTACGCGGCCGCGAATGGCTTCGCCTGCAGAAGCTTCTTCGTCAGGCTCGCGTACTCGCCGAGGATCTGGCCGACCAGCCGCGAAATTTCCTGCGCGAGCAACGTGAGGCGGCTACGCCCTTCGTCACGTCGGGTATGGAAGCTCGCATCGTCGTCGGGCAGAGGGTCCTGAAGACACGCGCGGTCGAGTGCGGTGTCGATCAGTTGATCGCGCAGTTCTTCCTGCGTGCCGCGCGGCATGAACTGCATGGCCATTTCGCGCAGGCCCGGCAGATTCTTCTCCAGATACTTGATCGGCTCCTTCAACTGCAGCGCGAAAAGCCGACGCAGGCCCGCCCGATGAATCCGCGCGGCCTCTTCCGGCGAATCGAACACCTCGACGTCGCAATGAGTGCCACGGTCCACTAGCGCCGGGTAGCCAAACAACGTCTGGCCACCACGGCGAATTTCGAGCAACTCGGGCAGCTTGCCGAAATTCCACGTGGTCAGGTTTTCGTAGAGCGCGGTGGCTGGTGCGCCATCCGGCGTCGCGGGTTGTGGCGTGGCCGCGCCTTTGCCGCGCGCCGGGCCACTCGCACCCAGATCGGGAGGCCGCCCAGGTGTCGCGACACCGCCGCCGCCCGCATCGGCCAGGGCGGCGCCTGCCGCGCCCGAAACGAGTTTCTGGAAATGCTGCTGCGCCTGACCGCCGAGCTCGGCGCGCAGTTGCGACAGATTGCGCCCCATTGCGAGCTGCCGGCCATGTTCGTCGATGACCTTGAAGTTCATGAACAGATGCGCGGGCAGCGTCTCGAGCTTGAAGTCGGACTGCTTCATCGCGACCTGGGTCTGCTCGCGCACGTCGGCGATCAGCGCCTCGAGCAGGCCCCCTGCTCCGAAGCGCTGGGCGCTGTGCCGTTCGGCGAAGCCCGCCGCGTATTCAGGGAGCGGCACGCAATGCCGACGCAGCTTCTGCGGCAGCGACTTCAGCAGCAACTGCGCCTTTTCTTTCAGCATGCCGGGCACGAGCCACTCACAACGGCGCGCGTCGACCTGGTTCAGCGCATACAGCGGTACCGCGAGCGTTACGCCGTCGCGAGGCGTACCCGGCTCGAAGTGATAGGTCAGCGCCATCTCGATGCCCGCCATCGTCAACCGCTTCGGGAACAGATCCGTCGTGACACCTGCCGCTTCGTGCCGCATCAGATCGTCGCGGGACAAATACAACAGCCGCAGCTTGTCCTCCGCCTGGCCGCTCTTTTTGACTTCGTCGCGATACCAGCGCTCGAACGACGCGCCGGTATAGACGCCATCGGGCAGCGCCTGATCGTAGAACGCGTAGATCAATTCGTCGTCGACCAGCACGTCCTGGCGGCGCGACTTGTGCTCGAGCTGTTCGATATCCGCAAGCAGCTTGCGGTTGTGCGCGAAGAACGCAAGCTTCGTGTCGAACTCCCCTTCGACAAGCGCACCGCGAATAAACAGCTCGCGCGCCCGCGCCGGGTCCTGCTTGCCGAATGCGACGCGCCGCCGGTGATAAATCGGCAGGCCGTACAGCATCGCGCGCTCGAACGCGGACACTTGCGCCGCGCGCTTTTCCCAATGTGGCTCCGACAGCGACTTTTTCAGCAGATGCGCGCCGACCTTCTCGACCCACTCCGGTTCGATTTTCGCGATACAGCGCGCGTAAAGCCGGCTGGTTTCGACGAGCTCGGCAGCCATCACCCACTTGCCCGCTTTCTTCACGAGCGCAGAGCCCGGCCACAAATAGAACTTGATGCCGCGCGCGCCGAGATAGTACGGCTCATCGTCGGCTTTCAGGCCGATGTTGCCGAGCAGGCCAGTCAGCAGCGCAAGATGGATCTGCTCGAACGTAGCCTCCGCTTCGTTCAGGCGCCAGCCGTGCTCGCGCACGACAGTCAGCAGTTGCGAATGGACATCGCGCCACTCGCGCAGCCGCAACTGCGACAGAAAGTTCTTGCGGCACTCGTCCTGCAACTGCCGGTTCGATTTCTTGTGCGCGATCGCTTCGTCGAACCAGTTCCAGATCTTCAGCCACTGCAGGAATTCGGAGCGCTCGTCGGCGAACCGGCGATGCGCCTGGTCGGCCTGCTCCTGCGCCTCGATCGGCCGATCGCGCGGGTCCTGCACCGACAGCGCGCTCGCGATGATCAGCACTTCCTTCAGCGCCTGCTGGTCGCGCGCGGCGAGGATCATGCGGCCGACGCGCGGATCGAGCGGCAGTCGCGCGAGTTCGCGGCCGAGCGGCGTCAGGTGATTGTCGTCGTCGACGGCGCCGAGCTCGTTGAGCAACTGGTAGCCGTCGGAAATCGCTCGGCCCGGAGGCGGCTCGATAAACGGAAACGTTTCGATCGCCGTCAGGTGCAGCGACTTCATGCGCAGAATCACCGAAGCGAGCGAAGAGCGCAGAATTTCCGGATCGGTGAAGCGCGCGCGGCCCTGGAAGTCGCTTTCCTCGTACAGACGAATGCAGATGCCATCGGCAACCCGGCCGCAACGCCCCGCTCGCTGATTTGCGGCGGCTTGAGAAATCGACTCGACCTGCAACTGCTCGACCTTGTTGCGATACGAGTAGCGCTTCACGCGCGCGAGACCCGTGTCGACCACGTAGCGGATGCCGGGTACCGTCAGCGAAGTTTCGGCGACGTTGGTCGCGAGCACGATGCGACGCGCGTTCGACGCGCGGAACACGCGCTCCTGCTCGGCGGCCGAGAGCCGCGCGAACAGCGGCAGAATCTCCGTATGCGGCGGATGATGTTTGCGCAGCGCTTCGGCGGCGTCCCGAATCTCGCGCTCGCCGGGCAGGAACACCAGCACATCGCCATGGCCCTCGCGGCACAGTTCGTCGACGGCCTCGACGATCGCCTCCATCAGATCGCGATCGGTCTCACGCTGCGTCTTCGGGCGCTCGCGGCCAGACGACGCCACACCCGTAGTCCCTTGCGCCGCCTTGACCGCCGGGCTGTCCTCGACCACCGGTCGGTAACGCACCTCGACCGGATAAAGCCGTCCGCTCACTTCGATCACCGGTGCGGGCTTATCGTCGCTGCCGAAGTGGCGCGCGAAACGGTCGGCGTCGATCGTCGCCGAGGTCACGATCAGCTTCAGGTCGGGACGCTTCGGAAGAATCTCCTTCAGGTAGCCGAGCAGAAAATCGATGTTCAGGCTGCGCTCGTGCGCTTCGTCGATGATCAGCGTGTCGTAGGCTTTCAGCAGCGGATCGGTCTGCGTTTCGGCAAGCAGAATGCCGTCGGTCATCAGCTTGACCGAAGCGCCTGGCGCGAGGTTGTCGTTGAAGCGCACCTTGTAGCCGACCACTTCACCGAACGGCGTGCCGAGTTCCTCGGCGATACGGCGCCCGGTCGCCGACGCGGCGATCCGGCGCGGCTGCGTATGGCCGATCAGACCATTGCCGCCTGCGCCCAGCCCACGGCCGAGCGTGAGGCAGATTTTCGGCAACTGCGTGGTCTTGCCCGAACCGGTTTCGCCCGACACGATCACGACCTGATTCTGCGCGATCGCCCGCGCAATCTCGTCGCGACGACCGGAGACAGGAAGTGCCTCGGGAAACGTGATCGGTGGAATCGGATTCGGCTCGACAATCCGCGGCGGTCGCGGTTCGCGCGGCGCGCGAGGCTCCTTGCGCGGCTCGCCCGATGGTTTGTCCGGCGAGTGCGTATCGCGCGAACCGTGACGTTGCTCGCCGCGGGTCGACCCGAGTTGCTCATTACGTGGTCCGCGCTCTTGCTGTTCGTTGCGAGGCGCACGATGCTGTTCAACGCGTGGTGTGTCCGAGCGCGCGTCGCGGGCATCGCCACGCTGCCCGCTTTGCTGCGCACCAGCTCGCTCATCGCGAGCCTGCCGGCCATGCGCACCGCGAGGCGCGCTCGAAGGTGTACTGCGGCGCTCGCTTTGCGGCTCGCCCTGTTGCTCGCTTTGCGGCCCACCGCTCTGCTGTTCACGGGTCGCGTTATGAAGCGCGGAACGGAACTGGCCAAGCTGCTCGCTCAACGAAGCGCCACGCTGCTCTCCACGAGCCCCACCGCCCCGCTTCGCACCGGACGCTTCGCCCGCTTCAGCGCGAGATTCACCGCGCCGTTCATCACGCGCCGCGCCTCGCTCGCGAGCGTGCTCTTCGCGATCTTCACGACCTGCACCGCCACCTTGCGGCGACACTTTTTGCGCAGACGCGCCCGCCTCCCGACGCGCGTCACGCGCCTGCTCTGGTCTCGCATCCTGCGCGGGGTGGCGCATCGTGTCACCGGGCTTGGCCGGCTCACCGGCCGACGCCGGTTTCTCGTTCGCCCCAGCGGGACTTTTGGGTACATTCGACATGGGGGCGCATTATAATCCCCGGCATGAATTCCCAAACCGACCTCGTCCCCGCGCCCGCGAGCGTTCCGGCCCCCGCCGACTCGCCGGAAACCCTCGCCCAGCACGCGCAATTCGTCGACTGGATGCGTTCAGTCGCCCCGTATATCCACGCGTTCCGAAACAAGACATTCGTCGTCGGTTTCGGCGGCGAAGTGGTGCATCAGGGGCTGCTGAATGCGCTCGTGTCCGACATCGCGCTGCTGCAGGCAATGGGCATCCAGATCGTTTTGGTGCATGGCTCGCGCCCGCAGGTCGAGGAGCAGATGAGCCTGCACGGCGTCGAATCGGAGTTTTCGCACGGCATGCGCATTACCGACGCGCGCGCGCTCGAGTCCGCGAAGGAAGCGGCCGGCGAAGTGCGTCTCGACATCGAAGCCGCAATCAGCCAGGGTCTGCCGAACACACCCATGGCGCACGCGCACATCAGCGTCGTGTCGGGCAACTTCGTAACGGCGCGCCCGGTCGGCATTCTGGACGGCGTCGACTTCCAGCACACGGGTCTCGTGCGCAAGATCGACGCGGATTCGATCCGACACTCGCTCGCGAGCCGCAAGCTCGTGCTGCTGTCGCCGCTCGGCTTCTCGCCCACCGGCGAAGCGTTCAATCTGTCGATGGAAGACGTGGCCTCGGCCGCGGCCATCGCGTTGCGCGCCGACAAGATCGTCTTCCTGACCGAAACCGCGGGTTTGATGGAAACCTGCGAAAGCGGTACAGAGCTGATCCGCGAACTGTCGCTCGACGACGCCTACAAGCTGCACGAAAGCGGCGAAGTCACCGGCGACGCCGGGTTCTACCTGAAGCATTCGATCCGCGCCTGCCGCGGCGGCGTGCCGCGCGCGCACATCATCCCCTATGCGCTCGACGGCAGCCTGCTGCTCGAACTGTTCCTGCACGATGGCGTCGGCACGATGATCTCGTACGAGAATCTGGAGAGCCTGCGCGAAGCGACGCCCGACGACGTCGGCGGCATTCTCGCGCTGATCGAACCGCTCGAAGCCGACGGCACGCTGGTACGCCGCGGCCGTCACCAGATCGAGCGCGACATCGACCATTTCTCGGTGATCGAGCACGACGGCGTGCTGTTCGGCTGCGCGGCGCTGTATCCGTATTCGCAGGAGCGCATCGGCGAAATGGCGTGCCTGACGGTCGCGCCCGAAGCGCAGGGTACCGGCGACGGCGAGCGTCTGCTGAAGCGGATCGAGCAGCGCGCGCGGGCACGCGGCCTCACGCGCATTTTCGTGCTCACCACGCGCACCGAACATTGGTTCCTGAAACGCGGCTTCGTCAAGGTTACGGTCGACGACCTGCCCGAAGACCGTCGCCGACTCTATAACTGGCAGCGCAAGTCGCTCGTGCTGATGAAACAGCTTTGAGTAACCCGGTGATCGTCCCCACCTGATCCGAACTGGCGTTGGCCCGCGCCACATTGATACAGTAATTATTTTTCATGGGACCGGACTAAGTGCAAAAGCACCGACTCCGGTCGACACAGGAGAAGCACAGCATGACTCGTATGGTTCAATGCGCGAAGCTCGGCAAGGAAGCCGAAGGCCTCGATTTCCCGCCGCTGCCGGGCGAACTCGGCAAGCGGATCTACGAAAGTATCTCGAAGGAAGCCTGGCAGGCCTGGTTGAAGCAGCAGACCATGCTAATCAACGAAAACCGCCTGAACATGGCCGATCCGCGCGCGCGTCAGTATCTGATGAAGCAGACCGAAAAGTTCTTCTTTGGCGAAGGCGCGGATACCGCATCGGGCTACGTGCCGCCGTCGGCCTGAGCTTGCCACGTCGAGAACGACACCAGACACGCGCCGCCCGAGCCGGGCGAACACACGCCAAAAATCCGCGCCGCGAGCGCGGATTTTTTTCGCCCCGATGTTGGCCGCGCCTCGTGTCCGCATGCGCACCATGTCTGCACGTCGAAAGTCACCCCGCGATTGTTCTAAGCGGTCCGTTTTCGAACCTCTTCCGACCCCACCAGAGCTCCCGCCCCGCAATGGATTGATGCACATCGGCGGCCTTCGCCCGCACCCCCGGTTTGCACGATCCTCTGTCATCGTGCTAACATGTGCCCCGTTTCAGCTGCAATTCACCTTCATTCGTGTTCTTTTCAAGTTGACTCGCCGTGTGCTTTTCGCGCGTGCATCATCCTGAATCGAGCTGTTTTTAAACAAGAAGGCTCGTCGGTCGTTTCCCCGCCTGAAGCGGATAAATTCAACACCGGCCTTTTTCGTTTCAAGCCTTCAGTGGCGCATGGGTCGGCTTCCGCCAGCCCCGCGTCCCTCATGCATCTGCCCCCCTTCCACGGCCACGCAGGTGCAACTGTCAGCACAATCTAGACGAGTGTTTTTTCGCGAACTTATCGCGAGGCACGGGCGTTTGTTTCTTTTCGCCAACTGTTCCGCCGCCGGATAACCAGCGCCGCGGATATCCTCGCCACGCTCACGAAATTGCACTTCCAGCAACCGAGGCGGAACGCATCACGAGTTTCGTCGCAGTCATTGGAGTTTTTAACCTTGACCGCTTCCAGCAACGGCTTCTGGCGACATCACAAACAAGAACAACGCCTTTCCCTCGACGACATCACCGTCGTCGATCACTCCCTCCTGAAACGGGCCGTCGGCGCAATGGCGCTCGGCAACGCGATGGAATGGTTCGATTTCGGCGTGTACAGCTACATCGCGGTGACGCTCGGCAAGGTCTTCTTCCCCTCGTCGAGCCCGTCGGCGCAGCTCATCGCGACCTTCGGCACGTTTGCCGCGGCGTTTCTCGTGCGGCCGATCGGCGGCATGGTGTTCGGGCCGCTCGGTGACCGCATCGGCCGTCAGCGCGTGCTGGCGATGACGATGATCATGATGGCCGCGGGCACCTTCGCGATCGGCCTGATCCCCAACTACGCGACGATCGGCATTCTCGCGCCGGCGCTGTTGCTGCTCGCGCGCCTCGTGCAGGGCTTCTCGACGGGCGGCGAGTACGGCGGCGCCGCGACCTTCATCGCCGAATTCTCGACCGACAAGCGCCGCGGCTTCATGGGCAGCTTCCTCGAGTTCGGCACGCTGATCGGCTATGTGCTCGGCGCAGGCACGGTCGCGCTATTGACGGCGACGCTGTCGACCGACGCGCTGCTGTCCTGGGGCTGGCGCGTGCCGTTCCTGATCGCCGGTCCGCTCGGCCTCGTGGGTCTCTACATCCGTATGAAGCTCGAGGAAACGCCCGCGTTCAAGAAGCAGGCCGAACAGCGTGAAGCCGAGGACCGCGCGGTGCCGAAGCAGTCGTTCCGCCAGTTGCTCGTGCAGCAATGGAAGCCGCTGCTGCTGTGCGTCGGCCTCGTGCTGATCTTCAACGTGACCGACTACATGGCGCTGTCGTATCTGCCGAGCTATCTGTCGGCGACGCTGCACTTCAACGAAACGCACGGCCTGTTCCTCGTGCTGCTGGTGATGATCCTGATGATGCCGCTGACGCTCGCCGCCGGCCGTCTGTCCGACGCGATCGGCCGCAAGCCGGTGATGCTGCTCGGCTGCGTCGGTCTGTTCGCGCTGTCGATCCCGGCGCTGCTGCTGATTCGCATGGGCACGGTGCTGCCGGTGTTCGCCGGCCTGATGATCCTCGGCGTGCTGCTGTCGTGCTTCACCGGCGTGATGCCGTCGGCGCTGCCGGCGCTGTTCCCGACCCGGATCCGCTACGGTGCGCTCGCGATCGGCTTCAATATCTCGGTGTCGCTGTTCGGCGGTACGACGCCGCTCGTGACCGCATGGCTGGTCGACCGCACCGGCAATCTGATGATGCCGGCGTACTACCTGATGGGCGCATCGCTGATCGGCATTGTGTCGGTGCTCGCGCTGCGCGAAACCGCGCGCAAGCCGCTGCTCGGCTCGGGCCCGTGCGTCGCGACGCGCGCCGAAGCGCACGCGGTGCTGCGCGGCGAACGCGAGGCCGAGGAGATGGATGAGCGGTTCGCAGCGGCTGCGACCGCACGTGCCTGATCCGCGCAGCCATCCCTCGCTAGAGTAGTTTCGAAGCGGGCCGGCGATATTCGCCGGCCCGTTTTTTTACGTCAGCAGCGCATCGAACGTGGCGCTGACCTGCGCGCCTTCGACGATCAGTTTGCCCGCGCACACCGGCAGCTTGAAGCGTCGCGGCCCCGCGCTGCCCGGATTGACGTACAGCACGCCGTCGCGCTCGGCGATCGACGGCTTGTGCGAGTGGCCACTCACCACGACGCGAATACCTTCGTCGTACGGCACGCAGCCCAGCTCGGCGATATCGTGCACGACCAGAATCGTCACCTGTTGGACGGTCAGCCGCGCATGCGTCGGTAAAGACGCGGCCCATTCACCGGTATCGTTGTTGCCGCGCACCGCGGTCAGCGGCGCGATCCGCGCGAGCGCGTCGAGCACGTCCGGGTTGCAGATATCGCCCGCGTGAATGATCGCGTCGCAACCGTCGAGATAGTGCAACGCTTCGGGACGCACGAGGTTGTGCGTATCGGAGATGAGCCCGATGCGGGTAGCAGTCGATGGTGGGCGACGTGAAGTCATGCGCAGTCTCGCTCGGTCTGCGGCTGCACCAACCCGCGCGCCGTCGCCTGAGCGCGCGGCTGCCCAGCCAGCATGCGCCGCGTCAAGCCCTGCACGACGACCGACACCACCGCCGCGCACGCAAAGCTGGTCGCCACACCGTACTGCGGCAGCAGCAACGCCGTCACCGCGAAGAACGCCGCGAACGAGCCGCGCCCGACCACCATGCCGCGCATCAGCAGCGCGACGAAGTCCGCGCCATGCGCACGCTGCGCCGATACCGCGAGCACGATCCCGAGCAGCGGAAACACCGACAGCACGCCACTCCACGCCGCGCCCATCGATGCCGAGGCCGTCGTCACCGCGAGCGTCAGCAGTGCGCCCGCGAGCATCCGCACTGCCGGATCCGCGCGCCCGACGCGCGCCGGCGGCACATCACCGGTCGCGCGCGGCAAGCTGCCCTGCGACACCGCGCCGGCCACGCACGCCGCCGCCAGCGCCCACCCGGTCGAGCCGGGCAGCCGCACGATCAGCAGCGCCGCCCCGAGCCAGCCGGCCACCCCCACAACCAGTGCAAGCGGCCAGTCGAAACGCCGGCAGGTCCACCCATAAGCAAGATTGAACGCCTCCAACGCGGCGATCGCCGCAATCGACGCCGCCGACGCCTGCGCCGCGAACGCCGGGCCGCGCTCGAGCGCGAGTAGCAGCATGATCGGTCCCGCGACGACCGGCAGCCCCGCGAGCCATCCCGCGACCGACGGTCCCCAGACGTGCGCGGCCACCGTCAGCGCGGCGAGAAAGGCCGGCACCAGCACGAGCTTCAGCGCGAGCAGCATGCTCAGGCCTCCAGCACGGCTTCGATGCGCCGGTCCGGCACGAACCACCACACCGCCGCGAGCGCGTACAGCGCAGCCGACGCCCACGGTACGACGAACGCGAGTCCGATACCGGTCAGGTAAATGACGACGGAGACCTTACCCTTGAAGTCGCTGCCGAGCGCTTTGGCCAGTGCCGAATCGCGTCCATGCTGAGAAATCAGCGCGCGCGTCAGGATGAAATACGCAATCGCCGACATGAACAGCACGATGCCGTACATCGCGGTCGGCCACGCGGCCAGATGGTTTCGGCCGACCCAGTGCGTGACGACCGGCAGCAGCGAGAGCCAGAACAGCAGATGCAGGTTCGCCCACAGCACCTTGCCGTTGACCGTCTGCACCGCATGGAACACGTGATGGTGATTGTTCCAGTAGATGCCGACGTAAATGAAGCTCAGCACGTAAGCGCAGAACACCGGTACGACCGGGCGCAGCGCCGCGAGATCGTAGCCCTCGGGCACCTTCAGCTCGAGCACCATGATCGTGATGATGATGGCGATTACGCCATCGCTGAAGGCTTCGACGCGTCCCTTGCCCATGCTGCGATGTCCCGAAGATGAATGCGGTGGGGCGCACAGCCCGCCCGCGCATTGCGCGCGGGCCGCGCCGCTGCCGATTATCCGTGATGGTGTGAGGATTTGTCGATGCGCGGAGCCGGCCGCGCGGATGGCTCCGTCCGCCGCGGCTCAAGGGTAGTAGACGGCGAGCCACACGCTTGGCTCGATGTCGCTCGTATATGCGACGCGGTGCCGGCAATGCGCTTCGATCAGCACGTGATCGCCGGGCTTCATCGGATGCGGCTTGGGGTCGCCGTCGAATTCGAGCGCCGCCGCGCCGCTGAGCAGGACGACCCATTCGGCGCGCGGGCTGTCGTACCAGAAGCCGGGCGGACTCGCCTGCCCGGTCGAGACGATCCGCTCGATCGTCACGCCGCCCTGCTCGACGAGCGGGTCGACCTGCTCAGCGGCCATCGTCCCCGACCGCGCGACGGCGTCGAACAGGTTGCCGCTGCTACGTGCGGGTTTGAGCGAGTTCGTCATGGGCGTGTTGCGCCGGCGTCAACGCGGTTCATTGCATCGGTTTGAGTCCATCGAGCAGCGTCGGCACGAGTTCGCTGATGGTCGGATGCACGTGCATCGCGTATTGCAAGGTCGGATATGGCGCGCCCGCCGTCATGATGTCGACGAACGTATGGATCGCCTCGTCGCCCTCGACGCCGTGAATCGCCGCGCCGAGTATCTGTTTGCTGTTCGCATCGACGAGCGCCTTCATGAAGCCGTCGGTTTCGCCACGCTCGCGCGCACGGCCCACGCGCGACATCGGCATCGTCGCGATCAACGCCTGGCGGCCGCTCTTGCGCACCTCCTCCTCCGACATGCCGACACGCGCGAGCGGCGGATCGACGAACACCGCGTACGTCATGATCCGCGTGTCGACGCTGCGCGCGCCGCCGTCGAGCAGGTTCGCCGCGACGATCTGGTAGTCGTCGTAGGAGGTATGCGTGAACGCGCCGCGGCCGTTGACGTCGCCGATCGCCCACACACCCGGCGCGCTGGTGCGCAGCTGGCCGTCGACGATGATCGTGCCGTGCCGGTCGGTCTCGATGCCCGCGGCGTCGAGACCGAGGTCGTCGGTATTCGGCGTGCGGCCGGTCGCGAGCAGCAGGTGCGATGCCTCCATCGCCGGGATGTTCTGCTCGAAGCCGATGCACACGTCATTCGCGCGATGCGGATGCGGCTCGACGCGCGTCGGCTGCACGCCGAAATGAAACTCGACGCCCTCGCGCGCGAGCACCTTCTGCACCGATTCCGCGAAGTCCGCATCCTCGCGGTTGAGCACGCGCTCGCCGCGCACCAGCACGCTGACGCGGCTGCCGAAGCGGCGAAACACCTGCGCGAATTCGAGCGCGATATAACTGCCGCCGACGATCACCAGATGATTCGGCAAAGTGGTCAGTTCGAGCAGCGTCGAGTTGGTGTAGTACGGAATCCGCTGGATGCCTTCGAGCGGCGGCACGACCGCGCGCGTGCCGGTGTTGATGAAGATTTCGAACGCGCTGAGTTCGTCCTGCGGTTGGCCGTCGCGCCCGATGATCGACAGCGTGCGCGCGCCGGTGAAGCGCGCGTGGCCATTGAACACCGTGATGTTTTCCGTGCCGCGCAGCCATTTTTCGACGCCGCTGCGCGACTGTCCGATGATCCGGTCCTTGCGCGCCTTGACGGCCGCCATATCGACGCTGACCGAGCCCACCTGCACGCCCAGGTCCGCCGCATGGCGCGCCACGTGCGCCGCGCGGGCGCTCGCCACATAAGACTTGGTCGGCGTACAGCCGACGTTCACGCAGGTGCCGCCGAAGTCCGCGCGTTCGATCACCGCCGTACGGCGTCCGCTTTGAGCGAGGCGCACGGCGAGCGGTGAGCCGCCTTGTCCCGTACCGATCACGACTGCGTCGAAGTGCTGTGGCATGGCAACTCTCCCGGGGCTGGGTGCAGGTCGTAGCATCTTACGCTTAGTGCCACCGGCTGCCATGCGATGTCGGATCGTGCGGGCGCTTTGGCGACGACCCGTTTTGCCATGCGCCGCGCGAGGCGGCGCCAATCCGTTGGGATTACTGTGAATACGCTGCGGGACTTCTCAGGCGTGGCAATGAACCGCGCAAATCAACTCGCGCGAACGCTGCAAGGCGGCCTGCGCGCCGCGCGCCGCAAACACCCAGCCGACCTGGCCGAGATTGAAGTCTTGCGACACCATCACCTGCATCAAAGCGACCATCGGCAACACGACCGATGGCCGGTAAAGCTGGTTTCTAATCAACTCTGACATCACGACCCCCATTGCGGAGCGCCGCTTCGGCACCGCGCACCAATAACGTTTCGATGGGGGAATTCTAGGGAGCGCGTCGCCGCCGATAAATAGCGGCAACGCGAAGTCACTTGTTCGGCAATCTGAACAATCGCGTCAGGACGCCTTCGCCATGCCGATCAATTGCGCGTCGTACAGCGTGCGCGCATAGGCGCTGGCCCCGACCGGCCGGCTGTACAGGTAGCCCTGCTGCTTGTCGCAATCGATCGCGCGCAGAAACGCCGCCTGCTCGGCGGTCTCGACGCCCTCGGCGGTCACGTTCATGCCGAGCGAGTGCGCCATCGCGACGACCGCCTGCGTGATCGCGATCGAATCGCGATGATCCGGCAGCCCCGCGACGAACGACCGGTCGATCTTCAGGTTATGCAGCGGAAAACGCTTCAGGTACGACAGCGACGAATAACCGGTGCCGAAATCGTCGACCGACACGCGCACGCCCATTGCGCTCAGCGCGCTCAGCATCGGCAGCACGGTGTCGCTATCGCTCATCAGCAGCCGCTCGGTGATTTCCAGTTCGAGCGCGGCCGGTTCGAGCGCGGACTGCGCGAGACAGCGCTCGATGCGCTCGAGCAGCCCGTCGTTGAACTGCCGCGGCGACAGATTCACCGCGACGATCAGATGCGGCGCCAACGTGCGCCGCCACTGCGCGACCTGCTGGCAGGCGTGTTCGAGCACCCAGTCGCCGATCTCGACGATCAGCCCGGCGTCCTCGGCGACCGGAATGAATTCGCCCGGCGACACGTTGCCCAGTTCGCTGTTGTACCAGCGCAGCAGCGCTTCCGCGCCGATCGTGCGACCGCTCTGGCTATCGACGATCGGCTGATACACGAGGCTCAGCTCGTTGGCCGCGAGCGCGCGCCGCAGCGACTGCTCGATCGTGAAGCGCCGCTGCAGATGCCGGTTCAGCTCGGCGGTGAAGAACTGGAAGTTGTTGCGGCCGCGCTGCTTCGCGTGATACATCGCCGAGTCGGCGTTGCGCATCAGCGTCGCGACGTCCTGGCCGTCTTCGGGAAACAGGCTGATGCCGATCGACGCGCCCAGGTAGTACTCGTTGCCCGCCACCGCGAACGGCACCGCGATCATGTCGAGAACACGATGCGCGAGGCCGATCAGCTCGCCGGTATTGCCGCACGCACTGGAGACGATCACGAACTCGTCGCCGCCCACCCGGGCCAGCGTGTCGCTGCGCCCGACGCAGGCCGACAGCCGCTCGGCGACGCTGCACAGCAAGGCGTCGCCGGCTTCGTGACCGGCCGTGTCGTTGACCTTCTTGAAACCGTCGAGATCGACGAACAGCACGGCGACGCTGGCGGGTTCGCCGCCATGCTCGCCGCTGGCGCGCGGCGCGAACAGGTCGCGCATCCGCTCGGTCAGGTAGGCGCGGTTGTAGAGGCCCGTCAGCGAATCGCGCGTGGCGAGGTACTTCAGCTGGCGCTGCGCCTCGCGCACCGGCCCGATGTCGGAAAACGAAATCAGCACGGAATCCGGCTCGCTCTCGCCCGGGCGCAGGATCGGCACGACGTTTTCCGTGATCCACACGACTTCGCCGCTCATCAGCTCGAGGCCGATCGTCACGCCGAGCATCGGCTTGCCGGTCGCGAAGACCTGGGTGACCGGACGGTTGCCGTCGCCGATCACCGAGCCGTCCTCGCCGAACGCGCGTGTCATCACGGTCTGCATGCTGCGGCCGACGACCTGCGGCGTCACGTGCAGCATGCGCTGCGCGCTCGGATTGCAGGCGAGCACGATGCCGGTGCGCGACTGCACGACGATGCCTTCGCTCAGATGATCGACGACCAGCCGGTGACGCTCCTCGCTGTGCGCGAGGCGCTGCGCCATCGCGTCCTGATGGACCGCGAGCCCGACGCTGCTGCCGATGTCGCGCAGCATCGCCTCTTCCTCTGGGGTCGGACGGCGCGTGGTGCGGTAGTAGACGGCGAACGCGCCGAGCACGATGCCGGCGTCGTTTTCGAAGGGCACGGACCAGCAGGCGCGCAAGCCGTGCGGCAATGCGAAAGCGCGGAAGTTTTCCCACAGCGGATCGGATTCGATGTCGTCGACGATCACCAGACGGCGCTCGAACATCGCCGTGCCGCACGAACCGGCGCGCGGACCGATCGTGGCGCCCTCGATCGCGGCGCTGAACGGGGGCGGCAGCGACGGCGCGCCGCCTACGCGCACATGCAAGCCGTCTGGGTCGAGCAGCAGGATCGAGCAGCACGCGCCGTCGCCGAGCAGCGCCTCGGCGCGACGGCAGACTTCGTCGAGCAGCTCGGGCAGCGGCGTGTTGCGCGTGATCAGCCGCAACACGCTGCGCTCGGATGCGAGCACTTCCTCGGCCCGTTCCGGGCGATAGCGGGCGCCCTCCGGCGCGGCTGTCGTCGTGCCACGTGATGTCGCTTCGCAAATCATAGTTGCGCCCCCCAACCCAACATCGGCAAGTTAGTGTACGCGGCACACCGGGGTTTACGCTAAGCACGGCGTGAAAATCCGCCACGCATCGGTGCGGACGGCTACGGGTGTGGCGTGCAAGCATCGGTTGACGCGGGTACGACGGGCGACGGCGGTTCTCGCACCGTGGGTTCGTAGCCCGCGGGCGCCGCGGCGGCTCGACGCCGGGCCGCTGCAGCAGGTTGCGGCGGCCCGTTTGGCACCATTGTCTTCAGTGCAGTGGCGGCGTCAATGATTGTCAATTGTTGCCGCCGCCTACTGGAGGCCGTGTTCCGCCACCACCGCCTTGAGGACCTCCTTGGGGTCCGCCTTGATGACCACCTGGGGGCCGATTGCCGCCTTGCTGAGCGCCGCCCGGCGAGTGACCGCCTCCGCCGCCTTGCGGTCCGCCGCCCGGCGGCCGGCCAGCCCCACCGCCCTGCTGCGCGCCGGGAGGACGGCCGCCGGCGCTGCCCGGAGGCGGGCCACCCGGTGGGCGTCCACCCGCGTTGCCCGGTGGTCGGCCACCCTCGTTACCTGGAGGCCGTCCGCCTGCATGGCCCGGCGGCGGCCCACCCGGCGGACGGCCACCCGCATGGCCCGGCGGCGGCCCACCCGGCGGACGCTCGCCCGCGTGACCCGGCGGCGAGCCACCCGGCGGACGCCCGCCGACATGCCCCGGCAGCGGCCGCCAGTTCGGCGGCGGATGCCCGGCGCCCGGTCGCGGCGGCGGGGGCGGCGCATGACGCGCCCAGCGCGAGCGCTGGCCGTACCACGGCTGGCCGCGGTAGTAGTTGCCCCAGTAATCGTTGATCGAGAACGCGAGGATCGGCAGGCCGAGCGCGGCGCCGTAGTTCAGCGGCATGTTGTAGCCCTGGTACGGCGAACTGAGCCGTGACGCATACACCCAGCCGCGCAGATTCGGTGTGGCGACGTCGCACCACTGGTAGTTGCTCAGGCACCCCATCACCGTTACAGGAGCGCCGCCCGGTAGCTGCGCGACGATCGGATAATCGGACGCAGGGCCCGCGCGCACGTTGGTACCGCTGTTCGTATAGGCCTGCGCCTGCGCGCTGGCCACGCCGGGCAAGGTCAGCAGGCCCGCTGCCATGTAAAGACCGATCAAGAGTTGTCGTTGCATTCGTTCTTCCTATTTCGATGGTCACCTTTTGACCACGCCGGCCTATGTGCCCCCACTTCCAATAAATAGACGTTGCGCCTGCTTCATGACACGCGAACGTGCGCCCGCAGCAATCACGCACGGCATATGCCAGCCGGCAAGCCCGAGCGGCAAGATCTTGTAGACCCGCCCGAACTCCGACGTTGTTCGAGCGTCCGCGAAGCGCGCGACCGGTCGATCATCGGCGGCATGATCAATCGATGCACCGCCGGGACTCTGATGACCCTCTTCCGCCCCCTCCTGCTCGCCGGACTGCTGCTCGCGCATCCGTATACCAACGCCGCCAGCTTCGACTGCCAGCGCGGCCGTTCGCCGGCCGAGCGCATGATTTGCGGCAACTCCGCGCTGTCGGCGCTCGACGACACGTTGGGCCAACTCTACTGGAAAGCGCGCCGGCGAGTCGCCCAGCGCCGTGCGTTCACCGACGACAGCGACAGCAAGTGGGCCTGGCGCGAAGCGAACTGCCGTGACGTCGCGTGTCTGCGGACGTGGTACGCGACGCGCATCGACGAATTGCAGCGGCTGCTGGCGAGCTTGCCGAAGGCCGCGCGGCACCCGGCGTCCGCGGGTGGGGATGTGAAAGCGCACCCGGACCCGTCGACGCTGCACTGCACGGCCGCGAAGCCCGGCCTCGTCGTCAACGAGCAGTGTGCGAGCGTGATCGGACAGTCGGGCCAGCGTTGGAGGTTTCAGCCGCGCGATGGCGACTGGTTTTGCGGCGTGGCCACGCTCGAGGCGGCGGACATGGCGCCATCGCAAGAGCAAGCGCCGATGCAGAGGCCGATGCAACCGCAGATGCAGGCGAGCGTTGGGCAATGAGCGGCGAAACACACTGGCTACGACGGCGATGGGCCTGCGCGCCGGGTGAACTGCGCGCGGAAAGCTCAGTCAGCGGCCGACGGCTCACCGCCCTCGCCCGTGCCGAACAGCTCCGCGCAAAGCTGCGCGCCGGTTTCGCTCAGCGACGCGGCTCCGGTGCCATCGTCATGGAACATCGTCTCGACGAGACCGGCGCCCGATAGCGCCGTCAATTGCCGCCGCAAGCTGCTCATCGGCACACCGGCCTGCTTCGACAGCTTCGCGAGCGACCACCCGCGCCGGGGTGTCTCGCGATGCGCGCGCCATAGCTGCGCGAGTATCGCGGCGAGTTGCGGGTCGATGTCGTCGTCGTTCATGTCGGTCTCGCTGTTGTGATGCGTCGGTTGTATCGCGGTTGCGCGATTCACGCCATCGCCGTGGCCAGCTCGCCGAGCGTCTTCAACGCCGCCTCGGCCTGCGCGGTCCACGGATAGCTGTAATTCAGCCGGATGAAGTGCTGGTAATCGTTGCGCGTCGAAAACATCATCCCCGGCCCGACCGTGATACTGCGTTCGAGCGCGGCCTGATAAAGCCGCATCGAGTCGATCGCAACCGGCAGTTCGACCCACAGCACGTAGCCGCCGCGCGGCGTCGACACGCGCGTGCCGACCGGGAAGAAGCGCAGCACCAGCGCGCTCATGATGCTCGCCTGCTGCCGGTACACGCGGCGCAGATGCCGCAGATGCCGGTCGTAGCCGTCCTGACGCAGATAATCGGCGACCGCGACCTGCGGCACCGACGGCGTCGTCAGCGTGTTCAGAAACTTGAGCTTCTCGACCTGCGCGCGATAACGCCCCGGCAGCGCCCAGCCGATCCGGTACGACGCCGTCAGGCTTTTCGAAAACGACGCACAGTGCAGCACGAGCCCTTTGGTGTCGAAAGTCTTCAGCGTCGATGGCCGCGCGTCGCCGAAGTACAGCTCCTGGTAGACGTCGTTTTCGATCGCCGGAATCTCGTGCGCGGCCAGCAGTTCGACCAGTTGCCGCTTACGCTCGTCGGACATGCAGAAACCGAGCGGATTCTGGAAGTTCGGCATCACCATGCACGCGGCGATCTTCTGACGCGCGATCACCTTCGCGAGCGCGTCGATGTCGATGCCGTCGACCGGATGCGTCGCCACTTCGATCGCGCGCATGCCGAGGCGCTCGATCGCGTGCAGCATCGCATAGAAGGTCGGCGATTCGACCGCGACGGTGTCGCCCGGCTTCGCGACCGCCTGAAGGCTCAGGTTGATCGCCTCGGTCGCGCCGAGCGTGATCACGATTTCGCCCGGATCGACCGGCAGACCGTTTTCCGCGTAGCGCCGCGCGATCTGGCGGATCAGCTCGGGGTTGCCCGGCGGCAGATCGTCGATCAGATTCCAGCTCGCGTGCCGGCGCGCGATCGCGTTCGCGTACTGGTTGATGCGCCGCCACGGGAACAACGACGGATCGGGATACGGCGAGCCGAACGGCACGGCGTCGTGCGCGCGGATGCTGCGCAGCGTCGACAGCACGAGCCGGCTCACGTCGACCGTCGCGGGCACCGGCGGCGGCGCGGACGTGCGGCCGGCGCGCGCCGCGGCGGGCGCCGGCGTGAGCGCCCGCGCGGCCGCGTCGCGCACGAAATAGCCCGACTGCGGCCGGCTTTCGATGACGCCGCGGCTCTCCAGCAGCGCATACGCATGCAGCACCGTCTTGATGCTGACGCCGTGCTGCTGACTCGCCTGGCGCACCGACGCAATCCGCTCGCCGGCCGCGAATACGCCGCGGCGCACGGCTTCGGTGATTTCGTCGGCGAGTTTTTCGTAGAGCTTCATGCGATTCGGGCGGGTTCGGGCGGTTTCAGAGATTGTCGCGCAACTGTACTCCTATTCTTTCCGATTTTCTGTATCCGACGTGGATTGTGGAACACAGTACGCTTGCGGGCATTGGGCTGCAAAGCCTGTCGAATCTGTCCATCGCCACGTCATGAAGAAGAACGAAGCACAAGCCGAACCCCGCATCGAGCCGTACAAGCACCCCGCCGCCGGCTGGGGCGCGCTGAAGTATGTCGCCATCAACCTGCTCAAGGAAAAGGTCGCGGGCGGCAACTACCGCACGCTGCTCAAGCAGAACCAGCCTGACGGCTTCGACTGCCCTGGCTGCGCGTGGCCGGATCGCGAGCACGCGTCGACGTTCGAGTTCTGCGAAAACGGCGTGAAGGCGGTGGCCGCCGAGGCCACCGGCAAGCGCGTGACGCCCGCGTTCTTCGAGCAGCACAGTGTCGCCGAGTTGATGAAGCAATCCGACTTCGAGCTCGAGCAGCACGGCCGCCTGACCGATCCGCTCGTCTACGACGCCGCGCGCGACCGCTACGTGCCGATCGGCTGGGACGACGCGCTCGAGCTGATCGCAAGCCATCTGAAGCGTCTCGACGATCCGAACCGCGCCGCGTTCTATACGTCGGGCCGCGCGAGCAACGAAGCCGCGTTCCTGTACCAGCTGTTCGTGCGCATGTATGGCACCAACAATTTTCCCGACTGCTCGAACATGTGCCACGAGGCGACGAGCCGTGGCCTGCCGCACACGGTCGGCATCGGCAAGGGCACGGTCACGCTCGACGACTTCGAACACGCGGATACGCTGCTGATCTTCGGCCAGAACCCGGCCACCAACCATCCGCGCATGCTCGGCGAGCTGCGCGAGTGCGCGAAGCGCGGTGCGACGATCGTGTCGATCAATCCGCTGAAGGAGCGCGGCCTCGAACGTTTCGCGAGCCCGCAGCACCCGGTCGAAATGCTGACGATGGGCAGCACGAAAATCAGCTCCGTGTTCATCCGTCCGAAGGTCGGCGGCGATTTCGCGCTGATCAAGGGCGTCGCCAAACGCGTGCTCGAACTCGACGACGAAGCGCTGGTGTCGGGCCTCGAGCGCGTGCTCGACGTCGACTTCATCGCCCAACACACGGTCGGCTTCGCCGCATTCGCCGACGATCTGCGCGCCGAGCGCTGGGACACGATCGTCGCCGAGGCCGGCGTGCCGCTCGACGAGGTGCTGAAGCTCGCCGATATCTATGTGAAGGGCCGCGCGGTGATTTCGACCTGGGGCATGGGCCTCACGCAGCACAAGAACTCGGTCGCGACGGTGCAGCTGCTGTCGAATCTGATGATGATGCGCGGCAATATCGGCCGGCGCGGCGCGGGGCTATGCCCGGTGCGCGGCCACTCGAACGTGCAGGGCGACCGCACGGTCGGCATCGAGGAAAAGCCTACCGACGCGTTTCTCGACAAGCTTGGCGCAGCCTACGATTTCGCGCCGCCGCGCGAGCACGGACTCGACGTCGTCAACACGATTCAGGCGATGCTCGATGGCAAGGTGAAAGTGTTCATCGGCCTCGGCGGTAATTTCTCGATCGCGACGCCGGACACGCCGCGCACGTGGGACGCAATGCGCGCATGCGAACTGACCGTGCACGTGACGACGAAGCTCAATCGCAGCCACCTCGTGCACGGCCGCGACGCGCTGATCCTGCCGACGCTCGGGCGCACCGAGATCGATATTCAGAACGGCGTGGCGCAAGGCGTCAGCGTCGAGGATTCGATGAGCATGGTGCACATCTCGTACGGGATGAACAAGCCGGCGTCGGACAATCTGCTATCCGAAGTGGCGATCGTCGCGCGGATGGCGCATGCGACTTTGGGCAGTGGCAAGGTGGACTGGCTCGCGCATGCGGCCGACTACGCGCTGATTCGCGATGGCATCGCGAAGGTGATCGACGGTTTCGACGACTACAACGAGCGCCTGAAGAAGCCGGGCGGCTTCCATCTCGGCGTCGCGTCGCGCGACCGCATCTGGAAAACCCCGAGCCGCAAGGCGCAGTTCATCGTCCACGCGATCGCGCTCGACACGCCGATTCATCAGGCGAAGAAGCGTCACGGCGAACGCCTGATGACGCTGATGACTACCCGCTCACACGACCAGTACAACACGACGATTTACGGTCTCGACGATCGCTATCGCGGCGTGTACGGACAGCGGCGCGTGCTGTTCGCCAACAAGGACGATCTGGCGATGCTCGGGTTCGCGGCCGGTCAGCGTGTCGATATCACGAGCGTGTGGGCCGATGGCATCGAGCGACGGGTGGACGGTTTTCTGCTCGTCGAGTATGACATTCCGCGCGGCTGCCTCGGCGCTTACTATCCGGAGACGAATCCGCTGGTACCGCTCTCCTCGGTCGCGGATGGCGCGGGTACGCCGACGTCGAAGTCGATTCCGGTGTTGTTGACGGCGTCGGTGGTGCAGGATGTCGCTGTTCTGGCGGCCTGAAGTCAGCTCTATTTTCCGCGCCTTGCGCGCGGCGTCCCTCACACGGGCTTCTTCGCCAGATCGCGATGCGTCAGATACAGACGTAGATCGAATTCGATCTGGTGGTACCCCGGCTGCATGAACTCGCACAGACGATAGAACGCCTTGTTGTGATCGCTCTCTTTCAGATGAGCGAGTTCGTGCACGACGATCATCTTCAGAAACTCCGGCGCCGCGCCCTTGAATAGCGACGCGATGCGGATTTCCTTCTTCGCCTTCAGCTTGCTGCCCTGCACGCGCGAAATGCTCGTATGCAGGCCGAGCGCGTGACGCATCACGTCGAGCTTGCTGTCGTAGGTGACCTTGTCGATCTGCTCCGCGTTGCGCAGGTGTTCGCGTTTGAGCTCCGCGCAGTACTCGTAGAGCGCGCGGTCGGTTTGCACCTCGTGCGTGTTCGGGTACTTCTGCGCGAGATAGGAGCCGAGCTGATCGTCGGCGATCAGCGTTCTCACCTTGTCTTGCAGAGGTGCGGGGTAGCCGGTCAGGTATTTGAGCGAAGACATGAAGGCGGATTGAGGTTGGCGAGGTGATATTACGCACGGTCGCGCCGATCGACAAGGTTAGGCGCTTGTCCGGAGTTACGCCGAGTTCTGGAGGTTCCTCGCGTTATGCGGTGTGACAGTTTCTCACTCGATTTTGTCCGCATAGGCCAACGAGTTTCACCGCTTCCGTGCGATGCGCCGCAGATTCGAGCAACGCTCTGATCACCAGGGATACACAAGAACTACTGACCGGCACCGACCGGAACCTGATTCCCAACGACGTCGTGAGCGGCACGGTTGACGGCGCTTCACCCGTACGCGCATGGAGCGAACAGCTCGGTTTCACTCAGGCGAACATCGCGGCGCGTCTTGGCATCAGCCAGCCTGCTTTTGCACAACAGGAAAATAGCGATCGCTTGCGCAAATCAACGCGCGAAAAGATCGCGGCGGCGCTCGGTATCAGCGCGAAGCAACTGGATTTCTGATCGGGAAAACTGGAGAGCGAGATCGGCACGGCGATCATCGGCGTGCGCGCATCGTGCCTGTCATTGCAACACTGGTGCCGGGGACCGGACTTGAACCGGCAAGCCCGAAGGCGGCGGATTTTAAGTCCGCTATGTTTACCAATTTCATCACCCCGGCAGGGGTCGCAATCGCGCGTGGTCGCGAATTCTACCATCGCGTCGCCGCAGTCCCAAGAACGCCCGACACCACGTTCATCCCCAAGTCACAAACCTTGCCGATAATCCGCTCACGAAAACGATTACAGCGGGCCGCAAACCGATGACGCCGACGATCAAGGATGTCGCCGCCCACGCGGGCTTTTCCATTGCCACGGTATCGCGCGCGATCAACGCGCCGCACACCGTGAACCCCATCACGCTCGACAAGGTACGTCAGTCGATCGACGCGCTGAACTTCCGCCCGAGCCCGCTCGGCCGGCAATTGCGCGGCGAGCGTACGCGCCTGATCGGCGTCGTTCTGCCGACGCTCGCGAACCCGGTGTTCGCCGAATGCCTGCAAGGCATCGACGATCTCGCGTCGGCGCAAGGCTACCGGCTCATGCTGATGACCACGCAGTACGACGTGGACCGCGAGCGTCACGCAATCGAAACGCTGCGCGAGCATCGCGTCGAAGGCCTGATCCTGACCGTCGCCGATGCCGACACCCATCCGCTGCTCGACGAACTCGACCGCGATGGCCTGCTGTACGTGCTGATGCACAACGACACGGTGCGCCGCCCGTCGGTGTCGGTCGACAATCGCCTTGCCGCCTACGACGGCGTGCGCCGGCTCATCGCCAACGGCCATCGCCGCATCCTGATGCTGGCCGGCTCGTTCGCCGCGTCGGATCGCGCGCGTCAGCGGCATCTCGGCTACACGCAGGCGATGCAGCAAGCCGGCCTCATCGCCGCGCCCGCGCTCGAAGTCGATTTCAACGCCGACGAACTCGCGCCGTCCGTGCTCGCGCACCTGACGCAAGGCGCAAACCGTCCGACCGCCCTCTTTTGCAGCAACGATCTGCTCGCGATGGTCGTGATGCGCGGCCTGCGCCGCGCGCGTCTGAAGATTCCGCAAGACATGTCGATTCTCGGCTTCGACGGCCTCGCGATGGGCGAACTGCTGTCGCCCGCGCTCGCCAGCATCTGCGCGCCGAATCGCGAGATCGGCCGGGCGGCGTGGCAGCGTCTGCTTGCACGGATCGGTGGCGAGCGCGACGAGCGCGCATTCCCCGCCACTTCGCTCGCATTGACCCTACCGCACAGCGTGCGTGAAGGCGCGACGATCGCGGCACTCGGGTCCCACGCAGATTTCGACAGGGCATCACCAACGCAAGGGCTGACCGCCTAGGCAGCCTTCGCGCACTACAACCGCTTGCAACCACCACCTTTTACGGGCCCGGAGTGAGTGCGGAAGCACTTGCACCGATCGAACACAGGAGACCTGCAGTGACCCGCTCGACCTCACGCTTCGCATCCTCCAAACCGCTCTGGCAGAAACTGTCGCACGCCGCCGCGACCGTAGTGCCGGCGAGCCTGCTCGTGGCCGGCGCGGCGTTCGTCACGCTCGCGCCGCAAAAAGCGCGCGCCGACGAAACCGCGATCTGCTACAACTGCCCGCCCGAATGGGCCGACTGGGCGAGCCAGATCAAGGCGATCCAGCAAAAGACCGGCATTCGCGTGCCGTTCGACAACAAGAACTCGGGCCAATCGATCGCACAGCTGATGGCCGAGCAGAAAAGCCCGGTCGCCGACGTCGTGTATCTCGGCGTGTCCTCGGCGTTCCAGGCGAAGGACAAGGGCGTGATCCAGACCTACAAGCCCGCGCACTGGGACGACATTCCGGCAAGCCTAAAAGACCCGCAAGGCTACTGGTTCACGATCCACTCGGGCACGCTCGGCTTCTTCGTCAACAAGGACGCGCTCGAAGGCAAACCGGTGCCGCGCTCGTGGGCCGATCTGCTGAAGCCTGAATACAAGGGGATGATCGGCTACCTCGATCCGTCGAGCGCGTTCGTCGGCTATGCGGGCGCGGTCGCGGTGAACCAGGCGCTCGGCGGCACGCTCGATAACTTTGAGCCGGGCCTCGACTGGTTCCGCAAGCTCAAGGCGAATGCGCCGATCGTGCCGAAGCAAACCGCGTACGCGCGTGTGCTGTCCGGCGAAATTCCGATCCTGCTCGACTACGACTTCGACGCGTATCGCGCGAAATACAAGGATCATGCGAACGTCGAGTTCGTGATTCCGCAGGAAGGCACGATCTCGGTGCCGTACGTGATGAGCCTCGTGAAGGGCGCGCCGCACGAAACGAACGGCAAGAAGGTGCTCGATTTCGTGCTGTCCGACGAAGGCCAGAAACTGTGGGCGCAGGCGTATCTGCGGCCGGTGCGCGCGAGCGCGATGAATGCCGAAACCGCCGCGCAGTTCCTGCCCGCGAGCGAATACGCGCGCGCGAAGCCGGTCGACTTCGCGAAGATGGCCGAGAAGCAGTCGGGCTTCGGCGAGCGCTATCTGCAGGTGATGCATTGAACGACGTCACCTTCCCGCTGCGCTGGCGCATCGCATTGCTCGCGCCCGCGCTCGCGGTATTCATCGCGTTCTGGCTGCTGCCGATGGGCGCGCTCGCGCAGCTCTCCGGCGGCGGCCACGCTTTCGCGACCTATCGCGCGATGCTGACCAATCCGCGCTATATGTCGAGCCTCGGCGCGACCGTCGTGCTGTCGGCGGCGGTCACGGCGGCCACGCTGGTGCTGTCGGTGATCGCGGGGCTGCTGCTCGCGCGCCGCGAGTTCGCCGGCAAGCGCACGCTGCTCGCGCTGCTGACGTTTCCGCTCGCGTTTCCGGGCGTCGTCGTCGGCTTCATGGTCATCATGCTGGCCGGACGTCAGGGGCTGATCGGCGCGCTGTCGCTCAAACTCGCGGGCGATCGCTGGGTGTTCGCGTATTCGATGAGCGGCCTGTTTCTCGGCTATCTGTATTTCTCGATTCCGCGCGTGATCGTGACGGTGATGGCCTCCGCGACCAAGCTCGATGCGTCGCTCGAAGAGGCCGCGCGCTCGCTCGGCGCATCGCCGTGGCGCATCATGCGCGACATCGTGCTGCCGGCGCTGTCGCCCGGACTGATCGCGGCGGGCGCCGTGTGCTTCGCGACCGCGATGGGCGCGTTCGGCACCGCGTTCACGCTAGCCACCGACATCGACGTGCTGCCGATGACCATCTATACCGAGTTCACGCTGAACGCGAACATGGTGACCGCCGCGGGCCTGTCGATCGTGCTGGGCATCGTCACGTGGGCGGTGCTGGCGATCGCGCGCAGCGCGAGCGGTTCGGGCGTCGCGGCGAGCGCATGAACGACAACGCATCCATGAACTCAGTCACGGCCTCCTCGACCTCCTCACCCTCCTCACCCTCCTCACAGTCGCAACCGACAGCGGGACCGCGCGCGCGACGCGCGTGGCCTTCCTCGCGAACCTGGCTCGCCGCGGGTCAATGGTTCGTCACCCTGCTGCTGTGCGCGTTCCTGATCGTGCCGGTCGTTATGTCGATCGTCGCGGGGCTGACGGTCAACTACTTCAAGGGCGTGTCGAGCGGACTCACGCTGCGCTGGCTCGTCGAAGTGTGGAGCCAGTATCACGGCTCGGTGTGGCTGTCGCTCGAAGTGGCCGCGGCGACGCTCGCCGTCACGCTGTTGACCGGCGTACCCGCGGGCTACGTGCTCGCGCGCAGCAAGACGCGCTTCGCGCGCATCGTCGAGGAGTTTCTGGTGCTGCCGATCGCGCTGCCCGGCCTCGCATCGGCACTCGCGCTGCTGGTGATCTACGGCGGCTTCACGGCGTTCCGGATGAGCGCGGCGTTCATCGTCGTCGGGCATGTGGTGTTCACGCTTCCGTTCATGGTGCGCGCGGTCGCCGCGGTCTGCGCGAGCGGCGATCTGCGCACGCTCGAAGAAGGCGCGGCGAGCCTCGGCGCGGGCTTCTTCACGCGCTTCGTCACGATCGTGCTGCCGAACGCGCGGCCCGGCATCGTTGCGGGCGCGCTTGCGGTGCTGACGCTGTCGATCGGCGAATTCAATCTCACGTGGATGCTGCACACGCCCGACACGAAGACGCTGCCGGTCGGCCTCGCCGATACCTACGCGTCGATGCGCATCGAGATCGGCAGCGCGTACACGATCCTGTTCTTCATCATGACGATGCCGCTGCTCGTCGCGATGCAATGGCTCGGCGTCGACGCGACCGGCCAGCGCAGCGCGTCGAACAAACGCGGCGCTATCTCTTGCCCGAAACCCATCGACACGCCATGAAACTGACCTCGGTTCCCATCACGCTCACGCAGTGCGCCAAGACGTTTCGCGGCACACGCGTGCTCGAGCCGCTCGACCTGGCGATCGGCGCGGGCGAAACCCTCGTGCTGCTCGGACCGTCGGGCTGCGGCAAGACGACGACGCTGCGCCTGATCGCGGGCCTCGAAACCCCGGACGCCGGCGGCAGCATCGCATTCGGCGACGACGACGTGACCGCGCTGCCGATCGAAAAACGCGCGGTCGGCATGGTGTTCCAGAGCTACGCGCTGTTTCCGAACCTGACCGTGCGCGGCAACATCGGCTACGGTCTGAAGATCAGGCGTGTGCCGGCGGCCATCGCCCGGCAACGCGTCGACGAACTGCTCGGCATGATGCGGCTTAGCGCGCACGCGGACAAGCCGATCGATCAACTGTCGGGCGGCCAGCGTCAACGTGTGGCGCTCGCACGCGCGCTCGCGGTGCAGCCGCGGGTGCTGCTGCTCGACGAACCGCTGACCGCGCTCGACGCGCGTCTGCGCGATGCATTGCGCACGGAAATGAACGCGCTGTTGCGCGAACTCGGCATCACCACCGTCTACGTGACGCACGATCAGGCCGAAGCGATGGAGCTCGGCGATCGCATCGTCGTGATGAGCGCGGGACGCATCGAGCAAATCGGTTCGCCGCGCGACATCTACTATCGGCCGGTCAATCGCACGGTCGCGCAGTTCGTCGGCACGATCAACCGTATCGCGGGCGAGCCGCGCGACGGCATGCTGACGACGAGCGGCGGCGCCGTGCCGTTACCCGCGCATGCATCGAATACGAACGGCGCGCACGAATTTTTCTTCCGCCCCGAGGACGCGCGGCTCACCGACCCCGCGCTCGCGCAACTGCGCGGCCAGATCGAAAGCACCGCGTTCCTCGGCGAACGCACGCGCCTGACGATTGGCGGCGCCGCGCCCGAGCCGCTCGTCGTCGACGTCCCGGGCCGTATCGAGCTTGCGCGCGGCACGCCGGTCGGCATTTCGATCGAGCAGCACGCTTTGATTGCGCTATCGTAGGCACAAACAGCGCCGCTGCCCGGCGCTCAACACGAAGCAACCCGAAGGACCTCTGTCATGCTGCTGGCCCAAATTAGCGATCTGCATATCAAGCAACCCGGCGCCCTCGCATATCGCCGCGTCGATACCGCTCCCTACCTCGCACGCTGCATCGACGCGCTGAACGCGCTCACACCGCGCCCCGACGCGGTGCTGATGACCGGCGACCTCGTCGATCAGGGCGACCCGCAGCAGTATGCGCACCTGAAGACATTGCTCGCACCGCTCGAGATCCCCTACTTCCTGATGGTCGGCAATCACGACGAACGCGACGCGTTGCGCGCCGCGTTTCCCGAGCGCGAGGAGTTGCTAAGCGGCGGCGAGTTCGTGCAGTACGCGGTCGACGTCGGCCCGCTGCGCGTGATCGCACTGGATTCGCTGGTGCCCGGCTCGAGCGCCGGCATGCTGTGCGATACGCGGCTCGCGTGGCTCGCGCAGCAGCTCGATGCGGCGCGCGGCAAGCCGGTCGTGGTCGCGCTGCATCATCCGCCGTTCGCGTGCGGCATCGGACATATGGACGAGATCCGGCTCGACCCGGCGGCATCGGACAAGCTCGCCGCGTTGATCGCCCGCTATCCCAACGTCGAGCGCGTGCTCTGCGGGCACGTGCATCGCTCGATGTTCGTGCGCTTCGGCGGCACGATCGCGAGCGCGATTCCAGCGCCCGCACACCAGGTGGCGCTCGATTTTCGCGAGGACGGACCGTCGGCGTTCGTGATGGAGCCGCCCGCGTACGCGCTGCATTACTACGCTGCGGCGACGGGCATCGTCACGCATCACGCGTATGTCGATGCGGCCGACGGCCCGTATCCGTTCTACGACGCTGGCGCGTTGATCGACTGAAACCAGCGGTCTATCTCGCTACAGACCGATAGCGGCCGCGCGGGCGAGCCTCGCGCGGCCGTCAGCACGAACCCCGCCGCTCCGGTATGATCGGCTCGCTTGAGGACCGCGCATGGGCCGGTCCGTCGATCCGCCTCTGTCATGTCCACTTCCGACGCTTCCACTTCCGCTTCCTCCGCCCGGTCGTTGCGCGGCGTGTTGCTGCTGCTCGCGACGATCGCCGGTGTCTCGGTCGCGAACATCTACTTCAATCAGCCGCTGCTCGACAACTTGCGCCAGTCGTTTCCGGACAGCGCGTCCTGGGTCGGCGCGGTGCCGGCCGTCACGCAGCTCGGCTACGCCGCCGGCATGCTGCTGCTCGCGCCGCTCGGCGACCGCTTCGACCGGCGTCTGCTGATCCTGCTGCAGATCGCCGGCATGTGCGTCGCGCTCATCGTCGCGGCGTCGGCGCCGACGCTCGCGGTGCTGATCGTCACGAGTCTCGCGATCGGCGTGCTCGCGACGATCGCGCAACAGGCGGTGCCGTTCGCGGCCGAACTCGCGCCGCCGTCCGAGCGCGGCCACGCGGTCGGTACCGTGATGAGCGGCCTCTTGCTCGGCATCCTGCTCGCGCGGACCGCGGCGGGCATCGTCGGTGAATACTTCGGCTGGCGCGCGGTGTTTGGCGCATCGGTCGTCGCGCTGCTCGCGCTCGCAGTCGTCATCATTTTGCGTCTGCCGAAGAGCCAGCCGACCTCGACGCTGCCGTACGGCAAACTGCTCGTGTCGATGTGGCATCTGGTGACCGAGCATCGTGCGCTGCGCGAGGCGTCGCTGACCGGTGCGGCCCTGTTCGGCGCATTCAGCCTTTTCTGGTCGGTGCTCGCGCTGTTGCTGGCGGGTGCGCCGTTTCATCTCGGGCCGCAGGCGGCGGGGCTGTTCGGTATCGTCGGCGCGGCTGGCGCGCTGGCCGCGCCGCTCGCGGGCAAGTTCGCCGACCGGCGCGGCCCACGCGCGATCATCACCGTCTCGCTCGTGCTGGTCGTGATCGCGTTCGTGATCTTCGGCGCATCGGCGAAGAGCATCGCGGGACTCGTGGTCGGGGTGATCATTCTCGACATCGGCGTGCAGGCCGCGCAGATTTCCAATCAGTCGCGCATCTACGCGTTAAAGCCCGATGCGCGCAGCCGCGTGAATACCGTGTATATGGTCGCGTATTTCATCGGCGGGGCGCTGGGCTCGGGTGTCGGCGCGATCGTGTGGCCGGCGTTCGGGTGGATCGGCGTCACTATCGCGGGGATCGGGTTTGCCGGGCTCGGCGCGTGGAATCATTTGCGCTTGCCGGCGCGGACGGGGCATTGAACGCCCGATTCCACCTTTGATTTGTGCAGGCATCACGCGGACGCCGCGCGTTTTCAGCCCTTGCTGCGAGCGTTCAAACGTCGCCACCCCGCCCCAACGCATACTCATGCAGCGCATCGAGCACGCGATCGAACTCGAACGATTTGTCGTAAAAGTGCCGCACGCCGTACTGCTCGCAGCGCGCTCGATACGCGGGCAACGCATGATTGGTCAGCACCGCCGCGAACATCGAATCGATCAACCCCTCGCGCTGCAGATACGCGAGCACCGGCACGCCCGAGCCCTGCTTCAGCTGCAAATCGACGATCACCGCATCGAACGCTTCGTCGCCGAGCAACGCGATCGCCTGATCGGCGGAATCGGCATAAGCGGCCACGCGCAGCAAGCCCGAAGCATCGATCGCCTCGACGAGGCTGCGGCGGATCAGCGGCGAATCCTCGATCAGCAGCACGCGCAACGGCGCGCGGCTGGCTGGATCGGTAGCAGGGTTCGATTCGCTGTTCATCGGGATGTCTCGATCGTCCGTCATTCGATCAGACCGTTCTTGATCGCGTAATACGTGAGGTCCGCGTTGTTCGCGAGTCGCATCTTCTCGAGCACCCGCGCGCGATACGTGCTCACCGTTTTGACCGACAGATGCAGTTCTTCCGCGATCTGCGTCGGCAATTGCCCTGCCGCGAGCTTGCAGAAGATCTGGAATTCGCGCTCCGACAGCGCTTCATGCGGACGTCCGGCGGCGGGCTTGTCGAGATTGTCGGCAAGCGTATCGGCGACCGCCTCCGACAGATAGCGATGCCCGCGCGCCACCGAGCGGATTGCGCGCACGATTTCCTCCGGCTCGCAGTCCTTGTTCAGATAGCCGTTCGCGCCCGCGCGAAGCAGATTGATCGCGTATTGGCTCTCGGGGTAGCCCGACAGGATCAGCACCCCCTGCTCAGGACGCACCTGCTTGATCACCCGCAACGTATCGATGCCGTTCTTGTCCGGCATCGCGATGTCGAGCAGCACCACGTCGAATGCCTGCTCGCGCACGAGGCCGATCGCTTCCTCGCCGGTGGCGGCCTCGGCGGCGACGCACATGTCCGGCTCGTCGGCGACGAACTGTCTGAAACCACCTCGAACGATCGCATGATCGTCAGCTATCAGCACTCGAATCATCGGTTGGGTGTCCGTGCAAAGGGAGTCGCTCCTAAGCCGACATTGTAATGATCCGGGGCCACGGCAGAACGTGGACTGCGAGGGCGGCTTCGCATCGCAGCCGCCCGCATTCCCGAGTTCGTGTTCGTCGCTTCCCCGTCATTCTGGCGCGCTACTCACGCCCCGCGAGCAGATCCGCCATATCGTCGGCATGCTCTTCCTCGACCGCGAGAATCTCCTCGAACAGCCGGCGCGTGGTCACGTCCTTCTCGCCGAGATAGCGGACGATCTCGCGGTACGTGTCGATCGCGATGCGCTCCGCGATCAGGTTCTCGCGAATCATGTCGGTCAGATCGGTGCCTTCCTTGTATTCCGAATGAGCGCGTGCCTTGATGCCGTCCGGCGCGAAATCGGGTTCGCCGCCAAGCTGCACGATGCGCTCGGCGATGCGATCGGCGTGTTCCTGCTCCTCGCTCGCGTGCTCGGCGAATTCCGTCGCGACCGCTTCGGAGTTGATGCCCTTCGCCATGAAGTAGTGGCGCTTGTAACGCAGCGTGCAGACGAGCTCGGTGGCGAGCGCGTCGTTCAGCAGCTTGAGCACCGTTTCGCGATCCGCGCCGTAGGTCGGCGTGACCGGACCATCGGACATATGCTTGCGCGCGTCCTCGCGGATCTTTTTGATGTCCATCACGAACGTGTCGCCAGATTGCTTCGTCATCGAACTTCTCCTTTATCCGGTATTGGGGGAATCGCGCATCAGCACGAATCGCACCTGATGCGCCGACGGTGGAATGACGGCGCGCTTCGAACGCGGGCGCCTCGATCGAGGATTCAAACGCCGCGCGTTCCCGCGCCTTGTTGACTACCTGTACCAACGTATACGTATTGCGTACTTCGCTGCCGATCTCGTGTTACGTTCATCCAGGGCTCGCGTGGCTAGGTTCGAAACACGCCGAGCAGCAACGTGACCACGAACACGACGAGGAAGATGTAGAACAGGATCTTCGCGATTTCGGCCGCGCCGGCCGCGATGCCGGTAAAGCCGAACACCGCCGCGATGATCGCGATCACGAAGAAGACGATGGCATAGTGAAGCATGGCATTTCTCCCTTTTGTTGGCCCCTGCAATCGACTACCAGCAAACCCCTCGCCTGCTATGAAGGCGCGGCTTGCCCGACTGCGATGGCCGCGCTAATCGATTATTTTCTTGGTCACGACGAAGCCGAGCACGAGGAACACCACGCACAGCACGACAAACACGAAGAACAGGAACTTCGCGATCGCCGCCGCGCCGGCTGCAATGCCGGTAAAGCCGAGAAGACCCGCGATCACCGCGACGATCGCGAAGAACAGCGCCCACTTCAACATGATGGTTTTCTCCGGAAACATTGAATGAACGATCGGGTCCATGCTATCGATGCGCGGCGCCGCGCGCATTCCGACGCTCGCCGTTTTTCGTGTGAGAATCCGCTTACATTGGATTACGACGACGTTACGCGCGGCTTCGCGCGATGCGGGAGTCGACGCCTGAGTCGACGCCCTCTTTCTGGAGCAGCAAGTGTCGAATCTGCAGAACCCGCCGGAACAGTCTGGCGCGCGCGCCACCGCGCGGCTCGCCGACTGGATGCGCAGGCGCAGCTGGGCGATCGCGATGACGGTCGCGATCGTGATCACGGTGGGCGGCCTCGTGATTCTGGAGAGCGCGCGTCAGCGCATCACCGCCGAGTACGAAACCGCGCTCGAAGCGCGCGACGTCACCGTGCAACTGAGCACGCTCGCGAGCGACCTGTCGCGCCTCAGCGCGCAACAGAATCAGTTTCTTCTGACGAAGGACGACGCATCCGCCCACGCGTTCTGCGCGAGCGCCGCGCGCATTCGCGACACCACCCGGCAGTTGGACCGCTTCTATCGCGGCGGCCGCGCGGACAGCGCGGAGCTCGCAAGCTTTACGCAGATTCTCGCGCTGATCGACGCGCGCATCGGCGCCGGCGCCGCCGCGATGCAGCACGCAGCGCCGCATCCGCTCGAACTCGGCGCATGCGGGCCCGCGAGCGACGTCAATCCGGCGGACGCGTCGTTGATCGACAGCACGCTCACGCTGCTGCGCGACAACGAGGAGCGCCGCGCGCAGCACGCGCTGGCCGCGAGCCGCGCCGATCAGCGGCTGTCGACGCTGTGCGCCGCGGGTCTGTCGGCGCTGAACATCGTGCTGTTCATTCTGCTGTTTCGCAATCTCGGTATCCAGATCGACCGGCAGGCGCGCGCACAGCGTCAGCTGATTACGCAGCAGGAGGAACTCGACCAGCTGGTGGGCGAGCGCACGCGGCAGCTCGAAGCGCTCGGCTGGCATCTGCAGGCGGTCAGCGAAAACGAAAAGACCCAGCTCGCGCGTGAGTTGCACGACGAGCTCGGCGCGATCCTGACCGCATGCCGGATGGACGTCGCATGGGCGCGCCGCAAGCTGAAGGACAGCGAGCCGGACATCGCCGACAAGCTGCAGCGCGCGCTCGCCAATCTCGACCAGGGTATCGCGCTGAAGCGGCGCATCATCGAGGACATGCGGCCGACCGTGCTCGCCAATTTCGGGCTCGTCACCGCGCTGCGCACGCTCGCCGACGAAGCCGCGCAGCGCAACAACTGGACGCTCGAGCTGCACCTGCCCGCCGACGATATCCAACTCGACGAGCAGACCGAGATCGCGCTCTTTCGGGTCGCGCAGGAGTCGCTGACGAACGCCGCCAAATACGCGCGAGCCTCGAAGGTCGGCATCGCGTTGCGGGTCGGCGATGGCGAGGTCGCGCTGCATATCGCGGACAACGGCGTCGGCATCATGCCGGCCGATCTGAAACGCACGCATACGCATGGCCTGCTCGGCATGCGCCAGCGCGTGGCCGCGCATGGCGGACGCTTCGACATCCGCCGTGGCGCGCAAAACGGCACCGAAATCGACGTCGTGATGCCGAGCGCAAGCACCGCGACGCCGTCGGTGGATCAGCCGCTGGCGCCGCCGGCCACGCCGTCCACTTCGTCGCAAAGTCCCGTCTGACGGGCGCTCGCCGCGGCACCGCAAAGCCGTTGTAGGAGTGCGCCGACGCAAACACCGGAGCACGCCTACAACAAAATCGCGGCACGGCCGACAGCGCGGCCCCCACCCTTTTTTTACCATGCAATCAGGCCGGTTCGAAACCGGATCGAAACCTGATCGACTGGCATGGCCCCGGTCGGACGACATCAACCGATGCATTCTCGACAAGGAGAAGTTTCATGACTCGACTGATCGCTTTGCTTGTGCTCGCAGGAACCGCCATGCTCGTCACGGGTTGCAATACGATGGCGGGCGCCGGCCAGGATATTTCGAAAGGCGGCCACGCCATCACGAACGAGGCGGAAAAGGCAAAATAGACCGGCACATGGCAGCAGGTTTTAGAGAGCCCGTCGCGGGATGCCGCGGCGGGCTTTTTTTGTGCATGTTGGCTTGCGACGCGACGCGACGCGTTTTCAGAGCGCCATCAAACAGAACGGCGACCCACTGTCGTGGATCGCCGTGCCGTCCCCCCATTTTCCGACCATCCGGAGTCCTTGATTGTCCGGCTGGCGCAAGCGGTTCATCGATGCTCGCGCCGCGCGAGGCTCATCCGGTGGTCGGCGGCCCGCGTCATTGCCCGGTCAACGTATTCGACAGTTCCACACTCGGCGTGCTCGTATTGCCGTTCTGTACGACCAGCAGATGAATCTGCCCCAGCGCCAGTTGGCTCAACACGCCCGCGATCGGCACCGAGGTGATCAGCCAGTCGGCGTTGTTCGCCAGCGAGAACGAGTTCGACTGGAAGATCGGCGTCTTGCTGCCGGCCACCGTCGCGATCAGCACGTACTGGCCACCCGACACGTAGATCGAATCCTGGCCGCTCGCCGGCACCGCGTTCTTGAACGACACGCCGGCGATCGTCGGCGACACGTTGGCGATGCTGGTGGCGGTGGCCTGCACGAGATAGAGGTCGAGGTCGGGCGCGTTCGCCGACGCATTGAAGCCGCGCACGCGCGCGTCATTGGTCAGCAGGCCCTTGTCGAACGGATCGTCGATCAGGCCGATATCGGGCGCCGACAGACCCGGCAACGCTAGCACCGTGTACACGTGGCCCTTCGCGACATCGGGGAAGCTGCCGCTCGCGAGCGCGTTCTTCGTGCCGGTCGCCGCATAAGCGACGGTCGTCGGGCCCGTGTCGATATTGGTGAGGTTGGTCACGCCTTTATACGAGATGTTGGTCTGTCCGGAAGGCGCGCTGCCATTGACGAGGAAGTCGACCGCGGGGCCACCCGGAAGCGCGTGAACGAAGTGAATCTCGGGGTTGGTCAAGCCCAGCGTCTTGCCTGCATCGCTGCCACCACCGCCGCCGCACGCGCTCAGTACCGCCGCGGTCGCAACGACCGCTACCATGGTTCGGATAATTTTCATTGTGTTCACCTGTTCTCGATGTCGGGCTTGACGCTCATCGCCCATTGATACGTGGGCGACCGCGGGAAGCCTCGCGGTCGCCCTCCTCCCGTCCGTGCCGCACGGCGCGCCGGTTTTGTCGGTGACGCGTCCGTGGCGATGGACGCTCAAAATCAGCAATGGGTGTGCCGTGCGCTTAATAGCTGGCGCGAGACAACCGACTAACGTCTTGCGGATCAATGGATTGCGACGATTAGAATTTTTCCTCGGCGGTCTGGTCTGGCGCGCGGTGTATCGTTCGTGCGGCCCTCCACTTACACGGTCCCTGCATGTCTTACCAACACTTGCTCGCCGAGCTCGACCTGGGCTTCACACGTCTGACCAACCGCGTCGTGATGGGCTCGATGCACACGGGCATGGAAGACCGCTTCTGGCATTACCCGCAACTGGCCGCGTACTTCCGCGAGCGCGCGAAAGGCGGCGTCGGCCTGATCATCACGGGCGGGATTTCGCCGAATCGCGAGGGCTGGCTGCTGCCGTTCGGCGGCACGCTCAACTCGGTATTCGATCTGCGCAATCACCGGCTCGTGACCGAGGCCGTGCATGCGGAGGGCGGCAAGATCGCGCTGCAGATCCTGCATGCGGGCCGTTATGGCTATCAGCCGTTCGTGGTGTCGGCGTCGGCGTTGAAGTCGCCGATCTCGAAGTTCAAGCCGCGCGCGCTGACGCTCGCCGGCATCGAGCGCACCGTGCGCGACTACGCGCGCTGCGCGCGGCTCGCGCAACGCGCGGGCTACGACGGCGTCGAGATCATGGGCAGCGAAGGCTATCTGTTGAACCAGTTCCTGTGCCCGCGCACGAACCGGCGCACCGATCGATACGGCGGCAGCATCGAGAATCGCATGCGGCTCGCCTGCGAGATCATCGAGCGGGTGCGTGCCGAATGCGGCGAGCGCTTCATCGTCGTGTACCGGCTGTCGCTGATCGATCTGGTCGAGGGCGGCAATACGTGGGAGGAAACCGTGCAGGTCGCGCAGGCGCTCGAAGCGGCCGGCGTGACGATCTTCAACACCGGCATCGGCTGGCACGAGGCGCGCGTGCCGACCATCGTGACCTCGGTGCCGCGCGCGGCGTTCACCTCGCTGACCGCGCGTCTGAAGGCCGCGGTCAACGTGCCGGTGATCGCGTCGAACCGTATCAACACGCCTGAGGTCGCCGAAGCGCTGATCGCCGATGGCACGGCGGATCTCGTGTCGATGGCGCGGCCGCTGCTCGCCGATCCCGAGTTCGTGCTGAAGACAGCCGAGGACCGCACGCACGAAATCAACACCTGCATCGCGTGCAATCAGGCCTGCCTCGATCACACGTTCAGGAATCAGCGCGCGAGCTGCCTCGTCAATCCGCGCGCGGGACGCGAAACCGAGCTCGTCTACCGGCCGCTCGCAAGCGCACAGCAGGCGCGCTCGGTCGCAGTGGTCGGCGCCGGGCCGGCCGGGCTATCGGCCGCGACCGTGGCGGCCTCGCGCGGGCATCGCGTGACTTTGTTCGAGGCCAGCGACATGCTCGGCGGCCAGTTCAATCTCGCGATGCGCGTGCCGGGCAAGGAAGAGTTCAGCGAAACCATCCGCTACTTCAGTAGCCAGTTGCAACGCCATCGCGTCGACGTGCGGCTGGGTACGCGCGTCGATGCCGCGCTGCTCGCCGCGGGCGCCTACGACGACGTGGTCGTCGCGACCGGCATCGTGCCGCGGCGGCCGGCGATTGCCGGCATCGACGGGGCTAACGTGCTGTCGTATGTCGACGTGCTGCGCGGCGCGCCGGTCGGCGCGGGCGTCGCGGTGATCGGCGCGGGCGGCATCGGCTTCGACGTCAGCGAGTTTCTGCTGCATCGCGCGGGCGAGCCGCTGCCGGTGCCGCGCGATACGTGGCTCGATGAATGGGGCGTCGACCTCGCGGTGCGCGAGCGCGGCGGCCTGAAGCCGCCCGCTCCCGCGCAACCGGCGCGGCAGATCTGGCTATTGCAGCGCAAGGCCGGCAAGCTCGGCGCGGGGCTCGGCAAGACGTCGGGCTGGGTGCATCGGGCGGCGCTCGCGAGGAACGGCGTGCAGATGCTAGGCGGCGTCGAGTATCGGGAGATCAGCGCGCGCGGTCTGAGGATCGCGCGAGACGGTGCCGACGAATGGCTCGACGTCGATACGATCGTCGTGTGCGCAGGACAGGAGTCGTTGCGCGAGCTGTTGCCGCCGACTGTCGATGGCAAGCACGGCAGCGGCGGCCCGCGCTTTCATGTGATCGGCGGCGCGAAGCTCGCGACCGAGCTCGATGCGAAGCGAGCGATCCGCGAGGGCGCTGAGCTGGCGGCGGCGCTTTGACAACGGTCGCGCGGTTCGACGAGAACCGCGCCGCGCTCAGGCGCTGCCCTTCTTCTGGGAATCGAACCAGAACGACAAGCCGACGCTGCTCAGGATCACGATCGTCGCGATCACCGTCGAGCGCGTGACCGGCTCGCCGAGCAGCAGCGCACCCAATGCAACCGCGACGATCGGATTCACGTACATGCAACTGCTCGCGATGATCGGGCTCGTGTGGCGAATCAGATAACCGTACGCGACGAACGCGGCCATGGTGCCGATCAGCATCAGATACAGGAACGCGACGAGCGGCAGAAAATGCAGCTCGAGCATCTGCTCGCCCGCCGCCCACGCGACCAGTGTCGAGATCGCGCCGCCCAGGCCGATCTGCAGCGAAGTCGACAAAAACAGGTCCGACGGCAGCTTCAACACGCCGGCCAGATGCGCGCCGCCGGCCCAGAACAACGCGCCGCACAGAATCGCGAGGCTGCCGCCCACCGAGCCCGGCGTGCTGTCGCCGTGACTCAGAATCACGATGCCGGCGAACCCGAGCCCGACCGCGAACCATTCGCCGCGGCCGATCTTGCGTCCGGCGACGGCCGCGATCACGGTCGCGAACAGCGGCACGGTCGCGACCATCACGGCCGCGGTGCCGGTGCCGACCGTGCGCATGCCGTACGCGAGCATGCCGCTCGACAGACCCACCAGCATCGTGCCGACGAGGCCCGCGTTGCGAATTTCGGCGAGGCTCGGCCACACCGGCTTGCGGCGCGCGGCGAACACGAACAGACCAATGCCGGCGAACAGGTTGCGCAAGCCCGACATCAGCAGCGGCGGGAACGAGCCGAGCGCGACGTGCACGGCGAGATAGGTCGAGCCCCACACCAGATAAACGACGGCAAGCGCGAGCGCGACCTTGCCTTTGCGCGTCTGCGGCAGCCACAGCGGCCAGCCACGGGGAGAAAAAACTGAGGGTTGCAGCGACATGCGTTCAGCCCGCCGTCGCCACTCGACCCGCGCGCTGCGCTCGATGCCCGCGAGGCGCCGCGCCTGCGTCGATGCCTTTCGGGCGGGATGGCGGGCACCGCATCGGCGATGCGGTCTGACGGGTGAGGCTGGCGGACATGTCGGTGGAACAGTAAGACAATGGGCGGCGCAGGAAGCGCCAGAAACGGCTGTGGCGGCGGAATCGGTCAAAACGACACGACGCAACGCGGCCGCGATGCGCGGCGACGCCGCGGGCGAAAGCCGCGGCGCGCAACGCATTATGCAGTAAGCGCCGAGTGCGCCGCCCGACAGAATCGTAACTTTTTGGTTTCCTGCAACAGAAAAGCCGGGGACGCATCCCCGGCTTGCATTCAGCGTCGAATCCGTCCGATGCTCGGCGCATCGGCAGGATCGCTAAGCACCCCGCGCGCGGACTCAGTTGCCCATCGCGCCCGACGCCTCGTGCTTCATGCCCATCGCGCCGCCGCCCTTTTTCATCGAGTCGTGTTTCATCGCATCCTTTTTCATGCCGTCCTTCGACATGCTGTCTTTGGACATCGAATCCTTCGACATCGCGTCTTTCGACATCGCGTCGTTCGACATCGCGCCGCTCGCCTGCGCGAATGCGGCGCCGCCGCTTGCCAGCATCAGCAACGCGATCGAGGTGATTGCAATCTTCTTCATGGGATGACTCCGTTGGTGGTGGATGAATCGAAACCGGCTCGCGCCGGCGTGCTTCCGAAGCCGCTGCCGCAAGCGCGCGTGCGCCCGCATGCGTCAGGAGCCTCCGAACCAGTTGTAGCCCTGGTCGACCCAATAGCCGCCGGGATACGTGTTGGTGACGAATATCTCGACGATGTGCTTCGGATTCTTGTAGCCGAGCTTGGTCGGCATGCGCAGCTTCATCGGGTAGCCGTATTTCGCGGGTAGTCGCTCGCCGTCGTAGGAAAACGTCAGCAGCGTTTGCGGATGCAATGCGGTCGGCATGTCGATGCTTTCGTAGTAGTCGTCCGCGCATTTGAAGCCGACGTACTTCGCCGTCGTATCCGCGCCGACACGCCGCAGAAAATCGCCGAAGGGCGTGCCGCCCCAACGGCCGATCGCACTCCAGCCTTCGACGCAGATATGCCGCGTGATCTGCTCGGCATGCGGCAGCGCGTACAGTTCGGGCAGCGTCCACACGCGCTTGCCGGTCACGAGCCCGCTCAGCTTCAGCTGGTAAGCGGAGCCGTCCACGTGCGGCACGTCGTCGATGCCGTAGTACGCGTTGAAGGGGAACGGTCGCGTGATCTGCGCTTCGGTGTAGGTCGGCGCGAGCTGCTTCGGATCGAACAGCGCGGCCTGCGCGCGATCGTTCAGCCGCGATACCGCGCTCAGGAAGCGGTTGACGGAAGCGTCGTCGGTCAGCGAGCAGCCGGTGAGCATCGATAGACCGCCGAGCGTCAATAGCTGCTTGCCGAACAGGCGTCGCGACGGCATCGCCAGTTCGCGCTTCGCATCGAGCAGGATCGACGCGCGGTCGAGCGTGTGGCTAACACGCTGAGTGGGTTGGTCTGCTGCTTTGTCGATCGGCTTGTTCATGATTCGGTATCCCTACAGAGTTCGCGTTGCGCATCGATGAGCGTGAACATCAGCATGGCCGTAGGCAACCGCGGCTCAACGTCCGCGCAGCATCGCGAGCAACGAACGCGGCACGAGCGCGACCATCGCCAGATGCACCGCAAGAAACGCGGCCAGCAGCGACATCGCGGTGAAGTGCACGACGCGCGCGTTGTCGTAGCCGCCCATCAGTTCACGCAGCAGCGGAAACTGCACCGACTTCCAGATCGCGAGCCCCGATAGCACCAGCACGATCAGATCGGCGATCGCGAACAGGTAGGCAAATTTCTGCACCGCGTTGTAGACGCGCAGATCGTCGTGAGACAGCTTCCCGCGCAACGCGGCGATGAAATCGCGCAGCACCGCGCGCGGCGTCAACGGCAGGAACTTGCGCACGAAACGCCCGCTCGCGAGATTCAGCGCGATATACACGAGGCCGTTGAACACCAGCAGCCACATCGCCGCGAAGTGCCATTGCAGCGCGCCGCCGAGCCAGCCACCCAGCGTGATCCCGGTCGGAAAGCTGAACGCCGGGAAGATCGGCGACGCGTCGTAGATGCGCCAGCCCGACAGCATCATCACGATCGCGGCGAGCGCGTTCAGCCAATGCGTGATGCGCAGCCACAGCGGGTGAATGACGGCGCGCTTCGGTGCGGCGGGCGCGGCGGGGGCGCGGGGGCGCAACGCGTGCGGTGTGGGTGTGGACATGGCGGCTCTCCTCGGGCAGCGGTAGAGAATGCGGCGCGTGCGATGTCGGTCAACGGCACGCTGGAAGATCGGCGGCTTGCAGCACATCGCCGCTCGCGTCGCTTTCGACGAACGCGACCACGCCAAAGCGGTCGGCGACGTTGGCGATCGGATCGGTTTTCGCGTCGACGCTCGCATCGCGTAGATCGACGTCCTGACGAATCCGCGCGTGACCGGCGACGATTGGCACCGGCCCGAACCACGCGCGCACGACGCGTTCGTGATGCAGCGTCGCGCCGCGGTTTTCGCCCGCGCCCACCTGCGTCGTCAGCGCGTTTTCGTAGACCGCGAGATAGCCGCTCAACGGACCCGTGGCGGCGTCCGTCGTGCTGAACTGCGCATCGACATCGAACGCACCGGGTGCACGCGGACTTAGTTCGAGCGCGACATTGGCCTGCGCGGGTTCGGCGACGAACTCGTCGATGCGGCGCTCGAAACTGTCGCGTTGCGACCAGTCGCGCAGCTCGCGGCCCGCGACGAACACTTCCGGCGTATAGATCGTGTGCGCGCCCGCGAGGTGCGTCAGCGTCTGCTGACGTTCGGTGAAGCGACGCTGGGAAAACCGGTCGGTCCAGCCGAGGCTGTTCCAGTAGTCGACGTGCAGTGCGAGCGGCACGATGCCGTGGGCGGCGCCATTGCTTTTCCATTGACCGAGCCAGCGGTCGGCGGGCGGGCAGCTATCGCAGCCCTCGCTGCTGTACAGCTCGACGAGCGCTAACCGGTGCGCGGGGCTGTGTGTCGCACATTGGGGCCTGGCCGCATCTGCCGCACCTATGCCCGAAGCGCTCAGCACAACGAGCGCGAGGCCGGCGGCGGGCCTCGAAAAAGTCGCTAGGCGCTGAAATAGCGAGCGATAGTGCGCGGTCGACATGACGTGCTCCGATCGAAATCTGCACGTTTGTCGGCCCGCGCGGCCGGTTATGACAAGCCTCTTTTAATTTTTTTCCGGCATGGGTAGCGAGCCAAGGCTCGCCGCGACTCAGTCGTAACTGACCACTACCGTCACGCGCGTGTCCGTATCGGTGCGCCGCGCGTTCAGCGACAGCACCCCGCCCGCGCGATCGACCGCGTAGTGGCCGTCGCGGGCCAGCACGACGTGCCCGGCGCCATCGACGAAACGCGCTGCCACCAGATCCCGCGACTGCGTGCCGCCGTTCACTTCGAGCGCGACATCGGCGCCGCTGACGACGCCCGGCGGCGCGCTGAACGTCACCGTGCGCGAGAAGCGCTGACCGGCCACGCTCGCACTTTCGACGGCGACGCCAGTGATCGCCGTATCCGCGCTGATCTGCAGCGGCGGTGCGACGATCATCCCCACGAACCGGATCACGCCGCCCGTCACCATCGATGCCGCCGGCGCCGCCAGCGGCGCGGCAAGCAATGCCACCACCGCGGCTGTGCGACCGAGCGTTCGCCACCGCATTCTTTCCGCTTTCATGTGCACCTCTCTGTCAATCGGTCAATCGGCGCGAGTCGCGTCGCGCCATTCACGCGCCATCCCGGAATCGCTTCGCAGGAGTGCGGCCTTCGCTGCACTTTGATTAACGGCAATCGTGTGACTGGCTTGAACGCTATGCGGGGCACGTCGCTTTCTTCTGGCACCGCACAAAAGACGGCCGCTCGACCGAGTGCGATGTCGCGAACGGAAACGCCCGAGACAGCGTGCTAACATCAAGCTTTCGTCGCTGGTGTCGCGGGCTTCACGTTTTGCTGCGCGGCAACCTCCTGTTCGCTATTCCCATCACCTGGTCGTTTTGCCCGTGACTTCTGTGCGTCGTCCGACTTTCCGTGTTCTCGCCCGCTTGCGCCCATGCCGCGCAGGCGGCTGCGCGCGCGCGGGTGTCGCGCCGCACGGCGCCGGCGAGACGTCCCGAACGCTCCCGCTTCGCGCCGCCCGGCGCCCTTGCTGACGTAGCCTGCCGATACCCAGGGCCGCGTCGCCGGGCTCCGGGCTTTCCCATTCGTGAACTCATCCGCCGACCACCCGCATGGGGTCGTCGCACGCGGCCATCCTCCACCGCCTTATCGGAGTCCTGATGATGAAGAAGATCAAAACCTGCTATCTGACCGAACTCGACGTGACCCGCCTCGAGAAATATGCGGCCGCCAACGCCAAGCTGCAGCACGTGCTCGACGACGTGCTCGAACGCGCGGTAATCGTTGATTCGCACGATATCCCCGCCGACGTCGTCACGATGAACTCGCAAGCGACGCTGATCGATACGGCGAGCGGCGAACAAATGACGTGGACCGTCGTCTATCCGCCCAACGCCGATTTCGCGCAAGGGCGGCTGAACGTGTTCTCGCCGGCTGGCCTCGCGCTGCTCGGCGCGCGCCGCGGCGAGAGCATCCGCTTCACGCCACCCAGCGGCGATCAGCAAGTCCTCAAGATCGCCAAAATCCTGTATCAGCCCGAAGCCGCCGACGATTTTTCCCTTTAAGCCGGCTGTTCCATTGTTGTAAGTTGCCCTGTCTGACGCGGTCTCGAAATAAGCATAGGAGATGTCCGGATTCATCTGGACCAGTTTTTTGAATCACGCAGACAGGTTGCCAAACCGCGGGCGGGCGGTGTATCGTGTGCGCTGCTAACGCGGGGGTCCTGCGTAGCGCGGAGCTGGAGGTCCGTGTTGCGTGGGTGAGAAATACCCTTTGAACCTGATCTGGATAATGCCAGCGCAGGGAAGCGTACGGATCTCGCACCAGCCTCAGCAGCCTCACCTCCCAGCGATTTCCGACCACTTCCATCTCAGTCTCCTGCTTAGCCGCCCCACTTTGTACGGAGACTTACATGAGCGCCAATCCGAAGTTTATTTCCGCCGAAGCCCATGTGGACGAGGCCGCCGTCGCGCCGCTGCCGAATTCGCGCAAGGTCTACGTGACCGGCTCACGCCCCGACATCCGAGTGCCGATGCGCGAAATCTCGCAGGCAGACACGCCCGACAGCTTCGGCGGCGAAAAGAATCCGCCGATCTACGTGTACGACACGTCGGGCCCCTACTCCGATCCGGACGCGAAGATCGACATCCGCGCGGGTCTGCCCGCGCTGCGTCAGGCGTGGATCGAAGAGCGCGGCGACACTGAGCCGCTGAGCGGTCTGTCGAGCAGCTTCAGCCGCGAGCGCGCTGCCGATCCGGCCACCGCGCAGCTGCGTTTCCCGGGTCTGCATCGCACGCCGCGGCGCGCGATCGCCGGCAAGAACGTGACGCAGATGCACTACGCGAAGCAAGGCATCATCACGCCGGAAATGGAATACATCGCGATTCGCGAGAACCAGCGCCGTGCCGAGTATCTGGAGACCCTCAAGGCGAGCGGCCCGAACGGCGCGAAGCTCGCCGCGATGATGGGCCGCCAGCATCCGGGCCAGGCGTTCGGCGCGAGCGCGTTCGGCCCGAACGGCCTCACCGAAATCACCGCGGAGTTCGTGCGCGAGGAAATCGCGCGCGGCCGCGCGATCATCCCGAACAACATCAATCACCCGGAAAGCGAGCCGATGATCATCGGCCGCAACTTCCTCGTGAAGGTGAATGCGAACATCGGCAACTCGGCGGTGACCTCCTCCATCGGCGAGGAAGTCGACAAGATGACCTGGGCGATCCGCTGGGGCGGCGACACGGTGATGGATCTGTCGACCGGCAAGCACATTCATGAAACGCGCGAATGGATCATCCGCAATAGCCCGGTGCCGATCGGCACGGTGCCGATTTACCAGGCGCTCGAAAAGGTCAACGGCAAGGCTGAAGATCTGACGTGGGAAATCTTCCGCGACACGCTCATTGAACAGGCCGAGCAGGGCGTCGACTACTTCACGATCCACGCGGGCGTGCGTCTGCAATACGTGCCGCTCACCGCGAACCGGATGACCGGCATCGTGTCGCGCGGCGGCTCGATCATGGCGAAGTGGTGCCTCGCGCATCACAAGGAAAGCTTCCTGTACGAGCATTTCGAAGACATCTGCGAAATCATGAAGGCCTACGACGTGGCTTTCTCGCTCGGCGACGGCCTGCGTCCCGGCTCGATCTACGACGCGAACGACGAAGCGCAACTGGGCGAGCTTAAGACGCTCGGCGAGCTCACGCAGATCGCATGGAAGCACGACGTGCAGGTGATGATCGAAGGTCCGGGCCATGTGCCGATGCAACTGATCAAGGAGAACATGGACCTGCAGCTCGACTGGTGCGACGAAGCGCCGTTCTACACGCTCGGGCCGCTGACCACCGACATCGCGCCGGGCTACGACCACATCACGTCGGGCATTGGCGCCGCGATGATCGGCTGGTTCGGCACCGCGATGCTGTGCTACGTGACGCCGAAGGAACACCTCGGTCTGCCGAACAAGGACGACGTGAAGACCGGCATCATCACGTACAAGCTCGCCGCGCACGCAGCGGACCTCGCGAAAGGTCATCCCGGCGCGCAGGTACGCGACAACGCGCTGTCGAAGGCGCGCTTCGAATTCCGCTGGGAAGACCAGTTCAATCTCGGTCTCGACCCGGACAAGGCGCGCGAATTCCACGACGAAACGCTGCCGAAGGATTCGGCCAAGGTCGCGCATTTCTGCTCGATGTGCGGCCCGCACTTCTGCTCGATGAAGATCACCCAGGACGTGCGCGAGTTCGCCGCGCAACAGGGCGTCAGCGATAACGAAGCGCTGCAGAAAGGCATGGAAGTCAAGTCGATCGAGTTCATGAAGCAAGGCGCGGAGATTTATCAGCGGCAATAAGCGGCTTGCGCGATACGCGCGAGTTAGCCCAGCAGTATCGGAGCCCGCCGGCATGGCGGGCTTTTTTTTGTGCCGCCGCGTCGAGCAGGCACGTTGTGTGCGGCGAGAAGGAAACAACTACGTCCAACAAAGAAGGGAGTCATCATCATGAAATCGATCCTTCAACTCCGTACTCGTCTTGGCACCGTCGCAGTTGCACTTTCGCTCGTCGCGGGTGTCGCGGCATGCGGCGACATGTCCCCACGCACACGCGATACCGCGATCGGCGCCGGTGTCGGCGGCGCAGCCGGCGCGGCGATCGGCGGCAGCGGCTTGTCGACGTTGGGCGGCGCGGCGGTAGGCGGTGTCATCGGTAACCAGATCGGCAAGTGAGCGGCAAACGAGCGTTGCGTCCGAGGATGCGTCTGACGATTCATACAGGACAGCAAACAACTTATTCCGACCACGAACCGGACTGACGAGGGCGGCGAATGCAGTGCGCCCTCGTCTCGACTATGCGCGTGGAAATAGACTTAAATATGCGGTTGCGGTTTTGCCACAGCGCTGCCGCGGCAAGAGCGTAAGCTCCTCACAACGACGTCGCGCGAGGCGGCATCGGTTCATCGAGGAGCGCGCCATGAAGTCCCGCGTCGTCACCCATCTTCGCGCGGTGCGTCTCTCGTCGCCACGCATATCGTTTCGTTGTTCCGCGAGATTCGCGCGGCCCGCCGCCCCGATTTCCGCGCTCGCCTCCAGTCTGTTTTTATCCGGCTGCTACTACCCCGCCGGCTACTATCCGGCGGGCTATTACACGTCGTACTATTCGACCGCCCCCGCGACCGCAGCGGACCAAACCACACCGGCCACCGATCCACAGCAGACGCCTCAAGCCCAGGCGCAAATGCAGGTCGCGCCGCAGGACATGCCGCCCGGTTATGCACCCCCCGCGTCCGTGTATGTGGCACCTCCGGTTTATCCCGCCTACTATCCGCCACCGGCTTATCCTTATCCCGCCTATTACGGCTATCCCCCCTACTATGGACCGTCGATCGCGATCGGCATTGGTGGCTACTGGGGGGGACATTGGGGCGGCCATTGGGGCGGCCACTGGCATTGACCTGTCTCTGTTCACCCGCCACCGCGCACACCCCGCCCGTACTTTCCCGGCTTGACTCGCCGATATGGCGCTCTATTCTTGAAAGGTTGCACGCAGCACCCGCTTAAATCAGGCGCAGCCGCTTGGTCGAGGCCACTCGCGAGCGTCCGCCATGCCAGAGCGACGCGCCGTCATGCGCAATCTCCCGCGTCGAATTACACAACAACGAAGGAGACGTGATGTTTCATCAACTGCTCACTCCAGTCGGTAATTCGCTTTTTGCGTCGTTTATCGTCGCCGCGCTGCCGATCATCGTCGTGCTCGCGCTGCTCGGCTGGGCGCGCAGGCCAGCGTGGCAGGCATCGCTCGCGGGATTGATCGTCGGTTTGATTGTCGCGATTTTCGTCTGGCAGTTTCCGGTCGGGCTCGCCCTCAACTCGGTCGCAGCCGGCGTCGTCTTTGCGCTCTGGCCGGTGATGTGGATCGTCTTCACCGCGATCCTGCTGTACAACATCGCGCAGCGCTCGGGACGCTTCGAAGCCTTCCGCCTGTGGATGATCGACAACCTGCCGAACGACCGGCGCATCGTGCTCGTCGTGGTGGGCTTTTCGTTCGGCGCGCTGCTCGAAGGCATCTCGGGCTTCGGCACCCCGGTCGCGATCACGAGTTCACTGTTGATCATGCTCGGTTTTCCGACGCTCGAAGCGCTGATCTTCACGCTGATCTTCAACACCGCGCCGGTTGCGTTCGGCGCGCTCGGCGTGCCGATCACGGTGCTCGGCGCGGTCACGCATCTGCCGTCCGATGTGCTCGGCAAGATGGTCGGGCGGCAATTGCCGTTCTTTGCGGTCCTGCTGCCCTTCTATGTGATCGGCGTGTACGCGGGCTTTCGCAACATGCTGCGGATCTGGCCGGTGCTGCTGGTGTCGGGCCTGAGCTTCGCGCTGACTCAGTTCGTCGTCTCGAACTTCGTGAACTACAGCCTGACCGACGTGCTGTCTTCGCTGGTTTCGCTGATCCTGACAGTGGCGTTCCTGCGGGTGTGGAAGCCCGTCGCCGATCCGAAATTCGCGATCAACGTCGATCGCATCAACGAGGTGCGCGGCAAGATCGGCGGCGTGCAAGGCTGGTATCCGTGGATCATCGTGTCGGTTGTCGTGATCGTCTGGACGGTAGCGAGGATCTTCACGATCGGCGACGTGAAGGTGTCGTGGCCGGGTCTCGACAAGGCCGTGTTCATCACGCTGTACAACACGCCGTACGGCGCGATCTGGGACTTCCAGCCGCTTGCGACCGGCACTGCGATCCTCGTCGCGGCGCTCATCACCGCGTTCGTCGTGCGGCTCCCCCCCGCCGAGTTCGGCAAGGCGATCTCCGACACGTGGGTGCAAACGCGCATCGCGATTCTGACCGTGGCGACGATCGTCGGCCTCGCGTATCTGATGAACTACTCGGGCCTCAACTACACGCTCGGCCTCGGGGTCGCGTCGGTCGGGCCGGTGTTTCCGCTCGTCTCGGCGTTTCTCGGCTGGGTCGCGGTGTTCCTGTCGGGCAGCGATACGTCGGGCAATGCGCTGTTCGGCAATCTGCAGGTGGTGGCGGCCAAGCAGCTCAATCTGAATCCGGTGCTGATGGCGGCGACCAACTCGTCGGGCGGCGTGATGGGCAAGATGATCTCGCCGCAGAACATTTCGACCGGCGTCGCGACCACCGACTTGAAGGGCAAGGAAGGCGTCGTGTTCGCCAAGACCTTCAAGCATTCGATTCTGCTCACGGTGCTGCTCGGCGTGCTCGTGTGGGCGCAGCAGAACTTCCTGCAATGGATGATTCCGCACTGAGCTCGCGCCGCTAACGGCGCAACGCAATTCACATCGTTTCGGACGGCGCCCGCGCATCGCGGGCTCCGTTTGCAATTCCATCCCCGCTATCCGCGCCGCCGCATCGCAATTTTTCTCACATATCGGTGAGAATTGCTCGTTTGGCGCGCACTCTCGCAGCGCTTACGATCGACCTACCCGGACGCGGCCGTCTCCCGGATCTTGCCGTTTCATCCCGCATTGAAACGAATCGCGCGATCGCACTGTTAGGATGAGCTGGCGTCCCGACTCAACTGCGCGCGGCGCCATTCCAATGAAAGCCAGAAACCTTCTGCAACTGCTGATCCTCGCCGCCCTGTGGGGCGCATCGTTCCTGTTCATCCGCGTCGGCGTGACCGACTTCGGCGTCGCGCCGCTGATGGCGCTGCGCGTCGGCATCGGCGCCCTCTTTCTCGCGATCGTGCTGATCGCGCGACGGCCGCTGCAACAGTCCGGCACGCTGTTGCGCACGCACGCGCTGCCGCTGCTCGTGGTCGGCATTCTCAATTCGGCGGCGCCATTCTGCCTGTTCGCGTATGCCGAGCTGACTCTGTCGGCGGGCGTCACGTCGGTGATCAATGCGTGCGCGCCGCTGTGGGGCGCGCTGGTCGGCTTTCTGTGGCTGCGCGACCGGCTCAGCGCGCTGCGCACACTCGGCCTCGTGGTCGGCTTTCTCGGCGTGCTGATGCTCGTGTGGGACCAGATCGCGGCGCCGGACGGCTCGGCCGCCGCGCCGCTCACCGTCGCGCTCGCCGCCGGCGCCGCGCTCGGCGCGACGCTGCTCTATGGCATCGCCGCCAACTACACGAAGCGTCACCTGACTGGCGTCGACGCGCTCAGCGTCGCGACCGGCACGATGATTGGCGCAACGATCGTATTGCTGCCGCTCGCGGTGATCTACTGGCCCGCCGCGCCGATTTCGCTGCGTGCGTGGGGCGCGGTGATCGCGCTCGGCGTCGCCTGCACCGGCATCGCGTACATGCTGTTCTTCCATCTGATCGCGGTCGCCGGTCCGACACGCGCGATCACCGTGACCTTCGTGATTCCGATCTTCGGCATTCTGTGGGGCGCGCTGTTTCTCGGCGAGACGGTGTCGCCCGGCATGCTCGAAGGGTGCGCGGTGATTCTGGTCGGCACCGCGTTGGCGACCGGCGTGATCAAGCGCTTGCCGTGGGTCGGCACGCGGCGGCGCGCGGATACCTGAGTAGGCGGTCGAAAAAAAACGCCCGGATTGCTCCGGGCGTTTTTTTCGTCGAACCGGCGGCGTTGGCCGCGAGGTTCCCGTATCAGTGCAGCTGATAGGCCATCAGGCTCATGATCTGCTTGGCCTGCGAGCTTTCGTCGACTTGCCCCTTGTCGTCGACCACGGCCACGCGGGTCTGATCCGGCGTCACCGCGCGCACGTTCACGCGATACTCCTTGGCGACCTTCTCCTTCCGGCCGTGGAAGACCTGGCTCCAGAAGCCCTGCTCGGCCGACGACATATCCTTCGGATCGACGTAGCGCACGAAATACAGACCGCGGCTCACGTCGCGGTCGTCGACCGTGAAATTGCTGCGATCGAGCGCGAGGCCCACGCGCAGCCACGCACGGTCATACGGCTCCCCGAGCGTGAGTTCGGTTGACGAGAGCTGGGCCGACGTGTTGTTGGCCGAATCCACGTCCGGCGTCGACGGCTGAGCCGCCAGCGCGACGTTCTGCGCGACGACGGCGGCCGTCGCAGACTTCGCACCCGCCGTCGCCGCGTTCGGCGCGATCTGCGTGCCCGCAGGCGACAGCTCGGCGTTCTGCGTGCCACCCGCACCCGATTCAGCACGCGCAAGGGAGGCCATCAGGCGCTTCAGATATTCCTGCTCGAGCGCCGGGTCGTTCGGCTTGGGTTGCCACTGGGTGGACTCATTGTTCGTACCGGTGATCGCCTCGCGCATGCCTTTCTGGCTGACGAACACGTAGGTGCCGCCCTTCGGCGCCGCTTCGAGACGCGTGCGGAACTTGTTGCGCTCCGAGCTCACGTAGCTGTTGCCCATCGCCTTCGACAGCGTGTTGCGGATAAAGCCGTCGTTGATCTGCGCGTGGGTTTCGTTCCAGTCGGTTTCCATCACGCCCTTGTCGCGCTGGTCGACGACGAGCAGGAAGCCTTGCTCCTGCCAGAAGCGGCGGATTTGCGGCCACGCCTGGTCGGGCGTTTTGTTGTCGATCACGAGCCAGCTTTCGGTGCCGTCGCGCTGGATATGGATGCCCTGGACGGGCGGCACGACCGCAACCGCGTCGCCGGCCGGCGCCTGCGCCTGCACCTGTTTCAGCGTGGACAGCGAAGTTTCGCCACCCTGTGGCGGCAGCGAGCGCTGATCGGCCGTCTCGTCGATCATGTTCGGCGGTACGGCAAGCGATACCTGCTTCGAACGGGAGTCGCTCCTATAGTCGATTTTGGTCGGCGACGAGGTACCGCAGCCGGCGACCAGCCCGCCTGCCATGAGCATTACTGCAAACCGCTTGGTGAGACGAAAATCAGTCATGTTCGGGGAATCCTTCCGCTACGCCACGGCAAGTTTCCGTGGATCAACCCAACATTTTACCGGTCCCGGCGAGGCGTGTGCAAAAACTGGGGTTTGCCCGGGAATCGCCGCATGCCACCGCGACGAAACGGCCACGGGAAAAAAGTCCGCGCCCGTCACGCTATTTGCCCTCCTATGAGGTAAATTTAACACTCAATGACACTTTCGAGTTGACCTTGGGAGTACTCCCAAGTCTTCGCCGGAGGCCCGCCGAAAAAGGGTTCCCGGTCTGCATGCGGCTTGTTTTCCACATTGCGTGCGGTCCTGTCCGCCGCGATGTGCAAAGACCAGAAGAAAACCGGTGCTACGTTGATCGAGTTATCTCAATAAAAATCCGGCGCCAAACGAGGAAGGCCTCATGTCCCAGTCCAGTCTCCATCTATCCGCGATCGCCTCGGTGATCGCCGTCGTCGCGTGCTGCGCGAGCTTCGGCGCGCATGCCGAATTGGGCGGCACGATGCCGAGCCAGGCGGTGGCGGGCGCGAGCGCGCCGCGCACGCTGCTCAATGGCGCACTGCGCGAGCGCACGTGGACCGACGCCGGCAATACCACGATCAACGAATACGCGACCAGCACCGGCCTGATCGTCGCGTACGCGTGGCAAGGCCCGACGATGCCGGATCTGCACGCGCTGCTCGGTAAATACGGCGACTCGTACAAGACCGGCGCCGCGGCGGCGGCCGGCAGCGGCAATCTGCATTCTTCGCGGGTCTCGCGCTCCGACGTGATCGTCGAGTCCGGCGGACCGATGCGTGGCTACGTCGGCCGCGCGTGGCTGCCGGCGGCTTTGCCCGCCGGCGTCACATCCGACGACATCCAGTGACGCGCGCGCCCCGCACGCGTCGCTCGCACCCCTTTCACGCCTGAGTTCCACCAGACGGACCGCCACGCCATGACATCCGCCTTGCGTTTCCATGCCCTGCTTCTGATCGTCTGCGCGGCCCTGGCCGGCTGCGGCGGCGGAGGCGGCAGTTCCTCATCCAGCTCGTCCGGCTCGTCCGGCTCGGGCTCGACGCCGTCCGCGAGCGCGCCGACCAGTTCCGCCAGCGCGAACGTGCCGCAATCGACCACGCCCAACGTGCAGCCGGTCACGGTCGGCGTATCGCCCGGCAATACGCGCAACATGCTGATGACGAGCGTCACCATCTGCCAGGCAGGCACCGGCACCTGCGCGACGATCGACGACATCCAGGTCGACACCGGCTCGAACGGCCTGCGCATCCTCGCTTCGGCGCTGCCGACGACGCTGTCGCTGCCGACGATCGCCGCGGGCAGCGGCGTAAGCGCCGAATGTGCGGTGTTCGGCAGCGGCTACGCATGGGGCTCGATCCGCACCGCGGACGTGCGCATGGCTGGCCAACAGGCGTCATCGATTCCGATCCAGTTGATTGCCGACAGCGCACTGCCCGGGGCGCCCGCCGACTGCGCGAACTCCGGCGGCGCGTCGCTGTTGACCGTATCGAGCCTGCACGCGAACGGCATCCTCGGCGTGGGCCTGTTCCCGGTCGACTGCGGCAACGGCTGCGCGAACTCCGCGTTGCCGCGCTGGTACTACAGCTGCACGACGGGCAACTGCAGCGCGACCGCGCAGCCGCTCGCGCAGCAGGTCACCAACCCGGTCAGCAGCTTCGCGCTCGACAACAACGGTGTGGTGATCGACCTGCCGGCTGTCGCCGATGCGGGCGCGGCGAGCGTGTCGGGCTCACTGATTTTCGGCATCGGCACCCAGTCGAACAATACGCTGACGGGCACGAACGTTCTGAGGGCGAACGCGGTGACGGGCTACGTGACTACGAACTCGGGCGGTCTCACCTATGCGGTAAGCTATCTCGATAGCGGCTCGAACGGCCTCTTCTTCCACTCGGCGCAGTTCCCGTTGTGCGGCTTCTGGTACTGCCCGACTTCGACGCAGTCGGCGAGCGCGTCGATCACCGGCATCGATGGCGTGTCGAGCACGGTGTCGTTCGACATCGCCAATTCGAACACGCTGTTCGCGTCGTCGAACAACGCGTTCGACAATCTCGCCGGCAATTCGAGCCTCGGTTTCGGCTGGGGCTTGCCGTTCTTTTACGGCAAACGCATTTACACGGCGATTGCGACGCGCAATACGTCGGCAGGCCAGGGGCCGTATTACGCGTTCTAAGGTTTGCCTGGGTTAGATGCGCAGCAACGGTGCGCCGCGCGGGCGCGAACTCAGCCCGCCGAGCTGGCCGGTTGTGCAGCCGGCGTGGCCAGCTGCGGCGGCGCGAGCCAGCGGAATACGTCGAGCTGTTCGCCATGGAATGTGCATTCGGCGGCGGCCGGCGTGCGGACCTTCGACGGCTGGGCCGGCTTGGCGGCCACCTTGACCTCGGAGGCTGCTTGCGACGCCGACGCGGTGAGCGGCGCGGAAGCCGCCGTCGCGGACGCGCTCACCGCATGCTCGATCGTCCCCTCCACCACGACCCGCGAGCCGCGAATCGCCGCCCCGCGATGGGTGACCCGCAGCCTATCCGACGACATTCCCGACGACGGCTCGGCCAGCTTGCTGCGCATCAATTGCTCGCAGGCGCTCGAGTTGCGGGTGACGATCGTGCAGGCCCCCAGCAGCGCCGCGGCGCTCGCGAGACAGGCAATAGAGAGAAGGCGAATCTTCATCGATGTTCCGTTGTTCGAAGCCCCGGTCATTGTAGCCGCTTGACCTTGACCTTGACGCCGCGCATCGGCATCGTGTTGACCGGCCGCCCGTTGCCCATATGGCGCGGCGAATTCCAGGCGACTCTCCCCCGGTAACGACTCCGGCTTCTTCATGCTCAGCCTCGTCATGCTCGCAATCGTCGCCTACGCCGCGACCAATATCGACAACCTGTTCGTGCTGCTCGGCTTTCTGACCGAAGCGGGCGCGGAGCGACGCCGCGTGATCGCGGGACAGTACGCGGGATCGTTGATCCTGGTCGCCGCGGCGCTCGTACTCGCGGCCTTGCTCACGCGCCTGCCGGCCGGTTATGTGGGCCTGCTCGGCTTGATGCCGATCGTCGTGGGCCTGTACAAGGCGTGGCAGCGCTTCGGTCCTGGCCACGCTCGGCATGACGCCAACGAGGATGGCGAGGACGGCCGCACAAGCGCTTCGCCATCCATTCGCGGCTCATCGAGTTGGACCGTCGCGAGCGTCGCCATCGCCAACGGCTCGGACAACCTCGCCGTCTACGTGCCGCTGTACGCAAGCCATACCCCCGCCGAGAACGCGCTGGTTTCGCTCGTGTTCATCGTGATGATCGGATTGTGGTGCGCGGGCGCGGCATGGCTCGTCGATCATCCGTTGCTCGGCGCGCCAATCCGGCGGTACGGCTCGGCGCTGCTGCCGCTGATCCTGCTCGCGATAGGCTTATCGGTGTTCGTGAACAGCGATACGCTGCGGCTTTTGTCCGGCGGATGAGCAACGCGGGGCCGGGTCGAAACACTGTCCCGGCGTCGACGAATTCAATCCGCCGGCCGCGGCGGCTGCACATAAGTGCGCACGCCCGCCAGCGGCGCGCCATAGCCGCCCGCGCTCGGGTTGTTCGGCAAGCCGTTGAGCAGTTGCGCGCGCGGATCGGTCGGATTCAGATTCAGCTCGCCCGCCTGCTGGTTGCCGTGCGTCGGATACTCGCTGCCGAGCGCCGCATGTGGCATCAGGCGCGTGCTGTTCTGCGGCGCGTTCATGTCGTTCTGCGCGCTGAGCCCCTGCGCGCCGACCTGCCCGACGAACCCGCACGCCAACGCCGCGCACGCGCAGATCCTTGCGACGGCGGATATCCACGCTACCCTGTTCATGTTCGCCTCCTGCTCAATGAATTGACGACGCCTCGTAAGCTCACCCGTGAATCGAACGCGGCACGAGCACACTGCGTGCCCTTGACGCAATCTCAATAATATGTTCCCATTGCGCACTATGTACCGCGCCCAGACCACCCTATCGCTACTACTAGCCCGCTCTACCGGGCTAGGTCTGCTGCTGCGCGCGTCCGCTTCTCTCTGATACACCGAAGCATCGCTTGAATCCCCAGTAACTGACCCAGCCCCGGTTTCCGACCGGCGGCCCAGTATCGCGTTTTCGTCGTCCGGTCGACACCCGTTCCACGGTCTCTCCCTCGGATGATGAAAATGTTGAAAAACCCCGCTACCAAGTACCGTTCGTTCAAGCCGATCAATTTGACGGATCGCCAGTGGCCGTCGCGCACCATCACGCGCGCGCCGATCTGGATGAGCACCGACCTGCGCGACGGCAACCAGGCGCTGTTCGAGCCGATGAACGCCGAGCGCAAGATGCGCATGTTCAAGACGCTGGTGCAGATCGGCTTCAAGGAAATCGAAGTCGGGTTTCCGTCGGCGTCGCAGACCGATTTCGACTTCGTGCGCGAGCTGATCCAGGGCGGCCATATTCCCGACGGCGTGACGATCGAAGTGCTCACGCAGGCGCGCGACGATCTGATCGAGCGTACGTTCGAATCGTTGCGCGGCGCTCCGCGCGCGATCGTCCACGTGTACAACGCGACCGCGCCGGACTTCCGCAAGATCGTGTTCGGCCTCGAAAAGAGCGGCGTGATCGAGCTCGCGCAGAAGGCCGCGCGCACGGTGAAGCGCCTCGCCGACGCGCAGCCGGAAACGCACTTCACGCTGCAATACAGCCCGGAAGTGTTCAGCGGCACCGAACTCGAATTCGCGAAGGAAGTCTGCGACGCGGTGTTCGACATCTGGCAACCGACCCCTGAGCACAAGGCGATCGTCAATCTGCCGGCCACCGTCGAAATGGCCACGCCGAACGTCTACGCGGACCAGATCGAATGGATGCACCGCAATCTCGCGCGTCGCGATTCGCTGATCGTCTCCGTCCACCCGCATAACGACCGTGGTACGGCCGTCGCCGCCGCGGAACTCGCCGTGATGGCGGGCGCGGATCGCGTCGAAGGTTGCCTGTTCGGAAATGGCGAGCGCACCGGCAACGTCGATCTCGTCACGCTCGCGTTGAATCTGTACACGCAAGGCGTCGATCCCGAGCTCGATTTCTCGAACATCAACGAAGTCGCGCGCACGGCCGAGGAATGCACGCAGTTGCCGATCCATCCGCGTCATCCTTATGTCGGCGACCTCGTCTTCACCGCGTTCTCGGGCTCGCACCAGGACGCGATCAAGAAGGGCTTCGCCGCGCAGAAGCCGGACGCGATCTGGGAAGTGCCGTACATGCCGATCGATCCGAGCGACCTCGGCCGCACCTACGACTCCGTGATTCGCGTGAACAGCCAGTCGGGCAAGGGCGGCATCGCGTATCTGCTCGAACAGAGCTACGGCGTCGTGTTGCCGCGCCGCCTGCAGGTCGACTTCAGCTCGGCCGTGCAGCGCTTCACCGACGACAGCGGCCAGGAAGTCACGCCGGCGCAGATCTGGGAACTGTTCCAGCAGGAATACGTGCGCACGGCGGAGCCGGTCCGCTATGTCGGCCACAGCCTGTCCGAGCACGACGGCCGCGAGCACATCAGGCTCAACGTCGAAATCAACGGCACGCCGCGCGTGCTGACGGGCGCCGGCAACGGCCCGCTCGACGCGCTGATGAACGCGTTCGACGTGCCCGTGCGCATCCAGCACTACGAGGAACGCGCGCTCACGCAGGGCGCCGATGCGCGCGCGATCGCGATCGCCGAAATGGCCGGCGCCGATGTGGCCGGCAGCGCGTTCGGCGTCGGTGTCGATGCGAACCTGATCACCGCGTCGATTCGTGCGGTGATCAGCGGCGTGAATCGCGCGTATGCCCGCGTGAACGCGGATGCACAGGAGCGTTTCTTTGACGCCGCGCTGAGCGACGCGACGGTGTGACGCCTGGATCTGCCGCGTTGAACGCGCGGCACGCCGCATGTTCAACGGGCTGATGGCAATGAAGAAGGGGCGTCTCGACCACGCCCCTTCTTTTTTGACCTGAATATATTCGCGTCAAAGTCGGCCGAGGTTCACTGAAACACGTCCCGGCCGAAGTACTTGAGCGAAATCCGCTGATAGGTGCCGTCTTTTCTCATGCGGGCGAGCGCATCGTCGATCGCGACGCGCAGCTTCGGATTGCCCTTGCGGATCAGTACCGCCGACTTGTCGCTGCTATCGGGCGACGTATCGACCGCGACGACCTTGATCCTCGCGTCGGGCACGCGCTTCGTATAGTCGAGAAACGACAATGAATCGTTGACGGTCGCATCGACGCGGCCCGTGACGAGCAGATCGATCGATTCGTCGAAGCCCTGCGCCGGAATCACCTGCGCGCCGTGCGCGGCCGCGATCCGCCCGACGTTGCTGGTCAGGGTGTTGGCCGACTTGCGGCCCTTCAGGTCATCGAAAGATCTGATCGTCGTGTTGTCGGAGGCGACGATCAACACCGCGTGCGACGTGATGTACGGGTCCGAGTAATCGTATTTGAGCTTGCGCTCGTCGGTGATCGCGACCTCGTTGATCACCGCGTCGTAGCGATTGACGTCGAGACCGGCGATCAACCCATCCCATTTGCCTTCGATGAATTGCGGCTTGACGCCGAGACGCTGCGCGATCGCGCTGGCGAGTTCGACGTCGAAGCCGGTCAGCTTGCCCGCCTCGTCGTGATACGTGAAAGGTGCGTACGTGCCTTCGGTGCCGATCCGGAACACGCCCGACGCCCTGATCTGCGCGAGCTCGTCGGCGCTCGCCGGATGCGCCAGGACGGCATGCAATAGCGCGGCCATCGCGAGTGAACGAATCGGCTTCATCGGACGGCTCCGGTCTGAGTGGCTGCGCAGGTGGCGGACTGCCGCGTTTGGCAAAGGGATGCCGGCGCGCGGCCGGCTGCGTGGGCCGACTGTAGCAAATCGTCCGCGATTTTCAAAATGATTCGCGCGCGATCAGTCCGTCAGTACGTCAGTACGTCTCGAGATGCAGCCGCCCTTCCCGCTTCAGCTTCGCCCACAGCGCTTGCCAATCGAGCTGATGCTGCTCGCCGATATCCTCGAGCGCCTGCAGCACACCATCCTCCATGCCTTTGAGGCCGCACACGTAGATATAGGTGTTGTCGTCTTTCAGCAGGTTCGCAACGTCGGCCGAACGTTCGCGCATCGCGTCCTGCACATAGCGCTTCGGCTGTCCCGGCGTGCGCGAAAACGCGAGCGTGGTGTCGATGAAATCCTTCGGCAGATTCGTCAGCGGACCGAAGTACGGCAACTCCTCCTTGGTACGCGCGCCGAAGAACAGCATCAGCTTGCCGGTCGCGCCTTTCAGGCGCTTGCGCCGGCGGTACTCGGTCATCGCGCGCATCGGCGCGGAGCCGGTGCCAGTACAGATCATCAGCAGATGCGAGTTCGGATGATTCGGCATCAGGAAGGTGCTGCCGAACGGACCGATCACGTTGACGACGTCGCCCTTCTTCAGATCGCACAGATAGTTCGAGCAGACGCCGTCGATTGCGTCGCCGCGCTGCTGCGACACGCGCTTCACCGTCAGCGACACGTTGTTATAGCCGGGCCGCTCGCCGTCGCGCGGACTCGCGATCGAGTACTGGCGCGCGTGGTGCACGCGGCCGTCGGCGGCAGCCCCCGGCGGCAGAATACCGATCGACTGGCCTTCGAGCACCGGAAACGGCATCGAGCCGAAGTCGAGCACGATGTGATGGATGTCGCTCGATGTGGCGCTGTCGGTGAGCCGGTAGTTGCCGACCACCGTCGCGGTGGTCGGCGCCTTGTGCGTGTACAGATTCACGTACGGCTTCGCAGCCGACCACGGCGGCACGACCGCGCCGCGCACGGTGTCGACTTCGATGCCGTCGGCTTCGGCGGAACTGTCGCCCGCGGCGGAAGCGGCCACTGTTTCTTCAGCCGGCACGGCCATCGTGTTCTGCTCCGGCAGCACGTCCCACCTGAACTGCTCGTCGATCGAATACGCGTCGGCCTTCAGCACCGTGCGCCAGTTGTCGATCGCGCCGGTCGGACACGGCGGCACGCAGGCCATGCAGCCGTTGCAGACATCGGCCTTCACGACGTAGTTGTTGTCGTCGTGCGTGATCGCATCGATCGGACAGGTCTCTTCGCAGGTATTGCAGCGAATGCAGATCTCCGGATCGATCAGATGCTGCCGCAGAACTTCGACCGATACTGGGCCGTTCATGACTTCCTCCACCTCGCAATACGGCGCGCGCGTGGCGCGCCTTTCGTGCTTCGGGTGCCAGGGCCTGCGCACAGGCCCTAGTTGAAGCGCACGTATTCGAAATCGACCGGCTGACGGTTCACGCCCATCGCGGGCGGCGCGATCCAGTTCGCGAACTTGCCCGGTTCGGCCACGCGACCCATCAGCGAAGCGACGAACGCGCGGTCTTCCGGCGTGGCGAGCCACGTCGCTTCATTGGCGGCCCATTCGGCTTCGCTGATCACGCGGCCATCGGGCGACACCCGCGTGCCCGCGAACGTGCCGATCTGCCGGTTGAAAGCCTTGTGCGGCACCGTCATGCGAAAGTCGATGCCGGCCTTCTCGAGCACCTTGTTCCAGCGCCCGACGCCCGCGACCGAGTCCTTGATGTAATCGTCGCGCAGCACTTCGTTCATCGCGTTTAGCATCGGCACCTCGCGCTCGACGAGCTTGCCGTCCTGCACGTCGAGCAGCTTGTAGCTATGCTCGTTCAGCCGATGATCGTCGTCGCGCTTGCCTTCCTCGTAACGGCCCTTCAGGCCCGAACTATAGAACGTCGCTGCGTTCGACGAATGATCGGCGCCGAACAGGTCGATGGTGACCGAGTAATGGAAGTTCAGATAGCGCTGGATGGTCGGCAGGTCGATCACGCCGGCCGCGCGAATCTTCGCGACGTCGTCGCTGCCGAGCTCGTTCATCACCTGCGCGGTGCGCTGGATCACGCGCGACACGCCCGACTCGCCGACGAACATATGATGCGCTTCCTCGGTCAGCATGAACTTCGTGGTACGCGCGAGCGGATCGAAACCCGACTCCGCGAGCGCCGACAACTGGAACTTGCCGTCGCGGTCGGTGAAGTACGTGAACATGTAGAACGCGAGCCAGTCCGGCGTTTTCTCGTTGAACGCGCCGAGAATGCGCGGATTGTCTTCGTCGCCCGAGCGGCGGCCGAGCAAGGCTTCGGCTTCCTCGCGACCGTCGCGGCCGAAGTAGCGATGCAGCAGATACACCATCGCCCACAGATGCCGGCCTTCCTCGACGTTGACCTGAAACAGGTTGCGCAGATCGTACAGCGACGGCGCGGTCAAGCCGAGGTGACGCTGCTGCTCGACCGAAGCCGGCTCCGTATCGCCCTGCGTGACGATGATGCGGCGCAGGTTCGCGCGATGCTCGCCGGGCACGTCCTGCCACGCGGCCTCGCCCTTGTGCTCGCCGAAGTGGATCTTGCGATCCTGCTCGCCCGGCGTGAGGAAAATACCCCAGCGGTACTCCGGCATTTTCACGTAGTCGAAGTGCGCCCAGCCGCCCGCGTCGACGCTGACCGCGGTGCGCAGATATACGTCGTAGCTGTGCGAGCCTTCCGGGCCCATGTCGCCCCACCACGACAGAAAGTTCGGCTGCCATTGTTCGAGCGCGCGCTGCAGTGCGCGGTCGTCGGCGAGGTTGACGTTGTTCGGAATCTTTTCGCTGTAGTTGATCGAGGACATGGTCGGTTCCCTGGGTCGATTCCCTATTCGGAAGCTGCAGTGGCGAGAGGTGCGTATCGGCAGGCGGCGTCGTTTGGTCGGTGTGAGCGCGATGCCGATTACACGCGCGACACATCGAATTGCGCCTTGCTGCCCTTGCCGTACACCTTGAGCGCACCCTTGTCGCCCACTGCGTTCGGCCGGTTGAAGATCCAGTTCTGCCAGGCGGTGAGACGGCCGAAGATGCGCGTCTCCATCGTCTCCGGCCCGTTGAAGCGCAGATTCGCTTCGAGGCCGGTCAATGCATCGGGCGACATCGCCGCGCGCTCTTCGAGCGCAATGCGGATTTCGTCGGCCCAATCGATATCGTCCGGCGACGCGGTAACGAGACCGAGGCGCTCGGCATCGAGCGCCTTGACCGGCTGGCCGATCAGCGCGCGCACCGCGTCGAGCGGCTCGGCTTCCTCGTAGAAGCGCCGCGCGAGCCGCGACTGATGCGTGACCATCGGATACAGACCGAAGTTGACTTCCGACAGCGTGATCGACGGCTCCTCGTCCTCGTTGTCGGGAAGCGCCGCCATGTAGGTGCGATCGGCGGCGAACGCGAGTTCGGCGAACGTGCCGGCGAAGCACGAACCCGGCTCGATCAGCGTGAAGATGGAACGCGACGACACGTCGAGGCGCGCGAGCGTGCGACGCAGCATGCCGATCGTTTCGCGCACGAACCAGTGATCCTTGTGCTGCAGCAGCGTCGCATCGACGGCGAGCAGATGGCGCGCGTCGCCTTCGGTCTTGAACACCCAGGTGCCGATGTCGAGCGCGTTGGTGCGCATCGACAGGATCGCGTCGTCGAGTTCGCGGGCGAATTGCAGCGGCCACCAGTTAGCGCCGGCCGCGACGATCGCGGCGAGCTCGGTCGGTTGCTCGGTGCGCGGCGCGCGCGCGGTGAAGGTCGCCACCCGTTTCGCACGATCGATGGTCACGTCCACGGTCTGGTAGCCGAGGCCGTCTTCGCGATCCGTGCGTTCGATGCGCGTGAGCGCGACACCCTGTGCATCGGCCGGACGATCGCTGTGCGCGCCGAGTTCGAGCGCGCGCGCCTGAATGGCCTGCTCGAACTGGTTCGGCTTCACGACTTCGTCGACGAGACGCCATGCCTTCGCGCGCTCGCCACGCACTCCCTCGACGAGCGTGCAGAAAATATCCGCGCGGTCGTGGCGCACTTTGCGTTTATCGGTCACGCGCGTGAGACCGCCAGTGCCGGGCAGCACGCCGAGCAGCGGCACTTCTGGCAGCGACACCGAAGAGGAACGATCGTCGATCAGATAGATTTCGTCGCAGGCGAGCGCGAGTTCATAACCGCCGCCCGCGCATGCGCCGTTCACCGCGGCGAGAAACTTCAGCCCCGAATGGCGCGACGAATCTTCGAGGCCATTGCGCGTTTCGTTCGTGAACTTGCAGAAGTTGACCTTCCATGCGTGCGACGACAGGCCCAGCATGAAGATATTCGCGCCCGAGCAGAACACCCGGTCCTTCAGGCTCGTCACCACCACCGTGCGAACTTCCGGATGCTCGAAGCGAATCCGCTGGATCGCGTCGTGCAGCTCGATGTCGACGCCGAGGTCATACGAATTGAGCTTCAGCTTGTAGCCGTCGCGAATGCCGCCGTCCTCGGCGATGTCGATGCCGAGTGTCGCGACCGGACCATTGAAGCTGAGCTTCCAGTGCTTGTACTGCGACGGCTCGGTGCGGTAGTCGACCGGCGCCGCCTCGGCAACGACGGCAGGTACTGTGGACATGGGGCGTCTCCTGACTGGACGATGCAATCTGTTTTTTTTGAACAATAGTGCATCGCCATACCACCGTAAAGCATTTTAATGCATTTTTAAGTGGAAACCCTACTGCCCGATCGGTCAGTTCACGCGCGCTTCGTCAGGCGCTTCCGCCGCGAGCCGCGCGGCGAGACGGTCGCGCAACTGCAGGTAGGCATCGGCGAGCGTCTTTTCGCTGGTGTCGAACGTCATGTCGGCGCGCCCGTACAGCTCGGCGCGCCCCGCGAGGATGCGCTTCAGGTCGTCCATCGCCTCGCGGTTGCCGGACATCGGCCGCAGATCGCCTTGCGCGACGACGCGGCGCATATGTTCCTCGGGCGTCGCCTGCAACCACACGGTGAAGCAGTGCGACAGCAGCACGTTGAACGTGCCCGATTCCGACACCAGGCCGCCCGGCGATGCGATCACCGCGCGCGAATGCTCGTGGATCACCGCCTCGAGCGCGCGCTGCTCGTAGCGTCGATACGCGCTCGCGCCGTACAGCGAATGAATCTCCGACGGCGGACAACCCGCCAGTTGCTCGATCACGCGTGTGAGCTCGATGAACGGCACCTTGCGCTCCTGCGCGAGCATGCGTCCGAGCGTCGACTTGCCCGCACCGCGCAGACCGATCAGCGCGATGCGGTCCTTGCGATGCGGGTCGCGCGGCGCCTGCGCGAACATCTCCGCAAGCGCGATGCGCGCGCGCTGCAGCGCCGCCTGGTCGCGCCCCTGCAGCAGTTCGCGGATCAGCAGCCATTCGGCGGACGCAGTGGTTTCGTCGCCGATCACCTCGGCGAGCGGGCAGTTCAGCGTGGCCGCGAGCTGCCGCAGCACCAGCACCGACGCATTACCGACGCCCGATTCGAGATTCGCGAGATGCCGCTCCGACAAACCGGTTTCGGCCGCCAGCGTCTTGCGTGTCATGCCGCGGCGAGCGCGCAGCAAACGCACGCGCTCGCCCATCGCGGTCAGGAACGGGTCGCGCTCTTCGCGCTCGCCGCCGCGTTCGGCCGCGCGGTCGCCCGCGCGCTCGGTGCGCTCCGTGCGTTCGGCGCGGGCCGCGTCGTCGTCGGTTGCGTCCAACGGTGCGGGTGGATACTTTTGGTTCATGTTTTGCGACCTCTTGACTACGAGACATGTACTATAGTGCTTGACACGCACCAGGTGAACGGTTTAATTTTCGCCAAAAGCTGATCCAATCACAAACACAGGCGCGCGCCGCCCTGCATTCCGGCCGCGTCACGGAGACGGCGCCGCACCACGCACGCAACAAAGTTCCGGGGGCCGGCCCTCCGGCCTGCGTGAGCGCGCTTCTGGAGGCTCGCATGTCCGCACAGGAATTCCAGCGCCTGATCGCAGGCGTCACTGGGCAACTCGCCGGGCGGCCGCTCGACGCTTCGCTCGCCGACTGGCTGAACGACATCTGGCCCGCCGATAGCCCCACCTTTCACGAACTCGCGAGTGCATGCCGCACAGGCGTCGCCGAAGGCTGGCTGTGCAACCGCGCGGCCGGCGGCATCCGCTACGGCCGCATCTTCAAGGCGCTGCCCGACACGCACGGCTTTTCCGTCGACGTCGTCGACATGCAGGACATTGCTGGTCCGCACCACATCCATCCGCACGGCGAGATCGATCTGATCATGCCGCTCACCGAAGGCGCGACGTTCGACGGCCATCCGGCCGGCTGGTGCGTGTACGGCCCCGGCTCCGCGCATCGTCCGACCGTCGCGAATGGCCAGGCGCTGGTGCTGTATCTGCTGCCGCAAGGGGCGATCGAATTCACGCACGCGTGAGCCGGGAGCGGCAAGCATCGAGCGGATCACGCGCATACAAAAGCCGGACGCGTCCACGGACGGAGGAGACATATGGAAGCCCTGCTGGAAACGAGCACGCGCGAGCCGGTTGCGCCGCCGCCCCCGCTGTTCAACTTCGCGACGCATCTGTTCCGGCTGAACGAAGCACGCGCGCGCAAGGTCGCTTATATCGACGACCACGGCGCGATGACCTACGGCGAGCTCGAACAGCGCGCGCGGCGTTGCGCCAGCGCACTGCGCGCGCTCGGCGTGCATCCCGAGGAGCGCGTGCTGCTCGTGATGCTCGACTCCGTATCGTTGCCGGTCGCGTTTCTTGGCGCGCTGTACGCGGGCATCGTGCCGGTCGTCGCGAACACCTTGCTGACCGCCGCCGACTATACGTACATGCTGACGCACAGCCATGCGCGCGCGGTGATCGTGTCGGAACCGTTGCTGCCCAACTTGACGGAGGCGCTGAGCAGCATCGACGACGACGGCTGCCAGCTGATCGTCTCGCAGCCTGACGCTTCCCCTGGAGAGCCGCTCGCGGCGCCCCGCTTCGAAACGCTGGTCGATACCGCCACACCCGCCGTCAAAGGCTGCGCGAGCAACGCGGACGACATCGCCTTCTGGCTCTATTCGTCGGGCTCGACCGGCAAACCGAAAGGCACCGTCCACACGCATGCGAATCTGTACTGGACCGCCGAGCTGTATGCGAAGCCGGTGCTGGGGATCGTCGAGAGCGACGTGGTGTTTTCGGCGGCGAAGCTGTTCTTCGCGTATGGGCTCGGCAATGCGCTGACGTTTCCGCTGTCGGTCGGCGCGACCGCGATTCTGATGGCCGAGCGCCCGACCGCCGACGCGATTTTTGCGCGCCTCGTCAAGCATCGCCCGACCGTGTTCTACGGCGTGCCGACCTTGTACGCGAACATGCTGGTGTCGCCGAATCTGCCCGCGCGCGCCGACGTCGCGATCCGCGTGTGCGCGTCGGCCGGCGAGGCGTTGCCGCGCGATGTCGGCGAACGCTTCACCGAGCACTTCGGCGCTGAGATTCTCGATGGCATCGGCTCGACGGAAATGCTGCACATCTTCCTGTCGAATCGCGCGGGCGAAGTCGAATACGGCACGACCGGGCGCCCCGTGCCGGGCTACGAAGTCGAGTTGCGCGACGAGGCCGGGCGGCCGGTGCCCGACGGCGAAGTCGGCGATCTGTTCATCAAGGGGCCGAGCGCGGCGCTGATGTACTGGAGCAATCGCGAGAAGACGCGCGCGACGTTTCTCGGCGAATGGATCAGAAGCGGCGACAAGTATCGGCGTCTCGCGAACGGCTGTTATGTTTACGCGGGCCGCAGCGACGACATGCTGAAAGTAAGCGGCCAGTATGTGTCGCCGGTCGAGGTCGAGATGGTGCTCGTCGCGCATCCGGCGGTGCTCGAAGCGGCGGTGGTCGGCGTCGATCATGGCGGACTCGTGAAGACGCGCGCGTTCGTCGTGCTCAAGCGCGACTTCATGCCTTCAGACCTGCTCGCCGATGAACTGAAGGCCTTCGTCAAGGAACGGCTCGCGCCGCACAAGTATCCGCGCGATATCGTGTTCACCGACGATCTGCCGAAAACCGCCACCGGCAAGATTCAACGCTTCAAACTACGTGAACTGTCATAGGTGTTTCATTGATGCAGAACCGAGGTACCGCCCCTGCTGCTCCCTCCACGAATGCCGCCAGCGGCTTCGCCGAACTGCCGGCGACCACGTCGCATGGGCCGCTGCGCATCGAGTACCGGTGGGTCAACGAGCAGGCGAATGCTCAACACGACGATCCACCGATCGCGGTCTTCCTGCATGAAGGTCTCGGCTCGATCGCGATGTGGCGCGACTGGCCGCAGACGTTGTGCGAGCGGCTCGGCATGCGCGGGCTCGTCTATTCGCGGCCCGGTTACGGACTCTCGACACCGCGTGCGCCTGACGAGAAATGGCCGGTCGATTTCATGACCGCGCAGGCGCGCGACATTCTCCCCGCCTTGCTCGACGCGCTCGATATCGGCTTGCGGCAACGCCAGCGCATGTGGGTGATCGGCCATAGCGACGGCGGTTCGATCGCGCTGCTGTACGCGGCGCTATATCCCGATGCGCTCGCGGGCGCGGTCGTGATCGCACCGCACGTATTCGTCGAAGACATCTCGGTGCAAAGCATCGCCCAGATGAAGCAGCTTTACGAAACCACCGATCTACGCGCGAAGCTCGCCCGCTATCACGCGGACGTCGATTCCGCGTTCTACGGCTGGAACGATATCTGGCTCGATCCCGAGTTCAGGCAGTGGTCGATCGTCGAGGCGCTCGCGCCGATCCGCCGACCGCTGCTCGCGATCCAGGGCCACGACGATAACTACGGCACGATGGCGCAGATCGATAGGATCGGCGCGCGCGTGCCGCATGCAAAACTCGTGAAGCTCGACGCGTGCGGACACTCGCCGCATCGCGATGCGCCCGCCGCGCTCAACGACGCGATCGCTGCGTTCGTCCGCGCGCAGCGATAAGCGGCGCCGTGGCTGTTACCGATACTTCATAAAAATTACACGGTTCGGCGATTATGCTTGCGCATCGCTGACCTCGGCACATCGATGGCGAGGCATCCCTTCCTCGCCCGGAGACAGTGCCATGCCTTTCGTGTCGAAGCCGATTCGTGCGCCGCGCCGCAAACGTTTGACCGGCGCCGTGGCGGTCATCGCGCTGTGCGCGCTAGCGGGAGCGTGCAGCAACGACGACCCGCCCCCGAGCACGGATACGATCAGTTCAACGGAACATTCCGCCGCCAGCCCGGGCGACCCATCGATCGCCCCGCCGCCGGCCGACCCCGCGCCGCCGACGCTGACGATCCAGACACCAGCGGCACCGGCATCCGAAGCCGGCACGGCCTTGTCCGCCGCTGCGCCGCCGCTTGCCCGCCCCGTCATCCATACCGTCGATTGAGAATCGCGCCGCGCGCGGAGACTAGCCTGCCTTCGCGCGTCCGACGCAGCATTGCCGTTTCAGTACCGCAAGTCGTCTTCCCCGTGCCTTTTTCCTCCACCGAAGATCTAAGCCACAACCATGACCTCAACAAATCGCCGTGATTTTCTGCGCTCGGCCGCGCAAGCCGCCGGTTCCTTTACCGCGTTGAGCATGCTGCCGCCCGGCATCCGCAATGCGCTCGCGATTCCGGCCAACAACCGCACCGGGACGATCCGCGACGTCGAGCATATCGTCGTGCTGATGCAGGAGAACCGCTCGTTCGACCACTACTTCGGCACGCTCAAGGGCGTTCGCGGCTTCGGCGACACGCGCGCGATCAAGCTCGCGAATGGCCAGCCGGTGTGGTATCAGCCGCTCACCACCGATACCACCGGCGCCAGCTACGTGCTGCCGTTCCGTCCGAGCGCGCCGAACCTCGGCCTGCAATTCCTGCAGGATCTCGCGCACGACTGGGGCACCACGCACGCCGCATGGAACGGCGGCCGCAACGATCAGTGGGTGCCGTCGAAAGGCGCGACCACGATGGCCTACCTGACGCGCGATGACATCCCGTTCCACTATCAGCTCGCCGACGCATTCACGATCTGCGACGCGTACCACTGCTCGCTGATGGGTCCGACCGATCCGAACCGCTACTACATGTGGAGCGGCTGGGTCGGCAACGACGGCAGCGGCGGCGGCCCGGTGATCGACAATTCGGAGCTCGGCTACGGCTGGTCGACCTTCCCCGAAGTGCTGCAGAACGCGGGCATCTCGTGGAAGATCTATCAGGACATCGGCACCGGGCTCGACGCGAACGGCTCGTGGGGTTGGACGCAGAACGCGTACATCGGCAACTACGGCGACAACTCGCTGCTCTATTTCAACCAGTACCGCAACGCGCAGCCGGGCAACCCGCTGTACGACAATGCGCGTACCGGCACCAACGCGGCGAACGGCGACGGCTACTTCGACATCCTGAAGCGCGACGTGCAAAACGGCACGCTGCCGCAGGTGTCGTGGATCGTCGCGCCCGAAGCGTACAGCGAACACCCGAACTGGCCGACCAACTATGGCGCGTGGTACATCGACCAGGTGCTGCAGATCCTCACGTCGAACCCGGACGTGTGGAGCAAGACCGTGCTGCTGATCAACTACGACGAAAACGACGGCTTCTTCGATCACATCGCCGCGCCGTTCGCGGCCGCGTCGAGCGCGAACGGTCTGTCGACCGTCGACGTCACGAACGAGATCTATGCGGGCGATCCGAAGAACGTCGCCGGGCCGTACGGGCTCGGACCGCGCGTGCCGATGCTGGTGGTGTCGCCGTGGTCCAAAGGCGGCTATGTGTGCTCCGAAGTGTTCGACCACTCGTCGGTGATCCGCTTCATCGAAAAGCGCTTCGGTCACCGGCACAATCTCGGCGAATCGAACATCACGCCGTGGCGTCGCGCGGTGTGCGGCGATCTGACCTCCGCGTTCAACTTCGCGAATCCGAACGCGTCGGTGCCGTCGCTGCCGAGCACGAGCGGTTACGTGCCGCCCGACCAGAACCGTCACCCGGACTACGTGCCGCAAGCGCCGACGGTGCAGACGGTGCCGAAGCAGGAAGCGGGCGTGCGCCCGGCACGCGCGCTGCCGTACGAACTGTTCGTGCGCGTCGACGAAGGCGCGAACGGCAAGCTGACGATGCGCTTCGTCAACACGGGCCGCGCGGGCGCCGTGTTCCTCGTGTACGCGGCCAATAGCGCAGACGCGCCGCGCAGCTATACCGTCGAAGCGGGCAAGCATCTGCAGGACACGCTGATGCTCAATGCCGATGGCAGCTACGACTTCAGCGTGCACGGACCGAACGGCTTCCTGCGCCGCTTCGCGGGCAAAGTGGTTGCGCGGAACTGGTGGAATGGTTCGGATACCGCACGGCCCGCCGTCGCCGAAGGCTACGATGTCGCGAACGGCAATCTCCAACTGCGGCTCGAGAACGTCGGCAGCGCGCGTTGCCAGTTCACGATCGTCAACGCGTACGACAGGAACCATGTGATCAAGCATTGGGTGCACGGCGGCGACACCGACAATCTGTACCTCGATCTGCGCACAGCATACGGCTGGTACGATCTCGCGATCACCGTCGATACCGACCCGACGTTCGCACGCCGCATCGCCGGTCACGTCGAGACGGGCAATGACAGCATCAGCGATCCGGCGCTGGGCGGCTGAGCGTCGCTGTCAGCCAACGCTGCAAAAGTAACGGCCGCTGGCTCTTCGAGCACAGCGGCCGTTTTTTATCCAGCTATCTCGAGCGCACACCCGCCAACCCGCAATCGCGCGCGGGCGTCTACGCTTCGAAATCGAGCCCGCCGATCAACGTAACCGGCTCACCCTGCGTGTGCGTGGAGAAATCGAGTTCGCGCGCCTGGGTCCACGCATTGAGCTTGCGCGGCAGCGCGGCCAGATATCTGGCGAAGCGCGTCGCGCCCTGCTCGCCCATCAGTCTTTCTATTTCATCGCTGTCCCAGGTCAGATACAGATTCAACGGATGCGGGTAATGACCGAGTTCATCGAGCGGCGTTGCGTGAATCCGCACGCGGGTGGGCTGCCCCGGCTCGCCATGCGGCAGCACGTCGGTGTGAACGGTCGTCGCGACGCACGCGGCGATCGCCTCGGCAATGCGCGGCGCGAACTCCTGATCGAAACGAATGGCACTCTCGGGGCGCATTCCATGTCTCCGCTGTGATTCTCATCGTGGGTGGGTCATCGTAGCAGACTCAGTTTTTTGCCGGTGGGACCGCGTCCGGGTCGTGCGCGCCGGTCTCCCCCAACGCCTCGCGCAGCGCCTTGCGGATCACCTTGCCGGTGGCCGTCATCGGCAGGCTTTCGACGAAGCGAATCTCGCGCGGATATTCGTGCGCGGCCAGACGCGTCTTGACGTGCTGCTGGATCTCGCGCACCAGCGCATCGTCGCCGACGAAGCCCGCTTTCAGCACGACGAACGCCATCACGATTTCGGTGCGCTCGCGATCGGGCGCGCCGACCACGGCGGCCATCGCGACGGCCGGATGACGCAGCAGCGAATCTTCGATCGATGCCGGCCCGATCCGGTAGCCGGCGCTCGTGATCACGTCGTCGCCGCGGCCGACGAAGCGAATGAAGCCGTCCGCATCGCGTATGCCGAGATCGCCGGTCAGCAGAAACTTGCCGCGGAATTTCTCGCGCGTCGCCGCTTCGTTGCGCCAGTAGCCGACAAACATCACCGGGTCAGGCGCGGCCACCGCGATATCGCCGATCGCGCCGGGCGGCAGTTCGTTGCCGGCGGCATCGACGATCGCGACATGGTGCCCCGGCACCGCGCGCCCGATCGCGCCGAAGCGCGGCTCGAACAGCGCCGCGCACGACGACACCACGACGTTGCACTCGGTCTGCCCGTAGAACTCATTGATCGTCACGCCGAGCGCGTCGCGCCCCCAGCCGATCAGTTCCTCGCCCAGCGATTCGCCGCCGCTCGCGACCGAGCGCAACGCGAGCCGCAGATGAGCGGGCCGCTCGACACCGCGCATCATCTTCAGCGCGGTCGGCGGTAAAAACGCATGGGAGACCGCGTGACGCGCGAGCAGATCGAACGCGGCGTGGCCGTCGAATTTCGCAAAACGGCGCGCGAGCACCGCGACGCCGTGATGCCACGACGGCAGCAGCACATCGAACAGACCGCCGATCCACGCCCAGTCCGCGGGCGTCCACATCAGCGTCGCGTGCGCGGGAAAGCCCTGCTGCGACATCTCGACGCCGGGCAAATGGCCGAGCAACACGCGATGCCCGTGCAACGCGCCCTTCGGTTTTCCGGTCGTGCCCGACGTATAGATGATGATCGCCGGCTCGTCCGCAGCGGTATCGACCGGCGTGAATTCAGCAGGAGCGCCATGCAACGCCTGCCAGAACGACCGCACGGGCGCGTCCGATGCTTCGTCATCCTCCTCGATATCGACGCTGAACACATGTCGCAACTCCGGCAGCGCGCCGCGGATTTCGTCGATCTTTTGGACGCCGGCGTGATCGGTGATCAGCGCGACCGCACCGCTGTCGCCGAGCCGATGCTCGATCGCGTCCACGCCGAACAGCGCGAACAGCGGCACCGTGACCATGCCGGCCTTGTAGGCAGCGAGATGTGCGATGGCCGTTTCGATCGATTGCGACAGGAAGATGCCGATGCGCTCGCCGCGCCGTGCGCCCGCCGCGAGCAGCGCATTGGCGAAGCGGTCGGACAGCGCTTTCAGTTCATCGAACGTATAGCGGGTCGCGCGGCCTTCGGCATCTTCATAGATCAGCGCGAGACGCCCCGAGCCATCGGCCCACTTGTCGCATGCATCGACGCCGATGTTGTAGCGCGGTGGAATGCGCCACGTGAAATTGGTCGTGAGCGAATCGTAAGTCTCGCCGTCGAGGTTCATCGTGTCTCCTGAATATCGTCGTTATCGCTGCATGGGCTGCCGCATGGCCCATCGCTTGCTACTTCCGCGCGTGGCCGGTGTTCCGCAGTTTAGCCCACGATCTTGCCTGTCCCGTTCGACGCGTCGCCTTGCGCAACTGGATTCGCCAAATACGACATAGTCCCGCCCATAATCGCCGACCGGTCGCACCGAACTCAACGTTTTGCGACAACTCCTGTGTGATTCAAGCCCTTTACGTCTGACCTGTGCCGTCCCCGTCTAGGATCGTTACACAGCTTCGGCGCCTATGTTGCGCCGCATGATCGCTCCCCCGGATGACATATGCGCAAGGCAAGATTTGCATCGTTCTGGCACGGCCCGGAACTTTCTCCCTATGAAGTCGCCTGCCTAAGTTCGTTCACGCAGTACGGCAGCGAGGTCGCGCTTTATAGCTACGAGCCGATCGCCGGATTGCCGCCCGGCGTAGCCGCGAAGGACGCGACCACGATATTGCCGCGCGATTCGCTGAACGACTTCCCGATTTGCGGGGTGCCGTCGATGCAGCATTTCACCGACTATTTCCGCTTCGTGATGTTCACGAAGACCGACGAGATCTGGGTCGACACCGACATGCTGCTGCTTCGTGATTTCGATCTCAACGCCAAGGGCGATCTGATCGGCCGGGAAAACCAGACGAGCATCTGCAATGCGATTCTGAGGCTCGATCCTGATCAGCCGCGCTTGCACGAGGCAATCGAACGGATCGAAGCGATGAAAGGCACCGCACTGAAGTGGGGCGACACCGGCCCTCGTCTGTTGACCGCCGTCTACGGCGTGAGGGCCGGGCTTCCCGAGAGCCTGTTCTATCCGGTGCATTTCAACGATTACTACAAGGTGTTCCTGCCGCGCTATTTCGAAGAGTGCGCGGCGCTCTGTTCCGACACGTACACGCTGCATCTGTGGAACAACCGGGTCGTCAAGATGGGGCTCTTCAAGCGCATCGGGCCGCCCGTCGGGTCGTTCCTGCATCACTTGTTCGAGCAAACCGGCGCCAACGAGCTGTTTCGCGAGTTTTATCCGGCGAGCGTAATGCAGGCGATGATCGACAACGCGGTGGAGAAAGTCGGCAGCGACGAAGGCGTGCGCAAGCTGCTGCGCGTCGGCGTGCCGATGGTCACGACGGCCATCGCGCGCAGACTCGGCGCCTGAGTTCGCCGCTTCAGTTCGCAGCGCCCCTGCCTGAGCCCTGCGCCTGCTCCAGCACGAAGTCGATGAACGTCGCGGCCGCGCGCGTGTGGTGCCGGTTCGGCATGTACAGCATGTACATGTGGGTGCCGAAGATGCTGAGCCGCCAGGCATCGAGCGCGGTCAGCACCGCGCCGCGCTTCAGATCGTCCTGCACCACATAGTCGGGTACGAGTCCGACGCCCAGACCGGCCAGCACCGCCTGCCGTAAAAATAGAAAGTTCTCGGAAATAATCGTCGGTTCGAGCAGCACTTCATGACGCTCGTCGCGCAAATATGCGGCGAGCCGCAACTGCTTGCCGATCACGGCCGCGGTAATCAGCGGCGCGGCGCGCAGGTCGTCGAGCGTCGCGGGCATGCCGTGCGTCCGCGCGAATTCGGGGGATGCGCAGGCCACGTACCGGACCGGCCCCATGTCCCGCGCGACGAGGTTTTGCGGCGGCTCCGACATCACGCGCACCGCGATGTCGATTTCGTCGCGCATCAGATCCTCGACGCGGTTCTCGAACATCACGTCTAGCACGATGCCCGGATACAACCGCTTGAACGCGATCAGCCAGTCGGACATCACGAGCTGGCCATAGCCGCTCGGCACGCTCAGCCGCACCCGCCCCTGCAGGCTCTGGCCCAGCGTCGCCACCGACTCGCGCGCGGCCAGCAACGCGTTGCGAATAGTGCGGCCGTGCTCGTAGAGCCGTAGACCGATCTCGGTCGGCTCGACGCGGCGCGTGGTGCGCCGCACCAATTGCAGGCCCACGGAACGCTCGAGCTGGTTCAGGTGATAGCTAACGTTCGCGCGGCTCATCTTGAGCCGGCGCGCCGCTTCGCTCAGATTGCCGGCGTCGAGGATGTCGACGAGCAGGGTCAGCGAGTTGACGTCCATGGCCGCGTCGTTGTCAAAATAATTTTGACAGTCTGTCAATCAACCATGTGATTGTCAATGAACGTTGACCACTCCAGAATGGGACGATCCGGCGCAATTCGCCACCCTGGATACGGAGACACCCACGATGAACCAATCCCCTTCAGCCGACGTCGTCACGCGCGAATTGCGCGGCAAGGTACTGCTCGTCACGATCGACCACGCGCCGGTCAACGCGCTCTCGGCCGAGGTGCGGCGCGGCCTGCTGGACGCGATCGAAGCCGCCGACGCCGAGCGCGCCGTCGAAGCCGTGCTGATCGTCGGCGCGGGGCGCAACTTCATCGCCGGTGCCGATATTCGCGAGTTTGGTAAGCCTCCGGTGCCGCCTTCGCTGCCGGAGGTGTGCAATCGCATCGAGGCCTGCGGGAAACCCGTGATTGCCGCGTTGCATGGCGCCGCGCTCGGCGGCGGGCTCGAAGTGGCGCTCGCCGCGCATTACCGGATTGCCGTGGACGGCGCGAAACTTGGCCTGCCCGAAGTGCAGCTCGGTCTGCTGCCCGGCGCGGGCGGCACGCAACGCACGCCGCGCCTGATCGGCGCGCCGGCCGCGCTCGATCTGATCCTGAGCGGCCGTCATGCGAGCGCGAAGGAAGCGCTCGCGCTCGGTCTGATCGACCGTCTCGGCGACAGCGGCGACATCCTCGCCGAAGGACTCGCCTACACGCACGAACTGCTCGCCGCGCACGCGCCGGTGCGTCGTACGCGCGACGCCGCCGCATTGAGCGATCGCGCCGCGAGCCTCGCCGCCGTCGCGAAAGCGCGTGACGAAACCGCGAAGAAAGCGCGCGGCCTGTTCTCGCCGCTGAAAATCGTCGACGCGGTCGAAGCCGCGATCGAACAGCCCTTCGACGAAGGCCTGAAGTTCGAACGCAAGCTGTTCCTGCAATGCCTCGACAGCCCGCAGCGCGCAGGTCTCGTGCACGCGTTCTTCGCCGAGCGCGAAGTGCTGAAAGCGCCCGAAACGCGCGACGCGAAACCGCGCGCGCTCGGGGCGATCGGCGTGATCGGCGGCGGCACGATGGGCGCGGGCATTGCGGTCGCGGTGCTCGACGCGGGTCTGCCCGTCACGATGATCGAACGCGACGAAGCGTCGCTCGCGCGCGGCCGCGCGCACATCGACAAGGTCTACGACGGGCTGATCGCCAAGGGCCGCCTCACCGCCGAGAAGAAAGCCGCGACGATGGCGCGCTGGAGCGGCAGCACGTCGTACGATGCGCTTGCTCACGTCGACCTCGTGATCGAAGCCGTGTTCGAAGATCTCGGCGTCAAAAAGGCCGTATTCGCCGAGCTCGATCGTGTCTGCAAGCCCGGCGCGGTGCTCGCGACCAACACGTCGTATCTGGATATCGAAGCGATCGCGGCCAGCACCTCGCGCCCCGCCGACGTGATCGGTCTGCACTTCTTCTCCCCCGCCAACATCATGAAGCTGCTCGAAGTCGTGGTGCCGAAGCAGGTCAGCGCCGACGCCGTCGCGACCGCGTTCGAGCTCGCGAAGAAGCTGCGCAAGACGCCGGTGCGCGCGGGCGTGTGCGACGGATTCATCGGCAATCGGCTGCTCGCCGTCTATCGCGCCGCCGCGGACGCGCTGATGGAAGACGGTGCGTCGCCGTATCAGATCGACGCGGCCGTGCGCGCGTTCGGCTTGCCGATGGGCCCGTTCCAGGTGGTCGATCTCGCGGGCGGCGACATCGGCTGGGCGGCGCGCAAACGCCGCGCGGCCACGCGCGACCCGAACGCACGCTACGTGCAGATCGCCGACCGCCTGTGCGAGCGTGGCTGGTTCGGCCAGAAGACCGGCCGCGGATTCTATCTGTACCCCGAAGGATCGCGCGGCGGCATGCCCGATCCCGAAGTCGAGGCGATCATCGACGCCGAACGCAAGCGCGCGGGCGTCACGCCGCGCAGCTTCACCGACGAGCAGATCATGCGCCGCTATATGGCCGCGATGATCAACGAAGGCGCGAACGTCGTGCACGAAGGCATCGCGCTGCGCCCGCTCGACGTCGACGTGACGCTGCTGTACGGCTACGGCTTTCCGCGCTACCGCGGCGGTCCAATGAAATACGCGGATAGCGTCGGGCTGGCGACGATCCTCGCCGACATCCGCGAGTTCGCGAAGGAAGACCCGCTGTTCTGGCGGCCGTCGCCGCTGCTCGTCGAACTGGTCGAGCGCGGAGCGGATTTCGCGAGCCTGAACACGACGGCCTGAGCCGCCACGAACCGGACGGAACGACTGCGATGGATCTGAACTTCACCCCCGAAGAAGAAGCGTTTCGCGCCAGCGTGCTGGCGTTTTTGCGCGACAAGCTGCCGCGAGGCCTCGCCGACAAGGTGCACGGCGGCCGGCGTCTGACGCGCGACGACATGGCCGGGTGGCACGCGATTCTGAACGCGCAAGGCTGGCTCGCGAATCACTGGCCGAAGGAGTTCGGCGGCCCGGGCTGGAACGCGGTGCAGAAGTTCATCTTCGAGAACGAATGCGCGCTGGCCGGCGCGCCGCGCGTCGTACCGTTCGGCGTCAACATGCTCGGGCCGGTGCTGATCAGGTACGGCAGCGACGCGCAGAAGCGTCACTGGCTGCCGCGCATTCTCGATGGTTCCGACTGGTGGTGCCAGGGCTATTCGGAGCCGGGCGCGGGCTCCGACCTTGCGTCGGTCAAGACGACGGCGGTGCGCGGCAAGGATGCGCAGGGCGAACACTACATCGTCAATGGCCAGAAGACGTGGACCACGCTCGCGCATTACGCGAACATGATCTTCTGCCTCGTGCGCACCGCGACCGACGTGCGCAAACAGGAAGGCATCAGCTTTCTGCTGATCGACATGAACACGCCGGGCGTCGAAGTGCGGCCGATCATCACGCTCGACGGCGAGCATGAAGTCAACGAAGTGTTTTTCACCGACGTGCGCGTGCCTGCCGACAATCTCGTCGGCGAGGAGAACAAGGGCTGGACTTACGCAAAATATCTGCTTACGTACGAGCGCACCAATATCGCGGGCGTCGGCTTTTCGGTCGCCGCGTTCAATCGTCTGCGCAAGATCGCCGCGAAACAGCTCCGCAATGGCCGGCCGCTCGCCGAGGATCCCGCGTTCGCGGCACGCATGGCGCGCGTCGAGATCGACCTCGAGAACATGAAGACGACCAACCTGCGCGTGATCGCGGCCGTGGCGGGCGGCGGCGTGCCCGGTGCCGAGAGTTCGATGCTGAAGATTCGCGGCACCGAAATCCGTCAGGAAATCTCGTCGCTGACGCGGCGCGCGATGGGCGCTTATGCGCAGCCATTCGTCGAGGAAGCGCTGTACGAAGGCTTCGATGGCGTGCCGGTCGGCCCGGACGAAGCCGCGAGTGCCGCGTCGCAGTACTTCAATAATCGCAAGCTGTCGATCTTCGGCGGCTCGAACGAAATCCAGAAGAACATCATTTCCAAAATGATCCTCGGACTGTAAGAGGCGCACGTCATGAATTTCCAGCACACCGAAGATCGCCGCATGCTGGCGGATACGCTGAACCGGTTTATCAGCGAGCAGTACGGCTTCGCGACGCGCGACCAGATCGCGCGCTCGACGCAAGGCTTCAGCACCGATCTGTGGGCGCGCTTCGCGGAGCTTGGCGTGATCGGCGCACTGTTCGATGAAGCGAGCGGCGGTTTTGGCGGCGGCGGCTTCGATATTTCCGTCGTGTTCGAGAGTATCGGCCGGGGGCTCGTCGTCGAGCCGTTTCTCGATACGCTGATCGTCGGACGGGCGATCGCTCGCAGCGGCAGTGACGCGCAAAAAGCGGCGCTCGGCTCGTTGATCGACGGTTCGCGAATCGTTGCGCTCGCGCATGGCGAACCGGACAGTCACTACGAACTGGCTCGGGTCGCAACGACGCGCGCGCGGCGCAGCGTTGAGGGCAACAGCGGCGTGTGGACTTTGCATGGCGCGAAGGCCGTCGTTCAGCATGGCGAGCATGCTCAGGTGTTCCTCGTCTCGGCACGCACGAGCGGCGAGGAGGATGCCGAAGCTGGCATCACGCTGTTTCTGGTGCCGGGGGACGCGGCGGGAGTGAGCGTGCGCGGCTATCGGAAGATCGACGGAGGACGCGCGGCCGAAGTGACGCTCGACAATGTCACGCTCGGCGACGACTCCGTGCTCGGCTCAGTGGACCAGGGCTTTGCGACGCTCGAATATGCGGTGAGCTGCGGCGTGCTCGCGCTGTGCGCGGAAGCCGTCGGCGCCATGGACGTCGCGAAAGACTACACGCTCGACTATCTGCGCACGCGCAGGCAGTTCGGCGTGCCGATCGGCAGCTTCCAGGCATTGCAGCATCGCATGGCCGATTTGCTGCTCGAAATCGAGCAGGCGCGCTCGGCAGTGATCAATGCGGCGGCAGTGCTCGATGGTGAACGCAATGCGCGCGAGCGCGCGGTGTCGGCGGCGAAGTACAGCATCGGCCGCATCGGCACGCGAGTCGCGGAGGAATGCATCCAGCTGCATGGCGGGATCGGCATGACCTGGGAGTTGCCGCTTGCGCATTACGCGAAGCGGCTCGTGATGATCGATCATCAGCTTGGGGATGAGGATCATCATTTGGAGCGGTTCGTGGCGCTGGGGGCTGCGGTTTCGCTCGCGCAGGTCTGATCATGAGGCGACCTGCTTGACGGAGACGAGCGGCGTCGCAGTTATCCGCGACGGGCAAGAAAAAAGGACTTACGGCTTTCACCGTAAGTCCTTTTTGATCTTGGTCGGGGCGAGAGGATTTGAACCTCCGACCACCTGCACCCCATGCAGGTACGCTACCAGGCTGCGCTACGCCCCGAACAGAAGAAAAATTATAACAGACACTTCATTCGATTAGAACTGCCCGACACGAACAAAACGAACGAGCCGATGGAACTAGTGGCCCAGCAGATCGATTACGCTCTGCAGTTCCTCGCGCAACTTCTCGACATCGACAGCAACCGTTGCCGCCGATGCCTGCACCTGCCCCGCGGCTGCGCCGGCGGCCTCACCCTCTTCGACCGCCGCTTCCGGCCCACCGCCGCTATGCGAATCGAGCCGGTTGCGCGCCCCGTTGATCGTAAAACCCTGCTCGTACAGCAACTCTCGAATCCGCCTGATCAGCAGCACCTCGTGATGCTGATAATACCGACGATTGCCGCGCCGCTTGACCGGCCTCAACTGGGTGAACTCCTGCTCCCAGTAACGCAGCACGTGGGGCTTCACGCCGCAAAGTTCGCTGACCTCACCAATCGTGAAGTAGCGCTTCGCCGGAATCGGAGGCAAGACGACTTTTTCGATCGTCGCTGTCATCGTCAGTTAGCCGTGATGGGTTGCCCGGAAGCGCGCCAGTCGATCAGCGCGCGAAGCTCGCTTCGGCGCCGTTTTCGACGAGCGCCTTCAGCTTTTGACTTGCATGAAACGTCACCACGCGACGCGCCGCGATCGGAATCGCCTCGCCCGTCTTCGGATTTCTGCCGGGACGCTGCGGCTTGTCGCGCAACTGGAAGTTGCCGAAGCCCGACAGCTTGACGCTGTCTCCGCTCTCGAGCGCATCGCGGATCACCTCGAAGAACGCCTCGACCATGTCCTTCGCTTCCCGCTTGTTGAGCCCGACATTGTCGAACAGCAACTCGGCAAGTTCCGCCTTGGTGAGCGTCGGCGTTTCATTGGAAACGACGGCGGGTGATGTCGGAATTTCTCGAATCATGGCGCTGCGTTGCGCCGTAAGAAGGGCTTCGAAATCACTCGAGTTCATTTCATTCATATCTATCAAATGGCGCGCCAAGCGTAAAACAATGGATGCGGAAACAGCCGTGCAAATGATAAATGCGGGTTATCCGCGCAACCGTGCGCCATATACTCGAGCCAGACGTTCCACCAGAGTTTGAATAGCCAGATCGACCGTTTCATCCTGAAGGGTTCCGCCAGTATCTTGCAAGGTCACCCGGAACGCAAGGCTTTTCTCGTGCGCGGCCAGACCACCGGAAGTGTTTGATTTTGGACGAAATTCGTCGAAAAGTGCAATCTTCTGGACAGCCTTGCAGGCCGGCTCGGACTGGGCCTTCTGCAGCTCGTCGAGCAGCGCCTGAACCTCGATTTTCTGATCGACGACCACCGCAATATCACGTCGTACCGGCGGGAATTTTGAAACTTCCGACGGAATCGGCAATACCCGCTGCATTAATGCTTCCGCTTCGATTTCAAACAGAATCGGCGCATGCGGCAAATCATATTTTTGCATCCAGCGCGGATGCAATTCGCCAATCCAGCCCACTGCGCGACCATTCAATTCGATACGCGCGCTGCGTCCCGGATGCAGCGCCGGATGCTCGGCCTTCACGAACCGCGCGACCGCCGGTGCGACCAGCGCTTCGATGTCGCCCTTCACGTCGAAGAAGTCGACAGCACGCGCCGGTGCGCCCCACTGCTCGTCGAGCGCGGGACCATAAGCGAGCGCGCCGATCATCTTCGGCTGCGCGAAACCTTCGACGGTCAGCTCGCCGGCCTTGATCGACGGATCGTGCAGGAACACGCGGCCCGCTTCGAACACGCGTACACGGTCCGCCGCGCGACGGTTCAGGTTCGTGCGCAGCACATGGATCAGGCTGCCGAACAGCGTCGTACGCATCACCGACAGCTGGCTCGCGATCGGGTTGATCAGACGCACCGGGTTGCTGTTGCCTGCGAAGTCCTGCTCCCACTCGGCATCGACGAAGCTGAAGTTCACCGTTTCCGCGTAGTCGCGCGCGGCGAGTGCATGCCGGATCGCGTGGATCGAGCGTTGCGTCTCGTTGGTCGGGCGCATTTCGCTGGTCGCGACCGGCGGGCGCGCCGGAATCTTTTCGAAGCCGTAGATACGTGCGACTTCTTCGATCAGGTCCTCTTCGATTTCGATATCGAAGCGGTACGACGGCGGCATCACCGAGAACGTATCACCGTCGCGCTCGAACGACAGGCCGAGGCGCGTGAAGATCTGTGCGATTTCATCGGCGCCGATCGCGACGCCGATGATGCGGTTCGCGCGCGAAACGCGCATCTTCACGGGCGCGCGCTTTGGCACGTTGACGATCTGATCGTCGACCGGACCCGCTTCGCCGCCGCATATGTCGAGGATCAACTGCGTGATGCGCTCGATATGATCGACGGTCGTCGCGTAGTCGACGCCGCGCTCGAAGCGATGACCTGCATCGGTCGAGAAGTTGTACTTGCGCGAGCGGCCACGAATGCTATCGGGCCACCAGAACGCGGCTTCGAGATAGATATTGGTGGTGTCGAGCGTGACCGCGGTGCTGTCGCCGCCCATGATGCCCGCGAGGCTTTCGATATGCTGCTCGTCGGCGATCACGCCGACCGTTTCATCGAGCTCGACCGTGTTGCCGTTCAGCAGCTTCAGCGTTTCACCCTTGCGGCCCCAGCGCACCTCCATGCCGCCGTGGATCTTGTCGAGATCGAACACGTGCGACGGACGCCCCAGCTCGAGCATCACATAGTTCGAGATGTCGACGAGCGCGGAGATGCTGCGCTGGCCTGAGCGCTCGAGGCGCTCGACCATCCATTGCGGCGACTTCGCGCGCGCATTGACGCCGCGGATCACTCGGCCCGAGAAACGGCCGCACAGATCGGGCGCCGAGATTTTCACGGGCAGGGTTTCATTGAGCTTGACTGGAGCCGGCTTGATGTCGAGCGGGCGCAACGGCGCGCCGGTAATCGCCGACGTTTCGCGCGCGACGCCGAAAACCGACAAACAGTCGGCCTTGTTCGGCGTCAGCTTGATTTCAAAAACGGTGTCGTCGAGGTTGAGGGTCTCGCGGATGTCCTGGCCGATCGGCGTATCTTCCGGCAGGATCATCAGACCGCTGTGATCTTCGGAGAGCTTCAGCTCGCGCGCCGAGCACAGCATGCCCTGGCTTTCCACGCCGCGCAGCTTCGACAGCTTGATCGCGAACGGTGCGCCGCCCTCTTCGGCCGGCGGCAGTTGCGCGCCGACCAGCGCGACCGGCACCTTGATGCCGGGCGCCACGTTCGGAGCGCCGCATACGATGTTCAGCGTCGCGCCGGTGCCGGCGTTGACCTGACACACGTTGAGCTTGTCCGCATCCGGGTGCTTGACGACTTCCAGCACCTGGCCGACGACGATCTTCGAGGTCGGCGGCGCGGCCGGCCGCAGGTCTTCGACTTCGAGACCCGCCATCGTCAACGCGTGCGACAGCTCGTCGGTGGTCAGTCGCGGATCGACAAAAGTTCTGAGCCAGGATTCCGGAAATTGCATGGTTCTGTGTACGTTCTGATCAGGTTAGGTCCACGTCCGGCAGGTGCTTCGTAAAGCCGGTAATCTCTTCGTAAAGCCGGTGATCTTGCGCCGGTTCAGCGAGCTCTGCCGGGGACGCTCGCGGTGCGCACCGGGTGCGCTACCGCGTTCTATGCTTTGTCACGCTCGTGCGCGCCGGTTCATGCGAATTGACGCAGGAAACGCAGGTCGTTTTCGAAGAACAGGCGCAGGTCCTGCACGCCGTAACGCAGCATCGTGAGACGCTCGAGGCCGCTGCCGAAAGCGAAGCCGATGTAGCGCTCCGGGTCCAGACCCATGTTGCGGATCACTGTCGGATGCACCTGGCCGGAGCCCGAAATTTCGAGCCACTTGCCCGCGTTCTTGCCCGTTTCGAACTGCATGTCGATCTCGGCCGACGGTTCGGTGAACGGGAAATACGACGGTCGGAAGCGCACGAGAATGTCGTCGCGCTCGAAGAATTTTTTCAGGAAGTCGGTATAGACACCCTTCAGGTCCGCGAAGCTGATGTTTTCGTCGATCCACAGGCCTTCGACCTGGTTGAACATCGGCGAATGCGTGGCGTCGCTATCCACGCGATACGTGCGGCCGGGCACGATCACCTTGATCGGCGGCGTGTTGGTACGCGCGTAGCGTACCTGCATCGGGCTCGTATGCGTACGCAGCAGCAGCGGGCGGCCGTCGGCGTCCTTGCCGTCGACGTAGAAGGTATCCTGCATGGAACGCGCCGGATGGTTTTCCGGGCTGTTCAGCGAGGTGAAGTTGTACCAGTCGGTTTCGATCTCGGGGCCGTCGGCCACGTCGAATCCGATCGTACGGAAAATCTGCTCGACGCGCTCCCAGGTGCGCATCACTGGGTGCAGGCTGCCTGCATTGGCGCCGCGGCCCGGTAGCGTGACGTCGATCGCTTCAGCGGCGAGGCGCTGGTTCAGAAGCGCGTCGGCGAGCGACTGACGACGTGCCGTCAGCGCCGCTTCGACCTGTTGCTTGACGAGGTTGATCCGAGCGCCTTCTGTCTTGCGCGTTTCAGGATCGAGTTTGCCAAGACCCTTCAACAGCTCGGTCAGCGCACCCGCCTTACCGAGAAAGCGCGCTTTCTCGTTCTCGAGGGTGGTGACGTCGGGGGCTTCTGCGAAGGCTTTTTGCGCGTCGGCGACAATCTGGTCCAGATCCATTGATCCCATCATTTCAACGTCAGTGTTCTATCGAAACAAAACTGGTTCTACCAACAAAAACGGGGCTCGGTGAGGAGCCCCGTTTTTGTTGCAGCGTCACCGAGACGACCGGATGTTCGCTGCAACGAACCACGCAGTTTTAATTGCCAGAAGCGCAATCAGGCTGCAACGGCGGCTTTCACCTGCTGAACGATCGCAGCAAAAGCAGCCTTGTCGAACACAGCCATGTCGGCCAGCACCTTGCGGTCCAGTTCGATCGACGCTTTCTTCAGGCCGTTGATGAACACGCTGTACGTCATGTCGTGCTGACGCACCGCCGCGTTGATACGCGTGATCCACAGTGCGCGGAACACACGCTTCTTGTTGCGGCGATCGCGGTAGGCGTACTGGCCTGCGCGCATGACCGCCTGCTTGGCGATGCGATAGACGTTATTGCGACGGCCGCGGTAACCCTTGGCCAGCTTGATGATCTTCTTGTGACGGGCCCGTGCGGTAACCCCACGTTTTACTCGAGGCATGTTTCGCTCCTATGAGTGTCGGTTAAGGGTTAAGCGAACGGCAGCATTGCGCGAACGGAGTTCAGATCGGAATCATGAACTGCCGTGGAGCCGCGCAGATGGCGTTTGTTCTTGGTGGTCTTCTTGGTAAGAATGTGACGCTTGAAGGCCTGACCGCGCTTGACGGTACCGCCCGGACGCACCACGAAGCGCTTTGCAGCGCTCTTCTTGGTCTTCATCTTCGGCATGACAACTCCATTATTAGATGGACATGGGTGTGCGGTCGGCCAGATGACCATTTCCCGCCCTTCGAAACCCATTCCACTTGGTATGCAGACCGCCGATACCGCCAGCGGCCGCTTTTCGGGAACGACTGCGCGCTTGCATGCGCGACGTTCCGAAACTTTCCAACACCGCGCTGGACACCTAGCACAGCATCAAACAACCTTGCGCTACCGGAGCGCGGGCCACATGGCACGCCGCCGCTCCGGCCAACTGCTTCGTGCTTACTTCTTTTTCTTCGGAGCGAGCACCATGATCATCTGGCGCCCTTCCATTTTCGGCATCTGCTCGACCTGACCGACTTCGTCGAGATCGGTGCGCAGGCGTTCGAGCATGCGCATGCCGATTTCCTGGTGAGCCATTTCGCGGCCACGGAAACGCAACGTGATTTTCGTCTTGTCGCCGTCTTCGAGGAAGCGGACGAGGTTGCGCAGCTTGACGTTGTAATCACCGTCGTCAGTACCCGGGCGGAATTTGACTTCCTTGACCTGGATGACCTTCTGCTTGAGCTTGGCCTCGTGTTGCTTCTTCGCTTCCTGGTACTTGAACTTGCCGTAGTCCATCAAGCGGCAAACCGGCGGAACCGCCTGCGGGGCGATTTCGACCAGATCCACGTCCTGCTGTTCCGACATGCGGAACGCATCAGCGAGTTTCACGATGCCGAGCGGTTCGTTCTCGACGCCGACCAGTCGCACCTCGGGTGCTGTAATTTCACCGTTGATGCGGTGCGCAGACTTATCAGTAGCGATGTTACGTTTCCTCTAAAAATTAAAAAAAACGAGCCGGGTACCAAGTGGATTAGTTGAACGACTGCACGTCCTGGCGCAGACGCTCAATGAAGGCGTCAACAGGCATCACACCCATATCGACACCGCCACGGGCACGCACGGCTACCGTTTGCGCTTCACGCTCCTTGTCGCCGACCACCAGTAGGTACGGCACCTTTTCCAGCGTGTGCTCGCGTATTTTATAGCTAATCTTCTCGTTGCGCAAATCAGCCTCGACTCTAACCCCTTGTTTTTGCAACGATTGGGCTAGCGACTGCGCATATTCGGCCTGGCTTTCCGCGATATTCATCACGACGACCTGCATCGGCGCGAGCCAGGCGGGCATTGCACCAGCATGGTGCTCGATCAGAATTCCGAGGAAGCGTTCCATCGATCCGACAATTGCCCGGTGCAACATAATCGGGCGACGGCGACTGTTGTCTTCGGCGACGTATTCGGCGCCCAGACGCTCCGGCAGCACCATGTCGAGCTGCAGCGTACCGCACTGCCACGATCGGCCGAGCGCGTCCTTGATGTGATACTCGACCTTCGGGCCATAGAACGCACCCTCGCCGGGCAGTTCTTCCCACGTGACGCCGCAGGCCGTCAGCGCCTCGCGGAGCCCCTGCTCCGCGCGATCCCACGTTTCGGCGGTACCGGCGCGCGCATCCGGACGCAGCGACAGCTTGATCTCGACGTTGTCGAAGCCGAAGTCGCGGTAGACGCTCATCGCCAGTGTATTGAACGCGATCGATTCGCTGATGAACTGGTCTTCAGTACAAAAAATATGGGCGTCGTCCTGCACGAAGCCGCGCACGCGCATCAGACCATGCAGCGCGCCCGACGATTCGTTGCGATGGCACGAACCGAACTCCGCGTAACGCAGTGGCAGATCGCGATACGAGCGCAGACCGTGGTTGAACACCTGTACGTGACCGGGGCAGTTCATCGGCTTGATCGCGTAGTCGCGCTTTTCCGACTCGGTCGTGAACATATTTTCACGATAGTTTTGCCAATGTCCTGAGGCTTCCCACAGCGAGCGGTCCATGATCAACGGCGTCTTGATTTCAAGGTAGCCGGCGTCGTTCACGCGACGGCGCATGTACTGCTCGACCTGCTGCCACAGCGTCCAGCCGCGCGGATGCCAGAAAACCATGCCCGGCGACTCGTCCTGCATGTGGAACAGGTCGAGCTGCTTGCCCAGCTTCCGATGGTCGCGCTTTTCGGCCTCTTCGAGCATGTGTAGGTACGCTTCCTGGTCTTCCTTCTTCGTCCAGGCCGTGCCGTAAATGCGCTGCAACTGCTCGTTCTTCGAGTCCCCACGCCAGTAGGCACCCGCGACTTTCATCAGCTTGAAGACCTTGAGCTTGCCCGTGGACGGCACGTGCGGGCCACGGCAGAGGTCCGTGAAGCCGCCATGCGAGTACAGCTTGATTTCGTCGCTGGCCGGGATCGATTCGATGATTTCGGCCTTGTACTTTTCGCCGATGCTCTTAAAGTACTCGACCGCTTCGTCGCGCGACACCACGCGACGCGACACCGGCTCGTCCTTCTTCGCGAGCTCCTGCATGCGTTTTTCGATCTTTTCGAGGTCTTCCGGCGTGAAAGGACGGTTGTACGAGAAGTCGTAATAGAAGCCGTTGTCAATGACCGGGCCGATCGTAACTTGCGCTTCGGGGTACAGATCCTTCACCGCATACGCGAGCAGGTGCGCCGTCGAGTGGCGGATGATATCGAGTCCGTCCGCGTCCTTCTCCGTGACGATGGCGAGCGCCACGTCGCGATCGATCAGCGCGGAGGTATCGACCAACTCCCCGTCGATCTTTCCGCCGAGTGCGGCTTTCGCGAGGCCGGGGCCGATCGAAGCGGCCACTTCGGCGACGGTCACCGGATGCTCGTACTGTCGAACAGAACCGTCAGGCAAACGTATCGAAACCATTGCGTTCTCCGTGGTGCCGACCGGCGGCGGCACATACAACCAGGGTCAAAAAGACAAAAAAAATGCGGCCCCGCTTTCGAGGGGCCGCATTCACATTTTATGCAAACATCACTGGCGAAAGTGGTCCTCGACTAGCGTCGTTCCGAAGTGGTTTCGGTCAACGTTCGCGGTGTCATAACCGTATTCGCCTCTTGCGCTCCAAGCGCTTACTGCAGTTTGCGAAACCCCGGCGAAGCCGGAATTTCATTTCGTTGGTAGGCTCGATTGGACTCGAACCAACGACCCCCACCATGTCAAGGTGGTGCTCTAACCAGCTGAGCTACGAGCCTGAAGAAACGAGAGTATATGGGGTATATCGCAGCTTGGCAAGTACTTTTATGCAGCGACTTTAATTCGTCTCGCCGTCAGCAGGCCTTTTTTCAATCGTCCCGGCCTCAGTTCTTGCGCGTCGCCCGCACCACTCCCGTGATTTCGCCCAGCAACGTGCACGCGCGCTGGATCTGCGCAGAGCTCGATACCTCGACGGTAAATTGCATGAACGCGGCATTGCGGCGCGATTGCGTCTTCACGCCGATCACGTTCATCTTTTCCCGCGCGAACACTTCGGAGATATCACGTAGCAAGCCCTGTCGGTCCGTCGCCTCAATGCTGAGATCGACCGGGTAGACGGACTGGCCGCGGCCGCTCATCACGTCAGCCGACCACGCGGTCTGCAGCACACGCTCCGGCGCGCGCTCTGCCATGCGGCGGAACGTTGCGCAGTCACTGCGATGCACCGACATGCCCTTGCCGCGCGTGACGAAGCCGCAGATATCGTCGGGCGGCGCGGGGCGGCAGCAGCGCGCGAGCTGGGTGAGCAGTGCATCGACGCCGACCACCAGCACGCCGGTAGACGCGCCGCGCGCGACGCTCGCGCCACTGCTGCGTTTCTCGAATTTTTCCGGTGCCTCGACCTCGGGCTCGGGCGGCGGCGCGTCGTGCAGCGCCTGCTCGACGAGCCGCAGGCTGAATTCCTCCTTGCCGACCACGGAGAACAGGTCGTCGGTGGTCTTGAAACCAAGCCGCGCGGCCAACTGATCAAGATTGACCGAGGTCTTGCCTTCGCGCTGCAGGGTTTTTTCAACCATCGCGCGACCGTTCGCGATGTGCTCCTGCAACTCGACCGCGTTGAACCACGCGCGCACCTTCTGCCGCGCTCGCCCACTTTGCAGATAGCCAAGTTGCGGATTGAGCCAGTCGCGCGACGGACCGCCCTCCTTCACCGCCACGATCTCGACCGTCTGGCCGTTCTGCAATGCGGTGTTGAGCGGCACCATCACGCCGTCGACGCGCGCGCCGCGGCAACGATGCCCAAGCTCGCTGTGCAGGTGATACGCGAAGTCGATCGGCGTCGCGCCGTGCGGCAACGGAATCACGCGCGCCTGCGGCGTCAGCACGTAGATGTGATCGTCGTCGAGCGTCGCCTGGCGCAACTGCTCCCATGGCTGCACCGCGCCCGCTTCGCCATGCTCACCCTCGGACACCTCGTCCTTCCATGCGAGCAGCTGTCGCAGCCAGGCGATCTTCTCGTCGTATTTCTCGCTCGCGGTGAACGTGCCGCCATAGCCGCGCGCACCCGCTTCCTTGTAGCGCCAGTGCGCGGCAACGCCGTATTCGGCGAAGCGATGCATTTCCTGCGTGCGGATCTGCACTTCGAACGCGCGGCCGTCGTCGCCGATCACGACCGTGTGCAGCGACTTGTAGCCATTCGGCTTCGGCCGGGAGATGTAATCGTCGAACTCCTTCGGTACCGGCTGCCACAGGTTGTGCACGATGCCGAGCACGGTGTAGCAGTCCTTGATGTCCGGCACGATCACGCGAAACGCGCGCACGTCGTACAGCTCCGCGAAGTCGAGCTGCTTGCCGCGCATCTTGCGCCAGATGCTGTAGATATGCTTCGGCCGGCCGCTCACTTCGGCGCGGATATGCGCGGCGGCCAGCTCCTGCTGCAGGCGTTCGATTGCCTGCGCGACATAGCTCTCACGCTCGACGCGCTTCTCGTCGAGCAGCTTCGCGATGCGCTTGTAGGTGTCCGGCTCCTCGAAACGGAACGCGAGATCCTCGAGCTCCCACTTCAATTGCCAGATGCCGAGGCGGTTTGCGAGCGGCGCGTAGATATCGAGCGTTTCGCGCGCGACGTCCGGCGACGGCGTGATCTTCGCGGCTGCGTAGTAACGCAGCGATTGCAGCCGCGACGCGAGGCGGATCAGCACGACGCGAATGTCCTGCGCGAACGCGAGCAGCATTTTGCGCAGCGCCTCGACTTGCGCGCGGCGCGCAGCCTGCGCGTCACGCCCGGCCTCGGGCATCGCGTTTTGTGCCGCACGCAAACTGACCGTGCCGAGCCGCAGCAGCTTGCGCACGTCGCCGACCAGTTGCGCGACTTCTTCGCCGAAGTTGTCGGCGATCACCCGCTCCGGATCGTGCAGATGCGGTGTTAGCGCGAACAGCGCCGCGGCCAGCACCGCCGGCGGATCGACGTTGAGCTTGCGCATGATCGACGCGGTGCCCGCCGCGTGATCCGCGAGCAATTCGCCCGACGACAGCCGCACCTCGCCCGCATGTTCGCGCACGAACGCCATCGCTTCGTCGAAGGAACGATGGGGGTGAGGCGCGTTCGGAACGGTTTCGGTATTCATGGTGCGACGGCCCGCCGGGCCAGACGATTCAACGGAAAATCAGCAACGGTGCGGCCTCGCAACCGCAAGTCAGCTGCGCTGCGCCGCGATCACGACGATTTCGACGAGGCACTTCGGATTCGCGAGCTTTGCCTCGACGGTCGCGCGCGGCGGCGTGTCGCCCTGCGCGACCCACTCGTCCCACACGGCGTTCATGCCGGCGAAATGCGCCATGTCCGAGATATAGATCTGCACCGACAGCAGCAGCGACTTGTCGCTGTTCGCTTCAGCGAGCAGACGGTCGATGTGGCCGAGCACTTCACGCGTCTGGCCGGTGATGTCCTGATCGTCGTCCTCGGCGATCTGACCCGCGAGGTACACAGTGCCGTTGTGCACGGCCATTTCCGAGAGACGCTTGCCGACGTGATAACGAATGACTGCCATGAAATGTCCTGAGCTGAGGGTTGATCGAACTACATGCCGCACGACACTGCTGATAAAAGCTTCATGCGGAACTCAATATTATGACCCGTTCGCGGCCGAACCGATGAAGAACTCCCTCGCGAGCGCGATCTGGTCCGCCGCGAGAAACGCCGGCGCATGACCGACGCCCGCGATCTCCACGCTCGCTACGGCACGCCCGGCCGCCACCATCTTTGCGACCGTTTCACGCGACAGCAAATCCGAATGCTCGCCGCGCACCACGAGCACCGGCCCCTGAAACGACGCGAGCGAATGCCACAGCGCCGCCTCGCCGAGCTTCGCCGCTTCCTCGGTGACCGCCGCGAACGGCTGGGCGATGCGCGGGTCGTAGCGCAGCACCCACGCGCCGTCGTCTTCGCGCAACAACGGCGTATTGATTTCGCGCCATTCGTCAGGCGTCAGCGGGCCGAAGCCCTGCGCGAGTTGCGCCGCGTAGTCGACACCCTGCTGCAGCGTATCGAAGCGCGCGGGCTTGCCGAGGTAATCGCCGATGCGCTTGACCGCGACCGGCTCCAGATGCGGCCCGACGTCGTTCAGCAGCAGCTTGCGGATCGGGGTGTCCGGCAGACCGGCGAGCCCCATACCGATCAGGCCGCCCATCGAGGTGCCGAACCAGTCGACGGTGTCGACGTCGAGCCGCGCGATCAGCGTGACCATGTCGGCGACGTACTGCGGCACCGCATATAAGTTGGGGTTCGCGAGCCACGACGACAAGCCCCGGCCAACCACGTCCGGGCACACCACGCGATAGGTTTCCGCGAAGTTGGCAGCGAGCCGGTCGAAATCGCGCCCCGATCGTGTCAGTCCGTGCACGCACAGCAGCACGCGCGGATTGTCCGGATCGCCCCACTCGGTGTAGGCGACGCGATGCAGGCCGGCAGCGCTCGCGCACTGCACGTAACGTTGACGCGGCTCGGGCCGCCCGGTGGGGGAAGCGGAAGTCGTTGCGCTCATCTGGTGTCCTTGCAAAGACGCTGCGGATTGGGCTGCGAACGATTGTAAACCGCTTCGTCGCGCGGCAAGCATCGGCCAGAAGGCGTAGGAAGGTTGTGCAAACCGTCCGGCGCATCCGGCGCCGCGCGCCAAAAAAATAGAACGGGCAAGACTCGCGTCTCGCCCGTCCGAAAACATCGTTGCCGCCGCGCGGTCGCATCGACGCGCGCAGCGGCGTTTGAACCCTCGTCAGCTCACCGCGCTCACATCGAGCGGCGCGCCGGTCTTCGCCTTGATTTCGTCGACGCTCACTCCAGGTGCAAGTTCGGTCACTTTCAAGCCGTTTTCGGTCACTTCGATCACGCCGAGATCGGTGATGATCTCGTCGACCACCCCCACGCCCGTCAGCGGCAGCGTGCATTCTTCGAGGATCTTGTGCTGATCGCCCTTGGCAACGTGCTCCATCAGCACGACCACGCGCTTGACGCCCGCGACCAGGTCCATCGCGCCGCCCATGCCCTTGATCATCTTGCCCGGGATCATCCAGTTCGCGAGATCGCCCTTCTTGCTGATCTGCATCGCGCCGAGGATCGCCAGATTGATGTGGCCGCCGCGAATCATCGCGAACGAATCCGCCGACGAGAAAATCGACGAACCGGGCAGCGTGGTCACCGTCTGCTTGCCGGCGTTGATCAGGTCCGCGTCGACTTCATCTTCGGTCGGCGACGGGCCGATGCCGAGCAGACCGTTCTCCGACTGCAGCCACACTTCGACGCCCGCCGGCACGTGGTTCGCGACCAGCGTCGGCAAGCCGATGCCGAGGTTCACATAAAAACCGTCCTGCAGTTCCTTCGCCGCGCGCGCGGCCATTTCGTCACGAGTCCATGCCATGATCAGTCTCCTTTCGCGCGGACGACGCGTTGTTCGATGCGTTTTTCCGGATGCGCATTCAGCACGATGCGCTGCACGAAGATGCCAGGCGTATGGATCGCGTCCGGATCGAGTTCGCCCACTTCGACGATCTCTTCGACCTCCGCGACGGTGATGCGGCCCGCCATCGCGCACATCGGATTGAAGTTGCGCGCGGTGCGGCGATAGATCAGGTTGCCGGCCTTGTCGGCCTTCCACGCCTTGACGAGCGCGATATCGGCGGTCAGCGAATGTTCGAGTACGTAGTGGTTCTCGCCGAACTGGCGGGTTTCCTTGCCCTCGGCGATCTGCGTACCGAAGCCGGTGTTCGTGAAAAACGCCGGGATGCCCGCGCCGCCCGCGCGCAGCTTCTCGGCGAGCGTGCCTTGCGGCGTGAATTCGAGCTCGAGTTCGCCGGCCAGGTACTGGCGCTCGAACTCCTTGTTCTCACCGACGTACGACGAGATCATCTTCTTGATCTGACGCGTCTCGAGCAGCAGGCCGAGGCCGAAACCGTCGACGCCCGCGTTATTGCTGATGCAGGTGATGCCCCGCACCTTCGAATCGCGCAGCGCCGCGATCAGCGCCTCGGGAATGCCGCACAATCCGAAGCCGCCGACGGCGAACGTCTGCCCGTCCTTGACGATGTCCTTCAGCGCCTCGGCGGCGCCTGGATAGACTTTGTTCATCTGTATGTCCCTTCCTCTATGGAAACCCGAAACCTATGCGCAGGCCGCCGGATCATTGCGACTGATATCGCAACTGGCGAACTTCACGTCGCCTCACGATACCGCTACGTCATTCTAGTAGTCATCCGCGGCATGCGCCGCGTTGTCATCTGCCCGCAAGAGTACGCTGGCCCTGCCATACGGCACAATACGCAAAAATACATAAGTACTTGCCGCCCCGCCCATGCCCGCCCTGGATTACCGCACTGCGTTTCACCTCGCGCCGATCGGACTCGTGCTGTCGCGCGAGCGGACCATCGAAGACTGCAACGACGAACTCGCGTCGATTTTCGGCTACGCGCGAGACGCGCTGATCGGTCAGTCATTCCAGGTGTTGTACCCATCGACGGATGAGTTCGAGCGGATCGGCGCGCGCATTCCGCCGATCATGACCGCGCAAGGCAGCTACGCTGACGACCGCATCATGAAACGCGCGAACGGCGAGCTGTTCTGGTGTCACGTGACGGGCCGCGCGCAGCAGCGCACCGACCCGCACGCGGCGGGCGTCTGGACCTTCGAGGATCTGAGCGCGACCCGCCGGGTGGCGGTGGAACTGACGCCACGCGAGCGCGAAATCGCCGCGCAACTGGTGACGGGCAAGACCAGCAAGCAGATCGGCCGCGTGCTCGACATCAGCCCGCGCACGGTCGACGTCTACCGTGCGCGGCTCATGCGCAAATACGATACGGGCAATGCGACCGAGCTGTTGCAGCGGCTGCTCGGAGATTGACAGAGAAAGAGAGTATGAGGCGCGCGACCGCGTCCTCAGGTAGCGCCGTCAGGCCGCCTTGACGAGCGCCGCGCTCTCGATGGCCGCGCGCAGCACGTCGGGCACCGGCATCGACTTGCCTGCCGCGTAGTCGATCCACACGCATCGCGCGGCGCCCCGCGCATAGAGCGTATCCGGCTCATCGGCACGCAGAAGCTCGAAAGCCGTATCGAAGCTGCTGCGCCCCGGCGTCGCCACCGACATCCGGCCGATCACGTCACCTGGATAGTGCAGCTGCTTCAGAAACTCCATCGACGCATTGACGATCACCGGCCCCTGGCCGTCCGGGCGCTCGCCGAGAAAGTCCATCTGTTCGAACCAGGAAATCCGCACCTGCTCCATGTAGCGGAAATAAACCGTGTTGTTGACGTGACCGAAGGCGTCCATGTCGCCCCATCGAATCGGCATCGTCATTTCGAAAACTGCGTGAAAATCGTTCATGCTGTACTTCCGTTCTTCCTTTTGCTGCCTGACTGTTGAAACTTAGGACGGCCCGCTCACGCGAGCCCGAAACCGTCGTCGGCGGCGATCACCGAGCCGTTGATAAATTGCGATTCGTCCGCCGCGAGCAGCAGGAGCAGCCCGTCGAGGTCCTCCGGCTTGCCAACCCGATGACGCGGCAGCATCGCAATCAGTTTCTGCCCCTGATCGGTCGACCAGTGGTGATGGTTGATCTCGGTGTCGATATACCCGGGGCAGATCGCGTTCACATTGATGCCGTGCTTGCCCCACTCGAGCGCCATCGCCTTCGTCATGTGGACGACCGCGGCCTTGCTCATCGAATACAGGCCGATTTGCGGCAGCACGCGCAAGCCCGCCATCGACGCGATGTTGATGATCCGGTACGACGGCTTCTGTGCGTTGTTGCCGCGCATGATCATGCGCTTGGCGACTTCCTGCGCGACGAAAAAAGCGCCGCGCGTATTGGTGTCGAACACGTATTCGAAGTCCGCCGGCGTGACCTCGGACAGCTTCTGCGTAGTCGACACGCCCGAGTTATTGACGAGGATATCGATGGTGCCGGCTTCGGTCTCCGCGTGCGCGACCGCCGACTTGATGCTTTGGTAGTCGGTCACGTCGAGCGACACCACGTGCGCGGCGCCGCCGGACGCCTCGATTTCCGCACGCAGCTCCTTGAGCCGCTCGGTACGTCGGCTCGCCAGCACGACCTTCGCGCCCGCCTGCGACAGCACCTGCGCGAAGCGCTTGCCCAACCCGCTCGAGGCGCCAGTGATCAGCGCGACCTTGCCTTCCAGATTGATCGAACGGCCCATTGTCTTTCCTTGTTCGGTTGTAAGGACAACTGCGGTTGACGGGGTTTGGTACGACCGCGACTAAGGGTCTATACCGTATCATGAAATAGTACGCTCGTGCTAATCTGTGGCTTTTGGGTTGCGGCGCAGGGATCGATCGCCCACAATACGAACCCGAAAAAAGCATTCTAACGGTAAGAGGAGCATCAATGACCCCCGCAAGTCTCATTGAGCAGTACGGCCCGCGCGAGTCGATGGAGTATGACGTCGTCATCGTCGGCGGCGGCCCTGCGGGCCTGTCGGCTGCCATTCGTCTGAAGCAGCGCGCCGCCGAACAAGGCGTCGAGCTTGGCGTATGCGTACTCGAAAAAGGCTCTGAGATCGGGGCGCATATTCTGTCGGGCGCGGTGATGGACCCGCGCGCGCTGACCGAGCTGATCCCGGAATGGAAGGACAAAGGCGCGCCGCTGACGGTCGAGGTGACCGAAGACCGCTTCCTGTTTCTGTCGGCGACGGGCGCGAAGAGCGTGCCGAACTGGGCGCTGCCGGACAATTTCAAGAACCACGGCAACTACGTGATCAGCCTCGCGAACGTGACGCGCTGGCTGGGTCAACAGGCCGAGGCGCTCGGCGTCGAAATTTTCCCGGGCTTTCCGGCCGCTGAAGTGCTGTACAACGACGACGGCTCGGTCAAGGGCGTCGCGACCGGCAACCTCGGCATCGGCAAGGACGGCGAGCCGACCGAGAACTTCCAGCTCGGCATGGAACTGCACGCGAAGTACACGCTGTTCTGCGAAGGCGCGCGCGGCCACCTCGGCCGCCAGCTGAACGAGAAGTTCAAGCTGCGCGACGGCGTCGATCCGCAGGTGTACGGCATCGGTATCAAGGAGCTGTGGGAGATCGATCCCGCGAAGCACAAGCCGGGTCTGGTGATGCACACGGCCGGCTGGCCGCTTGAAAACGACACGTACGGCGGCTCGTTCCTCTATCACATGGACAACAACCAGGTCGTGGTCGGCTTCGTGGTCGGCCTCGGCTATTCGAATCCGTATCTGTCGCCGTTCGAGGAATTCCAGCGCTATAAGACGCATCCCGCGATCCGCGCGATTCTCGAAGGCGGCAAGCGCGTGTCGTATGGTGCGCGCGCGATCACCGCGGGCGGTCTGATGTCGCTGCCGAAGCTGGTCTTCCCGGGCGGTGCGCTGGTCGGCGACGACGCGGGCTTCCTGAACGCGTCGCGCATCAAGGGTTCGCACGCCGCGATCAAGACCGGCATGCTCGCCGCCGACGCCGCGTTCGCCGCCGTCCAGGCCGGCCGTCAGTCGGACGAACTGACCGCTTATCCGGAAACCTTCAAGACGTCGTGGCTCTACACCGAGCTGTATCGCGCGCGTAACTTCAAGCAGTGGATGAGCAAGGGTCTCTACCTCGGCACGCTGATGGTCGGCGTCGAGCAGAAGCTGCTCGGCGGTAACGTGCCCTGGACGCTGCATCATCAGCATTCCGACCACGAGATGCTGAAGCCGGCTTCGCAGTGCAAGCCGATCACGTATCCGAAGCCGGACGGCAAGCTGACGTTCGACCGGCTCTCATCGGTGTTCATCTCGAACACGAATCACGAGGAAAATCAGCCGGCGCATCTGACGCTGAAAGATCCGACCGTACCGGTCAACGTGAACTGGCAGACCTACGCCGGACCGGAGTCGCGCTATTGCCCGGCTGGCGTGTACGAGTTCGTGAAGAACGACGAAGGCAACGAGCGACTCGTGATCAATGCGCAGAACTGCGTGCACTGCAAGACCTGCGATATCAAGGATCCGACGCAGAATATCGTGTGGGTTACGCCGGAAGGCGGTGGCGGGCCGAACTATCCGAACATGTAACTGTTGTGCTGTTTGCCTTTGCGGCGCTGTGCGATAAGCGGCAGCGTCGCGAAGGCAAATTCCGATAGCGCGCTCGCGCTTTCGTCTGCGCGCATTGTTGCGCGTTTCGTTGGTCCCCTTCCCTATTCTTTTTCATGGCGGCTCGTTCGCCGCCAATCTCGGGCCGCGTCGGCGTTATGGCGCGCTCGCCGCGATCTTTGGCGTGCTCACGGCCACATCGCCGCATTGCGCGCGATGGCGCAGCGCGTGGTCGATCAGCACGAGCGCAAGCATCGATTCGGCGATCGGCGTCGCGCGAATGCCGACGCACGGGTCGTGCCGCCCGAAGGTTTCGACGACCACCGGCTGCCCCGCCTTGTCGATCGAACGGCGCGGCGTGCGAATGCTCGAGGTCGGCTTGATCGCGATCGACACCGTGATGTCCTGCCCCGTCGATATACCGCCGAGCACCCCGCCCGCGTGATTGCCGACGAAGCCCTCCGGCGTCAACTCGTCGCCATGCACCGAGCCGCGTTGCGCGACGCTCGCGAAGCCCGCGCCGATCTCGACGCCTTTCACCGCGTTGATGCCCATCATCGCGTGCGCGATGTCGGCGTCGAGGCGGTCGAACAGCGGCTCGCCGAGGCCGACCGGTACACCGGAGGCAACCACGTTGATGCGCGCGCCGATCGAGTCACCGTCCTTGCGCAGCGCGTCCATATACGCCTCGAGCTGCGGAACGATCTCGGCATTCGGCACGAAGAACGGGTTTTCGCGCACCTGGGCCCAATCGACGAACGGCACGTCGATCTCGCCGAGCGCGGCCATATAGCCGCGAATCTCGGTGCCGAACTTCTCGCGCAGCCATTTCTTCGCGACCGCACCCGCCGCGACCGTCGGCGCCGTCAGCCGTGCCGACGAGCGGCCGCCGCCGCGGTAATCGCGAATGCCGTACTTCTGCCAGTAGGTGTAATCGGCGTGGCCGGGGCGGAACGTCTCGGCGATGTTGCCGTAGTCCTTGCTGCGCTGGTCGGTATTGCGAATCAGCAGCGCGATCGGCGCGCCGGTGGTTTGACCTTCGAACACGCCCGACAGGATCTCGACCTTGTCCTCTTCCTGGCGCTGCGTCACGTGGCGCGACGTGCCCGGCTTGCGGCGATCGAGTTCGAACTGGATATCGGCTTCGTTGAGCGCCATGCCCGGCGGGCAGCCGTCGATCACGCAGCCGATAGCGGGGCCGTGCGATTCGCCGAAGGTCGTGACAGTGAAAAGCGTACCGAGCGTGTTGCCGGACATGAGCGTCGTCCAAAGAAATTCGGGGAGAACGCTATTATGCCAGCCCGCTCGCCTCTAAGGCGGGGCTGGGCGACAGCGCTGCCGAATGCGGGTGATACTGGGCAAACTAGCGACCTCAGCATCCGCGCACCGGCCCAAGGCTATTTGCGCGCGCCGCGCAGCTCGGTCACGATCTGCTGCAGTGTTTCCGGCGTCGCGAGCGCCGGGTCGATCGGCTCGCCGACCGCGAGGCTCAGCCGGGTCATCACGCCCTTTCTGAGCGGACGCGGCCAGTGGGCGTCGACCGCGCGCGAAAACACGCTGCCCCACAGACCGCGCAGCGCCATCGGAATAACCGGCGCCGGCGTGCGCCTGACGATCTCGGCGACGCCGTGGCGAAACGGATTCAGTTCGCCGGTGCGCGTCAGCTTGCCTTCGGGAAAGATGCACACGAGCTCGCCGTCCGCGAGCGCCTGCGCGCACAGATCGTAGGCACGCGTGAGCAGCGCCGCGTCCTGATGCGCGGGCGCGATCGGGATCGCCTTCGCATGCCGGAACAGCCAGCCGATGAACGGCGAGCGGAAGATCTGATGGTCCATCACGAAGCGGATCGGCCGCGGGCTTTCGGCCATGATGACGATCGCATCGACGAAACTGACGTGGTTGCACACGAGCACCGCCGCGCCGTGCTCCGGAATGCGCTCCGCGTGCACGAGCCGGATCCGGTAAAACGTATGCACGAGCAGCCACGCAACGAAGCGCAGCAGGAACTCGGGCACGAGCGAATAGATGTAGCCCGCGACGACCACGTTCAGCAGCGCGGTGACGAGAAAAATTGCCGGAATGCTGAAGCCCGCGGCGGTCAGGGCCATCGCCATCAGCGCCGACACGATCATGAACAGCGAGTTGAGGATATTGTTCGCGGCGATGATGCGCGCGCTATGACTCGGCTGACTACGGCTCTGAATCAGCGCATAGAGCGGCACGCTGTAGAAGCCGCCGAACATCGCGAGCAGGAACAGATCGGCGAGCACGCGCCAATGCGCGAGCCGCGCGACAAATTCGCCGACGCTGAGCAGATGCCCCGGCGGCGGCAGCGCGTGGCTCGCGAAAAAAAGATCGATCGCGAACACGCTCATGCCGATCGAGCCGAGCGGCACGAGGCCGACTTCGATCCGCCGCTTCGACAGCCGTTCGCACAGCAGCGAGCCGATGCCGATGCCGATTGAGAACGTGGCGAGCAGCACGGTCACGACGTCCGGATCGGCGGACAGCACGTCCTTCGCAAAATTGAAAAACGACGCGAGGAACGTCGCGCCGACGAACCACAGCCACGAAATGCCGAGCAGGCTCAGAAACACCGTGCGGTTCTCGTGCGCCAGTTTCAGATTGCGCCACGTTTCGCTGACTGGGTTCCAGTTGATGCGCAACCCGGGTTGCGGCGCCGGCGTAGCCGGCACGAAGCCGGAGACCGCGCGCCCGATCAGCGCGATCGCGATACACGCGCCAGCGAGCACCACCGCGCCATGCTCGGCGAACCCCGCGCCCGCGCCGCCGACGATCGTGCCGACCAGGATCGCGACGAAGGTGCCCATCTCGATCATGCCGTTGCCGCCGACCAGCTCCGCCTTCGACAGATGCTGCGGCAGATACGAATACTTGACCGGCCCGAATACGGTCGAATGCACGCCCATCAGGAACGTGCAGAGATACAGCAACGGTGCGCTATGCAGCCAGAAGCCCGCGCCGCCGACCAGCATCACCGCGATCTCGAAAGTCTTGACGAGACGCGTGAGCAACGCCTTGTCGTACTTGTCCGCGATCTGGCCGGAAGTGGCCGAAAACAGCACGAACGGCAAAATGAAAATCGCCGAGATCAGGAACGCCGCGGTTGTTGGGTCGACACCCGAAAACCGCGCCGCCTGATACGTGACGAGCGACGTGAAGCCGATCTTGAACACGTTGTCGTTCATCGCGCCGAGAAACTGCGTCCAGAAGAACGGCGCGAAACGGCGCTGGCGAAGCAGGCGGAACTGGGATTCGTGCGCTTCGTGCGCGCGAGCGGCGCGCCGGGCGGCAGGCAACGGACGATCGTTCATGAATTCAGAACAACGGCGCGGAAAATGGCAATGAAGCGCGCGGAGCGGCGGACAAACGGCCCGGACACAAAAAAAGCGCCCGCTTGCGCGCGCGCCCTGTCGGCAGATTCGCGCTCGCGGCGACGGCCGGAGCGCGACGTTCGAGCCACGCGCATCAACGCGCCGGCTGCTGGTCCTGTCCTTCCTGCTCTTCCGGCCAGTCGCGGATATAGGCCTTCAGCATGCGGTTCTCGAACCCCTGCTCCTCGACCACCGCCTTGGCGACGTCGTAAAACGAGATGACGCCCATCAGCGTGCGGCTTTCCATGACCGGCAGATAACGCACGTGATGCTCGAGCATCATGCGGCGCACTTCGTTGACGTCGGTTTCGGGCGTGCAGGTGAGCGGATGGTCGTCCATCACCTTGCGGATCGTCGACGTACCGACGCTGCCGCCGTTCTCCCTCAAGGTCAGAATGATTTCGCGAAACGTCAGCATGCCGACGAGGTCGCCGTACTCCATCACGACGAGCGAGCCGATGTCGTGCTCGGCCATGGTGATGACGGCGTCATGCAGCGTGGTATCCGGCGTGACCGTAAAAAGGGTGTTGCCCTTGACTTTAAGAATGTCGCTGACTCGCATCATCTATCTCCTGGTACCGCCAATCTTGCAGTGCATTAAATGGTTGTTTCGATCCTATCGGAAAGGCCCATAAAAGGAAAGCGGCCCGCCAGCCAAGGCTCGGCGGGCTTTCGGGGGCTCCAATTCAGCTGACTTTCAGATAGCGAGCATGCCCCGCTCCCGGCACGAGCCGCACAAACCCGTGCTCCACCCGCGGGAAAACCGCGCTTGAAGCGGCGCGCGCCAATGATAGGATGGCCGGCCCACCCTGATCATTCGCGTGGCCCCTCCCGGCCCGCCGCACACGATGTCCGCCAACCGTTTCGATACGCTTGCGCTGCACGCCGGCGCTGCCCCCGACCCCGCCACCGGCGCGCGCGCGACGCCGATCTACCAGACCACGTCGTTTTCGTTCCGCGACTCGGACCACGCCGCCGCGCTGTTCAACATGGAGCGCGCCGGCCACGTCTACTCGCGCATCTCGAATCCGACCGTCGCCGTGTTCGAAGAGCGCGTCGCCGCGCTCGAAAACGGCGCCGGCGCGATCGGCACCGCGAGCGGCCAGGCCGCGCTGCATCTGGCGATCGCGACGCTGATGGGCGCCGGCTCGCACATCGTCGCGTCGAGCGCGCTGTACGGCGGCTCGCACAATCTGCTGCATTACACGCTGCGGCGCTTCGGTATCGAGACGACCTTCGTGAAGCCCGGCGACCTCGACGCGTGGCGTGCCGCGCTGCGCCCCAACACGCGCCTGCTGTTCGGCGAAACGCTCGGCAATCCGGGCCTCGAGGTGCTCGACATCGCCGCGCTCGCGCAGATCGCGCACGCGCACCGCGTGCCGTTGCTGGTCGACTCGACCTTCACGACGCCCTACCTGCTGCGCCCGTTCGAACACGGCGCCGACTTCGTCTACCACTCGGCGACCAAGTTTCTCGGCGGCCACGGCACGACGATCGGCGGCGTGCTGGTCGACGGCGGCACGTTCGACTTCGAGGCTTCCGGCCTCTTTCCCGAATTCACCGAGCCGTACGACGGTTTCCACGGCATGGTGTTCGCCGAGGAAAGCACGGTCGCGCCGTTCCTGCTGCGCGCGCGGCGCGAAGGCTTGCGCGACTTCGGCGCGTGCCTGCATCCGCAGGCCGCGTGGCAATTGCTGCAAGGCATCGAGACGCTGCCGTTGCGCATGGAGCGGCACGTCGCGAACACACGCCGCGTGGTCGAGTTTCTCGCCGGTCATGCGGCGGTGGAATCGGTTGCCTATCCCGAGCTGCCGACGCATCCCGACCACGCGCTCGCGAAGCGGCTGCTACCGCGCGGCGCCGGCGCGGTGTTCAGCTTCAACCTGCGCGGCGACCGCGCGGCCGGGCGCGCCTTCATCGAAGCGCTGACGCTGTTCTCGCACCTCGCGAACGTCGGCGACGCGCGCTCGCTGGTGATCCACCCGGCATCGACGACGCACTTCCGCATGGATGCCACGGCGCTCGCCGCGGCCGGCATCACCGAAGGCACGATCCGTCTGTCGATCGGGCTCGAAGATCCGGATGACCTGATCGACGATCTCAAGCGCGCGCTGAAGGCCGCGCAAAAAACCGCCGCTGCGGCGCCCGCCGCCACGAACGCCCCCGCCCGACCGGAGTCCGCATGATCGTCACCGTCCAAGGCAAACCGGCCTACGCCTACACCGGCGGCAAACCCTTCGACGCGAGCCTGCCGAGCGCCGTGTTCATCCACGGCGCCGAGCACGATCACAGCGTGTGGGCGCTGCAAAGCCGCTATTTCGCGCATCACGGCTTCGGCGTGCTCGCGCTCGACCTGCCGGGCCACCGGCGCAGCGCCGGCCCCGCGCTCGCCAGCATCGCCGCGCTGGCCGACTGGCTCGCCGCGCTGCTCGATGCCGTGGGCGTCGCGCGTGCATTCGTCGCCGGTCACAGCATGGGCTCGCTGATCGCGCTCGACTTCGCCGGCCGCTATCCGCAGCGCGCCACGCATCTTGCGCTGCTCGCGAGCGCGCTGCCGATGACGGTTTCCGACGCGCTGCTCGACGCCGCGCTCAATCGGGAGCCCGAGGCGATCGACATGGTCAATCAGTGGTCGCATTCGACGCTCGCGGCGAAGCCCTCGTGCCCCGGCCCCGGCTTCTGGCTGCACGGTATGAACCAGCGGCTGATGGAGCACGTGTCCGCTAGCGGCGAACCGCATCTGTTCCACACCGATTTCACCGCATGCCATACCTATGCGGACGGCCTCGCCCGCGCGGCGCAGGTGCGTTGCGCGACGCGCCTGATCGTCGGCCGGCGCGATGCGATGACGCCACCGCGCGCGGCGACAGCGCTCGCCGATGCGCTCGCGCAGGCGGGCACGCCGGTCGACACCGTCATGCTCGATGCGGGCCACGCTTTGATGACCGAGCAACCCGACGCGACGCTCGATGCGCTGTACAGCTTCGCTACGCGTGCGCCGCACGAAGCGCGCTGAATCACGACGATATCCACGCCGAACCTGCCGCGCCGTTGGCCAAATGGCCAGGTTGCGTTAGGCAGGCGATCGCCGGAGAATGATTTGAAGCTGTCTTTTTCAGCCTCCGGAGGCCGTTATGGCTCATACAGCACATACCGATCACTTCGCGAGCTTCGCGGAGTTTTACCCGTACTACCTGAGCGAGCATCGCAACATCGCGTCGCGGCGGCTGCATTTCGTCGGCTCGCTCGGTGTAATTGGCTTTCTCGCGATGGCGCTCGCCACCGGCAACTGGGTATGGCTGCCGGCGACCGTGGTGTGCGGCTATGGTTTCGCGTGGGTCGGCCATTTCTTCTTCGAAAAGAACAAGCCGGCCACCTTCCGTCATCCGCTTTACAGCCTGATGGGCGACTGGGTGATGTTCAAGGACATCTGCGTGGGGAAGATATCGTTGTAGTTTTACCAGGTCGGCTCGAAGTCGAGCCGACCTGTCATGCCGCCTGGTGCGGCATCGAAGCCGCCGCACGTTCGTCTCCGGGTCGCGCCGCCCTTGCCGCCGCGCGCGAAGCGAGCAGCGCGGCGAGCGTCACCTTCAGCTGGTCGTTGTCGAGCGCGGCGAGCAGCATGCCGCCGTCAACCCGCGTGGAGTCGAGTTCGAGCTGATACGTGAGCTCCGCGCGGTCGATCACGAACAGGTCGTACAGCCGCTGCACGGTCACCTGCGCCGGGTTAGCGAGCAGCACGTAGTGCGGGCCGGTATGGTCCTCCTCCAGCCGCGCGATCCATTCGATCTCCTCGAGACGCTGCAACAGAATCAGCGTCGTATCCTTGTCGCGGCGAAGCATGCGTGCAAGCTCGGGCATCGTGTAGCCGCGTCTGCCGCCCTCACGCGCTTCGCACAGCCGCGCGAGCAATTCGAGCGAATCGAACAGATTGCTGCCATAGAACACCGGGCGGTGAAACTGACCGATGCGGATCGCCGGCAACGCCGATGCGATCATCGCGCCGGTCAGCGTGATGAACCAGCACAGATACATCCACACGAGGAACAGCGGCACCGCGGCGAACGCGCCGTACACGGCCGTATAGGTCGGAATACGGCGCACGTAGTACCCGAAGCCGCGCTTGGCGAGCTCGAACGCGACCGCGGCGATCACGCCGCCGACCACCGCGTCGCGCCATTCGACACGGCAGTTCGGCAAATAAACGTAAAGGATCGTGAACGCGAGCATCGTGAACGGCAGCGTGGCGCTCGCGAGCGCCCATTCGATCAGCGGTGTGATGCGCTGCGCGGCGCTGAACGACATCGATTGCGTGAACAGATACGACGAGATGGACAGGCTCACGCCGATCAGGATCGGACCGAGCGTGATGATCGCCCAGTACACGAGAATGCGCTGCGCGACGGGCCGCGCCTTGCGCACGCGCCAGATCACGTTGAACGCGGACTCGACGGTCATCATCGTCATCACCGCGGTGACGAACAGGATGATCATGCCGATCGTGGTCAGCCCTTTGGCCTTCGACGCGAACTGGTTCAGATACTTGAAGATCTGATCGTTCAGTTGCGCGGGCATCAGGTGATCGGCAAGAAAAAACTGCAACGACGCCTGGAACGAGCTGAAGATCGGAAACGCGGTGAACAGCGCAAACGCGACGGTGGCGAGCGGCACGAGTGCGAGCATCGTGGTGAACGTCAGGCTGCCCGCGACCTGCGGAATCCGGTCCTCGCCGATGCGTTGCGCGGCGAATGCCGCGAGCCGTTTGAGCGTGTCGAGATCGAAACGCACCCTAACCAACAAACCTGCCTCCTTGCTTGCTAAACCGTCGGAACGGGACTGCGGGAACCCCGTGCGGCGTTCGGCCGGACCTGCTGGCCGAACGGCTATGAATGGCCTGTGCAACGGACCGAACCCCTATAATACCCGTTCAATGATGAGGCCTATGAAAGACATTCTCGTGCTTTATTACAGCCGTCACGGCGCCACGCGCGAGCTCGCGCTGGCGATCGCGCACGGCGTCGACAGCGTCCCCGGCATGCAGGCGCGCGTGCGCACCGTACCGGCGGTTTCCACGGTCTGCGAGGCGAGCGAGCCGGACATTCCCGCCGAAGGACCACCGTACGTCGAGCTGCGTGACCTCGAAGAATGCGCGGGCCTCGCGCTCGGCTCGCCGACCCGCTTCGGCAACATGGCGGCCGCGCTCAAATACTTTCTCGACGGCACCACGCCGCAGTGGCTATCGGGCGCGCTGGCGGGCAAGCCGGCCTGCGTGTTCACGTCGACCGGCAGCCTGCACGGCGGCCAGGAATCCACGCTGCTGTCGATGATGCTGCCGCTGCTTCATCACGGCATGCTGATCGTCGGCATTCCGTACACGGAGAGCGTGCTGTCCACCACGCAAACCGGCGGTACGCCGTACGGCGCGTCGCATTTCTCGCGCGTGGGCACGACCGGCCATGGCATCTCCGCCGACGAACGGACGCTCGCCATCGCGCTGGGTGCGCGGGTTGCGCGCACGGCGGCGTCGATGTCAGAAAGGCCGTGAGCGCAAAGCCGTGAACGACCCGCACCCGCAACCAACCGACCGCGACGACGCCCGTCGGGACACCAGCGGCGCGGAATTCGCAAGCACGTCGGCAGCCGCAACCGTCGTACCCGTGCAGCCCAAAGCCGCCGCCGCGCTCGTCGCCGCTTTCACACTGGTCGCGATGATCGTGCTGGCGGTCGCATGGGAATGGTGGCTCGCGCCGTTGCGGCCTGGCGGCTCCCTGCTCGTGCTGAAGGCGTTGCCGCTGCTCTCCGCGTTGCCGGGCGTGTGGCGGCGTCGGCTCTATACGATGCAATGGGCGTCGATGCTGGTCCTGCTGTATTTCGCCGAAGGCGTCGTGCGCGGCTGGAGCGATCAAGGCCTGGGCGCGCGGCTCGGCTGGCTGCAAGCAGCGCTCGCCGTGATCTTCTTCACCTGCGCGCTCGCGTATGTGGGGCCGTTCAAGCGCGCGGCGAAACGCGCCGCGAAACAAGCCGCAAAGCAGGCCGTAAAGCAAACCACCCGCGAACCAACCCCGCCCGCCTGACGTCCAAGCTTCAAAACCGTCAACCGATCCACATGAACCACACCGCTTTTCTCGCCGCCTGCCGCGACGCCATCGGCGCGGCTCACGTCCTGACCGATCCGCACGACACCGCTCCCTTTCTGACCGACTGGCGCCGCCGCTACACCGGCGCGGCCTGCGCTGTGCTGTGCCCGGCCACGTCCGCGGAAGCCGCCGCGCTCGTCACACTCGCGGTCGAACATCGCGTCGCGCTGGTGCCCCAGGGCGGGAACACAGGCCTCGCGGGCGGCGCGACTCCTGACGCTAGCGGCACGCAAGCGGTCATCAGCCTGCGCCGATTGAATCGCGTGCGCGACATCGATCCGCACAACAACACGATCACCGTCGAAGCCGGCGTGATCCTCGCCGACGTGCAGAAGCACGCCGAAGCGGCCGGGCGTCTGTTTGCGCTGAGCCTCGCCGCCGAAGGCAGCTGCACGATCGGCGGCAATCTGTCGACCAACGCGGGCGGCACCGGCGTGCTCCGCTATGGCACCACGCGCGAGCTATGCCTCGGCCTCGAAGTGGTGACGCCGCAAGGCGAACTGTGGGACGGCCTGCGCGGGCTGCGCAAGGACAACACCGGCTACGATCTGCGCGACCTGTTCATCGGCGCGGAAGGCACGCTCGGCCTGATTACCGCGGCAGTGATGAAGCTGCATCCGCAGCCGGCGGCGCGCGTCACGGCGCTCGCCGCGCTCGCGTCGCCGCATGCGGCGCTCGATTTTCTCGCGCTCACGCAACGCGTCGCCGGGCCGCTGCTGACCGGCTTCGAGCTGATGTCGGATTTCTGCCTGCGCCTCGTCGGCCGGCATTTCGAACAGATGCGTTATCCGTTCGCCGAGCCGCATGCGCAAGTCGTGCTGCTCGAACTGTCGGACAGCGAAAGCGAAGAGCACGCGCGCACGCTGTTCGAGGGGCTGATGGAAACCGCGCTCGAACAGGGTCTCGTCGAAGACGCCGTGGTCGCGGAAAACCTCGCGCAGTCGCGCGCGTTCTGGAATCTGCGCGAGCACATTCCGCTCGCGCAGGCCGAGGAAGGGCTGAACATCAAGCACGACATCGCGGTGCCCATCTCACGCATCGGCCACTTCGTCGAAGCGACCGATGCCGCGATCGCGCAAGCCGCGCCGGGCGCGCGCATGGTCACGTTCGGCCATCTGGGCGACGGCAATCTGCACTACAACGTGCAGGCGCCCGAGGGCGTCGACGCGAAAGCGTTTCTGCGGCAGTACCAGAGCCCGATCAACCGGATCGTCTACGACAGCGTGAATGCGCACCGCGGCAGCATCAGTGCGGAACACGGACTCGGCCAACTGAAGATCGACGAGGCCGCGCACTACAAGCAGGACGTCGAGGTGCGGATAATGCGCGCGATCAAGCACGCGCTCGATCCGCTGAACCTGATGAATCCGGGCAAGGTGCTACGCTAATGTTTGAAGCCTCCGCGATCCGGCGCGGCGGCGTTTCGCAGGAGTCGCGTCCGTGAAGATTCGCGTGCTGTCCGATCTGCATCTGGAAAACGACGAGCCTGAACTGATCCCGCATGCGCAGGCGGATCTGGTCGTGCTGGCGGGCGACATTCACAACCATGGGGCCGGCCCGCGCTGGGCCGCACAGGCGTTCGACGACACGGTGCCGGTCGTCTACGTGCCCGGCAATCACGAGTACTACGACGGTGAGTTCGGCGCGCTGGAGAGCGCGACGCTCGACGCGGCCGCGCAGGTCGATAACGTGCACGTGCTGAACAACGCCACGCTCGTCGATAGCCAGGGGCGCTGGCGCGTGCTCGGCACGACGTTGTGGACCGACTTCGCGCTGTACGGCGCGACGCCCGAAGCTATCGAGGAATCGATCGTCGCCGCGCGCCGCGTCATGCTCGACTATCGCGGGCTGATCCAGATGAACTGGCCGCACGACCCGCGCGACACCGCGCGCGACTTCACGCCCGCCGACTCGCTCGCGCTGCACCAGCATGCGCGCGCGTGGCTCGAAAGCGAGCTGACCAAACCGTTCGCCGGCCAAACGATCGTGGTCACGCACCATGCGCCGCATCGGCTGAGTCTCGCCGAGCGCTTTGCCGAGGACCGCGCGTCGGCGGGCTTCGTCAATCACCTGCCGGAGCTCGTGCGCGCGCCCGTCGCGTTATGGATTCACGGCCACACGCATACGTCGTTCGACTATGTGGTGGACGGCACGCGTGTCGTGTGCAATCCGCGCGGCTATTTCGACCGGCGCAAGCGCGAGTGGGAAAATCCGCTGTTTGCGTGGGACAAGGTCGTCGAGATCTAGCTGGTTCTAGCGGGCCCGCTCACCGCTCACCGCTCTCGCCGCGGCGCATCTTGTGACTCGACCTCGACCGGCACGAGGCGCGGCTGCTGTACACGTATGCGTCGCAACAGATCACGCGACGCGGCGACGCCGATCAATCCAAACATGACGGCCAAGCCGATCATCAGGTGCGTATCCATGGATGTGTCGTCCTTCAGTGGTTGCGAGGTGCCGAACGGCGGCGAATCCAGCGCGTGCGGCCAGAGCGGCGACGCGTGAACGACACGTTAACAAATCGACTGCGCGGCAGAAGTAAAGAAATGTTGCGGCGCGGCGCGTGTGTAACACGCTGTCACGCCGCGCGCCCCTCGAACGTCAACCCATGACGAACCGGTCGGTCAGGTTCGCGCGAACTGCCGCAATTCTTCCTGATCCGCCGCGAGCGTCGAGGGCAACTCGTCGCGCAGGAACTCGACCCACGTGCGGATCTTCGCATCGAGATACTGCCGCGACGGATACAGCGCATACAGGTTCATCTGCTGCGACGTGTACTCGGGCAGCAGCCACACCAGCTCGCCGCTGCGCAAACCGCTGATCGCCGAGTAGATCGGAATCAGCGCGATACCCATGCCTTGGGCGACAGCCACGACCATCGCCTCGGCCACGTTCACCTGGAACGTCGCCGAGCCGAGCGACACGAGTTCCTCGCCGTTCGGGCCGTCGAAGGTCCATTTGTCGGGCGGGTACACCGGCGTCACCATCTGCAGGCAGTTGTGCTGCGCGAGATCCGCGGGTGTTTGCGGCACGCCGTGCCGCTCCAAATACGCAGGCGACGCGCACGCAATGCTGAACGCGCTGCCAATGCGCTGCGATACGAGCCCCGAGTCCGGCAGGCCGGTGGCGAGCGTCAGCGACACGTCGAAGCCTTCGTCGAGCAGATCCGGCATGCGCTGCGCGAGCGTCAGCTCGACATGCACGTCCGGGTAGCGCTGCTGATAACGGCTAACGGCCGGCACCACGTAGTGCTGGCCGAAGCTCGTCATCGCGTGAACCTTCAGCTTGCCGGATGGGCGCGCATGGGCGTCGCTCGCCTCGGCCTCCGCCTGATCCACGTACGCGAGGATCTGCTCACAGCGCTGCAGATAGCGCTCGCCCGCCTCGGTCAGCGCGATGCGGCGCGTGGTCCGGTTCAACAGCCGCGTGCGCAGATGCGCTTCCAGATCGGAAACCGCGCGCGACGCGTAGGCCGTCGTCGTGTTCAGATGCTGCGCGGCGCCAGTGAAGCTGCCCGCTTCGACGACGCGGACGAATACGCGCATGTTTTGAAGCGTGTCCATACCTATCCTCTGTCGACCGGAGTGGGCGCTTTCGCCCTTGCTCCGATCCCATGCAACACAGTTGCGAAAAATCGGCAGCGATTGTTACACGATCAGCAATGGCCATTATCTCATGTCTTGTAAAAATGCCTTGCATCATTACCGGTTATTCCGCAATTGATCGAAAAATATAATTGCGCACAAGGTTCTATAGTCAAATTTGGAGGAAATCGTGCAGTCTCCGGTACACAAAGGGATCGCCGCAGCCTCGGTTCTTACGATCCTATTAACAATCGCCGGATGCGCAAGTACCGGGGGCGTGGCGCCGCAAACGCGCACGATCAATCCTTCATCGCTCGACGCCGGCAACGCGATTCGTGCCGCCAACGCCGATGCCCAGTGGCCCGCCGCCGACTGGTGGCGCGCCTATAACGATCCGCAGCTGAACCAGTGGGTCGCGGACGCACAGGCCGGCAATCCGAGTCTCGCGGTCGCCCAGGCGCGCGTGCGCGAGGCGGCGTCGATGGCCGGTGTCGCGCGCGCGGCGCTCGCGCCGCAAGTCAACGGCAGCCTGTCGATCCAGCGCGAGCAGTGGCCCGACAACGTTTTCTACGGGCCGGGGCCGCTCGCCGGCGAGCAGTCGTGGAACAACACCGGCACGCTCGGCCTCTCCTATCACCTCGACTTCTGGGGCAAGGACAAGAACGCCGCCGAGCGCGCGCTCGACCTCGCGCACGCGAGCGCCGCCGACGCGCGCGCCGCGCAGCTCGAACTGCAGGCGAACGTCGTGCGCACTTATATCGAGATGTCGTTGAACTATGCGCTGCTCGACATCGCGAAGGCCACGCTGCAACAACAGCAGCAAATCGTCGACCTCGCGAACCGGCGCCTGAAGGGCGGCATCGGCACGCAGCTCGAAGTGAGCCAGGCCGAAACGCCGATGCCCGAGTACGAGCGCCAGATCGACGCGATCGAGGAGAAGATCGCGCTCGGCCGCAATCAGTTGGCCGCGCTCGCGGGCAAGGGTCCGGGCGCCGGCGACGCGATCCAGCGCCCGACCTTGTCGCTCGCCGCGCCCGCCGGTCTGCCGGCCGCGCTGCCGGCGGATCTGATCGGCCACCGCCCCGACGTGGTCGCGGCGCGCTGGACGGTCGCCGCACAGGCGCGCGGCATCGACGTCGCGAAGGCCGGGTTCTATCCGGACATCAACCTGCTCGCGTCGATCGGCGGCTATGCGGCGATGGGGCCGCTGTTCCAGTTCCTGAAGAGTCCGTCGCATAGCTGGAGCGTGGGCCCCGCGCTGACGCTGCCGATCTTCGACGGCGGCCGGCTGCGCTCTCAGCTCGGCGCCGCGTCGGCGGGCTACGACGAGGCGGTCGAGCGCTACAACCAGTCGATCGTCACCGCGCTGAAGGACATCTCCGATCAGGTGATCCGCATCCGTTCGCTGACCACCCAGGCCGACGACGCCGACCGCTCGGTCGCCGCCGCGCGCAGGAACTACGATCTGTCGCGCGAGGGCTTCCGGCGCGGCTTGACCGACTATCTGAACGTGCTGGTCGCGCAGAACCAGTTGCTGCGCGCGCAGGAAGGCGTCGCCAAGGTGCAAGCCGAGCGTCTCGGCGCGCATACGTCGCTAATGACGGCGCTCGGCGGCGGTCTCGACGATCCGGCCAACGGTCCGCGGGATAGCGAAACTTTGCCGGCGCATGGCAAGGGCAGCAACGAAGGCAAGAGCGGCTCGGCGGATAGCGGCACGGCGAAGGCAAAGGCGGATGCGAATGGCAACGCCACGACAAACGCAGTCACCACCGCCACCACCGCCTCGCGCGCCCCGAACGCGCCCGCGTCCGAGTAACAAAAGCCATGTCCTCCTCGTCCTCCCCGTCGACCGCGCGCCCCGCGTCGTTCGCCGCGCTCTACGAAGCCGCCGCCCACTGGGCGCGCACCGACGGCCTCGTGTGGATGTATCTGTTCAAAGCGCTCGCCGCGTGTTTCCTCGCGCTCGGCATCGCGATGAAACTCGATCTGCCGCAGCCGCGCACCGCGATGACCACCGTGTTCATCGTGATGCAGCCGCAAAGCGGCGCGGTGTTCGCGAAAAGCTTCTACCGGATCTGCGGCACGCTGGTCGGTCTGGTCGTGATGCTCGCGCTGATCGGCCTGTTCGCGCAGCAGCCGGAGCTGTTCCTGATCACGACCGCGATCTGGGTCGGCATCTGCACCGCCGGCGCCGCACGCAATCGCAACTTCCGTTCGTACGGTTTCGTGCTGGCCGGCTACACGGCCGCGCTGATCGGCATCCCGACCTGGCAGCATCCGGATGGCGCGTTCCTCAGTGCGCTCACGCGGGTCGCCGAAGTCGTGATCGGCATCATCTGCGCGGGCGCGGTCAGCGGCCTCGTGTTTCCGCAGTTCGCCGGCCAGCAGATGCGCAGCACCGTGCGCGCGCGCTTCTCGGCCTTCGTCGAATACGTGTCGGCGTCGCTGGCCGGGCGCAACGACCGCGCGCAGATCGAAGCGACCAATGCGCGCTTCGTCGCCGACATCGTCGGTTTCGAGGCCGCGCGCAGCATGGCCATGTTCGAAGGTCCCGATTCGCGGATGCGCGGCGGGCGCCTCGCGCGTCTGAACAGCGAGTTCATGACCGCGTCGACGCGCTTTCACGCGCTGCATCAGTTGATGAACCGTCTGCGCGAGAACGGCACGCACGGCGCGGCGATCGCGATCGATGCGCTCGAGCCGTACTTCAAGGAGATCGCGCCGTTGCTCGCGAAGTCGGGCGAGCCGGTGCTGAGCGCGGCCGACGCCGCGCACGCCGCGGCGCAGCTCGACACCTACAGGAGCGAGTTGCCGAAACGCGTGCGCGCGACGCGCGACGAGCTCGAAACCCACCCCGACGCGCCGTTGCTCGATTTCGACACCGGTGCCGAGCTGCTGTACCGCTTCATCGACGACCTGCACGCGTATGCGGCGACCTACGCGTCGCTCGCGGTCGACACGCACGCGCGCGAACGCTGGATCGAGCGCTACGAACCGAAAACCAACGCGATCGCAGCCGGCGTCGCGGGCCTGCGCGCGGCCATCGTGATGCTGGTGCTCGGTGCGTTCTGGATCGCGACCGCGTGGCCGAGCGGCTCGACGCTGACGCTCGACGCGGCGGCCGTGTGCGCGCTCGCGTCGTCGTCGCCGGACCCGAAGCGCACCGCGTTCCAGATGGCCGGCGGCACGGTGCTCGCGGCGCTGATGGGCATGACCGCGGTGTTCGGCGTGTATCCGCACATCGACGGCTTCGTGATGCTGTGTGTCGCGCTCACGCCGTTCCTGCTGCTCGGCGTGTTCATGACCACGCGTGCGAAGCTCGCGGGCTACGGCGTCGGCTACTGCATCTTCTTCTGCTTCCTCGCCGGCCCCGACAACGTGATTCACTACGACCCGAGCTCGTTCATGAACGACGCGCTCGCGCTGGTGCTGTCGATGCTGGTGGCGTCGATCGCTTTTGCGGTGCTGCTGCCGCCGTCCACGCCGTGGCTGCGCAACCGCCTGCTCGTCGACCTGCGCCGCCAGGTGGTGCTGGCTGGCCGCGCGAGTCTTGCGCGCGTGCGCTCGCGCTTCGAGAGCGGTGCGCGCGATCTGATGTTCCAGATCAATTCGCTCTCGCAGAACGAGCCCGAAACGAAGCGCGACACGCTGCGCTGGCTGTTTTCGGTGCTGGAGGTCGGCAACGCGGTGATCGACCTGCGCCGCGAAATCGCGACGCTGCCCAACGAGCCGCGCTACCACAAGGCGGCGCCGTGGCGCGTCGCACTGCGCTCGCTGCGCGATGCGCTCGCGGCGCTGTTCGAGCTGCCGCGGGAGCGGCACTTCGAACGCGCGCTCGCGGCGACCGCCGATGCGATCGCTCAAGTGCAGCAGCTGATGGCCGGCTTTACGCCATCGCGCGAAGAACGCCATCAACTGCTGCGCATTCTCAGTCAACTGCATTTCATCCGTACCGCGCTGCTCGATCCGCAGTCGCCGCTCGCCTCGGCGATCGGCGCGCGCGCGCACATCTCAGAAGAAGAAGGAGCTCCTCATGCCGCGTGATATCGCCGTGCTCGATGCCTATGTGCCGGCCATTCTGCTGCTGTTCATCGCGGGCGCCGCGCTGACCTGGCTACTCGATCGCGTGATCGCCTATACGGGCCTGTATCGCGTGGTGTGGCATCCCTCCCTGTTCCGGGCGAGTTTGCTCGTGTCCGTGTGCGGCCTTCTCGGCCTCGCCGTTTATCGTTGATCAGAGTCGAAACATGACCATCCGAAATCTTGTGGGCTTCATCGCGACAGCCGTCATTTTCATCGTCGCGATCCTGATTGGCCGCGTGCTGTGGGTCCATTACATGGACGAACCGTGGACGCGCGACGGCCGCGTACGCGCCGAGATCGTCAACGTCGCGCCGGACGTGTCGGGCGCGATCGTCGATCTGCCGGTCAAGGACAACCAGTTCGTGAAGAAGGGCGACCTGCTGATGCAGATCGATCCGTCGCACTACCAGATCGCGGTCGAGCAGGCGCAGGCCGCGGTTGCCGCGCGCAAGGCCGAATTGCAGATGAAGCGCGACGACGCGCAACGGCGTGCGGACATGGACTCGCAGGTGGTGTCGAAGGAAAGCCGCGAAAACGCGACGCATACCGCGTCCGCCGCCGGTGCCGCCTATCAGCAGGCGCTCGCCGCGCTCGACGCCGCGAAGCTGAACCTCGAGCGCACGCGCGTCGTGTCGCCGGTCGATGGCTATGTGACGAACCTCTCGGTGTTCCGCGGCGACTATGCGACCGCCGGCGCGGCGAAGCTCGCGATCGTCGATAGTCACTCGTTCTGGGTGTATGGCTATTTCGAGGAAACCAAGCTGCCGCACGTGCGCATCGGCGATCAGGCCGAAGTGCGGCTGATGAGCGGCGGCACGCTGCAAGGCCATGTGGAGAGCATCTCGCGCGGCATCTACGACCGCGACAATCCGCAAAGCCACGAGCTGCTCGCGGACGTGAATCCGACCTTCAACTGGGTGCGCCTCGCGCAGCGCGTGCCGGTGCGTGTGAAGATCGACTCGGTGCCGGCCGATGTGATGCTGGCGGCGGGCACGACCTGCACGGTGGTCGTGCGGCCGGGGACGGGGTCCGGGTCTCACTCCGCGTCGGCCAATGCGAGCTGATGACCGCGCCGCTTTTTATAGGCGGAACTGCCGCATCGTCGCCTTCAGCCCTATCCGCCTTGTCGAGTGCGAGGCGGTTACGAACTTCTAACCTCTCGCCAGCGTGAAGCGGCGTCAAGGCAGCGGAAGCTTGCTGTCATCGAGCCGGCGCGGAGGATTGGCTCCCCAACGTGCTTTTATCTGTTCCGGAGTCTCGGGAGGCCATTTCACGCCCATCCTGATGATGCGATCTCGGATTTCGACCAGCTTCCTGTATGCCGGTGAATCAGGCGCGGAGGCATTAATGTCATCCCATATCCATAGTGGGAATGACTCGCCGTTAATGTTGTACGTGCTGGGGTTTGCCCCATGGTCCAGCAGGTAGTCAATCTGATCTAGCGCGCGATTTGCCAGCGCTTCATACAGCACTGAATTACGCAACGAATCACGCCGGTTCACATCTGCGCCACGCTCCACCAGCAGCTTGAGCGAGCCAGACGTCGACTCCTTTGCAACATCAAAAATTATCGGGGTGCCTTCTGCAATCAAATTTGGATCAACACCGCCGTCCAGCATCGCACGCAGGAATTCCGGGTGCGAGCTGTTGAGCATGACGCCGAGCGGATCGCCAAAATCCGGCACTTCCTGCAAAGGATCGGCCCCGGCCCTCACCACCTCCGACGCAACCGCAAGCCGATGCGGGTCGCGCTGCAACGCCTCCTGAAACGCAAAAAACAGCATCGTCATGTTCTTGCGCCCCGGCGTATTCAGGTCCGTCTTCGGCGCCAGTCGCCTGACCTGCTCCATGTCACCGCGTTCGATGGCCTGCGCCAGTTCGAGTTGCGGGCCGCTAAAAAAATCAGTGGCGGGAAATTTTTTCATTGCATGAACCACAGGAGATAGCGCCAGTAACAGCACCGGCACGATAAGGATTCGGCTGAGTGTTTTCATCGCTTTCAGCCTCGCTATGACAGTGTTTCAAGTACGGTGATGTCCTCCGCCTTCTGCTGCTCGATGCCGTCAATTGCCTGCTTGATGAAGTGCCGCGACACGGGCGAGCCGCTGCCGGGAAGGAGATACGGAGTACCGGCTGCATCGGGCAGGGGCGTCCATGTCTGTGCGACGGTCAGAATGTCGCCGTTCACATGGTACGCATTGATGTTCGATGGTGTGACCTGCCCGCCATAATGCCGGACCGTCTTCGGGTGCAGGCCCGCTGCATTGAAGCTCCAACAGTTCTTGCCGCTGGCCAAAGATGCGGCCGAACACAGACCGCCACCCAGCGAGTGCCCTGCAATATCAATTGGCGCCTGTGTGCGGCGCATCTTCCATCCAATATCTACGGCTCGCTCATAGTAAGGCGATTCCATATCCACGCTTTGGCTGAAGTTGTTCGACCAATCGGCCAGACTCGTCGTTTCGGTTCCCTTGAACGCGAGGGCGGGCTTCATATCGATACCGAAGATCGCCGAATCCGGTTCGTATAGCTGCGCCCTGAAGTTCGAGCCCTTGATTTTCAGGTCTTTTGGCTTCAAGCCATACCGATCCAGAAATTCCGTATCCCCGCTGCGGTTCGCCCACCCTTCCGGCACCGGCCCGGACGGCTCGTAGACATGATCGGAGAGTCTGGCCTTCTCCACCGCGACATTGTTGCGCGCGAGCCGTTCAGCCGCCGCCCGCACGCGCCCTGACATGGCCGCATTGCCCGCCGCAATCAGCGCCTTGCGCGTCTGCCACCGCTGCGCCTTGGTCAGTGCCTGCGGTATCTCGATGTGTGGCGGTGTCACCCTGGCTGCGCGCGCAGCGGCTAACTGGGCTTGCCAGGTGGCCGGATCATACTCGACGGACTGAATGGGTTCGCCGTCCGGATGACTGCCGGTCCTCGCAACGGGATTCCTCAGCGGCGCGCTGCGGTAACGTGACGGAAACAGGCCATTACGCGGACCTCTAATGGCAAGCAGTTTGCCCCGGCGAACCTCTTCGAGAAGAGCAACGATGACCCACCATCCATCGGTGTCGGGGTTACGGTACCGCGCGCTATGGAAAAACAGCCAGCCAGTCTTCTGGATACGCCTGACCAGCTTCCGGTCCTCCTCCCACTTCCTGTGATTCAGTGCGGCAATCTCGAGAAATTCCCGGGTCTCCGCCCTGGCCCTCTGACGGACTGCGGCCTTGCCAAGGCACGCTTTATAGTGCCACTCGTCACAGATGACGTAACAGGCACCCGGTGGCCGCTGACAGAACAGCTCCACGGAGTGCATCTCAAATACGGACAGGGACATAGGTGTGTCGTTGGTCTATCTGAAGTCGCTGCCGGAGTTGACAGCAGTCAGATAATTACCGTGCGACAGGTAGTCCGTACATGGGCGACCGCCCAAAATCGGCTTTCGATGAACCTCGCGATGTTCGGCTGCGACTATGCAACCGCCGACGCCGCGAAGCTCGCGATCGTCGATAGTCACTCGTTCTGGGTGTATGGCTATTTCGAGGAAGCCAGGCTGCCGCACGTGCGCGTCAGCGATCAGGCCGAAGTGCCTCGCGCAACGCGTGCCTGTGCGCGTGAAGATCGACTCGATGCCGGCCGATCTGATGCTGGCGGCGGGCACGACCTGCATGGTGGCCGTGCGCCCGGGAACGGGTTCCAGCTCCCACCGCACCGCTTTTTAAATCCGGAACTGCCCCACCATCGCCTTCAGCCCGCGCGCCTGATCGTCGAGCGAGCGGGCCGCGGCGGTGGCCTCCTCCACCAGCGCGGCGTTCTGCTGCGTGCCCGCGTCCATCTGCGTGACCGCGAGATTGATCGCCTCGATACCGGCGCTCTGCTCGGACGACGCCGCCGAAATCTCGCCGATGATGTCGGTCACGCGCTTCACGGCCTTGACGACTTCGTCCATCGTCTGACCGGCGTCCGCGGCGAGCGTCGAGCCATTGCCGACGCGCTCGACCGACGTCTGGATCAAGCCTTTGATCTCTTTCGCGGCCGCAGCGCTCCGTTGCGCCAGATTGCGCACTTCCGCCGCCACCACCGAAAAGCCGCGCCCCTCCTCGCCCGCGCGCGCCGCTTCGACGGCCGCGTTCAGCGCGAGGATGTTGGTCTGGAACGCGATCCCCTCGATCACGCCGATGATGTCGCCGATGCTGCGCGCGCTGTCGTTGATGTCGTTCATCGTCGCGACCACGCGGCTCACAACCGCGCCGCCCTGCTCGGCGATCTCCGACGCGTTGTTCGCGAGCGTGCTCGCCTGCTTCGCGTTGTCGGCGTTCTGACGGACCGTCGACGTCAGCTGTTCCATGCTGCTCGCGGTGCGCTCGAGCGCGAGCGCCTGCTGCTCGGTGCGTTGCGACAGGTCCAGGTTGCCCATCGAAATCTGTCCGGACGCGGTCGCGATCGCATCGGCGCTCGATGCGATGTCGGCGACCGTCGTCGCGAGTCCGCTTTGCATGTCGGACAGCGCGAACAGCATGCTCGAACGGTCCTTGCCGCCGAGCGCGATGCGATTCGACAGATCGCCCGCGGCGATGCGGCGCGCGATTTCCTTCGCGTACGCGGGCTCGCCGCCGAGCTGCGCGGTGAGCCGCCGCACGACCCACGCCGCGATGCCGAACGCGAGCACGATCAGTGCGAGCGTCATCACCGCGATCATCACGAACGACGACTGGTAGATGAAGCCGGACGCGTCGATCGTCGCCTTCGCGGCGGTGCCGCGCTGGGCGACGAGTTCGTCGACGAGCTTTTCGAGCTTGCCGGTTTCGACGAGCAGCGACACGTCCTGCGTGCCGACCTGCCAGTTCATCTGCGACAGATCGAGCGGCTGCGCTTTCACGAGCGTGACGAAGTCGCGCAGATGGGTGCTCCAGGTCCCGATCGCCGCAGCGAACGCCTTCTGCGCGGCGACCGCCTTCGCGTCGGACGGATCGACGTACTGCTGCAGCGTGCGCAGTTGCTCGTTCAGACCGGCGAGGCCGCGCTCGATGTCGGCGCCGAGTTCGTCGCGCTCCTTCGCGGTGGTCGCGGTCAGCAGCATCTTTTGCGCGCGGCTCGCGCGCAGCATGTGACCGCGCGCTTCCTCGGCGGCGCGGCTCGCGACGTGGCCCTGGTCGTAGATCGATTGCGTGGACGCGTTCAGCCGGCCGATCTGCAGCAGCGAAAACACGCCGATCAGCAGCGTGCCGGCGAGCAGGATCGCGAACGCGATCCGCAGCGTCGCCTTGACCGACAGGCCGTTGAACTTCGTTGCCGCCGCGCTCTGTGCCACTGCTTCCATAGTCCCCCACCCCATGTGTCGACGCGCCGGAAAGATCGGTTCCGGCGTCCCCGCTTGTCTCTCCGGGTCTACGGCAGCCTGCCGCGCGATCTTGAATGTCGCGCGATCAGACGGCGGCGGGTCGTGCGCCGCCGGCCGCTCCCGGTCCCATGTCCGACGCGCCGCTTCGTGAGCCGCGCATTCGCGAGCGCTTTATACCGCAGACAAAAACCCGCCAAAAATGCGTTGACAACGCGGAGCAGACGATTCGCCTTTCCCAGCCGAAAGCGAAGTCATCCTGCCCCGTGTCCGATTCGCGACAAAACTTGTCCTTACAATTCGCTCCGGCCACATTAAACTTCGGCTGAATAGTCAAAGCGCCGGTTGCCGCGACCAAACGACGCAGCAGTTGGCGGAACGCGCCTAGAAGCGCGCTGCCGCACCGGTTCCAGCGCCGATTTTTTCTCCCATTTGCCTGATCTTCTTCTACTCGCGTATGGAAACGAGCCTCGACAAAAGCGCCCTCGCCGGCGCATCCGCCACGGGGGCGAGCGCGTCCCCGGTCGCCGCCGCGCCGGCGGCCGCCAAAGTGCAGCGCACGGTGTATTCCGTGCTCGGTGCAATCAGCTTTTCGCACCTGCTCAACGACATGATCCAGTCGCTGATCCTCGCCATCTACCCGATGTTCAAGGACAACTTCTCGTTGTCGTTCGGGCAGATCGGTCTGATCACGCTGACCTACCAGATCACCGCGTCGCTGCTGCAGCCGCTCGTCGGCAGCTATACCGACAAGCATCCGAAGCCGTACTCGCTGCCGGTCGGCATGGGCTTCACGCTTGCCGGCCTGCTGCTGATGTCGGTTGCGCCGAACTTCAGCGTGCTGCTGGTCGCCGCGGCGCTGGTCGGCTGCGGGTCGTCGGTGTTTCATCCGGAGTCGTCGCGGGTCGCGCGGATGGCGTCGGGCGGCCGTCACGGTCTCGCGCAGTCGCTGTTCCAGGTTGGCGGCAATGCGGGTTCGTCGCTCGGGCCGCTGCTGGCCGCGCTGATCGTGATTCCGCATGGCCAGCGCAGCATCGCGTGGTTCTCGGCGGCGGCGCTCGTCGCGATCGTCGTGCTCACGCAGATCGGCCGCTGGTACAAGCGGCATCCGTCGGTCAGGAAAGCGCGCGGCCAGGCGGCGCATGCGGCGCTGCCGCGTAACAAGATCATCCTCGCGATGAGCGTGCTGGTGTTGCTGGTGTTCTCCAAGTACTTCTACCTCGCGAGCCTCAACAGCTATTTCACGTTCTATCTGATCGACAAGTTCCATCTGTCGGTGCAGGCCGCGCAGATTCATCTGTTCGTGTTCCTCGCGGCAGTCGCGGCGGGGACGGTGATCGGCGGGCCGATTGGCGACAGGATCGGGCGCAAGTATGTGATCTGGGTGTCGATTCTTGGCGTCGCGCCTTTCACGCTGCTGCTGCCGTATGCGAATCTGTTCTGGACAGGGGTGCTGACTGTTGTGATCGGGGTGGTGCTCGCTTCTGCGTTCTCGGCGATTCTTGTTTATGCGCAGGAGTTGATTCCTGGGAAGGTGGGGATGGTGGCGGGGTTGTTCTTTGGTTTTGCCTTTGGGTTGGGCGGCGTTGGCGCCGCGGTGCTGGGGCAATTGGCTGACGCGACTAGTATTGGGTTCGTTTATAAGGTTTGTTCGTTCTTGCCGTTGATTGGGGTGCTCACTGTTTTGTTGCCGGATGTTGAAGAGAAGCGGGTGAAGGGGTGATATCGCTGCGGGATGGGGCTTTTTTCGTTGTTCTGGTTTCTTTGGCTTTTCCTTGCTGACTTGTCGGTCTATTAGCGTTGCCCCGCGTTGCGGCGACTGCGCGGAAACGGCGCAGGCGGTCTGTCAGAACTGCCCCGTCACCTGGAATCCGAGCGTCACGCGCGCAGTTGGAAAGCCCGACGGTTTATAGATCGGCGTACCTGCAAACAGGTCATAGGCGAGCGCACCGAGCTTTGCCGATACGCTGCCGCGCGCACCGATCACCGCGCCCGCGAGTTGGGTACCGGCGAGAAATGCGGTGTTCGGCCCGAACACGCGGCCGTAGTCGATACCCGCATACACAGACTGGCCCGTCGAGCCGATGGGTAACTGAAGGTCATTGCGCCAGAAGAAACCGCGCTCGGCGGCCAGCATCGTTTCGCCGTCGAAGCCGCGCACCGTGTAGCGGCTGCCGATGGTCAGGTCATCGATATAGTTGAGCGTGTTGTTGGTGAACTGTCCGTGAACGCTTGTGACGTAGCGTAGCGGCTGGTTCGCAATCTGGAACGGCACCGACAGGTTCGCGTCGAGGACGGCCATGCGAAAGCGGTAGGTCGGGCCATTCTCGTAAAAGTCTGCTGTCGCCCCAAGTCCGCCCACACCCTGACGGTACGCGAGACTGCCGTCGAACTGCGACGCGCCGAAGTAATGACGGTCAGTTAGCCCCGCCTCGATGAAGGTGTTGTTGCGATGCTGCTGCGGAATATCGGTATCTTCGATGAAGCTCTCGCCAAAGCGCTTCGTCAGCCGGAACTGCACGCCGAGTACGTTGTTCTGGCTGCGCATGAGGACACGCGCCAGTTTGAAATCGACCGTCTGCGAATTGCCGCTCGACACGAAAGTCGTGTTGACGCCCGCGATCTGCTGGTAGTACGTGTTCGTATAGGCTGACAGCGTGCCGGTCCAATAGCCCCACGGAACGGAATAGAAGCCGTTCCAGCCGTGCGAACCGAGACCTTTGTCACCAAATTCGAGGTCCTGACTCACGCCGACGTTGAAAACGTCGTTCAGCCCGAGCGGATTGTCGATGCCAAGGCTCAGGTTGCCTTGCAGCTTGCCGGTGGCCCGCGTGCCCGAGTTGTCCACCGAGGCGACGACTGTCCACGGCTTCGCGCGCTTTACCGTGACGACAATGTCGCTTTCGCCGGGTACATCAGTCGGCTCGATTTTCATGTCCACGTCCTGACTGCTGACGCGCTTCATCTGTTCGAGTCCCTGTTCGAGGTCGCGCAGGTTCAGCAGGTCACCCTCACGGGCCGGGAAGGCGGTTTTCCACGTGCCGCGCGTGGCAGGTTCGGCGAAGCGGATCGCACGCACAACACCCGGCACCAGCGCGAACTTCAGCGTGCCGCTAGAGAGGTCCTGCTCGGGCAGCAGCACGCGCGTGGTGATGTAGCCCCGGCTCAGGATGACTTGTTGCAGTCCCTTCGTGAGCATGTCGAGTCCTGCCTTGCCCACGCATTGCGCCCTGTAGTGGTCGAGCCATTCGCGGGCGAACGCGAAGCGGTCGAGCGGCAACGCGGATGCGCCTTGCGAGCGCACGGCATCAGCTAGCGTCGCTGGCACGTCAAGCACGAACGAGTCAATGCGGAAGCACGGCGTTTCAGCCGGCAGATCTGGCCAGCCAGAGGCGCGCTCAACCGTCGAGCGCACCGAAGGCGCATTAACCGTCGCTTCGCGTTCCTGTGCATTGCGTTGCTGCTCGACCTGCTGGTTCTGCTCGGCGTTGGCGCGTGCCGCTGCTGCTTTATCCGCCGGTGTGGGCGTCGGCGTCTGCTGCGCGTGCGCGAGCGTTATCAGGGCTGTAAGCGGCAATGCCGCCAGCCTCTTTGAGACTTTCATTACTAAATTGGTCCTCGATTCTGCGAGTGGTGCTTTGATCACCCGTGTAACGTGAAAGGCCCATTGCCAGCAGTCCCTTGTACGTTGAACTTAGCCCTTAGATAAATCCATCAGCTGGTTTGCGATGTTTCGCGTGTGTGCCTCATCACCGTCAAGACAAATGCGCTCAACTTCAATCCACCGGAGATAGGTGTACAGTTCCTCAACTGTCTTGTGTTCTCGTAGCATCCGACTAACGTACGGAACATATGAGTCGTATTCGTCGTCTGCTTCCTGAAAGTCAGCAATCCCAATTGGATCCCATTCGTTAAGTAGGATTCTCTTCACGTCCAAATCAAGGCCAACGAAGGTCTTTTTCATTTTCCAGGTGCTCCGGGGATTACTGTTACAACCAATCCTGTTTTAGAGTTCGTAACAACTCTAAGGTTGTTCGCTGCATCATAGTATCCTGTCGTTCCCTCTCGGGTAGGATAGGTGACACCGTTCTCGATCGTGTTCTTCACCGCCGAGGGCGGAACACCTCGACCTTGCATTTGATCTATCGAATGACCTGAGTAGTCCAACCCGTTGATAGTTGTTGGCGCGTTTGTGCCGCGCGGCACATTCATCGGACTACCGTTCATTCCTGTGGGTGTACTCGGACTTTTGGCAGCGTCGCCGCCATCGTTCAGCGTTGCATTATCGGACACATACCCCGGCAGACCGGGGACAGCGTTCAGCACCTGTCCCGCGCCATTCGCCAGCACCATCCCCGGACTAGCAGCGGGCGGCACGCCACCACCCATGCCAATGATCGCACTCAGGCCGTTCGCAATGCCTTGCAGTGCGAGGGAGAACAGGGACGGCGATTTCTTACCAGGGTCGCCCGTCAATGCACGTTCATCATCCATCGACTGGTTGTACAGTTGCACGTTCGACGCCATCGCCGCGCCCGCTGTACCGCCGACCGCAGCGCCAGCTACGCCCGCGGCGATGTTGGCCGCGAGATTGCCGATCAGGTCCGATCCCGTCGCTGACGCTACACCCTTCGAGATATCGTTCAGCGAACCGGCCATCTTCGACGCCACGCCCGCGCCAGCAGCACCGCCAATCGTACTGAACGCGCTACCGCCACCGAACCCACCAATCAGCGCACCGCCCGCAACGTGCAGTCCGGCGCGCGAATCGCCGCCTTCCTTCCAGTTGTTGTAGTCAGCCGCTGCTGCGGCCATGCCTTCGCTGTCGCCGCGATCGGACGCGGCCTTGTAGGCTGCCGCCGCTTCGTCGCGCTTCATGTCCGCGTACGCGCCGATACCTTGCGACACCGCCTGACCCGCCGCCTGCGCGGCCTGCATCGTGTCGGCCTGCTGCGACAGGATAGCGTTCACGTCCGGCGTATTCGCAACTGTGCCGTTCGTATTCGTCGTGTCGCGCGACAGGTTCGCCACGTCCTGAGTCTGGCCGGCGCTGTTCGTCACGTTGATCGTGCCCGCGCTGATCGCGCTGCGCGTCGTTGCGCTCTCGTCGCCGCTTTCGTTCTGCGAGATCATCGGCGTAACGCCCGGTGTGCCACTCACCGAACCCGGACCCGTCGCCTTGCCTGTGTTGCCTATGCCCACGCCCGCGCTGATCCCGTTGCTGTTGGCGCTGTAGTGCGACTGGTTCCGGATATCGCTGAACGTGAGCGTGCCGGTCGTCAGGCTGTTCTGCGACGCGTCGGCCGTGCTCGATATCACGCCGCCCGTCAGGTCCGTGTTGCCCTTGACGTTGATGTTGAACCCGCCATCTCCCGCATTGATGCCAGCCTGTTCGTTGACGCCCGCGTAGTTCGAATCGGCATGGCCGTTCTGCGCGCTGAAGCTGGCGCTGCCGCCGCCCTGGCTGATCGTGAACCCGCCGCCCGTGCTGCTCTGGTGCGCGGCGCTGTTCGTCACGTCCTGCACACTCACGATATTCAGGTTGCCGCCGACGTCAGCCGCGATCTGCTTGCCGTTGATCTGCGAGCCGATCACGTTCGTGTCGCCGCCCGATATCACCGTGACGCTGTTCGCGCCGTTCACATGCGAAGCATTCTGGATCGACGCGTCACTGTTCGCATCGCCATGCGCGTTCGACATCGCAGCCGAGACACCAAAGCCGCCGCCCAGCGTGTACTGCACGCCAACGCTTGCGCTGCTGGAACTGTTCGAGCTGCGCGTCGAATCGGTGTCGGTCGTGTTGATGACGTTCACGTGGTTTTTCGCGGCCAGAATGACATCGTTAGCGCTGACGTTCGATCCGGCGATAGTCAGGTCGCCGTTCGTTGCCACGAATCCCGCCGTGCCGCCTGCCTGCACGCTGGAGCCACGCTGCATCGTCTGATCTTCCGACGACTGGCTTTCGCTTTTGCTCGATCCGATGCTGACCTTGATACCGATATCTGGCTTGCCGTCCGCTGTCACTCCCGCAGACGTCAGACCGGTCAGGGCCACGTCACCAGCCGCCGCGATGCTGTGCAGCGCAGCCGCACGGTCGTTACCCGTGCTGGCCGAATTCTTCGCGGCCTGACTTTCCGAATACGCGTTGTTGATCGCATCGCCGACCGAACCCGCCAGACCAATCGTGAGGCCGCTGCTGCTGGTCTTCTGCGTCTGCGCCTGGTGCGAGGTATCGGTGGCCGCGTCGATGATGACGTTCGCCGCCGTGCCAGCGAGGTTCCCACCTGCGACAAGGTCGCTGCCCGTGACGTGCAGGGTGTTGCCCGCCTGGATCGACAGATCGCCGTTCAGCGAGCCGACCGTGCTCGCGTTGTTCGTGACACCCGATGCCTCACTGGTCGTCGCGAGCTTGTTGGTGCCGACCGTCACGCTCAGGCCGCTTGTTCCCAGGCCCGTGCGCTTCTCCTGGTAACTGCTGGACGACTGCATGATGTCCTGCGTCGTCGTGATATTCACGTCATGCGCAGCACTGAACGCGACATCGTTCGTGCCGACAATCGTGCTGCCTTTCACATTGATGTCGTTACCGCTGGCGATGGTCACGGCGTCTGCGGAAACCAGGCTGCCCTGCGAGAGCGTGGCGGTGGTGTTGCTCGAACTCGCGACTTCCTTGCCGCTCACGATAGTGCTGTGGCTGTGCTGCTCCTGCGAATTGTCGACATGGGTTGCGGTGGCCGCGCCGATATTCACGTTGTTCGCTGCCGCCAGCGTCGCCGCCCCCTGGTCGAGACTGATCGTGCTGCCGATGAGGTTGAGATCGTGGCCCGATGCGACGGTCAGTGAATCTCCGGCATGGAGCGTCGTCCCTGTCAGGGCATCGGCTGAGGTATGCTGCGACGCTGAATAGCTGACGTGGCTATCGCTACCGGAACTGCTGCTGTCGACGGTCGAGGTCGCCTTCGCCGCCTGGAGCGTGACGTCGCCGTTCGCCGCAACCGTCCCGCCACCGCCCAGGTTGATATCAGCGCCCGTCGCGGTCAGGTTGCCGCCCACGCCGATCTGCGAGACGCCGCCTACGTTAATCGAACTGCCTGTCGTCTGGTTGAAGTCGGTATTCGACACGCCGTTCGCGCCCGCGACCACCTTATGCTCGCCGGTCTGCACCGAGCCGAGATCGTAGTTGCCGCCCACGGCCATGCCGAGGTTGCCGCCCACGTTCAGGTTGCCGCCGTTCTGCTCAAGGTTGCCCCCCGTCACAATCGCCGCGTCGCCCTTGACGTTGAGGTTCGCAATCGGGCCAAGCGCGGTCGTGCTGCGTGTCGCTCCCGTCGCGCTGACCTGATCGACGGTCTTCACCGCCGTGTTCAGCGACAGGTCGCCGCCCGCGTTCAGCGCGAGGCTGCTCGCATTCACCGTGGCCGAGGTCAGGTCCACATTGCCCGTGGTCGCCAGCGACATCAGGCCGCCGCTTTGCAGCTTGCCGAACGCGTTGTCGATCTGCTGGCCCTGGATCGACAGCGTATTGCCTGCCTGCATCGTGCCGCTATTCGTGAACGTCTGCGTGTTCTGAAGGTCGATGTCGGTCGCCGCAATCAACGGCCCGTTCATGTCCTGCTGGCTGGCCTTCGCGAGATAGACGACGGGCACGAGTACCGGTTGCCCGCTGACGGTCTCGGTCTGCATGATGATGACGTTGCTCGTGAGCGCGGCCACCTGTTCAGCCGACAGGCTCATGCCGAGCGGCAGATCGAGCGACTTCGACAGTGACGCGCCCGCGTCGAGCAGCGCCTGATACATCGACTGAAGGTCGGTGTACGGGCCGAGTACCGCGTTGCCAGTGAGCGACGTAATCTGGTTCCGGACCAGTTGCTGTTCGTAGAATCCGTCGCCCAGGCGCTTTCCCGTCGTCTGCGGATTCAGGCCAAGCTGTTGCAGGTAGTAGTCGCTCGGTATGAATGACTTCTGGTTCGTGAACGCCGGGTTGGTCTCGATCAGGTAGGTTGCACCCGGTGAGGTGGCGGGGCTGAACAGCCCGCCCTGGGGAATCGAGAGGTTTTGCAGCACGTTCTGCGCCGTCGCACTGGCGATGACCGGATTGACGAGGCCGCCGCCGCTGACTGCGCCGACAGTCACGCCGCCCCGCGACTGGCCGGGGGCAAGACCGGGCGATGGGATGCCTGCATTGCCCGCCGTGTTATCGATGTTCACGCCCGTGCCGGAAAGCGTGCTGCCCGCGACAAACGTCGATTCGTAGCTCGGCAGCGCGTAGGTGCGGATGTCAGCCGGCGCGACCTGGTAGCCGCCTGGATTGGAGGTCACGAACGTCGCGTTGCCGAACGGCAACTGCCAGTTGTGTTCGGTGTTGTCGTAATTGTTGTAGTGATACTGGCCTGAATAGGTTACCTGCACGCCGGGCGCAAGTTGCCCGCGCCAGCTATTCTGGTCGAGCGTCACGGGCGCGGCGATGTTGCCGACGGCCGCGACCGCGCTCCAGTAGTTCTGGAATAGCCCCACTTTCGACGCATCCAGGTTGCCGCCCGCCATGATCTGCGCCTGCGGGCTGATGGAGGCGATCAGGTTCGCCACCGCCACGCCCGTGTAAGTCGTGTACTGGTAGCCGCTATTCCACTGGCCGCCGTGCGGCGGGATCGTGTACACACCGCCAATCATGGTCAGGAATGCCGGGTTATCCGGCTGGGAGATGGCCCAGCCTATGTCCTGACCGGAGCAGGCGGCCATGTCGACCGCCGTGCAGCCCGACAGGCTGATGCCGAGCTGCGCGAGCAGGGCCGGATCGACCGACTGGTTAAGACCCGTCGTGGTCATCGTCGTGCGCGTGTTCGTCACCTGAGCGGTGTGCAGTTCCATGTTGCCGGCCGACTCGATCAGCGCCGACTGGTTGCGGATCAGGTTCGCGCTGGTATAACTGCCGTCCGCGTTTTTTCCACCCGCCAGCACCACCTTGCCAAGACCGTATATCGCGGTGGTCGCCTGCGTGTCGGTCGTCGTGGTGTCGTCGCGGTTCTCGATATCGGGTGCGAGCAGTTCGAGCGTTCCGTTACTGTCCGTCGCACCGATCAGCGCGGTCGGCCCGACGTTCGTGATCGATTGCGTCGCGTTCAGCGAGACGCTGCCGCCGACCATCGCGCCCGTATTCTCCAGCGTGTTCGAATGCGTCGCGAGCGTGCCGCCCGCCATCATGACGCCGCTGTTCTGCACATCGGCGGCATGGACGTTCAGGTTGTTCGTCGCCTCAACCAGCGCGCGATTGCTGAACGTGCCCGGCAGGGTAAAGGACAGGTCATGACCGGCGTTGAAATGCACATCGGGCGTCGGCGCGAAATCGCCCTGAACGCTCACTGCCACGTCATAAGCCGCGCTGTACGTACCACCGCCCGTCAGCGTCGCGGCATTCACGGACAGATCATGCGTCGCGCCAATCTGGCCGTTCGCGTTCGTCACTGCGCCGGTCGTCGTGATGGCAACGTCGCCGGTCGAGCCCGCAAAACTGCCGATCCTGCCGCCGCTGTTGTCGACGGTAGCCGCCTGAACCGCGAGGCTCGCGCCGCTCAGTTGACCACCCTGGGTATTGGAGAGCGATGACGTGTCGACGGCCACATGACCGTTACCCGTCATGACACCGCCACTGTTGACGATCTGGCTGCCACCCTGCACGGTCGCATCGCCCGTGCCGAGGTTGCTGATGAGACCGTTCGTATTGTCGATCGACGCAGCCTGAACGCCGAGCGTGCTCGCATCGCCCGCCGCGCCCGTGCCCGACTGGATCTGTCCGTTCGTATTCGTCAGCGCGCCGCCACTGGCGAGCGAGAGGGACGCGAGCGAGCGCATCGCGCCCTGCGTATTGTTGATATTGCCAGCGATGCTCGCCGCGATATTTCCCCGCGCGGCGAACACGCCCGTCGCGTTGTTCAGGCTCCCGGCCTGCGCCGCGATCTGACCGGCAGTGGTGATCGTTCCGTCAACGTTCGAGATTGACCCGGCTCCGTTACCCGGCGCAATCGTCAGCGTGCCGGTACCCGCATGCGTAATCGTGCCGCCATCGTTGTCGAGCGCGGCCGGTGCAAGGGTGAGGTCCGTGCTGTTGGTCTGGAGTGTGCCGCCTGCCGAGTTGTCGAGCGTTCCGGTCACGTCGAGCGTCGTCGCGCCGGTTCCGGTTTGCGTGATCGTGCCGCCGTGGTTGACGAGATTCGTTCCGTGCAGCGCGATCTGGTTCGCGCTGATCGCGCCCGCGCTGTTGTCGATTGTCGTGGCGCTCGCGCTCACCACCTGACCGGCCGCGATCGTGCCGGAACTGGTCAGCACCGTGCCCGCCGAGACGGTCGTGTTGCCGTTGGCGGCCAGGATGCCGCCGTTGAATAGCGTCTGCACAGCGCTGGCGATCAGCGACTGCACTGCCATGATCGAACCCGCGTTGGCAAGTTGCCCGGCCTGCGCGGTCACGCTCCCGTTGCCGCCGATGGTGCCGCCCGCGCCGTTGTTCAGCAGGCCCGCCGTAAAGACGCTCAGGCCATCGCCATTGAGTGAGGCGATGTGGCCTGCCGTATTGTCGAGGCTGCCTGCGTTCGCCGTTAGCGCCCCCGCCGCCTGCATCGTGCCGCCCGCGTTCGACACAGCTCCTATCACGCTAGCCGTCAGCGGACCACCCGAAACGATCTGGCCGTTGCGGTTCGAGAGTGCACCAGCCGTGATGGTCTGTGCGCCGCCCGACGACATTGCGCCGCTGTCGTTCGTGAGTGTGCCCGCCGCGCGAGCGTCGAGCGTGCCGCCCGCCGTCGTGGTCGCACCCGACAGGTTCAGGTCACCGTTGTTCGCAGCGAGTGAAAGCGCGCCATTCGCCGAATTGGTCGCGCCCGCGAGATTGACCGCCGCGCCGCTCACGCTCGCATTGCCGCCTGCCACATTGCGGCCGGTTGCCGTCACCGCGCCGGATGCGCTGATATTCAGGTCGCCCGTCTGCGCGAGCGAGCCTTCGCCGTTCACGCCCGCCGCAAGCGTGCCGGTCGAACTCACCGAGTCAGCGTTCAGCGAAGTATTCTGCTGCGCGGCCACCATGCCGCTGTTCGTGACCGTACCGCTGGCCGAAAGCGTCGCGCTTTGCTGCGCGTAGGTTGTGCCGCTGTTCTGGATATCGCCAGCGGTGGCGGCAAGATTGCCGTTCGCGCTGGTCTTGCCGGTGAGGGACAGCAGGCCGTTCGATTGCAGCGTCAGGTCGCCCGTCTGCGCGGCGATTACGCCCTGGTTCGAAACACCTACACCGTACTCGTTGCTCGCCAGAAAAATACGCCCGCTGTACATGCCGCCCAGCTGGCTCACATCGATCGAGACGGCCGGTGCGGGTCCGTCGCCTGCAATCGGCGTGAACGCCAGTGAGTCGTGACCGATCTGGTTTGCACCGGCGATAACATTCAGGTTTTTCCCGGCGTACGCCTCCGCATTGACCTGCACCGCTCGGGCCAGCAGGTCAACCTGATCCACGGTCGAGCCGTCGAGTCCCGCTCCCTGCACGGTGATGTTGCCGCGCGTCACATTGAAACCGGTGAGCGAACCATCCGGGGCAAAGTTCGGCGTGCCTGTCGTCAGGATGGCGCGCGAGGTATTCAGAAACCCGCCGCCGTTCACCGAAATGCCGGAACCGTTGGCGATCACCACCTCTGCGCGTTGTCCTGCCACTTCGAGCATGCCGTTGATCTGACTCGCCGCGCTGCTGTTGACCTGGTTCACGATGATGCGCGCAGCCTGGTTCGCCCCGAAGTTCGGGTTGCCGTTGATCTGCCCGGCCTGCTGGGTGCCCGTCATCACGGGTGAATTGTTCAGAATCGCGCCTGAACGTGAGACGTCAAATTGCGAATAGGTATTCAGTGATACGCCACCACTCCCAGAGGGCCGGTTCACGTTCACCTGTGGTAATCCGTTCGCCGTACTGATCACGTTCGGCCCGTTCGCGCCATTGGGGACGATCTGCGCGTCCGACAGAGCGGGAGCGAATCCGGCGAGTACCAGCACGGCAAAGGCCACGTGGCGCATCGCGAACTGCATGATGGAAACCGGAGTGCAAGGCGCGCGGGTTTCGCCGTCACCGGTCCGGCCATGGGAGACGGCTGTTTCTGCGACGGCAACGAGCATGCCCCGACAGCGGCTGAATACCAGCCGGAAAATGTTCTTATTCATTTTGCGTGACGCTTTTTTTGGCTATCTTCCGAAGATAGGCCAACCTGCTTTTCAGATCTGTCAGGCAATGTTAATGAATGCGCGATGACAACAGATTTTCGAAAATCGGATCGGTCTGATGGACGTTTTTTCGGAAGTATGTGGATTCGAATATCCGTCAACTGACTATCGGTTTTACTGCAACGCAGACGGAGAGGCGGCATCGGCCCGCCTTTGCCGTCACGGATCAACCCGTTAGTGCCTCGTCGCGAGAGCGCTCAAGGTCAAGTTGCTGCCCTTGCCGTTCGCAAAGATGGGAAGCGGCCAGTGCGAGGCGTTCATACTGCACCGCATCGACAGGCGGGCGGGCATGCCGGGCTATCTCCCGGATACCGGGACAGGATCGGGCAGATGGCCGCTCAGACCGCGCACTCATGGGAATACACGTGCAAGTTCTGCCCTGTAGGCGATTCCTGGCTACGATGTTCCAGAAATGTCAGCTATGCGATGCATGCAAATGCCCCGCACACGGGCAACGCTAATTGACCGACAACACAACAAGAAAAGGCCAAAGAAGCCAGACCAACGAAAGAAAACCGTCCCGCATCCAAGCAATTTCCGGCGCACAATGCCAATGGTGCATCCCGCCGCGCCGCACCAGGCGCACAATTTGCGTCCACCCCCGTCCACTCCCGCCGCACGAGGATCGCCGCCGATGACCCGCTACCGCGATTTCCACCGCCGCTCGATCGAACACCCCGAAGCCTTCTGGCGCGAAGAAGCCCAGCGCATTCACTGGCACACGCCATTCGGCACCGTGCTCGACCGCTCGAAGCCGCCATTCGCGCGCTGGTTCGTCGGCGGCCGCACAAACCTCTGTCATAACGCGGTCGACCGACATCTGGCCGAGCGCGCACAGCAAAACGCGCTGGTCTACGTATCGACCGAAACCGGCATCGAGCGGCAGTACACTTACGCCGAGCTGTACGCCGAAATCAACCGCATGGCCGCGGTCATGCGTTCGCTCGGCGTGAAGCGCGGCGACGTCGTGCTGATCTATCTGCCGATGATCCCCGAGGCACTGTTCGCGATGCTCGCCTGCGCGCGGCTGGGCGCGATCCACTCGGTCGTGTTCGGCGGCTTCGCGGCGCCGAACCTCGCCGCGCGGATCGACGACGCGAAGCCGGTGCTGATCGTGACCGCCGACGCCGGCGCGCGCGGCGGCAAAGTGGTCGACTACACGCCGCTCGTCGACGAAGCGCTGTCGCGCGCGAAGCACAAGACACCGCACGTGCTGCTGATCGACCGGCAGCTCGCGCCCGAGCGCCTGAACGCGCCCTACCTCGTCGCCTACGAGCCGCTGCGCGAACAGTTCTTCGACGCCCACGTGCCGTGCGAATGGCTCGAATCGAACGAGCCGTCGTACGTGCTTTACACGTCGGGCACGACCGGCAAGCCGAAGGGCGTGCAGCGCGATGTGGGCGGCTATGCGGTCGCGCTCGCGGCATCGATGGAATACATCTTCGAGGGCAAGGCCGGCGACACGATGTTCACCGCGTCCGACGTCGGCTGGGTGGTCGGCCACAGCTACATCGTGTACGCGCCGCTGATCGCGGGGCTGACCACGGTGATGTACGAAGGCACGCCGATTCGCCCGGACGGCGGCATCTGGTGGCGCCTCGTCGAACAGCACAAGATCAACCTGATGTTCACCGCGCCGACGGCGATTCGCGTGCTGAAGAAGCAGGACCCGGCGCTGATGAAGGCAGCCGATCTGTCGAGCCTGCGCACGCTGTTTCTCGCCGGCGAACCGCTCGACGAACCGACCGCCGAATGGATCTCGACCGCGCTGAACAAGCCGGTGATCGACAACTACTGGCAGACCGAAACCGGCTGGCCGATGCTCGCGATTCCGCGCGGCATCGAGGTACTGCCGACCAAGCTCGGCTCGCCGGGCGTACCGTCGGTCGGCTATAGCCTGACCGTGCGCGACGAGCTGACCGGCGAGCCGTGCGCGCCCGGCGAGAAAGGCGTGCTGACGCTCGACTATCCGCTGCCGCCGGGCTGCATGTCGACGGTGTGGGGCGACGATAAGCGCTTCGTCGGCACCTACTGGTCGAGCGTGCCGAACCAGCAGGTCTATTCGACGTTCGACTGGGGCGTGCAGGACGAGGACGGCTACGTGACGATCCTCGGCCGCACCGACGACGTGATCAACGTCGCGGGCCATCGGCTCGGCACGCGCGAGATCGAGGAGGCGCTGTCGAGCCATGCGGCCGTCGCGGAAGTCGCGGTGGTCGGCGTGACCGATCCGGTAAAGGGTCAGGCGGCGATGGCCTTCGTCGTGCTGCGCGGCGCGCAAAGCGAAGGCGACCCGAGCGAGCGCGCGCGGCTCGCCGCCGAGCTGACGATGACGGTCGACCGCCATCTCGGCTCGATTGCGCGGCCCGCGCGCGTGGTGATGGTATCGATGCTGCCGAAGACGCGCTCCGGCAAGCTATTGCGCCGCGCTATCGCGGCGCTCGCCGAGGGACGCGAGCCCGGAGATCTGCCGACGATCGAAGATCCGGCCGCGCTACAGCAGGTGCGCGACGCGCTCGGCGACGGCACGAAGAAATGAATCGGCGGGCGCTCAGCCCGCGGCGTGCCGCGTGCCCAAAAAGCGCGCGAGGATCGCGTTCGAATACGTGCCCGCGATGCCGGTCAGAAACGACATGAACGATCCGGGGGCGTGATCGTCGGCCGTATCGGAAATCGTGCGCACGACCGCGCACAGCACGCCGTACTCGTAGCAGACCTGCGCGATCGCCGCGCCCTCCATCTCGACCGCGAGCGCGTCGGGCAGCGCGTTGCGCAAAGCCGCGACGGCCGCCGCGCTCGCGACGAACTGATCGCCGCTGACGATCAAGCCGCGATGCACGCGCGGCTCGCGCGTGCCGAACCGGGCGGCGCAGGCCGCGCCTTCTTCGGCGACGAACTGCTCGCATGCGAGCGTGAGACGATCGGCGAGCGCCGCATCGGCGGCAAAGCGCGACATGCCGAGCAGCGGCACCTCGAAGCGCGGAAACAGCGGCGACGCGTCGAGATCGTGCTGCATCAGCGTGCTCGCGACGACGATATCGCCGACATGCACATCGACCCCGACCCCACCCGCGACACCGGTGAACACCACGGCTTCGACATCGAACGCGTGAATCAGCGCGCTGACCGTCGCGGCCGCCGCGACCTTGCCGACGCGCGCGAGCGTGACGACACACGGCTTGCCGTGCACGGTGCCGACGTGGTAGTCACGCTGGCCGTACTTGACCGTGCGCACGCCGGACTCGGCGCGCATCGCTTCGATCAGGTCGCCGAGTTCCTGCGGCAACGCGGCCAGAATGCCGAGCGGTCGGCGCGCACCATGGCTGAGGTTCAAGGGCGTGCTCATTCGACCGCCTGCAATTTTGCCACCGCCAGCGCCAGCCACTTTTCGCCGTGCCGCTTGAAGCGGACCTGCGCTTTCGCGTCGGCGCCGTTGCCTTCGAGCGCGGTGATCGTGCCTTCGCCGAACTTCGTGTGGAACACCTGCTGGCCGACGCGGAAGCCCGTTTCGGCCGCGCGTTGCTCGTTCGCGAAGGCCGGCGCCGGCGCAGAAGTCACCGCGGCCGCCGAACCGCCGCCGTAGCCCGGCCGCGCAAACCAGTCGCGCCCGTAGCCGGCGTTGTCCGAGCGACCGCCCCAGCGCGAGCCCGCCTCGACCTTCGGCGTGAGCCACTTCAGCGTTTCCTGCGGCAATTCGTCGAAGAAACGCGAGCGGATGTTGTAGCGGGTCTGACCGTGCAGCATCCGGCTCTGCGCGAACGACAGATACAGCCGCTCCTTCGCGCGCGTGATCGCGACATACATCAGGCGCCGCTCTTCTTCGAGGCCGTCCGCCTCCATCGCGCTGTTCTCGTGCGGGAACAGCCCTTCTTCGAGACCGGTGATGAACACCGCGGTGAATTCGAGCCCTTTTGCCGCGTGCACCGTCATCAGTTGCACCGCTTCCTGGCCGGCCTGCGCCTGGTTGTCGCCCGCTTCGAGCGACGCGTGCGACAGGAAGCCCGCGAGCGGCGTCATCGTGTCGGGGTTTTGCGCGGGATCGGCGATGCCCGGGGCGTCGAGAACCACCGTGTTCGGATCGTCGGTCGCGACCGCGAGTTCGGGCGCGGCGCTGGCGCCCGGGCGCAGCGGGATCGAACGCGCAGGCGTATCGAGCCCGTAGCCTTCCTCGCTGACGAACGCGGCGGCCGCGTTGACGAGTTCCTGCAAGTTCTCGAGCCGTTCCTGGCCTTCGCGCTCGTTCTGATAGAAGTCGGCGAGACCGCTCGCGCGGACCACGTACTCGACGGTCTCCGGCAGGCTCATCTGCTGCGTGTCGGCGCGCATCTTGCCGACCAGGTTCGCGAACGCGGCGAGACTCGAGCCCGCCTTGCCAGCGACGTACGGAATCGCCGCGGCCATCGAGCAGTTGTACAGACGCGCCGCGTCGGCGAGCTGTTCGATCGAACGCGCGCCGATGCCGCGGGTCGGGAAATTGACGACGCGGCCGAACGCGGTGTCGTCGTTCGGGTTGTCGATCAGGCGAAGGTACGCGAGCGCGTGCTTGACTTCCTGACGCTCGAAAAAGCGCAGGCCGCCGTACACGCGGTACGCGATGCCCGCATTGACGAGCGTGTGCTCGATCGTGCGCGACTGCGCGTTGCTGCGGTAGAGCACCGCGATCTCGCTGCGCGACAGGCCGTTGTTGATGAGCGCGCGGATCTCTTCGACGATCCAGCCGGCCTCCTGCGAATCGGTCGCCGATTCGTAGACGCGCACCGGTTCGCCGTGGCCTGCGTCGGTGCGCAGATTCTTGCCGAGCCGGCGCGAGTTGTTCGCGATCAGCTGGTTCGCCGCATCGAGAATATGGCCGTGCGAGCGATAGTTCTGCTCGAGCTTGATCAGATTGCGCACGTTGAACTCGTGCTCGAAGTCGCGCATGTTGCCGACGTTCGCGCCGCGGAACGCATAGATCGACTGGTCGTCGTCACCGACCGCGAAGATCGCGTTGTGCTGGCCCGCGAGCAGCTTGAGCCACGCGTATTGCAGCTTGTTGGTGTCCTGAAACTCGTCGACGAGGATGTGCCTGAAGCGCGCCTGGTAATGCGCGCGCAGCGGCGGATTATGCGCGAGCAGCTCGTAGCAGCGCAGCAGCAGCTCGGGGAAATCGACGACGCCTTCGCGCTGGCATTGCTGATCGTAGGCTTCGTAGAGCTCGACGAACTTGCGGTTGAAGTTGTCGGTGGCGTCGACGTCTTTGGGGCGCAGGCCCTGCTCTTTCGCGTTGTTGATGAAGTACTGGAGGTTTTTCGCCGGGTACTTTTCGTCGTCGATGTTGAGGCCCTTCATCAGGCGCTTGATCGCCGACAGCTGGTCCGCGGTATCGAGAATCTGGAACGTGGCGGGCAGCCCGGCGTCGCGGTGATGCGCGCGCAGCATCCGGTTGCACAGGCCGTGGAACGTGCCGATCCACATGCCGCGCGTGTCGATCGGCAAGAGCGCCGAGAGGCGCGCCATCATTTCGCGGGCGGCTTTGTTGGTGAAGGTCACCGCGAGGACGGTCGCGGGGGACGCGAGGCCTTGCTGGATCAGCCACGCGATGCGGGTGATCAGGACGCGGGTTTTGCCGCTGCCGGCGCCCGCCAGGATCAGGGCGGGCTCGTTCGGGAGCGTTACGGCGGCGTGTTGTTCGGGGTTCAGATTGGAGAGGAGGTCGGGCATTTTTTTCGCGGAGCGCAGTTCGGGGGACATTATATGCCCCGGTGGGGGCGGCGCTTTTTTGTCGTTGTTCTGGCTCTTTGGCCTTTCCTTGCTGGCTTGTCGGTCTAATAGACCAATAACAAAGCAAGGAAAGGCCAAAGAACCCAGAACAACGACAAACCAAGCCGCCGGCAAGGCAAAACCCCTCGTTAGCTATAATCAACCATTCTCCGCCTCCAAAATCCTGCTTTTAACCAGAAACATGAGCGACACCCCGAGCGACCCGACCTCGACGCTTGCAAAAAGCTTCGAACCCCACACCATCGAAGCCCACTGGGGCCCTGAATGGGAAAAGCGCGCCTACGCCGCGCCCTCCTTCGACCCGAACCGCAAGGATTTCTCGATCCAGCTGCCGCCGCCGAACGTCACGGGCACGCTGCACATGGGCCACGCGTTCAACCAGACCATCATGGACGGTCTCACCCGCTATCACCGCATGCTCGGCGAAAACACGCTGTGGGTGCCGGGTACCGACCACGCGGGCATCGCCACGCAGATCGTCGTCGAACGTCAGCTCGACGCGCAGGGCGTGTCGCGCCACGACCTCGGCCGCGAAAAATTCGTCGAACGCGTGTGGGAGTGGAAGCAGCAGTCCGGCTCGACCATCACGAATCAGGTGCGCCGGCTCGGCGCGTCGATCGACTGGTCGCGCGAATACTTCACGATGGACGACAAGATGTCGGCCGCCGTGCGCGACGTGTTCGTGCGTCTGTATGAACAGGGTCTGATCTATCGCGGCAAGCGCCTCGTGAACTGGGACCCGGTGCTGCTCACCGCCGTGTCCGACCTCGAAGTGGTCAGCGAAGAAGAGAACGGCCACCTGTGGCACATCCACTATCCGTTGACCGACGGCTCGGGCCATCTGACCGTCGCCACCACCCGCCCGGAAACCATGCTCGGCGACACCGCCGTGATGGTGCACCCGGAAGACGAGCGCTACGCGCACCTGATCGGCAAGACCGTCACGCTGCCGCTGTCGAACCGCGAAGTGCCGATCATCGCCGACGATTACGTCGACCGCGAATTCGGCACCGGCGTCGTCAAGGTCACGCCCGCGCACGATTTCAACGACTATCAGGTCGGCCTACGCCACAAGCTGCCGCAGATCGAAATCCTCACGCTCGACGCGAGAATCAACGACAACGCGCCCGAAAAATACCGCGGCCTCGACCGTTTCGAAGCCCGCAAGCTGGTGGTCACCGATCTCGAAGCGCTCGGCGCGCTCGAATCGGTCAAGCCGCACAAGCTGATGGTGCCGCGCGGCGACCGCACCGGCGTCGTGATCGAGCCGATGCTGACCGACCAGTGGTTCGTCGCGATGAGCAAGCCGGCGCCCGAAGGCACGTTCAATCCGGGCAAGTCGATCGCCGAGACCGCGCTCGACGTCGTGCGCAACGGCCAGATCAAATTCGTGCCGGAGAACTGGACCACCACGTACTACCAGTGGCTCGAAAACATCCAGGACTGGTGCATTTCGCGTCAGTTGTGGTGGGGTCATCAGATTCCGGCGTGGTACGGCGAGAACGGCGAAGTGTTCGTCGCCAAGACTGAAGAGGACGCGCGCGCGAAGGCCGTCGCGGCCGGCTACACGGGCGCGCTGAAGCGCGACGAAGACGTGCTCGACACGTGGTTCTCGTCGGCTCTGGTGCCGTTCTCGTCGCTCGGCTGGCCGAACGAAACGGAAGAACTGAAGCACTTCATGCCGTCGTCGGTGCTCGTCACCGGCTTCGACATCATCTTCTTCTGGGTCGCGCGCATGGTCATGATGACCACGCACTTCACCGGCAAAGTGCCGTTCGACACGGTCTACGTGCACGGCCTCGTGCGCGACGCCGAAGGCCAGAAGATGTCCAAGAGCAAGGGCAACACGCTCGACCCGATCGATATCGTCGATGGCATCGACCTCGACGCGCTCGTCGCGAAACGCACCACCGGCCTGATGAACCCGAAGCAGGCCGCGTCGATCGAGAAGAAGACCCGCAAGGAGTTTCCGGACGGTATTCCGGCGTTCGGCACCGACGCGCTGCGCTTCACGATGGCGTCGATGGCCACGCTCGGCCGCAACGTCAATTTCGACCTCGCCCGCTGTGAAGGCTATCGCAACTTCTGCAACAAGCTGTGGAACGCCACGCGCTTCGTGCTGATGAACTGCGAAGGCCATGACTGCGGTTTCGGCCAACCGGCGCAATGTGGCGAATGCGGGCCAGAAGGCCATCTGCATTTCTCGCAGGCCGACCGCTGGATCGTGTCGCAGCTGCAGCGCGTGGAAGCGGAAGTCGCCAAGGGCTTTTCGGACTATCGTTTTGATAATGTGGCCAACGCCATATACAGGTTCGTCTGGGACGAATATTGTGACTGGTACGTCGAGCTCGCCAAGGTGCAGATCCAGACCGGGCAGCCGAACCAGCAGCGAGCCACGCGTCGCACGCTTTTGCGTGTGCTCGAAACGGTGCTGCGCCTCGCGCATCCGGTGATCCCGTTCATCACCGAAGCGCTGTGGCAGAAAGTGGCGCCGCTCGCGGGACGCTACCCGGAAGGCAAGGCCGAGGGCGAGGCGTCCATCATGGTGCAGCAGTACCCCATCGCGGAGCCGTCGAAGCTCGACGAAGACGCCGAGCAGTGGGCGAACGACCTCAAAGCGGTGATCGATGCATGCCGCAATCTGCGCGGCGAAATGAACTTGTCGCCGGCGGTGAAGGTGCCGTTGCTCGCCACCGGCAACGCGGAGCGTCTTCGTACGTTCGCGCCTTATGCTCAGGCGCTTGCGCGTCTGTCCGAGGTGCAGATCATTGCCGACGAGGCGGCGCTCGATGCCCAGGCGGATGGCGCGCCGATTGCTATCGTAGGAACGGACAAGCTCGTTTTGAAGGTCGAAATCGATGCGGCGGTCGAACGCGAACGCCTGTCGAAAGAGATCACCCGGTTGAGCGCCGAAATCGTGAAATGCAACGGTAAGCTGCAGAATCAGGCCTTCGTCGCGAAGGCGCCGGCCGCGGTCGTGGAACAGGAGCAGAAGCGGCTGGCCGATTTCGAAGCCACCGTCGGCAAGCTGAAGGCCCAACTGGCTCGCTTGCCGGCCTGATCGACGCGCCCGCCGTCCTCAACGGCGGGCATGGATTTAACCAGAGGACTCAGGGTATTCACATGCTAAAAGTTACGAAGGCGGTTTTTCCGGTAGCAGGTCTTGGCACCCGCTTCCTCCCCGCCACGAAGGCTAGCCCGAAGGAGATGTTGCCGATCGTCGACAAGCCGCTGATTCAGTACGCGGTCGAGGAGGCCATGGCGGCCGGCATCACCGAAATGATCTTCGTCACGGGCCGCAGCAAGCGCGCGATCGAAGACCATTTCGACAAGTCCTATGAGATCGAGGCCGAACTCGAAGCACGCGGCAAGGACAAGCTGCTCGAACTCGTGCGTAGCATCAAGCCGAGCCACGTCGACTGCTTCTACGTGCGCCAGGCCGAAGCACTAGGCCTCGGCCACGCGGTGCTGTGCGCCGAGAAGCTGGTCGGCGACAACCCGTTTGCCGTGATTCTCGCGGACGACCTGTTGTACGGCACGCCGCCCGTGATGACGCAGATGATCGAGGTGTTCGATCACTATCACAGCTCGGTGATCGGCGTCGAAGAGATCCCCCCGGAAGACACGAAGTCGTACGGCATCGTCGATGGCAAGGAATGGGAAGATTCGATCATCAAGATGTCGGGCATCATCGAAAAGCCGGAGCCGAGCGTGGCGCCGTCGAACCTCGGCGTGGTCGGCCGATATGTGCTGAAGCCGCGCATCTTCGATCACCTGCGCTCGATCAAACCGGGCGCGGGCGGCGAATTGCAACTGACGGACGCGATCCAGTCGCTGCTCGCCGATGAACAGGTGCTCGCGTACAAGTATCACGGCACGCGTTTCGACTGCGGCAGCAAGCTCGGCTACCTGAAGGCGACCGTCGAGTTCGCGCTGCGTCACCCGGAAGTGGCGTCCGATTTCGAAGAATATCTGCGTACCCGCTCGCCGGTCCTCGAAGGCTGACGCCAAGGTCAGGACGAAACGAAGAAGGCGCTGTACCCCGAATAATGGGGACAGCGCCTTCTTTTTTACATCGGACGGACAGATTTACCGAATGCTGCTCAACGGCGCCGCATCAGAAACGTAAACACCTTGTCATGCGCCGAGCTTTCGACGATCTCGTTGCCGGTCTGCTTCGCGAACGCGGCGAAATCGCGCTGCGAGCCGGGATCGGTGGCGAGCACCTTGAGAATCTGGCCGCTTTCCATGTCGGCGAGCGCTTTTTTGGCGCGCAGGATGGGCAGCGGGCACATGAGCCCGCGCGCATCGACTTCCTTGTGAATCTGAATTTGCATCGACGATGACCTTCGGGACGAGGCGTCGCTAACGACGCCGGACAGAGGGTCAAATTTTACAGCAGGCGGCGCGGCGGCGCCGGACAGCGCACCGCTACAGCGTCACCGCCCTGCCGCTTTGCAGCGACTCGCGCAGCGCGACGCCGATACGCGTCGCTTCGAGCGCATCGGCGAGCGTCGCGCCGCTCTGTTCCGCATCGCCCTTCCCCGGCCCTTTTTGCACCGATGCGACGAATGCGCGTGCCTCGTGCAGAAACGCGTCCTCGAAGCGGTCGAAAAAATTCGGCGTGCACTCGTTGCGAATACCGGTCGAGTCGTAGATCTCGACGCGGTTCGCGCGCGGATTGCGGCCGATCGTCAGCGCGCCTGCCGTACCGATGACTTCGCTATGCGTATCGTTGCCGTGCGCCTGCGTGCGCGACGCGTAGAACATCGCGAGCTTGCCGCCCTCGAATTCGCAGATCGCCACGCCGTTGTCGACGTCGCCGAATTCGCGCAGACCCTCGTGCAGCGCGATCGTGCCCGCCGCGAACACGCGTGTCGCGCGCGGCTTGCCGAGCAGCCAGCGGGCGACGTCGATGTCGTGCACCGTGCAGTCGAGAAAGATGCCGCCCGAGCTCGCCGCGAAGCGCACGAAGAAGCCGTCGTTGTCGTTTTTATCGGTGGTCTGCGAGCGCACGAGGAACGGCCGGCCGATCTGGCCGGCGGCGATTTTGTCGAACGCGTCACGGTAGCTCGGATCGAAGCGGCGCATGAAGCCGATCGTCGCTTGCAGATGCGGATAGCGCGCCGCTTCGGCCAGCACGCGCTCGCATTCGGCGACATCGAGCGACAGCGGTTTTTCGCAGAACACGTGCTTGCCGGCGCGTAACGCGTCGACGATCTGCTGCGCATGCAGCGACGACGGCGTGACGAGCCATACCGCATCGAGCTGCGGATCGGCGAGCAAGTCCGCGTAATCGGCGTAAAGACGCGGCTCGGGTAGCGCATCGCGCGCCCACGCGAGTTCCTCTTCGAGCGGACTGCACGCGGCCGCGAGCGTCGCGCCCGGCACGCGATACGCGAGATTCTCCGCATGCCGCTTGCCAAGCCGCCCAAGGCCGACCACGCCGATCCGCAAGCGCTCCGTGGCGGGCTTCATCACGCGGCCTCGCCGAGTTTGACCGCACGCCCCTCGCGCCATGAACGCGTCGCGGCTTCCGCGAGTTCGAGCGCTTTCAGGCCATCGGCGACGGTCGTGCGCACCGGTTTGCCGTGCGTGACCGCGTCGAAGAAATGCGCGATTTCTAGCGCGTAGGCCGCGCGGTAGCGTTCGAGAAAGAACGCCTCGGGCACGTCGGTCGATACTTTCGTCTTCGCGTACGCAGTGACTTCGGTCGGCCGGATGTTGCCCGCTTGCAGCATGCCGGTGCTGCCGAGCACTTCGAAGCGCTGGTCGTAACCGTACGCGGCGCGCCGCGTGGTGTTGATCTGGCACAGGCGGCCGCGCCTCGTGCGGATCGTCACCGCGGTCGAATCGACGTCGCCCGCGTCGGCGATCGCGGGGTCGGTGAGGCAACTGCCGGTGGCGTGCAGCGTGTCGGCTTCGTCGTCGAGAATCCACCGGCAGATGTCGAAGTCGTGAATCAGCATGTCCTTGAAGATGCCGCCGGAGCGCCGGATGTAGTCGACCGGCGGCGCGCCAGGGTCGCGGCTCGTGATGACCAGCATCTCGGGCGTGCCGATCTCGCCAGCGTCCAGACGCGCTTTCAATGCGGCAAACGTCGGATCGAAGCGCCGCTGAAACCCGATCATGCACACGACACCCGCGCGCTCCACGGCGTGCGCGCACATCCGCGCGCGCTCCAGCGTCAGATCGACCGGCTTCTCGCAGAACACGTGCTTGTTCTGCGCGGCCGATTGGACGATCAGGTCCGCATGCGTGTCGGTGCTCGAACAGATCACGGTCGCGCCGATCGACGCGTCGCCGATCGCGCCGTCGATATCCGCGACCTGCGCGCCATGCTGCGCGGCGAGCGCGGCGGCCGCGTCGCGATTCACGTCGACCACGTATTTGAGCCGCACGCCGGGCTGCCGCGCGAGATTCGCCGCATGGATCTTGCCGATGCGTCCCGCGCCGAATACCGCGACGTCGATCGTGCTTACCGCGTCAGTCATCGTAGCCTCCAGTGTCGTTGGATTCTTCAACGTTCAGTTCGAGCTTGTACGCGAGCGCGATGAACAGCGCCTGGCACAGGCAGATCGTGCTGGTCAGCGAGCGGAACGCGAACGCGCTGCCCTCTTTCACGTAGAGTTGCGTGCTCGCGTAGCGCGCGAGCGGCGATAGCTGGCTATCCGTGATGACGAGCGTCTTCGCCTGATGATGATGCGCGACGCGCAGACAGTACTGCGTCTCCTTGCCGTACGGCGCGAAGCTGATCGCAATCACCACGTCGCCCTTCCTGACGCTGCGGATCTGCTCGCGATACATGCCGCCGAAGCCGGACACCAGATGCACGCGCTTGTGCGTGTGCTGCAACGCATAGACGATGTAGCTCGCGACCGGAAACGAGCGCCGAACGCCGATCACGTAGATGTTGTCGGCCTGCTGCAGCATCTTCACGGCGGCGTCGAACTGCTTGTCGTCGAGTCCCGCTTCGAGTTCTTCGAGGCCGCCGCGCGACGCGGCGATAAACTCGCGCGCGACCGCGCCACCCGACAGCGTGCCGGGCTTCTCGTCGATCAGCTTGCGGATGCGCTGCTGATAGCTCGACGACGACACGCCCTGCCCCGTATACGCCTGACGAAACACCGCCTGCAAATCGGAAAACCCGGAAAAGCCGAACCGCTGCGCAAAGCGCACGACCGCCGACGGGTGCACACCGCAGCTCGCGGCGATATCGCTGGTGCGATCCATCATCACGCTCGAGCGATGCTGCTCGATATATGAAGCCACGCTCTTCAACTGCCGAGGCAGCGACTCGTAGGTATCCGCGATGCGCTGCATCAATTCGTCGACGCTCGGCAACGCCTCTTCGGTGATCTGTTCCGCCATGACTGCCTCTCGGGGTTTCCTGCAATGCGACAGACGCGCCCGCGGCCCGCCGCAACGCGCATCCGACGTTGCCGAGTATAGGCGGGCGCCCCATCAAATGGAACGTATTTTCCATTTTTATTTGTCATGAAATTTTCTTTGCAAGGCCTCGGAAGATGACCTACTCTTGGTCGTGAGCGATGGCGCTTCGGCCTCGTTGTGTGGGTCATCGGAATGGCAAGCCACCCGCCAGGCGCTCCCTCAATAACGAACGACAGACCGAGAAAGGTGGAGACAATGAGACTTTGCAGAGGCAAGGCAACGCTCAGGATTCTGGTGACGGCGTTGACGTTGGCGACGGGATTCGGCGCGGCCTCGGCCGCCCGCGCGGCGGACGCCCACTTCGTGCTGATCAGCCACGCGCCGGATTCGGACTCGTGGTGGAACACGATCAAGAACGCGATCAAGCAGGCGGACGAGGACTTCAACGTTCAGACCGACTACCGCAACCCGCCGAACGGCGACATCGCCGACATGGCGCGTCTCGTCGAACAGGCGGCCGCACGCAACTATGACGGCGTGATCGTATCGATCGCCGACTTCGACGTGCTGAAGAGCTCGATCGGGAAGGTCACCGAGAAACATATTCCGCTCGTCACGATCAACTCCGGCACCGAAGAGCAAAGCGCGAAGCTCGGCGCGATCATGCACGTCGGCCAGCCCGAGTTCGCGGCCGGCAAAGCCGCCGGCGAAAAGGCCAAGGCCGCCGGCATCAAGTCGTTCCTGTGCGTGAACCACTACGCGACGAACCCGGCTTCGTTCGAACGCTGCCGCGGTTTCGCCGAAGCGATCGGCGCCAACTTCAAAACCTCGACGCTCGACGTGGGCCAGGACCCGACCGGCGTGCAGTCGAAAGTCAGCGCGTTCCTGCGCAATCATCCGGATACCCAGGCGGTGCTGACGCTCGGTCCGCTATCGGCCGACCCGACCTTGAAGGCGCTGCAGCAGATGGGCCTCGCCGGCAAGATCTGGTTCGCGACCTTCGACTTCGATAGCGACATCGCGAAGGGCATCCAGGACGGCACGATCCAGTTCGCGATCGACCAGCAACCGTACTTGCAGGGCTATATCCCGGTCGCCGTGCTGGCGATCGCGAAGAAGAACAACACCACCGATCCCGTGAAGATCCGCGAGGTCCTGCAGGCGAATCCGAAGTTCAAGGAGCGCCTCGCGACCTATGGGCTCGCACCGTCGTATGGGCCGCGCAATATCGGCTCGGGTCCAGGCTTCATCACCAAGGAAAATGTCGACAAGGTGCTGAAGTACGCGGGTCAGTACCGCTAAGCGCACGGCATCGCATCGCGTCGCGCGATCAGGCCGCCGCGCCAGCGGCAAGGTTCAAAAGGCAGTGACCGGTGGGACGCATTGCGTCTTGCCGGCACTCGCCCGCTCAGCGGACATGCCGCCAAGCGGATATACCGCCCAGCGGACATGCCGCCCGGCGGATTCACAAACGCCCAACGCATTGCGCCGACTCGCCGGTCGCGGGCGTATCAAGGAGAGCTTCAATGGGTGTCGCCGACCTGTTTCATCCCCATCACCGCAAGCAACCGCCGTCCGATCCGCAGGACCCTGCGCAGTCTGGCGCGACGACCGCCTCGCAATCCGCTGCCGTCGACGAACGCGTGCGCGAGGAATCCTGGTTCCGCCATCTGCTCGGCCGACCGGAATTCGCGGCGCTCGCCGGCACCGTGATGGTGTTCATCGTGTTCGGCCTGGCCGCCGGCAACTCGGGGATGTTCAACCTCGACGGCGTGATGAACTGGTCGCAGGTCGCCGCCTATCTTGGTCTGATCTCGGTCGGCGCATGCCTGCTGATGATCGCCGGCGAGTTCGATCTGTCGATCGGCTCGATGATCGGCTTTGCCGGCATGATGGTCGCGTTGCCGACCATGTACTTCCACTGGCCGATCTGGCTTGCGATCGTGTTCGCGTTCGTCGGCTCGATGCTGCTCGGCGCGCTCAACGGCTATCTGGTGATACGCACGCGTCTGCCGTCGTTCATCGTCACGCTTGCGTTCCTGTTCATTCTGCGCGGTCTGACGCTCGCGCTATCGGTGATGTTCGCCGATCGCACGATCATCTCCGGCGTCGGCGACGTCGCACGTCAGGACTGGTTCGCGCACACGTTCTTCCAGGGCGTCGCGTTCCGAGGTCTGTTCGTATGGCTTGGCCACCTCGGTCTCGTGAAGATGCTCGACAACGGCGCGCCGCTGGTGCCGGGCATTCCCAAGGTGCTGCTGTGGTGGTTCGTGCTCGCGGTGGTCTGCGCGTTCACGCTCGCGAAGACGCGCTTCGGCAACTGGATTTTCGCGGTCGGCGGCGATGCCAACGCGGCCAAGAATGTCGGCGTGCCAGTGCGTCGCGTGAAGATCTCGCTGTTCGTGCTGACCGCGTTCTGCTCGGCCCTGTATGCGGTGCTACAGGTGTGCGATATCGGCTCGGCCGCGGCCGACCGTGGTTTGCAGGCGGAGTTCGAGGCGATCATCGCCGCGGTGATCGGCGGCACGCTGCTGACGGGCGGCTACGGCTCGGTGGTCGGCGCCTGCTTCGGCGCGCTGATCTTCGGCGTCGTGCAGATCGGCATCACGTACACCAACGTCGATTCCGACTGGTTCCGCGTGTTTCTCGGCGTGATGCTGCTGTTCGCCGTGCTGTTCAACCACTACGTACGCGGCCGCGTCGCGGCATCGCGCTAGACGGAGGTTCACGATGAGCACCCCCGAACCGAACCCGGACGACATCATCCTGTCGCTCGAAAACGTCAGCCGCTATTTCGGCAACATCATCGCGCTGAACGACATCACGCTGCGGCTCAAACGCGGTGAAGTGCATTGTCTGCTCGGCGACAACGGCGCGGGCAAATCGACGCTGATCAAGACGCTCGCGGGCGTGTATCAGCCGAGCAAGGGCACCTACCGGGTGGACGGCAAGCCGGTGCATTTCACGTCACCGAAAGACGCGCTCGATCTCGGCATCGCAACCGTCTATCAGGATCTCGCGCTGGTGCCGCTGCTCTCGGTCGCGCGCAATTTCTTCATGGGCCGCGAACCGCAGAGAAAGCTGTTCGGGTTTCTCAACGTGATGGACCTCGAAACCTGCGCAATCACCGCGCGCGACAAGCTCGCCGAAATGGGCATCAATGTGCGCGACCCGCATCAGCCGATCGGCACGATGTCGGGCGGCGAGCGCCAATGCCTGGCCATCGCGCGTGCGATTCACTTCGGCGCGCGCGTGCTGATTCTCGACGAACCGACCGCCGCACTCGGCGTCAAGCAGAGCTTCAACGTGCTGAAGCTGATCCATAAGGCGCGCGCCAAAGGCATCTCGGTGATCTTCATCACGCACAACGTGCACCACGCGTATCCGATCGGCGATTCGTTCACGCTGCTCAATCGTGGACGCTCGCTCGGCACCTTCACCAAACAGACGATCAGCAAGGATGAAGTGCTCGACATGATGGCCGGCGGCGCCGAGATGCAGAAGATGATCGGCGAACTCGAAGGCGCGACGATCTGACTGATTCGTGCGGTCCGTCCGGCGCCGACGCGTTTCGCCCGGCCAGCCATCGCGCACTCACCGCGCACTGTTATTCAGGACTATTCATGGCTCACTCCAGCACCTCCAGCGGTAACGCAGCAAGCAGCCGGTTCGCGCCGGGGCGCGCCCGCGACATCGTGTGCCTCGGCCGGCTGGCCGTCGATCTGTACGCGCAACAGGTCGGCGCGCGGCTCGAAGACGTGTCGAGCTTCGCGAAGTATCTCGGCGGCTCGTCGGCGAACATCGCGTTCGGCTGCGCGCGGCTCGGGCTTGACGCAGCCATGCTCGCGCGCGTCGGCAACGATCACATGGGACGCTTCCTGACCGAGACGCTCGCGAAGGAAGGCTGCGACGTGAGCCACGTGCGCATCGATCACGAACGGCTGACCGCGCTCGTGCTGCTCGGCCTGAAGGACCGCGACACGTTCCCGCTGATCTTCTACCGCGAGAACTGCGCGGACATGGCGGTCGACGAGGCCGATTTCGACGAGGCGTTCATCGCGTCGTCGAAAGCGCTGCTGATCACCGGCACGCATTTTTCCACCGAGCAGGTCAATCGCACGAGCCGCCGCGCGCTCGAATACGCGCGCCGCAACGACGTGCGCACCGTGCTCGACATCGACTACCGCCCGGTGCTGTGGGGACTGACGGGCAAGGCCGACGGCGAGACGCGTTTCGTCGCGAGCGAGGGTGTCAGCACGCATTTGCAGCGGATACTGCCGCTGTTCGATCTGGTGATCGGCACCGAGGAAGAGTTTCGCATCGCCGGCGGCAAGACCGACCTGCGCGATGCGCTCGCGATGGTGCGCGCCGTGACGCCGGCCACGCTGGTGCTGAAGCGCGGGCCGCTCGGCTGTCAGATCATTGACGGCGAGGTGCCTGCATCGCTCGACGCTGCGCCGATTCATGGCGGCGTCGAAGTCGAAGTGCTGAACGTGCTCGGCGCGGGCGACGCATTCGCTTCCGGCTTCCTCTCAGGCTGGCTGCGCGATCAGCCGCTCGAGGCCTGCGCGCGCGCCGCGAATGCGAGCGGCGCGCTGGTCGTATCACGCCACGGCTGCGCACCGGCGATGCCGACCCCGGCCGAACTCGACTACTTCCTGCGCGAAGCGCAGGCCGATCCGCAGCGCATGCGCCGGCCCGATCGCGATGCGAAGCTCGCAAGACTGCATCGCGTGTCGCCGGCGCGTAAAGCGTGGCACGAAGTACTCGGCTTCGCGTTCGATCATCGCAACCCGTTCTTCGAACTCGCGCAGCAGACCGGCGCGGACGAAGCGCGCATTGCCTCGTTGAAGGGCTTGTTCGTCGAAGCGGTAGCCCAGACCGAGCGCGCATTGAACCTGCAGGGACGCATCGGCGTATTGATCGACGACCGCTATGGTCAGGACGCGCTGAATGCCGCGACCGGCCGCGGCTGGTGGATCGGCCGTCCGGTCGAGCTGCCCCACTCCGTGCCGCTCGTGTTCGATCATGGCCGCTCGATCGGCACCACGCTGATCGCGTGGCCGCAGGAGCACGTCGCCAAATGCCTCGTGCAGTTTCACCCCGATGAGCCGATCGAGCAGCGGCTCGAACAGGAGGCGCAACTGCGCGCGCTGTATGACGCGACCCAGGCCAGTGGCCACGAACTGCTGCTCGAAGTGATTCCGCCGAAGCATGCGTCGCTGCCGCAGGGGCCGGACATCGTGTATCGCGCGTTGAAGCGCCTGTACAACCTCGGCATCTACCCCGAGTGGTGGAAGCTCGAACCGATGGACGCCGCGCAATGGCAGGCCATCGACGCGCTGATCGCCGAGCGCGATCCGTATTGCCGCGGCGTCGTGCTGCTCGGCTTGTCGGCGGCGGTCGAGCAGTTGAGCGAAGGCTTTCGTGCGGCCGCGCAAGCGGCGACGTGCCGCGGCTTCACGGTCGGCCGCACGATCTTTCACGAACCGAGCCATGCGTGGCTCGCCGGTGAAATCGGCGATGACGAACTGATCGCGCGCGTGCGCCACACGTTCGAAACGCTGATCGCCGCGTGGCGCAATGCGCGCGGCGAACCGACGGCGCATGGCACACCTCATCACGCTCATCAGGAGCAAGCCGCATGAACGAGGGCATCATGCATGACGACACTCCATCCACCAGCGGCGCGCCGCAAGCGCCCGCCCGCACCGGCGGCACGATTCGCCTGACGATGGCACAGGCGCTGGTGCGCTACCTCGCCGCGCAACGCGTCGCCAGCGAAGACGGCGCCAGCGTCGAACCACTGTTCGGCGGCGTGTTCGCGATCTTCGGCCACGGCAACGTCGCGGGCATCGGCGAGGCGCTGTATCAGCATCGCGACGCGCTGCCCACTTTCCGGGCGCATAACGAGCAGGCGATGGCACACAGTGCGATCGCCTACGCGAAGGCTCACTTTCGCCGCCGCATGATGGCGGTGACGACGTCGATCGGCCCCGGTGCGACGAATCTGCTGACCGCGGCCGCGCTCGCGCACGTGAACCGTCTGCCGGTGCTGCTGCTGCCCGGCGACATCTTCGTGTCGCGCGCGCCCGATCCGGTGTTGCAGCAGCTCGAGGATTTCAACGACGGCGGCGTATCCGCGAACGACGCGTTCAAGCCGCTGTCGCGTTACTTCGACCGCATCGTGCATCCGGCGCAATTGCTGAGCGCGCTGCCGCGCGCGATCCGCGTGCTGACCGATGCGGCGTTGTGTGGCCCCGTCACGCTCGCGTTGCCGCAGGACGTGCAGGCGCAGGCATGGGACTTTCCGGAGGACTTTTTCACGCCGCGCGTCGTGCGCATTCATGCGCCCGCCCCGCGTAGCGACGATCTCGACGCCGCGTGCGCGCGCTTGCGGCACGCGAAGCGGCCGCTGATCGTCGCGGGCGGCGGCGTGCTGTACAGCCGCGCGGCCGATGCGCTGCACCGCTTCGCGAGCGCGCATGGCGTGCCGGTCGCGGAAACCCAGGCGGGCAAAAGCTCGCTCGCGTGGAACGATCCGCTGAATGCGGGCGCGCTCGGCGTGACCGGCTCGCCGGCCGCCAATGCACTCGCGCATGACGCCGACTGCGTGCTCGCGCTCGGCACGCGGCTGCAGGACTTCACGACCGGCTCGAACACGCTGTTCACGCAAGCCGACGTGATCGCGATCAACGCGAATGGCTTCGACGCGCTCAAGCATCGCGGCTTCGTCGTCGAAGCCGATGTGAAGCTCGCGCTCGATGCGCTCGCCGGGCCGCTGCAAGGCTGGCACGCCGAGCGCGCGTGGACCGCGCGCGCGCACAAGCTCGCGGCCAGTTGGCGCGACACCGTGCAAACGCTCACGCATGCGCCGCAACGCGACGCGGTGCTGCCCTACGAGGGCGATGTGATCGGCGCGGTGCAGCGTTCGAGCCCGCGCTCGCCGACCGACGACATCGTCGTCTGCGCGGCCGGCACGCTGCCCGCCGATCTGCACAAGCTGTGGCGCGCGGGCCGGCCCGGCGCGTATCACGTCGAATATGGCTACTCGTGCATGGGCTACGAGATCGCGGGCGGCCTCGGCGTGAAGCTCGCGCGGCCCGAGCGCGAGGTGATCGTGATTCTCGGCGACGGCAGCTATCTGATGATGAACAGCGAGATCGTGAGCTCGGTGATGCTCGGTGCGAAGCTGATCGTCGTCGTGCTCGACAATCGCGGCTTCGGCTGCATCAACCGGCTGCAACAGGCTTGCGGCGGCGCACCGTTCAACAATCTGCTCGACGATTGCGCGCAAGGACCGGAAGGCGTGCCGCGCATCGACTTCGCCGCGCATGCGCGCGCGCTCGGCGCGCAAGCCGAACATGCGCGTAATCTCGCCGAACTCGAAGTGGCACTGCAACGCGCACGCGCGGCCAACGGCACGTACGTGATCAGCATCGACACCGACCCGGCTCGCACCACCGAAGACGGGGGCTGGTGGTGGGAAGTCGCGGTGCCCGAAGTATCGACGCGCACCGAGGTACGCGACGCCCGCGCGAAGTACGACGCGCAGCTCGCCGCGCGCGCGGCGCCCTCCGCACCGCCCTCGCCGCCACAGGGCGCCGATCACGACTGAGAACCATGAGGACTTCTGCATGACTGCTTTCGACGTACGCATCGGCATCAATCCGCTGTCGTGGATGAACGACGACCTGCCGTCGCTCGGCGGCGAGACGCCGCTCGAAGTCGCGCTGACCGAGGGCCGCCAGATCGGCTACCAGGGCTTCGAGCTCGGCAACAAGTTTCCCCGCGAGCCGCAAGCGCTGAAAACGCTGCTCGCGCAATACGACCTCGCGCTCGTGTCCGGCTGGTACTCGGGACAACTGGCCAAACGCAGCGTCGCGGAAGAAATCGACGCGGTCGGCTCGCATCTGGAATTGCTCGCGCAGAACGGCGCGACAGTGATGGTGTATGGCGAGGTCGCCGATTCGATCCAGGGCGCGCCGCGCCCGCTGTATCAACGGCCGCGCTTTTTCAGCGACGCGCAATGGGCCGGCTACGCGGCACGCGTCGATGAATTCGCGCGCTATACGCTGAGCCGTGGCGTTCGGCTCGCCTATCATCATCACATGGGCGCGTATGTCGAAACGCCAGCCGACGTCGATCAGTTGATGGCGCGCACCAGCGATGCGGTAGGCCTGCTGTTCGACGCCGGGCACATCACGTTCGCGGGCGGTGATCCGGTGGCCGTGCTCGACAAGCACATTGCGCGCGTTTGTCACGTGCACTGCAAGGACGTGCGCCCCGCCGTGATGAAGCTCGCGCGCAATCGCAACTGGAGTTTTCTCGATGCGGTGATCGCCGGCGCGTTCACGGTGCCCGGCGACGGCGCGGTCAATTTTCCGGCGCTGATCGACCGGCTGAAGCGGCATGGTTATTGCGGCTGGCTCGTGGTCGAGGCGGAGCAGGACCCCGTGGTCGCACCGTCGTTCGATTATGCGCAGAAGGGGTACGGTACTTTGCGGGCGCTCGTCGATGCGCCGCTCGGCAAGGAGGCAGCATGAGCTTATTGGTAAAGGCAGAGCGCGAAGGCCAGACGATCGCGCGCGTCACGCCGCAGTCGGCCTGCTGGCGCTATGTAGGATTCGCCGCGTACCGGGTCGGCGCGAACGAACTCGTGTATGTATTCGAACCGGCGCGCGAATCGTGCATCGTGGTGCTGAGCGGCGCGGTCGATGTCGAAACGCCGGATACGACTTGGAGTTCGCTCGGTTCGCGCGACAGCGTGTTCGAAGACGCGGCACCGTATGCGGTGTATCTGCCGCCGAACGTGCGCGCGACGGTGCGCGCGAACCGCGACGCGGAGATCGGTGTCGCGAGTGCGCCGGCCAAGGGCGAGTATCCGGCGCGGCTGATCGAGCCCGCGTCGATGAAGCGCTCGACGCGCGGCAAGTCGCTGAATACGCGCTACGTGTGCGACATTCTTCCGCAGACCGAGCCGGCGGAGTCGTTGCTGGTGGTCGAAGTGAGAACGCCGGGCGGTCACGCGTCGAGCTATCCGCCCCACAAGCACGACACCGACAACATTCCGCACGAAAGCTCGCTCGAAGAAACCTATTACCACCGGCTCGATCCGCCGCAAGGCTTCGCGTTTCAGCGCGTGTACACCGACTCGCGCGATATCGACGAATCGATGGCCGTCGAGGATCACGACGTCGTGATGGTGCCGCGCGGCTATCACCCGGTCATCGTGCCGTACGGCTACGACTCGTATTATCTGAACGTGATGGCCGGTAGCCAGCGGGTCTGGCATTTCCATAACGATCCGGTGCACGAGTGGATCATCAATAAGGATGCTTGACCATCCAAAACCCTTGACGCGTTGGCGTGCCCAAGCGTAGCCCCCGCCCCGCGCCGGGCGCGCGCAAGCCTGCGCGTCAACCCACGCCGAGCCACTCGCGCATCACATCGTCACGCGACAGAAATGACGCGAGCGCGCCGTCGAACACGATCTCGCCGTGCCCCATCACCGCGACGCGGCTCGCGATGTCCTGCGCGATCACGAGCCTCTGTTCGATCAGCAACATCGCGACGCCACGCTCGCGCAGCGCATGCAGACAATCGGCGACCTGCTGCATCACGAGACTCGCGAGCCCTTCGCCGGGCTCGTCGATCAGCAGCAGATCGGGGTCGCCGAGCAGCGCCCGCGCGAGCGCGAGCATCTGTTGCTCGCCGCCCGACAGCGCGCCGGCACGCGTGCGCTTGCGCTCGGCGAGCACCGGGAATAGCGCATATGCGTCGTCGAGCGTGAAGCGCGGCGCGCGGCCACGCTCACGCGATGCGGCAGCCGGCGCAATGCCGAGCAGCAGGTTCTCATGCACACTCAGCGCGGCGAACACGTCGCGATGCTCGGCCACATAGCCGAGCCCGAGCCGCGCGATCTCGAACGTGCGCAGACCCGCGAGCGAGCGCCCCGCGAAACGCAGTTCGCCCTCGCAGCGCACGAGGCCCATGATCGCGCGTGCAAGCGTCGAGCGGCCCGAGCCATTGCGGCCGACCAGCGCAATCACTTCGCCGGGCTCGATGCTCAGCGTGACGCCGTGCAGCGCCTGGCTCGCGCCGTACCACGCGTTGAGGTCGCGAATGTCGAGCAGCGCGCTCATCGGCCTGCCCCGTTGCCGGGTTCGTCACCGGCCCGAGTGCGTGAGCCCGGGTCGACGCGCTCACCCAGATACGCGGCCCGCACCGCCGCGTCCGCTCGAATCGCGCCCGGCGACCCGCTCGCGATGATGCGCCCCTGCACCAGCACCGAAATCCGATCCGCGATCGCGAACACCGCGTCCATGTCGTGCTCGACCATCAGCAGCGTGCGGCCCGCGGTGGTGTCGCGGATCAGCTCGATCGCGCGCGCCGCCTCCGCGCGGTTCATGCCCGCGGTCGGTTCGTCGAGCAGCAGCGTGTGCGCGCCGCCGGCGAGCGCGATGCCGAGGTCGAGCGCGCGTTGCTCCGCGTAGCTGAGCGTGCCGGCCGCGACGTCGCGGCGCGGGCCGAGGCCGACCGCATCGAGCACCTCGGCGGCGCGCGCATCGATCGCGGCGGTGCCGGTCAGACGCTGCCACCAGCGCGTGCGATCGCGCTCGGCAAGCTGCGCCGCGCAGCGCAGGTTGTCGAACACGGACAGCCGCGCGAACACGCTGGTGCTCTGGAAGCTGCGCGCGAGGCCGCGGCGCGCGATCGCGGCGGGCGCCAGCCGCGTGATGTCCGCGCCGAACAGATGGATACGCCCCGCGCTCGGCCGCGCGCCGCCCCCGATCAGGTTGAACAGCGTCGACTTGCCCGCGCCGTTCGGGCCGATCAGCGCGTGCCGCTCCCCGGGCTCGATCGCGAGATCGACGCCGCGCAGTATTTGCGTCGCGCCGAAACGCTTTTCGATGCCGTAGAGCGCCAGTGCGGGGATCACCGTGCGGCTCCGGAGGAACGTGCCGCGCGTGCGTGGGCGCTCACGCGTGCATGCGCGCGCAGCGCATGGCGTGTGGACAATGCAGCCAGGGCGGCGAGCGCAACGAATGCCAGCGCCAGAGGAAGCGGCAACAGCATCGGTGCGACGGTGACATCGGCACCCGCGCCCGCACCGCCGCCGAACAATGCGCTAAATGCCGCCCCTTCGTCCGCACCGAACTGCGCCGCATAGGCCCACTGCACCGCGATCACGACGGCCGCGAGCCACAGCAACCCTGCCGCCGCGCTCCACAGATAAGCGGCGCGGCAACCTCGCCAGCCATAGGCCGCAATCCGCGCCACGTGTCGCGAGGCAAAGCCCGCAAGCCCATCCGGCGCGGCCATCACGACGACGACAAAGAACAGCCCGAGATAAAACAGCCACGCCCGCGTGACACTCGCGACCACCACGCTGAAAAACGTCAGCACGATCGCCCCCGCGACCGGCCCGAAAAACGCGGCAGTGCCGCCGATCACGGTCGCGATCAGCACCGCGCCCGAGCGCATCATGCCGACGCTTTCGGTCGATACGAGTTCGATATTGATCAGCCCGAGCGTCCCCGCGATGCCCGCGAAAAACGCCGACAGCACGACCACGCCATAGCGAACCCGGCGCGGATAGCAGCCGATCGCCGCCGCGCGCGCCGGGTTGTCGCGCACCGCGTTCGCGAGCCGCATGAACGGCGTGCGCGACAGCGCGAACATCGCGACACTCGCGACGACGCACCACAGCGCGATCAGCGCATAGGCCTCGCGCGCCGGACCGAAACTGCAGCCGCCGAAGAGCGGCCCGCTCGCGCGATCGATCGCGACGCCCGCCTCGCCGCCGAACCAGCCCGGCAGCGTCCACGCGGCCGCGACGACGAGCTCGCCGAGACCTAGCGTGATCATCGCGAACGCGGTGCCGGCACGGCGCGTCGCGATGAAGCCGAACAGCACGCCGCACAGCGCGCCGCCGATGCCGCCGACCAACGGCAGCAGCACGAGCGGCACGCCGCCCGCGTTGAACAGGCGCGCGGCGATCAGCGCGCCGAGCCCCGCATACGCGGCATGTCCGAACGACAGCAGCCCGGTCTCGCCGAGCAACAGGTTGTACGACAGCGCGAACACGATCATCGTGGCGCTTTGCGCGAGATAGGCGAGCAGCCAGCTGTGCGGCCAGATGAAAGGCGGCACGGCCAGAAAGGCGACGAGCGCGAGCCAGGGCGCGAGCGCGCCACCGCGCCTGCGCGGCGGCGCCCTGCTTTCCAGCGCATCTGACGGCCCGCCCCGCTTACGCATGATCGTCACGCCGTCCGAACAGCCCGCGCGGCCTCATCGCCAGCACCGCGACGAGCAGTAGGTACGGCAGCAGCGGCGCGACTTGCGCGAGCGTCAGCGCGTCCCATTCGGGCGGCAGCACCGCGCCGACGAGCGCCACCGCGTCGCCCAACGACAGATCGCTCGCGACCGCCAGCGTCTGCACGCTCCCCACCAGCAGCGACGCGAGGAGCGCCCCGCTAAGCGACCCGAGCCCGCCGATCACGACGACGACGAACACGATCGAGCCGAGCGACTCCGCCATCGCCGGCTCGATCACGAACAGCGGCGCGCCGATCACGCCGGCCAGCGCGGCGAGCGCGGTGCCGGCCGCGAATACGCCGGTGAACACGCGCGGCACGTTGTAGCCGAGCGCTTCGACGGCCTGCGCATGCGTGAGCGCGGCGCGCACGATCAGGCCGGTCTTCGATACGCGCAGCATTGCGATGAGCGCCGCGAGCATCGCGAGCGACACCGCCATCATGAACGCGCGATAGCGGGTGAAAACCGCGCCGTACAGCGAGAACAGCGGACCGTCGAGCACGGCCGGGATTCTCGCCGACAGCGGACTGAGCCCCCAGCCGAGCTTGACGAGTTCGCCGAGCAGATACGCGGCGCCGAACGTCAACAGAAGCTCGGGCAGATGACCGTGGCCGCGCACGCGCCGCAGCAGCCAGCGCTCGAGCGCCGCGCCGAGCAGACCGACGACGAGCGGCGCGACCACCAGCGCGCTCCAGAAACCGGCGCGCGCCGCCACCGAAAAGCCGACGTACGCGCCGAGCATGTAGAAGCTCGCATGCGCGAAGTTGAGCACGCCGAGCATGCTGAAGATTAGCGTGAGCCCGGCCGACAGCATGAACAGCAACAGCCCGTAGCTCAGGCCGTTGAGCAAAGTGATGATGAACGACTGCACGCGTCTAGTCCGCCGTCCCGCCAACGCACAACGGTTCGAGCGCCGCGCGCAGTTCGGCGGGCAGGTTCACTGGCCGCCGCGTCGCGCGATCCACGTAGACGTGCACGAAATGCCCCTGCGCGGCGGGCGCATCATCGCCGTCGCGGAACAGCCCCACCTCGTAGCGCACGCTCGACGTGCCGAGCCGCGCGACGCGCAAGCCCGCGTCGATGCGATCGGGAAATACGAGCGGCGCGAAGTAGTTGCACTGCGTCTCGACGACGAGCCCGATCGTCGCGCCGTGCTCGAAATCGAGCACGCCCGCGCGTATCAGATACTCGTTCACGACGGTGTCGAAGTAGCTGTAGTAGACGACGTTGTTCACGTGGCCGTAGACGTCGTTGTCCATCCAGCGCGTGGTGATCGACAGGAAGTGCGGATACGCGGCGCGGCCGGCAGGGGCGGGTTTGTTCATCGGACGTGGCGGTTGGTGGATGCGAGGATGCGGGGCTGCGTCACAAAGATTCCGTCAGCATGCGGCGATAGTCGTCGGCGCTCGCCTCACGCGGATTCGTGCGATGGCAGTGATCGAGCAGCGCGCCCTGCACGACCTTGTCGAACATGCTTTCGTCGACGCCCATCTGCCTGAGGCCGGTCGGCAGACCGAGCCGCGCGGTCATGTCGAACAGCGCCTGCGCGAGATCCGCATGCTCGGGCACCCCCATCACGCGACGCATGCGCGCATAGCGGCGCTCGGCCACCACGCTCGGCGCGCGCTCGTTGAAGCGCAGCACCGCGGGCAGCACGACCGCGTTCAACGTACCGTGATGCAGCGACGTGCGGCCGTTCACCTTCAGGCCGCCCAGCGGATGCGACAGCGAATGCACACAGCCGAGGCCCTTCTGGAACGCCATCGCGCCCTGCATCGACGCGCTCATCATGTTCAGGCGCGCCTCGCGATCGCTGCCGTCCGCGCACGCGCGCTCGATGCTGTGCCACGCGCGTTCGAGGCCGTCGAGCGCGATGCCGTCGGCGGGCGGATTGAAGGCCGGCGCGAGGAAGGTCTCGATGCAATGCGCGATCGCATCCATGCCGGTCGCGGCGGTCAGCCCCGGCGGCAGGCCGAGCGTGAGACCCGGGTCGCACAGCGCCGATTTCGGCAGCAGACTCCACGAATGAAAGCCGAGCTTGCGGCCATCGTTCAGGATCACGATCGCGCCGCGCGCGACTTCGCTGCCGGTGCCGGCCGTGGTCGGAATCGCGATCAACGGCGCGACGGCGTCGGTGATCTTCGCGCTGCCGCCTTCGATCGTCGCGTACTGCGTGAGCGGCCCCGGATGCGTGGCCGCGATCGCGACGCCCTTCGCGAGATCGATCGACGAACCGCCGCCCACCGCGATCAGCCCGTCGCAGCGCTCGTCGCGATACACCTGGGCCGCCGCGAGCACCTTGTCCTCGGTCGGATTCGACGGCGTGTCGTCGAACAGCGGCACGTCGCCGAGCTTCAGCGCATCGAGTGCCTGCCGCGCGATGCCGGCCGCGACGACGCCCTTGTCGCTGATCACCAGAGGCCGCCTGATGCCGATGCGCGCGCACTCGGACGACAGTTGCGACAGTGCGTCGTAGCCCAGATGAATATGGGTCAGGTAGTAGATGTAGGCCATGCCGTTGCTTCTCCCTGAGCGTGCGCTCATTGACCGCTGATTGACGTGGATGAACGATTCGATGATGCGTCGATGGCTGCTGTGTGCTGTCTCTATGTTGTCTGCGTTGTCCGCATTGTCTGTGTGCTGGCCAATGTTGCGGCTCGATGGGCCGAGCGCTTCACAGCCCCGGCCGCTCGACGAATTCGAACGGCAAATTGCGCCGCCGCATCCATTCGCCGAGCGCTTGCCCCGTGCCCGCGCGCCACGGCCGCAGCTTCGCGGGCTCGACGAGCTGGTATTCCAGGAGTTCCGGCGACAGCGCGATCGTCCCATGCGCCTTCACGTGATACGCGATGATCAGCTCGTTCTTGCGGATGAATTCGTACACGCCGATCAGTTCGACCGATTCCGTGTGCAGCGACGTCTCCTCCATCACTTCGCGAGCGATGCCCTGCTCCGGCGTCTCGCCGTTTTCGAGGAAGCCGGTGATCAGCGCGAACCTGCCCTCGGGCCATGCGGCGTTGCGCGCAAGCAGAACCTTGCCCTCGTACTCGACGATCGCGGCGACGACCGGCAGCGGATTATTCCAATGAACATAACCGCACTCGGTGTCGGGACAGATCTGACGGACGCGGCCACCGTCGTGTTCGGGGTCGGTGCGTTCGGTCAGAGGCTTCGCGCAGCGGGGACAGAATCGGTACTCGGTCATGGCGGGGGACGTCTCGTTGTTTCCTGTTTTTTGGCGGGTCGTAGTGGTGTGGCATTGCGCGTGTACCGAGTGGTGCGCCGAGGCGCCGGCAGTCACTCAGGCTCCGGCAGCTTCATGCGTCTTCGGTCACGCGATGCACAGTTCGCGTACGTCGGCCGCGAAACGCTCGACCGTTTCGGGCTGCGTGTCCCACGCGCACATCAGCCGGCAACCGCCCGCGCCGATGAACTCGTAAAACTTCCAGCCACGTGCGCGCATCGTCTTCGCGGCATGCGGCGGCAACTGCGCGAACACCGCGTTCGATTCGCTCGGAAACATGATGCTCACGCCCGGGATTTCCTGCAACCGCGCCTCCAGCAGACGCGCCATCGCGTTCGCGTGACGTGCATTGCGCAACCATACGTCGTTGTCGAGCAGGCCGAGCCACGGCGCGGAAATGAAACGCATCTTCGATGCCAGCTGTCCCGCCTGCTTGAGCCGATAAGCGAAATCGTCGGCGAGCGCGCGGTCGAAGAACACCACCGCCTCGCCGACTGGCAGGCCGTTCTTGGTGCCGCCGAAGCACAGCACGTCGACACCCGCGCGCCATGTGATTTCCGACGGATGCACGTCGAGCGCGGCGACCGCGTTCGCGAAACGCGCGCCGTCCATGTGCACCTTCAGATGACGGCGCTTCGCGATCGCGGCGATCGCGCGCACTTCCTCGACGCTGTAGACGGTGCCGACCTCGGTCGACTGCGTCAGCGTGACGACCTTCGGCTTCGGATAGTGGATATCGGCGCGCCGCGTGACGATGCACTCGATCGCATCGGGCGTGAGCTTGCCGCCGATGCCCGGCGCGGTCAGCAGCTTCGAGCCGTTTGAAAAGAACTCCGGACCGCCGCATTCGTCGGTCTCGATGTGCGCGAGTTCGTGGCAGATCACCGAGTGGTACGACTGGCACAGCGACGCGAGCGCGAGCGAATTGGCCGCCGTGCCGTTGAACACGAAGAACACTTCGCAATCGGTTTGAAACAGGTCGCGCAGACGGTCGCAGACCTGGTTGGTCCAGGAGTCGTCGCCGTAGGCCGGCTCGTGGCCGCTGTTGTTGGCGGCGATCAGCGCGTCGAGCGCTTCGGGACAGATGCCGGCATAGTTGTCGGACGCGAAATGTTGCATGGTCGAGCGACGCGCCCGGCGACAGGCGCGAGGGAATGACGGAAAGCGGTCATTTTAGTGCGCTCGTGCGAGATTTGTTTTCAGGCGCTAGTTGCGACCGCAATCCGGCATGCGGCCACGGCGCGGGCCGCGCGGCACGCGCATCACCGCGATCAGCCCTACCGCCCCCGCCAGCAGCGCGCCCGCGGCGAGCCACAGCGCCAGCGAAAACGATCCCGTGTGGGCGGCAATCGGCGCTGCCACCAACGGACCCGCGATCTGTCCGATGCCATAGGCCGCCGTCGCGTAACCCATCAGCCCGGCCGCATCGTCGCCGCGCAGCCGCCGCGCCTCGCGCATCGCGAATAGCGTGATCGCGGTAAACGGCAGGCCGATCAGGATGCTGCCGAGCGAAAACCCGCCCGCCGTCGGCCACACGATGCCCAACGCGATGCCGATTGCCTGCAGCACATATGAGCCTGCGAGCAGCGTGCGGTTGTCCCAATGCAACGGCAAACGCGCGGCGAGCAACGCGCCGACGATCAGCGCGGCACCGAACATCGGCCAGAACAGGTCCGGCCATGCCGAGCCCGGCAACGCGTGGCGCGCGATGACCGGCAGAAAGGTCGCGGTGATGATGTAGCCGAAGCCCGGGATACCGTAGAGCAGCACCAGCCAGAACGCGTCGCTGCGGTGGACGGCATGGCTCGTCTGAACGCCGGCCGTACGGGGCGGCGGGTTTGCGCCAGTGCGTGATCCAGTGGCGGATTTTGCTGCCGAGGAGCTCGCAACGGCAGGCCGCGCTGCCCCCGCGCGCCCTGTCTCGGCGAACACGGGCCACACCAGCACGGTCAGCACCGCGCCGATCACCGCAAAGCCGATCCATCCGACCACCGCGCCATAGCCACCCGCGACGCTGACCAGCAAGCCGGTCCCGACGATGCCCACGCCCGGCCCGGTGTAGATGACCCCGCTCCACGCATGCGCGCCGAGTTCGGCGAGCCGCCGCAAGCCCCACTGCGACGCGAACACGAAGGTCCATGCGCTGACCGCGCCGGCGACGAAGCGCACCAGCGCCCACACCCAGAACTGGCCGGTGACGCCCATCGCGAGCGTGAGCAGCACGGTCGCGGCGAGTCCGACGCGCACCATCCGCGCGGGCTCTGCCCGCAGCGCCGCGCAGGTCATCGCACCGACGAAATAGCCGGCGTAATTGAACGACGCGAGCCAGCCGCCATGCTGGATATCGAGGTGCGGCTGGCCGAGCGCCGCGCCGTGCAGCATCAGCGGCAGCAGCGGCGTGAATGCGAAGCGCCCGATCCCGAGCGCGACGGCCAGCGCGGCCATGCAGGCGAGCGCCGCGCGCCGGGCGGCGTGCGGTTCGTGAAAGCGCCGGTACGCGTGGGAAGCCAGGTCGTTCATGTCGGACGGTCAAGCAGCGATGGGGTGAATCCATATTAGCTTGACCTTTCGATCACGAAAAATGAATAATTAGAATGTAATTCATCGCCGGGAGAGAATCATGGATCTGGCTGCTCTGACGATTTTTCGCGCGGTAGTACGCGAAAACGGCGTGACGCGCGCTGCGGCGAAGCTCAATCGCGTGCAATCGAACGTGACCACGCGCATCAAGCAGCTCGAGGAGCAACTCGGCACCGAGTTGTTCATCCGCGACGGCCGCCGGCTCGTGCTGACGCCGGCCGGCGAGACCCTGCTGCCCTACGCGGAACGGCTGCTCGCGCTCGCCGACGAGGCGCGTCACGCGGTGCGCGAGGATCGTCCGAGCGGGCGGCTGCGTCTCGGTACGATGGAAAGCGTCGCGGCGACGCGTCTGCCGGCCCTGCTCGCGCAATATCACCAGCAATGGCCGGCCGTCGAACTGGAGCTGGAGACCGGCACGACCGGCAGGCTGATCGAGCGCGTGCGCGAGTTCGAGGTCGATGCGGCGTTGGTCGCGACGCCGCTCGATCCTGCGACGCTCGGCGATGTGTTCGAAACCGTGCCGATCTTCCGCGAAGAACTCGTGATGCTGACGCCGCGCGGCCATCGGCCGATCCGCGAGGTGCGCGACATCGCGCTATCGACGCTGATCGCGTTCGAGCGCGGCTGCGCCTACCGCGCGTATATCGAGAAGTGGTATCTGGAGCACGGGGTGCGACCGGAGCGCGTGCTGGAGCTCGGCTCGTATCACGCGATCGTCGCGTGCGTGGCGGCCGGCGCGGGCGTCGCGGTCGCACCGCGCTCGGTGCTCGATCTGCAGCCCGACACGAGCAATATCGCGGTGCACGAGTTGCCCGATATCGGCATCATCGACACGCTGCTGCTCTGGCGACGCGGGCATTTTTCGTCGGCGCTCAACGCGTTGCGGCGCGCGCTGGTCGCGTCGCAGGAAGGGACGGCCGACGCGGATGCGGCGGCGCCCGTGGATACCAATGCGGTCTGATCGTTGAATCCACCGCGCCGGCAAAGAGGTTCGACGCAAGCCGATCGGCTTCGGCAAAAGCGAAGGGGCCACGCAACGCGCCGATTCTGCTGGCGCGCCGCGTGGCCCCTTTGTCGAACCCGGCTCGACTTCGCGTCGAGCCGGACTCAACCGACCATCAGATTCAAAGCTGTGCTTCGACCCAGCCCTTGACGCCCGCGAGCGCCGCCGGCAGGTTGGCCGGCTCGGTACCGCCAGCCTGCGCCATGTCCGGACGGCCACCGCCCTTGCCGCCCACCTGCTGGGCCACGAAGTTGACCAGTTCGCCCGCCTTGACCTTCTTGCTGGCGTCGGCGGTCACACCGGCGATCAGGCTGACCTTGCCGCCTTCGACCGACGCGAGCACGATCGCCGCGCTCTTCAGCTTGTCCTTGAGCTTGTCGACCGTTTCGCGCAGCGTCTTCACATCCGCGCCTTCGAGCGTTGCCGCGAGCACGTGCACGCCGCCGACGTCGATCGCCTGGCCCGCGAGCTCGTCGCCCTGGCTCGACGCCATCTTCGACTTCAGCGCGCTCAGTTCCTTCTCGAGCGCCTTCACCTGGTCCTGCACCTGGCCGATGCGCTGCGTGAGTTCCGCCGGTTGCGCCTTCAGCACGGCCGCGGCCGCGTTGACGCGCGCTTCGAGCTCCTGCACGTAGCGCACCGCGTTGTCGCCGGTGATCGCTTCGACGCGGCGGATACCGGCCGCGACGCCGCCTTCCATCACGATCTTGAAGAAGCCGATGTCGCCCGAGCGATTCACGTGCGTACCGCCGCACAGCTCACGCGAGAAGCCGAGGTCGAGCACGCGCACTTCGTCGCCGTACTTTTCGCCGAACAGCGCCATCGCGCCGCCCTTCACCGCATCGTCGTACGACATCAAACGCACGATGCCGGGCGCGTTCGCCAGCACTTCCGCGTTGACGATTTCCTCGACGCGGCGGATCTGTTCGTCCGTCATCGGCGCGTTGTGCGCGAAGTCGAAGCGGGTCTTGTCTGCGTCGACGAGCGAGCCCTTCTGCTGCACGTGCGAACCGAGCACCTCGCGCAGCGCCTTGTGCATCAGGTGCGTGGCCGAGTGGTTGCGCGCCGTGCGAGCGCGGCGCACCGCGTCGATTTCCGCCTTGACGACGTCGCCAACCTTCAGCGTGCCCTGCTCGAGCGTGCCGTGATGGCCGACCACGTCGGCCTGCACCTTCAGCGTATCGGCAACGGCAAAGCGCGTGCTCGCGTTCGCGAGCACGCCCTGGTCGCCGACCTGGCCGCCCGACTCCGCGTAGAACGGCGTGTGATCGAGCACGACGACCGCCGGCTGGCCGGCCTGCACCTGTTGCACCGACGCGCCGTCCACATACAGCGCGACGACCTTCGCGTCGTCGAAGACGATTTCTTCGTAGCCGTGGAAGGTGGTCTTCGCGCCCGAGTATTCGAGGCCCTGGGCCATCTTGAACTTGCCCGCCGCGCGCGCCTGCTCGCGCTGACGCGCCATCGCGTCGTCGAACGCGGGTTCGTCGACCGTCACTTCGCGCTCGCGGCAGACGTCCGCGGTCAGGTCGAGCGGGAAGCCGTAGGTGTCGTGCAGCTTGAACGCGAGTTCGCCGTCGAGCGTCTTGCCGCCCTTCGCGTCGAGATCGGCCAAAGCGGCTTCGAGAATCGACATGCCGTGCTCGATCGTCTCGAAGAAGCGCTCTTCTTCCTGACGCAGCACGTCGGTCACGCGCTTCTCGGCCTGTGCCAGTTCCGGATAGGCTTCGCCCATCTGCGCGACGAGGTCGGCGACGAGGCGATGGAAGAACGAACCCTTCTTGCCGAGCTTGTAGCCGTGGCGGATCGCGCGGCGCACGATGCGGCGCAGCACGTAGCCGCGGCCTTCGTTGCCCGGAATCACGCCGTCGACGATCAGGAACGAGCACGCGCGGATGTGATCGGCGATCACCTTCAGCGAGTTGTTGGTCAGATCGGTCACGCCGGTTTCGCGACCAGCGGCCTGGATGAGCGCCTGGAAGAGGTCGATCTCGTAGTTGCTGTGCACGTGCTGCAGCACCGCGGCGATACGCTCGAGGCCCATGCCGGTGTCCACGCATTGCTTCGGCAGCGGCGTCATGTTGCCCTGCGCGTCGCGGTTGAACTGCATGAACACGAGGTTCCAGATTTCGATGTAGCGGTCGCCGTCTTCGTCGGGAGACCCCGGCGGGCCACCCCACACGTCCGGGCCGTGGTCGTAGAAGATTTCCGAACACGGGCCGCACGGCCCGGTGTCGGCCATCTGCCAGAAGTTGTCCGACGCGTAGCGCGCGCCCTTGTTGTCGCCGATGCGGATGATGCGCTCGACCGGCACGCCCACTTCCTTCGCCCAGATGTCGTGCGCTTCGTCGTCCTCCTGGTAGACGGTGACCCACAGCTTGTCTTTCGGCAGCTTGTAGACTTCGGTCAGCAGTTCCCACGCGTAGTGGATCGCATCGCGCTTGAAGTAGTCGCCGAACGAGAAGTTACCGAGCATCTCGAAGAACGTGTGGTGACGCGCGGTGTAGCCGACGTTCTCGAGGTCGTTGTGCTTGCCGCCGGCGCGCACGCTGCGCTGCGCGGTCGTGGCGCGCGAATACGGACGCGACTCCGCGCCGAGGAACACATCTTTGAACTGCACCATCCCCGAATTGGTGAAGAGCAGCGTCGGGTCGTTGCCGGGCACGAGGCTCGACGAACGGACGATCGTATGGCCCTTCGATTCGAAGAACTTGAGGAATTTCTCGCGGATATCAGCGGCTTTCATAGCGTGCGGGGGACGGTCCTGACGGTTCCTGACGAAGACTGGCGGTCGATGGGATGCGCCAACTGTCTGTTTCTTTAAACGACTGATTATACGGGATCGGCACGCGTGCGCGGCACCGCGCGCCGCCTGGCTGGCGATCCGGCCAGCACGGCATGCGCCCGCTGCGACACGCGCGCGTCCGATCGTCCGATCGGCGCTATGACGTTCGGCTGACTGCGCCCGCGAGCGGGAATCGCTTAAGATGACTTCCACGAAACGTCGCGCGAAATTGCGCATGGCGGCTCGCCGCGCGGCCTGCAACCATCAGGAGACATTCAGGAACATGGGCGCTCTCAGTCATATCCGCGTGCTGGATCTCACCCGCGTGCTCGCCGGTCCGTGGTGCGCGCAGACGCTCGCCGATTTCGGCGCCGACGTCATCAAGATCGAACGCCCCGAGGTCGGCGACGACACGCGCCACTGGGGGCCGCCGTATCTGAAGACGCCGGACGGCGCGGACACGCGCGAAGCCGCCTACTATCTCGCGGCGAACCGCAACAAGCGCTCGGTCACGCTCGACATCGCGTCGCCCGAGGGCCAGCGGATCGTGCGCGAGCTGGCCGCGCAAAGCGACGTCGTGCTCGAAAACTACAAGGTCGGCCAGCTGAAGAAGTACGGCCTCGACTACGAATCGCTCAAAGCGGTGAAGCCCGACCTGATCTACTGCTCGGTCACGGGCTTCGGGCAGACCGGGCCGTATGCGCAGCGCGCCGGCTATGACTTCATCGTGCAGGGCATCGGCGGCTTCATGAGCATTACCGGCGAGCGCGACGGTCAGCCGGGCGGTGGCCCGCAGAAGGCCGGCGTCGCGATCGCCGACCTGATGACCGGCATGTACTCGACGATCGCCGTGCTGACCGCGCTCACGCACCGCGATCGCACGGGCGAAGGCCAGTACATCGACATGGCGCTGCTCGACGTGCAGGTCGCGATGCTCGCCAACATGAACTCGAACTACCTCGCGAGCGGCCAGCCGCCAGTGCGCTGGGGCAACGCGCATCCGAACATCGTGCCCTACCAGACCTTCCAGACGAGCGATGGCTGGATCATCGTCGCGGTCGGCAATGACGGCCAGTTCCGCAAGTTCGTCGAGGTGGGCGGCCGCCCGGAGCTCGCCGACGACGACCGTTTCGCGACCAACCCCGCGCGCGTGCGCAACCGCGAACTGCTCGTGCCGATGCTCGCGGACATGGTCCGTCTGCAAGGCAAGCAGCAATGGATCGCGGCGCTCGAAGCGGCCGGCGTGCCGTGCGGGCCGATCAACAACCTCGACGAAGTGTTCGACAACGAGCAGGTGGTCGCGCGCGGTCTGCAGGTGGATCTGCCGCATCCGTCGGGCGGCACGGTCAAGCTCGTGCGCAATCCGATCAACATGACCGGCACGCCGCCGCAGGCGCTGAGCCATCCGCCACTGCTCGGCGAGCACACCGAGCGTGTGCTGCGCGACCTGCTCGGATACGACGCGCAGACGATGGCGGAGTTGAAGCGAAAGGCGGTGATCTGATCGACGATGCGACGAGACTCAGCGCGGCGCCCTTAGCGAAGCCAGCCAGCTGCGCCCCTCGTCCCAATCGCCGAGGCCGCTATCGGCGTTGATGTGGCCGCGCGCGCCAATCTCGATCCAGCGGCTGCCCCACGCGTTCGCGCAGGTTTGTGAAAACGGCACGCCGCCATACGGATCGTCGCTGCTCGCCACGACGATCGTCGCAAACGGCAGGCGTTCGAGCGGCACCGGCGCAAAGCCGGTCGCGTCCCGCGGGAAATGCGCTTCGGCCGGATCGGGCACGGCGACCAGCAGCGCGCCGGCCACCTTCGCGAGTTGCGCCGCGCTCGCGTACCGCGAGGCCCAGAACGCCGTGGTCAGACAGCCGAGGCTGTGAGCGGCGAACACGACCGGCGCGTCGAGGGAGTCGAGCGTGGCGGCCAGCGTGCGGCACCAGGCGTCTCGCGAAGGGTGGTCCCAATCCGGCATCCGCACGCGGACGAACGCGGGATCGAGCGCTTCCCAGCGCGTTTGCCAGTGGCCTGGGCCGGAGTCCAGATAGCCCGGCAGTACGAGTGTGGTTGGTTGTTGTTCGGTCATCATGCTTCCCCGTGTTCGGCTTATGGCCCGCTCGCGGGATAGCGCGGCGGGGCGTCTACCGTATCACGCGTGCCACGCCGGCACCACGGGGATCGCTCGCGGGCTCGGGCGTCGTGCCGTTCACGCGGATCATCTGCACGTCGCCGTTGTACGGCTGCTGCTCGACCGTATAGCCGAGCGCCTTCAGTTGCGTGGCGAGCTCATCCGGCGCCGGATGGTACGGCTCGAAGTAGATCGTCTTTTGCGGCAGCAGCTGATGATGGAACCGCATCGCGGCGAGCGCGTCCGTCGGCGACATGTCGAAGTCGGAGAGATTCGTCATCACCTGGAAGATCGTCGTCAGGATGCGCGAGCCGCCGGGCGTGCCGATCGCCAGCGCGATCTTGCCGTCCTTCAGCAGCAGCGTGGGCGTCATCGACGAAATCGGGCGGCGGCCCGGCGCGATCGTGTCCGGCTCGGCATCGTCGGCGCCGGATGCCGAGGCCGCGCCCGACGCGCCCGTCGCCCCGGCGCCGGCCGGCTTGATCAAGAAATCGTCCATCGCATCGTTCAGCAGGAACCCGCCGCCGTCCACCACCACGCCCGAGCCGAAATCGCCGTTCAGCGTGTAGGTGTTCGACACCGCGTTGCCCCACTTGTCGACTACCGAGAAATGCGTGGTTTGCGCCTTCTCCGTCGCCTCGGCGCCGTCAGCGCCGGGCTTCACCGGCGCCGCGCCCGGCGCTTCGTCGGTTTTGACTTCGGCCGCGCGCTGCGCGACGTAGGCGTCGTCGATCAGCTTCGCGACCGGCACCGGCGATGCGTCCGGGTCGCCGATATAGCGCTGCCGGTCCGAGAACACCCGATCCTCGATCTGCGCGATCAGATGGATGTACGGCGCCGAATTCAACGCGAGGCCGTCGAACGCCGGCTGCAGAGCGGCCCGCATCTTTAGCATCTGGATCAGCCCGATGCCGCCCGAGCTCGGCGGCGGTGCGGTGATCACGCGGTAGCCGTGCCAGTCGGCTGCGAGCGGCTCGCGCCACAGTGCCTTGTACTGGCTCAGATCCTGGCTCGTGATCAGGCCGTGGCCGTACATCTGCGCGGCGATCATTTGAGCGGTGCGGCCCTCGTAGAACTCGCGGCCGCCGTCGCTCGCGATTCGCCCGAGCGTCTGCGCGAGTTCCGGCTGGCGCAGCGTCGCGCCCGTTCTCAGGTTGCCGAAATAGGCGTCGAAATTGGTCTTGCCGGCGAAACCCTTCGCGGCCGCGTCGCGCCGCTGCTGCAGGCGCGGGCCGACCTGGAAGCCGTCGGTCGCGTAATGGATCGCGGGCGCGAGCACCTGCTTCCATTTAAGCTTGCCGAAGCGGCGCTGCGCTTGCCACATACCATCGACGGTGCCCGGCACAGCCGCCGCGCGATGACCGACCGTGCTCATGCCCGGCACCACGTTGCCCTTGTCGTCGAGGTACATGTCGCGGTTCGCCTGCTGCGGCGCGCGCTCGCGATAGTCGAGAAAATACGGCTTGCCGTCGACCAGCAGCGTCATGAAACCGCCGCCGCCGAGGTTGCCCGCATCGGGCCGCGTGACGGCGAGTGTGAAGGCCATCGCGACTGCGGCATCGACCGCGTTGCCGCCTTCGGCAAAGATCTGCTGCGCGGTGTCGGCGCTATAGGCATCGGGCGCGGCGACGGCCGACGCATCGAGCGGCGGCTTCGGCGCCGCTGTTTTCGCGGCGGCGGACAGCGGCGCGGCCACGTTCACGGCAAGCGCGGCAAACCAGGCCGAAGCGAGCACGCGACGAGTACCGCAAGAAAATCGGGCGCTAGCCAAAGCGCCGGCAAAAGGCGCGCGAAACGCGCCGTGCATCGGGATAGACATCCGGGAGAACTCCGGCAACGAAGCGAGCATGGCGCACGAGCAAAGGAGCCTCGTGCAAGCGATGAAGGACAGCGTGGACAGCTCAGGCGGCCCGCCCCGCGCGAAGGCCCAGCCCGGGTGCGCGGGCCGCGCGCAGCAGCGCATCCTAAGTCGGCGCGTCGCGCGCCGCCAACCCGTTTTACCTCCTGTTACAGCCCCGCGCGCCTCCTTCGGCGACTGCGGCATCCGCGCCAGACCCGCCCCGCCGTTGGCTGCGCGCCGCAAGCGCCTGCCGCGAGCGGGCTCGTCAGGTAGAATTGTCGGCTAAGCGGGCGCATTGCGCGCCCCACGGACTCTCACCTTCTCGCATGAATACCGAACGCAAAGACGCTGATCGCAACGACGCGCCCACGGCATCCAATTTCATCCGCAACATCATCGACGACGACAACCGCACCGGCAAATGGAGCCAGCGCGTCGAAACGCGCTTCCCGCCGGAGCCGAACGGCTATCTGCACATCGGTCACGCGAAGAGCATCTGCCTGAACTTCGGCGTCGCGCGCAGCTACGGCGGCGTGTGCCATCTGCGCTTCGACGACACCAATCCAGAGAAGGAAAGCGTCGAGTACGTCGAGTCGATCATCGACTCGGTGCGCTGGCTCGGCTTCGAATGGGAAAAGGACCGCACCGAACATCTGTACTACGCGAGCGACTACTACGACAAGCTGTACGAGTTTGCCGAGCTGCTGATCCAGCGCGGCAAGGCGTACGTGGATAGCCAGTCGGCCGAGGAAATGCGCGCGAACCGTGGCTCGGCCACCGAAGTCGGCACGCCGTCGCGTTTCCGCGATCGTTCGGTCGAAGAAAACCTCGACCTGTTCCGCCGCATGAAGGCGGGCGAGTTCAAGGAAGGCGAGCACGTGCTGCGCGCGAAGATCGACATGTCGTCGCCGAACTTCAACATGCGCGACCCGGTCATCTATCGCATCCGCTTCGCGCATCACTACCGTACCGGTGACACCTGGTGCGTGTACCCGATGTACGACTACACGCACTGCATCTCGGACGCGCTCGAAAACATCACGCATTCGCTGTGCACGCTCGAATTCGAAGATCACCGCCCGCTGTACGACTGGATCCTGAACGAGCTCGCCGAAGCCGGCATCTTCAAGCGTCCGTTGCCGCAGCAAATCGAGTTTTCGCGCCTGAACCTGACCTATGCGATCACCAGCAAGCGCAAGCTGCTGCAACTCGTCAACGAAGGCCATGTGGAAGGCTGGGACGACCCGCGCATGCCGACCATCGTCGGGGTGCGCCGGCGCGGCTTCACGCCCGAATCGATCCAGCTGTTCTGCGAGCGCATCGGCGTGACCAAGGTCGACTCGTGGATCGATATGAGCGTCTTCGAAGGCGCGCTGCGCGACGATCTCGACGAGAAGGCGCCGCGCATCGCCGCCGTGCTCGATCCGGTCAAGCTGATCATCGACAACTTCCCCGAACGCCTCACCGAGCCGTGCCACGCACCGGTGCATCCGCATCATCCGGAACAGGGCGTGCGCGAGTTTCCGATTTCCCGCGAGCTGTGGATCGAGCGCGAGGATTTCACGGAAACGCCGCCGAAGGGCTACTTCCGTCTGTTCCCGGGCAACAAGGTGCGCCTGCGCTACGGCTACGTGATCGAATGCACGCACGCGGACAAGGACGAGAACGGCAACATCGTCGCGGTGCATTGCAACTACTTCCCGGACAGCAAATCGGGCACCGAAGGCGCGAACAATTACAAGGTCAAGGGCAACATCCACTGGGTCAGCGCCGCGGCTGCGTGCCCGGCCGAAGTGCGCATCTACGACCGGCTGTTCAAGGAACCGCAACCGGACGCCGGCGGCCGCGATTTCCTCGAAGCACTGAATCCGGACTCGAAGCGCGTGGTCCACGCCTACCTCGAAACCGGCGCGCGCCATGCGCTGCCGGAGCAGCGCTACCAGTTCGAGCGCCACGGCTACTTCGTTGCCGATCGCGTCGATTCGAAGCCGGGTAAGCCCGTATTCAACCGCATCGTCAGTCTGCGCGACAGTTGGGGCAAGCCGGCCTAAGCTCACGTCAGCGACGGCCCGGCGTTGCCGGGCCCAGACCGGTTGCCTGAGATTCGATCGACACTCATGCGCGCTCGCCTGGGCGCGCCGGTCCGGGAGGTCCGATGAAGGTTGCAGTCCGCCGCGGGGATGGGACTGAAAGTAGGATTTGCGTCGCAAGGAGTCCGCGCGGCTCACGCTTGCCGCGCTTCGTGCGCGATCTGCACCGCGCGCTGCTTGCGCTGGTCGCCTGCGGTGCGGTCGCGTTCGCTGGCCCGGCACGCGCGGATGAACTGACCGGTACGCTGAGAAAGATCCACGACGACGGCGTCGTCGTCCTCGGCGTGCGCGAGGCATCGATCCCGTTCTCGTACTTCGACGGCAAGCGCACGGTCGGCTACTCGCAGGCGATCGCGATGCAGATCGTCGATGAAATCCGGAAGACGCTCGGCATGGCGCAGTTGCGGGTTCACGAAATCACGGTGACTTCGTCGAACCGCACGCCGATGCTGCTGAACAACCAGATCGATCTCGAATGCGGCTCGACCACGCACACGGTCGAGCGCGAAAACGTCGCCGCGTTTTCGGACAGCCTGTTCCAGTACGCGGTGCGCATGATCACGCGCAGGAACAGCGGCATCACCGACTTCCCCGATCTGGCCGGCAAGCCGGTCGTGACGACCGCGGGCACGTCCGACGAGCGCCTGCTGCGCAGCCTCAACACCGAGAAGCAGTTGAACATGCGCATCATGAGCGCGCGCGACCATCAGGAAGCCTTCAACGCAATGAAAGACGGCCGCGCGGTGGCGTTCGTGATGGACGAGCCGATCGTCTACGGTTTCAAGGCGACCGACCCGCATCCCGACGATTTCATCGTGACGGGTGCGCCGCTCGGCTATGAGGTGTACGCGTGCATGTTCCGCAAGGGCGACGAGCCGTTTCGCGCGCTCGTGAATCGCGTGATCGTGCGCTCGCAGACGTCCGGCGACGCCGAGCGTCTGTACCGGCAGTGGTTCACGCAGCCGATTCCGCCGCGCGGCATCAATGTCAATTTCCCGCTGTCGGAGCAGAACCGCGCGTTGTTCGCGCATCCTAACGACCGCGCGCTCGACTGAACGCGGCGCGCGCCGTCTATAGCGACCGGTGCAGCTCCGCGAGCGACAGCGTCGTCTCGAAGAGCCGCGTCAGACTACGGCTCGCATACAGCGGGACCTCTTCGATCGACGCCCAGCGGTAGTCGTCCATTTCGGGGATCAGCGTGCCGTCCGAGCGGCGCGGAAACAGCGACGTGCAGGTGCACACGCTCAGATCGAGTTCGCCGGCACTCGCGCGCGCCGCGAATAGATGCAGGTCCTTGTCGCGCCGGTAGACGAACAGGCCGAGATCCTTCAGGCGGCCCGCCTGGAGCGCGATGCCGGTTTCCTCGACCATCTCGCGCAGCGCGGTCTCGTGCGGCGCCTCGCCGTCCTCGCCCTGCCCTTTTGGAATATCCCAGTGCGACGTTTCGGTGGCGTGCGCGAGCAGCACGCGTCCGTCGGGATCGAGCAGCACGATCCCGCACGAGACGATTCGCGGGCTCATCGCTTCTGCAGTTGCCAGGCGCCGCCTACCTTGCAGAAGTTCGGACGCAGGTTCATCGATTGCCCTTTCGCATTGAGTACGACGCCGAGGACGCGGCAAGTGCGCCCGCCTTCGGTCGAGGTGCTGTCCATCGTGATGGTCGCGTCGATCTTCACACTATTGCCGGTGCCGTCGTTGACCCACGTGAAGCTGTCGCCGTCCTTTCTGTCATTGAGCGCGCTCATGACCGCGTGCTTGATCGAGTCGTTGTCGCGCTGCTTCATGTAGGTGATCGGCGTGTCGTTCAGAAAGGCGAGGTTCGCCGCTTGCGCGCCGATCGCCGCGCCGAGCAGCAGGCTCGCGGCACTGAGGCGGAACAGCACACGGGTTCGCGTCGACATGTGGGACTCTCCTTGAGGTGCGCACGGCGCGCACGGGCGCACGGCGGCTTTTGATCCTGACCTCAAAAGCATAGCATGCACACTTCTGCGGGCAGCGCCCCATCGATGCGGCCATCAACGCGCGGCGGCCGTCCCCTGCAGGCGGAACGTATTGACGACGTCGCGCAGCATCTGCGCCTGCTCCTGCATCGACTGCGCGGCGGCCGCCGCCTGCTCGACCATCGCCGCGTTCTGCTGGGTGGTCTCGTCCATCTGCGCGATCGCGAGATTGACCTGCTCGATGCCACGGCGCTGCTCGTCGGACGCGGCGGAAATCTCGCTGATGATGTCGGTCACGCGCTTCACTGCATCGACGAGCGAGTCCATCGTGCCGCCCGCTTTCTCGACGAGCGCCTTGCCGCTGCCGACGCGCGCGACCGAATCCTCGATCAGCGTCTTGATCTCCTTGGCCGCATCGGCGCTGCGGCGCGCGAGATTGCGCACCTCGCCCGCGACGACCGCGAAGCCGCGACCCTCTTCACCGGCGCGCGCGGCTTCGACGGCCGCGTTCAGCGCGAGGATGTTGGTCTGAAACGCGATGCTCTCGATCACGCCGATGATGTCGACGACGCGTGCCGAGCTCTCCGCGATGCTCTGCATATTCGCGACGACGTGCTGCACGGCCTCGCCGCCCTCGCCCGCGAGTTGCGACGCGGAGTGCGCCATGCGGTTGGCCTGCAGCGCGTTGTCGGCGTTCTGTTTGACGGTCGCCGTCAGCTGCTCCATGCTCGCGGCCGTTTCGCCGAGCGACGACGCCTGCTGTTCCGTGCGCGCCGACAGATCGAGATTGCCCGCGGCGATCTCTTCCGCCGCGACCGTGATGGTTTCGGTGCCGCCGCGAATGCGCCTGATCGCGTCGGCGAGGCGGCTTTGCATGCGCTGCATCGCGAACAGCATGCTTTCCTGATCGTTGCCGGCCAGTGCGACGGGGCACGATAGATCGCCGTCGGCGATCGTCTCCGCGACGCTCGCCGCGTAGGCGGGCTCGCCGCCGAGACTGCGCTTGACGTTGCGGATGATCAGCACGAGCGCGATGGTGCTGACGCTGCCGATCACGAGGATCGTCAGCAGATAGCGCAGCAGGTCGGCGCGGAACGCCGCGTCGATGTCGTTCACGTAGACGCCCGAAATCAGATACCAGTCCCACGCGGCAAAGCGCTTGACGAAGCTGATCTTCGGCACGTGCTCGTTGTGGCCAGCAAGGCGTCCCATGTAATCGACGAAGCCCTGTCCCTGCGCCTGCGCCACCTTGACCATCTCGACGAACAGCAGCTTGCCGTCGGTGTCCGCGTAGTGCGACACGTCTTTGTTGCGCAGATCGGCGAGCACCGGGTGCATGATCACGACCGGCGTCGCGGTCGTCACGATCATGTAGCCGCTGCCGGGGTAGCGCATCGCGGACAGGCGCGCCAGCGCCTGCTGCCGTGCCTGTTCCGGTGTCAGCTCGCGCCGGTCGGCGCGCTGCGCGTAGTCGGCGACGATGCCGTACGCGCTCTCGACGACGTTCTGCACCGCCGATTTGCGCTCGGCGAGCATCGTCGCGCGCGACTGCCACGCGGCCCAGCCGCCGAGGCCGAGCAGACCGAGCCACGTGATCAGCAGCGCGAGCCAGAGTTTGGTGTTGAGGCTGAGTCGGTTCACGCTGATTCCTCCAATCGCGGCGCGTCAAACGGTTCTGTTGAACTAACGGCGTCGCGCGCGATTTCCTGAGTCGGGAAACACCCGAAGCGAGCCATTCGATGACGGAAACGACAACGTGCGTGTGACGTCGGGGAGTTGCTGATCGTCAGCCGGGCCCGCGCGCCGATATCAGTTGCTCGACGATCCGGGCGAGGTGCGAAAAGACAGCAAAAAAGACAAAAAGGGTTACAGGCGCGAGGCTTGTAACCCTTTCGATGTTTCTGGTACGGCAGGAGGGGCTCGAACCCCCGACCCTCGGCTTAGAAGGCCGATGCTCTATCCAGCTGAGCTACTGCCGTATGGATCGCTATCTGCATGAAACCGGCACTCGCAGCGAGCCGCCCGATTTCGCACAAACTAAAATTCTAACTGACCTGCAAACAACCGGGCCCGGATTATAACCGATCGCCCGCCGCGCTCAGACCGGCTGCGGATGCAGCATGAACCAGCCGAGGAACACGATCCCCGCGATCGCGCAGTACAAACCGAACGACGCGAGACGCCCGCGGCCTTCGAAATAGCGCATCAGGAAACGCACGCTCAAGTACGCGGCGATCGCGGTCAGCACGCCGCCGAGCGCCGCGTCGGCAAGCTGGCTCGGCGCGTGGAGCAGCTTCGGCAGTTCGAGTACGCCAGCCGCGAAAATGATCGGGGTGCCGAGCAAAAACGAAAACTCGGCGGCTTTCTCGGTGGTGAGGCCGGCCGCATTGCCGGCGATCATCGTCAGGCCGCTGCGCGAGAAGCCCGGAATCAGCGCGCCGATCTGCGCGAGGCCGACGAAGAACGCCTGGCGGAACGTCAGCTTTTCCGGTGCCCGATGCGCGCGTGCGCGTTGCAGGCGATCGCCGAACCACAGCAGCACGCCGTTCACGATCAACGCAAACGCGACGATCCGCAGATCGTGAAAAATCGCCTCGAGGCGCTTTTCCAGCACGAGACCGACGAGACCCGCCGGAATCGTACCGATGATCAGCGCCCACATCATGTGACCGTCGTCGTTGCGGCGACCGCCGAGCGACGCGAAGAAACCGCGCACCAGCGCGCACCAGCGCTCGCGGAAGTACCACAGCAGCGCGAACGCGGTGCCCAGATGCAGAGCGACGAGGAACGGCAGCAACTGCGGCGCATGCTTGTCGATGTGCATGTCGAACAGGGCTGGCACGAGCAGCGTGTGGCCAAGGCTGCTCACCGGAAACAGTTCGGTCACGCCTTGCAGCACGCTGAGAAAAATCAGAAACGACAGGTTCACGCGGCGGTCCTTGTAAGCAAAGTGTCGGGAAACTGCGCGCCGCACAAAAGGGAAGCCGGCGCGTCAAAAGGCGCACCGATTATGCCTGGCTGCACAGTCAGCGCCAAGCGGTTAGACCACATTCGGAGAGAAATTGACGCGCCGCGTCACAACTCGACACGGTTGTTACGCGAGGGCAAGGAAGCGGGCAGCGGATTCGTCGCGCGCGTACTGCGAACGCAGAGGAATGAACCCAGCGGGATCAGCGCTTGAGCGAGTGGAAGAAGTAGTACGTGCTAGCCGTGAATATGCCGAACAAAGAAACGGCCATTGCCATTGCGAGATCCATGATGCCTCCTGAGCCGATTCGCCCGGGAGTCGGATAGACCGGACGCTCAGGCGGATTATCAATAGGATTCGCCCTTTTCCGACACCCGCAATTTCCCGGGAAGGGTTTCCCCGTAGCGCAAAGCAGCGCAAAATCGCGGTTTCAGCGCGCCTGACGCAGTCGCGGCGAGTGGCGCAAAACGCCGCTTCATCCGGATGCAACGGCCGACGCAGCCAACCGCTTTGCAGGACCCTCAACCTCTATCTGGCTACCTACTGACCATGCCCCTCTCCCCGGAACAGGACATTCTCGAGATCGCCCAGGACGCCTCCGTGCTCCGCTTTTCGCCGCAAGCCGGCGGCCGTCTGCTATCGTGGACGATCGATGGCGAAGAGGTGATCCACTGGCCCGAACACGCCGACTGGAGCGCGCCCGCGCGGATTCGCGGTGGCAATCCGCTGCTGTTTCCGTTTCTCGGCCGTCACTTCGTCGACGGCAAGATCGGCCATTGGCGTGACGCGCATGGCACCGTGCGCGAGATGCCGATGCACGGTTTCGCGCGCGACCTGCCGTTCGAGCCCCACGCCGACGTGCATGGCGCCGGCCTGCGCATGATTCTGACCGACAGCAAAGCGACGCGCGCCGTCTATCCGTTCGGCTTTCGCTTCGAAGCCGCTTACGAGCTCATCGATCCGCGCACGCTCGACGTGACGCTGACCACCACCAATACCGGCCACACGCCCCTGCCCTACTACGCCGGCCATCACTTCTACTTCACGCTGCCGCACACGCAGCGCGCGCAGACGACGATCGAGCTGCCGCCCACCGAGCGCTGCCGTCAGCTCGGGGATGGCTCGATCAGCCCCGCCGAGCCTGGCGAAGCGAGCTACACGCTCGACGAAGACCGCATCTACGACCGCTTCCATTGCCTGAGCGGCACGCCCGATCGACCGGTGCGGGTCGAGGCGCCGGGCATCAACCGCGTAATTACGATCGATCTGCAGCGGCCCGGCTCGGTGCCCTGGTACTCGGTCACGACGTGGACCGAAACGCCGCAATCGGACTTTTACTGCGTTGAGCCGTGGCTCGGGCTGCCCGATGCGATCCATAACGGCCGCGGCTTGCGCTGGCTCGAGCCGGGACAAACCGAGACGGCGGCGCTGCGCATTACCGTCGAGAAGACCAGCTGATATGCCGACGCCGGCGGCGAGCGGCTCGAAGCGGCCGCCCGTCGCCTCGCCCTCCTCGCCGGGGGGCGCAACACAAAACCGTTAGAATCGAACGCTTTGTCTGTCTGTGCCGCGTGATCGGGATCGGCGCGCGGCAGCGCTTTGCGAGGTCCAATGCTGGAAACAACAAGAATCAAACGACTCGGTTGCGCGGCGTTGTTCGTGCTGCTCGCCGCGTGCGGGTCGGCGCCGGTGGCGCCGGGCTACTACCGGGTCGAACGGGGCGACACGCTATCGAAAATCGCGCGCGGCAACCGCCAATCGGTGCAGAACATCGCGCGCTGGAACAACCTGACCAATCCGGACAACATCGAGGTCGGCCAGGTGCTGCGTGTCGCGCCACCGAGCGGAACGGCGTCGACGAGCGGTGCGATCCGTAGCGGCGGCGGTGGTGGCGGTAGCGGCAGCGCGAGTGCGTCGGCCGCGCCGCGTGCTGCGCCGCCGGACACTGCGCCGGCCACCGCGCCCGCGCCCATTTCGCTGGTCTGGCCGGCCGACGGCACCGTGTTCCGCCGTTTCGACGGCGGCAACTCGAAGGGGATCGATATTTCCGCGGCGGCCGGCACACCGATCGTCGCGGCGGCGCCCGGCACCGTCGTCTATGCGGGCAACGGTCTGCGCGGCTACGGCAATCTTTTGATCCTCAAACACAACGCCGACTACCTGACCGCTTACGCGCACAACCGCGCGCTGTTCGTGAAGGAAGGCGAATCGGTCAAGCGCGGCCAGAAAATCGCCGAAATGGGTGACACCGATACCGATCGCGTGATGCTGCATTTCGAGCTGCGCTACCAGGGCCGCTCGATCGATCCGTCGAAGGAACTGCCGCCGCGCTAGGCGGCGGCGGGCGCGAGAACCCACCGTGCTATAAACGCTCAATTCGAAGCGGCGTGGCTGCGCGCCACGCCCTTCGTAGATTTGCAAGGAATCTGAAATGAAAAGCCCATTGGCGCGCGTCGCGGCGGCCGCAACGATCAGTCTCGGCCTCCTGACGCTCGGCGGCCTCGGCGGCTGCTCGACCACGACTACGATGACCTATCTGCCGAGCGGCGACACCGGCTTCGCGATCAACTGCAGCGGCAGCGACGCGAGCACGAGCTGGGCCGAGTGCTACAAGCGCGCGGGCGAAACCTGCGGCAACTACGGGTACGACGTGGTGTCGAAAGACGTCGACAGCGGCGCAACGTCGGGCGGCACGATCGGCGGGATTTTCGGCGCGAATGTGAAAAACCGTTCGATGGTCATTCGCTGCAAGCAGTAATGGCGGCACTTTGTGCGCCAGGCACGGCCGCCCAGCGGGAATAGCGTCACCGATCAGCGGCGTCGCCGGCGTCCCGAGCGCGGATCGATGCGAGCGGCGAAGCGCAGCAGCAACGCGAGCGCGATCACCCATACGCCGACAAAGATGATCACCCCGGTCATGAGCCTCGCGCCGAAAAAATAATCCGCCATCATCGGCCGTGTATGTGAATTCGCGGTGAAGATCGCCGCGACGGGTTAAACACCCGCGTAAATCGGTTCAAAAAAAAGCCCGGCACGAAGCCGGGCTAACGGGGGTTCGGCGCATATCGGCAAAGGACCGGTTCACCATGCGCCAGAACGAAATCTAACAATCTGCATTTACAAGCGCAATCGATTAATTTTGCGGTCAATGTTACACGGCGTACGGATTACGCAATCCGTGAATCGGAAATGTCGGAATGAGACCGGCTAAATGCGCCGCGGCCGGGCTACTCGGCCCGCGAGGTCATTCAAACTGGATTGTCCGAGCCCCGCACCAGCCAATGTTCTTGGGCCATCGAGGAAAATGCCGGGAAAACAGCAGAGGAAAGACATCTGTCCGAATAACACTAACTCGTTCGGCAATAAGCCCGCTTTTGCTCGTGAAGATTAACTTGGTGCGGAAACGCACGTAACGTATCGATTAGTCGCGGCAACGGCTTCGGAATAAGCTTCGATATTTCATCACAACAAATTCGCGAATAGTGAAAGATTTAACATCGACAATTCCCCGACAATCTTGAAACCATTCAAACTCGCGTTTCAATTCGGAATATTCGGACGATTAATCGCGGCGCTGATTGGCGGCATGGCGCGTGCGCCGTCGTCGTTGAATCCGTCGGCATCCAGGTTCAGAATCCGACTCAGTCCGGCGATGCATAAAAGACCGCTCCGCGCGTTGCGCAGGCCCGCCATGCGGCTCGCCGGTCTGCGCCAATGGTTTATAGTGACGACCCCGTCCGACCCGCCTACTATGACTTCCAACGACGCCCCCCAAAGCCCCCTGTACGCGAAGCTGCTCGGCGAAACCGCCAAGATCGGCTGGAGCGAACTCGAACGTTTCTTTGCGCGCGGCATCCTGCTGCACGTCGCGCGCGACCTTGATCTCGTGAGCGTCGCCGAAGCGATCGCCAACGACGACACCACCCAGGTCGCCCAATGGTTGTCTTCGGGCCTCGTTGAGCGCGTGCAGTCGGAGACGGCCGCCGATTTCGCCGCGCGCGATCCCGAGCTGTGGGCAGTCGTCGTCTCGCCGTGGGTGTGCGTTCAGGAGCGCTCTTGAGCGACGCGAGGACGCCCGATGCCGGGACGCCCGACGGCGCGCCTTCCCAAACCGCCGCGCATTCAGCCAGCGGGCGGGCGCTGCCGGTACGCTGGCATCGCCGGGTGCTCGCGCTCGCGTTCCCGATCGTCCTCGCGAATCTGACGCAGCCGATCCTCGGCGCGGTCGATACCGCCGTCGCCGGTCATCTGGATAGCGCCTCCTACCTCGGCGGCGTTGCGCTCGGCGGGCTCTTCTTCAACTTCGTGTTCTGGGGCTTCGGCTTCCTGCGCATGGGCACCACCGGCCTCGTCGCGCAGGCGCACGGCGCGGCCCACGGCGACGAGCTGCGCAACAGCGTGGTGCGCGCACTGCTGATGGCGGCTGCGATCGGCGCGCTGGTGCTGCTCGTGCAGCAACCGCTGATCGACTACGCGCTGCGGGCGATCGGCGGCAGCGACGCGGTGCAGCGGCATGCGCAGGTGTATTGCCACGCGCGCATCTGGGCCGCGCCGCTCGCGCTCGGCAATTACGTGGTGCTGGGCTGGCTGCTCGGCACGCAGCGGGTGCGGCTCGCGTTGCTGTCGCAGGTGTTCATCAACAGCGTGAACATCGTCGCGGTGCTGCTGTACGTGTACGCGTTTCATTGGGGCGTGGCCAGCATCGGCGCGGCTACCGCGACTGCCGACGCGCTCGGCTTCTTGCTCGGCCTCGCGCTGCTATGGCACGGCAGGCCGCGCGGCCTGCCCGCGCTGAATCGCGCCGCGTTGTTCGACACCGCCGCGCTGAAGCGTCTCGTCGTGCTCAATCGCGACATCTTCGTGCGCACGCTGTGTCTGCTTTCGTCGTTCGGCTGGTTTGCGCATCTCGGCGCGCGGCAAGGCGACGCGACGCTCGCCGCGAACGCATTGCTGCTCAATTTTCAGACCTTCATGGCGTACGGGCTCGACGGTTTCGCGCATGCGGCCGAGGCGCTGGTCGGCGCGGCGATCGGCGCGCGCGATCGTCACGCGTTCGCGCAGGCGGTCAAGGTCACCGCGATGTGGTCGGCGCTCGGCGCGATCGGCTTCTCGTTCGTGTACTGGGGCGCGGGCGCATGGATCATCGAGCGGCTGACCGATCAGGCCGTCGTGCGCGCGGCGGCCGAAACCTATCTGCCGTGGGCGGCGCTGTCGCCGGTCATTTCGGTGTGGGGCTTCCTGCTCGACGGCGTGTTCATCGGCGCGACGCGCACGCGCGAACTGATGATGGCGATGGTGGTGTCGCTCGTGGTGTTCGTCGCGGCGTCGTCGGCATTGCTCTCGTGGCACGGCAATCACGGGCTGTGGATCGCGCTGCTGATCTTCATGGCCACGCGCGGCGCGACGCTCGCGCGCTACCTGCCGGGCGTGTCGCGAGGGATTGCGGCGGCGTAGTCGCGCGGTGCGGCGCGCCGCGCCCCGTTGGCTGTTCGGCGGACGACAGAACGTTACGGCTTGAAACAAGCGCATACATATCGCATAACGAGCGCGTCCTAGAATGTTTCCAGCCCGTGCTCTCCGCGCGAACAGTCGGCACGGGTCAGAAGTGCCGGCGTGCCCGCGCCGGTGCTTCGCTTTCCCCGCCCCTCCCTTTCCCGATCGTTTTCAATTCGACGAGCGCTCACTGTGCGACGGGCGCGGGCACCATGGCGGGCGGCCGATCGTCGGTTGGCACGCCGTGGTAGTCGGCGGGATCATGTGGCGGGCTGCCGCGATGCGCGGACGGATGGTCCGCACAGCCGGCGACGCCGGCGCACAACAGCAAGGCAACAGTCAGAACGCGGGTCATTTTGCAATCTTCTCCGGGACAAAGGGGATGGCGGAAGTCCGCCGGCGCGCCGAGAGTCTACCCGCAAAGCGCGTTCCGCGACGCCATCACGCCCGCTCGTGCCCCGCTCGTTCCATTTCGTGAGATTTCGCCAGACCTGCGCTACTATGGGTTCATGGCTGAACCTACCGGGAGACTGCCATGGACGGTGAATCGATCGCGGGCCTGATCGGGCTCGCAATAGGCTTGCTCGTGCTGGTGGCGTTGTCGATTTTCGAATCGCGGGCCTACCGGCGAGAACACGACGGCGAGGGCATGCTGCATCACTGGACGCATCAGCACCTGCATATGCCGCATTGGAGGCGTCCAAGGCACTGATGCGGGTGATCTTCGACTCGGACCGAGTCGGCTCTAGTCGCGGCACCGGCATATCGCAGTGCCTCAGTTGCGCGTCCGCTCGATGACGCGATGACCGGCGTTGCGGCGCATGTTTGCGCCGCGCGCGTCGTCGTCCGCTGCACGTGCGCAATACCTTTTCAGTTCCTTCGGCATACATACATCGAACGGTGACGCTACGCGCGTCGCCCCCTCTTTTTTCACCGTCGTCCAAGGCCTCGCCGCATCGATCTTCATCGGTGATGGGCACACGCCTTGCGGGTTCCGATCCAGCAACAGGCGCGCGATACGCGCGTCGATTGTCGCGGCGCGCGTGCGCCAAACCAGCGTGACGATGCGGCCAGCGATTTCGCGGCCCCTCGAAAAGGAGAACGCCATGACCGTCGGAACCATCCTGCTAATCGTGCTCATCCTGCTGTTGATCGGCGCATTGCCAAGCTGGCCGTATAGCAGCGGCTGGGGCTATCGACCGACTGGGCTTGTCGGCGTCGTGCTGATCGTCGTGATCATTCTGCTGTTGATGGGGCGAATATAGCTGACCGCCGAGCCAGCGCAAGCCAAGGCATTGACGCTCCTGTCCGTACCCCCTATACTCTCGGATTCGTCGGAGCGTAGCGCAGCCTGGTAGCGCATCTGATTTGGGATCAGAGGGTCGAAGGTTCGAATCCTTTCGCTCCGACCAATAGAATCAAGCATTTAGCCCAGCCCTAACCGGCTGGGCTTTTTGCTTTCTGAGTCCGTGTAGGCGCTGTGTAGGCAAATTCAATCGGCATTTGGCAACGCCTTCTCCACGGCTTACGGGACGCGTGGGAATGGTCTAGACCTGACCATCGTCCTCTTGCGGCGTGCAATACCGTCGCGTCATGCCGAGCGCCGTGGCTGGTTGACCCGTCCTCAAACGTGGTTCCGAGGTCGGGATATTCCCAGCGGCAACACCCGATGGTTGGGGTCGGGCCTTTGTCACGCCAGAGACAACCCGAACCCCATCGGCTCTTTTCAAGACTGTCTGGCAGCACAGGATAGTCGCAGCCTTAGGAACGAACCCGCACGGATCGCCCATCTTCACCCGAGGATGAAGTTGCCGCTCATTACCAGACAGCAGGGGTAGCAGATTTGCGCGTCGCCCGACGACGCATGAAGCCAGGATCACCGGCGACCTTTGTCATCACGTCCTGAACGGCTTCGGGCTGGCGCACAAGCGCGCGATTCTAGCACTCCGGGAAAACCCCCGGGAATTGGTCCGCTGCGCCTTGATAGCAGTCGCAAAAATCTGTTATCAAAAGCTATCACTTTCGCAAGCCGCTTTGTTTTCGGTCCGCGCGGCGTCAAGGCGCGGCCTTGCCGCGTACACTTGGCCCTTGCTCAACGCGACAAAGTTCGGCAGGGTGCAATCCGTTTCGGCGCTTGCCACATGTTCGCCGCAGCTGCATACGAGATTGGGGCCACACCGGCCTGTCATGCCGCAGCAGCCATATGTCCGCTCAATTAAGGGCGTGACGCTCAACCCGATCACGTCATCTTCCTGTACAAGCCAGCAGCCCGCGTAGGCTTGCCATACATCGCCGCGTTCCTTGATGGCAAACCCCGAGGGAAAGCAGGGCTCGCCCCATTTCCACGACTCGCCGCCGTGTGTGGTGTATTGCGACGCGTTCCCAACCGTCAAAACACGTGTAACTGGCGCGTTACAGCGGTTGCAGCGAAAACAGATGAGTTGCACACCCAGCTCGTTATGAGATTTCTCCATAGTGTCCTTTTGTCGGAGCGAGGGAACGACCGGCAAGGTCAAACCCGATGGCAGTGATCCATCAGGCCCGTTCGTCGCTCCCCTGCCGTGTGAAGTAGTCGTCGATGATGGCACGCACCTCAATTCGCAGACGGCCATCAGCTTTCGTCAGTACCTCCAGCAATAGCCGTTTCTCGCGCATGTAGACTGCTGCGAACTGCGGGTCGCGGGCCTCGACGGTACGCAGGTTCGATATGAGATCAGCCGCCTTGATGGTCTGCGCCGCAGCTGATGCATGTGCCGTATGCCTCCGGTCCAGTGCCTTTCGCGTGGCCCGGTCGCCGTCATCAGGTGTTGATATTGCGGTCAGCTCGCTCACAAGTCTCCCGACGCATACACCGAACTCCGCTTCGATCAATGCCAGCGGAACGGCGGTGTCCTCGACCGTATCGTGCAGCCAGGCGGCGGCGACCATTTCCGCCGTTACACCCGGCACCCGTGTCACCAGTTCGGCTACCTCAGCCAGATGCGTCGCATAAGGCTCGCCCACGTATTTGCGCCGCTGGTCAATGGCGGCGTGCGCACCAAGCGCAAACGCTCGCGCTCGGTCTATCAGCGCGAAATCCCGGTCTTTGTTTTTGTCGTTTTCCTTCATCGTCATCCTCAATCAAACGGTCACGTCTACGCATCAGCACGGCCCTTCTGGAACAGCGCCGCCCGATGATGGAAGCGTGGGCGCGGCACATCTTGTCGCTGTAATCGTTGCAGTCGCATCAATGAAAAACCCCGCCGAAGCGGGGCATGGTTCGCGTGCTTACGGGTTGATACTGTAACTTTGTACGAGGCGTAACTCGGGGATCGTCGCAGATCCATGCGCAGCTACCGGTATTCGTCAATCTCGACCGTCCCACCCATTGCTTCCATCATGGTGCGAATATCGTCGGGCACATCAGGTACGCGGTCGCCGCTCTCGTTGTCCCAGTAACAGAAGAAACGCATATGCGCGCCAGTGCGCTTAAGCAATTCCGGTAAATCTGATCGCGGTAGTGTCAAGTATTCAACAAGATAGCGAAGATGAGGCGTTAGTTGGTCGCTCGTGACTGCCTGCTCACTCGACACGCTCCATGTGCCTTGCCGCCAAGGGGTGCTGCTCATCTTGCCGGATGGCATTAACTTTGGTTGCCCTTTGGCTCCAGCGCGAGACGGTGATACGCCGAAATAGTCCGTCCAGAATTCGGGCGGCTCGGTGTCTTGGTAGATCGTGAACGATGCGTAGGCGAGTTGGTGTTTGGGTGCCATATTATTTCTCTCAAGGTGTCCAGCTATGCATGTTATCGATGATCGCGCCTCTGAACTCGACACCCCCATCGTCGTGCCAAATAACGTTGTCGTCCCCGCGCAATCGATTGTCCTCTTTCATCATGTGAATCATCTTGCCAAACGTCTTGCGGTCATACCCTAGCATTTTCGCTGCGTAGTCCGGATTGTTCGTGCTCGCGGCAAGTTCTTCGGTATCACCGCTCACTGTATCCGGCTGATACGTGAACCCCTGCGCGTTACCGAGGTTCTGCGGCGGGGTTCGTGAGCGTCCGCGACAAGTGCATGCCTGTGCGTAACCCAGGGCTTTGACCATGTCGTAACCGGATTTCATCTTGCGAACCCTGTCAAACGGAAAGAACTCGCCGGTCTCGACGTTCAGGGCTTGTGCAGACGGCATCGGCGGGAACTTGGAATAGATCGAATAGGTGATCTTGCAAAGGTCACAGACCTCCTCGTCCGTCGTCTGCGCTCCAGTGCCTTTCTGACTTTGTTCTTCCATTGCACTCCTCAAGAGTTTTCAGGCGATACCCCGCGAATTAACCATCGAAACGGACGAGGGTCAAACGCTTTAAATCGGGATAAGCCCGTTTTGACAATTATTTGCGACTGTGTCGGACATCTCGATTTCTATTGCATATTCCTGCTCGCGCAGGACGAAAAAACGGCGGCATTGTGCCGCCGTTATCGTCAGGGATCGAAACGGGTTAGTGTTGCGTCCATGAAGCGTCCATCGCCGCCAGTTTCGCGTTCACGCCTTGCGCAGCGTCAGCGAGAATCGCTGCCGCGTCTTCCGATGACAGTTGGCGCTGGGGAAGCCCCTTTGCGTCGAGCGCAAGCACGGTGAACAATTCCTGATCGCAGCAGTTAGCCTGGTAGTAGCTCTGGCCGGTCTGGATCATGATCTCCAGCAGGTTCCTGTGTTCGTGTCTTTCCTCGACAGTCACAGCAGGACTCCTGAACATCGAGGTCGCAAGCGTAATCAGGTGTCGGAGTTGCTGACCCTGCCGGTCGCAGGCGTGGAAGGCGGCAAGCGCGAGCTGTTCATACCGGAGAGCGTCCACAGGGGGACGGGCGGGAGACTGCTTTGTGGTTGGTTTGGTCATACGCTGTCCTGATTATCGTGAAGGATCGCCCGGACACATAGGGAGGCAGGTGAGCGGGCACGATAGCAAGGTTGGCAGACCGGTCCTGCAACCACAACCGGCAGACCCGAAGGTCTCCCCACCACGGCCCGCCCATTGGCAATGGACGTGCAGAGGTAGCGCACGACCTGCCTGAACAGGTGTGCGGGTTGCAGGATTTCAGGCTGCCAAGCCTGAGCCGTCGCTGTTTCGACGGCGCTTTGATTATAAACGTATGCAGAAAAGCTTAGTGCGCTTTCGTGTTGGTGAACTGTCAAATAGGATCGCTGAGCAAGTCACAAGCGCTTCACGCGCTTTTTGCACTCGCGCAACAAGGCATTCAGTTCGCGCAGTTGGCTCCGCCAGCGCGCGCTCATCATGCCGTGCGCGGTCGCATTGCCGGCGGATACCGCTTTACCCGCCTCGGTGCGCGGCCCCGTCGAGCTTTCCCACGGCTTCCACCGCCTTATCGCTTCGGCCTGCTTTGCCCGTTGCTCCGGTGTCCAGTGTCGTTTCGCCATTGCCGCTCGCTAATAGTTCGTTCGAAGGATTCGCGGAATTTTCCGCGCGCGCGTGAGGGTCGGGCGGCGCGCCGCCATTGCTGCCGTTGTTCACCTGCTGCGGGCCGTTCGCGATGTTCGCCTGTTTCACGAAGGCCACCGGACGCGGGTTCTTGATCTCCGTCAGCGCTTCGAGCGTCGCGCGGCTCTGTGCCTGCGCTTTCAGCGCCAGTGACAGATGCGCCTGAAACTGGTTCAGGTATTCGGAGAAAGCGGCCTTGCGCGCGCACTGGTTGAAAATCATGTCGAGCGTGTTGGCCTGGGCGATCAGCATCGCCTCGACGCCGGACATATCGCCGCCCTTCACGGCGTTGATCCGGGCGCGCAGTTCGCCCACGTAGGCGGTCAGGTCCACGCCCTCACCAAAGATACCCTCGGCGTACTTGCGGCCCGTCACGGCCCCGCGAACGACCGGGCTGGCCGCAATCATCGCATCGCGCTTTACCGGGTCGTCGTACTGACTCCCCGACAGCCCCAGCGCTGCCGGGTTGCGTTTTGGTGGCGGCGCGCTTGCTGCTTCCTTTGTCGCCTTCCTTTTCGCCACCATGTCACGGCCTCCGTTTGCAGCTTCGCGACGTCCCCACGCATGAGCCGCCGCAGCCTGGGCACCCGTGCCGGTCGTCCAGGCCTTCGAGCTTCCACGAGCGCGCCGCCAGCAGTGCGCGCGCCTCGGCCTCGGCGCGGCACTCGATCACCTTCGCATTGAAGTATTCGACGTTCGGCAACAGGTCCGCCAACGGACCATTGGCGGCGCGGCCCAGCGTGTCGGCATGGCGCTCGCGGGTCCAGCCTTCCGCGCGCGCCAGCTCGTCAATCATCGCGAACAGTTCGGCGCGCAGCCGCCGCACATTGTCCGCCGCAAGATACGGCCCCCAAGGCAGATACGCGCCGCCGTGCGGGTCGATCAAAGCCCCGGCGCAATCGTCCGGTACGGCTTGCGGATCGCTGGCGGCTTCCCCGGCTAACAGCGTGCCAGCGGCGGGCTCCCTCGCGCCTTCGCTGCGTTCCAGCAGATACGCCATGACCTCGGGCTTGTGGGCGGCAAGTTCCGGCTTGATCGTTGCCACTGCGCGCGCCGGTCCCTCGATGCCGATGCGCTCCCCCTCGATTGACAACGAGACGCCTAGGGCGGCGGCGCGCTCCACGATATCGGCGGCACTCATACCGAATCCTGAACACGGTCATCGTCGTCGGGTGGGTCGTTTTTCTCCGAAGAACCCGACTCCTGCGGCATGTCCCCTTCGGCAGAACCGTCCAAAGGGACAGACCGTAAAGCCACGCCGGGGCCGAAGGGGACAGCCGGCCCCGAAGGGGACATCGTATTTTGTTCAGTCTCCTTCGTGTCCCCTTCGGAATCTGTCCTCTTCGGTAGCGCCCATTGCCACCCCTCTTTCATGCTCAGCTTGCGCGTCTCGACGCCGAGCCGCGACGCCGCGCGCTGCATGGTCTTCCAGTTGAACCCCGCGCCGTCAGCATCCGCTTTCAGTTCACGCGCCCTCACCGGGCCGTCTGCAAGCAGACCGCGCAAGAGTGCTTCCGCCTCGGCCTGTTCGGTTTTCGCTTCGTCGTCCTGCTGCTCGACTTCGCCCAGGATATCGCGGGCGCTGCCGTCGATGCGCTCGCCCCAGGCAATGTGCTGTCCAATGATCCCAGCCTGAACCTCGACGCGCTCCAGCGTGTAGGCGAACCCGCCATCGTCCGCTGCAATGTTGGACTTCGCGCGGGCCAGAATCCGGCGTTCCGCGCCGTCGTCCTTCGCCGTCACCAGCACCATGCGCGCGAGTGCGCCAAACGCCTGTGAGCCGATCACGCGCTCTACAGGAGCCTTGCCGGACGATCCCTTGGCAAAGTGCGAGATGCCGATCACCGCGCAGCCGTGACGCGCCGCCAGATCAACCAGCGGTTGCAGGTCGCGGCGAACATCGTTAGCGCGGTGCGCGTCGCCACCAATGGCACTCACGACCGGATCGACGATCAGCAGCCGCGCGCCGCCCATGCTCGCCATGCGTTCGCTCAACAGCGGCATGTCGCGCGCCGGATCGAAGGGCACGAGTTCGCCGCCGGTCTTCGCCACGTTGCGGACAAGATGAATCCTCGACAGGTCCGCATCAGCGGCCATCAGGCGCGGCACCAACGTATCGCTCGCGTCGTCCTCACTGCTCCAGATCAGCACCTGGCCGGGGTGCGCACACGCGGTCCCGTCCGGCCACGCGCCCCCACGCGAGACGACGGCGGCCAGATCGAGTGCGAGTGTGGTCTTGCCGGTCCCCGACGCGCCCGCCAGTATGGTGAGCTTGCCTGCTGGCAACCAGTCCGGCCACAGCCACGTCACCGGCTGCGGCGTCACGTCTGCCGCGCATTGCAGCAGTACCGAGTCGGCGGGCGGCTCGGCACCGGCCCTGCCGTTTAATGGCGCAGCATGGGCAGTCGCCTTCGCCGCCTCTGCGTTCGCCGTCGCGAGTCGTTGCTTGCCAAGCTCGATCTGTTCGCGGCGGTTTTCGTTGAACTCGATCACTTCGGCGGCGCGCATCACATCAGCTTCGCTCCAGCGGCGATTATTCATAACGCCCCCTTGCGCGAACGCCGCGTGATCGCCGCCCACAGCGACGCGCGCGCGTTCTCCTCAATCCATTCGTGGTGTTCGCGCCATTCGTGCGGCATCATGCATGACTCGCAGCGCTGCAACTCCCTGTCGATCAGGTATTCGAAGCGCACAAGAAACGCCTCGGCGTCACGGCGGCGCGATCCCCGTACGGCGGCGCGGTGTTCCTGTTCGCGGACCTTCGGCGCTGAGGCCGCTTCGCTGCGCGCCGCCAATGTCGCCGGGCGGCGCGCTTGGACATTGGGCTGTGCGCCGCGCCACCGTGTCCAGAATGCAGCGCGGGCGGCGGCGAGCGCTTCGGCGTCGTCAGGCGGTGACGTCTGCGGTTCAATGGCTGCCGTATCCATTACGCGCCCCCTGTGAGCAGCTTCTGGATATCCGCGACCTTCCACGCAAGACGTCCATTGATGCGAATGGGGCGGATAGGGCCGTTTTCCAGACAGGCCCACTTACGCAGGGTCTGCGGGCGGCGGTTCAGGGCGACAGCAGCGGCCTCGGTCGTCAGGATGGCCTCAATGCCGTGTGCAACAGGGATGGTTTGCAGGGTGTTCATGTCAACGTCCAGTCGGGCCTTTCGCGGCGGTCCCTGGACGTTGATAACGTGCCGAATTCGTCTCAACGTCCGAAGGTTTCCGCCGTGGTCGGCCTGATGCTTCGGCGTTGATAGTTTCGAGTGGGGCGCTAGTGGTGACGCAAGAGTGGGAAGTGGGGTATTTGAAGTGGTGAGGTGGGGTATTTTTACCCCACTACCTCCGGGCGAACTTCTCGCGGTCCCTGATTGACACGCGTCCGGCCTTGCTCGCCTCCTTCCAGGCTTCGTTAAACGAGGAGTCGCCCGTTCCGAACAGCGCTACGTCCTCAGATTTGCAGCGCTCCCGGATTGCCTTCTTCCCGCCGGTCGGAATTGCATTGCGCTGATAATCGAGCGCGTCGGCAGCGCGCTCGATAGCCCTGATCTGGCGTTCGCGCCTGGACAAACGCGCATCACCGATACCGCTCCCGACAACAACGTCTGTCGCCACCTCGGCGCGCGGCTGTGGCCTAACTTCCGGCGCGGGCGGCACATGCTCGATATCAATGCGCAACCGGCTTTCCCGCAGAACCCCGAAAATCAGGCGGGGATAGAAACCAAACTCAGGCGACAGGCTACTGCCTGTCTGCAACGCCATGACGTAGCCCGCGACCCCCAGCAGGCCAGCACTGAGCACATCAACGCCGGCAATCCGTTGCAGATAAAGCTGGGCACGATTCGCGTCGAACCCCGTGGCAGGCTGTACCCCGTTCAATGCATCGCGCGTGATCCAGTCCGGGGCGCTGCCCGACTCCCTGAATGCCCTGTGTAGCAGCCTTGCGGCCTGCGACGGATCACAGGCGGGAATAACCACGCACATGCGACGCAGTACCTCGTTCACGTGGATGAAATTGGACTCGCCTGCGCTCAGAATTTCAGCGGCGGTAAGGGGGACTGGCGGTAGCAGCTTGGCCCGTTCAGCCAGCCCGGCGTCCTCGATCAGCCCCGCCTGCACCAGCACAATCCCGGTCTCCTGGGCTGCATTGCCGGGGTTCTTTTGTGAATCGAGCCATTCAAGCAGGGCTGCGGTCGCAACCGTTGTCAGATGCGGGTCAACCGGCGCGACCGGATTGCCTGTGATGCGATTGAGTTCCGGCCTGATATCGGCCTTCAGCTTCCCGCTCGTCACCGCGCGAACCAGAAGCCGCCGCGCCTCATCGGCTCCCCACTTACGCACAAGCAGCAGACTTTCGGCTTGCGCAAGCGTGAGAACATCGCGTTGCTTCAACTCACACACCCAGTCTTCAAGACGTGTCATGTGCCCCTCCAGCACGCCCTTCGGAAGGGCCCTGCCAGGCCGGGAAGGGAACCGGCTTTTCGCTCCGTCGAGCTAGACAGGGACATCGCGAATTATGCCTGCGTCCAGCGAGCTGCAGACTACCGGCTCTAGCTGACGGCTTGCAGGCCGCTCTTCCCCTCTTCGGCCTTGAACTCGATGCCAGCCTCTTCCAGCATCCACGCCTCGATGCGGCAATGCCACAGACGCAGCAGATCGAGCGGACGGCGACGGTAGTGTTTCTCGGCAATGGCGCTTGGCTTGTGGCCCTGAATTTGCGCAACCACGCCAACCGGGCATTCCACCCATTCAGACAGCGTGCCGAACGAGCGGCGCAGGCCGTGCAACGAGATATGCGGCAGGCCTGCCGCACGCAGCGCCTTGGCGTGGGCAATGCGCGGCTCGGCCAGCTTGCCGTCCTTGGCGGTCCGGCTACTGAATACCCACGGCGACGGCTCCCACTTCTCGCCGCGCGCTTCCATGCGCGTTAATGCCCGGACATTGGGCGGCGTGTCGTTACGCCGCTTCAGGTCAAGCAGCAGCGACGCCACATAGGGCGGCAACGGCACCACGCGCCCCTCGCTCTCCACCTTGTCCGACAGGCTAAGGCTCCCCCAGCGGAAATCGACGTCGGTCCACCGCAGCGCGGCCAGTTCCTCGCGGCGCGGTCCAACCAGCAGCAACGTTTGCAGGTAAGCAGCGATAACCGGATTCCCGATCTTGCGCATGCCATCGAACCACGCGCGCAACTGTTCGCGTTGCAGGCAATCGCCTTCGCGCGCCTTCGGGGAAGGTACGGCCTCCTTGACGGCTCTTGCTCGGTAAGCATCGGCGGGCACAAGAGACTGATACGCCGAGGTGTCCTCACACCACCGGATGAACGCTCGCAGTAAGCGATACGCAAGGGCAGCCAAAGCCGGTCGATCAGAAAGATGTTCGAGCCATTTGGCGATCCGCTCGCCGGTCAGTTCCGGCAGGCGCAGCATCATCAGTTCGGCGAGTGGCCCAGCTTGCGTGACACCGTTGCCGCGCTTCTTCTTGATACCACCAGTTGCTGCCAGCCGCACATGTTCAAGCATATGTCGTTCGCCCCACGCCTTTTCGACGCCACGCTGCTGGCGGTCCTTCTGATAGGCAAGATAGGCCTTCCACGCGTCGTCTACCGTCGCCTCACGCCGTTGCGCCGCCTCGCGCTTCGCGTCGGCGGCGGCGCGCTGCAGGGCTTCCTGTTCGCGCGGGTCGGTGCCCTTGTCGATCAGCACGCGCAGGTCGGCGGCATGCTGGCGGGCGTCCTCCAGCTTCCAGTTGGCAGGATCGCCGATGGTGCAGCGGATCGTGCGGCCGTGCAGGCGACCTTCGACAATGTAGGCTCGCGCGCCTGCCGAGGTGACCCGCAGGCCGAAGCCGCGCGTCTTGGCGTCGTACAGAATGGCCTGCTGTTTGCCGGGTTCGCACTGGAAGGCGGCGACGCGCGCCGCCGTGAGATTGGTTTTTGCCATTGGGGTTGCCTGAGAGTTCGGGGTGGCCGTGTAGGCGTCATGTAGGCAAATTCTATGGCAATCAAGCAATCTCGATCAACACAAAAATCAGATGGTTTTGCTTAAATCCCTTATACAGCCGGCAATTCTTTGCCTACATGAACACCAATCAACAAGCCGAAATATTAAAACGCACTGATTTGGGATCAGAGGGTCAAGGTTGGTCGAAGGTTCGAATCCTTTCGCTCCGACCACGAAAAGCAAGTCGAAACCCGCGAAGCCTCCGGCTTCGCGGGTTTTTGCTTTTTTGGCCCGCGCTCACCCGGACGCTGACAGCCAATCCATCAGGCACTCGCCTTGCAAATCATCATCCGTGCATGCGACAGTGCTTGCGCACGTACCTCGCTGCGAAGACGCGCAAACCCGCCGCAATGCCTTCCTAGGCCGCTCAAAAGGAGACTCTCATGGACCTGATCCTCTGGCGTCACGCCGAAGCAGAAGATGTCGCCTCGAGCGATCTCGCCCGCGCGCTCACGACGCGCGGCCGCAAGCAGGCGCAGAACGCCGCGAAATGGCTTCGCGCGCGCCTACCCGAGGACGCGGTCGTCCTCGCGAGCCCCGCCGTGCGCACGATCCAGACCGCCGAGACGTTGAGCGACCAGTATCGCGTCGTGCGCGAACTCGCGCCGAACGCGAGCGCGAACGATGTCCTCGAAGCGGCCGGCTGGCCCGGCGGCATCGCGCAGACCGTGGTGATCGTCGGCCATCAACCGACGCTCGGCCACGTCGCCGCGCAACTGCTCGGCGACAGCCGCGCGAGCTGGCCGCTGAAAAAAGCGGGCATCTGGTGGATCGAGAGCCGTGAGCGCCACGGCGAAGAGGAGGCGGTGTTGCGCGCCGCCATCAGTCCCGATCTGATCTGAGCGCGCGCGTCGCGCGACGCATCCGACTTTACGGGCACGCACGCGAGGGCTTACGGGCAGTCATCCAATCGTCACAGCTTTGCCATGCGAGCGTCACCGCGCGTTACTACATTGGCGAAAAAAGAAATCCTCCCTCTTTTCGACCAGGACAGCCAATGCGAGAACTGCCCACGCCCACCCTGCCCTTCGCCTCGCTTTTCGAACCGCGCCGTCTGCCCCGCGCCGAGGAAACGGTCACCGCGCAGCATCGCCTGCAAGTCTCGTGGGCGCGTACCGACGAAGAGCTGCGTGAAGCGCAGCGTCTACGCTATCGCGTCTTCGCCGACGAAATGGGCGCGCGCCTGAGCGGCCCCGCCGGCCTCGACGTCGATGCGTTCGATTCGTACTGCGACCATTTGCTGGTACGCGATCTCGACACGTTGAAAGTAGTCGGTACCTATCGCGCGTTGCCGCCGCATCAGGCCGCGCGCATCGGCCGTCTGTATGCGGAAAGCGAGTTCGACGTGTCGCGTCTCACGCATCTGCGCGCGAAGATGGTCGAGGTCGGCCGCTCGTGCGTGCATCCCGACTATCGCAGCGGTTCTGTGATCATGTCGCTGTGGGCAGGGCTCGGCGCGTACATGAAGCACAACGGCTACGAGACGATGCTCGGCTGCGCGAGCGTCGCGATGGCCGACGGCGGCCACTATGCGGCAAACCTGTATTGCTCGCTGCGTGACAACGCGCTGACCGCGCCCGAATATCGCGCGTTCCCACATACACCGCTGCCGGTAGACGACCTGCAGACCGGCGCCGCCGTCGCGCCGCCGCCGCTCGTGAAGGGCTACTTGCGACTCGGCGCGAAGATTTGCGGCGCACCGGCGTGGGACCCCGACTTCAATACCGCGGACTTCCTGACGCTGTTCCGCCTGTCCGATATCAACGCCCGCTACGCGCGGCACTTCCTCGGCGATGCGTTGCCGCGATAAGCTGCATCACCGGGAAACGAAAAAGCCCTGCATTTGCAGGGCTTTTTTTGTGCACGCGCACGCTGCGAATCGAAGCGTGCGTCGATCGGCGCGACATCAATCGTCGGTATAAACCACGCGATACGGAATCCCGACTTTCTCCCACTCCGCGGCTTCCTGGATCAGGCTGTAGTCCGTCAATGGATTGTTGGCGACCCACTCATTCGGCAAACGCACTTCGTAACCGCCGTTCGCCTGAGCAACCGTGATACCCGGCAGGCCGACGTCCGCGCGTCGACGGCACAGCAACGCCGCGAGCCGCAGGCAGAACAGCAGCGGCCATTCGACGTCGCGCGTCTGCGACAGCTTGCCGAGCTTGCCCGCGTGGCCGAGCACGAGCGCGGCGAGGCGTGCCTGATCGGTGCGCGAAAAGCCGGGCATGTCGGCGTTGCTTGCGATATACGCCGAATGCTTGTGATAAGCGCTATGCGAGATCGACAGCCCGATTTCGTGCAGCGACGCCGCCCAGCCGATGAACATGCGGTTCTCCGCGCGGCGTTCTTCGTCCGGTTCGATGAACTGATCGTAGAAGCTCGTCGACAGATCGCTGATACGCCCCGCCTGCGCACGATCGACGCCGTAGCGCCGCATGAAGCCGCCGACCGTCACCGTCCGCATGTCCTCGTGCTGCGAACGGCCGAGCAGGTCGTACATCACGCCGAGACGCAGCGCGCCGTCGGTGGTGTCGACATAGTCGACGCCCAGTTCGTCGAACACCGCGATCATGATCGACAGGCCGCCCGCGAGCACCGGCACGCGGTCGCTCTTCAGCGCGATCAGCTTCAGCCGGTTGACGTTCTCTGCCTTGATCAGTGCGCGCTTGAGCCGCTCGAGGCCGCCGCGCGAAATGCCGTGCGTGACGCCGGCATCGTTGAAATTGTTCGCCTCGACCAGTTCGGCGAGCGCGCGGGCGGTGCCCGATGAGCCGATCGCCTGCTCCCAGCCGGTCTTCTTGTATTCGGCGGAAATGATCTGGATTTCGCGGCGCGCGGCGAGTTCGGCCTGACGCATCGTGTATTCGTCGACGTTGCCGGCCGGGAAAAACGTGCGGCTATGGCTCACGCAGCCGATATACAGGCTCTCCATCTTGATCGGCGTGTAGTGCGAGCCGATGATGAATTCCGTCGAACCGCCGCCAATATCGACGACGAGCCGCTTGCCCGCGCTCGCCGGCACCGAGTGAGCGGCGCCTGCATAAATCAGGCGCGCTTCCTCACGCCCCGCGATCACTTCGATCGGAAAACCGAGCGCCGCCTGCGCTTCGCCGAGAAACTCGCCCGCATTCTTCGCGATGCGCAGCGTATTGGTCGCGACCGCGCGCACGTGGTCGGGGTGAAAATCGCGCAGACGCTCGCCGAAGCGCTTCAGCGCATCCCAGCCACGCACCTGCGAGGCGCGATCGAGCATTTTGTCGCTCGATAGCCCGGCCGCGAGCCGCACCGGCTCGCGCAAGGCGTCGACCTGATAGATCTGGCTGCCCGCGTCGGTTTCCTCGACCCGGCCCACGATGAGCCGGAAGCTGTTCGAACCGAGATCCACGGCGGCGAGGAGATGAGGGATATTGACCATCGGGTAAGCGTACTCCATGCGCGCGAGCGCGGCGGCTGCGGCTGCGGGCGTGGCGGCGGACGCTGGCAGCGCCACGCGCCTGCCCGGCGCCTTCGACGCATGATGCGCGTCGCGGCCGGCCGCACTGTTCAAAGACGCCATTCTAAGCGTAGCAGCCTTCACGGTGTCACCTCGCGGCGCAGGGAGTTCGGTATCGTCGCATAGGTAGCGCGTCATATTGACGACAGCCGACGATTGCGGCATAAAATGTTTAAAACACCGCCGATGTCATCAGGACGTCATCAAATCGTGAGAATTTCCGAGCGTCTTTCCGTCGCCATTTCAGACATTCCAATCTCGCCACCGATGTCCGTCCGCTATCCCCTATTGAATCGCGAGCTGGGCATTCTGGGTTTCAACGAGCGCGTGCTGGCGCAAGCCGCCGATCCCGCCGTCCCCCTGCTCGAACGTCTCCGTTTTATCTGCATCACCAGTAGCAATCTCGACGAATTCTTCGAAGTCCGCATGGCCGGGCTTCAGGAACAGATGCGCGACAACCCCGGCGCATTGTCGCCCGACGGCATGTCGCTGCAGCACGTGTACGACCTCGTGGTCGAACGTGCGCAGAAGCTCGTGCATCGCCAGTACACGATGCTGCACGACACGGTGCTCACCGCGCTCGAGGAGGAAGGCATCTATTTCCACGGCACCGAAGCATGGAGCGACGCGCAGACCGAATGGGCGCGTAACTACTTCTTCGACGAACTGCTGCCGGTGTTAACGCCGATCGGTCTCGACCCCGCGCATCCGTTTCCGCGCGTGCTGAACAAGAGCCTGAACTTCGTCGTCGAGCTCGAGGGCAAGGATGCATTCGGCCGCCAAGCGATGATGGGCATCGTGCAGGCGCCGCGCGCGCTGCCGCGCCTCGTGCGCATGCCGCAGGAGCTGTCGGGCTATCCGCATGGCTTCGTGCTGCTGAGCTCGCTGCTGCAGCGCTTCGTCGGCGAGCTGTTTCCGAATCTCGTCGTGCGCAGCTGCAATCAGTTTCGCATCACCCGCAATAGCGAACTGTTCGTCGACGAAGACGAAATCACCAATCTGCGCGTCGCGTTGCAGGGCGAACTGCCGGCGCGGCATCTTGGCAATGCGGTGCGGCTCGAAGTGTCGGCGGAAACGCCCGCGCACGTAGTGCGGCGCCTGCTCGACGAAAGCGGTCTGTCGAACAAGGACTGCTACTACGTGAACGGCCCCGTCAACCTGGTGCGGCTGATGCAATTGCCCGAGATGGTCGACCGGCCAGATCTGAAGTTCGTGCCGCATATTCCGTCGACGCCGCCCCAAATCGCCAATGCCGCGAGCATGTTCGACGTGATCGACCAAGGCGACGTGCTGCTGCATCATCCGTACGAGAGCTTCCAGCCGGTGCTCGAACTGCTGCTGCAGGCCGCCAAGGACCCGAACGTGGTCGCGATCAAGCAGACCATCTATCGCACCGGCACCGACTCGCCGCTGATGGACGCGCTGATGCAGGCCGCGCGCAACGGCAAGGAAGTCACGGTGGTCGTCGAACTGCTCGCGCGCTTCGATGAGGAAACCAACATCAATTGGGCCTCGCAGCTCGAAGCGGTAGGCGCGCATGTAGTCTACGGCGTGGTCGGCCACAAGTGCCACGCGAAGATGATGCTGATCGTGCGACGCGTATTGGCGGGCGGCAAGTCGACCCTGAAGCGCTACGCGCACCTGGGTACCGGCAACTATCACCCGCGCACCGCGCGCCTCTATACCGACTTCGGTCTGATGACCGCCGATCAGAAGATCTGCGAGGACGTGCACCATGTATTCCAGCAGCTGACCGGCATCGGCGGCGAACTCAAGCTGCACGAACTGTGGCAATCGCCGTTCACGCTGCATCCGAAGCTCGTCGAAGCGATCCGCAAGGAAGCCGAGCACGCACGGGCGGGCAGGAAGGCACGCATCGTCGCGAAGATGAACGCGCTGCTCGAGCCGACGGTGATCGCCGAACTGTACGAAGCAGCGCAGGCCGGCGTGAAGATCGATCTGATCGTGCGCGGTGTGTGCTCGCTGCAGCCGGGCGTGCCAGGACTCTCCGAGAACATCACGGTGCGCTCGATCGTCGGGCGCTTTCTCGAACATCATCGCATCTACTATTTCTACGACGGCGGCAAGGAGCAGGTCTATCTGTCGAGCGCCGACTGGATGGATCGCAATCTGTTCCGGCGCGTCGAAGTCGCATTTCCGGTCAACAACCGGCGGCTGAAACGGCGCGTGATCGCGGAAGGGCTATCGGCGTTTCTCGGCGACAACCAGTCGGCCTGGTTGATGCAAAGCGATGGTCACTATCGCCGGCGCCGGCCGGGCAAGGCGTCGCGCAATGCGCAGATGAGCCTGCTCGGCAAGTTCTGTTCGTAGTCGCCCGTGTTGCGGGTGCTCGCCGCGACGGCGGGCACCTGACGATCTGCGCGCATAAAAAAACCGCCTGTTCCAGGCGGTTTTTTGTTGGATCGACCAGTCGGACGACTGCCGTGCTCAAACCTGTGCGGTTTGACAGCGCGCGGTCCGATACACCGGAAAGCGCACCGTGAACGTGCTGCCGCGCCCTTCTTCGCTCTTCACTTCAAGTTGCGCATCGTGCCGTTGCAATACGTGCTTGACGATCGCGAGACCGAGCCCGGTGCCGCCCGTGTCGCGCGAACGGCTGCGATCGACGCGATAGAAGCGCTCGGTGAGCCGTGGAATATCGGCGGCCGGAATGCCGAGGCCGCTATCGGTGACCGAGAACACCGCATGGCCACCCTGCGCACGCCAGTTGACCTTGATCGAGCCGCCGTCCGGCGTATAGCGGATCGCGTTCGTCACCAGGTTGCCGAACGCGCTGAGAATCTCGGTTTCGACGCCGGTGACCGTCAAAGCTTCGTCGGCTTCGAAGACGATCTTGTGATGATCGCTGGACAGGCTCTGCGCGTCGTCGTGCAGATGCCGCAATACCGCCTGCATGTCGATCATCTGATCGCTCGGCGGCTTGTTGTCGCCTTCGAGCGTCGCGAGCACCAGCAGATCGCTGACGATATGACGCATGCGCGACGCTTGCTGCTCCATCAGGTCGAGATAGCGCGCGCGCTCGGCCTCGCCCAACGGCAGCTCACGCATCGTCTCGAGAAAACCGGACAGTACGGTGAGCGGCGTCTTCAGTTCGTGCGACACGTTGGCGACGAAGTCACGCCGCATCGCATCGGTGCGCTCGAGTTCGGTGATGTCCTGCGACAGCACCAGCTTGCGATTGTCGCCATACGGAAACACCTGCACCGACAGCACGTTCTGGCGCTTGTCGCCCATGCCGCGCATGATCAGCATTTCCTCGTACCGATGCGAATTCAGATAGCGCACGAAATCCGGATGACGCACCAGATGCGTGATGTGCTGACGCAGATCGCGCTTCGCATCGAGCCCGAAGTGGCTTTCGGAAATCGCGTTGCACCACTCGATCTGATCGTGATCGTCGAGCATCGCGACGCCGTTCGGCGACGCCTGGATCGCCTGGATGAACCGCGAATGCTGCTGCTCGACCTGGCGCACCTGGGCGTGCCAGCGCTTCGCGAGCTTGTGCAGACGGTAATAGATTTCGCCCCAGATGCCGGGGGCGCTCGGCACTTCGCCGTACACCGGCGCATCGAGCAGACGCCACAGACGCTGCTTGTGGAAGGTACTGAAGACGCTCTGTGCGAGCAGCATGACGATGGCGAGAGCGAGCCCTGCCTTGACGTTCACCAGTGCGCCGACCAACGCGCAAAGAACAGCAAGCAGCACGACCGACACGATGGAGCGCGCCCAGATGATGTTCATGGTCTAGCGATCGAAGAGAAAATACAGCGCAGCAAGGAGGTGTGGCGGCTCACCGTTACGCAGTGCAGTGCGCCGCCGGCGGCTATCAGGCGCTCTTCGCCAGCCGGTAGCCGCTGCCGCGTACCGTTTCAATCATAGCATCGCACCCGGCCGGCTTGAGAGCCGCGCGCAGACGCTTGATGTGCACGTCGACGGTACGCTCTTCGACGAACACGTGATCGCCCCACACCTGGTCGAGCAGTTGCGTGCGGCTGTGCACGCGCTCCGGGTGAGTCATGAAGAAGTGCAGCAGACGGAATTCGGTCGGGCCGAGATCGAGCTTGATCTCGCTGCCTTCCGCATGCGCGGCGACGCGGTGTGTGGCCGGATCGAGCTTCAGGCCGTTGATTGCGACCACGTCTTCGGTCAGCTGCGGCGCGCGGCGGCGTAGCACCGCCTTGATGCGCGCCATCAGTTCCTTCGGCGAGAACGGCTTCGTCACGTAGTCGTCGGCGCCGATCTCGAGGCCGAGCACCTTGTCCTGCTCGTCGCCGCGCGCGGTCAGCATGATGATCGGGATATGCTTCGTGCGCTCGTTGTTGCGCAGATCGCGGGCGAACGAAATGCCCGATTTGCCCGGCAACATCCAGTCGAGCAGCACGAGATCGGGCAGCACGTCGCTGATCAGGTTGTGCGCCTGCTCCGCGTTGTACGCGCGAATCGGGCAGTGTCCGGCGTGTTGAAGATTGACCGAAATCAATTCGGAAATGGCGGGCTCATCTTCAATGACGAGAATGCTGCTGGGCATCGGCACCTCTGTTCCTTATCTCTGGATTAGCTGAGCGCTTCGCGTTCGAGCGCGTCGCGCGACTGGTGCCGCACGTCGGTACCCTTGACGATGTAGATGATGAATTCGGCGATGTTCTTCGCGTGGTCGCCGATCCGCTCGATCGCCTTGGCGATGAACAGGAAGTCGAGGCCCACCGAGATCGAACGCGGATCTTCGGTCATATACGAAATCAGCTTGCGCACGAACGCGCGGAATTCCTCGTCGATCGCCTTGTCGTCGCGCACGATCTGCGCGGCAGCGACCGTGTCCAGACGCGCGAACGCGTCGAGCGCACGGCGCAGGATCGACACGGCCATCTCGCCGGACAGCTTGATTTCGGCGATGTTGATGGTGCGCGAGGCGCCGTCTTCCATCAGACGCTTGGTGCGCTTCGCGATCTTCTCGGCTTCGTCGCCGGCGCGCTCGAGGTTCGTGATGGTCTTCGAGATCGCGATCAGCAGGCGCAGATCGCGCGCGGCCGGCTGACGGCGCGCGATGATGTTGCTGCACTCTTCGTCGATGTCGACTTCCATCTTGTTCAGACGGTCTTCGGCGGCGATGACCTGCTCGCACATACCGAGGTCGAATTCGTTGAGCGCCTGCATCGCGTTGACGATCTGCGATTCGACGAGACCGCCCATTTCGAGCACTTTCGACGAAACGAGGTTCAGGTCGGCGTCGAACTGGCTGGACAGATGTTTATCGGACATGTCGTACTCCGTTGTATTGCCCGGCGGATCAGCCGAAGCGGCCGGTGATGTAGTCCTCGGTTTCCTTGCGGACCGGCTTGATGAAGATTTTTTCCGTGTCGCCGAATTCGATCAGTTCACCGAGGTACATATAGGCAGTGTAGTCCGAACAGCGGGCTGCCTGCTGCATGTTGTGCGTAACGATCACGACCGTGTAGTCGCTCTTCAGTTCGGCGATCAGCTCTTCGATACGGCCCGTCGAAATCGGGTCGAGCGCCGAGCACGGCTCGTCGAGCAGCAGCACTTCGGGTCGAATCGCGATACCGCGCGCGATACACAGACGCTGCTGCTGGCCGCCCGACAGACCGTAGCCGCTCTGGCCGAGCTTGTCCTTCACTTCGTTCCACAGCGCCGCCTTGGTCAGCGCCCATTCGACGCGGTCGTCCATTTCCGAGCGCGACAGCTTCTCGAACATCTTCACGCCGAAAGCGATGTTGTCGTAGATCGACATCGGGAACGGCGTCGGCTTCTGAAACACCATGCCGATGCGCGCGCGCAGCAGCGAAATGTCCTGGCGCGTGGTCAGCAGGTTCTCGCCGTCCATCACGATCTCGCCTTCCGCGCGCTGCTCCGGATAAAGCGCGTACATCTTGTTGAAGGTTCGCAGCAGCGTGGACTTGCCGCAGCCCGACGGGCCGATGAACGCGGTCACCTTGCCTTCGGGAATCTGCAGGTTGATGTTCTTCAGCGCGTGGTACTTGCCGTAGAAGAAGTTGAGATCCTTGACTTCGATCTTCGGACGCGACGGGGTTTGCGCGTGAGCGCTGTGTTCGGGGTCGGAGCCCGCGGGCGCGGTTGCGTGCCCGACCGGATTGAGTTGGGTTTCTGCCATGTTCATCGGATTCACTCCGCCCTTACTTGTTCGAGAAGATCGTGCGCGCGAGGATATTCAGTCCCAGCACCGCGAGCGTGATCAGGAAGACGCCGGCCCACGCGAGCGACTGCCACTGCGCGAACGGGCTCATCGCAAACTTGTAGATCGTGACCGGCAGGTTCGCGACCGGCTGGCCCATATCGACCGAGAAGAACTGGTTCGACAGCGCGGTGAAGAGCAGCGGCGCGGTTTCGCCGGCAATCCGCGCGACCGCCAGCAGCACCCCCGTGACAATGCCCGCGATCGACGCCTTCAGCGTGATCGACAGCACCATCTTCCACTTCGGCGTACCGAGCGCGAACGCAGCTTCCCGCATCGCATTCGGCACGAGCTTCAGCATGTTTTCGGTCGTGCGGATCACGATCGGAACCTGCAGCAGCGCTAGCGCGAGCACGCCGGCCCAGCCGCTGAAGTGGCCCATCTTCGCGACGACGAGCGCGTAGACGAACAGACCGATCACGATCGACGGCGCCGACAGCAGGATGTCGTTGATGAAGCGCGTGAGGTTCGCAAGCCAGCCTTTCTGGCCGTATTCGGCGAGATAGACGCCCGCCATGATGCCGATCGGCGTGCCGACGAAGGTCGCGAGCGCGACCAGCAACAGGCTGCCGACGATCGCATTCGCAAGACCGCCGCCATCGGTGTTCGGCGGCGGCGTCGACTGCGTGAACAGCTCGACCGACAAACCACCGATCCCGAGATGCAGCGTCGTATAGAGAATCCACACGAGCCACAGCAGGCCGAACGCCATCGCCGCGAGCGACAGCGTCAGCGCGATCGCGTTAGTCATCCGACGGCGCCCTTGCAGACGCACGCGCATCGCTTCGAGCGTCGCAGGGTCCTTCAGGCCCGGCATATTCAGGGACGGTCCGCTCATTTCGCGCCCTCCCCTTTCTCGAGACGCAGCAGCATGATTTTCGAAATCGCCAGCACGATGAATGTAATCACGAACAGGATCAGGCCGAGCTCCATCAGCGCCGACGTGTGCAGGCCCGGGTCCGCTTCCGCGAACTCGTTGGCGAGCGCCGACGTGATGCTGTTGCCCGGCGAAAACAGCGAAATATTGTCGAGCAGATTGGTGTTGCCGATCACGAAGGTGACCGCCATCGTCTCACCCAGCGCGCGGCCGAGGCCGAGCATGATGCCGCCGATCACACCGGTCTTGGTGTACGGCAGGACGATCTTCCACATCACTTCCCACGTCGTGCAGCCGATACCGTAGGCCGATTCCTTCAGCAGCACCGGCGTCACTTCGAACACGTCGCGCATGACCGCCGCGATGTACGGGATGATCATGATCGCAAGGATGACGCCCGCGCACAGGATGCCGATGCCGATCGGCGGACCCGAGAACAGCGCACCGACGATCGGAATGCCGCCGAGCACCGCGCCGAGCGGCTTCTGGAACCACACCGCGAAGATCGGTGCGAACACGAGCAGACCCCACATGCCGTATACGATCGACGGAATCGCGGCGAGCAGTTCGATCGCGATGCCGAGGGGCCGACGCAGCCATGCAGGCGACAGTTCGGTCAGAAACAGCGCGATGCCGAAGCTGACGGGCACCGCGATGATCAGAGCGATGATCGACGTCGCGAGGGTGCCGTAGATCGGCACGAGCGCGCCAAATTGTTTGCTGGGTGGATCCCACACCGCCGTCCAGAGGAACGCGAGACCGAACTCGCGAATCGACGGCATCGAGGCAATGATCAGCGACACGATGATGCCGCCGAGCAGCAGCAGCGTGACGATGGCGGAAAGGCGTGCGAGGCCGCCGAAGATCACATCGCCGGAGCGGCCAGGCGCTTTCTGCTGCGACGCGCTGCCAGGCGGAGTGGCCCGGCTCGTGCCGGACGCTAAATGAATATCGGACATGAGAGCCTGAGGGACCTGTATCCAGTTGCCGGACGACACATGTCGGGCGGGCGGTGATGCATGCGGCGCATGCCGCGTGAAAGTCACAGGCCGTCCTCATGCGAGGACGGCCGGGGTGCTACCAGGCACGATTCAGACATACCGCGCCAGCTTACGCCTGTTACTCGGCGAGCGTCTTGCCTGCCGAATCCTTGACCTTTTGCTTCCACTGCGTGCGGATTTCCGACACTACCGATTCCGGCAGCGAAATGTAGTCCAGATCGTTCGCAGCCTGACCGCCGTTCTTGAACGCCCAGTCGAAGAACTTCAGCGTTTCCGCGCCTTGCGGTGCCTTTTCCTGCGTCGTGTGCAGCAGCACGAACGTCGCGCCGACGATCGGCCATGCGTTCTTGCCCGGCTCGTTCGTCAGGATCTGGTAGAACGACTTCGACCAGTCAGCGCCAGCAGCCGCTGCCTTGAACGTGTCGGTCTGCGGCTGAACCACGGTGCCGGCTTCGTTCTTCAGCGCGACGTAGTTCATGTGGTTCTGCTTGGCGTACGCCCATTCGACGTAGCCGATCGAACCCGGCAGACGCTGCACGAATGCCGCGACGCCGTCGTTACCCTTGCCGCCCGTGCCGGTCGGCCAGTTGACCGTCGCACCTTCACCTACCTTCGTCTTCCATTCCGGGTTGACCTTCGACAGGTAGTTCGTCCAAATGAAGCTGGTGCCCGAACCGTCGGCGCGGCGCACCACGGCGATGTCCAGATCCGGCAGCTTGACCTTCGAGTTCAGCGCGACGATTGCCGGGTCATTCCACTTCTTGATCTTGCCGAGATAGATGTCGCCGAGCACTGCACCCGACAGCACCAGTTCGCCCGGCTTCACGCCCGGCACGTTGACTGCCGGCACCACGCCGCCGACCACCGTCGGGAACTGGAACAGGCCTTCCTTCGCGAGTTCGTCGTCCTTCAGCGGAGCGTCCGAACCAGCGAAATCGACGGTCTTCGCCTCGATCTGCTTGATGCCGCCCGACGAACCGATGCCCTGGTAGTTAACCTTGCCGCCGCCGGTCTTCTGATAAGCGTCGGCCCACTTCGTGTAAATCGGTGCCGCGAACGTGCTGCCCGCGCCGGTGATGTCTGCGGCTTGCGCTGCGATTGCGAAAAGCGCGCCAGCGACGCCAGCGAACACGGTTTGCATCAATTTCATGAGACCTCCAAGGGAGTGTGAGCGTGTGGTGTGAGCGGGAAACTCGAACACCGCGAAGCTTAGGGTCTCTTTATGACAAAAACGTGACTGATCGTGAATCGGATGTGACAGTCACATTACCCAGTGAAAGGTTCGGGAGCGGGCGAACGCCGCCATAGCGATGCTCGCTGCATCGCATTTTGCAAGTTAGACGAAAAAGACGGAGCGCGAACGTTTGCGCTCGGTGCGGAGGGACGTTTTTGTGCGGAGACGTCGACTTTCTGGTGGCTGGGGCGCGGGGAGTTGTTGGGGTGAAGCCCGGCGACGAAGTTTATGAGACGCGGGTCGCTGAACCTTCTCGTAGCGACCGTCAGGCAGCAAGCGGTCGCCACCGCCCGCCGCCTGTTCGGGAACAGATCAGGCCGTCGCTACCCGCACGGCTTCCGCAATCGCTTCCGAATGCTCGAGCGCGTCCGCGGCGTTCTGCGCCTCTACCATCACGCGCAGCACCGGCTCGGTGCCCGACGCGCGGATCAGTACGCGACCGCGGCCGTCGAGCGCGCCTTCGGCCACCTTGATCGCGCTACGAATCGTATCGCTGCCCTTCCAGTCCGCGCCGGGCTTCATGCGTACGTTGATCAGCTTCTGCGGGAACAGCGTGACACCGTCCAGCAGATCCGCGAGCGATTTGCCGCTGCGTTGCATCGCCGCCAGCACGAGCAGAGCGGACACGATGCCGTCGCCGGTCGAATGGCGATCGAGCGACAGAATGTGGCCCGAACCTTCGGCGCCGAGCTGCCAGCCGTGCTCGCGAAGCTGTTCGAGCACATAGCGGTCGCCAACCGCGGCGCGCACGAACTTGACGCCGGCTTTCTGCAGCGCGACCTCCACGGCCATGTTGGTCATCAGCGTGCCGACCGCGCCTTCCACATGGCCGGCCGTCGCGATACGGTCCTTGACCAGCACGTACAGCAGCTCGTCGCCGTTGAACAGGCGGCCGGACTCGTCGACGACCTGCAAGCGGTCGGCGTCGCCATCGAGCGCGATACCGAGGTCCGCGTGGTTTGCGCGCACCGCGCGAACCAACGCATCCGGAGCGGTCGCGCCGACGCCGTCGTTGATATTGAAGCCGTTCGGCGAGACGCCGATCGGGATCACTTCCGCGCCGAGCTCATGGAACACGTGCGGCGCGACGTCGTACGCGGCGCCGTGCGCGCAATCGACGACGAGCTTCATGCCGCGCAGGTCGTACGCGGCCGGGAACGTGCTCTTGCAGAACTCGATGTAGCGGCCGGCCGCGTCGTCGAGACGGCGCGCCTTGCCCAGTTGCTCGGAAGCCGCGCATGCGAGCGGCAGCTCGAGCTGCTCCTCGATCTGCGCCTCGACGTCGTCCGGCAGCTTGTTGCCGTCGGCCGAGAAGAACTTGATACCGTTGTCGTAGTACGGGTTGTGCGACGCGCTGATCACGACGCCCGCGGCAAGCCGCAGCGCGCGCGTCAGATAGGCGATGCCGGGTGTCGGCATCGGGCCGGCCAGCATCACGTCGACGCCGGCCGCCGAAAAGCCCGATTCCAGCGCGGCTTCGAGCATGTAGCCCGATACGCGCGTGTCCTTGCCGATCAGGACGGTCGGACGAGCGCCTGTCTTCGCCCATTGATCAGCGCCCGCGAGCACCTTGCCGGCCGCGTAGCCGAGCCGCAACACGAATTCCGGCGTGATCGGGCCTTCGCCGACCTTGCCTCGAATGCCGTCCGTTCCGAAGTAACGACGTGCCATATTTGTTCTCCCTCTATCTGGCTGCGGGTTCAACCGTGCGCGCGGCTCTGCTTTGCCGCGTCGCGCAGGGTTGCCCATACTTTCAATGCATCGACTGTTTGCGCGACGTCGTGTACGCGCAGAATCGCGGCGCCCCGCTCGGCCGCGCACACCGCTGCGGCGATGCTGCCGGCCACGCGCTCCGGCGCCGGCCGCCCCGTCACCGCGCCAACCATCGATTTGCGCGACATGCCCGCAAGGATCGGATACGGCGACGCGGCGCGCGGCGCCGTGTCGCCCAGATGCGCGAGCAGCGCATAGTTGTGCTCGACGACGACCTTGCCGAAGCCGAAACCCGGATCGACGCTGATACGCTCGCGCGCAATCCCCGCCTGCTGCAAAGCTGCGACACGCTCCTCGAGGAACTGGCGCACTTCGCTGACAACGTCGGCATAGTGCGGCTCGCCGCGCTGCATGGTCTGCGGCTCACCTAACATATGCATTACACAAAGGCCGCAGTCGCTGTCGCGCACCGCGTCGATCGCGCCGGGCATTCGGAAGGCCCAGACGTCGTTGATCAGGTCGGCGCCCGCGTTCAACGCGCTCCGCATCACTTCTGGCTTGTAGGTATCGACCGACAACGGCACGTTCGCGCCACGCAGTTGCTCGACGAGTGGTATCACGCGCTCCAGTTCTTCGTCGAGCGGCACGGGCGGCGCGCCAGGACGCGTCGATTCCCCGCCGATATCGATAATGTCCGCGCCCTCGAGCATCATGCGCTCGGCCTGGCGCAGCGCATCGCCGCGCATCGCGTACAAGCCGCCATCAGAGAAGGAATCGGGAGTGACGTTCAGGATGCCCATGACCAACGGGCGTTCAAACGTCAGCTTGAAGCGGCCGCACTGCAGCGGCTCTGGAAGGGGTACGGAGGAAGAATCGGCTTTCGACACGTAGCAATGCTTCACTTTGAACGGATAAATGCAAAACGGGCCGGTGTGTAGCACACCGGCCCGCACTTTCTACTGGCAACCTATCAGGCCGGCGCGGTTGCGCTGCCCGGCTTGACTTCAGTGCCCGCGCTGCCGCCCGACGAGGCGTCGCTTGCCGACGGCGGCGAGCTCTTCGGCGAACGCGGCGGACGGCCAGCCATGATGTCGTTGATCTGATCGGCGTCGATCGTCTCCCACTCCATCAATGCGGCGGTCATCGCTTCGACCTTGTCGCGGTTTTCTTCCAGCAGGCGCCGCGCGAGATTGTACTGCTCGTCCAGCACACGACGAATTTCCGCATCGACCTTCTGCTGCGTCGCTTCCGAAATGGTCCGCGTGAAGCCGCGGCCGAACGGCGAAGCGTCGTTTTCGTCGTCGACATAGACCATAGGTCCGAGCGCATCCGTCATACCGAAGCGGGCAACCATTGCGCGAGCCGTCTGGGTCGCCTTGTTGAAGTCGTCCGACGCACCGGTGCTGATGAGGTTCAGGAACAGCTCTTCTGCGACGCGGCCACCGAACAGAATGGCAAGACGGTCGAGCAGATAGTCCTTCGAGTACGTTTCGTTGTCATGCTCCGGCAACTGCCACGTGACGCCAAGCGCACGGCCGCGCGGAATGATCGTGACCTTGTGCACCGGATCGGCCTTCGGCAACAGCTTCGCGATCACCGCGTGACCCGATTCGTGATACGCGGTCGCACGCTTCGATTCTTCGCGGATCACGGCCGACTTGCGCTCCGGACCCATGAAGATCTTGTCCTTCGCGTCCTCGAAGTCCGTCATTTCGACGATGCGCTTGCCGCGGCGCGCCGCGAACAGAGCTGCTTCGTTGACGAGGTTCGCGAGATCAGCGCCCGAGAAGCCCGGCGTGCCGCGCGCGATCACTGCCGCATCGACGTCGTTCGAAATCGGGACCTTGCGCAGGTGCACCTTCATGATGTGCTCGCGGCCGCGGATATCGGGCAGACCGACATACACCTGACGGTCGAAACGGCCTGGACGCAACAACGCCTTGTCGAGTACGTCCGAACGGTTCGTCGCCGCGATCACGATGACACCCGAATTCGCCTCGAAGCCGTCCATTTCGACGAGCATCTGGTTCAGCGTCTGTTCGCGCTCGTCGTTACCGCCGCCCATGCCGGCGCCGCGATGACGGCCGACCGCGTCGATTTCGTCGATGAACACGATACACGGCGCGTGCTTCTTGGCCTGCTCGAACATGTCGCGCACGCGAGCCGCGCCGACGCCGACGAACATTTCCACGAAGTCCGAACCCGAAATGCTGAAGAACGGCACCTTCGCTTCGCCGGCGATGGCGCGCGCGAGCAGCGTCTTACCGGTTCCCGGCGGGCCCACGAGCAGCACACCGCGCGGAATACGACCGCCGAGCTTCTGGAATTTCTGCGGATCGCGCAGGAAGTCGACGAGCTCCGACACTTCTTCCTTGGCTTCGTCGCAACCGGCGACGTCGGTGAAATTGATTGCGTTGTTGTTCTCGTCGATCAGCCGCGCGCGCGACTTGCCAAACGAGAAGGCCCCGCCTTTGCCGCCCCCCTGCATCTGTCGCATCATGTAGAACCAGAAACCGATGATCAGGATCGTCGGCCCGAGGTAATACAGCACGGACATCAGTGCATTGGGTTCGTCGTCAGCCTTGCCGCTCACCTGTACGCCATACTTCATCAGATCGCCGACCATCCAGATGTCGCCGGGCGACACGATCTGGTACTTCTGGCCGTCTGCTGGAGTGACCGTGAGGTTCCGCCCCTGGACAATGACGTTCTTGACTTTGCCGTTCTTCGCGTCGTCCATGAACTGCGAATAGGAAACGCCTTCCTGGACACGGGGCTTGTCGAACTGCTTGAACACCGTAAACAGCACCAGTGCGATTACCAACCACACTGCTGCTTTCGAAAACATATTGTTGTTCAAAGCACCACTCCTTCACTTAGACGGGCGCCTACATTTGCCTTGCGGCACCACGAAAGCATTCTAATCCAGTCCGCAGACCCCTGCCATAGCGTTTCACTACCATGGAAATAGGGTAGCAGGCCGGCTTGGCGTCGGTCTTCGACGCATCGGGCTCATTATTGGCAGAAATGGAACCGGCTCGCCGCATCCCTATGCGGGACGCTTCAAATGCTTACCCAAAATAAATGTTTCTGACGATTTATCCCGCGACGCCTTCGGCTTGCGGGCCGCAACCACCTTGAATTGGCGCTTGAACTTTTCGACAATCTGACTATATCCGCTGCCGTGAAAGCATTTGACTAAAAGGGCACCATCCGGCTTCAGGTGATTTTGTGCAAATTCGAGCGCGAGATCGCATAAATGCTCGATCCGCGCCGCATCCGCGATCGCCACGCCAGAGAGGTTGGGTGCCATATCCGAAATTACAAGGTCTACCTGGCGCGCGCCGACCAATTCTTCGAGTTGGATCAGCACGGAGTCTTCGCGGAAATCGCCCTGGATGAAGTGCACGTCGGCTACCGGCTCCATCGGCAAAATGTCCAAAGCGATGATCGTGCCGTCGATGCCACCTTCGCGCTCCGCGTTGCGCTGCGAGCCGCCGGCAAGCTTGTTACGCGCGTACTGGCTCCAGCTGCCCGGCGAGGAACCGAGATCGACGATCACCTGTCCCGGGCGGATCAGCTTGTCCTGCTCGTCGATTTCCTTGAGCTTGTAGGCCGCGCGGGCACGATAACCTTCCCGTTGCGCCATTTTGACGTACGGATCGTTGATGTGGTCGTGCAGCCACGCGGTATTGAACTTGTTTTTTGCCATTAAAGATTGAACTATTGCTGCGTCGAGTCGCGCTTTAGGGGATAATACGCGGTTAATTCGCGCGGCCACCGCCAGACTGGCGGCCATCCGCGATTCTGTTGTTCTGACGCGCACCCTGCTGAATCAACCCGCCCGAATCGCTCGGCGATCGGACGAAAATGCAGGAGCCGCCATTTTAGTCGAGTCTTCCACTTTCCATGCCAGCCCTCAAAGTCTCTCCCGACCAACGCGCCGAGTTGCGCTCCCAGGCACATGCGCTCAAACCGGTCGTGCTCGTCGGGGCCGAAGGCTTGACCGACGCTGTGCTCGCCGAAATCAAGGTGCACCTCGCAGCGCATCAACTGATCAAGATCCGCGTGTTCGGTGATGAGCGCGAGGAGCGCATCGCCATCTACGAAGAAATCTGCGACACGCTGAACGCGGCACCGATTCAGCATATCGGCAAGTTGCTCGTGATCTGGAAGCCAGAATCGGCACAGCCTGCGGCAAAAGCGAAGCGCGGCGCATTGCCGAGCGCCCGTGAAGCGGCAGCTGAAGAAGCCCGGCCGGCCAAGGGCCGCGCACCGCGCATCGTCAAGGTGGTGAAGCCGACCGACGTGCCGATGCGCAAGCCGCGAGCGAAAGCGGTGTTGGTGCGCGGCAACGAACGCGTGACGCAGGGCGGCAACATCAAGCGCGCGAAGAAGCGGCAAACCAGCGCGAAGCGTTCGCATCAGTCGAAGTAAGAGAACACGCGGCCATGGTGCGGACCGGCTCCGCACCGCGCGTTGGGAGCCTTGAGCGCAAGGCCGAAACAGCGCGAATGAACTGTAGCTGGCCGCCGGAATCGCGACGATTCGTCGCAACATGAAGTTCGTCGCGGGGCATCGGCATCGACCGGCGGACACAGCGCCGAGTCACACCGCCAGCCACCCACGAGCTTCAGCCCGCCACCTTCCCCCTGACTGCGCGCGCGCCCTCTTCGTCGGCCGCAGTACCGACATGCGCCGGCAGCAGCCACACGAGCGCAACACCTAGCAGGCTCTCGATCAGATAGAACAGACTCGACACGCCATGCAGGATGCCGAAGCGCGTTGCATAAACGGAATGTCCGACGTCGCCGCCTGCCTCGAGCGCGGCGACGCGCATCGCGTTCATGAACGGCTGCAACGCGAAATAGCCAACCAGCACGCATACGAGCATACCGGCGAGCAGCCAGCGCAGGCGGCGATACGCGCCACTACCGCGCCGCACGAGCAGATTGGCCAGACCGAGCAGCAAAATACCGCACACGACGCCAATCACACCCTGAATCCGAAACAGCTGCGCGGCAATGGCACCCGCCGTCATGCGGTCGAGCGACGTGAAGAGCACGGGCGCAACCGCGTAGCCGATGGTCAACAGACTACCAACCCACACCACCGTCAGCAGGCGGAATAAACGATGCGGCATCAGAGACACCGGCGCCATCCTCAGATGTAGCTGACCGCGATGATTTCGTATTCGCGAATGCCGCCCGGCGCCTGCACCGACGCGACGTCGCCTTCCGACTTGCCGATCAGCGCACGCGCGATCGGCGAGCTGATCGAGATCAGGCCGTGGTCGATGTCCGCTTCGTCGTCGCCGACGATCTGGTATTTGACCGACGCGCCCGACTCGAGGTCTTCGAGCTCGAGCGTCGCGCCAAACACCACGCGGCCGTCGGCTTCCACTTGCGACGGATCGATCACCTGCGCGCCCGCGAGCTTCGACTCGATTTCGGCGATGCGGCCTTCGATGAAGCCCTGCTTTTCCTTCGCAGCGTCGTATTCCGCGTTTTCCGACAGATCGCCCTGGGCGCGCGCTTCCGCGATCGAGTTGATCACAGCCGGACGCTCAACCGATTTCAAGCGCTGCAATTCATCGCGCAGCATGTCAGCTCCGCGCTTCGTCAATGGAATAGTGCTCATAAACAACTCTGGAGGCAAAAAACGGCCATAAAAAAAATCACCGCGGTTAAGTGCATTCCGCGAAAGCCGCCGCCCATGGATAGACCTGGGCCGCAGCACCTGCGGAACGCCGCTTAACCGCGGCACTTACATCTTGGACAGGTATCGAAGCCTTAGTTTAGGCGAGCGTGGAGTCCTTGTAAATCATAGACTTCCAGGTTCTTCAGATAACGAAGACCCTCCACCGCCGCGCGTGCGCCCGACATCGTCGTGTAGTAGGTAACCTTGTTCGCCTGCGCGCTCATGCGGATCGAACGCGAATCGGCGATCGCCGCGCGCGTTTCGTCGACGGTCGTGAAGACGAGTGCGATCTCGCCGTTCTTGATCATGTCGACGATGTGCGGACGGCCGTCCTTCACCTTGTTGACGACCTTGACCGGCACGCCGGCAGCTTCGATCGCGGCAGCCGTGCCCTTGGTCGCGACGATCGGGTAGCCGAGCTCGTGCAGCATGCGCGCGACTTCGACTGCCTTCTGCTTGTCGGCGTCCATCACAGTCAGCAGCACCGTGCCCGACTCGGGCAGACGCGAACCCGCCGCGAGCTGCGACTTGAACAGCGCCTCGCCGAACGTCTGGCCGACACCCATCACTTCGCCGGTCGAACGCATTTCAGGTCCAAGCACCGGATCGACCGTCGGGAACTTGACGAACGGGAACACCGCTTCTTTCACGCTGAAGTACGGCGGCTCGACTTCCTTCGTCACGCCTTGCGCGGCGAGCTTCTGGCCGACCATCGCGCGCGCCGCGATCTTCGCGAGCGGCAGGCTGGTCGCCTTCGACACGTACGGAACCGTGCGCGACGCGCGCGGGTTCACTTCGAGCACGTAGATGATGTCTTCTTTCGAACCATCCGCCTGCGGTACCTGCTGGATCGCGAACTGCACGTTCATCAGGCCGACCACGTTCAGCGCCTTCGCCATCGCGGCGGTCTGGCGCTTCAGTTCGGCAACCGTCTCCTTCGACAGCGAATACGGCGGCAGCGAGCAGGCCGAGTCGCCCGAGTGCACGCCCGCCTGTTCGATGTGCTCCATCACGCCGCCGATAAACACGGCGTCGCCATCGGAAATGCAATCCACGTCGCATTCGATCGCGTCGTTCAGGAAGCGGTCGAGCAGCACCGGCGAATCGTTCGACACCTTGACGGCCTCACGCATATAGCGTTCGAGGTCGCGCGGCTCGTGGACGATTTCCATCGCGCGGCCGCCCAGCACGTACGACGGGCGCACGACGAGCGGATAGCCGATTTCGTCGGCGAGCTTCAGCGCTTCGTCTTCGGTGCGCGCGGTGCGGTTAGGCGGCTGACGCAGGCCGAGGTCTTGCAACAGCTTCTGGAAACGCTCGCGGTCTTCGGCCGCGTCGATCATGTCCGGCGACGTACCGATGATCGGCACGCCGTTGGCTTCGAGATCGAGCGCGAGCTTCAGCGGCGTCTGGCCGCCGTATTGCACGATCACGCCGACCGGCTTTTCCTTGTCGACGATTTCGAGCACGTCTTCGAGCGTCAGCGATTCGAAGTACAGACGGTCGGAGGTGTCGTAGTCGGTCGACACGGTTTCCGGGTTGCAGTTGACCATGATCGTTTCATAGCCGTCTTCGCGCATCGCGAGCGCGGCGTGCACGCAGCAGTAGTCGAACTCGATACCCTGGCCGATCCGGTTCGGGCCGCCGCCCAGCACCATGATCTTCTTGTTGTTGGTCGGGTTCGCTTCGCACTCTTCCTCGTAGGTCGAGTACATGTACGCGGTCCTGGTTGCGAACTCGGCGGCGCACGTGTCGACGCGCTTATACACCGGACGCACGTTCAGCTCGATACGGCGCGCGCGCACGTCCGCCGGCTTCGCGCCGAGCAGCTTGGCGAGACGCCGGTCCGAGAAGCCGCTCTGCTTCAGATACTTCAACTCTTCCTTCGACAGGCTCGCGAGCGTGCGGCCGGCCAGCGCCTTTTCCTTCAGCACGATCTGTTCGATCTGCGCGAGGAACCACGGGTCGATCGCGGTCTCTTCGAAGATCTCTTGCGCGCTCATGCCGACGCGGAACGCATCGCCGACATACCAGATGCGATCCGGACCGGCTTCGCCGATCTGGCGGATGATCTCGTCGCGATCGGCAGTCTTTTCGTCGAGACCGTCGACGCCGACTTCGAGGCCGCGCAGCGCTTTCTGGAACGACTCCTGGAACGTGCGGCCGATCGCCATCACTTCGCCGACCGACTTCATCTGCGTGGTCAGGCGCGGATCCGCTTCGCGGAATTTCTCGAACGCGAAACGCGGGATCTTCGTGACGACATAGTCGATCGTCGGTTCGAACGACGCCGGGGTCTGGCCGCCGGTGATTTCGTTCTTCAGTTCATCGAGCGTGTAGCCGACCGCGAGCTTCGCCGCGACCTTCGCGATCGGGAAGCCGGTTGCCTTAGACGCCAGAGCCGACGAACGCGACACACGCGGGTTCATTTCGATCACGATCATCCGGCCGTCCTTCGGATTGATCGAGAATTGCACGTTCGAGCCGCCCGTGTCGACGCCGATCTCGCGCAGCACCGCCAGCGACGCGTTACGCAGGATCTGGTATTCCTTGTCGGTGAGCGTCTGCGCCGGCGCGACCGTGATCGAGTCGCCGGTATGGATGCCCATCGGGTCGAGGTTTTCGATCGAGCAGACGATGATGCAGTTGTCCGCCTTGTCGCGGACCACTTCCATCTCATACTCTTTCCAGCCGAGCAGCGACTCTTCGATCAGCAGCTCGCGCGTCGGCGACAGGTCGAGACCGCGCTTGCAGATCTCTTCGAATTCGTCGCGGTTGTACGCGATGCCGCCGCCCGAACCGCCCAGCGTGAACGACGGACGGATCACGACCGGGTAGCCGCCGCTGCCGGTTTCCGCGGCGATCTTCGCCTGCACCGCGAGTGCTTCTTCCATCGAATGCGCGGTGCCCGACTTGGCCGAACCGAGGCCGATCTTGGTCATCGCGTCCTTGAACTTCTGGCGGTCTTCCGCCTTGTCGATCGCTTCGGGCGACGCGCCGATCAGTTCGACGTTGTACTTCGCCAGCACGCCGTGCGCGTGCAGATCGAGCGCGCAGTTCAGCGCGGTCTGGCCGCCCATCGTCGGCAGGATCGCGTCCGGGCGCTCCTTCGCGATGATGCGCTCGACCACTTCCCACGTGATCGGCTCGATGTAGGTCACGTCGGCCGTGTTCGGGTCGGTCATGATCGTCGCCGGATTGCTGTTGACGAGAATGACCTTGTAGCCTTCCTCACGCAGCGCCTTGCATGCCTGCGCGCCCGAGTAATCGAACTCGCACGCCTGGCCGATGATGATCGGACCCGCGCCGATGATGAGGATGCTCTTGATGTCTGTCCGCTTGGGCATAACGCTCTCGCTAATGTATTCCTGAATTCTTTCCGTCGGCGCGCGCCGTTTTCACGTTGCGCGCGCTGTTTGCGGCGCCCGCCGCATCGTGCCGCGGGCCGCCGCGGCCGCCGCGAGCCGCTTTCGTTTCCGTCTCGGGCTGGCTCGTGGGGCCGATCTTTACGTCTTCAAGCCGCCGCGCTGTTGCCGCTCTTCTGCGCGTCCATCAACGCGGTGAAGCGGTCGAACAGGTACGCGATGTCGTGCGGACCAGGCGACGCTTCCGGGTGGCCCTGGAAGCAGAACGCCGGCTTGTCGGTCAGCGCGAAGCCTTGCAGCGTGCCGTCGAACAACGACACGTGGGTCACGCGAGCGTTCGCGGGGAGCGTGTCGGCGTCGACCGCGAAGCCGTGGTTCTGCGACGTGATCACCACGCGGCCGTCTTCGAGATCCTTGACCGGGTGATTCGCGCCATGGTGGCCGGTCTTCATCTTCATCGTCTTAGCGCCGACCGCGAGGCCCATGATCTGGTGGCCAAGGCAAATGCCGAAGGTCGGAATGCCGCGCTCGATGAACTCCTTGGTCGCCGCGATCGCGTAGTCGCACGGCTCCGGGTCGCCGGGGCCGTTCGACAGGAACACGCCGTCCGGGTTGAGCGCGAGCGCGTCGGCGGCGCTCGCCTGCGCCGGCAGCACCGTGACGTGGCAGCCGCGCTCGGCCAGCATGCGCAGGATGTTCTGCTTGACGCCGTAGTCGAATGCGACCACGCGGTACTTCGGCGCCTTCTGCTCGCCGTAGCCCGTGCCCAGACGCCACTCGGTTTTGGTCCACTCGTAGGTTTGCTCGGTCGACACGACCTTCGCGAGGTCCATGCCGGCGAGGCCAGGGAACGAGCGCGCGAGTTCGATGGCCTTGGCTTGGTCGTCGGAACCAGCGAGGATCGCGCCGTTTTGCGCGCCCTTGTCGCGCAGCAGGCGGGTCAGCTTGCGGGTGTCGATGCCGGCGATGGCGACCACGCCTTCGTCCTGCAGATATTGCGGGAGCGTACGCTCCATGCGGAAGTTCGACGCGAGAACCGGCAGATCACGGATGATCAGGCCGGCGGCATGGACTTTCGTCGCTTCGACGTCTTCGGCGTTCACGCCGACGTTGCCGATATGCGGGTACGTGAGGGTCACGATCTGGCGCGCGTAGCTCGGGTCAGTCAGGATTTCCTGATAGCCGGTGATGGCGGTGTTGAACACGACTTCACCGATGGTATGCCCGGGGGCCCCGATCGAATAACCACGAAAGACCGTGCCGTCGGCGAGCGCGAGAAGAGCGGGAGAAAATGACGGCAACACGGGAGACTCCTTGGGGGAACACCCTGTTGCCACCTGTCTATCCGATTTCGAGCCGCAGCGGAACACATTCTGGATGCGCGCGCAGACTCGCTCGCGAGCTGCCGGTAACGATGCAAGGGGCGCGATGAGTCCATTGTGTGGACGACTTCGGCTGGGTGCGGGGCCCTTCTTGCTACGCCAATGGCGCGCGGCGGATGAACGGTATGGGGGAGGTAGGCGCTAGGGTGCGGGTTGATAAGCTCAAACCTTGAAATTATAGCCTGAAACCGCCCTTCCTTCCAAATCTGAGATGGGGCGCGGACCTGCAACGGCGTGCCGCACGGCCGTTCAGGCCTCCTGCTCCGCGCGCATGTCGCCCGACAGGGCAAGCTGCCGCCCCGGCAATACGTACCAGATCGCGCTCAGCACCTGCAGCGCGACAAGGATTTTCCACGCGCTCAGATGCGCGACCGCCGGATAGTGCCCGCCGCTCGCCGGCCAGTGCGACAGCACCGCGCCAACGCCGATCTGAAAACCGAAGATCAGCAGAAAAATGATCAGCGTCAGCGTCGTGTTGACCCGGCCGATCATCTGCGGCGGGAAATGTCGCGCCATCACTGCGTAGCTCAGAATGCCGGTGCCACCGAAGATTCCGTATGCGGCCCACAACAGGCTCGCCGGCAATGGCGCGTTCAACATAATCAGCATCTGCGTCAGCACGTATAAGGCCATGCCGATGCCGCAGAACGCATACAACGAGAGGCCGCGCCGTTCGAGACTACGCGCCGCCGCGCCGAAACCGACGCACCCCGCCATCATCGCGAAGCCGAGAATCGACACGAGCGCCGCCGCCTCGCGCGGCTCGAAGCCTTGTACATCGCGCAGCCATGCTCCGACCCACAACGACTGCATCGCGTAGAAAACACCCTGCGTAACGACCGAGAATGACGCGATTTTCCAGAATGCCGCGCTGCGCAGGATATGCAACGTACCCTTGAACTGCGCGACGAGGCTCGTCTGGCGATGCGCGTCGCGCGCGTCCGGCGCGAGCGTCCATTGCGCGAGCGCGACCACCACTGTCAGCACACCGAGCCCTACACAGACCGAGCGCCAACTGGAAAAGCCGAGCACCCACGTGAGCGGCGAACCGACCATCACGCCGCCGAACCCGCCGATCGCCATCACGAGTCCGTTCATCAATGGCAAACGCGATACCGGAAAATGCTGCGCGAGCGCCTTGAACGCGGCGCCCAGACACACGGACACGCCGACGCCGATCAGCAGCCGCCCGACCATCATCATGCCGAGACTATGCGCGGCACCGAACACCCAGATGCCGAGCGCGGCGAAGAGCAGCGTGACGGCCGTCACGCGACGGGCGCCGAAGTGGTCGAGCAGCACGCCAGCGGGAATCTGCGCGCCCGCGAAGCCGAGGAAATACAGACTCGTCAGCACACCCAGATCGGCGGCTGACAGACCGAGATCGCGCGTGATGAACGGCGCGAAACCGAGATTGACGCCGCGAAACACGTAAGAGACGAAGTAGCCGGCGGAAAAAAGCAGAAAGACGCGCAGTTGGGTCGACGACATAAATCAGGAAGAAAACCTGGAAATGGACCTCGAAAACCTGGCCCGAGGTTCGGACGGATCAGGACAAAACGGCGTCCCGCGGCCAACGCGGCCGAAGCACGAACAATAAATTAAATACGGCAAGTCCGCAGGAATCGTCCGCCAATGAAAAACGCCGTCACCCTGAGATGACGGCGTTGGATGAACACGGTACGTGATCGGAGCGCAATCCATGCGCTGCCCCCGCAACGCATGTGGTCACTACCGTGAGAGCCGCTATTGGTCTATTTACCCTTCTTCTTCGCGTTGGCCACGGTCTTCGGGCGGCTCTCAGCCGCGGCCTTCGACGCCTTGCCGGGCACCGGGGCCGACACCTTCTCGACCTTGCCCTTGCTGGCGGGCGCCGCCGCCGGTTTGTCAGCCTTGCCGCCCGGCTGGGAGACCTTGACGATGGCAGAGTGGCCGCGCCCTTTCTTCTTATCGTAGCGCGAATCGCCGCGGGCGTCTGCGGCATGGACGCCAATCTTCTGCACACTGCCGCCTTGCACATCGGCGGCGATCTTTTCGGGACCCGGCTCGCTCGGTACCGGCTTGCCGACCGGCACGTGCAGCACGACCACCTGGCCGCGCGAAACCTGATCGCGACGGGTCTTGTTCCAAGCCTTCAACTGACCGACCGACACGCCGTAGCGCAAAGCGATGGCGGCCATCGACTGATTGCGGCGCACACGGATCAGCATCTTGCGCGTGTCAGGTACGTCGGGCTCCATCGCGAGCACCGCGCTTTCGGCGATGTCGGCGCTGATGTCCTCATCGTCGTCCGAGCCGCGCGGCACGACGATCGTCGAGCCCGGCTTCAGGCGCATGCCGACCGGAATCTTGTTCACTTCCATCAGCGTATCTGCGTCGACGCCGATCTTCTGTGCGATCGCCGCGGGTGTCGCCCGTGCGTCGACGGTGTAGGTCGTCCAGGACGACAGCGAGCCCGAGTACGTTTTCAGATTGCGCTCGAACGCGGACGCGTTGTCGAAAGGCAACAGAATCTGCGGCTGCGTCGCGCCGAGAATCACCGGCTTCTTGAACGACGGGTTCAGCGAGCGGAACTCGTCGGTCGACATGTTGGCAAGCCGTGCGGCGACGTCGACGTCGATATCGTGCGAGGTCGTGACCGTCACGAAGTACGGGTGGTTTGGAATCGGCGGCAGCGTGAGCCCGTACATCTGCGGGTTCATCACGAGGTTCTTCACCGCCTGCAGCTTCGGCACGTAATTGCGCGTTTCGTTCGGCATGCGCAAGCTCAGGTAGTCGGTCGGCAGACCAGCCGCCTCGTTGCGCGCGATCGCGCGCTGCACGTTGCCCTCACCCCAGTTGTACGCGGCGAGCGCGAGTTGCCAGTCGCCGAACATATCGTGCAGCTTCGACAGATAGTCGAGCGCGGCACTGGTCGACGCGAGCACGTCGCGGCGCTCGTCCTGCCACATGTTCTGCTTCAGGTTATAGGTACGACCTGTGCCCGGCATGAACTGCCACATGCCCGCCGCCTTGGCGACCGACAAAGCCTGCGGACTATACGCGGACTCGATGAACGGCAGCAGTGCGAGCTCGGTCGGCATATGGCGCGACTCGAGCTCCTCGACGATGTGATACAGATATTTCTGCGAGCGCTCGGTCATGCGCTGCACGTAATCGGGACGTTGCACATACCAGTTGAGCTGCATGTCGACGAGGTCGCTCTGCAGGTCTGGCATCTGGAAGCCACGGCGAATGCGGCCCCAAAGATCGGCGTCCTGGCTCGTCAACTGATTGACGGAGCTCTGGTCGACATTGATGGTTTCTTTAGCGGTGGCGTTCTTGCGAAGTGCGTCGGCTACGGCTTGCTGGCTGGCGGGGTTATTGGCGGTATTCGTCGTCGGTCCCTGACTCGCGCACGCGGCGAGTGTCAGGACCAATAACGCGCTTAAGATAAATCGCATGAACGTCTCGGTTTCCACAAGGGCTGGAATTTGCAGCCGATAGTACGAAACGTCAACGTTTCCGTCAATTGGAAAATCAAGAAAAAAATCAACCAAATCTGGGGCTTGGCGAATTTTTCCGATTCATCGCGTGAAGAACTGCCGAATGCGCTCCGGATCAACGGAAGCGGTTCTTCCATTCGCGCATCAATGTGAAGGCCTTCAGCCTGTCAGAGACCGTTTCGTGCAATTGTGCTTCGAGATTCGACTGGATCGCCGGCACGTCTGCACGCAGGAACGGATTGACCGCGCGCTCGTGCGCGATCGTGGTCGGCAGCGTCGGCTGGTGGCGGCCGCGGAGTTCGATCGCCTTGTCGCGCCACGCCTGCAGTTCCGCGTTGTGCGGCTCGCAAGCGAGCGCGAAGCGGATGTTCGGCAGCGTATATTCGTGCGCGCAATGCACTTCGGTTGCGCCGGGCAGCGCGGCGAGCGCATCGAGCGAATTCAGCATCTGCTGCGGCGTGCCTTCGAAAAGGCGCCCGCAACCGCACGCGAACAGTGTGTCGCCGCAAAACACGTGCGGCGTGCCGCGCGTATCGGCCGCCTGGAAATAGGCAATGTGTCCGCTGGTGTGACCGGGCACGTCGAGCACGCTGAATTCGAGTGCGGGTGCCGCGATCGTCACCTGATCACCGCTTTTGAGACGATGCGTAAGATGCGCAATCGCCTCGCCGGCGGGGCCGTAGACAGGCACGTCCTGGCCGTTCAGCAGATCGGCCACCCCGCCGACGTGGTCTTGATGATGGTGCGTGAGTAAAATAGCGCTCAGCCGCCAGCCTCGTTGGGCCAGACAGGCGCGCACAGGGGCGGCTTCGCCCGGATCGACGACGACCGCATGATGTCCGTCGGCAATGACCCAGATGTAATTGTCTTCAAACGCCGGGACCGGCACGTACTCGAGCGCATTCATAGGCGACGCATTTTTAATATGACTGACCGAGCGATTATAGACTGGCCCGCCTGGACCGATTCGCCGCCAGGCCGCTACGTGCTCGACTGGGAGCAAACCCAGCTCGATCGCGTGGTGTCGGACGTGTTCGGCTATCATGCGCTGCAACTCGGCCTGCCGCAGCTCGACGCGCTGCGCGAAAACCGCATGCCGTGCCGCGGCCTCGTGCTCGACGCGGCGAGCGGCGCGAGCGCGCCGTACACGTATCCGCCGGCGGCACGTCGCGCCAGCGTCGGCGGCATCAGCGGCGCGGGCAACCCTGGCGGCGACAATCCAGCCAACGCGGCGCCCGGCGCGCCGGGTCCGCACGCGCCGGCCGGGCGTAGCGCGGTATGGTGCGACCTGCTCGATCTGCCGTTCGAAGCGCAAAGCGTCGACCTCCTAGTGATGCCGCACACGCTCGAATTCACCAGTGACCCGCATCGGCTGCTGCGCGAAGCCGAACGCGTGCTGGTGCCCGAAGGCCAACTGATCATCCTTGGCTTCAACTCGTTGTCGCTGTGGGGCGTACGGCAATCGATCGGCAAGATGACGGGCCGCCCGTTCGTGCCTTCGGCCGTCGACCTGATCGCGTTCACGCGCCTGAAGGACTGGATCAAGCTGCTCGGCTTCGACCTTGAACGCGGGCGCTTCGGCTGCTATCGTCCGCCGCTCGCGAGCGATCAATGGCTCGCGCGCTACGGCTTCATGGAGGCCGCCGGCGACCGCTGGTGGCCGATTTTCGGCGCCACCTACATGATCAAGGCGATCAAGCGCGTGCGCGGCATGCGTCTCGTCGGGCCGCTCAAAGTGAAAAAGCCCGTGCTCGCGGCAGGCCTCGCGCCCGCCGCCACCCCGAACACACGTAACCACACCGAATGACTCCGGACCACATCGACATCTATACCGACGGCGCCTGCAAGGGCAATCCCGGCCCTGGCGGCTGGGGCGCGTTGCTGCGCTTCGGCAACCAGGAAAAAGAACTGTTCGGCGGCGAGGCCAACACGACCAACAATCGCATGGAGCTGATGGGCGTGATTTCCGCGCTCGAGGCGTTGAAGCGCCCATGCAAGGCGATCGTGCACACCGATTCGCAATACGTGCAGAAAGGCATCAGCGAGTGGATTCACGGCTGGAAGAAGAAAGGCTGGGTCACCGCGGCGAAGCAGCCGGTCAAGAACGCCGATCTATGGAAGCGGCTCGATGCGCTCGTCGCACAGCACGAAGTCGAATGGCGTTGGGTGCGCGGTCACAACGGCCACCCGGAAAACGAGCGCGCCGATCAGTTGGCCAATCGCGGCGTGGCATCGCTCGCCGAGATGTAACGAGCGTGCGCGCATCGGCCAACGACGCGCGCCGCCCTCTTCGCCTTTTTTCTGCACTTTTTTCGAAGCAGGCTAATCCGACATGCGTCAACTGATCCTCGACACCGAAACTACCGGCCTGAACGCCCGCGGCGGCGACCGGATTCTCGAACTCGGTTGCGTCGAGCTGGTGAACCGCCGGCTGACCGGCAACAACCTGCACTTCTATATCAACCCAGAGCGCGACAGCGATCCGGGCGCGCTCGCGGTGCACGGCCTCACGACGGAATTTCTGAGCGACAAGCCGAAGTTCGCGGAGATCATCGACGAGTTCCGCGACTTCATCCAGGGTGCGGACCTGATCATTCACAACGCGCCATTCGACATCGGCTTTCTCGACGCCGAGTTCGCGCTGCTCGGTCTGCCACCGGTGAGCACGCACTGCGGCGAGATCATCGACACGCTCGCGCAAGCCAAGCAGATGTTCCCCGGCAAGCGTAATTCGCTCGATGCGCTGTGCGACCGCTTCGGCATCAGCAATGCGCACCGTACGCTGCACGGCGCGCTGCTCGACTCGGAATTGCTCGCCGAGGTCTATCTGGCGATGACGCGTGGCCAGGAAAGCCTCGTCATCGATATGCTCGGCGAAGCACAGGCCGGCGGCGATATACATGCGCCGCGTGTCGCGTTCGACTCGCTGGAATTGATCGTGATCGCCGCGAGCGACGACGAAGCCGCCGCGCACGAAGCCGTACTCGACGATCTCGACAAGGCGAGCAAAGGCGCGAGCGTATGGCGTCTCGAACCCGCGCCAGCAGCTGATGAGCAAACTGCTTAAAAAAGACTAGACGAACCCCAAATTCCCTGACATAATCTCAATCTCTTCGGGTGGTTAGCTCAGCGGTAGAGCACTGCCTTCACACGGCAGGGGTCACTGGTTCGATCCCAGTACTACCCACCAGATTCTTGGTGTGTCGATCACCGAAGAAAAAAGGGCTTACGCAGCAATGCGTAAGCCCTTTTTCTATTTGCCGGCAAAAACATCGCTTGCGCAGCACGCGATTCCACTGGCTGTAGAACCACGTCGTTCCGTAGGATGGCGAGCGCCCCGCACTGTTGCTATATTCGACAGACGGGCATTCGCCCGGTCCGGCTCTGTCCGGTTTCTCCATCTTGAACCATCTCAGGGAGGCGCCACATGTTCGCAGTGCATCGCGCGCTCCCTCACATGGTCCCACGACCGTCAGCCCGTCCGCCGCGACCTTGAATGCCGCAGCGTCGTAGCTGATGCGCCGCCGTCCCGACAGGCGCGCTGCGTTCACTCCAGACAGTCCGTTGTTCCGCTGCCGTTGTTTGCCGCCGTATTTTTTCGCGCGTTCCCGCGCACATTCCGGCATCCGCTGGCTGTCTACCTTTTTTCGCTTCTGACTGGAACCTCGGCGCACTCGTACGGCGCCGGGTCGAAAGCAAATGGCCAACAAAAAACTCGACTTTCGCGGACAAGCCTTCAAGGATGTCCTCGGCTTCACCTTCCGTCACTGGGCACAACAGCCGTGGCGCATCGTCGTGATTGCGGCGCTCGCGCTGCTCACGGCGGGCGCGGACATCCTGACGCCGGTTTTCGCCGGACGTCTCGTCGACGCAATCGCGGCCGGGCCGGCGTCGTCGGCGCCCGTCTGGCATCACGCGCTCGAGGCCTTCGGCGTGCTCGCCGCGCTCGGGCTCACCGCGACGCTGCTGCGCCAGGGCGTGTACTTCAACATCATCCGCTTCACGCTGAAGATGATGAGCGAGATCGCTGCACGCGCTTTTCATCGCGTGCAGCGCTTTTCGACCGACTGGCACGCGAACAGCTTCGCCGGCTCGACCGTGCGCAAGATCACGCGCGGCATGTGGGCGCTCGACCTGCTTAACGACACGCTGCTGATCGCGCTGCTGCCGTCGCTGGTGATGCTGGTCGGCGCGACCCTGCTGCTCGGCTCGCGCTGGCCGATGATGGGCGTCGTCGTCGGCATCGGCTCACTGCTGTACATCGGCGTGACCGTGACGGTGTCGCTCGGTTTCGTCGCGCCGTCCGCACGTCTCGCGAACGCGTGGGACACGCGCATGGGCGGCGCGCTCGCCGATGCGGTCAGCTGCAACGGCGTCGTCAAGGCTTTCGGCGCGGAAGCGCGCGAGGAAGCGCGCCTCGGATACGTGATCGGCAAATGGCGGCAGCGCACGCGCCGCACGTGGGTGCGCGGCACGCTCAACGGCGGCCTCCAGGGCGGCATGCTGGCCGCGATCCAGGCCGCGATTCTCGGCGTGGCGCTGCTGCTGTGGGCACGCGGTGAGGCGAGCGTCGGCGACATCACGTTCGCGTTGACGATGTTCTTCATGCTGCAAGGCTATCTGCGCGACATCGGCATGCACATCCGCAACCTGCAGCGCTCGGTCAACGACATGGAGGAACTGGTGTCGCTCGAAAGCCAGCCGCTCGGCATCGAAGATCGTCCCGGCGCCGGCCCGATCGCGATCCGCAACGGCGAAATCCGCTTCGAGCATGTGTCGTTCCACTATGGCGCGCACAGCCGGCCGCTCTACGACGACTTCTCCATCCGCATCGCGCCGGGCGAGCGCGTCGGGCTGGTCGGTCATTCGGGCTCGGGCAAGACGACCTTCATCAAGCTGATCCAGCGCCTTCACGACATTTCGGGCGGCCGGATCACGATCGACGGCCAGGACATCGCGCAGGTCCAGCAGACGTCGCTGCGCAGCCAGATCGCGATCGTCCAGCAGGAGCCGGTGCTGTTTCACCGCTCGCTTGCCGAGAACATCGCGTATGGACGGCCCGGGGCGAGCCGCGCCGACATCGAGCGCGCCGCGCGGCTCGCCAGCGCGCATGACTTCATCGCTGCGCTGCCGAACGGCTACGACACGCTGGTCGGCGAGCGCGGCATCAAGCTATCGGGCGGCGAGCGTCAACGCGTCGCGATCGCGCGGGCGTTTCTCGCCGACGCGCCGATCCTGATTCTCGACGAAGCCACCTCGAGCCTCGACAGCGAAAGCGAAGTGCTGATCCAGCGCGCGATGGAGCGGCTGATGCAGGGGCGTACCACGCTGGTAGTCGCGCATCGGCTATCGACGGTGCGCGCGCTCGACCGGCTGCTCGTGCTGGACGAAGGCAAGGTGATCGAGGAAGGCAGCCACGACGCGCTGATCAAGCGCGACAACGGCTTGTACCGTCGCTTGTTCGAGCGTCAGGCGCTGGAGTTGATCAAGGGGCTCGGCGAGCCGGAACTCATGCGCGAGTCGGCAGCGGTCAAAGCCGACCGGGTCGACGATTCTGGCTTGCTGGTTGGCTAGCGTGACGCAGGCGTGCTCGAGGCGCCACGCTTGGCGCGCACCACCAGCCCGTCGCAATGGAAAGAAGGCCCGCCGCGCTACACCGCGCCGGCGGGCAGTCCGATGCCGCGCGCCATTCCGGTCGCCGCAAACACCATCAAAACCAGCAGCACGGTCTGGATCACGCTGAAATGCGCGTAGGAACGCGCCTTCTTCAGATTCGGCGCCGCGCCGCTGCGGATCGACGCGCGCCAGCGCATCAGGCCGAGCATCGTGGGCACTTCGAGGATCAGGATCAGCACCAGCAACGTCATCTTCACGTGAAAGAGCGGCTCGTGCAGGTAGTAGTCGGCGCCCTTCTCATAGCCGCCGAACACGCGCATCAGGCCGGTCACGATCAGCACCAGCGCGGCGATGCCCCAGCGTGAATCGGCGCGAAACACCGAACGCAGCGCGGCAGGCACCGATGCGCGACGCAGCGACCACGTGCGTCTGAGAATCGACGCGAGCGCAAAGCCATAAGCAAGCAGATGAAGGGCGGCAAGCAACCAGCGAACCAGCATAGCGACTCCTGCGAAAGACGCGATACGATCGATGAGTGTCCCACTCGCCCGCCAGCAGGCCGGGCGGCTTGATTGCATTATCGACGAAGCTTCGCTTCGGGATGCGTGCAATGGCCACGCGATGTGACCGATAGCACAAAACGTGCAGCGTCAGACTTGGCGCAGCGTCGAGTCGAGCGCGCGGGCGGCGACGCGATCGCCTTCGGTCGTCAGCGCGGCGCGGAAAACGGTCTGCCGGTTATGCCCAGCGGCGGCCGGCGAATCCCACAGCAACTCGACCTTCGGACGAACGCCGAACGTGCTGCGCGCCAGCGAGGGCGCCGCGACCGCCGGCATCGGCGCCGCCGACGCACCGGCCTCGCCCGCCGCGCCGAACGCAACTGCGGGCGCGGGCGCCGGCGTCGCGCGCGCATCGGAACCGCTCGCCCAGCGCACCGACAATTCGCGCGCATCGTATTGCCCCACCTTGCGCCGCTCGGCCCACACGACGACAGTGCGCGTCACCGGATCGAGCGACACCGCGTAGCGGCCGATCGCAAAACGCCGCGCCGCCACATTGGTGCGCCACAACGGCAGCGGCCGGCAGATCCACAAGACGATCGCATACAGCACCGGCGCAGCGACGAGCCAACCGTTGGTGGCCGCCACCGCCTGCATCGCGCGACGCCAGCCCGCGCTCGCGACGAACGCGCCGACCGACCACAGCGCAAACAGAAAGCCGAGGAACGCAAACAGGCGCAGCGCCTGACGCAGCCATTGCGGCAACGGATGGAACGGACGCTCGGCGACGGCGCGCGCGCCCGGCAGGAAGATCAGCAGGAACAGAAAGACGAGATTGATACATGCCCACGGTGAAGACGCCATCGCGGTCAGCGCGGTGGTCAGTCTCATCTCGGACATCGAGAAAAGCCAGCGGGCGGCGAGCACGAGACCGATGGCGCGCAACGTAAAAATCGTTCCGGCGCCGGGCGCGGCGTTCGCGCGCGTCTCTTTCGTTCTCGCCAAGGCATCCTCCTGTCGTCGGCGGCACCGCAGCCCAATTTGCGGCACGGCAATTATAGGGATATTACCGAGCCTGGCTCGTTCGCGCCGCGCGGAAACCGGTATTTTCATCGGTGCACCGACGAAAAACGCGGCGCGCATGCAACAACGCCCCGCCGGCAACATGCCGGCGAGGCGTTCAGAGCAGCGAGGGAAGCATGGTTCCCGCCGCCAGCGTCTTATCCGTCGCGAAACAACCGCGGCGAATCAAGCGCCAATCAGCCCGCGTTGACTTCGCGCAGCACCGTGCGATGCTTGCTGCGCAGCAGGTCTTCGTAGACTGCGACGTAGTTCTTCGCCATCACCTTCGACGTGAAACGTGCTTCGAAGGCTTTGCGCACGCCAGCGCGAGGCAGCGTGTGCAGACGCTTGAGCGCAGCGACCGCGCTGATTTCGTCTTCAACGACGAAACCCGACACGCCATTTTCGATCACTTCCGGCACCGAACCGCGGTTGAACGCGATCACCGGCGTACCGCAAGCCATCGCCTCGATCATCACCAGGCCGAACGGCTCCGGCCAGTCGATCGGGAACACCAGCGCATGCGCGTTGCCGAGGAACTCACGCTTTTCGGCTTCGCCGATTTCGCCGATGTACTCGACATGCGGGAGCGCCATCAGCGGCTTGATCACTTCTTCGTAATAGGCACGGTCGGCCTTGTCGATCTTGGCGGCGACCTTGAGCTTCATGCCTGCCTGGCCGGCGATGCGGATCGCGCGGTCAAGACCCTTCTCCGGCGAAACACGGCCGAGGAATGCGAGGTAGCCCGGTTCGACGTCGGGAATCGGCGTGAGCACGTTTTCCGGCAGGCCGTGGTAGACGGTTTGCAGCCAGTTCGCCTGTTGCAGCGGGATGCGCTGGTTGTCGGAAATCGACACGACCGGCACGTCCTTGAACGTATTGAAGATGGGCTGCAGTTCCGGCAGATCGAGACGGCCGTGCATCGTGGTCAGGAACGGCACCGGCTGACGCGCGAATAGCGAGAACGGGTAGTAGTCGATGTGGAAGTGCAGCACGTCGAATTCGTCCGCGCGGCGGCGCACTTCTTCGAGCAGCAGCATATGCGGCGCCATCACGTCGCGGATCGTCGGGTCGAGGCGCAGCGCCTGCGGCCAGAAAGCTTCGAGCTTCGCCGAGGTTTGCGAATCACCGCTTGCAAACAGCGTGACGTCGTGGCCCTGCTCGACCAACGCTTCGGTCAGATTGGACACCACGCGTTCCGTACCACCGTACAGCTTGGGAGGAACCGCCTCGTGCAGCGGAGCGATTTGAGCGATTCGCATATTGACGAACTCCTAGTAAAAAATCAGGCAAAAGTACTGCGATTGGAAAAAGCGACTCGCTTGCTCGCCAGGGCAGTCTGGCCGGAGATACCGGCGCGGGCCTGATTCTTTTGAGAAATCCAGCGATGGATCGCTTGGGTCACGAGCCCAGACAAGTGGATCAGCGTCTGCGCATGTGCGAGTAAACGCGCATGGGGCACCTACGTTGACAAACTGTCAGAAAATTTGCCGGGGCTAACGAGCACGCATTATCGATGCCCGAATTGTCGCCGCACCACAACATTTCAAAGTCTTTACGTTGTTACAAACGCGAAACACTTTGCAAACCCTTGTTTTCAAAGACAGTTCTACAGTATCGACGAGGTTAGGCGAGGCACGGCGTACCGAGTCGGTGAACTCTCACGCATCCAACGTTGCGGGTAGGCATTGCAAAATTGCTACGGCCCGGTTGAATGCAAACTGTAATTATATCTCGAAATTTTCCGCGATCTGCCCGAATGGTCCGTCGGCTGGTGTGTCGAGACGACGCAGATCGCGGAGGTCCATCGCGAAATCAATCGCGTCAAAGCCCGGATACACAGGGCGCAATCGTCTTTGCATGTTTACAATGCGAAGCATCGGCTTCACGGAGCGATGCTTGTCCGTGTGGTCCGCGCATTGCATGCACAACCCGCAACACATCGATCTCAGCTCAATTGGAACACTTGACTATCGCCCAGCGAAACGCCGAGAACGCAAAGCTCGCGAGCTATGCGCACCGGCCGCTTGCGTTTCTCTTCCGCTTTATCCGCCGCCATCCGGTCGCGCACGCGATCGTGCTGTGCAGCGTGTTTGCGGCCGTGGGCTGTGCACTCGCTTCGCAATACGCGATCAAACATCTGATCGACGTGCTCGGCGGTGGCCGCCATCATCCGGGGCCGTTGTGGGGCGCGTTCGCGATCCTCGTCGGACTGATCGCCGCCGATAACCTGTTATGGCGGGTCGGCGGCTGGTTCGCCGCGCACACGTTCGTCGCCGTGACCGGCGATTTGCGGCGCGACCTGTTCCAGTACCTGAGCGGCCATTCGCCGACCTACTACGCCGAGAAGCAGCCCGGCATGCTGGCAAGCCGGATCACCGCGACCTCGAACGCCGTCTACACCGCCGAGAACACCACCGCGTGGAACGTGTTGCCGCCGTGTATCGCCGTGCTCGGCGCGATCGTGATGATCGTCTCGGTGAACCCGCTGATGGCCGCCGGCCTGATGCTGTGTTCGGCGATCCTGGCGATCGTGCTCTACAAGCTCGCGGGCCGCGGCTCCGCGCGTCACCATAATTTCGCGACCAAGGCGGCATCGGTCGACGGCGAGCTCGTCGACGTGATCAGCAACATGGGCCTCGTGCGCGCGTTCGGCATGACATTCCGCGAACAGCACCGTTTTGCGTCGACGGTCAAGTCGGAAATGGACGCGCGCCAGCAAAGCCTGCTGTACCTGGAAAAGCTGCGTCTGCTGCACGCCGTGATCACCGCACTGCTGTCGGCCGGCCTGCTCGGCTGGGCGCTGTGGTTGTGGGACCAGGGCCGCGCGACCTCGGGCGACATCGTGCTCGTCAGCTCGCTCGGTTTCACGATCCTGCACGGCACGCGCGATCTCGCGGTCGCGCTCGTCGACGTCACCCAGCACGTCGCGCGACTCGCGGAGGCGGTGCGCACGCTGCTCGAACCACACGGCATGCCCGATCGGGACGACGCGACCGAACTCGTGCCGCAGGGCGGCCGCGTCACGTTTGACGCTGTCACGTTCGCCTATCCGCGCCGCCGGCCGATCCTCGATCACTTCGACCTCAATATCGAGCCGGGCCAGCGCGTCGGCCTGATCGGCAAGTCGGGCGCCGGCAAATCGACGGTGCTCGCGCTGCTGCAGCGCTTTTACGACACCCAGGGCGGCGCGATCAAGATCGACGGCCAGGATATCGCGTCGATCACGCAGGACAGCCTGCGTCACGCGATCGCGCTGGTGCCCCAGGACATCTCGCTGTTCCATCGCACGGTGTACGAGAACATCGCGTACGGCCGCCCGGAAGCGAGCCGCGAGGAAGTGCTCGCCGCGGCGCGCGAGGCGCGTTGCGCGGACTTTATCGAAGCGATGCCGGAAGGCTACGACACGATCGTCGGCGACCGCGGCGTGAAGCTGTCGGGAGGCCAGCGCCAGCGCATCGCGATCGCGCGCGCGATTCTGAAAAACGCGCCGATCCTGCTGCTCGACGAAGCCACGTCGGCGCTCGACAGCGCGTCCGAGGAAGCGATCCAGAAGGCGCTCGACCGCCTGATGGTCGGTCGTACCGTGATCGCGATCGCGCACCGTCTGTCGACGCTGAACAACTTCGACCGGATCATCGTGATGAGCGCCGGCAAGGTCATCGACGACGGCTCGCCGGAAGAACTGCGTCAGCGTCCGGGCCTCTATCGCGACCTGCTCGCAAAGCAGTATGGCAAGGGCCAGACGCTGCATATCGGCGGCAAGAAGGTCGACGAACAGCACGTGGCCTGACGCCACGCAGGGTCCAGGCGCTGCGCGCCGCATGCAAAAAGCCGCTCCAGGGAGCGGCTTTTTGCTGTCTGGCTTCGCGGCTAGCTTAGCCGGTCACGCTCTCGCGCGCCGCCCTCTTCCGCCCGGCGCGAGCCGCACCCGTGGCCGCGCGCGCCTTCCCGCTTCTAGCGCGCTTCGCGCGATCGACGCCCTGCAGATCGCGCATGAAGTTATCGCGCCACACCGACACGTTGTTCTCACGCAGCTGCGCCATCATGTCGCGATAGCGCGCCTGCCGCTCGGCGAGCGGCATGTCGAGCGCCTGCGCCAGCGCCTCGGCCATGCCGTCGATATCGACCGGATTGACGATCAGCGCGCCGTCGAGCTCCTGCGCCGCGCCCGCGAAGCGCGACAGCACCAGCACGCCGGGATTCTCCGGATCCTGTGCCGACACGTATTCCTTCGCGACGAGGTTCATGCCGTCGCGCAACGGCGTCACATAGCCGACGTGCGCGGTGCGGAACAGCGCCGCCAGCACCGAGCGCTCGTATTGCTTGTGGATGTACAGGATCGGCGTCCAGTCCAGCTCGGCGAAACGTCCGTTGATCCGTCCGGACTCGCCTTCGAGCTGCAGCCGGATGTCCTGATACGCGTGCAAGTCGGCGCGCGTCGGCGGCGCGATCTGCAGGAACGACACCTTGTTGCGCTGCGCGGCCGTATGCTCGAGCAGGCGCTCGAACGCGCGGAATCGCTCGACCAGCCCCTTCGAATAATCGAGCCGGTCGACGCTCATGATCAGCTTGCGCGAATGCAGCGTCGCCTTCATCGTGCGCACCGGCTTGCCGCGCTCGCCCGCCTTCGCGAGCTCGGCAATTTCATCCGGATAGACGCCGATCGGATAGGCCGACGCGCGCAGCGTGCGGCCGAATGCATGCACGGTGAGCGGACCTTTCGGCGACGCGTCGGTCGAGCCGCCCGCCTCGTTGATCACGTAGTCGCAGAACGCGCGCAGATCGGGGCCGGTCTGGAAGCCCAGCAGGTCGAACGAACACAGCGCCTCGACGAGCTCGCGATGCGGCGGCACCGTCAGCAGCACCTGCGCGGCCGGAAACGGAATGTGCAGGAAAAAGCCGATGCGGTTCTTCACGCCTGCGGAGCGGAGCGCCTGAGCGAACGGGATCAGGTGATAGTCGTGCACCCAGATCACGTCGTCTTCGCGCAGCAGCGGCAGGAGTTGCTGCGCGAGCCAGGCGTTGACGCGGCAGTAGCCTTCGAAGTCGTGCCGGTCGTAGTGCAGCAGGTCGGATCGATAGTGGAACGCGGGCCACAGCGTCGCGTTCGAGAAACCGCGGTAGTACTGGTCGTAGTCGCGGCGCATCAGCGGGACGGTCGCGAAGGTCACCGGACCGCGCTCCTCGAGCTTGATCTGCGGCTGGCCGGAGCTGAGCACGTCGCCGCTCCAGCCGAACCACATGCCGCCAGTCTCTTTCAGCGCGTCGTACACGCCGACCGCCAGACCGCCCGCCGCCGGGCCGCCCTCCGAAATGGGCGCCACCCGGTTCGAAACAATGATCAGTCGGCTCATGAAGCGCGATTCCCGATGCAGTATGTTGTTTTCGTTGAACGTCGCACCGGCGTCATGCGCCGCGCGCCGCCGCGACAATCGTTTCGAGCCAGTCGAGCAGTGACGACACCGACTCGACGCGCGTGCGCGCCATCGTTTCGCCCGCGCCGACCTTGATCGACAGACCGCCACGTTCGTTGACGACCGCGAAGCCCTTCTCGTCGGTCAGATCGTCGCCGGCGAACACGGGCGTGCGGCCGGTGAACGGCAGCTCGTCGAGGAACGCCCGCGTCGCGCGGCCCTTGTCGACGTCCTTCGGCTTGATCTCGTAGACCATCTTGCCGGGCTGCAGCACGTACGACGTGGGGTAATCGGCGACGAGCCGCTCGGTTGCCTCGCGCGCGACCGGCTCGCGGTCCGGCGCATTGCGGTAGTGCAGCGCGAGCGCCGCGCCCTTGATCTCGAGCAGCATGCCCGGGTGCTCGTTGACGACCTGCGCGAGCACCTGCTCCATGCGCAACAGGCGCTGGTCGTGAAAGCCGATGCGCTGCGTGTCGCCGTTCGCATCGCGCCGCTCGGCGCCGTGCAGACCAGCGACCGGTAGATCGGGCATGCCGAGAAAACTGTCGATGCTGTCGATGCCGCGCCCCGACACCACCGCAACCGCGCCATTCGTCAGACTGCGCAGTTTGCGCAGCAGATCGATCACGCGCGGCTGCACGAGCACGCCGTCCGGCGTGGGGGCGAGTTCGACGAGCGTGCCATCGAAGTCGAAGAAAAATGCCGTCTCACTCGGAGACAGAACAGCCGGAAGTGCTTGCATTGCCTAGGTTCGCCTTTCAGCCATCTGGGGCCGGAAAAGTGTGCGCATCTTACCGCGCATCGGTCAATTTTTCGAGAAAGTAAGCCGGGACTCAAGCCCGGCGCGCCGTTTGCCCGCCCGCTCGCGGTGATTGCATTCAAAAGCGCAACGATCGGGCTTCGCCCGACCTTCAGCTTGCTGCGTCAAATTGACTCGCATATCGTGCGCCCGGCGCGCCCCGCGACGCTGGCGCCAATTTTGCGCTACAGTCGCTGCCACGCAGACCGTCGGCGTAATGGACATCGTTGCACCTGCCGCTCAATTTCGTGCCGCGCGCGAATCTTGCACGGCATGACGGGCGACGGTGCGCCTCCCCGCACCATCGATTCGTGTGGCCTGCTCCCAATCGAGTCATTGAACCCTGCTTTGTTCCCGATCTTCCCGCCCCGACGCCCGCAGCCAAACCTGTCCCGCTCACGATCCGACCGGCCCATGCACCGGTTGACGAACGGGGTAGCACGCCGGTTGGCGGCGGCGGCGCTGGGCACGCTGGTCGCGCTCGTCACACTGACCGGTTGCACGCAGCGCGCCGAGCCCTGGCGGCTGACCAACGTGACCGGGCACCTCCCGGATCTGGACTTTACGTTGACCGACGACACCGGCAAGCCCGTCAATGCCGCTTCGTTCAAGGGCCGCACCTCGCTGGTCTACTTCGGCTACACGCATTGCCCGGACGTCTGCCCCGAAACGATGGGCCGTCTGATGCTGGTGCTGGGCAAGCTCGGCCCCGAGGCGCAGAAAGTGCGCATCCTGTTCATCACCGTCGATCCCGCGCGCGACACGCCGCGGGCCTTGCACGACTATGTCGGCGCATTCGACGCGCAGCACGCCGAAGGGCTGACCGGCACCGACTGGCAGATCGAGTCGCTGGCGAAGCGCTATCGTGTTGCGTATCAGATGGAAAAGCGCGACCCGAACGGCAACTACGAGGTCACGCACAGCTCCGCCGTCTATGTGTTCGACAGCCAGGGCCGCGCGCGCCTGCTCGCCACCGATCACGACACGCCCGATGCGATTGCTAAGGACCTGCGCCGCATCATCGATGACCAATCCTGATTCTTCTTTGATCCCACTCCATTTCATCATGACGATCAAGCTCAAACCATTCGCTTCCCTCGCCTGCACGCTCGTGTTGTCTTTCGGCGTCGCGTCCGCCGCCCACGCGGCCGATGCTCACGCGATCAGCATCAAGGACGCGTGGGTCCGCTGGCTGCCGAACAACCTGCCCGCGGCCGGCTATGCGACGCTCGTCAACGCAAGCGACAAGCCGATCGACCTCGTTGACGTATCGAGCGACGACTACGGCGACGCGATGCTGCATCAAACCGTATCGAACGGGTCGACCCAGAAGATGGTGATGGTCGACAAGCTGACGGTGCCCGCGCATGGCCAGGTCGCGATCACGCCGGGCGGCTATCACCTGATGCTCGAGGACGCGAAGCACAAGGTTGCGCCGGGCGACACCGTGCATCTGACGCTGAAGTTCTCCGATGGCGAAACCTTGAGCGCACCGTTCGCGGTCAAAGCGCCGGGCCAGGCCAAGTAAGCGGCAACACGGGCCGCCGCCACCGCACACGCCACCGCCATGAACCTGCTCTACTGGCTCGATCCGTGGGAGTTTTCGCCGACCGTGGTGATCGCGTTGCTGATTCCCGCGATCCTGTTCGTGCGCGGCGCGCGCAAGGCGCGGCTGTCGTTCGCGCGGCGTCTGTCTTTCTGGTTCGGGCTGGTCGCGCTGTATGTCGTGCTGCATACGCGGCTCGATTATTTCTTCGAGCATGAGTTCTTCATGCATCGCTTGCAACATCTGGTGCTGCATCATCTCGGGCCGTTCTTCATTGCGCTGTCGTATCCGGGCGCGGCGTTGCGCGCGGGCATTCCATTGCGCTGGCGACAGCGTTTCGTGCGGCCCGCGCTGCAGACTCCGCTCGTGCGCGGGGCGCTCGACGTCGTCATGCACCCGGTCGTGGCGGTCACGCTATTCGTCGGGCTGATCTATTTCTGGCTGCTGTCGCCGATCCATTTCATCGCAATGCTCGACTGGCGGATCTATCGCGTGATGAACTGGAGCATGGCGATCGACGGTCTGCTGTTCTGGTGGCTCGTGCTCGATCCGCGCCCGGCGCCGCCAGCGCGTCTGTCGCCGGGCAAGCGCGTGCTCGTCGTGATTGCGGCTATTCCGCCGCAGATCATCCTCGGCGCGTTCATCTTCTTTACGCCGCACGAGCTGTATCCGATCTATTCGATCTGCGGCCGCGCGTTCACATGGCTGAGCCCGATGCGCGATCAGCAGATCGGCGGGCTGCTGCTATGGATTCCGGGCTCGATGATGAGCGTTGTCGGCGCGCTGATCGCGCTGCGTCACTGGATGCGGCTGTCGGCGCGCGGACGCCTGCGCGCCGAGCGGCGCGCGAAAGCGGCGCGCGGGCTCACGCATGCTGCGTCGACGACCGCGAACGGGCCTCGCTGACCCGTTTACAAGAAGGTTGAACTGACCGGCTCGCGTTCAGAGCGAGCGCATCCACACATGCGGGATGCCGTCTTCGTCGTGAATCTCCGAGACCGGCTCGAAACCGAACGCACCGTAAAAGCCTTGCAGATGCGCCTGCGCGTGCAGGCGGATCAGCGTATCGGGCCACTGCGCACGAATGTGCGCGAGCGAGCGTTCGAGCATCGCATTGCCGAGACCGATGCCGCGAAACGACGCGGTGGTCAACACCCGGCCGATGCGTACGTCGGCATCCGTCGCATCGGGCAACAACACGCGCAAATAGCCGGCCAACGGCGACGGCGCCGCTTCTCCGCCGGTGCCATACGCGAGCAGATGCCAGGCTTCGACGTCGAGCCCATCGATATCGCCATACACGCAGTTCTGTTCGACGACGAATACCGCGCTGCGGGCGGCCAGCATCTCATAGACTTCGACGCTCGTGAGGTCCGCGAACGGCTTCCAACGCCATTCGAGTTCGGTGAGCCGCGTGGCGGCGGTGTGCTGCAAATCAGTCATCGGTAGCTTTCAGGGTCAATGCGCGACAGCGCGGGCAACGATCCGTAATTATGCCGCGCGTGCCTGGGTTGGGCCATCGCACGGGTCGGCTGGAGATTGGCCGCGAGTCGGGCGCCCGTCAGTGCCGTTGCGCCGAGCGCGCCTTCGACGCCTGCTTGTGGCTATACATCGCCGCATCGGCCGCAGCGAGCAGTTCGGCGACCGTGCCGTGGCGCGTCGGCTCGTACGTCACCTGGCCGACGCTGAAGTGGATCTGATAGCCGGGCAGCAGCTCGGCATTGCGTTGGTCGAGCAGCTGCTCGAGACGCTGCGTCACCTCATGCGTCTCCGCGTTGCTGGCGCCGGTCAGCAGCGCGACGAACTCGTCGCCGCCGAGCCGCCCGATCACGTCGCTTTCGCGCAGCGCGGTACGCAGCACCTCGGCGAAGGCCTGCAGCGCGCGGTCGCCCTCCGCGTGCCCGAGCGTATCGTTGATCTGCTTGAAATCGTTCAGATCGAAGAACAGCAGTGACGCCGGCTTATCCATGCGCCGACAGACGTTCAGCGCGTGTTGCGCGAGCACTTCGAAACCGCGTCGGTTCGACAGCAGCGTGAGGTCGTCGAGCGTGGCCAGCTGGATCGCGGCGAGTTCCTGTTCGGCCATGCGCGCGAGGTCGCGCAGCAACGCGCGATCTTCGTCATCGAGCATGCGCGGCTTCGTGTCGAGCAGGCACAGCGTGCCGACCTTGCCGCCGTTCGCAACCTGCAGCGGACAGCCTGCGTAGAAGCGGATGTGCGGTTCGTCGGTGACGAACGGATTGTCGTTGAAGCGCGGATCGGCGAGCGTGTCGGGCACCATGAAAATATCGTCGCCGAGAATGGCGTGCGCGCAAAACGACACGTCGCGCGAGGTCTCGCTCGCCTCCAGGCCAATGCACGATTTGAACCACTGCCGGTTCGCATCGACGAGACTGACGACGGCGATCGGTACACCGAACAGCCGCCGCGCGAGGCGGGTCAGGCGATCGAAGCGCTCTTCCGGCGCCGTGTCGAGAATATGCAGTGCGTGCAATCCGTCGAGACGGGCGCTTTCATTGCTGGGGATCGGAGGAACAAGCATGAAGTGAGGTCGGCGGGTGTCGGATGTTCTAGCGGGTAAGGATTAGTGTATAGCGGCATTCCGGCGCGTGGAATTGAGGAAACGGCCAGTCGTCCGGGCGGTCGACACAGCCGTGTACAGCCGCGAAATCCGCGCACGCGCTCAGAACACTGCTTGCACGGGTCGCGCGAGACAGTCGAGCAGGTTGTCGGGGCCACACAGATGCAGCGCGCCGACGACCACCAGCGTGCGCTCGCGCACGTCCAGCAATTCGTTCAGCCGCGCGGCCCATGCGCGATTGCGCACGTCGAGGATCGCCTGACGGATGCCGGGTAGATTGAACATCGGCGATTCGACGGCGATTTGCTGTATCACTTGCAGATCGCCGTCCAGCCACGCCCCGTGCATCCGTTCGAGCGTGCGTTGCGGCTCGCCGCGATCGGCCATCAGCATGTCGAGCGCGGCGGCAATGGCTTCGAGCGGAATCGATTCGAGCGCGACGGCGACGTCCTGCGCGGACTCGAGATAGCGGTACGGCTTCGCCTGCGCGATCGCCGAGCGCAACATGCGCGGCTCGACACCCTCGACGACCTGCTGCAGCAGCGTCGGCGCGACGATCAGCGCGGCCCACGGACGCAGTGTTTCAAGCGGCGCCAGCAGACCAGCGGTTGGCCATAGGGCCTGCAGTTGGGTCCAGGCTTCGTCGCGCATCAAGGGCCGCAGTTGTGCGGCAGCGGGGTGTGCGTCGGCTTTGAGGAACGGCAGGATCGTCGCTGGATCGGACTCGAGCACGAGCGTGTCAGCCCAGTCATAGGCCTCGGCGATCCATGGCGGCGTTCGACGGCTGGTCGCAGGAAACAGATGCATCGAGCCGAGCAAGCGGACCTGGGTGCCGGTGAATTGGAAATACATGCGGCTTCAATGAAAGCGGGCGATGACGATGCTGTGATTCTATCGTCCGTTCCGGATGCGGCGCGACGGCAGACTTTGTCCTTCTCCGCGAGCCGGACACGCCATTAGTCTGAATGCGCTGCTCATGTGTGAGCAGGAGTCAAACGCGGTAATAGCGATGCACCGAAAAATGCGGTCATGCCGGTTCCTGAACAACGTCCCCCTGCCGTCAATCAAATCCGCGCTCCATTTCTGATCGATTCGAAGCAACGTCTACAGCACGCGGCGGGATCGACCGGTCCTCTCGCATCGCTGACGACGGTCGGCAAAAGCTGACGAAAGAGGAATAGAAAAAAGAAAAGCCCCGACAAGTCGGGGCTTCTCTTTACATCAAAGACTGGAGGCGCGAGCCGGAGTCGAACCGGCCTAAACGGCTTTGCAGGCCGCTGCATAACCGCTTTGCTATCGCGCCGCAAGCGGACTGGAACCTAGACACGGGTTCGCAGATTTATCTGGTGGTTACCAGAAGAACCGAAGCTCTGGAAAGTTCAGAACGACCGGCCTTCCAAACAAAAAGGGAAGCGTTGCTTCCCCTGATGTATGGAGCGGGAGACGAGGCTCGAACTCGCGACCTCAACCTTGGCAAGGTTGCGCTCTACCAACTGAGCTACTCCCGCATTGAACTGCTTCACACCGCGCTGCGTTTTTTACTTCGCCAAACAACGCGATGCTTCGAAAACTGGAGCGGGAAACGAGGCTCGAACTCGCGACCTCAACCTTGGCAAGGTTGCGCTCTACCAACTGAGCTATTCCCGCGTCGTACTGCATTCACTGCTACTTCTTTGCTGCGTCTCCGGTGTTTCGCGTTGCGTGCATCGGAGAAACGAGATTATGGAGAAACGACTGAAACGTGTCAACCCCTTTGGCCCATCAGTTTTTAAGAAAATATTTCGCTCGTAGTAGCGCGGGGTTCGAACACACTTTCGCGTCCCCGCGCTCCTTCTGTTCACACCATCACGCGACACCACCGCGCTCGCGAATCTGCGGCCACGCGAGCTTCATGTAGTACAGCATCGACCAGATCGTCAGGAACGCGGCCAGATAGATCAGCCACAGGCCCCACACCCGCGTATCGACTGTCACGCCGCCGCCGAGCGACAGCGGACCATAGAACAGCAGCATCGGAATCGCGACCATCTGGCAAGCGGTCTTGAACTTGCCGAGCGAGTTCACCGCGACGCTCTTCGATGCGCCGATCTGCGCCATCCATTCGCGCAGCGCCGAGATCGCGATTTCGCGGCCGACGATCACGAGCGCGATCGCCGAATCGATCCGCGCGAGCTGCACGAGCACGAGCAGCGCCGCGGTCACCATCAGCTTGTCGGCGACCGGATCGAGAAACGCGCCGAACGCCGAGGTCTGATTCCATTTACGGGCCAGAAAGCCGTCGAACCAGTCGGTGAGCGCCGCCAGGATGAAGATCGTCGCGGCCGCGAGATTGCGGTGCGCGGGGCTCATCATCATGTCAGGCAAATAGAACACACCGACGACGAGCGGAATCAGCACGATCCGCAGCCAGGTCAGGAATATCGGGAAATTAAACGGCATGGGGCAGGCGCAGCGTCTGACGAGTGAGTTGCAATTGTGCCGTGTCGCAAGGCCTGCCACAAGCAAGCGGCCCGGGCATGGCCACGCGGGGGCGGCAAGCGGGCCGCGCCCGGCGCGTGGTTTGCGGAGTCGGCGCCAGCCGGCGCATCCGCCGCGCGACGCGTCAGCTCCGGCGAGCGGTCGTGTCGACAACAGCGCGGCCCGGCCCGTCGATTCAATGCAGTTGCCGGTAGATCTGCTCGGCAAGCGCCTGCGAAATACCCTCGACGCTCGCCAGATCCTCGACGCTCGCGGCCACCACACCGCGCAAGCCGCCAAAGCGCGCGAGCAGGCGCTGACGCCGCTTGGCCCCCACCCCTTCGAGTTCTTCGAGCCGCGAGGTCTGGCGCGTCTTGCCGCGCTTGGCGCGCATGCCGGTGATCGCGAAGCGGTGCGCTTCGTCGCGGATCTGCGCGACCAGCATCAGCGCGGCGCTTTCCTTGCCGAGTTCCAGCGGCGTACGGCCGTCCGCGAAAATCAGCGTCTCGAGACCGACCTTGCGCCCCTCGCCCTTCGCGACGCCGACTAGCATGCCGGTGTCGAGCCCCAACTCGGTGAACACCTGCCGCGCGATCTCGACCTGCCCCTTGCCGCCGTCGATCAGCACGATGGTCGGCAGCACGCCGCCGGCCGCGGCGGGCTCGGCGGCATCGGCGGCGAGCGACGGATCGGCGGCCGCATCGCTTTGCGATTCGGCGGCTTCGTCGCTCGCGTTCGCGGCGGCTTGCGCGACCATCTTCTCGTAGCGGCGCGTGAGCACCTGGCGCATCGCCGCGTAATCGTCGCCGGGCGTGATGCCGGTGATGTTGTAGCGCCGATACTCGGACGACTGCATCTTGTGATGGTGATACACGACGCACGACGCCTGCGTCGCCTCGCCCATCGTATGACTGATGTCGAAGCATTCGATGCGCAGATGCGCGAGGTCGTCGCACTCCATGCCGAGCGTGTCGGTCAGCGAGCGCGTGCGCGCCTGTTGCGAGCCCTGCTCGGACAGCAGCCGCGCGAGCGCGAGCCGCGCGTTCTGCTCGGCCATCGCGAGCCACGCGCGCCGCTGTCCCTGCGGTTGACGCAGCACGCTCACCTTGTGGCCTGCCTGCTCGATCAGCACGTCGACGAGTTCGCGCGCCGGCGCGTGGCTGACCACCAGCACCGGCGGCACGCGATTGCCGAGGTAATGCTGCGCGATGAACGCTTCGAGCACTTCGGATTCGACGCCGCCGGGCGCGCGGCCTTTGCGGCCCTTCGCCGCCGGGCCGGATTCCGGGCGCCCGTCGGCGCCTTCGTCCACGCCTTCGTCGCTGATGGCGTCCGCGGCCGCTTCGGTAGCCTCGTCGAGCGCTTCTTCGTCACTACCATCGGTGTCTTCGTCTTCCGACGGCATGTCCTGCGCGATCGCGAGCGCATCGGCCGTGGCCCTCGCCGCTTCGGCCGACGGCGCGACTGCCTGCCCCCCCGCCGATGCACCGTCCTGATCGCCGTCTTCTTCGAGCCCGCCTTCCTCCGCCGTCAACGCGCTCTCCACGTGCGTGGGAAAGTACGCCTTGTCGCCGAGATGCCGCCCGCCGCGCACCATCGCGAGATTCACGCACACGCGGCCGCCTAGCGCGACCACCGCGAGAATGTCGACGTCGCTATCGCTGCCGACTTCGATCGCCTGCTGATGCAGCACCGTCGACAGCGAGCTCATCTGGTTGCGCACCGCCGCGGCCTGCTCGAATTTCAGCTCGCTCGCGAACGCGTGCATCTTCTGCTCGAGCTCCCTCATCACCTCGCCCTGGCGGCCGAGCAGAAAGCGCGACGCGTTGGCGACGTCGCGCGCGTAATCCTCTTCGCTGATATTCGCGACGCACGGCGCGGTGCAGCGGCCGATCTGATGCAGCAGACACGGCCGCGTCCGGTTGTTGAACACCGAGTCCTCGCAGGTGCGCAGCTGGAACACGCGCTGCAGGATCTGGATGCTCTCGCGCACCGCCCACGCGCTGGGGAACGGACCGAAGTACTGGTTCTTGCGATCGACCGAGCCGCGGTAATAGGCCATGCGCGGAAACTTGTGACCGGTCAGCTTCAAGTACGGATACGACTTGTCATCGCGAAACAGGATGTTGTACCGCGGCGTGAGCGCCTTGATCAGGTTGTTTTCGAGCAGCAGCGCCTCGGCCTCGGAACGGGTGACCGTCGTCTCGATACGCGCGATGCGCGTGACCATCATCGCGATGCGCGGCGACAGCTGCGTCTTCGTGAAGTAGCTCGATACGCGCTTCTTCAGATCGCGCGCCTTGCCGACATAGAGCACCACGCCGCTCGTGTCGTAATAGCGGTACACGCCGGGCAGATGCGGCAGTTGGGCGAGCACTTTTTTCGGCTCGAAGGTGTCGGGGGCGTCGGTTGCTTCGGGTTCGGTCATGCGGGATCGATTGGGGTGGGACTGTCTCGCGCCGCCTCGCCGCTTGCACCGATTACGTGGATTGCGCGGATTGCGCCGATTGCCCGGCACTACGCGCCGGGGGTCGTGTCGCGCATCGTGCCATGCGGCCCGCGTGGCGGACAAACGGCGCGCGCGATCGCGAGCGAGGCTTTAGAATCGCCAGTTTAGAACATTCCGCGTTCGTTCGAACCCGCTCCGCGTCGCCGGAGTCACCAAGCCAGCCGAGCCGCCATGTCCTCCGTCGCGCCCGCTTCCGGATCACCCGCTGCCCCTGCCAACCCGGTCGCCTGCGATATCTTCTGCGCGGTGATCGACAACTTCGGCGACATCGGCGTGTGCTGGCGCCTCGCGCGCCAACTCGCGCACGAGCATGGCTGGCAGGTGCGCGTGTTCGTCGACGATCTGCATGCGTTCAAGAGGTTGTGCCCGTCGCTCATGCTCGAGCGTGCGCGGCAGACGCTCGACGGCATTGTCATCGAGCATTGGCACGAGCCGTCTCACGCAGGCGATACGCTCGAAGTCGCCGACGTCGTGATCGAGGCGTTCGGCTGCGAATTGCCGCCCGTCTATATCGCGGCGATGGCAAAGCGCGCGCGCGCGCCGCTGTGGTTCAACCTCGAATATCTGAGCGCCGAGGACTGGGTCGCCGATTTTCATTTGCGGCCCTCGCCGCATCCGCGCTACGCGCTGAGCAAGATCTTCTTTTTTCCCGGCCTCGGCCCCGGGACCGGTGGCGTCCTGAAGGAGCGCGATCTCGACGCGGCGCGCGCCGCGTTCGAAGGTTCACCGGCCGCGCGCACCGACTGGTGGCGCAACGTCACGGGCCACGCGCCGCCGCCCGCCGACGCGACCGTCGTTTCCCTGTTCGCATACGAAAATCCGGCGGTCGACAGTCTGCTCGAACAATGGCGCGACAGCGCAAGCCCGATCGTGCTGCTGGTGCCCGAAGGACGCATTTCCGGCGCGCTCGCGCGTTTTTTCGGCCTACCGTCATTTGCAGCAGGCACCCATGCGATGCGCGGCAACCTCAGGGCGCACGCACTCGCTTTCACCGAACAGCCGGGCTACGACGCACTGCTATGGGCGAGCGACATCAATTTCGTGCGCGGCGAGGACTCGTTCGTGCGCGCGCAGTGGGCCGCCAAACCGTTCGTCTGGCACATCTATCCGCAGGCCGACGACGCCCATCTGCCAAAGCTCGACGCCGCGCTCGCGCACTACACGCGCACGCTGTCGAGGGACGCACGCGCCGCGCTCGGGCGTTTCTGGCACGCGTGGAACGGCGCCGGTCAGCCGGACTGGGCGGAATTCCAGCGCCACTATCCGGCGCTTAAGCGGCGCGCCGCCGCGTGGTCGGTCGAACTCGCGCAAGTCGGCGATCTCGCCGGAAATCTGACCTCGTTCGCAAAAACTCAGTTAAAATAAGCGGTTATCCAACGGCCGACGACGCAAGCGCGGCCCGATTCGAGCAACAACCCCATGGTCAGCCCGTCTGACCGGTCCCCTCGAAAAACACAGCACGTGTCCCAATCTCCTGGTCGGGCACGCGAATGTCAAAAAAGGGACGTATGTTTGGGCGTATTGCAGATCGGCGCCACTCGTGTACACGCCCGAACAGGGTAAAACTCAGGTAACGGACAGGTGGAAACGCCGGGGCATCACGCCGCGGATTTTCGCCGTGAGCCGGTCCCGTTTCACGCATCCGGGCTGCGGTCGCTTCGAGCGGCGCGCGGCAGGCGGTGGGCGAAACGCCGAAGCCGCTTGGCACCTATGCCGTTGAGCAACAGTTAAGCTATTTATCTCGTACAGGACAGTTTTATGAAGACCGCACAGGAACTCCGCACCGGCAACGTCGTGATGATCGGCGCAGACGCAATGGTCGTGCAAAAGGCCGAATACAACAAATCGGGCCGTAACTCCGCCGTTGTCAAAATGAAGTTCAAGAACCTGCTGACCGGCGCAGGCATGGAAGCCGTGTACAAGGCGGACGACAAGTTCGACGTCGTCGTGCTCGAGCGCAAGGAAGTGACGTACTCGTACTTCGCCGACCCGATGTACGTGTTCATGGACGCCGACTACAACCAGTACGAAGTCGAAGCCGAAATGATGGGCGACGCGATGAACTACCTCGAAGACGGCATGGCTTGCGAAGTCGTGTTCTACAACGAGAAGGCCATTTCGGTCGAACTGCCGACCACGCTGGTTCGCGAAATCATCTACACGGAACCGGCTGTCAAGGGCGACACGTCGTCGGGCAAGGTCCTGAAGAACGCCAAGCTGAACACCGGCTTCGAACTGCAAGTGCCGCTCTTCTGCAACATCGGCGACAAGATCGAAATCGACACGCGTACGCACGAGTACCGCAGCCGCGCCTAAACGGCGGCCTGCGTCACCCCGCCAGCGCCGGCGCCCTGCCGGCCTGCACCGAAAGCGCTCAATTTTTGGGCGCTTTTTCTTTTCTGTCGCGCCGTGTATGGTTTAGGAAAACTTTACCGGCAAATTTCTCAAAATTGCCATCGCGACATCATGAATTCGCGTCGGGCGCGCGCCAGGCCCTTGATCCATTTCATCCAGGCTTTTTGGCACGATGCCTGCTAGGTGGAGAGAGTTACGCGAGTACCGCTCAATATCCACCTGGGAGAGCCACCATGAACAACGACATTGCTGAAGGCAAATGGAAACAGATGGTCGGCAAGGCGAAGGCCGCATGGGGCGAACTGACTGACGACGAACTGACCAAAGCCGAAGGCCGGGCCGACAGGCTCGCCGGTCTGATTCAGGAACGCTATGGCAAAACCCGTGAACAGGCGGAACTCGAAGTGCGCCGGTTTTTCGATAGCAACCGGGATTTCTGACAGGAGCAGTGAAGGAACTACAGGCGCCGGCCCGCGCCGCTCAAGACGCAGTGCCGGCGGCTGTCGTTTTTTCACCGTGCAAGGACCGTTCGTTTAGCCCTGTCATCGAGCCCCCAGGAGCCCACGGTGCGCGCCATCAGCGTTGGCGGCGCCCCGGGCATTCAACCCATTCATAAAATTGCGCTCGCCATGCCACACGCCCTGATTGTTGAAGACGATCCCAATAGCCTGTCCGGTCTGTCGGCAATCCTCGCCGCCGACGGCTTTTCAGTCGACACCGCGACCACGCTCGCCGAGGCGCGCGGCGCATTGACGCGCTTCATTCCGGACGTCGTGCTCGTCGACCTGAATCTGCCGGACGGCAGCGGCCTCGATCTGTTGCAGCATCTGCCCGCGCATCCGCCAGGCGGTGCGCTTCCAGTGATCGTGATGACCGGCAATGCGACGGTCGAGAGTGCGATCGAGGGGTTGCGGCACGGTATCTGGGACTATCTGCTGAAGCCGGTCAACATCCCGCGTCTGCGCAGCCTGCTCGCGCGCATTCCGCGGCCTTATGAGCTGACCGAGGAGGTCCAGGCGCTGCGGGCATCGCTGCGTCAACTCGGCCGCTTTGGTTCGATGCTCGGCCGCAGCAGCACGATTCAACACGTGTACGACACGATCGAGCGGCTCGCGCCGACTGAAGCCGCGGTGCTGATCTCCGGCGAGGCCGGCACCGGCAAGCAGATCGCCGCGCGCACGCTGCACGACATGAGTCGCCGCCGCAAAGGCCCGTTCGTCACCTTCGATTGCCGCGGCGCGGCCGCCGGCGGCCTCAATCGCTCGCTCGACAGCTTGTTGTTCGGCCACGAACGCGGCGCGTTCGGCGGCGCAGAGCAGCGCGAGCCAGGCCTCTTCGAACAGGCGAGCGGCGGCACGCTGTTCATCAACGAAATCACCGAACTGCCGCGCGCGCAGCAGGAAGCGCTGTTGCGCGCGCTCGATTCGCAGACCTTTATGCGCGTGGGCGGCAGCAACCAGATCGTGACCGACTTCCGACTGATCGCGTCGACGCGCAAGCCGCCGCGCGCGGCGGTCGCGGACGGCTCGCTGCATCAGGACCTCGCGCTGCGTCTCGAAGCCGCCGCGGTCAACCTGCCGCCGCTGCGCGAGCGCGGCGAAGATCCGGTGCTGATCGCACAGGCAGTCGTCGACGAACTGAATATGGAAGCGACCGCGCGCGGCACGGCCGAGGTCGCGAAGCAGGCAGGGCCGAACTTCCTGCGCGAATGCCTCGCGTACGACTGGCCGGGCAATGTGCGCGAGCTGCAGGAACGCGTGCGGCGCGCCTATCAGGCGTCGGGTGACGTGATCGAATCATTGCGCGCCGACGAAGCCGGCACGGCCAACGGCCGCGATCTTAACGGCAGCCGCGTGCAGGTGACCGTCGGCACGCCACTCGCTGACGTCGAAGAAATGCTGATTCGCGCGACGCTGGACGCGGTCGGCGGCACGCGGCATCGCGCGGCGTCGTTGCTGGGAATCAGCCCGAAGACGCTGTACAACAAGTTGCAGCGCATGCGCCTGAACTGAACGATTGCCCGACGGCGGTTCGGGCCAGTCGAAGCTGATAAAAAATGGCGCCTTGAATTGCTTCAAGGCGCCATTTCCATTTATGCAAAGGTACTGCGCACCAGTCTCTGCGCTTCGGCGTACCGTGGCTCGGCCATCAGCTTGCTCCACGTGAGCGCCTTGCCGCGCGGCCGCATGCGCTTCAACCGCCGCAGCGATTCCTTCGACGGCGTGACGCGCAGTGCGTCGAGCACCTTCTCCGCTTCGTCCGGCTGGTTGCAGATCAGCACCATGTCGCAGCCGGCCTCCAGCGCGGCTTGCGCGCCTTCGGTCAACGTGCCGCCCTGGCGCGCGGCTTCCATCGACAGATCGTCGCTGAAGATCGCCCCTTCGAAGCCCAGCTTGCCGCGCAGGATGTCCTGCAGCCAGATGCGCGAGAAGCCGGCCGGCTTCGCGTCGACCGCCGGATAGACTACGTGCGCGGGCAGCACCGCGCCAAGCGACAGACCGAGCCAGTCGTACGGTGCGACGTCGTTGCCGAGAATCTCGTCGAGCGGGCGTTCGTCGATGGGCATCGCGACGTGCGAATCTGCCTGCGCGAATCCGTGCCCCGGAAAATGCTTGCCGCAGTTGCTCATGCCGGCGAGCGCGAGACCGTGATTCAGGCTCTTCGCGAGCAGCGCGACCACGCGCGGATCCCGATGAAACGCGCGATCACCGATCACCTGCGAATGCCCATAGTCGAGGTCGAGCACCGGCGTGAAGCTCATGTCGATGCCGCATGCGCGCAGTTCCGCGGCGAGGATGTAGCCGACCGCGGTCGTCACCTTCGTCGCGCGCAGCACGTCCTGGTCCCACAACGCACCGAGCTTGCCCATCGACGGCAGCACCGTGAAGCCGTCAGTACGAAAGCGCTGCACGCGGCCGCCTTCGTGATCGACCGCGATCAGCAGATCCGGGCGAATCGCGCGGATCGCATCGGTCAGCGCGACCAGTTGCGCGCGGCTCTCGTAGTGGCGCGCGAACAGGATCACGCCGCCGGTCATCGGATGCGCGAGACGCCTTTTGTCATCGCGGTTCAGCGTTTTGCCGACCACGTCGAGCATCACCGGTCCGGGTGTGGTTTTCATCGAATTCCGCTGGAAAAGAGTCTGACGCAAAGACAAACGCGACCGACAGCGGCCGCGTTCAACATTTTTATTCGGTGGCCGAGTGCGCGGACGAAGCCCGCGACGCCGACGCGGCAAACGAAGCTTCCGTCTCGTCCGGCCGCTGCGTCTCGGCGATCACGAACGACACCGCGTAGTCGCGCTCGTCGCTGATCGTCACGCGCGCCGTGATGCCGCGCGCGTCGAGCCAGTCGGCCAGCTCGCCGGAGGCGACCACCATCGGCTCGCCGCTCGGCCGGTTCAGCGTCTGCAGCGCGCGCCAGCTCATCGGCCAGTGCATGCCGAGGCCGATTGCCTTCGAGAACGCCTCTTTCGCCGAAAAGCGCGTCGCGAGAAACGCGAGACCGCGGGCCGCCGAACGGGCGTGACGCGCGTGGTAGACGCGTAGTTCGTCGGGACCGAGCACCTTCTCGGCGAAACGGCCATTGGTGCGGGTCATCACCGCTGCGACACGGCTGACCTGAACGATGTCGGTGCCGATTCCGTAGATTGCCATGCGTGCGTCCGTCGCGAGATCGGGTTACGCGCGCGCGCCGAGACGCGCGGCGACCATGATCGCCTTCATCTCGCGCACCGCGTTGTCCCAGCCCGCGAAGATCGCGTGCGCGACGATCGCATGGCCGATGTTGAGTTCGACGATGCCGTCGATCGCCGCGATCTGCTGCACGTTCGTGTAGTGCAGGCCGTGGCCCGCGTTCACCTTAAGGCCGAGCGTCGTGCCGAATTCGACCGCGCGCGAGATGCGCTCGTATTCGCGCTGCTGTTCGGCGGGATCGTGCGCTTCCGCATAACGGCCGGTGTGCAGCTCGATCACCGGCGCGCCGGCTTCGTGCGCGGCGCGAATCTGGGTTTCGTCGGGATCGATGAACAGCGACACGCGCGAGTTCGCGTCCGCCAGTTGCTTACATGCGGCGCGCACCGCATCGAACTGTCCGGTGACGTCGAGGCCGCCTTCGGTCGTCAGTTCCGCGCGTTTTTCAGGCACGAGGCACACGTCGTGCGGCTGCACTTCGCACGCGATGTCGAGCATTTCGGCCGTGACCGCGCATTCGAGATTCATGCGCGTTTTCAGCAGCGGACGCAGCTTGTGCACGTCCGCGTCGACGATATGCCGACGGTCTTCGCGCAGATGCAGCGTAATCGCGTCGGCGCCGGCTTCTTCGGCCATCAGCGCGGCGCGGATCGGATCGGGATAGGACGTGCCGCGCGCGTTGCGCAGCGTGGCGACGTGGTCGATATTCACGCCGAGGTCGATCACGGTCGGCGAAGTCAGGAAGAAGCTCATAAGTTCTGCAGGTCGATCAGGATCTGGCGGGTAGCAAGCGGCGCGCCGCCGAGATAGGTGTTGAGCAGGAAGCGCATCAGCGTTTTGCTTTGCGCGACGGTCTGCGCTCGATGGTAATCGTCCTTTTCCATATCGAGCAAGGTCTGTCCCGATACCACCGGCCACTGCGCGGGCCATTCGTCCGATGCCTCGCGCACGCCGCGCTCTGGATCGAACACGTAGCGGCCGTCGGCGAGCACGGCCCTGCGCGCGACCGTGCGGTCGAGCGCCATCGCGTAGCCGGTCTCGCGCAGCAGCACGCGTTCGAACGAGCGCAGCACCTGCACCGGCGGCTCATCGTGCGCAAGGCGGGTCAGCGTGACGACGTAGTGATGGAACAACTGAGGATGCGGGTCTTCGCGCGCGCAGAAGCGCACTAGCAATTCGTTGGCATAGAAGCCGCACAGCAGCGCGTCGCCGGTCAGCGGCAGCATGCCGCCGACCCATTCGGCACCGGTCAGCGTGCGCATTTCGGATTTGCCCGACCATGCGAGCGACAAAGGCTGGAACGTTTGCAGCACGCCGCGCAACGCGGAGTGCGGGCGCTTTGCGCCCTTCGCGACGAGCGCGAGACGACCGTGATCGCGCGACAGCACGTCGATGATCAGGCTGGTCTCACGATACGGGTAGCTGTGCAGCACGAACGCGGGCTGCTCGGTGATCCGGTATTCTGATGTGGAGGTGCGCGGCGAGCGACGCGCCGGCGTTTTGCGCGGCTCGCCGTCGTCGGCGGGCGCGCCTTTCGCGCCTTTCGCCTGAGCCGACGATTTCCTCGCGCTACGCGCGGGCCGCGACGGCTCGTGCTCCGGTTGGTCCGGAGCCTCGTCTGAATTGAGCGTCATCCACGCGTCATTCGTACCCATACGCACGAAGCCCGGCTTCGTTGTCGGCCCAGCCGCTCTTCACCTTGACGAAGGTCTCGAGATACACCGGCCCATCGAACAGCTTCGCCATGTCGAGGCGCGCCTCGGTGCTGATCTGCTTCAGCTTTGCGCCCTTCTGCCCGATGATCATCGCCTTGTGCGTGTCGCGATCGACGAGGATCGTTGCGAAGATACGGCGCAGCCGCCCTTCGGTTTCGAACTTGTCGATCAGCACGGTGCTGGTGTACGGCAGTTCGTCGCCGGTCCAGCGGAAGACCTTCTCGCGCAGGATTTCGGCCGCAAGGAAGCGCTCGCTGCGGTCGGTCAGGTCGTCCTCGCCGTAGATCGGCTCGCCTTCCGGCAGGAACGGCTTGATGGTCGCCATCAGACGCTTGATGTCGTCGGTATTTTTCGCGGACAGCGGCACGATCTCGTTGAACTCGCGCAGCGTGCTCATCTGCTGCATGAACGGGAAAAGCGAGTCCTTATCCGATACGCGATCAAGCTTGTTCGCGATCAGCAGCGTCGGCACCTTCGCCGGGATCAGGTCGAGTACCTTCTGGTCGTCGGGGCCGAAGCGGCCTGCTTCGATGACGAACAGGATCGCATCGACCGAGGTCAGCGTCGACGTTACGGCGCGGTTCAGCGAGCGGTTCAGCGCGCCGCTGTGCTTGGTCTGGAATCCGGGCGTGTCGACGAAGATGTACTGAGCGTCTTCGAGCGTGTTGATGCCGGTGATGCGATGTCGCGTGGTCTGCGCCTTGCGCGACGTGATGCTGACTTTCTGGCCGACCAGCGCGTTCATCAGCGTGGACTTGCCGACGTTCGGGCGGCCGACGATCGCGACCATGCCGCAGCGAAAACCAGTGGGAGTGGGAGCGTTCATATTCGGACTACGGCAGGTTCAGGTCGGCGCGCGCGACGCGCACGCCGATGGCAATCAATGGCCCGCATCGGCGACGCGCGTTTGCACCGCGCCGGCGACGCCGGGTTCGTGTTCGGCAGGTGCCGGGGCCGCCGAGACGACCGACGCGGGTGCGGCGGAAACGCTCGAAGAGCCCGTGCCCGGCGCGGCTTCGCGGTTACGCTGACGCTCTGCGCTACGGGTGTGTGACGGCGCGTCGGCTTTGAGGTCGGGGGTTTTGTCCGCTGCGGGCTTTTCGGCTGACTTGTCGACAGGTTTCTCGCCTGAGTGCACCGAAACCTTGTCGGTTCTCTCCGCTTTTTCGGACTTCTCGGCGCGTTCCGGCTTGTCATGTCCGCTGTACTCCACATGCGCGGCACGGATGACAGCCAACGGCGCACCGGCGGGACCTGGCGCGGCACGCTCGGCTGCAGGCCGTTCAACGGCTGACTTTTCCACGGCAGACTTGTCGGCGTGGGCTTCAATCGTGGCAGGCGCGCGCCCTTCGCCGCGCGCGCTCTTGCGATCCGGCGTGCGTAAATCCAGTGCGGCCTGTACGCCGGTCACGCCCGGCACGATTTCCTGCTCGGCGTTTTTCGCGGCGCGTGCGCTTTTCGACCGCTTCGGCTTCGCAACCACGGCGGGCGCTGCGGCCATTACTTCGTCGAGCGCCTTCTTTGCGGCCGCCTGCTCCGCCGCGCGACGGCTCGCGCCCGAGCCGGACACTTTGACGTCGAGCTTTGGCACCGTGCATTCGACTTCGAATTGCTGATTGTGCGCCGCACCATGGGTAGCGACGACCGTATAGGTAGGCAACGCAATCTTGTGGCCTTGCAGATACTCCTGCAGCAGCGTCTTTGCGTCCTTGCCGAGCGTACGGGGGTCGATGTGGTCGAGGATCGGCACGTAAAGGCGCTTGATGACCGTCTGCGCAGCGTCGAAGCCGCCGTCGAGAAATATCGCACCGAGCACCGCCTCGAGCGTATCCGCGAGGATCGACGGCCGGCGGAAGCCGCCGCTGCGCAACTCGCCCTCGCCGAGGCGCAGGCCTTCCGAGATATTGAGTGCCTGAGCGATCTCGTAGAGAGACTGCTGTTTGACCAGATTGGCGCGCACGCGCGATAGGTCGCCTTCGTCGAGTTTGCCGAAACGTTGGAACAAAAGCGCAGCCACCGCGCAATTCAGAACGGAGTCGCCGAGAAATTCGAGCCGTTCATTATGCGTGGAGCTGTGACTGCGGTGTGTTAAAGCCTGACGCAGCAATTCCGCATTGCGAAATTCGTAGCGCAAACGGCTTTCCAACGGAGATAGAGGCATGGGCAGAGTATAACGCGGGCGCCTGACCCGGCGGAAACGCGGGGCGCCAGAGGAAAAAGCGTGGTGAAGCGACGTTACCGCGAGTTCTTAAAGTTGCATGACAACACGCCGCGACCGAGATAACCGGTGCCGGTTATTCGCGCGGCGTGTGATCGCTCATGAAGTGATCACGAAGCGATCAATGCACACGACTCACTGGAAGGAGCCGATGCGTCGCAGATCGCTGAAGTTCATCCAGATGAAAAATGCGCGGCCGACGATATTGCGTTCAGGCGCAAAACCCCAGTACCGGCTATCCGCGCTGTTGTCGCGGTTATCGCCCATCATGAAGAAATTGCCCGGCGGCACTTTGCAGATCACGCCACGTGCGTTGTATTGACAGTTGTCGCGATAGGGGAAGTCTTCTGCACCAACGATGAACGGCGGCACCGCCGGATTGTTCAGAATCGCGTTCTTGCGGCCGTCGATATCTTCCTGGAACTGCTTCGCATAGCCGAGCCGCTCTTCGTCGAGATAATCGGGCAGTGGCGTTTCTGGCACCGGCTTGCCGTTGACGGTCAACTTCTTGTCCTGATACTCGACCAGATCGCCCGGCAGACCAATCACGCGCTTGATGTAATCGACCGATTCGTCTTTCGGATAACGGAACACCACCACGTCGCCGCGCTGGACCGGGCGGCCCTGCGTGATCCTCGTGTTGGTGATCGGCAAACGAAGACCGTATTCGAATTTATTGACGAGGATGAAGTCGCCCACCAGCAGCGTCGGCACCATCGAGCCGGATGGGATCTTGAACGGCTCGACCACGAACGAGCGCACGACGAACACCACCAGAATCACCGGAAAAAAGCTCGCCGTATATTCGAGCCACCACGGCTGACGCAGCTTGTCGTCGCGCAAACGCGCGCGCGTTTGCGCGGCGTTTTCATCGGCGAAACGCTCGCCGATGCGCGCCTGCTGACGATCGAATTCGGCGACTGCGGCTTCCGCCTCGCGGCGCCGTTTCGGCAGGAAAACCAGTTTGTCCGCGACCCATGCGACGCCCGTCAAAACGACGAGCACAAAAAGAATCAGCGCGAAATTCATAGGGTTCCGTTATTCAACTTATTTGTCTTCGACACGCAGAATAGCGAGGAAAGCCTCTTGCGGGATTTCAACCGAACCCACCTGCTTCATTCGCTTCTTGCCTGCCTTCTGCTTTTCAAGCAGCTTCTTCTTACGCGTGATATCACCACCGTAGCATTTTGCCAGCACGTTCTTACGCAACGCTTTAATGTTTTCGCGCGCGATAATGTTTGAACCAATCGTGGCTTGAACCGCTACGTCGTACATCTGACGCGGAATCAGCTCGCGCATTTTCGCTGCCACTTCGCGGCCGCGATACTGGCTTTGCGAGCGATGCACGATCACCGACAGCGCATCGACCTTGTCGCCGTTGATCAGCATGTCGACCTTCACGACGTCCGACGCGCGGTATTCCTTGAACTCGTAATCCATCGACGCGTAACCGCGAGAAATCGACTTCAGACGGTCGAAGAAATCGAGCACGACTTCGCCCATCGGGATTTCGTACGTCAACTGGACCTGACGACCGTGATACTGCATGTTGATCTGGTTGCCGCGCTTCTGCGTACACAACGTGATCACCGCGCCGACGTAGTCTTGCGGCATGTACAGGTTCACGGTGACGATCGGCTCGCGCACTTCCTCGATCTTCGACGGCTCGGGCATCTTGGCCGGATTCTCGACCATCAGGGTCGTGCCGTCGCGCTGCAGTACTTCGTAGACCACGGTCGGCGCCGTTGTGATCAGGTCCATGTCGAACTCACGTTCGAGACGTTCCTGCACGATTTCCATGTGCAACAGACCGAGGAAGCCGCAGCGGAACCCGAAACCGAGCGCTTGCGACACTTCCGGCTCGTACTGCAGCGACGCGTCGTTCAGCTTCAGCTTTTCGAGCGAGTCGCGCAGCGCGTCGTACTGGTTCGCTTCGACCGGATAGAGACCCGCGAACACCTGCGGCTTCACTTCCTTGAAGCCCGGCAGCGGCTCGGCCGCCGGCTGGTTCACCAGCGTAACCGTGTCGCCGACCTTCGCCGCCGCGAGTTCCTTGATGCCGGCGATGATGAAGCCCACCTGCCCCGCCGACAGCGATTCGAGATTCTTCGACTTCGGCGTGAACACGCCGATATGTTCCACCGGATACTGCGCGCCGGTTGCCATCAGGCGGATCTTGTCCTTCGGACGCAGCGTTCCGTTGACGATGCGCACGAGCATCACGACACCGACGTAGTTGTCGAACCACGAGTCGATGATCAGCGCCTGCAGCGGCGCTTCCGGGTCACCCTTCGGCGGCGGCACTTTCGCGATCAGCGCTTCGAGCACGTCTTCGACGCCGAGGCCAGTCTTCGCGCTGCAATGTGTGGCGTCGGTCGCGTCGATGCCGATCACGTCCTCGATCTCGGCGATCGCGTTTTCGGGGTTCGCCGCCGGCAGATCGATCTTGTTCAACACCGGCACCACTTCGACGCCGAGCTCGATGGCCGTGTAGCAGTTGGCGACGGTTTGCGCCTCCACGCCCTGGCTCGCGTCGACGACGAGCAGCGCGCCTTCGCACGCGGACAGGGAGCGGCTGACTTCGTACGAGAAGTCGACGTGCCCGGGGGTGTCGATCATGTTCAGGTTGTAGACCCGGCCATCGCGCGCGCGATACGACAACGCGGCGGTTTGCGCCTTGATGGTGATGCCGCGCTCGCGCTCGAGATCCATCGAGTCGAGCACCTGAGCTTCCATCTCGCGGTCGGACAGACCACCACAAATCTGGATGATGCGATCGGCGAGCGTCGACTTGCCATGGTCGATGTGCGCAATGATCGAGAAGTTACGAATATGATCCATTCAGTGCCGATCAAGCGAAAAGGCGCGCCCGGACAATAGCGGAGCACGCCTTGTAAGTAGGTGAAAAACCTATCTATTTTAGCCGAAAAGCCCCTCGGCCGGCGCATCTTGCATAGCGCGGGCCTCAAGACGGCGTAGAGGAGGCGAGAAATTTACCGGGCGCATCGAAGCGAGTCGCCGCAAACATGTGCATGTATCGCGCGAATCACATGCCGCGCGGATGTAAATCAGGATGCCGCCGCAACACGCGACGCATGCGCCGCCAATGCTGCGCGCACTCGCGCTTCGTCGAGATGGTAGTGGCACAACTCGACGCCATCGCATACCAGCACCGGCACCAACTCGTTGTAACGCGCTTCGAGCAACGGATCGCTGTCGACGTCGATCACCGCGACTTGCGCCCCGGACTCGGCCAGCAACGGCTCGAGCGCGGCGCGCATGTCCTCGCACAGATGGCACCACGCGCGCCCATACAGCGTGAGCGATGCCGTCTTCGTCATTTCTGCGCGCCGCGCGGACGGACCGGCACAAACTGCGTGTTGTCGCCGCGACGAACCAGCAACGCGACCATCTTCTGCGAATCGAGGTGTGAGGTCAGTTCGTCGAACTGTTTCGCGCTCGTCACATCGGTGTCGCCAACCCGCAGGATGATGTCGCCCTTTTGGAGCCCGACACGGGCTGCCGGACCGTCGACAGCGTCGATCTGCACCCCGTTCTGAATCTTCAGCGTTTTCTGCTGGTCGGCGGGAATATCGCTCACCGCGATGCCAAGCGCGTTGGTCGCGCGCTGCTTCGGCGCCTGCGGCTTCTTCTGGTCCGCTTTCGCGACCTTATCCTGCTGCATTTCTGCGATCGTGATCGGCAGTTCGCGCGTCTGACCCTTGCGCCAAATCGAGATCGACGTCTTCGTGCCCGGCTTCGTATCGCCGACCATACGCGGCAGGTCCGTCGCGGTGTCGACCGAATGACCGTTGAACTTCAGGATGATGTCGCCCGGCTGCACGCCGGCCTTGTCGGCCGGGCCGCCCGGTTCGACGCTGCTGACGAGCGCGCCCTGCGCCTTCGGCAAACCGAGCGAATCGGCGACGTCCTTCGTCACCTCACCGATCGCCACCGCGATGCGGCCGCGCACCACCTTGCCCGAACTCTTCAGCTGATCGGCCACGCGCATCGCTTCGTCGATCGGAATCGCGAACGAAATGCCCATGAAACCGCCGGTGCGGCTATAAATCTGCGAATTGATGCCGATCACTTCGCCCTGCATGTTGATCAGCGGGCCGCCCGAGTTGCCCGGATTGACGGCCACGTCGGTCTGGATGAACGGCAGGTAGTCGCCGGTGTCGCGTCCCTTCGCGCTGACAATACCGGCCGTCACCGTGTTTTCGAGACCGAACGGCGATCCGATCGCGACGACCCATTCGCCGACGCGCACCTTGTTCGAATCGCCGATCGTGATGGTCGGCAGATTCGACGCGTTGATCTTCACGACCGCGACGTCGGTTCGGTCGTCGACCCCGATCAGCTTCGCCTTGAATTCGCGCTTGTCGGTCAGCGTCACGTAGATCGTGTCCGCGTCGTCGACGACGTGCGCGTTGGTCATCACGTAGCCGTCCGCCGACAGGATGAAGCCCGAGCCCACCCCGCTGTTCTGTTCGGGGTCGGTGTTGTCCTGTGAATCCGGGCTGCCGCCGCTGCCGCTCCCCCCTCCACCACCGCCGTTATCACCACCGCGCGGTGATTGGGGAGACTGCGGCAATGGAATCCCGAAGAAGCGCCGGAAGAACTCCGACATATCGCCGTCGTCCATACCCGGCGGCAGGCCGCCGCGGGAACTACCGTTCGACACGCGCGTTGTCGTGCGAATGTTGACGACCGCCGGGCCGACCTTGTCGACGAGGTCAGTGAAGTCGGGCAGATTGGCAGCGGGAGCCGCCGATGCCATATGCGGCACAAGCGGCAAACACGCCGCCACCACTACGGCCGCGAGGAATTTGCGCACCGAGAAAGTCGTCATATCGTAGCAAGCCGAGGGATTTCAGGATTCGGAAGGGTTACTTCGGAGCTTTGTATTCTATGGCAGACGCGAATTGCTGCAATGTGGTTTGGGGCACCTCACCAAGCAGGGTAATCCAGAAGTCACCCTGACGCTTGACCAGGACGTGCGTCGCGCCGCTATCGCCCGTGCCCTCTTTGCGCGTGTTGTTCTCGACCGGCTCGACGAAAACCGAAATCGCCGCGAGGCCGTCGGAAAACACGGCCTGGTCGACGGGGATCGGCGGCTGCCCTGCCTCGCGCGACGCCATCGGACGGCGCAACTGACGGATGATATGGAAGCCCCGCACCGACGGATTGATTTGCCAACCCTGCGCGGCCATGTCGACCGGCTCGACTGGCGGACGCACGACCGTCCAGCCCGTGAGATTGCGGATGCCGTTGACGATGCCCGCCTTGTCGACCGGCACGCCGATGCGGACCTGCGAAAACGACAGTTGCTCGAGCACCTGGCCGCTCGGGTCGAGCGTCTGCGCGCGCAGCAGCAGACCGGTCTTCTTGTCGGCCCACAGCTTGTACGCGAACCGGTAGGCGTCTTTCGGATCGAGTTCCATCACGAGACTGTCGACGCCCGCGACGCGGTCATCGCCCAGCATCTTCGGCTCGTAGACGGACAGAACCTGCTCGCCGTTCACGGACAGCAGCGCGGGGAACGAATCTTTGTTCTGCCGCTTTTCGAAGACCACGATACGCCGTTCCGGCAGGAACGTGTACATGTCGTCGTTGTGGCGGAGCATTTTGCGCGGCTTACCGTCGAGGCTTTCGAGCTGCTCGAATTCGCCGTCCGTATGCGTGGAGTAATGCGCGATACGCGACGTCTGCACGAAATTGCCGCGCTGATAGACGAAGGCGCCCTCGTAGTTCTGCTGCTGGGCGGCCTGATGAATGCGGTCGAGCAGTTCCGCGGCCGTGCGACGGGCAACGACCGGATCGTCTTGAGCGAAGACCCGCGGTGTAGCGGACAACAACACAACTGCACAGAACAGAAATGCTGGCAACCGCCCCCAGATAGTCGTTTTATTGAACCGCGGAGTCTGCATCAAACTATTGGCCCTGCGTGGAGACTGAGGCAGCGCGAATTACCGGCATCGAGCCTGCCATCGCCGGTTGCTGCGCGAATTGCTGATGAGCTTCGAGGTATTGATCGAGGCTCGCGTCGCGAATGATGTTGGAGTCTTGCGCGGGCACCGAGGCCATGGCGACACGCTGCACCGGGTCGCCGTGCGACTGGAGCGAAGCGAGCTGGGCACCTGACCCACCCGGCACGCCCTGCAGCTGCGGCACGACGATCCAGGTCAATGTAGCGGCCGCGGCAGCGACGGCAAAAGCCGGCACGACCCGCCGGCGCAGCCCGAGCAGGCGGCGGGTGACCGACGCGGACGCGGCGGCTGGCGCCAGCACATGCGGCTCGCTTTCGAGGCGCGCGGCAAAACCGCTCAGAAAGGCGCTGCTCCGCGCCGGGCTGACTGCCAGATCGTCGGAACGTAGCGCGTCGCCGATCAGGTGGTAGCTCGACCAGGCGGCGCGATCATCGCCGTCCAGTTCCGCAAGAAATTTGTCCAGATTCAGATGCTCTTCGCCGAACAATTCACCGTCGACGAAAGCGGACAGACGCTCGCCGCGCGAGCCCGCTTGCGATTGCATCGAGACCGACCCCATGATGCTCCCCATCTTCCAAATACCCCGTAGTGACACCACTAATCCAGATATTGCACCGCTGCCCCGCCAAGCCAGCTGGACGCTCAGAGACGTCTACCAGCGCTTGCCCTCGGGTGTGTCAAGCAACGGTCGCAATTTTGCCGCAATGGCTTCGCGAGCGCGGAAAATTCGTGATCTGACTGTGCCAATTGGGCAACCCATCATCTCAGCGATTTCCTCGTAGCTCAAACCCTCAATTTCTCGAAGAGTAATGGCGGTGCGCAATTCTTCCGGTAAAACCGCCATCGCAGCATTGACCGTCTCTGCGATCTGCTTGCTCATCAACATCGACTCAGGCGTGTTGATATCCCTTAGTTGGTCAGCGTCGGAGAAAGTTTCAGCTTCTTCAGCATCCGCTTCGGTCGAGGTCGGCGCGCGCCGGCCCTGGGTGGCAAGGTAGTTCTTCGCGGTATTGACCGCAATCCGGTACAACCACGTATAAAACGCCGACTCGCCGCGAAACTGCGGCAACGCGCGATAGGCCTTGATAAATGCGTCCTGCGCGACGTCTTCGACTTCGGCGGGGTCCCGCACGAGACGCGAGATCAGCCGGAGAATCTTGCGGTGGTATTTGGAGACCAGAAGCTCGAACGCGGCCTTGTCGCCCTTCTGGACGCGTTCGACCAGCACCTGATCAATTTCTTTTTCGCTCACCTGATAAGTCCGTTAACTATAGGGCGCATGGCGGGGGACCATTGTAGCGTCCCCCTCGTGAGGGCACGTTACTACGGTAACAGCGGTTACAGTCGTTACAGTCAGGCGCCGGCCGCACGCCGGCCCAGCACGGAAAGTTCGCGGAAAACAGTGGGCGGCAGCGCGTCGGCGGCGATTATCAGGGAGCGCGTACGGCCCGGCGGCACACGCATGAGGGCACGCCTCCGACCGCCCTCGGGCGCGAGCGCGAGCACCAGCAAACGGCTGCTCCACTGCGCGCAACCGACGATGCGACCTCGCGCGAGCAATTCACCTGCGCGGTTCCAGGCGGCAATCTCACCCATCGCGAAATGCAGCGCGGCGGGCTGCGCCGCGTCATGCCTCGCCGCGCACAGTGCAAGGACCGCTGCGACGGCGAGCGTCAACGCCGCGGCCGGCCACCCGCCCAACCGTGGTGCGAGGCAGGTATAAACGGCTAACGTCGCAATCAGCATGAACGCCCCCGCCGCGGCACGCATTCCGACAGAGCGACGCAACGCAATCCGCTGCGTCGTCGTGCTCAACGTTGCCGGTGCGGTGGAAAGCGCCGGCGAAGCCGGCGTCGTGAACTGATGCGGCACCCGTGACCAGGCGATCAGGCGCGCTTGATCACCAGCGTGCCGTTCGTGCCGCCGAACCCGAACGAGTTCTTCAGCGCGACGTCGATCTTCATGTCCCGCGCGGTGTTCGCGCAGTAATCCAGATCGCAGGCCGGGTCCTGGTTGAAGATGTTGATGGTCGGAGGCGAGACCTGGTGATGCACGGCGAGCACCGTGAACACCGACTCCAGACCGCCGGCGCCGCCCAGCAGGTGACCCGTCATCGACTTGGTCGAATTTACGACCATGTCCTTCGCGTGGTCGCCGAACGCCCGCTTGATGCCGGTCGTTTCCGCCAGATCGCCGAGCGGCGTGGATGTGCCGTGCGCGTTCAGGTAGTTCACCTGATCGCCGTTGATGCCCGCGTTCTTCAGCGCGGCGAGCATGCAACGACGTGCGCCGTCGCCGTCTTCGAGCGGCGCGGTCATGTGATACGCATCGCCGCTCATGCCGTAGCCGCCGATTTCCGCGTAGATCTTCGCGCCGCGCGCCTTTGCGTGCTCGTATTCTTCGAGCACCATCACGCCCGCGCCTTCGCCCAGCACGAAGCCGTCGCGGTCTTTGTCCCACGGACGGCTCGCGGTCGCCGGATCATCATTGCGTTGCGACAGCGCGCGCGCCGCCGCGAAGCCGCCGATACCGAGCGGCGATACGGTCGATTCCGCGCCGCCGGCGATCATCACGTCGGCGTCGCCGTATTCGATCAGGCGCGAAGCCTCGCCGATGCAGTGCAGACCGGTCGTGCACGCGGTGACGATCGACAGATTCGGACCCTTGATGCCGAACTTGATCGACAGGTGGCCGGAGATCATGTTGATGATCGAAGCCGGCACGAAGAACGGCGAAATGCGACGCGGGCCGCGATTGAGCAATTCGGTTTGGGTGATTTCGATCATCGGCAGACCGCCGATGCCCGAACCGACCACTACGCCGATGCGCTCCGAATTCTCGTCGGTGACTTCGAGCCCGCTGTCCTGCATCGCCTGGATGCCCGCGGCCACGCCGTAGTGGATGAACGTATCCATGTGGCGCGCTTCCTTGCCGGGGATGTAGTCCTCGATATTGAAGCCCTTCACCTCGCCGGCGAAACGAGTCGAGAAGTTCGACGCATCAAACTTCGTGATATTGGCAATCCCAGACTTGCCGGCGACCAGATTGGCCCAGCCATCGGCAACATTATTGCCAACAGGCGAAATCAGCCCCAGGCCTGTAACAACAACACGACGGCGGCTCACGGTAACCCCTTATTCATAGATGACAAAAAGCAAAAGCCACAGCGGCCACAGGAATTGCCCTGTGTGCCCTGTGGCTGTTTAAGTCGGCAATCGCGCGGAAAGTTGCGCTGTCAACATCGCTGGCTCCTGCGTGGCAAACGGCGCGGCGTATGGTGTGTCGATGGACACGCCCCATAGCGCCGACCCTGCGGGCGCCGGCAAGCGGCACGGCAGGGCGTCATGCGCGGCCCGTGCAGAAACGCAGGCGCGAATGACCTTAGGCCTTGACGTTCGCGCGAGCGTAGTCGATCGCTTGCTGAACGGTGGTGATCTTCTCGGCTTCTTCATCCGGAATTTCCATGCCGAATTCGTCTTCGAGGGCCATCACGAGCTCAACGGTGTCGAGCGAGTCGGCGCCGAGATCGTTCACGAACGACGCTTCGTTCTTGATTTCCGCTTCCGCAACGCCCAGTTGTTCCGCGACGATCTTCTTGACGCGCTGTTCGATATTGTCCATTACCCCTCCAAGGGAAAAGAAGTTCAAAAATACAGGTGCGCGCATTTTATCAGGTTTGACCCGGCAAAAAAGCGGCGCTTCGGGTTCCTGTCAACGCATGCGCCTCGTGCTTCTTGCAAACGCATCAAGGCGCGGATAGTAACTGAATTTGGTTACTGCATGTACATGCCGCCGTTCACGTGCAGCGTCGTGCCGGTGATGTAGCCCGCTTGCGGCGACGCGAGGAACGCGACCGCGTGCGCGATGTCTTCCGGGCTGCCGAGACGGCCGAGCGGAATCTGCGTTTTGAGCACGGTCTGCTGCTCTTCGGGCAGCGCCTTGGTCATGTCGGTATCGATGAAGCCAGGCGCCACGCAATTGACCGTGATTCCACGGCTGCCGATCTCGCGCGCGAGTGCACGCGTCATGCCCGCGACGCCCGCCTTCGCGGCCGCGTAGTTGATCTGGCCAGGGTTGCCGGCCGAGCCGACCACCGACGTGATGTTGATGATCCGGCCGCCCTTTGCTTTCATCATCGGGCGCAGCACCGCGCGCGACAGACGGAACACCGACTTCAGGTTGGTGTCGATCACCGCGTCCCAGTCGTCGTCCTTCATGCGCATCGCCAGTTGATCCTGCGTAATGCCGGCGTTGTTCACCAGCACGTTCAGCGCGCCGAATTCCTTGACCGTGCCGTCGATCAGCGCTTCGGCCGCCGCCGCGTCGTTGACGTCGAGCACCGCGCCGCGGCCGTTCACCCCGGCCGCTTTGAACGCCTCGGTGATCGCAGTCGCGCCGCTTTCGCTGGTCGCGGTGCCGATGACCGTCGCGCCCTGACGCGCGAGTTCCATCGCGATCGCACGGCCGATGCCGCGCGATGCGCCCGTCACGATTGCGATCTGCTTGTCGAGAGTCTTTTCCATCTGTCAGTCCGGATGCCCTTCAAATAGGGCTCATTGATTCTTGTTGATTCGTCTGTCGAGGGATGCTGCGCCAGCGCGGTCCTGCTTTGCCGATATCCGCTCGTGAAAGCGCGCTCAGCCTGCCGTCACGAGCTTCAGCGTTTCTTCCAGCGATGCCGGATCGAACACAGACGCGCCGACCAGATTGCCGTCGATGCGCTTGGTCAAACCCGCAAGGACCTTGCCCGGGCCGCATTCGATCACGTGCGTGACGCCCTGCGCGGCCATTGCCTGCACGCATTCGACCCAGCGCACGGCACCAGCCGCCTGACGCACCAGCGCGTCCTTGATTTTGGCCGGCTCGTTGACCACGGCGACGTCGACGTTGTTGATGACGGGAATCGACGGCACCTGCACGTCGATGCTCGCGAGGTATTCGCGCAATTGATCCGACGCTGGCTTCAGCAGCGACGAGTGGAACGGCGCCGACACCGGCAGCGGCAGCGCGCGCTTCGCACCCTTCGCCTTCGCGACTTCGCAGGCTTTCTCGACTGCGGCTTTGTGGCCCGCGATCACGACTTGCGCCGGCGCATTGAAATTGACCGCTTCGACGACGCCCGCCACCGACGCTTCCGCGCAGACCGCGCGCACCGTGTCGTCGTCCAGGCCGAGAATCGCGGCCATACCCCCTTCGCCCACCGGCACCGCGGTTTGCATCGCCTGCGCGCGAAAACGCACGAGCGGCACCGCGTCGCGAAACGCTAGCGCGCCGGCCGCGACGAGCGCCGTGTATTCGCCGAGGCTATGGCCGGCGACGATCGCCGGCGCCGGGCCGCCCGCCTGCTGCCACGCGCGATAGGTCGCGTAGGCCGCAGTCAGCATGACCGGCTGGGTGTTGGTGGTGAGATTGAGATCTTCGGCGGGGCCTTCGGCGATCAGCTTGCCGAGGTCCTGGTTGAGTGCGTCGGAGGCTTCCTGAACCGTCTCACGCACGACTGCGTGATCGGCGAATGCGTTGAGCATGCCGACCGCCTGCGAGCCCTGCCCAGGAAAAACGAACGCGAATTTCATATCGTCCCCAAAATCTGTTTAATCGGATGTGGCGGCCGGCCGCGGCTGCCAGATGGCGCGCGGTATTACTCCGGCCGCGCGGGCGCCGCCAGCGACGCCCTGCGCTACGCCGTCGCGCTCAGTAGCGAATGACCGAGGCGCCCCACGTGAAGCCGCCGCCGACGCCTTCGATCAGCACGTTCTGGCCACGCTTGATGCGGCCGTCGCGCACCGCGACATCGAGTGCAAGCGGAATGGACGCCGCCGACGTATTGCCGTGCTCGCCCACCGTGACGACCATGCGCTCCTGCGGCAGGCCGAGCTTGCGGCAGGTGCTTTGCATGATGCGGATATTGGCCTGATGCGGAATCAGCCAGTCGATCTGCTCGGGCTTCAGATCGGCTTTTTCCAATGCTTCGATTGCGACCTTCTCGAGCACGTTGACGGCGAGCTTGAACACCGCCTGACCGTCCATGTGCAGGAACGCGCTGCCGGCGACCACGCCGCCGTTGACGTTGCCCGGCGTGCACAGAATGTTCGAATGGCTGCCGTCCGCGTGCAGCGCGCTCGAGAGCACGCCAGGTTCGTCGGAGGCCTGCAGGATCACAGCGCCGGCGCCGTCACCGAACAGCACGCAGGTGGTGCGGTCGTTGAAATCGAGAATGCGCGAGAAGGTTTCCGCGCCGACCACGAGGGCCGTGCGATGCTGGCCAGTGCGAATCAGGCTGTCGACCGTCGCGACCGCGTAAGCGAAGCCAGAGCAGACCGCCTGCACGTCGAACGCGGCGCCCTGATTCTTGATGCCGAGCTTGTTCTGCAGCAGACAGGCGGTGCTCGGGAACACGAAGTCGGGTGTGGAGGTGGCGACGACGATCAGGTCGATGGACTGCGGATCGATGTCCGCCGCTTCGATCGCGCGCTGCGAGGCGATCAACGCTAGGTCGCTGGTCGTGACGTCCGGATCGGCGAAGTGACGCGCATGGATGCCCGTGCGCGCGACGATCCATTCGTCGCTCGTTTCGACACCTTGCCTGGCAAGACGCTCAGCCAGATCCTGATTGGTGACGCGGTTGGGCGGCAGACAGCTGCCGGTGCCCAGCACGCGGGAGTAGATTGTGGATTGAGCCATTATGCCTTCGAGGATTGCGCAGCGTAGGGCTCGGCCGGCTGGCCTGCGATCGGGCTTGCGTGACCCGCACCGCTTGCGTCGCGCGCCGCCTGTTCGAGAGAACCTGCGTTCTCTTCCATCGCTCGCGCAAGGCGCTCCAGCACGCCGTTTTTGACGGCATCATACCCGCGTTTGATAGCCCACTCAAACGCGTAGGCATCGGCGGAACCGTGGCTTTTGATCACGAGACCGCGCAAGCCGAGCAGCGCAGCGCCGTTGTATTGCCGATGGTCAACGCGTTTCTTGAAGCGCATCAATACCGGCAGCGCGAGCACCGCCATCACCTTGGTCAACCACGAACGGCCAAACTCTTCCTTGATGATGTTGGACAGCATCTGCGCGAGACCTTCCGACGTCTTCAGCGCGACATTGCCGACAAAGCCATCGCAGACGATTACGTCGACGGTGCCCTTGTAGATGTCGTCGCCTTCGACATTGCCATGAAAGTTCAGTGTACTCGCACGCAGCAGTTCGCCGGCGCGCTTGATGATGTCGTTGCCCTTGATGACTTCTTCGCCGATGTTGAGCAGGCCGATGGTGGGCCGTTCTTTTCCTTCGAGCGCGGACACGAGCGCGTGCCCCATCTCGGCGAACTGCAGCAGGTGCTGCGGCTCGCAGTCGACGTTGGCGCCCAGGTCCAGCATCATCGTATAGCCGGTGGGATTGGGCAGGGCGAACGCGATGGCCGGGCGTTCGATGCCCGACAGCGTTTTCAGCACATAACGCGAGACGGCCATCAGTGCGCCGGTGTTACCGGCGGAAATGCAGGCTTGCGCCTCGCCTTCCTTGACGCGATTCAGCGCCACGCGCATCGACGAATCTTTTTTCTTGCGCAGCGCGACCTCGACCGGATCGTCCATCGCGACGACCTCGGTAGCAGGCACGACGGTCAGCGCCGGCAGATCCTGAGCCTTGAGCTTCTTCAGCTGCGCACGAATCGCACTTTCAATGCCGACGAGCAGCAACTGCGCATCGGGATGCGAACGAACGAAGTTGACGGCAGCGGGAACGGTCACGGACGGGCCGTGGTCGCCTCCCATGCAATCTATCGTGAGCTTTACTGTCATGGAGTGCGACGAATTTCAGACACAAAAAAGCGGCAGTTGAATGCCGCCTTTTTGCCGAACCGGGAAAATGTCAAGCGAGCCGATCGCTACGCGAAACGCCACAGGGCGCATCGCAGTCGACGATTAGTCGTTCTTCGTCTTGACTACTTTCTTGCCGCGATAGTAGCCGTTCGGGCTAATGTGGTGACGCAGATGCACTTCGCCCGTGCTCGGCTCGACGGCCAGCGGCGCTGCCGTCAGGAAATCGTGCGAACGGTGCATGCCGCGCTTCGACGGCGACTTCTTGTTTTGTTGAACTGCCATGACTAAAACTCCAAAAAATTTTCCGAATTCTAACACAGCCCGATACGGACTTAACCACTGGCCGAATGGCCAATGCGCCAGCATCGCGCCCCCTGCAACTATTCAGTGCTTCTTGCCGCCCGGTTCGTCGCGTTTCAAACTCTCAAGCGCCGCGAACGGATTGGGCCGCTCGCTGGATTGATCCGGCTCGCCGACATCGCCAGCTTCGTGCTGCGCGGCTTCGTCACCCTCCCCTTCACTGCCGTCCGCGCCCGAAACAAGGCTCTCGTGCACTTCAGGACAGACCTCGTGTTTGGGCACGAGCGGCAAGGAAAGCAGCAACTCTTCTTCGATCAAGTCGATGAGATCGAACTGGCGCGAGCCCACGATCACCTCGACTTCATCCTCGTCGAGCGGAAACTCTTCGGCTTCCGCCTCCGTACTGACGATCCGGTAAGTTGCATCGACGTTGAACGACTGCGAATACGGCGTCAAGCACCGCTGGCATTCGAGCCACGCGGCACCATGAATCGCCAGCCGCAGATAAGGCTGGGGACCTTCGGTGCCGTCGTCCTGCAATTCCGGCTGCGTCGTCCCTTCGGCCTGCCATGTGAACGCGGTGTCGCGGTCTGGCGCTTCCGCCGGGACTTCGTTTAACATGCGCGGCAGTTGCGAGACGCGCACGACACCCGCGGCCTGACGCCCACTCCGCGCAAATTCGAACAGATCGAGTTCATGCGGGTCGGACAGACCTGCAGGTTTGCCAGGATGTTGAGTCATGTGCGCTCCTGCGTCGGCAAGCAAGTTGCCGGGGTGATTCGCGGAGGACGATCAGATCCGCCGCGAAGATAATCCGGTGTGCGAGGCAGCCAGTGGCCGTTGCGTTCAACCTCGCCGAGCTTTCTTCGACCTTCCGGCTGCCGAAAAATTGGCGAACGCGCAAGACCCTTCAAGCGTAAGCATACCGTGAAAAGCCCAAAATCATATCCGTTTTGTCTTTTCGAGTCAAACACTTAAGCCCGTACGCACACGAGCCTCGCGCGACCCCGTACGACCCGCCTCTTCCGTTGCCCGCAAACCATGTCAGATTCCCCCAAACGCCCGCCACGCCTGATTCTGGCGTCGAGTTCGCAGTATCGCCGCGAGTTGCTCGAACGCCTGCGCGTGCCGTTCGACATCATCGTACCCGCGATCGACGAAACCCCTCTCGCCGGCGAAACGCCCGAAACCACTGCGCTGCGCCTCGCCGAATCCAAAGCCCGCGCGGTCGCCCGAGGCCTCGCCACCACCGAACCCGCTCTCGTGATCGGCTCCGACCAGGTCGCCACCTACGACGGCCTGCAGATCGGCAAACCCGGCACGCATGACAGGGCGCTTGCGCAATTGCAGGCGATGCGTGGTCGCGAGGTGCTGTTCCATAGCGCACTATGTCTGTTCGACAGCGCGACGAACAGCGCGCAGACCGTCGACGTGATCACCCGCGTCCGCTTTCGCGACCTGCCGGACGCGGCGCTCGACGCCTATCTGCGCGCCGAAACACCCTACGACGTGGCCGGCAGCGCCAAATCCGAAGGACTCGGCATCGCGCTGCTGGAGGCGATCCATTCCGACGACCCGACCGCGCTCGTCGGCCTGCCGCTTATCGCGTTATCGCACATGCTGCTCGCGGCCAACTATCCGCTTCTGGGTGCATGATGACCGGTACGCTCTATCTGATTCCGAACACGCTCGGCGAAGGCGACGCAAGCGCACTGGAGCTGGTACTGCCCGCGCCCGTGCGCGCCCGTGCGGCGTCGCTTCACTATTACATTGGCGAAAACGCGAAAACCACGCGCGCGTTCCTGAAAAAAGTCGGCACCGAACGGCCGATTCAGGAGATCGAGATTCGCGAACTGAACGTCAATACGCCGGCTGGGGAAATCGACAAGCTGCTCGCGCCGCTGCTCTCGGGCACCGACGCTGGCCTCGTCTCCGAGGCTGGCTGCCCGGCAGTCGCGGACCCGGGCGCGCTACTTGTGCGACGCGCGCACGAGCGCGGCGTGAAGGTCGTGCCGCTGGTCGGGCCGAGTTCGATCCTGCTCGCGCTTATGGCGTCGGGGCTGAACGGCCAAAGCTTCGCGTTTCACGGATACCTGCCCGTCGACGCGGCCGAGCGCGCCAAACGTCTGCGCGATCTCGAGCAGCAGTCGCGCAAGAGCAAGCAAACGCAGATCTTCATCGAAACGCCGTACCGGAATCGCGCGTTGCTCGATACGTTGCTCACGACCTGCGCGCCGTCGACGCTCGTGTGCGTGGCCGCCGATCTGACGCTGCCGAGCGAAGTCATCGCAAGCCGGAGCGTTGCGGACTGGAAAAAGAAGCCGGAGATCGAACTCCATAAGCGGCCGGCGATTTTTCTGATTCTGGCGGCCTGAGCGCGGCCCCGGCCGGGCGGCGAACAGCAGGCCGCCCCGAAGCCTGCACGCAAGACAAAGCCCGCGCGATCGGCCAAGCCGACCCGCGGGCTTCTTTCCTTACTGCGGGTTCAACGCAGGTTCATTTTCGCGCCGAGCGCCATCGCCCGAACCGCGCCGGCGCCGACCGCGGCGCCGAATTTGCGCGCAACGCGATCCGTGATGCTCTCCTTTACCGTGTAATCGACGATATCCGGTGCCTTGAAGATCTCTCGCGCAACGTAATCCGCATTGCCCAAACCGTCCGCGAGGCCCAATTCGACGCTCTTCTGCCCCGTCCAAAACAGACCCGAGAACATGTCCGGTGTCTCATGCAGCCGCTTGCCGCGCCCCTGACGCACCGCGTCGATGAACTGCGCGTGGATCTGATCGAGCAAAACCTGCGCATGTTCGTCCATCTTCGGCGTCTCAGGCGAGAACGGATCAAAAAACCCTTTGTTCTCTCCCGAGGTGTGCAGCCGGCGCTGAATCCCCAGCTTGTCCATCAGACCAGTGAAACCGAAGCTGTCCATCAAAACGCCGATCGAACCGACGATGCTCGCCTTGTCGACATAAATCTTCTCCGCGGCCGCGGCCGCGTAGTAACCGCCGGACGCGCACATATCCCCAACTACGACATACAGCGGAATAGACGGATATTTCCCGCGCAAACGCCGAACTTCGCTGTTGATAATGCCCGCCTGGACCGGACTGCCGCCCGGGCTATTGCAATAGAGAATCACCCCCGCGGTATTGGAATCTTCGAATGCGGAATCGAGGGCAGTGTTGATATCTTCTGCGTTCGCGTTCGTATCCGTCGAGATCTCACCGTCAAGCGACACCATCGCCGTATGCCGGCCGGTAGTGGCGACCCGCTCGCCCGAAAAACTCAGCACACCCCACACTACCAGTGCGAGGACTCCGAGGAACAGGAAGCGGAAAAAAATCCGCCAGCGCCGCGCGGCGCGTTGCTCATTGATCGCGGCGAGCGCGATGCGCTCGAGAGCGGCACGCTCCCAGCCGGGCCGGTCGGCGGGCGCACCCGAGCGGTCTCCTGAGGCAGGGTCCTTTCCGGGGGTCAAATTGTCGGACATGCGGACAGTGGATAAATTGGAGAGGAAATCAGCGCGTGACGGGCAGCAATTCGTCGTCAGGCAACCAGAATACCGCACGGCCCTCAGGCGTATCGCGTTCCTCGACCTGCAGGGCACGCAATCTGCCTCCACGACATGGACCACCGACGCATTTGCCGGTATCCGGCACGTAAATCGCGCCATGTGTCGCGCACATCAAGTATAAGCCGGACGATTCGAAGAACTGCCCTTCCTGCCAGTCGAGTTCCATCGGCACGTGAGCGCAGCGGTTCAGATAGCCGTAGGCGCGGCCATCATAGCGGACGAAAAACACCACGGCATCCTGCCCGCCGAGCCGCGCGTCGCGCCGGATGCCCTCGCCCCCGTCGATCAGCTCCTCGGCCGCGCAAATGCGCACCGCCTGCGCAGCCGCGGCCGTCGCAGCATTCACGCCGCCGGCGCTCATGCGTTCTCCCGCAGCCAGCTGGACAAATCGCTGATGCTCGAAGCAACGAACTTCGGCGACATCGCATTCAGCGAATTCGCCGGATGCGCGCCGTAAGTCACGCCGATGCCCGCCACGCCGGCGTTGAGCGCCATCTGCAAGTCGTGCGTCGTATCGCCGATCATGACCGTGCGCGCCGTATCCTGCCCCAACTCACGGGTAAGCTCGTGCAGCATTGCCGGATGGGGCTTCGAGAAGGTTTCGTCGGCGCAACGCGTGCCGTCGAACAGGCTCGTCAGACGTGCCTGATCGAGCGCGCGATTGAGCCCGACGCGACTCTTGCCGGTCGCGACCGCGAGCAGATAGCCGACATCGCGCAACTCCTGGAGCATCTCGCGCACGCCGGGGAATAGCTCGGTGGTCTGATCCTTTACCAGAAAATGAAAGCGGTAACGCTCAGAAAGCCGCGAATAGTCGGCCGGATCGAGCGTCGGCGCGGCGATCTGCAGTGCGTCGCGCAGGCCCAGGCCGATCACATAGCTCGCGGCTTCGTCGGCGGGTACCGGCAGGCCGAGATCGCGACACGCTGCCTGGATGCTGCGCGTGATATGCGCGGTCGAATCCATCAGCGTGCCATCCCAGTCAAACACGATCAGGTCAAATTGCTCTCTAGCCATGCAAGGTCGTCTCCGGGTTGGACCCAGTGCGTAGTTCGTTGAGTTGTTCTATAAAGCCGCGGCAGTCGGCCGGCAGCGGCGCCTCGATTTGCAACGGCGCGCCGGTGGCCGGATGCGTGAGCTTGAGCCGGTAAGCGTGCAGAAACATACGCTTGATCCCGGGCTTCGCGTTCGCGCGGGAAAGAGCCTTGTTAAGCGCGAAATCACCGTATTTGGCGTCGCCGACGATCGGTAGTGCCAGATGCTGCAAATGCACGCGAATCTGGTGCGTGCGCCCCGTCTTTAGTTCTGCCTCCAACAGCGCGTATTCCGGCCAGCGGTCGACCAGATTGAAGATCGTGTGCGACGCGAGCCCATCGGCCTGCACGCGCACGCGGCGCTCGCCGTCGGCGGTCAGGTACTTGTGCAGCGGCTCCTTCACCGCTCGACGGCGCCCCCAGTCGCTTGCCCATTCGCCGTGCACGCAAGCGTAGTAGCGCTTGTCCATCCGGTTGTCGCGGATCTGCTCGTGCAGATTGACGAGCGCCGCGCGCTTCTTCGCAAGCATCAGGATGCCCGAGGTCTCGCGATCCAGCCGGTGCACGAGTTCGAGAAACTTCGCCTGGGGCCGGGCCTCGCGCATCTGCTCGATCACGCCGAACGCAACTCCGCTGCCGCCGTGGACCGCGACGCCGGCTGGCTTATCGATCACCAGCAAATGCTCGTCTTCGAACAGAATGCGAAAGCCCGCCGCGGGCACGGGCACCTGGGCTACGGCCTGATTCGGCTGGGCGATGCGGATCGGCGGCACACGCACCAGATCGCCCAGTTCGAGCCGGTATTGCGCATCGATCCGGCCCTTGTTGACGCGCACTTCGCCGCTACGCAGGATGCGGTAAATATGGCTTTTCGGCACGCCCTTGCAGACGCGCAGCAGGAAATTATCGATGCGCTGACCAGCCGATCGGTCGTCGATTTCGATCAGCGAAACCTGGTCGCCTGAAACCGAGCCTTCGACCGCGCCTGCAACCGATCTCTGGGATGTTTTGCCTAACTCTTTCATTCTGAATATAATTTGCCCAGCAGTCCGCGACGGCCGGCGCAGTGTCCGCACAGCGTACGGAATGCGAGTGGATTGCGGCGAGCGCAAGCGATAAACCGTTATTTTACTTGCGCCGGGGTCTGGTTGCTCGCCCTGAAAATGAGATGCAACAAGTTGCACGCACGAAGTCAGCCCCCGGCAGGGACGGCGCCCGCAGGCGCGTTCGGCCAAGGTCGGCTTCGACGGTAACGGAATTTTGGTAAAAAAGAATTTAGCTTCCAGCTTCGTGATCCGGGTGGTATGACGCCCTGCTGGACGAAGCTGCAAGTCGCGAAAATACGGCGTGCGCCCGAGGCGTCTTGTAGAAAGTACAAGACATGGCGACGTCAAAAGAAAGGCGAGACACCCCCAGCAGGAAAAGACGCGCCGCCTGCGCGAACTTCCCGTTGCGGCATGACCGCGGACTTCGGCCCTCCGCTCGTGCGCCTAGTTGGCGCGCCGGCTTCACAGGACGAAGACTTATGAAGGTCTGCTGGCTAAACGCGGCGTGTCAGGCCATGATTTGAAGCCGTGTTCGCATGTGCCCTGCGGCACCGTGCCCATCTTTTAATCGGGCCGGGCCCTCTCAGGCAATTCTCCCGCCATCTTTCCCGCTCCAGCGTGCTTGTGAAAACACAATAAGACGCGGCACGCCTGCCCTTTACGCTCTCGCGACTGACAACCGCGCAGCCGGGCCGGCGAGGCCGCTCTGGAGCCGTTCAATGAAACGAATGTTGTTCAATGCGACGCAGCAGGAAGAACTGCGCGTCGCCATCGTCGATGGGCAAAAACTCATCGACATTGACATCGAAACCGCCGGGCGCGAACAGCGCAAAGGCAATATTTACAAGGGCATCATCACGCGCATCGAGCCGTCGCTCGAGGCCTGCTTCGTCAACTACGGCGAAGACCGCCACGGCTTCCTGCCGTTCAAGGAAGTCGCCCGCCAGTACTTCCGCGAAGGCGTCGACATGCGTTCCGCACGCATCCAGGACGCGCTGAAGGAAGGTCAGGAACTGATCGTCCAGGTCGAAAAGGAAGAACGCGGCAACAAGGGCGCAGCCCTGACCACGTTCATCTCGCTCGCCGGCCGCTATCTGGTGCTGATGCCGAATAACCCGCGTGGCGGCGGCGTGTCGCGCCGGATCGAAGGCGACGACCGTCAGGAACTGCGCGAAACCATGGCGCAGCTGCAACTGCCGGAAGGCATGAGCATCATCGCGCGCACGGCTGGTATCGGCCGCAGCGCCGAAGAGCTGCAGTGGGACCTGAACTACCTGATGCAGCTGTGGCGCGCGATCGAAGCCGCGTCGCAAAGCGGCACGGCCGGCCAGCCGATGCTGATCTATCTGGAATCGAGCCTCGTGATCCGCGCGATTCGCGACTACTTCCAGCCCGATATCGGCGAAATCCTGATCGACACGACCGAAATCCATGACCAGGCGCGCGCCTTCATGGACATCGTGATGCCGGACAACGTCGGCAAGGTGAAGCGCTACCACGACGACGTGCCGCTGTTCTCGCGTTTCCAGATCGAGCACCAGATCGAGACCGCGTACTCGCGCACGGTGCCGCTGCCGTCGGGCGGCGCGATCGTGATCGACCACACCGAAGCGCTCGTCGCAATCGACGTGAACTCGGCGCGCGCTACCAAGGGCGCCGACATCGAGGAAACCGCCGCGCGCACGAACCTCGAAGCCGCCGACGAAGTCGCCCGCCAGCTGCGTCTGCGCGACCTGGGCGGCCTGATCGTGATCGACTTCATCGACATGGAATCGGCCAAGAGCCAGCGCGAAGTCGAGCAGCGACTGAAAGACGCGCTGAAGCATGACCGCGCCCGCGTCCAGATGGGCAAGATCTCGCGCTTCGGCCTGATGGAGCTGTCGCGCCAGCGTCTGCGCCCGGCGCTCTCGGAAGGCAGCCACGTCACGTGTCCGCGTTGTAACGGCACGGGTCACATCCGCGATACCGAATCGTCCGCGCTGCAAGTGCTGCGGATCATTCAGGAAGAAGCGATGAAGGAAAACACCGCCGCGATCCACTGCCAGGTGCCGGTCGAAGTGACCGCCTTTCTGTTGAACGAGAAGCGCGCCGAAATCAACAAGATCGAGTCGCGTTTCAAGGTCAACGTCGTGCTGATCCCGAACAAGCACCTCGACACGCCGCACTACAAACTCGAGCGTCTGCGTCACGACGACGCGCGCCTCGACGATCCGCGCGCATCGTGGAAGATGGCCGAAGAAGCGGCCCGCGAGCTCGAATCGGAAACCGGCTACAGCAAGCGCACCGAGGAAGTGAAGCCGAAGCAGGAAGCGGCGGTCAAGGGCATCACGCCCGAGAAGCCGGCTCCGAGCGCACCGGTCCGCCCGGCGGCCACCCCCGCTCCGGTCGCGGTGACACCGGCCAGCGGCGGCTTCATTGGCTGGCTGAAGAATCTGTTCGGCATGCAGCCGGCTGCTCCGGCACCTGCCGCGCCGGCCACGGCCGACAAGCAGGGCCGTCCGCAACGCGGCGAACGCACCGAGCGCGGTGAGCGCACGGGCGAGCGCGGCGGCGATCGCAACCGCAATCGCCGTGGCGGCGCAGGGGGCCGCGACGCGGCAGCGCGTGGCGAAGGCGTCACCGGCGGCCGTCAGGCGCAAGGTCAGCAGCCGTCGCAGCGTCGCGAGGAACGGGAAGGCCGCGAGGCACGCGAGGGCCGTGAGCCGCGCGCGCCGCGTGAGCAACGCGAACCGCGTGAGGCTCGTGAAGGCCGCGAACCGCGTGAGACTCGCGAGCCGCGTGAAGCACGCGAACGCGACACCCGCGGCGCCGAGCGCGTGGAAGCCGTCGAAGGCACGGCACGCGCCGAACGTCAGGAACGCGGTGAGCGCCGCGAGCGTGGTGAACGCGCTGAACGCGTCGAGCGTGGCGAGCGTCGCAAGCCGCAGGCGGAAGCCGCCGCGGCGCTAACCCAAACCGACACGCAAGCCGCCGACGAACTCGCGCGCAACCGCGCCGCAGCCGGTGAAAACGGCGTGCCGGTCGACCAGGAAGCGGTCGCGCGTGACGGTGAAGAGCGTCGTCGTCGCCGTCGCGGCCGTCGTGGTGGTCGTCGCGAGCGTGAAGAGGACGTGAATGGCAACCTCGCGGCGGACGTCGCGGAAGCGGAAGGTGACAACGTTGCCGCCAGCGACGAAGCGCCGGTGCGTATCGAGCAGCCTGTCGAGCACACGCCTGCGGCCAGTGAAGCGAAGGACGTGACCCCGGTCGAAGTGGTGGTCGCCGCTGTCGCAACGCAAAGCGCCGTCGTCACCGAACTGCATGCGGCAGCCGAAACGCCGGCTCTCGCCGCGGAAAATGCCGCGAAGACCGAAAAGGTCGTGCCGGTCGAGCAGGCTCCGGTGGCGGCGCAACCGGCTATCGAAACGCCGGCGCAAGCAGAGCAAGCCGCGCCGGCCGCGAGCGAACCGGTCGCGCCGGTTGCCCCGGTCGAACCTGCCGCACATGCCGAATCGCCGGCAGTCGAGCCGGCGCTGGAAGCGCAACCGGCCGTCCCGAGCGAACCGCAAGCCGCCCCGGCTGCGCTCGACACCGCGGCTCCGGCCACGATCGTCGAGGCACCGGCAGCCGTGCCGGCACCGCAGGCCGAGATCGTCGAGCCGCAACCGGTCGTCGCACCGGAACCGGCCGTGGCCGAACCGGCGCACGTCGCTGCGGCCCCGCAGCCGGCGCCCGTGCGCAGCGCAGCGCCCGCCGCCGCATCGGCCGATGCATTGCAGCCGATCCTCGAGCAAGCTGGCCTGATCTGGGTGAACACCGACGCCGACAAACTGCGTGCCGCGCAGGAAGCGGCGGCGCAGACGGTCAAGCCGCCGCGCGTCGTCCGCGAGCGCAAAGCGCTGCCGCCGGTCGACAACACTCCGATGCAACAGGTCGAGACGATCAAGCATCCGCAGTAAGCCGCGTCGTTGTACGTGAAAAAGCCCGCCCTTCCCGGCGGGCTTTTTTTTGGGACGTTTTGTCCTGGCCGCAAGGCGCGCCACGTCGCTCCCCGTATACCCCGACAACGCGCGCCGTCCGCCTGCCATCACGGGCATTTCCGATAGAATTAATCATCCGCGATCCGTTCAAGCCTCTGACGAAGCACTCCATGCCACGACGCATCATCCCTGTTGCCGATCTCAGCGCGGCGCCGGTCATCACCGGCCCAGTGCAGGCGCCTAGCGGCGCGCTGCACGATGCGCTCGCGCGTCCGCTGCACGACCTGCGCATCTCGGTGACGGACCGCTGCAACTTCCGCTGCGTCTACTGCATGCCGCGCGCGGTGTTCGACAAGGACTATGCGTTCCTGCCGCACAGCGCGCTGCTGAGTTTCGAGGAGATCGAGCGGCTCGCGCAGCAATTCGTCGCGCATGGCGTCGAGAAGATTCGCCTGACGGGCGGCGAACCGCTGCTGCGCAAGAACCTCGAGTTCCTGATCGACCGGCTCGCCCGCTTGAGCACCCCTGCCGGCCGCCCGCTCGATCTCACGCTGACCACCAACGGCTCGCTGCTCGCGCGCAAGGCGCGCAGCCTGAAAGACGCCGGCCTCACGCGCGTGACCGTCAGCCTCGACGCGCTCGACGACGCACTGTTTCGCCGCATGAACGACGCCGACTTCGCGGTCGCCGACGTGCTCGACGGCATCGCCGCCGCTCAGGCGGTCGGGCTCGCCCCGATCAAGGTGAACATGGTCGTCAAACGCGGCACCAACGACGGCGAAATCGTCCCGATGGCGCGTCATTTCAGAGGCACGGGCGCGGTGCTGCGCTTCATCGAGTACATGGACGTCGGCACCTCGAACGGCTGGAACATGACCGAAGTGCTGCCTTCCGCCGACGTCGTCACGCGCATCGCCGAGCATTTCCCGCTCGTTCCGCTCGAAGCGCACAGCGCCGCCGAAACCGCGCAACGCTGGGGTTATGCCGACGGCGGCGGCGAGATCGGCGTCATTTCGAGCGTCACCCGCGCGTTCTGCGGCAATTGCACGCGCGCGCGTTTGTCGACCGAGGGCAAGCTGTACCTTTGCCTGTTCGCATCGGGCGGGCATGACCTGCGCGCGCTGTTGCGCGGCGGTGCGAGCGATGCCGAGATCGCCACCGCGATCGCCGAAATCTGGCAGGGCCGCAGTGACCGCTACTCGCAGCTGCGCGGCAGCCAGCCGGCCGATTCGAGCGAGCCGGCCGGGCGTCGCGTCGAAATGTCCTACATCGGCGGCTGAGCGGCCGGCGCATGTCCATCCCCCGCGAACAGATCACCGGCCTCGTGCTTGCGGGCGGGCGCGGCACGCGCATGGGCGGCGTCGACAAGGGGCTGCAGCCGCTGCACGGTGAAGCGCTCGCCGCTCACGTGCTACGACGCCTCGCGCCGCAGACCGGCCCGCTGATGATCAGCGCGAACCGCCATCCCGACATCTATGCCGCGCTCGGCGCGCCGTATCGCGCGACGGTCGTCGCTGATCCGCTGCCCGACTTTCCCGGCCCGCTCGCCGGCATGCTCGCCGGACTGCGTGCCGCCGGCACGGCCTACCTGCTGAGCGCGCCCTGCGATTCGCCGTGGCTGCCGGCCGACCTCGCCGTGCGCCTCGCTGATGCGCTCGACGCGAACCACGCCGATATCGCGACCGTCACCACCGTCGACACTCATGGCGAAACTTCGCTGCACCCAGTGTTCGCGTTGATGCGCACCGCCGTCGCGGACGACCTGGCCGCCTGTCTGGCCGCAGGGGAACGCAAGGTCCGCGCGTGGTACGCGCGCCACAAGACGGTCGAAGTCGTCTTTGCCGACGAGCGCGCGTTCTACAATGCCAACTCGTTACAAGAACTCGCCGACCTCGAACGTAATCGAGGCCCCGGCTGACATCCGCTCCGGCCGCACGGCAATAGCCGCGCCCGTCTCCGGTCGCGACGCCCAGCCATTCATGACCACGCTCAACGACTTTTCACGCTGCGTCGCGCAGTACGATCCTCATGCGCTACCCGTCCCGGCCGCTCAGGCGATCGTCCGGCAGTGGGCGACGCCCGTGGCGGCCGTCGAGCGCGTGGCGTTGCGCGATGCGCTCGAGCGCGTGCTCGCCGCCGACATCGTGTCGCCGATCGACGTGCCCGCGCACGACAACTCCGCGATGGACGGTTACGCGTTTAATCACGCGGCGCTCACGGCCGGTATGCGAGGCGGCGCGGACAGCGTCGAGCTGACCGTCGCCGGCAAGGCGCTCGCGGGCCATCCGTTCACGGGCCGCGTCGCGGCGAACCAGTGCGTGCGCGTGATGACGGGCGCCTGCATACCCGCCGGCTGCGACACCGTCGTGCCGCAAGAGCGGGTCGAGCGCGACAGCGCAGATTCCCCTTCGATCCGCTTCGCGGCCAGCGCGGTCGCGGCGGGCGCGAACCGCCGTCGCGCCGGCGAAGATCTCGCGCGCGGCCACGTCGCGCTGCATGCCGGGCGCATCGTGCGCGCGTCGGACCTCGGCCTGCTCGCGTCGCTCGGCATCGGCGAAGTCAGCGTGCGGCGGCGTCTGCGGGTTGCGTTCTTTTCGACCGGCGACGAGCTGCGCTCGCTTGGCGAGCCGCTCGACGCCGGCTCGGTCTACGACAGCAACCGCTACACGCTGTTTGCAATGCTGCGGCGCCTGAACGTCGACGCGCTCGATCTCGGCGTCGTGCGTGACGAGCCGGCCGCGCTCGAAGCCGCGCTGCGCAGTGCCGCGGCCAATGCCGACGTGGTGCTGACTTCGGGCGGCGTGTCGGTCGGCGAAGCGGACTTCACGAAGCAACTGCTGCAGACTTTCGGCGACGTCGCCTTCTGGAGTCTCGCGATGCGCCCCGGCCGGCCGCTCGCGTTCGGCCGCCTGTGGTCCGGCGCCCAGCCAGGGCTCGGCAAACCTGCGTTATTCTTCGGCCTGCCCGGCAATCCGGTCGCCGTGATGGTGACGTTCTATCAGATCGTGCGCGAAGCGCTGCTGCTGACGGCCGGCGCGACGCCACGGCCATTGCCGGTGATTCACGCGACGAGCCGCGTGGCGGTGAACAAGCGCGCGGGCCGCACCGAATTCCAGCGCGGCATCGCCGAACAGGACGCGCACGGACACTGGCACGTGAGCCCGACCGGTTCGCAAAGCTCCGGCGTGCTGAGTTCGATGAGCGAAGCGAACTGCTTCATCGTGCTCGGCCACGACGAGGGCGAAATCGACGTCGGCGATCGCGTGTCGATCATGCTGTTCGACGGTCTCATCTGACGTTCCAGGCGGCGCATCGATCGCACGACATCGGCACTACATCAGCATCTGATCCGCACTCCACCCACTACCACTACTAAGACACACTGGGGTTTGACTTACATGAAAAAACAGATCTCGTTCATCGCACCAGGACAGACGGCCAAAGCGCTGATCCTCGTGTATCTGACGTTCTCGGTGCCGATCGTGCTGCTCGGCGTGGTGGTCGCTTTCGTTCGCTATGGTTCGGTGGAGCTGAGCACGGTATTTAGCGCGCTGCTGTTGAACGCGATCCTCGGCTTCGTGCTGTTGTGGATCGCGTGCCACGCCTACAACTGGGTCGCGTCGCGCTTCGGCGGTATCGAAATCCATCTGGCCGACGCACCGGAAGAAGCGTGACGGGCGATGCGCTGGCGCGTCGGGCCAAAAGAGCCCGGATTCCAGCGCTTCACCCGTCATTGCTCATCGGGTTCCACACCCGACAGCGCATCCCCAAGCAACCCGCTCGCCTCCTCGCCCGGTAACGCCTCGACGTCGCGCAGTTTGCGGTTCATCATGCGCGTACGCGTTTCGGCGGCCTCGATCGAACGTGTGACGGTTTCGAGCTGCGCCTTGGTCTTCGCGAGCACGTCGCCGAATTTGCCGAACTCCGTCTTCACCGCGCCGAGCACCTGCCACACCTCGCTCGAACGCTTTTCGATCGCGAGCGTGCGGAAACCCATCTGCAGACTGTTGAGCAACGCGGTCAGCGTGGTCGGCCCCGCAATCGTCACGCGATAGTCGCGCTGCAGCAGATCCGAGAGCCCCGGCCGGCGCAGCACTTCGGCGTACAGGCCTTCGGTCGGCAAAAACAGCAGCGCGAAGTCGGTCGTATGCGGCGGCGCCACGTACTTCTCCGCGATGGTGCGCGCCTCGGCGCGAATCCGCACTTCGAGTGCGCGCGATGCTTCCTCGACCGCAACGGGATCGGCGCGCTCCTGCGCTTCGATCAGCCGCTCGTAATCCTCGCGCGGGAATTTGGCGTCGATCGGCAGCCATACCGGCGTATTCGCGCCGCCGGGTTCCGGACGCCCCGGCAGTCGAATCGCAAACTCCACGCGATCACCGCTCTTCGGCACGGTCGCAACGTTCTTCGCGTATTGATCGGCGGTGAGCAGTTGTTCGAGCAAGGCTTCGAGCTGCACTTCACCCCACGTGCCGCGCGTCTTCACGTTGGTCAGCACGCGCTTCAGATCGCCGACACCGGCCGCCAGCGTCTGCATTTCGCCGAGCCCGCGATGCACCTGTTCGAGCCGGTCGGACACCAGCTTGAACGATTCGCCGAGCCGTTGCTCTAGCGTCGCATGCAGTTTTTCGTCGACGGTGCGGCGCATCTCCTCGAGCCGCGTCGCGTTGTTCGCCTCGATGTCCTTCAGACGCTGCTCGATCGTCGCGCGCACTTCGGCGAAGCGCCGGTCGTTCGCCTCGGTCAGTTGGCCGAGTTGCAGGCTCAGCGTGTCGCCGAACTGCTTGAGCGAGCGGCCCTGCTCGTCGCGCGCCTGCTGCGCCTGCGCCTGCAGGCTGTGACGCACGGCATCGAGCTGCTGCGCGAAGCCGTCGATCTTGCCCCCCTGCACCGTGGTCATGCTGCTGAACTGCGCGGCGAGGGTCTGCTGAAACTGCGCGAAGCCGCCGCTCTGCTCGGTGCGCGACACGCGCGCGGTCTCGGCGATGTCGTTGCGCAGTTGCCGCTCGAGCCGCTCGGCGGTATGCACTTGGGCGTCGACGACGGCATCGACGCGTGCGTTCAGCATCTCGAACTGCTCGTGCTGCTCCGTGCGGTCGTGACCGCGCATCAGCAAGGCCAATGCGATCACGAGGGCGACCGCCAGCACCGCGACGGCCGCCACCAGAATCATCGTCATGAACGCGCCTTGCCGATCACGTCGGGGTTGATCGGATTCGGCGGCTGACCGGCGCGCGGTCCTGCGCCGAGCCCGGCGATCAGATTGTCCGCGGCGAGGTTCGCCATCGCGCGGCGAGTGGTTTCGGTCGCGCTCGCGATGTGCGGCGTCAGCACGACGTTCGGCACGCTTAGCAGCGCCGGATGCAGATTCGGTTCGCCCTCGAACACGTCGAGACCAGCGGCCGCGATGCGCCTGTCGCGCAGCGCTTCGGCCAATGCCGCATCGTCGACGATGCCGCCGCGCGCGATGTTCGTCAGCGTCGCGCTCGGCTTCATCAGCGCGAGTTCGGCCGCGCCGATCGTGTGGTGGTTGTCTTTGGTGTACGGCAGCACCAGCACGACGTGGTCGGCGCGCCGCAGCAGATCCTCTTTCGACACGTATTCCGCGTTCAGCTCGGCCTCGATTTGCGGCGCGACGCGCGAGCGGTTGTGATAAATGACTCGCATATTGAAGCCCTGCGCGCGACGCGCGAGCGCCTGGCCGATGCGGCCCATGCCGATCACACCGAGCGTCGAGCCGTACAGGTCGCTGCCGAGGAAGCCGTCGTAGCTCCACTTCTGCCAGAGTCCCGCGCGCAGCCAGTGCTCCGACTCGGCGATGCGGCGCGCGGCGGCCATCATCAGCGCCCAGCCGAAGTCGGCGGTCGATTCGTTCAGCACGTCCGGCGTGTTGGTGCCGAGCACGTTCGCCGCGTTGAACGCGGCCATGTCGAAGTTGTTGTAGCCGACCGCCATGTTCGACACGACGCGCAGACGCGGTGCCGCGGCGAGCACGCTCGCGTCGATCATCTCGCCGGCCGTCAGAGCGCCGTCCTTGTCCGCGAGACGGCGCTTCAGCTCGTCGGCGGGCAACACGTCGCCCTCGTTCCAGTCGACGTCGAAGTATTGTTTGAGCCGCTCGATCACATCGGGAAAGATCGAACGGGCAACGAGGATTTTCTGCATTGCAAGTCTCCGTATCGCACGCCGAGGGAGTGCCTCGGCGTTGCAGAGTCAGCGTCCAAAAAAGAGCCAGCCGGTGAGCGCGAACAACGGCAGCAACATCGCGCCCGACCAACCCATATACGCGAAAAAGCTCGGCATGCGCACGCCGCGCGATTGCGCCATCGCCTTCACCATGAAGTTCGGCGCGTTGCCAATATAGGTGTTCGCACCCATGAACACGGCGCCGGCTGAAATCGCCGCGAGCGTGGTTGCTCCGGTGGTCATCAACGTCTGCGCGTCGCCGCCGGCCAGGTTGAAGAACACGAGGTAAGTCGGCGCGTTGTCGAGAAACGAAGATAGCAGGCCGGTCGCCCAGAAGTACATGATGTCGCGCGGTTCACCGGACGGATCGTTGACCAGATGGACGATGCCCGCGAACGCGCCGGCATCTCCCGCGCGCAGGATCATGATGACCGGCACGATCGTCACGAAGATGCCGGCGAACAGTTTGGCGACTTCCTCGATCGGCGCCCAGTTGAAGTCGTTACCGGCACGGGCGGCGCGCGGCGTCCACGCGAGCGATAGCAGCGTGACGACAATCAGCGCGGCGTCGCGCACGATGTTTTGCAACGCGACGTGAGTGCCGAGCACGTCGAATGTGATTTGCGGGCGCCACAGTCCGCTCATCAGCACGAGCGCGATCGCCGCGGCGAGCAGCACGAAATTGATCTTGCCGTCGATGCCGAGCGGCGCGCCGTCGGGCGTCGGGTCGAGGAAGGCCGAACGTGCCTCCTCGCGCTGGTGAAAGTAGTACGAGTCGAGCGCGTAGAAAGCGGCGAGCAGCATGCCGCTCACGAACAGCATCGGAGCCGCCAGATGCGTGGTGGTCCAGAAAAAACTCACGCCTTCGAGAAAGCCGAGGAAGAGCGGCGGATCGCCGAGCGGCGACAGCGCGCCCCCAATGTTCGCGACTAGGAAGATAAAGAACACGACCACGTGGGTCACATGGCGGCGATTGTCGTTGGCGCGCAGCAGCGGGCGGATTAGCAGCATCGCCGCGCCGGTCGTCCCCATCACGCTCGCGAGCAACGTGCCGAGCGCGAGAATCGCGGTGTTCAGGCGCGGCGTGCCGTGCAGATTGCCGCGTACGCAAATGCCGCCCGCGACGGTGTAGAGCGCGGTCAGCAGAATGATGAACGGGATGTACTCGTCGAGCATGGCATGTGCGAGCGCGCCTAGCGCGGCGCTCGTGCCGAAGCTCACGGCGAACGGCACGATGAACGCGAGCGCCCACGCCGCGGCGATCTTGCCGTAATGGTGATGCCAGAAGGCTGGCGCGATCAGCGGAAAGATCGCGATCGACAGCAGCACACCCGCGAAGGGCAAGCCCCACAGCGCAGACAAGCGCGCACCGTCGAGCGTCGCGGCATGCACGGACGGCGCGCACAGCGCGAGCGTGGAGGCAACGGCGAGCCACAGGCTCAGACGACCAGACTGTGAACTCATGCCGATACAGGACTTGCCACGGTTTGCCAGCGCACATACGACAGATACCGCGTGCTTCGCATATGCGTTAGCAAGTCGCCGCCCGACGCGTTCAAGCATCCTGCACGACGATCGCATGCACCCGGTAAGGGCCGTGCGCGCCCAGCACGATGGTCTGCTCGATATCGCCGGTGCGCGACGGCCCCGACACGAAATTGACCGCACGCGGCAGCTCGCCGCGTTCCTTGCGGATCAGGCCGAACGCCTCCTCATGACCCGCGACGATGCGCGACGCCGGCACGATCGCGATATGCGTCTCCGGCAGCAGCCCGGCCGACGCATACGTCTCGGGTCCGGAGAGCAACACGAGCGTGCCGGTCTCCGCGGTCGCGCAGAAGCAGCCGGTGAGGCCAACCACGTCGTTGTCCTGGGGTTTGCGAAATTCAACGGCGAGGCCGGCTTCGGCCCACGGCAGATCGCGCAGCGTTTGCCATCCGATGGCCTGCAGCGGCAAGCCGTGTTGGGTCAGGTAGCGATGCGCGGCGGCGGGCACATCGGCGAGGGTTTGAACGGTGTCGACGGTGGTCGACATCTTCTGCGCTTCTTCGATGAACTGTGCGCGCAGATCGACGGGGATGTCCGGACGCGGACCGGCCGGATGACGCGCGAGATAGTCCGCCGCGGCTTCGCGCTCGGCGGCGCTCGGCTCGGGCTCGCGCCCTTGCGCGGCGCGGATACGCGCCAGGATGTTGCGGCGGGCAATCGATGTGTCCATGGGCGAAATCCTCGTGTCGACAGCCGTGCGATATGGCGAGGATTATACCGGCGGCCTTGCAAGCAAACACCCTGGCCGAACGGCATATTGCCGGGCGTCGAGAGTGCGGCGACACTGTTCCCTACACCACCCCGAACGCGAGCCGATCATGAACAGGCGATGAACCGAAAAGCAGGCCGCGAAGCGTGCTACTTGGCCGCCTCTTCTTCCGGCTGCGCGATGCCGAACACCTGGCGCAGATACGCGAGATACGCCTTGTCCTCGCACATGTTCTTGCCCGGCGAGTCCGACAATTTCGCGACAGGCTGACCGTTGCAGCGGACCATCTTGATCACGATCTGCAGCGGGTTGTAGCCGAGGTCGTTGGTCAGATTGGTGCCCACGCCGAACGCGAGCTTGCAGCGGCCGCGGAAGCGCTCGTATAGCTGCAGCACCTTCGGGATATCGAGCGCGTCGGAGAACACGAGGACCTTGGTGCGCGGGTCGCAGCGATTCGCCTCGTAGTGCTTGAGCAGGCGCTCGCCCCAGTCGAACGGATCGCCGGAATCGTGGCGAGCGCCGTCGAACAGCTTGCAGAAGTACATGTCGAAGTCGCGCAGGAACGCCTGCATGCCGTACACGTCGGAGAGCGCAATCCCGAGGTCGCCGCGATATTCCTTCGCCCACATCTCGAAGCCGAAGATCTGCGAGTCGCGCAGCCGCGGACCGAGCGCCTGGCAAGCCTGCAGGTACTCGTGCGCCATCGTGCCGAGCGGCGTCAGGCTGTGCTTCATCGCGTAGAAGACATTGCTCGTGCCGGCGAACTGCTCGCCGAGGCCGTCCTTCAGCGTGAGGATCACCTCCTCGTGCCATTGCTTCGAGAAACGGCGGCGCGTGCCGTAATCGGCGATCTTGCAGTCGGCGTATTCGGGACGCGCGCCGAGCAGTTGGATCTTGTCGAGCAGACGGCCGCGACCTACGTGATAGTCGGGCGTTTGCTGCGTGTTGCGGAAATACACTTCGTTGACGATCGCAAGCACCGGGATCTCGAAGAGGATCGTATGCAGCCACGGCCCCTTGATGTCGATGTCGATTTCGCCATTGCCCTTCGGCGACGGCGTGATCGAAATGTACTTCTCGTTCAGATGGAACAGCGCGAGGAACTCTATGAAGTCGCCCTTGATGAAGCGCATGCGGCGCAGATAGTCGAGCTCGTCGTCAGTGAAACGCAGCTCGCAGAGCTTGCGCACTTCGTCGCGAATCTCGCCGATGTACGGCACCAGATCGACGTTCGGCGTGCGGCAGCGGAAGCGGTACTCCACGTTCGCGGCGGGAAAATGATGCAACACCACCTGCATCATCGTGAACTTGTACAGATCGGTATCGAGCAGCGAAGTAATAATCATGATGGTACGAACTGGACCGCTGAAAAAACGAAAAGGGCTCACGGCACCCTTGCAACGGACGCGCTGAGGCGAGCGGCGCGCCAACCTGACGCATGTTACCCGAATGCGTCCGCATCCATCGTGCCACCGGCCTGCGCCGGTTGTCCGGGGCCGCTCGCGGCACCCCATAAACTAATCACAAAAACATATAAGACGCATGGGCCGATGTTTCATCTGCCTGTTGACGTTAAGTTACAATAACTCTTTTGGCGTCCGCGCCTTCCCTGATTCCGCATGCAGGAGCTGCCTGAATGACTCACGTTGTGACCGAAAGCTGCATCAAGTGCCGCTATACCGACTGCGTCGATGTGTGCCCGGTGGACTGCTTTCGCGAAGGTCCCAACTTCCTCGCGATCGACCCCGATGAATGCATCGACTGCGCTGTGTGCGTGGCCGAGTGCCCGGTGAACGCCATCTATGCCGAAGAAGACGTGCCGGGCGACCAGCAGGACTTCATCGCGCTGAACGCCGACCTGGCGAAAACGTGGCCCAGCATCACGAAGACCAAGGCGCCGCTGCCGGAAGCCGAGGAATTCAAGGACGTGAAGGAAAAGCTCGCGCTGCTCGCGCGCTGAGCGTGGCCGCCTGTCGCGCGCCTGCCCATTCAGATTTGATGAAGATGCGCGCAGGGGTATTGACAGGCGTTTAAGCCGCCTCTACAATTTCGCTTCTCTGCTGTTGTTGTTCTGTTCCTCGATAGCTCAGTCGGTAGAGCGCCGGACTGTTAATCCGTAGGTCCCTGGTTCGAGCCCAGGTCGAGGAGCCAAGAATTGCAAAAGCCCGTTAACCAAGACGGGTTTTTTTATGTAGATCAAGTTGTACTGCTGTTCCTCGATAGCTCAGTCGGTAGAGCGCCGGACTGTTAATCCGTAGGTCCCTGGTTCGAGCCCAGGTCGAGGAGCCAAAATATTGAAAGGCCCGCATCCGTGCGGGCCTTTTTGTTTTTGCGCGCCGATCATCCCCTCACGCGCGCCGAACGCCGTTATAGGATGGCAGCTTCACGGCGCACGTTTTACCCTCCGGCGCCGGCTCACTCCAGACACTCAACCGGCACGCTCATGAAATCCACCTCGCTACACATCGCGCTCACGGGGATCGGCGCCCTGCTGCTCTCGTCGGCGCACGGCGAAGAAATCGCCAGCGTCAATACGAATTTTCACGTTACCGGCTCCGATCGTGTGGTCGTCGAAGCCTATGACGATCCCGCCGTGCAAGGCGTTACCTGCTACGTGTCGCGGGCGCGGACCGGCGGCGTCAAAGGCACGCTCGGAATCGCCGAAGATCCTACCGAGGCGTCGATCGCGTGTCGCCAGGTCGGGGAGCTGCATTTCACCGGCCCCATCAAGCAGAAGGACGACGTGTTCTCGGTCAGCATGTCGCTGATCTTCAAGTCGCTGCACGTGGTGCGAGTAGTCGACACGAAGCGCAACGCGCTGGTCTATCTGACCTACAGCGACCGTGTGGTCAGCGGCAGTGCGAAAAACAGCGTGAGCGCCGTGCCGATGCCGACCGGCACGACGATTCCGCTCAAATAACGCAAGTATCGTCAATTGACGGCGCGAGCGGCACGCGGCGCGACGCTGCGCGCCCGCGCGCCCATCGCCGTGCACACCCACGACACCACGACGCGTTAAACTGACCGGTCCTGCCGGACTTTCGTCATGACCGCCACCCCTCGTTTCCGCGATTCCGCCCGCTACTGGCGCACGCCGCTCCTGCCCGGCGCGGATCTGCTCACCGCCGAATATCACGACCACGAGTTCGCGCCGCATTGGCACGACGCCTACACGATCCCGGTGATCGTCGCGGGTGCGGAATGCTATCGGTATCGCGGCGAGAACCATGTCGCCGAAGCGGGCAGCGTGCCGATCATCAATCCGGGCGAGTTGCATACGGGGTCGAAGGCGGTCGAGGCAGGCTGGCGGTATCGCGTGATGTATGCGCCGGTCGAGTTCCTCCGCGCGCTTGCCGACGAAGTCGCCGGGAAACCGCAGGCCTTGCCGTGGTTTGCGCCCGGCGTGATCCGCGATCCCGATCTCGCGATGCGGCTCGGGCACGCGCACCGTCTGCTCGAAGCCGGCGACGACGCGCTCGCCGCCGAAGCCGCGATGCTCGACGCACTGTCCACCTTGCTGGTCCGCTATGCGCAGACGCGCCCCGCCTCCGCGCGCGTCGCCACCGACGATACCCGCGTCGCACTGATGCAGGAGCGGCTGACCGGCGACCTCGTCGAACCGGTGACGCTCGCCGAAGTCGCGAAGTCCGCGGGTCTGTCGCCGTTCCACGCGGCGCGGCTGTTCACGCAATCGACCGGCCTGCCGCCTCATGCGTGGCGCAATCAGGTGCGCCTGCAGCGCGCGCTCGCGCCGTTGCGCGCCGGCGTCCCGGTGACCGACGTCGCTGCCGCGAGCGGCTTCACCGATCAGAGCCATTTCACGCGGCATTTCCGGCGCATGTTCGGCGTGCCGCCGGGCCAATGGCAGGGCACACAGCGCGGCTCGTAACGCGACGCGGCACCGCCGTCGCGTGCGCCGCGCGCGGTGAGCATCGAGCCACAATTCACCGGCCTTCGCCAGCCCTTCACCAGCCATCCCCCCGCTACGCCGTAGCACCGCATCAGCACCCGCCGCAAGAACGTACAAGTCCGAGCGCCCGTCAGTCGCTATGCTTCCGAAATCAAGGAGGCTCAGATTGACCGATTCCACCCAAGGCCAGCCCACCCACGGCAGCCATCTCAAAGAATTCGCCGCCGGCGCGCGCGACATCATCCCGATGATGGTCGGTGCCGCGCCGTTTGGCGTCATTTTCGGCACGCTCGTGACGTCGGGCCCGCTGCATCTGTGGCACGGCCAGTTGATGTCGCTCGTCGTCTTCGCGGGCTCCGCGCAGTTCATCGCGCTCGGTCTGATCGCCGGACATGCGAGCTTCGCCGTGATCTGGGCGACCACGCTGGTCGTCAATCTGCGTCACGTGCTGTATAGCGCCACGCTCGCGCCGCACGTCGCGCATCTGCCGAAGCGCTGGCGTTGGGCGCTCGGCGCGCTGCTCACCGACGAAGTCTTCGCGGTCGCGTGGGAGCACTACCGGCATCGTGAGCCGGGCACCGTCGGTCCGTACTACTTCTTCGGCGCCGGCGTCGCGATGTATCTGAACTGGCAGCTGTGGACCGTCGCCGGCCTGCTGTTCGGCGCGGCCTTCCCGGGGCTGCAGTCGCTCGGCCTCGACTTCGCGATGGTCGCGACGTTCATCGCGATCGTCGTGCCGCAACTGGTCGCGCTGCGCTATATCGCGGCGGCCGTCACCGCCGGCACACTGGCATTTTTCTGGCAAGCTTGGCCGTACAAGCTCGGCCTGCTCGGCGCGGTGTTCGCTGGGGTCGCGGTCGGCGTACTGCTGTCGATGTCGCGTCTGAACCCGCGTGGCGCGCGCCGTCCGGTGGAGGCCACGCGATGAACTACGTCGCTCTGATCGTCGGCATGGCCGCGATTACATGGTTGATCCGCGCGGCCGTGTTCGTGCTCGGCGACCGCCTCGTGTTCCCGCCGCTGATGCGCACCGCGCTCAGCTTCGTGCCGGTGACCGTGCTAACCGCGATCATCGTCCCGATGGCCGTGTCGCCGCACGGCAACAACGCCGAGTTGACCTGGCGCAATCCGCAGCTGGTCGGCGCGCTCGCCGCGGTCGTCGTCAGTGCCGCGACGCGCAGGCCGCTGCTGACGATCGCAGTCGGTCTAGTGGTGTTCTTCGTGTGGCAGTGCGTAGTGCTGAAGTAAGCGCGCCCCTCCCCAGTCGCAGCGAGGCGCGCAAGCGCCCGAAGCACCCCTCCAAAGCCCGCGCCCGTCGCCGGGCCGCCCTCAAGTTTCCCGCCACCCCGCCGATATGCAGTCGAGGTCCGCTCATCGGGAATCGTCCCGTTGGTTACGCGGCAACAGCTTGAAATCGAGCGCGTCGGCAGCCGGCGTCGCGTCGCCTCGGTCCGGAAGTGACCGGGCGATCGTGCCACGGCGTGCCGCGCGCGGCCGCATTAAACGGGATAACACATGGGTCAAATCACCCTGAAACTGAAGGACGAGACCGTCGCGTCGCTGCGCAAAGACTTCGAGGCCTTTTTGCGGGTCTCGCTGAAGCTCGATCCGCAGTTCGCGACGCCGTCGTTCGAAGATTTCTTGCGCGCGAAGCTGCTCGACAACATGGTGCCGCTCACCGAACACGCGGTGCAGCGGATGCTGCAAGGCGGCCAGTACGCTTGGGCCAAACGCACGTTGGACAAAGAGTTTCCCGACGTCGTGTCGATCCTGATGCGCCAGGCGAGCGAGTTCGGCTTCGGTTTCGCGGCGCGCTCGGAATGGACGCCCGAGGAACTCACCAAGCAATGCCGCGACTGGGCCGCCGCGATCGTCAAGGAAGCGGAAGGCGACGCGACGCTGGTCGATCCGCTCGCCTCGCAGATCAAGAGCACGGTGCAGGACATCCAGGCGCTCGAGGAAGTGATGCAGACGCCGGCATGGCGGCTCGTCGAATCGCTGCGCCAACGCGTCTACGAGGCGAAGATCGCGTGCGAGACGAGCGTGGGCAGCACCGCGCGCGAGAAGCTCGGTGAACTGCGCGGGCTGTTGCGGCTCGGCATTTCGCACGGCACGTTTCAGAAGCAGGAAGCGCAGCAGATCATGGAGTATCTGCGGCTATTGAAGCCGGAGATTTTCGTCGAGGAGCCGTACGACGTGTTCTCGCGGCTCGCGGCATGGCTGCGCAATTTCTTCGTGCCGCCGCCTCCGGTCGCGCAGCAACAGCAGCGGCAGCCGCGTTGAGCTGCCACTGACCCGAGCGGCGCTAGCCGCTCAGTCCCACATCTTCCTGAGCTTCGCCGCGATCTCGATCTTCGCCTGCGCTGCGGCGGCAAGCCCCGCCGCGCTCGGCGCGCTCGCCACCGGCACGCGCGGCCACGCGTAGGCGTCGAAAAGCGGCAGCATCGGCGTGGCGATGAAGCGGGTGCGCGACGCCCACACATGGCGGTCGCCCAGATGCGTCTGGTTGTGCACGTAAAAGCGCTGCGGCACGACGATATGCAGGTCTTCCTTCGCGCGCGTCATCGCCACGTAGAGCAGGCGCCGCTCCTCGTCGATTTCCTCGTCGCTACCGGCGCCCAGATCGGACGGAATGCAGCCGTCGACGCCATTCAGCACGAACACGTTGCGCCACTCCTGGCCCTTCGCCGAATGGATCGTCGACAGGATCAGGTAGTCCTCGTCGATCAGCGGCACGCCGGATTCGTCGCTAGTGGCGTCGGGCGGATCGAGCGTCAGTTCGGTCAGGAAGCGCTCTCGCGACGGATACGTGCCCGCGATGCTTTCCATCTGCAGCAGGTCCGCGTGACGGATCGCGGCGTCCTCGTGATTGCGCTCCAGATGCGGTTCGTACCAGCGCCGCACCATCTCGAACTCGGCGGGCCACGGCGTTTGCCGGCCGTACACGCTCGACATCAGCTTGACGAACGGATGCCAGTCTTCCTGCGCCCTTGCGGGCGCCGCAAACGCGGCCAGCACACCGCCCGCGGTCGCGACCGGATCGCCGCCACCCGCGCGCGCGACGATGTCGTCGAGCACCTTCGCCGCGGTGGCCGGACCGACGCCGGGCAGCAGTTGCACGACGCGAAAGCCGGCGACGCGGTCGCGCGGATTCTCGGCCCAGCGCAGCACCGCGAGCACGTCCTTCACATGCACCGAGTCGAGAAATTTGAGCCCGCCGAACTTGACGAACGGAATGTTGCGGCGCGTGAGCTCGATCTCGAGCGCGGCGCTGTGATGCGCGGCGCGAAACAGCACCGCCTGCGACTTCAGCTTCACACCCTGCTCGCGCGCTTCGAGTACCTGCTCGACGACGTAGCGAGCTTGCGCCGCGTCGTCGGCGACCGTGACGAGGCGCGGGCGCTGCGCCGACGCCTTGTCGGTCCACAGATTCTTCGTGTAGCGCTCGCTCGCGAGTTCGATCACCGCGTTCGACGCCGCGAGAATCGGCTCGGTCGAGCGATAGTTGCGCTCGAGCGTGACCTGCTTCGCGGGCGGCTCGAACTGCGTGGGGAAATCGAGGATATTGCGCACGGTCGCGCCGCGAAACGAATAGATCGACTGCGCGTCGTCGCCGACCACGGTCAGGCCGCGGCCGTCCGGCTTCAGCGCGAGCAGGATCGACGCCTGCAGGCGGTTGGTGTCCTGGTATTCGTCGACCAGCACATGGTCGAAGCGCGCCGACAGATCGGCCGCGATGCTGGGCTCGGCGGCCATGTGCGACCAGTAGAGCAACAGATCGTCGTAGTCGAGCACGCTCTGCTTCTGCTTGGCGTCGACGTACGCGGCGAACAGCCGGCGCAGATCGTCTTCCCACTCGCGACACCACGGAAACGCGCTGTCCAACACCTGGCCGAGCGATGCGCCGGTGTTGACGACGCGCGAGTAGATCGCGAAGCAGGTGCCCTTCGCCGGCAAGCGCCGCTCTTTCGCGGACAGTCCGAGCTCGTGGCGCACGAGGTTCATCAGGTCGGCGGAGTCTTCGCGGTCGTTGATCGTGAACGCGGGCGCGAGGCCGATCAGATCCGCGTATTCGCGCAGCAGCCGCGCGCCGACGCTGTGAAACGTGCCCGCCCACGTCAGCCCTTGCGCGAGCGCGGCGCGTGCACCGACGGTGGTAGCCGCGGCGCCGGTGATGCGTGTCACGCGGCGGGTCATTTCGAGCGCCGCGCGGCGCGAAAAGGTCAACAGCAGGATGCGCTGCGGATCGGCGCCCTTCACCACCAGATTGGCGACGCGATGCGCGAGCGTGTTGGTCTTGCCGGAGCCCGCGCCCGCGATCACGAGCAGCGCGCCGGGCAGCGCGTCTGGCGTGTCGGTCCCGTATTCGACGGCTTCGCGTTGAGCGTCGTTGAGCTTGGCGAGCCAGGCGGCGGTATCGAACGACGGAGCGGATTCGGCGACGGTGGACACTGAGCGGTTTTTAACGGGTTGGATGGATTTTCAGGATGCGACGCATACTGTATATCCATACAACCCCATGCGACAAGCGCCCCTTTTTTGGGGTGCCTGCGCGCCGGTCTAAACCGCCCGCTACTGCTTCTTCGCGTCCTTCACGTTGGCATCAGCGGCGGCCTTGTCGGCGTCGGCCTGCGCGTCGGTTTTGGTCTTGTCCGCCTTCGCCTGGGCGACCGCGGCTTTCTTGTCGGCCTTCGCCTGTTCCTTCGCGGCCTTCTTGTCCGCGTGCGTGGCGGGTGCCGAAGCCGGGTCCGCGGTCTGCGCGAATACGGCCGATGACAGGCAAGCCGCGATCAGCGCGGCGTAAATGCGATTTCGGCTGGAACGGTCGATGTTCATTTTGAATTCTCCATGAGGCACAGCTTGCAAAGTGACAGACGCCCGCGGCGGGCGAGCCTCGCCGACCCACGCGCCGCGGCATCCTGCGGGGCTTAGTGCTTGACGTCCGCGCCGTCGGCCTGCGCGGCAGCCTGCCCTTCCATCTCCATCTTCATTTCGTTATTGGCGCTCTGTTTGTCAGCCTTCTGGTTCAGCTTGGCGCCGCGCACCTGCTCCTTGTACTGGTCCTTCGCGGCCTTTTGCTCCGCCTTCAGTTCCGCTTTCGAGGACTTCTTCGCCGCGCGATACTCGGCGCTGGCCTTCGCGTCGGCGTCGCGCTTCTGCACGAGCGGGTCGGTCGAGCCCGAAGCCGTCAGACGTGCCGGCGGCGGCGCGGCGACGCCTTGCGCGGCGGGCGCGCCCGGGACTTGCTGCATGCCTTGCGCCGAAGGCGGCACCTGCATGCCCTGGGCACCGGCCCCGGACTGCGGCGCCATCCCGGCGGCCCCCTGGCTCTGGATCTGCGCCTGACCGCCGATGCCTGTTGACGGCTGCGCGGTCTGCGCGACGGCGGCCGTCGCGGCAAAAGCAGTGAGGGCGGTACCGATCAGGAGCGTACGAATCTGGGTCATGGCAATCCTCTCTAGACTTAGTTGTGATTCGGGCGGACTCTCTGGCGTCGTGAAGACTGATGGTCCACGCGCCCCGCCAGGTCTGTGCGTCGCTGGATGGGTAGCCGGGGAGCGATCCCGGAATACCAGCGGGCTTTGCTGCTGAGGTGCACTTTAGGAGTGAAATCCATCCGGTGCGACCAGCGTTACGGAACGTTTCACTTTCCGACAACTGAATAACATCTACTTTCATTTGCTTGCGTGATGGCTCGCTGGATGCATCCGGAACAGGCGCGACGGCCCGGAGCCGCCGCGCCGCCGTGCACTTGCTTTATGATGCGAACCCCCAACGCGACCCGTGCCCAAGGTGCAAACGCCATGCCCAATCTCAATTTCACGCTGACCGGCGAGTACGTCGAACTGCACAATCTGCTGAAGATCACGGGCCTCGCGGATAGCGGCGGCTCCGCGAAGATGATGGTCGCGGACGGCGCGGTGATGGTCGATGGCCGGGTCGAGACGCGCAAAACCTGCAAGATCCGCGCGGGCCAGGTCGTGCTGCTCGGCGATACGCGGATCGCGGTCCACGAAGGCTGACGCCACTCCGGAAATTCGCAGGACGCCGCGCACCGGAACTGTGCGTTGTCCATCGACATCGCCCGGGCGAGGCAATAAGCTGTCGGTTTCGACAGGTAAACGACGGACCGCGCCACTGGCGAGGAGTCGGCTGACCGGCTCGTCGCCGCGCCGCGGAATTTCCCCGCCCGCTGCGCCACCGCTCCAACGCCCGTCGGAGCGCGGCGCGATGCAATGCGGCGCCGCTCGCGCCCGCCTTTCGCTGTCGCCACTGCTGTTGCCACCGCAGTGGCCAACTTTCGCCGCCAGGCATTCGATGACTCAACCCAGCTTCGCCCACGCGGCCAGCCGGCCGCCGACCCTATCCCGCCACGCGGCCGACACCGCGCGGCTCGCCGCGCCGCTCGCGATCGCGCAACTGTCGCAGATGGCGATGAGCGTGACGGACACGATCCTGCTCGGCTCGCTGGGCCCCGACGCGCTCGCCGCAGGCGGCCTCGGCGCCAACCTCTTTTTCGTCGTCGTCACGCTGCTGCAAGGCGTGCTGACCTCGGTCAGCGTCAGCGTCGCGCACGCGCGCGGCGCGCAGGACGACGGCCGCGTGCCGCATATCTACTGGACCGGTTTCCTGCTTTCCGTGCTGCTGGCGGTGCCCGCGTTCATCCTGTTGTCGTTCGCGTCGCACATCCTGCTCGCGTTCGGCGAGCCGGGCCTGCTCGCGCACAACGTCGGCCAATACGCGGCGGTGCTGCGCTGGGGCGCGCCCGCGAGCCTGATCGGCGTCGGCCTGATGCGCTCGTTCCTGCCGGCGATCGGCGCGGCGCGGCGGCTGCTGTGGGTGTCGATCGTGAGCGTCGGCGTGAACGGCTTCCTGAACTACGGGCTGATTCACGGCGCGTATGGGCTGCCGCGGCTCGGCTTTCTCGGCTCGGCGGCCGCGACCACGATCACCGTGTGGCTGACTGCGCTCGTGCTGATGGCGCTGCTTCATCTGCGGCCGCGCTTCCGGCATTTCGTCGTCGCGACGCGGCCGAAGCTGCCGCTGATGGGCGAGCTGTTCGGCATCGGCTGGCCGGTCGCGATCACCTACGGCGTCGAGTCGACGCTGTTCCTTGCCACCGGTCTGATGGTCGGCCTGCTCGGCGAATCGCAACTCGCCGCGCATCAGATCGCGCTGAACGTCGCGTCGGTCGCGTTCATGGTGCCGCTGTCGATCGGCCAGGCGGCCAATGTGCGGGTCGGCTACTGGGCCGGCGCCGGTCAGCCGCTCGCCGCGCGCCACGCGGGCTTCGTCGCGCTCGCGCTCGGCGTCGGCTTCATGTCGATGTCGGGTCTCGTGCTGATCACCGCGCCGCATTGGATCGTCGGGCTGTCTCTGCATCTCGACGATCCGGCCAACGCGCCGACCATCGCGCTCGCCAGTTCGCTGCTCGGCGTGGCGGCGATCTTCCAGATCGTCGACGGGATGCAGGCGGTAGGCTCCGGCTGTCTGCGCGGCCTGAAAGACACCCGCATCCCGATGATCGCCGCCGCATTCGGCTACTGGGTGATCGGTTTTCCGACCGGCTATCTGCTCGCGTTTCGCGCCGGCCTCGGCGCGCGCGGCTTGTGGTGGGGGCTCGCCGCAGGCCTCGCGAGCGTCGCGCTGCTGATGACGCTGCGTTTTCACAAGCTGAGCGGGCGGCAGCCGCCGACGGTGGCATCGGCCACACCGCCCGCGCACTCGGTCTGAGCAGTAGCGGCAAGCCTCGCTCCTGAAGCACTCCCTGTAAAAGGTAAAATGCCCGCCGCTGCACGCGAGCGCTAACCCGCGCTCATGCCACGAACCGCACGACGGCGCGCCTCACGAAGGCAGGCGCCGGACTGGCGCCGCCGGGACACCCCACCATTGCCCGCGACGCGTGCGGCTCCGACTGGCCGCCCGCGTCTGCCGCGCTTTCGCCACGGCGCTTGCCGTAGCCGCTTCACCCGCTTCACCGTGCTTCGGCGCGGCGAACGCCGCAACGCCGGCCGACACCCGGCCGCGCCGCGGCCCCCGCTTTCTCGCGATACAACATAACCAAGGACCACCCCCCCATGCTTGCCCGCGTCACCCGCCTGTTTCCGCTCTGGGCCGTGCTCGTCTCGGTCGCCGCGTACTTCTCGCCGGCCTCGTTTTCCGGCGTCGCACCGCACGTCACCACGCTCCTCACGATCATCATGCTGGCGATGGGCGTCACGCTGTCGGCCGGCGATTTCCTGCGCGTGTTCACGCGCCCCGCGCCGGTGATCGCCGGCATCGTGCTGCACTACCTCGTGATGCCGCTCGCCGCATGGGTCATCGCGAAGGCGCTGCGCATGCCGCCCGACCTGACCGCCGGCATGGTGCTGGTCGGCAGCGTCGCGAGCGGCACCGCGTCGAACGTGATGATTTATCTCGCGCGCGGCGACGTCGCGTTGTCGGTGACGATCAGCGCGCTGTCGACGCTCGTCGGCGTATTCGCGACGCCGCTGCTCACGCGCCTTTACGTCGACGCGTCGATCTCTGTCGATGTGCACGGCATGCTGATGAGCATCCTGCAGATCGTCGCGCTGCCGATCGTCGTCGGTCTCGTCGTCAATCATCTGTTCGGCAAGCTGGTGCGCAAGATCGAACCGATCCTGCCGCTCGTGTCGATGGTCGCGATCGTCCTGATCATCGGCGCGGTGGTGGGCGGCACGCAGAAGAGCATCGCGTCGGTGGGCTTCCTCGTGATGATCGGCGTCGTGCTGCACAACGGTATCGGCCTGCTCGGCGGCTACTGGGGCGGCCGTCTGCTCGGTTTCGACGAAGCCGTCTGCCGTACGCTCGCGATCGAAGTCGGCATGCAGAACTCCGGCCTCGCCGCGACGCTCGGCAAGCTCTACTTCACGCCGATCGCCGCGCTGCCGGGCGCGCTGTTCTCGGTCTGGCACAACCTGTCGGGCTCGCTGCTCGCGGGCGTGTGGGCGGGCCGACCGGCGAAAGGCTCGACCCATCCCGAGGGCGAGCGCGCGCTGCACGCCGAGCGCGTCTGATACGGCGTTCGCGCGCCGTGGTTCGTAGCAGGTGATGGATCACCGAACCGCGGTGCCCGCGCGACCAACGCGCGGCACTCCGCTGCGTTTGCCGACGTACGCGGAACCCGCGCCCCAATTCCCTTAGAATGGTTTTCTCGACAGCGTGCACAGGCCTGCGCTGTCGCCACGCGAAAAGCTTGCAAAACAAGGGGAAAACAGCGTGCAGGGCCAATTCGAACAACATAGGCGGGCCGCGCGCCGCCGCTCGATAGTCAGCACAACGAGGCAACTCTTCCTGCTCTGCTGCGCGGCGGCATTTTTGACCGCCTGCGCGACGAAGCCGCCCGCCACCGCGTTCGACCGCCAGGTCACGCACGCGCTGCCGGCCACCGCCGACACGCCGCTGCGCGAAGCGCTCGCGCCGCTCGAGGCGAAGCATCCGGAGCAGTCGGGTTTCCGCGTGCTGGCGAACGGCACCGACGCGCTGCAAATGCGCATCGCGCTCGCGCGCGCGGCGACCAAAACCCTCGACATGCAGTACTACATTGCCAACGAGGACACCACCGGCAAGCTGCTGCTCGGCGCCGCGTTATATGCGGCCGATCACGGCGTGCGGGTGCGCATGCTGGTCGACGATCTGAACTTCAAGGACATCGACAGCATCATGGCGGGCCTGGATACGCACCAGAACATCGAGATCCGCGTGTTCAACCCGTTCGGCAGCGCGCAGGAAGGCTTGTTCGAGCGCACCGCGAACGTGTTCACGCAGATCGGCCACTTCACGCGCCGCATGCACAACAAGGCGATGATCGCGGACAACCAGCTCGCGATCGTCGGCGGGCGCAATCTGGGCGACGAGTACTTCAGCGCGAGCGAAACGCTGCAGTTCCGCGATCTCGACGTGCTCGCGGCGGGCCCGATCGTCGCCGACGTCTCCGCGAGTTTCGACGACTACTGGAACAGCGACCTCGCCTATCCGCTGCGCGCGCTGAACAAGCAGAAGTTCGATCAGAACGAACTCGACCAGACGCGCGACGACCTGCGCCATCACTGGCGCACCAACGCCGATCCGTACAACGCGAAACCGCTGAACGCGACGCCGCTCGCCGCGCAGATCACGAGCGAGCAGCTCGGCCTCACGTGGGCGCGCGCGGAATTCAGGGTGGACCTGCCGGAGAAGATCGAGCATCCGTCGCCAGACTACGTGAGCCCGCCGCTCGCGCGGCTGCGCGAACTGATGCGCGACGCGCAGCACGACTTCCTGATCGTGTCGCCCTACTTCGTGCCGCATGCCTCTGGCGTGCAGGCGGCCAGCGAGCTCACGCATCGCGGCATCCGTATCGCGGTGCTGACCAACTCGCTCGCGGCCACCGACGCAGTCGCCGTGCAGGCCGGCTACAGTCCGTTTCGCGTGCCGCTGCTCAAGGCTGGCGTCGAGCTGTACGAATTCAGGCCGCGCCAGGAAACGCCGAACGTGGGGCTGGTCGGCTCCCGTTCGCGCGCGAGCCTGCATGCGAAGACCTACGTGATCGACCACCAGATACTTGTGATCGGCTCGATGAACCTCGATCCGCGCTCGGCCAATCTGAACACCGAGCTGCTGCTCGTGATCCACAGCCCCGAACTCGCGAATCAGGTCGCGAAGATCTTCGAGCGTGCAACGCAGCCGGACCAGAGCTACCGCGTGACGCTCGCCGACTCTGCCCAGCTCGCCTATCTGCGCTCGATCGGCGCGCCGCTGTCGCCGCTCGTCTGGACCGACGTCGAGAACGGCGAGACACGCACCTACATTTTCGATCCGCAGGCCGGTTTTTACCGGAATGCGCTAACCGGTCTATTCTCCTTATTGCCTGTCAACTCGGAACTTTGAGAAGCGGAGTCAACCATGACTGAAGACGTACGGATGGAGCGCGACACCTTCGGCGAAATCGCGGTGCCGAACGCTCGCCTGTGGGGCGCGCAGACGCAGCGCTCGCTGCAGAACTTCAAGATCTCGACGGAAAAGCAGTCGCCCGAACTGATCACCGCGCTCGCGGTGATCAAGCGCGCGGCCGCCGAGGTCAACCTCGGCCTCGGGGTGCTCGACGAGCAGAAGGCCCGCGCGATCATGCAGGCGGCCGACGAGATCATCGACGGCAAGCATCCGGGTGAATTTCCGCTCGCGGTCTGGCAGACCGGCTCGGGCACGCAGACCAACATGAACCTGAACGAGGTGATCGCGAACCGCGCGAGCGAGCTGCTCGGCGGCGAGCGCGGCGAAGCGCGCAAGGTGCATCCGAACGATGACGTGAATCGCGGACAGTCGTCGAACGACGTATTTCCGACCGCGATGCACGTGGCCGCCGCGGACGCGATCGTCAAGCATCTGCTGCCCGCGCTGAAAACGTTGCGCGATACGCTCGACGCCAAGGCGAAAGCATTCACCGATATCGTCAAGATCGGCCGCACGCACCTGCAGGACGCGACGCCGCTCACGCTCGGCCAGGAATTCTCCGGCTATGTCGCGCAGCTCGAGCACGGCATCCGGCACGTCGAGTCGGCGCTGCCGCATCTGTACGAACTCGCGCAGGGCGGCACCGCGGTCGGCACGGGACTGAACGCGCATCCGAAGTTCGCCGACAGCGTCGCCGCCGCGATCGGCAAGCTGACCGGTTTGCCGTTCGTGTCGGCGCCGAACAAGTTCGAGGTGATGGCGGCCGCCGATGCGCTGGTATTCGCGCACGGCGCGCTCAAAACGGTGGCGGCGAGCCTGAACAAGATCGCCAACGACATCCGCTGGCTCGCGAGCGGCCCGCGCTGCGGTCTCGGCGAGCTGTCGATCCCCGAAAACGAGCCGGGCAGCTCGATCATGCCGGGCAAGGTCAATCCGACCCAGTCCGAAGCGCTGACGATGCTGTGCGCACAGGTGTTCGGCAATGACGTCGCGGTGAACATCGGCGGCGCGAGCGGCAACTTCGAGCTGAACGTGTTCCGTCCGATGATCGCGCACAACGTGCTGCAGTCGGTGCGGCTGCTCGCCGACGGTGCGCAGAGCTTCAACGACAACTGCGCGGTCGGCATCGAGCCGAATCACGAGCGCATCGATACCTTGCTGAACGAATCGCTGATGCTGGTGACGGCGCTCAATCCGCACATCGGCTACGACAAGGCCGCGCAGATCGCGAAAAAGGCGCACAAGGAAGGCACGACGCTGAAGGCGTCCGCACTGGCGCTCGGCTATGTCACCGAGCAGCAGTTCGACGAGTGGGTGCGACCGAAGGATATGGTCGGACGCACGGCATGATGATGCGCGAGGCGGCGTGACAGAAGGCGCGAGAAACGGGCGCAGCGCCCGCCGCCCTGCCGCCCCACCGCGCTCAGATCTTTCCCTGCGCGACTTCTTCCGGCTTGAGCTCGACGATCGCGTCGAGCGCTTCCTTCACGTCCATCGCGTACTTGGCGAGGCGCTTCTGCTCCTCGGTCTCGGGCAAGAAAGCGGGTACCGGCACCGGATGGCCGTTCTCGTTGACGGCGACCATCACGACCAGACAGTCGGTGGTTTGCCGCAGTTCGCCGCCCTTCGGGTCGCCCGCATGCACCGACACGTGGATGTGCATGCTGGTGCGGCCCGTCGCGACGACGCGCGCGCGCAGCTCTACCAGATTGCCGACGAGAATCGGCCGACGAAAACGGATATTGCCGACGCTGACCGTCACGCAATAGCGCCCCGACCATACCGCCGCGCATGCGTAGGCGGTTTCGTCGATCCACTTCATCAGCGCGCCGCCGTGCACCTTGCCGCCGAAGTTGACCGAGGTCGGCTCGGCGAGAAAGCGGAAGGTGGTTTCCGAACGGTCCAGCGGTGCGGTGGGAACAGTGCTCATCTTGACTCCGGTCAATCGGATGCATTGAAAGGAGGCGATTATACGAGCGCAATATTGCGCGCGGCGCGGCGTCGCATGGAACACGCCGCGCGCGGCACGCCGAGGGGCCGGTGGTCGGCCTAATTGTGGATGGTGATCCCTTGGTCGATGGTGCCGTACATGCTGATGCTGCCGCTGCCGGCCGAGCCCGAGCCGGCTCCGCCCCCTGCGCAGGCGGTGAACAGCAGAACCGTCGCGGCGACGGCCAGAAGCGTTTTCATCACATCGTATTCCTGCAAGAACAGGCTTCGATTCTAGCCTGGCGGCACGAGACGGCGCGGGAACGCGGGCGAGCGTGACACCTCCGTCACATTGATTGTTCACGCAAAGCTGAAACATCGAATACCGGATGCGCGTAGAGTGGAAATCGTGGCGGCGCCCTTTGCCGCCCCTTCAGGAGACGCGCCATGACCGCCCCCCTCTTAGACGACCAGAACCACTTCCCCGGCCTGAGCCGCATCGGCGCGCTACTCGCCGATCCCGGCCGCGCCGCGATGCTGTGGGCGCTGATGGACGGCAGCGCGCGCCCCGCGGGCGAACTGACGATGATCGCGGGGCTGTCGCCATCGGCGGCGAGCGCCCATCTCGGACGGCTTACCGACGGCGGGCTGCTCGCGCTCGAAGTGCGCGGCCGGCATCGCTATTTCCGGATCGCGTCGGCGGATATCGCCGCCTCGATCGAAGCACTCGCGAACGTCGCGCAAGTCAGCGCGCCGCAGCGCTCCGTGCCGCGTCCGGCACGCACCGTGCCGGTGGAAATGCGCTTTGCGCGCACCTGCTACGACCACATGGCGGGCGAGCTGTCGGTGCGGATGTTCGAGCGCATGCTCGAGCGCGGGCTGCTGACGCAAAACGGCGAATCGCTCGAAGCGACCGCTCAGGGCGCCGCCCGCTTCGCCGACTGGGGCATCGACCTCGCCGCGCAGAAGACCCGGCGGCGGCGCTTCGCGTGCACCTGCCTCGATTGGAGCATGCGCCGGCCGCATCTGGGCGGCGCGCTCGGCGCGGCGTTGCTCGACGCGTGGTCGGCGCATGGCTGGGTCGAGCGGACCGAGCGGCCTCGCGTTCTGCGCGTCACGCCAGCCGGTCATCAGCAATTCGATGCGTTTTTGACCCGATAGGCCGCTGAACTGACGGTGCCGGCGGAGCCGCGAGACCCGCGCGAGACCCGCGCGAGACCTTTTGTTACAGGCGAGCGAATCCACCTTACAAATGTGCGGGCCTTGAAACATAGGCGGCAGGTACAGTGACTGAACGGACTCGGCCGATTGCCGCGTCCGTCGGAGATCAGTCATGACACACGCCAAGCAACCCATACGGCAAGCCGGGATTCATCGCCGGATCAGCGGCTATACGCTGATCGCGTCCGCTGTCGTCGCGCTCGCTGCGCAAACCGCTCTCGCACAGGAAGCGCCACCTGCGCCACCCGCCGCGGTAGCCGTCGGGTCGGGCGGCGAACCGTCGGGGGGCGATCCTCCTGGGCGCATCGCGCGTCTGAACTACACTGCCGGCGCAGTGACCACCGAGCCAGCCGGCGCAACCGACTGGTCGTATGCGCAGATCAACCGGCCGCTGACGACCGGCGACCAGCTGTGGAACGACCAGAATGCACGTTCCGAACTGCACATCGGCTCGACCGCGGTGCGCCTCGGCCAGAACACGAGCCTCGACGTGCTCAATCTCGACGATACGACCGCGCAACTGAAAGTCGCGCAAGGCACGCTGTCGACCCGCGTGCGCGAACTCGCGCCGGGGTCGTCGTATGAAATCGACACGCCGAACCTTGCGCTCGGCGTGAACGGTCCCGGCGACTACCGCGTCGACGTCGCGCCCGACGGCAGCAGCACGACCGTCACCGTGCGCAGCGGCAGCGCGATTGCGTACGGCGACGGCGGCCAGGTGCCGGTCGCGGCGGGCCAGCAGATCCGCTTTGCCGGCACCGACCTGCAGCAGTTCGCCGACAGCCGCGCGCCCGCTGCCGACGAACTCGACCAGTGGGCCGCCAGTCGCGACGCCACCGAAGACCGCTCGCTGTCGGCGCGCTACGTGTCGCGCGACATCCCCGGCTACGAGGATCTCGATGCCAACGGCACATGGCGCGAGACGCCGCAGTACGGCGCAGTGTGGGTGCCGAACGCGACGCCGGCCGGCTGGGCGCCGTATCACGACGGCCGCTGGGTCTGGCAGGCGCCTTGGGGTTGGACCTGGGTCGACGACCAGCCTTGGGGATTCGCGCCGTACCACTACGGCCGCTGGGCTGACATCGACGGCACGTGGGCCTGGGTGCCCGGTCCGCTCGAAGCGGACGTGGCGCCGGCCTATGCGCCGGCGCTGGTCGCGTTCGTCGGTGATGACGGCGGCGGCGCCGACTGGGGTGTCAACCTGGCGGTCGGCGGCGTCATCGCGGCGGGGGTCGCGTGGTTTCCGCTCGGGCCGGGCGAGCCGTGGCATCCACATTGGCGCGGTCACGATCGCTGGAGCGCCGGGTATTACAACCGCGTGAACCGCACGTCGATCTTCAACGACTACCACCGCAACGTGAACACGTACGTGAACTATCGCGTGCCGGGCTGTGTGACGGCCGTGCCGGCGACCGCGTTCGTGCACGGTCAGCCGGTCCGACGCTTCTCGCAGAAAGTCGACCCGGCGCAGTGGCGCAACGCGCGGATCAATCCGGGTGCACCGGGGATCGCGCCGGTGCGCGAAAGCTTCGGGTCGGATCTGCGGCGCGCGAACTATCGGCCACCGGCGAGCGTCGTCGGCCGGCCCGTAGTCGCGACCCGCAATCCCGTCATGCCCGCTGCTTATCACGACGAACTCGCGCAACGCTTCGCGCAAAGCGGCGGTCGAGTGCCCGGCGGCGGCCAGCCGGTCGTGCGCACCTCGGTGCCCGCGCATATGACCGGCGCTCCGGGCGCGCTGCCGATGGCGAATGTGCGGGTCGTGCAATCGCACGTGCCGGGACGTCCGCCGGGGATGGCGGCGGGTGCGCCTGGTACGCCAGGCGCAATCGGCGGCAACGCGCCGCATGGCGTCGAGCAGGCCGGACAGCGGCCCGGTGAAGCTGGCGCCGTGAGGCCGCGTGGCGAAGCGCCTCCGCAAGCGCGCGCGGGCATGCCGCCGCAGATGATCGGCAACGCGCGTCCGCCGCAGCCTGGAGAGAGCGGGTTCGCGGGCAATCTGGGCCATCCGTCGAACGGAGTGCCGCGGCCGCCGCAAGCAGGCGGCGGTAATCCGGCCGACGCGGCGGCGCACGCACGGCAGCATGGCGCGCCGCAGGAATGGGGTGCGGTCGGTCGGTCTCAGCCCGCATGGACGCAGCCGCATACGCCGACGGCGCAGCAGGCGCCGCGCATCGAACAGTCCGGCCGTCCGCAGCAGCCGAGCGTCGCGCCGCAGTCCGGTGTGCCGCATCCACCGGAAAACCCGTCCGCGCAGCAACAGGCGCGTGGGTCGAACTGGCATCCGCCTGCGATGCAACAGGTGCCGCGCGCCGTCGCGCCGCAGCAACCGCGTGCCGAACCACAAATGCAGCAGGCGCAACAGCCGCATTTCGAACCGCGTCCGCAGCCGATGCCGCAAGCCCCTCGGCCCGAGCCGCAGTTGCAGCAGGCGCAGCAGCCGCATTTCGAGCCGCGTCCGCAGCCGATGCCGCAAGTTCCTCGGCCCCAGCCGCAATTCCAGCAGGCCCAGCAGCCACATTTCGAGCCGCGTCCACAGCCAATGCCGATGCCGCAAGCCCGGCCAGAGCCGCGTCCGCAGATGCAGATGCAGCAGCCGCGCCCCGAACCGCGGCCCCAGCCAGTGCAACAGCCCCGTGCGCAACCCCAGCCGCAACCGCAACACGTCGAGCAGCACCAGGGCGGCGGCAATCGCGACGACCATCACAGGAGCTGAGCAGGACACCTGCCGTTGCGACAAAAAAGCCCCGCGATGCAAACCATCGCGGGGGCTTTTCTACATTCGACGGGGGCGAACGCTAGCGCCCCGCTTCCACCGGCATCAGATCGCCATTGGCGCTGTCAGCGGCTCGTGATGCTGATAGCCGATCAGCGAGAAATCCGCCGGCTCGATCTTCTCGAGCCATTCCGGCTCGTACACGCCGGTCTTCGCGTAGTCGGGCACGCGATCGGAAATCGCGAGCCGCGGCCTCTCGTACGGCTCGCGCTTGAGCTGCTGGTGCAGCATATCGAGCTGATTCTCGTAGATGTGCGCATCGCCGATGAAATAGCTGAACCAGCGCGGCGTATAGCCCGTCAAGCGTCCGACCAGATGCAGCAGCGCCGCGCCCTCCGTCAGATTGAACGGCGTGCCGAGCCCGACGTCGTTGCTGCGGATATACAGGCACAGCGAAATTTCGCGGCGCGTAACGTTCGGTAGAAACTGGTACAGCAGATGGCAAGCCGGCAGCGCGATCTGATCGAGCACGGCCGGATTCCAGGCATGGAACAGAATCCGTCGATCGGCGGGGTTCTGCATGATGGTGTCGAGACACTGGCGCAGTTGATCGATCGCCTTGTAAAGCAGCACCTTCGAACGGCCATCTTCGTCGAACTGCGTGATCACGCGAAAACCGCGCGCTTGCGCGTCGGCCAGCTGCGCGCTCGCGCTGGCGTCGAGCACCTTGTAGGCGGGCCACTTGCGCCATTGCACGCCGTACACGTCACCGAGATCATCCGGGCCCTCGCGATACGGATTGGCGAGCCACTGCGCGTTCTGATTCGCGTTGCCGTCCCACACCTTGCAGCCGAGCTCGCGGAAGTCCGCGGCGCTGCGCGAAGCGCGCAGAAACCCGACCAGCTCGCCGATCGCCGACTTGAACGCGAGCTTCTTCGTCGTGACCGCGGGAAAGCCTTGCTGCAGATCGAAGCGCAGCATCGCGCCGGGCATGCTGATGGTGCGGATGCCGGTGCGGTTTTCCTGCCACGTGCCGGTGTCGAGAATCGTGCGGACGAGGTCCAGGTATTGTTTCATGCGGTTTCCTTCGACGCGGCGCGAACCCGATCAGGCGCGCTCACGGAATTGAGCAAAGCCCGATTCTAACAAGCGCGACCGGACGACGCCGGGGCATGGCGCGCCGCCTGGGAAATATCGAGGGGGAATATCAGACGGAAAGGAAAACCACGCGGTACACGATAGATGCGAGCGGCAAACGTGCACGCAAAAGTGCTTCGAGGCGACGCGCCAGACCTTCACATGCCGCGTCGCCAGCCTCGCCGCCTACAGATGCTGCACCGACGCCGGCAAATCGCCGTGCGGCGCCGACATCGGCTCGCCTTCCATATGACGCATGCCGTGCGAGCACAGCAGCCGGTACAGCGTCACCCGGGAGATGCCGAGTTCCTGCGCCGCATCCCCGAGCCGCCCGCGATGCCGCAGCAACGCGAGTTCGATAGCCTGACGTTCGGCCGCTTCGCGCGCCTGCGCGAGCGACACCGGCACGATCTCGACGTATTCGGCGAGTTCGAGGTCGCGCGCGGTGATCGCACGTCCCTCCGACATCACGATCGCGCGCCGCACCCGGTTGATCAGCTCGCGCACGTTGCCGGGCCAGCCGTAGTTATGAAGTGCGGCGATTGCGTCGGGCGCGAAGCCACGCAGACGGCGGCTCGCATCCTTCTTGAAACGTTCGAGCATGTGCCGGGCGAGCAGTTCGATGTCCTTGCCGCGCGCGCGCAGCGGCGGCTCGTCGATCTGCAGCACGCAGAGGCGGTGATACAGGTCGGAACGGAAGCGCCCTTCGATCATCGCCGCGGTCATATCCACGTGCGTAGCCGAAATGATGCGCACGTCGACATCGATCGCGGTATGTCCGCCGAGCCGCTCGACCTTGCGCTCCTGCAGGAAGCGCAACAGGCTCGCCTGGCTTTCGAGCGGCAGATCGCCGATTTCGTCGAGAAACAGCGTGCCGCCGTTGGCCGCTTCGACGCGGCCGATCTTGCGCTGGTTCGCGCCGGTGAACGCACCGCGCTCGTAGCCGAACAGTTCCGATTGCAGAAGATGCGGCGGAATCGCGCCGCAATTGATTGGCACGAACGGCGCGTTGCGCCGCGCCGAGCGTTCATGAATCGCGACCGCCGTCAGCTCCTTGCCGGTGCCCGATTCGCCGGAGATGAACACCGGCGCGTCGGTCATCGCGACTTTGCGGATCGAGCGGAACAGCGCGAGCATCGCGTCGCACGAGCCGACCATCTCGCCCTCGGCGCCTTGCAAGCCGTCGTGCGAGGTCGTGTCGCTCAGCGAAATCATGCCGTATGCATGACCGACCGAGTCGACGATACGGTCGCCAGAAGACGGCACCGTCACGTAATCAAAGCAGTAGTCGCGCACGAGCCGGCGCAACGCGGCGTCTTTCAGTTGGCCAGGCGTGGTCGCAGCAACCCAGCCGACGTTCGGCATGGTCAAACAGGATTCAAAAGCGGCGATTTCGTGCGGCTGGAAATCACTGGACAAATCGAGCAGGCCGCCAGCTGCCGAGCCGGTGCGCACTGCCCGGCGCGCATCGCGCGCGGATCCCACGACTTCCACATGCCAGCCACGCTGCATAAAACGCGTATTCAGTTCCGCGCTCGGGTCACGCGAAACGTAAATCAGTTGCCGCGTTGCGGGTTCCATTATTCAGATCCTCTCGTCAACGAACGTTAAGGACGACGCATGCACCTGAAACTGCGGTTCAGACACGCTGACTCGTCCGGGATTCGCGAATCGCAAAACCCGAACGGCCATTCCATTCCGTGCGGACAGCTGATCCCCAAGAAAGCGGCGTGTGTGTTTGAGACGGCCTGATATGGGCCTTTTTTTAAATCTGAAGCTGTTTTCGAGAGCTTACTATACGTGCGCCGCTTCGAAAACAATTATGCGAATTTAATCGATGGACCCCTTGCCCATCATGGTTTAGCGGCCGATCTCCATTTATTCAGCCGACAAATAAAACATTAGTGGAAGCGCTTTTCGTGGCGTTCTCGCGACGGTAGTTCGTACCTTACGGATTATCGAATTATAGGTATTTTCTGCTGACCCGTTTCAGTGCTGCAACGTTTTTTCCCGATTTCGAACGCATTAGTTGTCATTCCGCTGGTGGCGGCCAGACGCATCAATGGATTGCGAGCGATGGCACATGTTTCGCTAAATGGCGAACACCAGGGAGACACATCATGCGACTCGCGTTCCGCATCGATCTGATAAGCTGCCGCGCGCCATTTTTCGCAATTTGCGCAGCCCTCGCGCTCAGCGCTCTGCCGGCGGGTGCCGGCACCCCGACAGCGCCAACCGCTCCGACGCGATCCGTCACGCTGGCGAATTTCAACGATGCCACCGAGCCCGCCTCCCCCAGCCTGCAAACCGCTTCGCCGGTTGCCGCGGAAGACGACAGCCAGCTTGCCGCCAACGCGTCGAACCCGGCTGCCGATGCTGCATCGATGAACGATATTTCGCTCGACGACCAGATCCTGTCGCGGCAACGCGGCGGCGCAGTCGGCATGTTGATGGTCGCCGCGCCGCCGCGGCTGATGCAAAGCGGCGGTAACCAGGTGACGTTGTGGGACGAGATCGCCCCGCCCTCGCCGCTGCCCGTGCCCGTCGATGCAGCACGCGCCGCCCAGGGCAACGTCGCGGCATACCAGCGCAGGTAAGCAGGACGAAGCAACGAACCGATAGCAAATAACCAGGGAATGCGGGACCGGTGGCCGCGCCAAAATTGACGCGCCCCACGACGGCGGGACACAAGCAACAACAGAGAAGGGACCGGGACATGAGCACGAACCACCAGAAGCCGCACGCCCTCGGGCTGCCGGCGGCTTCGTTCAGCATCGCTCCGGTCTTGCCGCGCGCCGCGTTGGCCGGCACCGCCCTCCTCGCCAGCGTCCTCGTCAGCGCCTGCTTCGCGAGCCAGGCGCATGCCGAGCAGGTCGCCAATCCCGGCGACATCATCGTCGAGCGCAGCGTCACGCCGCGCGACGCGTTCGTCCCGGTGCCGCGCGACCAGGACCCGGTCGCGGTGCGCGCCACCACGTTCCCGGCCAATTCGTTCGACCCGACGATCGCGACGCTCGTCGGCGACACCGATCTGACCAACGCACACGGCTCGAACGGCGTCGTCGCGGGTGGCGTGCTCGGCGGCACCGGCATGCAGGCCGTCACGCAGATCCTCTCCGGCAAGGCGACCGGCAACACGATCCCGCTGAACGCGGGCGGTATCGGCGGACCGGCGACGGGCGTCGGCGGCACGATCAGCTCGTCGGTGACGGGTGCGCTCGCGCCGCTGTCGAACGTGCTCGGCGGCGCGCTCGGAGGTCTGAAATGAGCACGCGCCTGCGCCCCTCGCTGCAATCGCTGCAATCGCTGCAATTCACTTCGGCGCGCACTGCCCTGCGCGTCTGCGCGTGCCTGTGCATGGGCGTCGCTGCGCTCGTCGCCGGCGAGTCCCGCGCGCAGTCGCCGGCGGTGCCGGTCGTCGGCGCCACCGCGACGATCGGCAGCGGCGCGGGCATGGGCGCGACGGGCGCGCTCTCGGTCAACGAAACCGCAGGCCTCGACAACGCGCAGATCAACCAGATCACGGTGACGAAAGGCGCCGCCGTCGGCAACGCGAACGCGAGCCTGCAAAGCGCGTCGGTGGTCGCGAACGTGCCGCGCGCACAAGCGTCGATCGAGGCCCATGCGTTTTCGAACACCTCCGGCGCGGTGCTGGTGAACCAGTCGGCCGGAGCAGGGAATCTGCAGCGCAACAGCACCCAGATCGGGACTGCGGCGCTCGGAGTCGAGACTGTCTCGGATGGGGAGCTATCCGCGACGGCCCCGAAAAACGGCAGTCCGGGGCAGTCGAACACGATTCACGGCGTGCGCGAGGCAAGCATTTCCAGCGATGCCTTCCGTAACGCGAGCGGAATCGTGCAGATCAACCAGGCAGCCGGCGCCGGTAATGCCACGGCAAACAGTTTTGTGCTCCGTCCCCCGGCGGGCACTTTTTTTAACTGACCACACTTAAGTATCGGAGCGAATCATGAAGCGCACTCTTATTGCCACGGCCGTTCTCGTTGCCGCGTCCGGCAGCGTGCTTGCCGCGCCGCAGAAGGCCTACCTGTTCAATACGACGGTCGTCGGCGAGATGGTCGGCGTCGAGGGTATGGTCGGACTGTTTGGCTGCGTGTATGTCTCCAGCACGGCTAACGCGGTGATCAACAACAACCAGATGGTCAACGTGAACGCGACGCTCGATCCGCAGGCGCAGACCTACACCACCGGCACCGTGACCACGACCATCAACAACAACAGGAGCTCGCTCAGAGGCGGTGGCGCGGCATTCGCGTTCACGACGCAAAGCCATACCTCGTCGAGTTCGAACGCGCAGGGCTTCGAAGCTTCGGGCAGCTATGCGTACGGCAGCCAGAGCGCGAGCGTGACGAAGAGCGGCTATGAAACCAGCCAGCAGGCAGCCGGCATCGCGGGCAGCTTCTCGCACACGAGTCAGAACTCGGGCGGCCATCTCTCGGCGGGCGGCTCGATCGGCGGCAGCTACAGCTATCAGGACCACAACACGCCCTCGCACGGCAGCGGCTCGTTCAGCGCCCACGGCGGCCTGCACGCCGGTTATCGCGAATCGAGCTACTCGAACTCGTCGGGCGTCGCCGGCGCCTTCGAAGCGAGCGAAGCGTCCGGACAAAGCCGTTCGTGGGGCTTCAAGGCGAGCGAAGGCTCCGGCTTTGCGAGGATCGGCGAGCAATCGTCGAGCTACTCGCGCAGCAGCTCTTCGTCGACCAACGCGTACGGCGCCTTGTGGGGCATCGACGAAGGCATGACGACGACCGATGTGACGACGCGCGGCTCGATCACGCAGCACATCAACAACGAAGCGGCCGCCACGCTGAACGCGACCACCGGCACCAACGCGGCCAGCAACGTGTCGGGCAACCTCGGCATCAACATCGCGGAAGGCATCGACAACGCGCAGAGCAACGACGTGTCGCTCGCGTCGGTCGACGTCGGCAACGTGTTCGGCAACGCGCAGGACTTCAACGTGCAGTCCTCGAGCGGCAGCGCGGCGATCCATAACTTCAATCTGAACGCGTCGGTCGGCAACGGGTCGCTGTCGGGTGTGACAGGCAACGTCGGCGTGAACATCGCTTCCGGCATCGGCAACGCGCAGGACAACGCGCTCGCCGGCGCGGTGACGACGACCTCGCCGGGCAAGGCGCTGACCACCGCGAAGGACGCAACGGATGACAACTCGCAATCCGCCACGATGGTCGTTCACGGGCAGTTCCAGGGCACCGCGAGTCTCGGGGCCGATACGTTGAAAGGCGCCTCCGGCAACATCGGCGTGAACATCGCCGGCGGCGCGGGCAATCTGCAGCACAACGGACTTGCCATCGCGGCGCTGAACAGCGGCAAGTAAGCCGACGACGCGACGACCGCGGGCCAGCAGAAGAAGCACAAAGCAGTCGGAAGGGCGCGCCGGCAGCCATAGAAGCTGCCGGCGCGGATCGGGCAGGAGACCAGCATGACCGGGTTTAAGGGGTTCCCGGCGCTACCGCTCGCCGTAGCGCTGGCAGGCTATGTGCTGTGCGCGGATCACGCCGCCGCACAGTCGAGCATCGACACGTCCACGTTCGTCGGCGTGCCATTGACGAAAACGGTCCGTTCGATGAAGGACCTGCGCTACAACCACATCGTCAATCAACAGTTCGACTACAGCTGCGGCGCGGCGGCGCTCGCCACCCTCCTCAAGTACGGCTACGGCATCGATATTCCGGAAACCGAACTGATCCGCCGGATGATGGTTTTTTCTACGCCCGAAGTCGTCGTCAAGAACGGCTTCTCGATGCTCGACATGAAGCATTTCGTCGAGACCATCGGACTGCGCGGCCGCGGCTTTCGCGTCAACGTCGACGCGCTCCACCATCTTCAGATCCCCGTGATGGTCCTGATGAACATCGACGGCTACGAGCATTTCGTGATCGTCAAGCATGCGCAGGACGGCCGCGTGTTCATCGCGGACCCGGCGCTCGGCAATCGCATCGTGCTCGAAGACGACTTCGCGAAGACCTGGAACGGCCTCGTGTTCGCGGTCCTCGGCAAACCCTTCAGGGAGGATTCACCGCTGTTGCAGGACAACGAGTCGCTCGCGCTGAAGCTGCGCGCCGCCGCGCTGGCGGCCGGCAGCGCGGCGACGCCCTTTTTCGAGTACGGCTTGAACAAGGCAGACATGTTCTGATCCCGCCATGAAGTCACACCTCACACCGCTTGGGTTAGTGCTCTGTGCCGTCGCCTATGGCGCAAGCAGCGTTGCCCATGCTTCGGAGGGCGCCGCCTCGCCACCGGCTCCCGAACTTTCGATACGGTCCGAGCCAGGCGCCGAGCCGCTGCGAGTGCAACTGGTCGGCGACGATGTGCTCGCGACCCAGACCGGCAAATACGCCGGCGCGACGATGATCTCCGGCTTCGTGCTGAACGTCATTTCGCAATGGCGCTTGCCCAACGGCGCGAGCGCGCTCGCTCAAGGCTCGCTGAGCGCGGTACAGAACGGTGGCGGCCAACTCACGAGTTCCGTCAGCACGTTCGCGAGCGTGAGCGGCGGCACGCACGGCCATGCAGGTGATTCGGGCGCCAACCCGAATGCGCAGGCGCGCGGCGGCCAGAGCATCGGCGTCAACGGCGTGTCGCAGGTTACCCAGGTCGCGGGCGATCGCAACAGCGGCACCAACTCCGCGCTGATCGACTTCAATAACAGCGCCGCGACGCTGACGGGCTCCGCCAACGCGCCGTCGGCGACGGCCAGCAATTCGACCGGCTCCGTGAAAGCCGGCATTTCGTTCGGCAGCAACGGCGTGAACGTCGCGCTGCAGACACCCGCTGGGCTCGCCACCCAGACCATCGCGCCGAGCAACGGGCAGATCGCCCAGTTGCTGCAGATCGCAGGCAATAACCAGCAAGTCGCCAACGCCCTGCAACTGCATCTGCAAACCCAGCAGATGTCGGCTTCGATGCTTCGTCAGTTGGGCGTACTGCAGGCACTGCAAAACAGGAGATAACGGCGCGGGCCGCCACCCGCCAGTTGGACCACAAGCAGTGAAGAGAAGGCCGCGCAGGCAGCACCGCGCGGCCGGACCACCGGGGGAGCAAAAAATGAAAAAAGTGTCATCGACCAGGGCGCCGCGCATGGCTCTCGCGGCCATTCCGGCCGCCGTCATGCTTTGGGCTCTTTCTCAGCCGGCGAGCGCGCAGGCGCTCGCCGGTCAATCCGTGGAGGACCGTCTGAATACGCTGATGCGCGTCGTCAACGAGCAGCAGCGGCAAATCCATTCGCTCGAACGCCAGGTCACCGAACTCGAGATGGCGCAACGCGGCCGCGGCGTGCCGGGCGCCGGCGCTCCGGCGGGCAGCGGCACGGTGGCCGAGCAGCCCGGCGCCGACCGCCTGCCGGTGCCGCTGCCGCCGCTCGCGCAGATCGCGCCTGGCGCGCCCGCGCCGGCGGGCACCACCGGCACCGCGACCGGCGTGCCGGTCAATCCGCCGACACCGGACGGCAGCAACGCGGGCAACGCCAGCGCCGGCGGCCTGCCCGCCGCCACCGACGGCAGCGGCGCGGTCGGCCAGACCCAGCGCGCGAACGAACCGGTGCGCACCCAGGCCGAGCAGGCGGTCGTGCAGCGCGAGCATGCGCCACTGTTCGACCACAAGCTGACGATGGACTTCGGCATCAGCGACACCTACTACGACCGTCGCCAGTTGCAGTTGTCGGGCTTCCTCGCGCTCGATGCGATCTTCCTCGGCAACATCAACCTCGGCCAGACCAAGTCGCATCAGGTGATGGCAGACCTCGACACGCGCTACGGCGTGTCCGACCGCATCAACGTCGACGTCGACGTGCCGTACGTGTACCGGCGCAGCACCTTCATCGTCGGCGGCGCGGGCGGCGCGGCGAGCACGCTGTCGGACGCGACGGTGTCGAGCCACGACATCGGCGACGTGAATTTCGGCATCTACTATCAGTTCGTCAGGGAAACCAACGCGCTGCCGGACGTGGTCGGCAGTCTGCGCGTGAAGGCGCCGACCGGCAGCTCGCCGTTCGGCGAAAAAGTCGTGCAGGTCGACGCGGACAACACCAACCTCGTCGCGCCGACCCGACTGCCGACCGGCACCGGTTTCTGGAACATCACCGCGGGTCTGTCGGTGCTGAAGACCTACGACCCGGTCGTGCTGTTCGGCAGCGTTTCCTACACCTACAACCTCGCGCGTTCGTTCGCGGACATTTCGTCGGTGCAGGGACAAACCGAACCGGCGACGGTCAAGCTCGGCGATATCGTCCAGTTCGGCGGCGGCGTCGCGCTCGCGTTCTCCGACAAGGATTCGGCCAGCGTGGCGTTCACGATGGCGCTCGAACCCGAGTCGCAGACCAAGGCGCCGGGCGGCAGCTACCAGAAGGTGCCGGGCAGCGAGACCACGGCCGCGGCGATGAATTTTGGCCTGAACCACGTCGTGAACAAGCACCTGACCATCAACGGCTCGGTATCGATCGGACTCACACCCGACGCGCCGAACTTCGTGGTCGGCGTGCGCTTTCCGTACACCTTCTGACGTGCCAACGATACGAGGTCGAACGTGCGTGAATCACCTCATCTGAGCAGTGTGACTTCCGTCGCGGCAGCGGGATCGCATCTGCCGCTCGCGGTGCCGGCAGCCGCTCCACCGGCGAGCAATGAAACCGGCGCCCAAGCGAGCGCCGCGATGCCAGGCGTCGCGCGACAGCTGCTATACGTCGCGCGCACTCCTGACGAAACTCTGATCGCACATCTGAAAGGCCGCGGCTGGCAGGTCGCGGCCGCGCGCTCGGCGCACGAACTCGGGCGGCTTTTAAAGCCGGACCTCGCGTGCGCGGGCATCGTCGATCTGGCGAGCTTCGCGCCGCGCGACATCGGCGGACTCGAGGCGAGCCTGCGTCAGCAGCAGATCGGCTGGATCGCGCTCGCGAGCAACGAGCGGCTCAACGATCCGCTGGTGCGACGCCTCGTGCGCCACTACTGCTTCGACTTCGTGAAGCTGCCGGTCGCGCACGCGACGATCGACTATCTGGCCGGCCACGCGTTCGGCATGGTCACGCTGTGCGACCCGGAATTCCCGCCGCCCGCCGGCGAAGCAGGCGACGAGGAAATGGTCGGCACCTGCGAGGCGATGCAGCAGCTCTTTCGCACAATCCGCAAGGTCGCGAACACCGACGCGAGCGTGTTCATCGCGGGCGAATCGGGCACCGGCAAGGAGCTGACCGCGCTGGCGATCCACGAGCGCTCGCCGCGCCGCAAGGCGCCGTTCATGCCGATCAACTGCGGCGCGATTCCGCATCACCTTCTTCAATCCGAACTGTTCGGCTACGAGCGCGGCGCCTTTACCGGCGCGAATCAGCGCAAGATCGGCCGAGTCGAAGCGGCCGACGGCGGCACGCTGTTTCTCGACGAGATCGGCGACCTGCCGCTCGAAAGCCAGGCCAGCCTGCTGCGCTTTCTGCAGGAAGGCAAGATCGAGCGGCTCGGCGGACGCGAATCGATTCCGGTCGACGTGCGCATCATCTCGGCGACCCACGTCGATCTCGACGGCGCGATGCGCGACGGCCAGTTCCGCGCGGACCTGTTTCATCGCCTGTGCGTGCTGCGCGTCGACGAGCCGCCGCTGCGCGCGCGTGCGCGGGACATCGAGATTCTCGCGTACCACATCCTGCACAAGTTCAAGACCGACAACGCGCGCAAGATTCGCGGCTTCACGCCGTCGGCGATCGAGGCGCTCTACAACTACAACTGGCCCGGCAACGTGCGCGAGCTGATCAACCGCGTGCGCCGCGCGATCGTGATGGCCGAGAACAAGCTGATCTCAGCCGACGATCTCGACCTCGCCGGTTTTACCGAACAGCAAAGCATGACGCTCACGCAGGCGCGCGAGGCCGCCGAGAAGCGCGCGATCGAGGCCGCGCTGCTGCGCCACCGGCACCGCTTGAACGAGGCGGCGGTGGATCTGAACATTTCGCGCGTGACGCTGTATCGGCTGATGGGCGTGCACGGTTTGCGCGAACCGGGCGGCGCCGATGACAAGGAAGGGCTCGCCACGGACGGGCCGGCGGGAGGGTGAGCGGCGGCTGAACGGCGGCTGAGCGGCGGGCGGGCATCGGTGCGCATCGGAGCGTCGGGTAGAATCGCCCGGTTACCCTCCTCTTTCCATTCGATGACGACGCTCACCCTGATCGTCGCTCGCGCCAGCAACGGCGTGATCGGCCGCGACAACCAGTTGCCCTGGCGACTGCCCGAAGACCTCAAGTTCTTCAAGCGCACGACGATGGGCGCGCCCATCATCATGGGCCGCAAGACGCATGAATCGATCGGCCGGCCGCTGCCCGGACGCCGCAACATCGTCGTCACACGCGATGGCTCGCGGCGTTTTCAGGGCTGCGACACCGCGACCAATCTCGACGAAGCGCTCGCGCTCGCCGCGCAGGACCAGGCGCCGCAGGCGTTTCTGATCGGCGGCGCGGAGTTGTACGACGAAGGGCTGCGCCACGCGGACAAGCTGATCGTCACCGAAATCGCCGCCGACTTCCCCGGCGATGCGACCTTCCCTGCGATCGACCCGCACGTGTGGGAAGAAATCGCGCGTGAAGCGCATCACTCGAATGCGCCGAACGACTTCGATTACGCGTTCGTCACCTATCAACGCAAGGACGTCTGACGGCACGCGCCACGGCATGCAATAAAAAAACGCCACGCAACGTTGAGCTGCGTGGCGTTTTCGTTTGATACGGGGCGGCGCCGAAACGCGCCGCCCGGCTTACTGCCCCGCGATCGTCATCCGTTCGATCAACACCGAGCCGGTCTGCTTGGTGCCGCGCGTGATCGTATCCGCGCCGATCGCGACGATATGGCGGAACATCTCCTGCAGCGTGCTCGCGACCGTGATCTCCTCGACCGGGTACTGGATCTTGCCGTTCTCGACCCAGAAGCCCGACGCGCCGCGCGAGTAGTCGCCCGTCACGTAGTTGACGCCCTGCCCCATCAGCTCGGTCAGCAAGAGACCGGTGCCGAGCTTCTTCAGCATCGCCTCGAAGTCGTCCTCGGGACGCGTGTTCGAGCTGAGCAGCGACAGGTTGTGCGAGCCGCCCGCGTTGCCGGTGGTCTTCATGCCGAGCTTGCGCGCCGAGTAGGTGGACAGGAAGTAACCCTCGACGACGCCGTCCTTCACGACCGATCGCTGGTGCGTGCGCACGCCTTCCTCGTCGAACGGCGCGCTGCCCATCGCGCGCGCGACGTGCGGATCTTCGACCACCTGCACGTGCGGCGCGAACACCGGCTTGCCGAGGCTGTCGACCAGAAATGAAGTCTTGCGATACAGCGCGCCGCCGCTCGTCGCCTGCACGAACGCGCCGAGCAGGCCCGCCGCGAGCGGCGCTTCGAACAGCACCGGCACCTTGCGCGTATCGAGGCCGCGCGCGCCGATGCGCGCGAGCGCACGCTGCGCCGCGTAACGGCCCACTGCCTCGGGATCGGCGAGTTCGCCGGCGCTGCGCGTCGACGTGTACCAGTCGTCGCGCTGCATGTTGCGGCCGCTGCCGGCGATCGGCGCGCACGCGATGTAGTGGCGCGAATACGGATAGCCGGCGAGGAAGCCGCGCGAGGTCGCCAGCACGAACTGCGAGTGCTGCGCCGACACGCTCGCGCCTTCGGAGTTCTTGATCTGCGGATCGGTCGCGAACGCGGCGTCTTCGGCGCGGCGCGCGATTTCGACGGCTTCGTCGGCCGACAGATTCCATGGGTGATACAGATCGAGGTCGCGCGGCGCGGTTTCGAGCAGTTCGGCTTCGGCGAGGCCCGCGCAATCGTCTTCGGCGGTGAAGCGCGCGATGTTGTACGCGGCCGCGACCGTGTCCTTCAACGCCTGCGGCGAGAAGTCCGAGGTGCTCGCGTTGCCGCGCTTGTTGCCGATGAACACCGTCACGCCGACCATCTTGTCGCGGTTGTGCTCGATCGTCTCGACTTCGCCGCGCCGCACGGAGACGGACAGGCCGTCGCCCTCGGAGATTTCGGTTGCGGCGTCGGTACCGCCGAGCGCCTTCGCGTGACGGAGGATGTCCGAGGCGATTTCCTTCAGCTCATCCTGGGTATGCGGAAAAAAGCGCTGCTTGACGTCCATGTCTGCTGCCATTGTGGTTGCCGTCCTGTTGGGGCCGCGCGGCCCAGGGTATGCGCACCGTGTTCGGCGCGAGGCGCGCGGGTGCGGGATAAATGCATCCCGCGATCATAGCAAGGTACGCGCCGCCGCGGGTCGGGCCGGCGCGGCAAGTTACAATACCGCCATGACACGCAAAACCCGCATTCAACCGATCGAATCCGTCGTCACGGAAGTCGACGAAAACGGCTACGATCGTCCGAGCAAGTCCCAGGTCAAACGCGAAATGCAGGCGTTGCAGGATCTGGGCGCGGCGCTCGTCGCGCTGCCGAAAGACGCGCTCAAGCGCATGCCGATGCCCGAAAAGCTCGACGAAGCCGTGCGCGAAGCGCGCCGCATCACCGATCATGAAGGCAAGCGCCGCCAGATCCAGTACGTCGGCCGCGTGATGCGCTCGCTGCTCGATACCGACACCGCCGCGCTGCGTACCGCGCTCGACACCTACAACGGCGTCAACAAGACGGAAACGGCGAAGCTCCACTGGATCGAACGCACCCGCGAAAAGCTGCTTGCCGACGACGCCGCACTGACCGAGTTCATCCGCCAGCACCCGGCCGCCGACCCGCAGCAGGGTCGCACGCTGATCCGCAACGCGCGCAAGGAAGCGCAGCAGAGCAAGCCGCCGCGCTATTTCCGCGAGCTGTTCCAGTGGATCAAGAACGCAGCCGGCGCCGGCGACGGAGCCGAAGACGCTGACCTCGCCCCGGAACACGACGATGACGACCGCGACGCCTGATCAACATAAGCAACGTAACCACCCCGACGAAATCGTGATCGGCCTCGTGTCGATCAGCGACCGCGCGTCGACGGGCGTGTACGAGGACAAGGGCATTCCGGCGCTGCAGGAATGGCTCGGCGCGGCCTTGAGCTCGCCGTGGCAAGTCGTCACGCGGCTGATCGCCGATGACGCGCCGACCATTTCGGCGACGCTGATCGAACTGGTCGACGAAGTGGGCTGCGATCTGGTGCTGACGACTGGCGGCACCGGCCCGTCGCTCCGCGACGTGACGCCCGAGGCGACGCTCGCGGTGGCGACGAAGGAGATGCCCGGCTTCGGCGAGCAGATGCGGCAGATCAGCCTGAATTTCGTGCCGACCGCGATCCTGTCACGCCAGGTCGCGGTGATCCGCGAAACGGCGCAGCACGCCGCGCTGATCATCAACCTGCCCGGCCAGCCGAAATCGATCCGGGAAACGCTGGAAGGCCTGCGCGATGACGGCGTGGTCAAGGTGCCGGGGATTTTCGCGGCGGTGCCCTACTGTATCGACCTGATCGGCGGGCCTTACGTGGAAACCAACGCCGACGTCGTGAAGGCGTTCCGGCCGAAAAGCGCGCAACGCGCGCCGCGGCAGGACTGAGGTTCGAGGATCAGGGCCTGCCGGTGCAGGCCCGCGCTTTATTTGCCGCTCGCGGCGGCGTCGGGCGCCGACGGCACGAGGAAATGCTCGCGGTAGTACTTCAGTTCGTCGATCGACTCGTGAATATCGGCCAGGGCGGTGTGCATCGCGCGCTTCTGGAAGCCCTTGTAGATCACCGGCTGCCAGCGCCGGCACAGCTCCTTCAGCGTGCTCACGTCGAGGTTGCGGTAGTGGAAGAAGCTCTCCAGGTCCGGCATCCAGCGCGCCATGAAGCGGCGGTCCTGGCAGATCGAGTTGCCGCACATCGGCGACTTGCCCGGCGGCACGTACTGGCCGAGGAATTCGCGAATCTGCGCGGTCGCATCGGCCTCGCTGACCGTCGACGCCTTCACGCGATCGATCAGCCCCGAGCGGCCATGCGTGTTCTGATTCCACTCGTCCATCTTCGCGAGCGTCTCATCGCTCTGATGAATCGCAAGCACCGGACCTTCGACCATCCTGTCGAGCGTCGAATTCGTCACCACCACCGCGATCTCGATGATGCGGTCGGAGTCGGGCTCGAGCCCGGTCATTTCCATGTCCAGCCAGACGAGATTCATGTCGCTGCGCACGAGCGGCGGCTGTTCGGTGGATGCGAGGATGTCAGTCATGAAGGCAACCCTGAGGGCCGCGCCGCGGGGTTCGCTGCAAACCCGCGCGGCGCGGCATGTGTTCATTTGAAATGGATTCGCGCGGTTCGAGCCGGGCCGGCCGCGCCGAAGCGCCGCCTTGAACTGCTGCCCGGAGCTAATGCGTTAAACCGTCGCGTTAAACCGTATCTCCGCCCTGAGGCGGGAAGAAACATATAATTCTCGCATAGATACCACGGAATCCTCGGATGCCTACCCTGTACTTCACCGCCCTCTTCATCGTCGCCGTCGTCGCGATGGTCGGCACCAAACTCTGGCTCGCATCGCGGCAGATCCGCTTCGTCGTCGCGCATCGCGAACAGGTGCCCAGCCAGTTCGTGAACACCATCGCGCTCACTGCGCATCAGCGCGCGGCCGACTACACCGTCGAGCGCACGCGGCTCGCGATGGTCGAGATCGTCGTCGGCGCGGCCGTGCTGATCTGGCTCACGCTGCTCGGCGGCGTGCAGATGCTCGATCTCGCGATCTCCGACTGGCTCGGCCGCGGCTACGTCGGCCAGATCGTGCTGGTTGCCGCCGTGATCGCGATCACGAGCGCGATCGACCTGCCGTTCGACTACTACCGGCAGTTCGTTGTCGAGCAGCGCTTCGGCTTCAATCGCATGAGCAAGAGCCTGTTCTTCTTCGACCGCCTGAAGGGCGCGCTGCTCGGCATCGCGTTCGGCCTGCCGCTGCTGTTCGTCGTGCTGTGGCTGATGAACCGCGCGGGCAACCTGTGGTGGCTGTGGGCATGGGTCGTGTGGGTCGCGTTCCAGATGTTCGGCCTGCTGATTTTCCCGACCTTCATCGCGCCGCTCTTCAACAAGTTCGAGCCGCTGAAAGATGAAGCTCTCGTGACCCGCATCGAGGCGCTGATGAAGCGCTGCGGCTTCGCCGCGAAGGGGCTGTTCGTGATGGACGGCAGCCGCCGTTCGGCGCACGGCAACGCGTACTTCACCGGCTTCGGCGCGAGCAAGCGCATCGTGTTCTTCGACACACTGCTCGCGCGGCTGTCCGGCCGCGAGATCGAGGCGGTGCTCGCGCACGAGCTCGGCCACTTCAAGCGTCGTCACGTGATGAAGCGCATGCTCGTCACGTTCGCAATCAGCCTCGCGATGCTCGCGCTGCTCGGCTGGCTGACGCAATGCGTGTGGTTCTACGAAGGGCTCGGCGTGCGGCCGTCGCTCATTGGCGGCAACAGCGGACTCGCGCTCGTGCTGTTCTTCCTCGCGCTGCCGGTGTTCATGTTCTTCGTCACGCCGCTCGGCAGCCTCAGCTCGCGCAAGCACGAGTTCGAAGCCGACGCGTTCGCCGCGTCGCAAACCGACGCGCACGATCTGATCAACGCGCTCGTCAAGCTGTATGAGGACAACGCGTCGACATTGACGCCCGATCCGCTCTACACCGCGTTCTACTATTCGCATCCGCCGGCCTCGCAGCGGATCGACCGACTGCTGCAGCACGCATGAGCGGCCGCGCTCCGAAAAAAGCGGCGCGCGGTGCCGGGTCCGGCATGCACGGCGCGCGCACGGGCGGCCTCGTGGTGGCCGCGCACGGCCGCCACTATCTGGTCGCGCCTGAAGACGGCGGCGCGCTGCTGCAATGTTTCCCACGCGGCAAGCGCAGCGAGGTCGCGGTCGGCGATCGCGTGATCTACGAGCCGACTTCCGCGGATCAAGGCGTGATCGTCGAGATCGGCGAGCGGCGCAATCTGCTGTATCGCTCGGACCAGTACAAGTCGAAGTTGTTCGCCGCGAACCTGGATCAGCTGCTGATCGTGCTCGCGACCGAGCCGCATTTCAGCGAGGATCTGCTCGGCCGCGCGCTCGTCGCCGCCGAGGCGAACGAACTGAAGCCGCTGATCGTGCTGAACAAGATCGACGTTACCGCTGCTCTGGACGGCGCGCGCAAGCGGCTCGAGCCGTATCGCGCGCTCGGCTATCCGGTGCTCGAAGTGTCGATCCGCATGCAGCCCGAGGCGGCCCGCGCCACGCTGACCGAGCATCTGCACGGTCACGCGACGCTGTTGCTCGGTCAGTCCGGCATGGGCAAATCGACGCTCGTGAACCTGCTGATTCCCGATGCCGAAGTGGCGACGCGCGAGATCTCGACCGCGTTGAACAGCGGGCGCCATACGACGACGTTCACGCGTCTTTATCCGCTGCCTCCGTCGGCGGGTACGGCCGATGTGAATCACGTCAACGGCGCGGCCGGTGCGCTGATCGACTCGCCGGGCTTCCAGGAATTCGGCCTGCACCATCTGACCGAAGGCCGGCTCGAACGCGCGTTCCCCGAGTTCCGGCCGCTGCTGCCGAACTGCCGTTTCTACAACTGCCATCATCTGCACGAGCCTGGCTGCGCGATCCTCGAAGCAGTCGCCGACGGCCGGATCCGCCGCGAACGGCATGCGCTTTATGCGCAACTCGTGCACGAGGCGAGCCAGATAGTCCGCTGACATGAAACTGATGCGCGCGCCGAACCTGATCATCGGACAGCATTGGGTCAATGTGCTGGAGACCGCGGGCATCGCGTGCGAGCTGCATAACCGCTATCTGAACGGCGCGCTCGGCGAGATTCCGGCCGATCAATGCGCCCCGGAGCTGTGGCTGGTCGATGAACGCGATGAGGCGGTCGCGCGGCGGCTGATCGAAGCGGCGTCGCGAGGACCGGCGCCAGGCGCGCCGCAATGGCAATGTCAGCAGTGCGGCGAGATGCTCGAGGCGCAGTTCACCGTATGCTGGCAGTGCGGGACTGTGCGCGATCCGTTGAAGGGGTGAAGCGTCGTCGGGAATTGAAAAAGCCGGGCAATGCCCGGCTTTTTCTTGCGCTGCGCGCGTGCGTGGGCCGCTTCAGGCGAGCCACACCGCGATGGTCAGCATCAACAGCAGGATCATCCACAGCACGACCGCGCGCCACACGAGGCCCACCGCCGATTGCAGCGTGCGCGGCGTGCAGTCGTCGCCGACTTGCATCGGACCGCCATCGCCAGTGGCGAGCGCGTCGAGGCTCGACGGCTCCGCGAGCGGCCCGGCCAGGCGCGCGCCGAGCGCCCCGCTGCCCGCGGCGAGCAACACGCCGTCGTTCGTATCGGGCCACTGCCGCGCATGATTGCGCCACGCGTAAATCGCATCCTCGAAATTGCCGACGATCGCAAAGCCCAGCGACGTCAGCCGCGCCGGCACCCAGTCGATCACGAAGAACGCACGCTGCGCGAAGCTCGAAAACGCGACGGTGCGGTCGTCGGCCGGCCGCGCCCATGCGCGCGCGAGGTATTCCGCGCAACGGTACAGCACCGCGCCGGCAGGACCGACCGGAATCAGGAACCAGAAGAACACGCCGAACACGTGGCGATGCGACGCGACCACCGCGTGAATCAGCGTGTGACGCACGATTTCGCTGACCGGCATGTCGACAGTTTCGAGCCCGGTCCATTCGTTGAGAATTTCGCGCGCGTGCGGCACGTCATCGTTGTTCAACGCGAGATGGATGTCGGTGAAGTAATGGCTGAACTGCCGAAAGCCGAGCGTGAAGTAAAGCACCACGACGTTCCACAGGAACGCGAGCATGAAGTGAATGTGATACAGCACGTAGTAGACGAGCGCGACCGCCAGCGTCCAGGGCACCACCACGACGAGCCACGCGAGCAGACCGTGACGTTGCTTGCCGGCATCGAATCCGTGCGCCGCCGACTCCGCATGGTATTGAAGCAACGCGGACACCGGATTGTTCGGCGAGAGCGCGCGTACCTGTTCAATGATCAGAGCCAGCAATACGGAGAAAAAAGTCATGCGATGCGCCGTGCTTTTTAAGTTTTTACGATTGTTTTATAACGATAGCACAGGGTCGGATGAGTCTGAACGCGGACGCTGACAAAGCGCCGACAAGTGCGTCGTCCGCGCAACTCGCATCGTCGGCGCGTCGATGCGGGTCATATCAATCATGCGGCGAGGAACCGATACAGGTTGCGCAGCATCGCAGCCGTCGCGCCCCAAATGAAATGCTGGCCGCTTTGCACGGCCGCTGGCGTGACCGTCTGCGCGTGTTGCGGGCCGTGCTGCTCGGCGGCTTCCGGAGCCACCGTCAATTCGCCGCGCGGATACGGCATCGCGAAGAAGCGGCGCTCCCCGCCCTCGTAGCGGAACAGCCGCTCTTCATGGTTGGACGGGTCCATCAGGAACGCGAGCGGCACTTCGAAAACCTCGGCCACTTCGAGCGGATCGATCTCCAGGGTGAACGGCGGGTGCACGAGAGCGATGATCGGTGACACGCGAAAGCCGGTGCCAGTCAGATAGTCGGGCAACGCGCCGAGAACTTCGACGCGCGAAGCGTCGAGACCCACCTCTTCGCGCGCTTCGCGCAGCGCCGTGGCAGTCGCATCGGCGTCGAACGGTTCCTGGCGGCCGCCGGGAAAACTCACCTGGCCGGCGTGATCGCTCAGATGGTCCGCGCGCTGCGTGAGCAACACGGTAACGCCTCGCGCGCGCATGACGAGCGGCACCAGCACCGCGGCCACGCGTGGATCGAGGTCGGTGTTGCGCCACGGCGCATCGGCGATCTTCTCAGGAGTCCAGGCAAGTTGCCGATCGAAGCGCGCCCGCAGTGCATCGGGCGTCAGACGCTCGCCCGTGACCGGTGGCAGATCGGCGCCCGTCGCGATGACAGGCAGAGTTTCGGGCTCAAAGACGGGGCGGATCAACGGGTCTCTCTGATGAGCGGGGACATGCCGCTATTTTGACCTGGCCAACAAAAAAGCACCCGCGAGGGGTGCTTTTTCTTACAGCATTTACGCTTCGGAAGCAGCGCGGTCCTTCGAGACCAGCTTTTCCTTGATTCGAGCCGACTTGCCCGAACGCTCGCGCAGATAGTACAGCTTCGCACGACGCACATCGCCGCGACGCTTGACGACGATGCTTGCCAGCAGCGGCGAATACGTCTGGAACGTACGCTCGACGCCTTCGCCCGACGAAATCTTGCGGACGATGAACGACGAATTCAGACCACGGTTACGCTTGGCGATCACGACGCCTTCGTAAGCCTGCACACGCTTACGCGTGCCTTCAACCACGTTCACGCTGACGATGACCGTATCGCCCGGACCAAAATCCGGAATGGTCTTTTCGCCGAGAACGCGCGCGATTTCTTCCTGCTCGAGTTTTGCAATCAGATTCATCACTGACTCCTAGATCCATCTTGTCGGCGTTCGTACCTGCCCGCGCTTACTGCGTTGGGCTACGGCCCCGATAGAGGATGGGTTCACATCTGGCACCGCACACGCATGTACGGCACCGCCTCTTGTCCGCTCGAAAGACCGGAGCCTCAGGCCTTCGGCTCTTCCTTCGCGAGACTTGCGAGCCACGCCTCGTCGGCACGGCTCAGCATTCTGTTCTTTCTGGCCTTCACGATCAGATCGGGCCGTTTGTTCAACGTGTTGCGCAGTGCTTCGCGCCGCCGCCACGCCTCGATTTCCGCATGATGGCCGCCGAGCAGCACATCGGGCACCCGCACGCCCTCGTATTCCTCGGGACGTGTGTAGTGCGGACAATCGAGCAGCACTTCGACGAAACTATCCTGCACCGCCGACTGCGAGTCGTTCAGCACACCGGGCAACTGACGCACGACCGCATCCATCAACGCCATCGCGGGCAGCTCGCCGCCCGATAACACGAAGTCGCCAAGGCTGACTTCTTCGTCGACGACACGGTCGAGCAAACGCTGGTCGATCGCTTCGTAACGCCCGCACAACAGGATCAGACCGGGTTCGGCCGCGAACTTCATCACGCGCTCGTGATTCAGCGTCGCGCCTTGCGGAGACATCATAACGACGCGCGACGCACCGATGCCCTGCTCCGACTGCGCCGCTTTCGCGGCCGTGATCGCATCTTCGAGGGGCCGAGCCAACATGACCATGCCGGGGCCTCCGCCGTACGGGCGATCGTCGATCGTGCGGTAGTTGTCGGTCGTGAAATCGCGCGGATTCCACGTACGCAACCCATAACGCAGCTGCTTCGCGGCCCGGCTGGTGATACCCCAGTCAGTCAGCGCGCGGAACATTTCTGGAAAGAGCGTCACGACATCGAACTGCATCGCTCTCCCCACTCAACGATAGATTTCAATAGTCTGCTTCCCAGTCGACGACGATCTGCTTAGCCGTCTGGTCCACAGTTTTGACAAAGACGCCGACGAACGGGATCAAACGCTCGCCTGCGATCGGCTTGCCGCTTTTATCGGTAGCCGGATACTCGATGCGCAGCACCGACTGCGCGCCGTTGTCGATCATGCTGGCGACCTTGCCGAGGCTGAGCCCAGCGAGATTCACCACGTCCAGGCCGATCAAATCGACCCAGTAGAATTCATCTGCTTCGAGCGCCGGAAATTCGCTACGGCTGATGTACACGCGAGAGCCGCGCAAAGCCAGCGCTACATCGCGGTCAGCGACACCACCCAGACGGGCGACCACGCTGTCGCTATGCGTTTTGGCCTGCAAGGACGGCGTCGATTTGCGCTCCTGGCCTTTCAGCAACCACCAGCGCTGCGCGCTCAGCAAGGCGTCTCCGCCCTGCCCGGCATCCGCGTGCGCGGCTACCTTGACCCATCCTTTGAGACCATAGGCGTCGACGATCGCGCCCACCTCGACCGCATCGGCCGGCCAGCTCGCCGCCGTTTCGATACGCATTTCTGCAGCTTCGGAACCAGCGTTCGCGACGTTGGCTTGCGCCTCTTTCGCCTTGCCGTCGGTTCGTTCGACCGGCTTGCGGACGAATGCACCGAACGACGCCTGACCAGACGCCTTTGCGCGCGAAGCTGCCTTGGCGGTACCAGAACTGCCGGAATCACGCTCAGACATCGAATAACCTCGACGACAACTTCGCAGCCTGCTTTGGCGTCTGCTTCAGTAAAACAAATCGCGCATCGGACTGCTCACGCGAGTTGCGCGAGCCGCCGGCTGAACCGACGACGATACGCCTGCGGGCCGCCATATCAAGCAGCCGGCTGGGCCTTTTGGGCTTCCTTCACGAGACGCTCGACGGTCGGCGACAGTTGCGCGCCAACACCTTGCCAGTACGTCAGGCGATCCTGAGCGATACGCAGGGATTCGCCCTTCGTAGCGACCGGGTTGTAGAAACCGACGCGCTCGATGAAGCGGCCGTCACGACGGCTACGCGAGTCGGTGGCGACGATGTTGTAGAACGGGCGCTTCTTGGAGCCGCCACGAGCCAAGCGGATGATGACCATACTAGAATCCTTGAAAACCGGGGTTCGGAACGACTGAAACACGCGATTATAGCGGGAAACCGACGCCATAACAAACACTTACCGGGATAAACTGAGCAACCGGGCCGCACCGGCCTTCTACAAGAGGTGCGCGACCCCGCTCAAACGCCCGAATTATCTGAAGGAGCGCGTGTGCAACGCCAGCCGAACCTCCTGTTTCGATTCGCCTTTTTTGCCTTTTTCGTGCGCTTTGCTGGACTTTCGCGCACCCCGCGCAGCCGGATTCTACGCGTGGCGGCGGCCACGTTGCTCACCGCGCAGGCGTTGACCGCAAACGCCGCGCTACCCATCGAAAAAATCAAACTGCCGCCGGGCTTTCACATCGAGGTGTTGTCGGACGACGTGCCGAGCGCACGCGCGATGACGTTCTCGCCCAAGGGCATTCTGTACGTGGGCAGCGAGGATGGGCACGTCTATGCGCTGGAACTGCGAAACGGCCGCGTGACGGGCCGCCACGTGATCGCGTCCGGGCTGCAGATGCCAACCGGCGTAGCGTGGCACGATGGCGCGCTGTACGTGTCGGCCGTGTCGAAAATCGTGCGCTTCGATGCGATCGACTCGCACCTGGACGATCCGCCAAAACCGGTCGTCGTCACCGACAAGCTGCCGACCGACACGCATCACGGCTGGAAATTCATCGCGTTCGGCCCCGATGGCAAGCTGTACGTGCCGCAAGGCGCGCCGTGCAACATTTGCCAGAGAGATCCGGACCGCTTCGCGCTGATTGGCCGCATGGACCCGGACGGTAGCCACTACGAGGTCGTCGCGCGCGGCATCCGCAATTCGGTCGGCTTCGCGTGGCATCCGGTCACCCACGAACTGTGGTTCACCGATAACGGTCGCGACCTTCTCGGCGACGACATTCCGAGCGACAAGCTCAGCCGCGCGTCACGAGTCGGAATGAACTTCGGCTTTCCGTACTGTCACGGCGGCGACACGCCCGACCCCGAGTTCGGCAAGGATCATCCATGCAGCGAATTCACGCCGCCCGTGGTCAAGCTTGGCGCGCACGTGGCGGCGCTTGGCATGCGCTTCTACGACGGCCCGATGTTTCCGGCCGACTACCGCAACAACATCTTCATCGCCCAGCACGGCTCTTGGAACCGCAGCAAGAAGGTCGGCTACCGCGTGGTGCGCGTGATCACCGACCCTGACGGCAGCCACGCACGCCAGCAAGTCTTTGCCGAAGGCTGGCTGCAACCCGGCGAATCGGTGTGGGGCCGTCCCGCCGACGTGCTGCCGCTGCCGGACGGTTCGCTACTGATCAGCGACGATACCGCCGGCGCGATCTATCGCGTCACATATTCGACGCCGTAGCGCGCGGATGCATGCGCGTGTGGCTGAGAGGCTGCACCAGTCTTCAGCCAGGTCCGGCGCGTTTCGCCACCGCGCTTTCAGCGCGGGCGCTCGCCCTCAACGTGACCACCCGCCCGCCGCAGGCGTAGAATGCGCGTCGGTCCACGTCCTGCGGCGCGCCGCTCCTTTCGACCGCCTGTCACTCTGCCCACGCGTTCATGTCCACCATTGCCTCGACCTCCCCGCGCTTCAGATCCAAGACGCTCACCGCCGCGCTGGCGTTCCTGTTCGGCAGCCTTGGCGCCCACCGCTTCTATCTGCATGGCATGCGGGACATCTTCGGCTGGGCCCATCTGCTCGGCACGCTGATCGGCACTCCCGGCGTGATGCTGCTGATCGCGACCGAGCGCGCGTCGATCCTCGGCTGGGTGCTCGCGTCGATCGGCGCGGTTTCGCTGTTCGCCGCGTTTCTGGCCGCGCTCGTCTACGGGCTACGCCCGGATCGGAAATGGGATGCGCAATTCAACGCCCACACGCAACGCAAAAGCCGCTCCGGCTGGACCGTTATTTTCGTCGTGATCTTTTCGCTGCTGATCGGTGCGTTTCTGCTGATGACCGGTCTCGCGCTCGCATTTCAGACCTACTTCGAAAGCCAGGTCGAAGCGGCCAAAGCAATTTCGCAGTAACGCACCGTAGCGGGACCAGCAGGTATTCCCGCACGCTAGAAAAGCCTCAGTTGCGGATTGTCGCGAGCCGGTTCGCTTGCCTGCTCGGCGCGCGGCGACTCGATCCGGCGAAACTGCGACATGTCGAGAATGCCGCGGTCACGTCCGCTCAGCCCCAACCGGCGCGCGGCCTTGTGAAATCGCTGCTTGAGCAGATCGGCCCATAAGCCCTCTCCCTTCATGCGGGTCGAGAACGACGAGTCGTAATCCTTGCCGCCCCGCATGTCGTGCACACGGTGCATCACGCGCTCGGCCCGATCCGGGAAGTGTGCGCTCAGCCAATCCTTGAACAGCGGCGCGACCTCCCACGGCAATCGCAGCACGATATAGCTCGCGTTGCTGGCGCCCGCTTCCGCGCATGCCTCGAGCACGCGCTCCATGTCCGGTTCGGTGACGAACGGGATCACCGGCGCGATGCTGACGCCGACCGGAATACCCGCCTCGCTGAGGGTACGGATCGTGCGTAGCCGGCGCGACGGCGTGGCTGCACGCGGTTCGAGCGTGCGCGCGATGTCGGCGTCCAGCGTGGTGATGGTGATCGCCGCCATGAATTGGCCGCGCTCCGCCATCGGCGCGAGCAGGTCGATGTCGCGCTCGATCAGCGACGACTTGGTGATCGCCGCGAACGGGTGATTGCGCTCGCTGAGCACCTCGATCACCCGCCGCGTAAGCCGCAAGTCGCGTTCGGCCGGCTGCCATGCATCTGTCGCGACGCCGAGCGCAATCGGCTCGGGCACATATGATTTCTTCGACAGTTCCCGCTCGAGCAGTTCGGGCGCGTTGATCTTCGCGTAGATGCGGCTCTCGAAATCGAGCCCCGGCGACAACCCGAGGTAGCTGTGCGTGGGCCGCGCGAAGCAATAGATGCAGCCGTGCTCGCAACCGCGATACGGATTCAGCGACACATTGAACGGAATGTCCGGCGACGCGTTGCGTGTGAGGATGGTTTTCGCGCGCTCCTCGAACACCTGCGTGCGCAGCACTTTCGGCTCACCGTCTTCGCCGGCCGCCTGCCAGCCGTCGTCGACGGCCTCGCGCTGGTCGACTTCATAGCGGCCTTGCAGGTTCGTGACCGCACCACGCCCCTTGCGAGGCGCCGGCGGCGCGATCAGAAATTCGGGAATGTCAGGGGTGTCGGGATCATCCACGGCGGGCCACGCAGAGCAAACGCAAACTGGAAGTGCAAAAGGAAAACGGCGCAAACACCTGTATAAATATACAGTGTTTACGCCGTTTGTCGAGCACTTCGTTGCCCGCGAGATGCGCGGCCAATCCCGTCAGCGATCGGCCACCTAGTCGGTCACCGCGATCGTCAGCGTCTCCTTGATTTCCTCCATCACCACATAGCTCTTCGACTGCACCGCCCCCGGCAACTGCAGCAGGATGTCGCCGAGCAGCTTGCGGTAATCGGCCATTTCGCCGATGCGCGCCTTGATCAGATAGTCGAAATCGCCCGATACGAGGTGGCACTCGAGCACCTCGGGGATCTTCTGCACCTCGCGCCGGAACTGGTCGAACATGTTGCCGCTCTTGTGATCGAGCGTGATCTCGACGAACACCAGCAGCGCCGCGCCCAGCTCGGCCGGGTTCACGCGCGCGTAGTAGCCGGTGATCACGCCGTCGCGCTCCATCCGCTTGACGCGCTCGATGCACGGCGTCACCGACAAACCGACCCGTTCCGCCAGGTCCTTCATCGCCATACGGCCGTCTTGCTGCAGGAGCCGCAGGATCTTGTGATCGAGCTTATCGAGAGCCCGCACGGGATGGCGCTGGGTACGCATGGTGTTTTTGCTGAAAATGAAGAAAATACGATAACAAAACCTGCCTCACTGTTAATAGTATAGCGGTTAACACTGGGCAGACGGCATTTCACCTCACGTTGCAGCTCGTTGAATCGAATCAGATCGAATCCATCGAAGCGCGCGTTGCCCTCACTCAATTCTTGGATATCTGGAGCAGCTATGCGAGTCGTCGTTTTGGGCAGTGGCGTCGTCGGTGTAACGAGCGCGTACTACCTCGCGCGCGCCGGTCACGAAGTGACCGTCATCGATCGCGAGGCCGGCCCGGCGCTCGAAACCAGCTTTGCCAACGCGGGCCAGATCTCGCCGGGCTACGCGTCGCCGTGGGCCGCGCCGGGCGTGCCGCTGAAGGCCGTCAAGTGGATGTTCCAGAAGCACGCGCCGCTCGCGATCCGCCTCGACGGCACCGCATTCCAGCTGCAATGGATGTGGCAGATGCTGCAGAACTGCACGGCGCCGCGCTATGCGGTGAACAAGGGCCGCATGGTGCGGCTCGCCGAATACAGCCGCGACTGCCTGCAGGCGCTGCGCGCCGACACCGGCATCCAGTACGAAGGCCGCACCGGCGGCACGCTGCAGGTATTTCGCACGCAGCAGCAGTTCGACGGCGCAGCGAAAGACATCGCCGTGCTGCAGGAAGCCAACGTGCCGTACGAACTGCTGAGCGCCGACCAACTCGGCAAGGCCGAACCGGCGCTCGCCGCGGTGTCGCACAAGCTCACCGGCGGCCTGCGCCTGCCGGGCGACGAAACCGGCGACTGCCAGATGTTCACGACGCGCCTCGCGGCGCTCGCCGAGCAGCTGGGCGTCAAGTTCCGCTACAACACGCCGATCGACGCACTCGCGATGACGGGCGGCCGCATCGCCGGCGTGCAGTGCGGCGGCGAACTGGTGCGCGCGGATTCGTTCGTGGTCGCGCTCGGCTCGTACTCGACGCGCTTCCTCGACGGCATCGTGAAGATTCCGGTCTATCCGCTGAAGGGTTATTCGATCACCGCGCCGATCGTCGACTCGGCTGCCGCGCCGGTGTCGACCGTGCTGGACGAGACCTACAAGATCGCGATCACGCGCTTCGATGACCGGATTCGCGTCGGCGGCATGGCTGAGGTCGTCGGCTTCGACAAATCACTGCGCGAGGCGCGCCGCAAGACGCTCGAGCTTTCGGTGAACGACCTGTTCCCGGGCGGCGGCGACACGTCGAAGGCAACGTTCTGGACCGGTCTGCGGCCGATGACGCCGGACAGCACTCCGATCGTCGGCCGCACGCCGGTGCCGAACCTGTTCCTGAACACCGGCCACGGCACGCTCGGCTGGACGATGTCGTGCGGCTCGGGCCAGTTGCTCGCCGACCTGATGTCAGGCAAGCAACCGGCGATTCGCGCGGACGATCTGTCGGTGCATCGCTATCTCGGCGAGACGGCGGGCGAACATCGGCCGGCGTATGCGTGAGTTCTAGCGCGTGCGCTAACGCGGCATTGGCCGCAAGCGCACGCGGCAACAAACAGCAGTTGCAAAAACAAACGGCGCCTTGCGAGGCGCCGTTTGTTTTTCAAGGTGTCGCCGCAATCGCGGCAGGCATCGAGGCATGCTCAGAACTGGTCTTCCGACAAAGCCAGCACGCCCTCGCCACCCTTCGCGCTGACGATCGCCACTTCGAGCGCCGCCGCCTGTGGCAGCACATGCTCGGCGTAAAACCGCGCGGTCGCGATCTTCGCGTCATGAAACGCGGGATCCTCGTCGCGCCTCGCCGCCGCGGCAAGCTGCGCACGGGCCATCTGCCAGCCGCCCAACACGATGCCGGCGAGCTTCAGATAGGGCACGCTGCCCGCGAACACCGCATTCGGATCGCCCTTCGCATTCGCGACGACGAAATCGACGACCGAGCCGAGCGCACGATGACCCTCAGCGAGTTGCGTCCGCATCGACGCGAACGCCGCGCCCTGCTGCGCGCCGAGCGCTTCAACCGTTTCCGCGATGCCAGCGAGCAGTTCCTTCGCGACCTTGCCGCCGTCGCGCAGCGTCTTGCGACCGATCAGGTCGTTGGCCTGAATCGCGGTCGTGCCTTCGTAGATCGGCAGAATGCGCGCGTCGCGGTAGTACTGCGCGGCGCCGGTTTCCTCGATGAAGCCCATGCCGCCATGCACCTGCACGCCGAGGCTCGTCACGTCGATCGACAGCTCCGTGCTCCAGCCCTTCACGATCGGCACCAGGTATTCGTAGATCGCCTGATGCTTCGCGCGCGTCGCTTCGTCGGGATGACGATGCGCGATATCGCAATGCGCGGCCGCGACGTACGCGAGCGCGCGCGACGCCTCGGTAAGGCTGCGCATCGTCGACAGCATGCGGCGCACGTCCGGGTGCTGGATGATCGCGACCGACTGCTTCGCGGAGCCATCGACGGGACGGCTCTGCACGCGCTCCTTCGCATACGCGACCGCCTTCTGATACGCGCGATCCGAGATCGCGACCCCTTGCATGCCGACCGCGAAACGCGCGGCATTCATCATGATGAACATGTATTCGAGGCCGCGATTCTCTTCACCGATCAGCTGGCCGAGCGCGCCGCCGTGATCGCCGAACTGCAGCACCGCGGTCGGGCTCGCCTTGATGCCGAGCTTGTGCTCGATCGACACGCAATGCACATCGTTGCGCTCACCGAGCGAGCCGTCCAGGTTGACGAGAAACTTCGGCACGAGGAACAGCGAAATGCCCTTTACACCATCGGGCGCGTTGGGCGTGCGCGCAAGGACGAGATGGACGATGTTCTTCGCCATGTCGTGCTCGCCCCAGGTAATGAAAATCTTCGTGCCGAACAGCTTGAACGAACCGTCGGCCTGCGGCTCGGCGCGCGTGCGCACGAGCGCGAGATCCGAGCCCGCCTGAGGCTCGGTCAGGTTCATCGTGCCGGTCCATTCGCCCGAGATCAGCTTCGGCACGAAGGTCTGTTTCTGCGCTTCGCTGCCGGCGGTCAAGAGTGCTTCGATCGCGCCGTCGGTCAGCAAAGGACACAACGCGAACGACAGATTCGACGCGTTGAGCATTTCGACGCATGGCGTCCCGATCAGCTTCGGCAGCCCCTGCCCTTCATAGTCGAGCGGATGCTGCACACCCTGCCAGCCGCCTTCGGTGAACTGGCAGAACGCGTCCCTGAAACCGGGCGTCGCGGTGACGACGCCATCCTTCCAGCTGCTAGGGTTGCGATCGCCGTCGACGTTCAACGGCGCCAGCACTTCGCCGCACAGTTTCGCCGACTCGCCGAGCACGGCCCGCGCCGTGTCGAGGTTTGCGTCTTCGAAGCCGGGCAGCTTCGCGATGTCTTCGAGTCCGGCCAGTTCTTTCATCACGAACAGCATGTCCTTGATGGGCGCCGTATAGCTCATTTCGGTTCTCCTCCCTTGATATGCAAAAAGGGCGCGGGACTCGGTCGGTCCTGCGCCCTTCGCTTATTTTCGGCGGCCTGTTCAGCCGCCGCGGCGCTTAGCCGAGTTCCTTCACGAGTTCCGGCACGAGGGCGAACAGATCGCCGACGAGGCCGTAGTCGGCCACGCTAAAGATCGGCGCTTCTTCGTCCTTGTTGATCGCGACGATGACCTTCGAGTCCTTCATGCCGGCGAGATGCTGGATCGCACCCGAGATGCCGACCGCGACGTACAGTTGCGGCGCGACGATCTTGCCGGTCTGGCCGACCTGATAGTCGTTCGGCACGAAGCCCGCGTCGACGGCTGCGCGCGATGCGCCCAGTGCCGCGCCGAGCTTGTCGGCCAGCGGCTCGAGCACCTTCGTGTAGTTCTCGCCATTGCCGAGACCCCGGCCACCCGACACGATGATCTTCGCGCTCGTCAGTTCCGGCCGATCGAGCTTCGTCACTTCCCGGCTCACGAACTGCGAGATGCCGGCGTCGGCTGCGGCTTCGATCTTTTCGACCGCTGCGCTGCCGCCTTCGGCCGCGACGGCGTCGAAACCGGTCGAGCGCACGGTGATGACCTTGATCGGATCAGCCGATTGCACGATCGCAATGGCGTTGCCCGCGTAGATCGGACGCTCGAACGTGTCGGCGCTGTCCACCGCGGTGATGTCGCTGATCTGCGCGACGTCGAGCTTTGCGGCGATACGCGGCGCGACGTTCTTGCCGTACGCGGTAGCCGGCGCGAGGATGTGCGTGTAGTTCCTGGCCGCATCCTGCACAAGCGTCAGCACCGTCGCTTCGACGTTTTCTGCGAGACCCGCTTCGAGTTGCGGCGCGTCGGCGAGCAGTACCTTGCTGACGCCGGCGATCTTCGCTGCGGCATCGGCCGCGGCTTGCGCGTTGTGACCCGCGACCAGCACGTGAATCTCACCGCCGATCTTCTGTGCTGCTGCGATCGTATTCAGCGTCGCGGCCTTGATCGACGCATTGTCGTGTTCTGCAATTACCAGATTCGTCATTTCTTGCGTCTCCTCACAGCACCTTGGCTTCGTTCTTCAGCTTCTCGACCAGCGTCTTCACGTCCGGCACCTTCACACCGGCGGAGCGCTTCGGAGGCTCGGCGACTTTCAGCGTCTTCAGACGCGGCGTGACATCCACGCCGAGGTCTTCGGGCTTCACCGTTTCGAGCGGCTTTTTCTTGGCCTTCATGATGTTCGGCAGCGTGACGTAGCGCGGCTCGTTCAGGCGCAGATCGGTCGTCACCACGGCCGGCAGCGTCAGCGACAGCGTTTCCGCGCCGCCATCCACTTCGCGCGACACCGTTGCCTTGCCATCCGCCACGACCACCTTCGACGCGAACGTCGCCTGCGGCAGGTTCGCGAGCGCGGCGAGCATCTGGCCGGTCTGGTTGGAGTCGTCGTCGATGGCCTGTTTGCCGAGGATTACCAGCTGCGGCTGTTCCTTGTCGACCAGCGCCTTGAGCAGCTTGGCAACGGCCAGCGGCTGCAGGTCTTCGTTCGATTCGATCAGGATCGCGCGGTCCGCGCCGATCGCGAGCGCGGTGCGCAGCGTTTCCTGCGATTGCGTCACACCGGCCGACACGGCGATCACCTCGGTCGCGACGCCCGCTTCCTTCAGACGCACGGCTTCTTCAACCGCGATTTCGTCGAACGGATTCATCGACATTTTCACGTTCGCAATATCGACGCCCGTACCGTCCGATTTCACGCGGACCTTCACGTTGTAGTCGACCACTCTTTTCACTGGCACCAGAATTTTCATGCACACGCTCCAAAGTTACGAATACGTCAACCCGACAAACATTATAGCGACTGCCCTCATGGCAGCCGTGTCGCGGGCGCTTTGCGGAAGGATATCGCTCCTCCGCGGCTTGACGACAATATCGAACGATCGTTCTATTTTAATCTCCAAAAAACCCGGGAGACAACCCCGGGTTCCGACTCCGACCTCTAATTTCGCATTGCCGTCGTGTTCTGCCAGGTCCGTGGACCATCGCATCACCAGGAAGTGATCACCGAGCCGCCGAATTTGCTGTCGACGAACTGCTTCACTTCCGGCGAGTGGTACGCCGCGACGAGCTTCGCGACCCACGGCTTGTTCTTGTCCGCTTCGCGAATCGCGATCACGTTCACGTACGGACCCTTGGGGTCTTCGATGGCGATCGCGTCCTGCTTCGGCTTGAGGCCTGCTTCCATCGCGAAGTTGGTGTTGATCGCGGCGGCATCGACGTCGCCCAGCGAACGCGGAATCTGCGCCGCATCGAGCTCGACGATCTTCAGCCTCTTCGGATTGTCGACGATGTCGAGCGGCGTCGCCTTCAGGCCGGCATCGGCGCGCAGCTTCAGCAAGCCCTGCTTCTGCAGCAACAGAAGCGCGCGGCCGCCGTTGGTCGGGTCGTTCGGCACGGCGATCTTCGCGCCCGGCTGCAGTTCGGCGAGCGACTTCACCTTCTTCGAGTAGATGCCCATCGGGAACGTGACCGTATCGGCGATACGGATCAGCTTGTAGCCACGGTCCTTCACCTGCGCCTGCAAGTACGGGTCGTGCTGATAGCTGTTCGCGTCCAGATCGCCGCTTGCGAGCGCCGCGTTCGGCTGCACGTAATCGGAAAATTCGACGATCTTGATGGTGAGGCCGTTCTTCGCGGCGACCGTCTTCACGACGTCCATGATCTGCGCGTGCGGGCCGCCGGTGACGCCGACCTTGATCGTGTCGTCGGCATGCGCCGCGGTGGTGGCGAAAAGCGTTGCCGCGCCGAGCGCGGCAGCCAGCTTGAGAATGAAGCGACGTTGCATGATGGACCTTTTCCGAATCTCTATTAGCGGGCTTCCGAACACCCTTGTTTATTTATGGCTCAAACGACGCACGAGCCAATCCCCAAACGACTGCACCAGTTGCACGAACACGATCAGGATCAGCACGACCGCGAGCATCACTTCCGGCAGGAAGCGCTGATAGCCGTAGCGGATGCCGAGGTCGCCAAGACCACCGCCGCCGATCGCGCCCGCCATCGCCGAATAGCCGACCAGCGATACGAACGTGATCGTCAACCCGGCGACTACGCCCGGCAGCGATTCCGGCAGCAGCACCTTGAAGACGATCTGGCTGGTGGTCGCGCCCATCGCCTGGGCCGCCTCGATGAGCCCGCGATCGACCTCGCGCAGCGCCGTCTCGACCAGACGCGCGATGAACGGCGCCGCGGCGATGGTCAGCGGCACGATCGCGGCCGCGGTGCCGATCGACGACCCGACGACGAGCCGCGTAAACGGAATCACCGCGACCAGCAGGATGATGAACGGTGTGGAGCGCACCGCATTGACGATCACGCCCATCACGCGATTCACCGCGACGTTTTCGAGCACGCCCTGGCGGTCGGTCAGATACAGCAGCACGCCGAGCGGAACGCCAACCACGGCGCCAATCAGTCCGGAGATGCCGACCATGATCAGCGTCTCCCAGAACGACTGGACGAACATATCGAACATTTCACTCAACATGCGTGAGCTCCTCCACTACGACACCCTGCTCGCGCAGAAACGTGATCGCCTGCGCGACCTTGGCCGGATCGCCGCCCGCCAGAACCGCGAGCGAGCCGAACGCCTGCCCCTGGATCTCGTCGATCTGGCCGTGCAGGATATTGAAGTCGAGTTCGTAACGGCGAATCGTCTCCGACAGGATCGGCTGATCGACGCCCGAACCGGTGAACGCGAGACGCAGCAGATGGCCGCTGCCGGTCTTCAGGCGCTGTGCGACGCGCGCCTTCATGGCGGGCGGCAAATCTTGCGCAATCACGTCGCCGATCAGCGCGCGCGTGACTTCGTGGTGCGGCTGCAGGAACACGTCGATCACCTTGCCCTGTTCGACGACGCGGCCCGCGTCGAGCACCGCGACGCGATCGCAGACCTGCTTGATCACGTCCATCTGGTGAGTGATCAGCACGACCGTCAGGTTCAGTTCGCGGTTGATGCGCTTCAGCAGATCAAGAATGGCGCGCGTGGTTTCGGGATCGAGCGCGGAGGTCGCCTCGTCCGACAGCAGCACCTTCGGCTTGCTCGCGAGCGCCCGCGCGATACCCACACGCTGCTTCTGCCCGCCGCTGATCTGCGCCGGATAGCGGTCTTTCTGCGCCGACAGACCGACGAGCTCGAGCAGCGGCAGCACGTTCGCCTCGATTTCGTCGCGCTTCAGGCCCGCCAGTTCGAGCGGCAGCGCGACGTTCTCGTACACGGTGCGCGACGACAACAGATTGAAGTGCTGGAAGATCATGCCGATCTCGCGACGCGCGTCGCGCAGTTGCGCGGCGGGCAGCGTCGTCAGATCGCGGCCGTTGACGAGGATGTTGCCCTCGGATGGGCGCGTCAGCAGGTTGATCGTGCGCACGAGCGTGCTCTTGCCGGCGCCGCTGCGGCCGATGATGCCGAACACCTCGCCTGCCGGAATTGTCAGATTGACGTTGTGCAGCGCCTCGACCCAGCCCCGGGGTCCGGCGAACCGCTGGGAAACATTGCGTATTTCGATCATGGACAAACGAAAACGGCGGAGGCTGCCGGCGAGCGTCGTGCTCCCGACAAGCGGCCGCCGTTTCTTTTATTGGGATTTAAGGTCGCCATTCTACCGCAGCGGCGACATACCGTTTAATAATCAATTCCGATCTTTTCATAACCACAGGGCATTAGAGCCGCGTGTTATGCACAAAGCTCGCGCGCATCGCGCCGCTGCGACTATGATCGGGCCACCCCCTTCCGCACAGGCTGCCGCCATGCAGACTTCCCCGAGCCACACCGTGCGCGCGAGCGCCGGCAGTCTTAATAAAGACGCGCCGCAGCGCGCGTCGGTCACGACCGGCGATGGCATCGAGTTGCCACTGTATCGCTGGCAGCCGAACGGGCCGATACGGGCGACGGTCGCGCTGCTGCACGGTCTCGCCGAGCATGCCGGCCGTTACGCGGCCGTAGCGGACCGGCTCAACGCGGCGGGCATCGAACTCGTCGCGATCGATCTGCGCGGCCACGGCCACGCGCCCGGCAGGCGCGTTTATGTGAAACGCTTCGACGACTACCTGCTCGATGCGCAGGCGCTGCTCGACGCCGCCGCGCAAAGCTGCGCGCCGCTATTCCTGATGGGTCACAGCATGGGTGGCGCGGTGGCCGCGCTGTACGCGATCGAACGTCTCGACGCGAGCGGGCGGCGCCTGAGTGGTCTGATCCTGTCGAGCCCCGCGCTTGCGCCGGGGCGCGACGTGCCGAAATGGATGCTCGCGCTGAGCCAGGTGATCAGCCGCGTCTATCCGGGCTTCCCGGCGATGAAGATCGACCCGGCGCTGCTGTCGCGCCTTCAGCCGGTGGTCAAAGCCAATCTCAACGATCCGCTCGTGCATCACGACGCGATTCCGGCGCGCACGGGCGCCGAGCTGCTGCTCGCGATGGCGCGCATCGAACGTGGCCGCGCGGGGCTGCGCATGCCGCTGCTCGTGTTTCATGGCACCGAAGACAAATTGACCGAGCCCGACGGCAGCCGCGCGTTCGGCGAGCACGCGGGCTCGCCTGACAAGACGCTCACGCTGCACGAAGGCAGCTATCACGAGACGATGAACGACCTCGACCGCGATCGGGTGATCGCGGCGTTGGTCGATTGGATCGAAAGACGGTCGGTGGGACGAAGTTGAAAAGATGCGGCGCCGGATAGCCGTCGGCTAGCGCTTCCATTCCGGCGCGCGTTTGTCGATGAAAGCCTGCACGCCTTCGAGCGCCGAGTCGTCCATCATGTTGCAGGCCATCGTCTGCCCGGCGAGCTGGTACGCGGCCTCGATGCCCATTTCGAGCTGGCGGTAGAACAGGCCCTTGCCCGCGCTGACCGCTTCGACCGGCTTCGCGCAGATGCTCGCGGCGAGCCGCGCGACTTCGTCGTCGAGCGCATCGGCTGGGGCGACGCGGTTCAGGAGCCCCTGCTTGCGGGCTTCGGCAGCGTCGATGAAATCGCCGGTCAGCAGCATTTCGAGCGCGGCCTTGCGCGACAGGTTGCGCGACAGCGGCACCGATGGTGTCGCACAGAACAATCCGAGGTTCACGCCCGAAACGGCGAAGCGCGCGGTATCCGCGGCGACCGCGAGATCGCACATGGCGACGAGCTGGCAGCCGGCCGCGGTCGCGATGCCGTGCACGCGCGCGATCACCGGCTGCGGCATACGCTGGATGGTCAGCATTAGCTTCGTGCAGCGCGCGAACAGCTGCTGGTAGTACGCGAGCGACGGCGCCGCGCGCATTTCCTTCAGATCGTGCCCCGCACAGAACGCGCGGCCCGCGCCGGCGATCACGACCACGCGAGCATCGGTCTTCGCGATGTCGGTCAGCGTCTGCTGAAGCTCTTCGAGCAGCGCTTCGGACAGCGCGTTGAACGCATCGGGCCGGTTCATCGTTACGCGCACGACGCCCGGTACCTGATACGCGTCGCGTTCGATCGTGACCAGCGACGCGTCGCCGCTATTGACGGGGTTGACTTTCATGGCTCAGATCTCCGCGAGCGAGCGCACGTGCGCGACCACGCTGCGCCCGAGCGCCGACAGGTTGTAGCCGCCCTCGAGACAACTGACGATGCGCCCGCGCGCATAGCGCCGCGCGATCTCGCACACCTGGCCCGTAATCCACGCGTAATCGTCTTCGACGAGGCCCATGTTGCCGAGGTCGTCCTCGCGATGCGCGTCGAAGCCGGCCGAGATGAACAGCATCTCCGGCCTGAACTCGTGCAGGCGCGGCAACCACAGCATATCGACCGCTTCGCGCACGGCCATGCCGTTCGAGCGTGCCGGCATCGGCACGTTGCACATGTTGGACGCCTGATTGTCGGCGCCGGTGAACGGATAGAACGGGTGCTGAAAGATGCTGCACATCAGCACGCGCGGGTCGCCCGCGAATGCGGCCTCGGTACCGTTGCCGTGATGCACGTCGAAGTCGATGATGGCGACCCGCGCGAGACCATGCACGTCGAGCGCGTGGCGGGCGGCGATCGCGACATTGTTGAAGAAGCAGAAGCCCATCGCGCGCGCCGGCTCCGCGTGATGGCCGGGCGGGCGCACGCTGCAGAACGCGTTGTCGTAGCGGCCTTCGATCACCGCGTCGGTGGCGGCGACCGCCGCGCCCGCCGCGCGCAACGCGGCCCGCAACGTGTGCGGATTCATCGTCGTGTCGGGATCGATTTCGGCGACGCCCTCGAGCGGCGAGCGACCGCGGATGTAGTCGACGTGCGCCTGCGTGTGCACGCGCAGCAGCGCGGCCTCGTCGACGAGCGGCGCCGGCTCGCGCTCGATCAACGCGTCGATGCGGCTCGCGATCAGCTGATCCTCGATCGCCTGCAGCCGCGCGGGGCACTCGGGATGCCACTGTCCCATGTCGTGCAGCAGACAGTCGGGGTGGGAATAGAAACCTGTTGCCATAGTTCGTGTTGTGCGTCTCTTCTACGGCGCGGCGCATCAACTGCGCGCGCGGCGTGTCTCCGTCGAGCGGCGCGCGCCCCCGCGCGCCTACATTCGTCAAGTTACCACACGACGCCGCTGTCGCCGATTCAGCACGGTTTTGCGGGAGCCGTCGGGTATACTTCCCCGACCCGTTATTCGCCGTTTCGTTCCTGCCGCTTTCCGACTGCTTCCAGCCTTTCACGCATCGCGCTCACTGCTCACCATGACCGTCAAGCTTGCTCTGTCCGCAGGATCCCCACGCAACCGGCTTCGCCTCAACACCCTCGCCGCCTCACTGACCGTCGCATCGTGCATGTTCATCGCAGCAAATCCCGCGAGCGCACAAAGCGCCGCGCGCAAAGCCTCGGTGCAGCTCGCGCAGAGCCAGCCGCAACAGCCGGTACCGCAAGGGCAAACGTTTGAGGAAGAGATCATTCCGCAGCGCTATGCGAACAACGCGAACGTCGATGCGTTCATCAACGAGATGGTCGCGCGCTACGATTTCGACGAAGCGTCGCTGCACGCGTTGTTCGCCAGCGTCAGCTACTCGGCGACCGCGGTGAAGCTGGTCACGCCGTCGCTGACTCCGTCGGTCAAGAACTGGCGCTCGTATCAGGCGCGCTTCCTCGACCCGGTGCGCATCAACGCCGGCGTGCAGTTCTGGCGCGAGAACCGGGCCACGCTGCAGCGCGCGTATCAGGAGTTCGGCGTGCCGCCGGAGATGGTCGTCGGCATCATCGGCGTCGAGACGATCTACGGGCGCTACATGGGTAATTTCCGCGTGCTCGATGCGCTGACCACGCTGAGCTTCGACTATCCGAACACCGCGAATCGCGCGGACCGCCAGGCGACCTTCCGCAAGAATCTCGAAGACTACCTGGTGTGGACGCGCGATGCGCAGATCGACCCGAACACGGTGCTCGGCTCGTACACGGGCGCGATCGGCATTCCGCAGTTCCTGCCGAGCAGCATCGTCCAGTACGCGGTCGACTACGAGGGCAACAAGCACATCGATCTGCGCACGAGTGATGCCGACGCGATCGGCAGCGTCGCGAACTATCTGCGCCAGAACGGCTGGGAAAGCGGCCGGCCGGTGGTATGGCGAATCGGCTCGGACGCGGGCAGCCTCGGTGTCGCGCAGGCGGCGGCCACTGGGCAGCCGGAGCCGCACTGGCCGCTCGACCAGTTGCTGCGCGCCGGCCTCGTGCTGAACGAGCCGAACGTCGACATTGCTTCCGAAGCGGGTACGCCGGTCACGGTGGTCGATCTGCCGACGCCGGGGCGCGGCACCGAGTTCGTGCTCGGCCTGAAGAACTTCTACGTGCTCACCCGCTACAACCGCAGCTTCTTCTATGCGCTCGCGGTGTATCAGCTCGGTCAGAAGGTCAAGGCGCAGATGGAAGCGATCGACACGGCGAATGCCGCGAAAGCGGCCAACAATGGCGGCGCGTCGCAAGGTGGGGCGGATCAGTCGAACTCGAATTCGCAGTGAGTCGCGCCGCGAGTCGCCGTGCGCGCCTCGCATTGAAAGACGTAAAAAAAGCGCCGGCTCGACCGGCGCTTTTTATTGGCTCGTGCGCCCCCGAAGGCGCCCGCCGACCCGCTTACGCGGGAAATACCCCCGTGGACAGATACCGGTCGCCGCGATCGCAGACGATGAAAACGATGGTCGCGTTCTCGACCTGACGCGCGATGCGAAGTGCGACTTCGCACGCACCACCCGACGAAATGCCCGCAAAGATGCCTTCGACCGATGCCAGGCGGCGCGCCATTGCCTCGGCCGCGGATTGGCTGACGTTCTCCACACGGTCGACGCGGCTACGGTCGAAGATTTTCGGCAGATACGCTTCCGGCCACTTGCGAATACCCGGGATACGCGAGCCCTCTTCCGGCTGCGCGCCGATGATTTCGATCTGCTGATTCTGCGTTTTCAGATACGTGGATACGCCCATGATCGTGCCGGTCGTGCCCATCGACGACACGAAGTGCGTGATGCGTCCTTCCGTGTCACGCCAGATTTCCGGGCCGGTGCCTTCGATGTGAGAAGCCGGATTGTCCGGGTTCGCGAACTGATCGAGGATGATGCCCTTGCCTTCGCGCTGCATCTGCTCCGCGAGATCGCGCGCGTACTCCATGCCGCCTTTGACCGGCGTCAGAATGATTTCCGCACCGTAGGCGGCCATGCTCTGACGGCGCTCCACCGACAGATCTTCCGGCATGATGAGCACCATCTTGTAGCCGCGGACCGCCGCTGCCATTGCGAGTGCAATGCCGGTATTGCCGCTGGTCGACTCGATCAGCTTGTCGCCCGGCTTGATGCGCCCGCGCGCCTCGGCCTTCTTGATCATCGACAATGCCGGACGGTCCTTCACCGAACCCGCCGGATTGTTGCCCTCGAGCTTCGCGAGGATCACATTGTTGCGGCTGCGGATCTCGTCGTCTGGAAGCCGGACGAGTTGTACGAGCGGCGTGTTGCCGACCGTGTCTTCAATCGTTTTGTATGCCATATGGGGTCTAGCGATCGATGCGCGAAAGAGTGTCTTTAATCCATCGATTCTAAACCACGATCTCCGGCGCTGCCCTGCAGCCCTTCTGTCCGCATGGATGCATGCCGCTTGCTGCGCAAAAAGCCCGCGGCTGCGAGCCGCGGGACGTGATGTGTGCAAATCGAAGCAATGGGATGTTCGCGGACCCTGCGCGCCGCAAGCCGCTCGTCAGCATCGCACGCGCAAGGCTCGCGGCCGCTTACTTCTTCACCGCCACTGCGGCGGCGCCCTTCTGCGCGGCGGCGGGCGCGGCCGCAGCGGCCGGCTCCCTGCCCGCTGCAGCTGCCGCAACCTGCGTGCTAGCAGCCGCGCCAGCCGGTCCGACAGCGAGACCCTCCGCTTGCAGGCGCTCGATGGTGTGCCCGCCCATGCCCTTAACGCGCTTGCCGAGATCGGCCGCGTCCTTGAACGGGCCGTGCGCATTACGTTCGTCGACGATCGCTTTGGCTTTTGCCGGACCGATGCCCTTGATGCCGCGCAGCGCGTCTTCGTTAGCCGTGTTGACGTCGACCGCCGCATACGCGTGGCCGAAAGCGGCGAGCATCGCCGCGGTAACCAGTACTTTTCGAAACATATTGGAATCTCCCTGTTGCCACTGGCCGGCGACCATCACCGGACAGGAGATTCCAGTTTAAAGAGGACGGCGTACTAATTACACCTGGCCGAACAGCCAACGCACGTAACGATCGACACCTTCCTGCACACTCAGAAACGGCGCGTCGTAGCCGGCCGCGCGCAGCTTCGACTGATCGGCCTGCGTGAAGCACTGATACTTGCCGCGCAGCGCGTCGGGGAACGGAATGTATTCGATCAGCCCGCGTTGCACCTGATCCGCGAGCGACAGCGCCGGCTCGTTGTTCAGCGCGCGCAGCGTGTTGACCACGGTGCTCGCGATGTCGTTGAACGGCTGTGCGCGGCCGGTGCCGAGATTGAAAATGCCGGACTTCTCCGGATGATCGAAGAAGAACAGATTGACCTTGACGACGTCTTCGACGGAGATGAAATCGCGTGTCTGCTCACCGGCCGCATAGCCGTTGTATTCGCCGAACAGCTTGACCTTGCCCTCGGCGCGGAACTGGTTGAAGTTGTGAAACGCGACCGATGCCATGCGCGCCTTATGCGTTTCGCGCGGACCGTACACGTTGAAATAGCGGAAGCCCACGATCTGGCTTTTGGCCGTGGGCAGCACGCGGCGAATCACCTGGTCGAACAGGAACTTCGAATAACCGTACACGTTGAGCGGCTGCTCGACCTCGCGCTCCTCGACGAAGCGGCTCGAACCGCCATACGTCGCTGCCGACGACGCATACAGGAACTGGACGTCTTGCGCGAGGCAGATGTCGAGCACGTCGCGGCTATAGCGGTAGTTGTTGTCCATCATGTAGCGGCCGTCGGTTTCCATCGTGTCCGAGCAGGCGCCTTCGTGGAAGATCGCGCGCACTTTGCCGAAGTCGCCGCGCCTGAAGCGCTCGACGAATTCGGTTTTGTCGAGATAGTCGTCGATTTCGCAGTCGACCAGATTCCTGAACTTGTCCGCGCGCGTGAGGTTGTCGACCGCGATGATGCGTTGTTCGCCGCGCTCGTTGAGCGCCTTCACGAGATTGCTGCCGATAAAACCGGCCGCGCCGGTGACGATGACGGTCATGATGATCCTGCCGTAGTGAGCTTTGTAGTGAGCTTCGTTCAGTCAACACCGCGCGGGGTTCGCTGGTCCGTCGGACGACGGCGCCCCGCGGGCTGCATCAGGAGAAGAGTTCGTCGTAGTCGACGGTGGCGGTGCCCAGTTTGCCGACCACGATGCCGGCCGCGCGATTCGCGAGTCCGACCGCGTCGACGAGCGAAAGACCCGCGCCGAGCATCGCGGCAAGCGTCGCGATCACGGTGTCGCCCGCGCCCGAGACATCATACACTTCGCGTGCAACGGCCGACGCGTGCAGGATGCCATCGTCGGCGAAGAGTGTCATGCCCTCCTCTGAGCGCGTCAGCAGCAGCGCCTTGAACTGGAGTTCGGCACGCAGCTTCGTGACGCGCGCGATCAGGTCTTCCTCGGACTTCCACTGCCCGACGACCTCGCGCAATTCCGCGCGATTCGGCGTGATCAGCGTCGCGCCGCGATAGCGCTCCCAGTCGTCGCCCTTCGGATCGACGAGCACCGGTTTTCCAGCCGCGTGCGCCTTCGCGATCATTTGCGTAACGTGCGTGAGGCCGCCCTTCGCGTAGTCGGACATCAGGATCACGTCGTGCGACGGCAACAGCTCGTCGAAACGCGCAAGCCCAGCGAGCAGCACTTCATGCGCCGGCGAGTTTTCGAAATCGACGCGCAGCAATTGCTGCTGACGCGACAGCACGCGCAGCTTGATCGTCGTCAGCAAGGCCGGATCGCGTTCGAGATGCGGCGTCACGCCGCTTTCGTCGAGCAGCTGCACGATGCGCTCGCCGGGTTCGTCGTGACCGACCACGCACAGCAGACCCGCTTGCGCGCCGAGCGCGACCGCGTTGCGCGCGACGTTCGCCGCGCCGCCCAAGCGATCTTCCTGGCGCTGCACGTGCACGACCGGCACGGGCGCCTCCGGAGAGATGCGGTTGACGTCGCCGAACCAGTATCGGTCGAGCATCACGTCGCCGACCACCAGCACGCGCGCCGCGTTGAGCTGCCCGCGCGGCACGACCGTGAGCTTCTGCGCCGTGGTGGACGCGGGCGCCGCGGGCATGGCCTCAGGCATCGGCCGGAAGTTCAGAGGGTTGGGCATAGGGGCGTCCAATAGCGTGGTAGTCGATCCCGAGCTCGATCATCGCGTCCGGCTCGTATAGATTGCGGCCGTCGAAAATCAGCGGTGTCTTCAGCACCGATTTCAGGTGCCCGAAATCAGGACTCTTGAACTCCTTCCATTCGGTCACGATGACGAGCGCGTCGGCGCCGGTCAGCGTTTCATCCTGAGTGTTCGTGAACGTGAGACGTGCGAGCTGCTCGGGCGCCGCGTGCAGATCCATCGCGAAGACGCGCTGCGCCTCGGTCACGGCGACCGGATCGTACGCGCGCACGTTCGCGCCGCGCGCGAGCAGCTCGCCGATCACGCGACGGCTCGGCGCCTCGCGCATGTCGTCGGTATTCGGCTTGAACGCGAGGCCCCACACCGCGAACGTGCGGCCGCTCAGATCCTCGCCGAGCTTTGCGGCGATCTTGTTCACGAGCACGTCCTTCTGCTGGTCGTTCACTTCCTCGACCGCCTCGAGAATGCGCAAGTTGTGGCCGCTCTCGCTCGCGGTGCGGATCAGCGCCTGCACGTCCTTCGGGAAGCAGGAGCCGCCGTAGCCGCAGCCCGCGTACAGGAAGTGATAGCCGATGCGCGGATCGGAACCGATGCCGCGGCGCACCGCCTCGATGTCGGCGCCGACCTTGTCGGCGAGATTCGACATCTCGTTCATGAACGAGATGCGCGTGGCGAGCATCGCGTTGGCCGCGTACTTGGTGAACTCGGCCGAGCGCACGTCCATGTACAGCGTGCGTTCGTGATTGCGGTTGAACGGCGCGTACAGACGCTTCATCATTTCGCGCGCGCGTGCGCCCGCTTCGTCTTCGTCGATACCGATCACGATACGGTCGGGGCGCATGAAGTCGTCGACGGCCGCCCCTTCCTTCAGGAACTCGGGGTTCGACACGACCGAGAAGCGATGCTGCGCGCTGCCGGCGAGCCCGCGCTTCGCGAGTTCTTCGTTGATCACGGCGCGCACGCGTTGTGCGGTGCCGACCGGCACCGTCGATTTGTCGACGATCACCTTGAAGCCGTTCATCGTGCGGCCGATGTTGCGTGCGGCTTCCAGCACGTATTGCAGGTCGGCGGAGCCGTCTTCGTCGGGCGGCGTGCCGACCGCGATGAACTGCACGTCGCCGTGCGCGACGCTCGCCGCGACATCGGTCGAGAACGTGATGCGGCCGGCCGCGCGCGTGCGGGCGATCATCTCCTGCAAGCCGGGTTCGTGAATCGGCACGCCGCCTTTGTTGAGGATGTCGATCTTGCGCTGATCGACGTCGAGACAGAAGACGTCGTTGCCGATTTCGGCGAGACACGCGCCGGTGACAAGGCCCACATAGCCGGTGCCGATAATGGTGATTTTCATACGCTGTCCGGTAGATGGTTCCGGTGATGAATGCCGCTCATGAGGCCGGCGATAAACTCGTTGCGAAATTCGCGGGGCGCTTGCGCGGCAATCAACGCCGACGCGGCCACAGCCGCCCGTGCGGCGTCAGTTCGACGCGGCAATCGGCTCGACGCGGCGCGGCGCATAGGTTTCCCAACCGCTGCATCCCGGGCACTGCCAGTAGAAAAGCCGGGCCCTGAAACCACAATTCTGGCACGTATAGCGTGGCAGATTTTTGGTGCGCTGGCGGATCAGTGTGCGCATCAGTTCGAGCTCGCTGCGTCGCGGCTCTTCGGCAACGGCCTGCTGCGCTTCGAGCAGACGCGTCATGCCGGCCAGATTCGGCGACTTCTGCATCTGCGTGCGGGCGAGCGCATGCGCAGCATCGGCGCCGCGCAGCGACGCGACGTGCTGATACGCAACGTCGAGCAGATCGTTGCTCGGATGACGATCGACCCACGTGGTTAGCAGATCGGCGCCCTCGTGCGCGCGGCCGAGCGCTTCATACGCCTTCATGATCTTCTCGGCGACGAGCGGAAGATACGCGGGGTTCTGCTCCTCCACGCGGCGCCATTGCCCGATCGCCGCTTCCGGCGCGCCGCCGGCCGCGTCGACATCGCCGAACAGGATCGTCGCACGCACGTTGGTCGGGCTCGCCTGCAGCGCGAGGCTGAGCTGATGACGCGCTTCGTCCGGCTTCTTCTGCTGCAGCGCTTCCTGCGCAAGTTCGCAGTGGAACTGTGCGATTTCCTTGTCGAGCGACGGTGCGCCCATCGTTTCGAGGTGCCGCGCAGTATCGATCGACTTGACCCAGTCCTTCTCGATCTCGTAGATCGTCAACAGCGCGCGTTGAGCACCCAGTGCGTAATCGCCCGCCTGCAGCGAGCGGAAAGTTTCTTCGGCACGGTCGAGCAGACCCGCTTTCAGGAAGTCCTGGCCGAGTTCGTACAGCGCGTGATCGCGCTCGTTGACCGGCAGGTCCGCGCGGCTCAGCAGATTTTGATGCACGCGAATCGCGCGGTCAGTTTCACCGCGCCGACGGAACAGATTGCCGAGCGCGAAATGCAATTCGACGGTTTCAGGGTCGAGCTTGACGACTTCGATGAATGCGTCGATCGCCTGGTCGGGCTGCTCGTTGAGCAGAAAGTTCAGACCGCGAAAATACGACCGCGGCAGGTTGGCGCTTTCGGACAGCAGCGTCTTGAGGTCGTAGCGCGCCGCCATCCAGCCGAACGCGAACGCGACGGGTATGACCAGCAGCCACCAGAAGTCTAGATCCATGCGATTAATGCAAATGTGCGGAAAAGCGAAAACGAAAAGCCGCGTTCAGAGCCGCGCGGCGCAAGACAGCTCAGATTAGCGGCGGCATCGGCGGCTGCTCTACCACGGCGGGAGTTTCGCGCGCCACGCGCAATTCCCGCCTGAGCCGGCCGTTCTCCATGCGCAGACGCACGACGGCCGGCATCGCCGACACGAGCCCCGCGAGCAAGCCGATCACGAAAAACGCGAGGCCGATCAGAATCAGAGGCGCCGACCAGACGTAGCCGGCGAGGAAATTCAGCGTAGCGGGTTGCGTGTTGGAGAGCGCGAGCACGAGCAGCAGCACGAACACCAGCACACGTAGCAGCCAGACGATAAATTTCATGAATAGATCTCTTCACGGCAGTTGCGGGGGGACGCCGGCTTGATGACGCGTCGCGCCACGGTGTTGCCCGCGCCGAAGTGACCCGTATTGTAATGGATGCCCTTGCGGCTGGGCAGCAAGTGACGGAATGCAGGACTTACGGGCAATTCGCGAAATGCAAAAGGCCGCAGCGGAAGGCGCCACTTCTTAAATGATGGACGAAAAAAAAGCGCCCGAAGGCGCTTTTCCTGGTCTTTTGCCTACTGGCTTTGGCCGCTGACGCTAGCTATGCCACGCTGCAAGACACACAGCGGAGTCATTAAAGGTCGTCATCCGGCTCCTCGGCCTTCAGCGGCTCGCCCGCGCGACGATCCACCCGCTCGCGCAATTCCTTGCCCGGCTTGAAGTGCGGTACGTACTTCTCCGGTACCAGCACCTTCTCGCCCGACTTCGGATTGCGTCCGACGCGGGAGGGACGGCGGTTGAGGCCGAAGCTGCCGAAGCCACGAATTTCGATGCGATGACCTTTGGCGAGCGCCTCCGACATCGCATCAAGCATCGTCTTCACCGCGAAATCCGCATCCTTGAGAACAAGTTGCGGAAATCGCGTAGCCAGCTGGGCGACCAATTCCGATTTGGTCATACTGCAGCAGACCTCTCAGGCTTACTGGTTCTGGCCGTCGAGCTTGGCCTTCAGCAGCGCACCGAGGTTCGTCGTGCCGGTAGCAGCTGCGCTCGAATCCGAAGCAGCGAGACCGCGGATGGCTTCCTGCTGCTCAGCCGAATCCTTCGCCTTGATCGACAGGTTGATGCCGCGCGACTTGCGATCGATGTTGATGATCATCGCGTTGACCTTGTCGCCTTCCTTCAGCACGTTGCGAGCGTCTTCCACGCGGTCTTGGGCGATTTCCGAAGCCCGCAGGTAGCCTTCGACTTCACCCGACAGCTGGACCACAGCACCCTTCGCGTCGACCGACTTGACGGTACCGTCGACGACCGAACCCTTGTCGTTCATTGCAACGTAGTTGCTGAACGGGTCGCCTTCGAGCTGCTTGATACCCAGCGAAATACGTTCCTTCTCGACGTCGATGCCGAGAACGATCGCTTCCACTTCGTCGCCCTTCTTGTACTTGCGAACGGCTTCCTCGCCGGTTTCGCTCCACGACAGATCCGACAGGTGAACCAGACCGTCGATGCCGCCCGGCAGACCGATGAACACGCCGAAGTCGGTGATCGACTTGATGGCGCCGCTGATCTTGTCGCCCTTCTTGAAGTTGCGGCTGAAGTCGTCCCACGGGTTCGGCTTGCACTGCTTCATGCCGAGGCTGATACGGCGGCGGTCTTCGTCGATTTCGAGAACCATGACTTCGACTTCGTCGCCCAGCTGGACCACCTTCGACGGAGCAACGTTCTTGTTGGTCCAGTCCATTTCCGACACGTGAACGAGGCCTTCGATGCCCGATTCCACTTCGACGAATGCGCCGTAGTCGGTGATGTTAGTGACCTTACCGAACAGACGCGTGCCCGACGGGTAACGGCGCGAGATGCCTTCCCACGGATCGTCGCCCAGTTGCTTGATACCGAGCGAAACGCGGTTCTTTTCCTGGTCGAACTTGAGGATCTTCGCGGTGACTTCCTGGCCAACCGACAGAACTTCGCTCGGGTGACGCACGCGACGCCATGCGATGTCGGTGATGTGCAGCAGGCCGTCGATACCGCCGAGGTCCACGAACGCGCCGTAGTCGGTGATGTTCTTGACCACGCCTTCGACGATCGCGCCTTCCTTCAGCGTTTCGAGCAGCTTCGCGCGCTCTTCGCCTTGCGTTGCCTCAATGACAGCGCGGCGCGACAGCACGACGTTGTTACGCTTGCGGTCGAGCTTGATGACGCGGAATTCGAGGGTCTTGCCTTCGTACGGGGTCGTGTCCTTGACCGGACGCGTATCAACCAGCGAACCCGGCAGGAACGCGCGGATGCCGTTGACCATCACGGTCATACCGCCCTTGACCTTGCCCGTAATAGTGCCGGTCACGAGTTCGTTGTTGTCCAGCGCCTTTTCCAGCGACAGCCACGAAGCCAGACGCTTCGCCTTGTCACGCGACAGGATGGTGTCGCCATAGCCGTTCTCCAGCGCGTCGATCGCGACGGAAACGAAGTCGCCCGCCTGCACTTCTACCTCGCCCGCGTCGTTCAGGAACTCTTCGAGCGGGATGTAGGCTTCGGACTTCAGACCAGCGTTCACGACCACGAAGTTGTGGTCGACACGCACGACTTCGGCGGAGATCACTTCGCCAGCGCGCATGTCCTGCTTGGTCAGCGACTCTTCGAACAGAGCCGCAAAAGATTCGGTATTCGGGGTAGAGGTTTGCAGGTCGGACATAAAAATCAGAGTTTGCATGGTCTTCGCAACGCCTGGCTCACCGGATCGGTCAGCAACTGCGGCAAATACGCGAACGCCACGCGGGGTTAAAGGGTTAAAAACAACGCTTCGCGACCATCGCGAAGCACCTACCAACAACGGGACTGCCGCTGCTGGCCACTTTTGCGCGACCGTTTTCAGTTACGCATGTGGGACCAGCGCTTCATACCATTGCACCACCTGCTCGACCGCCTGGTCGACCGACAATGCGGAGGTATCAAGCAGCTTTGCATCCGCCGCGGGCTTGAGCGGCGCGGCTGCGCGCTGACTGTCACGCTCGTCGCGCTCACGCAAATCCCGGAGCAAGTCATCTATATTAGCAGAAAATCCTTTTTGGATCAATTGCTTATGCCGGCGCATCGCGCGGGCCTCGACGCTCGCGGTCATGAACACCTTCAGCGCGGCGTCCTGGAAGATCACAGTGCCCATGTCGCGGCCGTCGGCGACCAGCCCCGGTTCCTTGCGAAACGCCCGCTGGCGCGCCACCAGCGCGGTTCGCACCGGCGCGTGCACGGCGATTGCCGAGGCGCGGCTGCCCACATCCTCGGCGCGGATTTCCGTCGATACATCGACCCCGTCCAGCTGCGCGAGCCCCTCGCGAAACGTGATGTGGAGGTCGTCGATCAGTTTGACAAGTGCGTCGACGTCGTCCGCTGCAATGCCATAGCGCAGGCTCGCGAGCGCAGCGAGCCGATACAGCGCGCCGCTGTCGAGCAGGTGAAAGCCGAGGTTGGCGGCCACCATCGCGGCCACTGTGCCTTTGCCGGAGGCGCTAGGGCCGTCGATCGCAATGACGGGCGTCTGGTGAAAGGGACGGGTCGGTTTCATCTAAAAATGTCGCACATCGGGGATTGCACGCAAATCCGGGTTGCATCAGGGTTGTGTGAGCGCGGTGAAGCGCTGGAAATAATCGGGGAATGTTTTGCCGACGCACTTCGGGTCGTTGATGCGGATCGGCACGCCGCCCAGGCTCACGAGCGAGAAGCACATCGCCATGCGGTGGTCGTCGTAGGTGTCGATCGCGGCATTCGGGATCAGCTTTTTGGGCGGCGTGACGACGAGGAAATCTTCGCCTTCCTGCACCTTCGCACCGACTTTGCGCAGCTCGGTCGCCATTGCGGCGATGCGGTCGGTTTCCTTCACGCGCCAGCTCGCGATGTTGCGCAGCGTGCTCGTGCCGTCCGCGAACAGCGCGGCGACCGCGATCGTCATCGCGGCATCGGGGATCAGGTTGAAGTCCATGTCGATCGGATCGAGCTTGCCGTGGTCGTTGCCGACGCCACGCACTTCGATCCAGTCGTCGCCCATCTGCAGGTTCGCGCCCATCTTGATCAGCGCATCGGCAAATCCGACGTCGCCCTGGATGCTCGCGCGGCCCACGCCTTCCACTCTTAGCGGCCCACCGCCGAGCGCGCCCGCGGCGAGGAAATACGACGCCGACGACGCATCCCCTTCCACCATGATCGTGCCCGGCGACTGATACCGCTGCCCCGCCGGCACCACGAACTGGTGCCAGCCGTGGCGCTCGACCTCGATGCCGAAGCGCGCCATCAGCTTGATCGTGATCTCGATGTACGGCTTCGAGATCAGCTCGCCGTCGACCTGCACGGTGGTGACGCCGCTCGCGGTGCGCAGCAGCGGCAGCGTCATCAGCAGCGAGGTCAGGAACTGGCTCGACACGTCGCCGCGCACGCGGATCGGCGCGTCGGCCGTGATCTGGGCGGGACGGATGCGCAGCGGCGGATAGCCTTCGTTCTGCTCGTAGTCGATCTTCGCGCCTATCTGGCGCAGCCCGTCGACGAGATCGCCGATCGGCCGTTCGTGCATGCGTGGCACGCCGTGAATCCGGTAGTCGCCACCGTTCACGGCGAGCGCCGCGGTCAGCGGGCGCACTGCTGTGCCCGCGTTGCCGAGGAACAGGTCGGCCGTGCGCGCGGTGAACGCGCCGCGCGTGCCGGTCACGACGCAGGTGTCGCCGTCGCGCTTCAAACGTACGCCGAGCTTTTCGAGCGCGTCGAGCATCACGCGGGTGTCGTCGGAGTCAAGCAGGTTCGTGATCGTCGTCTCGCCTTCGGCGAGCGCAGCGAGCAGCAGCACGCGGTTCGAGATGCTCTTCGAGCCGGGCAGACGAACCGTGCCGGACGCACGGGAAAAAGGTCCGAGATCGAGGAATTCCATGATGTGTCCAGTTTCCGGTTATTTCGACGCGTCGCCGCTGGCCACGCCAGCCGCGCGCTGCTCCTGCCACTGACTGCGTGCGACGCGCGAGCGCGCGAACACGGCTTCGAGCGCGGCGCCGTCGCCGGCTTCGATCGCCGTGCGCAGGCGCACGAGCACCGCGGTGTACGCGTCGAGCTCATCGAGCAGCGCTACGCGATTGGCGACGCAGACGTCGCGCCACATCTCCGGACTCGACGCAGCGATGCGCGTGAAGTCGCGAAAACCGCCCGCCGCGAACGAGAACTTCAACGCAGCGTCGGGCGAATTGAGGATCTGCTCGACGAGCGCGAACGACAGCACGTGCGGTAAATGACTGACCGACGCGAACACGCGATCGTGCTGCTGCGGCGTCATGTCCCGCACCAAGGCGCCAGTGGCGCGCCACATCGCCGCGACGCGCTCGACCGTGTCCGGCGTATTCTCCGGCAGCGGGCACAGCACGACGTTGCGGTTCACGTACAGATCGGGCAACGCCGCATCGACGCCGCTCGACTCGCGACCGGCGATCGGATGGCCCGGCACGAACTGGCCTATCCGCGCGCCGAGCGCCGCGCGGGCGGCGGCGACCACGTCGGATTTGGTGCTGCCCGCATCGGTGACGATCGTGTTGGCGTCGAGATGCGGCGCGATGCGCTCGAGCAGCGGCTGGGTCTGCGCGACCGGCGCCGCGAGCAGCACGAAGTCCGCGCCCGCGAGGGCGTCGCGCAGCGCGGCGTCGTCGGTGAGTGCCGCGGCACCGTCGATCACCCCGAGCGCTAACGCCTTTTCGCTCGAAGCCGACGACCGTCCGACCCCAACCACCGTGCGCGCCCCGCCAGCCTCGCCGCGTTCACGCAACGCGCGCGCGAGCGATCCGCCGATCAGGCCGACACCGAAAATCACCAGCTTGTTAAAAGAAAACGCGGCCACGTCGCTCACACAATACGGACATTAAGCGCGCCGCTCCTGACGGTCGACGCGCGGGATCAAGAATCAAGGCTTACGCTGCGTCAGTCTCGGCAAGCGTCTTCTCGAGCGCCGCGAGGAACGCTGCGTTTTCCTCCGGCAAGCCGATCGTGATGCGCAGCCACTGCGGCAAGCCGTAGTTGTCGACCGGTCGCACGATCACGGCCTGCTTCAGCAGCGCGAGGTTCACCCGGGCGCCGGCTTTGTCGTCGCTGCCAACGCGCACGAGCACGAAGTTGCCTTCGGACGGCACGTATTCGAGGCCGAGCTTGTCGAACGCCTCCGTCAGAAGCGTATAGCCCTGCGCGTTCAGGGCCGCGCTTTTCTGCAGGAACGCGCTGTCGTTCAGTGCCGCAATCGCCGCGGCTTGCGCGAGCGTATTGACGTTAAACGGTTGACGCAGTCGATTCAGCAAATCGGTCAACCCGGGCTGCGCGATCGCGAAGCCGATGCGCAAGCCCGCAAGCCCGAACGCCTTCGAGAACGTACGCGAAACCAGCAGGTTCGGATAGCGGCGCACCCAGTCGATGGAGTCGTAGCGCTTGTCCGCCGACAGATACTCGGTGTACGCCTCGTCGAGCACGACGACCACGTGGCGCGGTACCTTGTCGAGAAACGCCTCGAGCGTCGGGCCGTCGACGAACGTGCCGGTCGGATTGTTCGGATTCGCGACGAACACGAGACGCGTGTCGTCGTCGATTGCGCCGAGCATCGCGTCGAGGTCGTGACCATAGTGCAGCGCGGGCACGACGATCGCGCGCGCGCCGACGCCTTGCGTCGCGAGCGCATAGACCGCGAACGAATACTGCGAGAACACGACCGCCTGGCCCTTTTCGACGAACGCGTGCGCGGCCAGTTCGAGGATGTCGTTGCTGCCGTTGCCGAGGGTGATCCACTCAGCCGGCACGCCGTAGCGCGCGGCGAGCGCCGCCTTCAGCTCGAAACCGTTCGAGTCCGGATAGCGGCCGAGATCGGCGATCGCCTGCGCCATCGCGTGCTGCGCGGATTCCGGCATGCCGAGCGGATTCTCGTTCGATGCCAGCTTCACGATGCTCGCCTCGTCGAGACCGAACTCGCGGGCCACTTCCGAAATCGGCTTGCCGGCGATGTACGGCGCGATCGCGCGCACATAGGAAGGGCCGAAAGACGCTGTCATGAAAATCTCCGAACGACGATGGATAGTGAAACCTGCTTTCGGGCAACGCACGCGGCGCCGCCCGGACTGCGCTGCCAGCCCTTAGCGGGCGCGCGGATACGAGCCGAGTATTTTCAGGAACGCGGCCTTCTCGCCGAGACCGGCGAGCGCGGCAGCCACAGCCGGATCGTCGCGATGGCCTTCGACATCGATATAGAAGTAGTACTCCCACGTTCCGACGCGCGCCGGACGCGATTCGAAACGCGTCATCGACACGCCGTGGCGCGCGAGCGGCTCGAGCAGCTTGACCATCGCGCCCGGCTCGTTCGCGACCGACACGATCAGCGAGGTCTGGTCGTAGCCGCTCGGACCGGTCAGCTCCTTGCCGATCATGACGAAGCGCGTGCGGTTGTGCGGATCGTCCTGGATCAGCGCGTTGGTGACCTGCAGGCCGTAGTGGATCGCGGCGCGATCGCCGGCGATGGCCGCAACGGTCGAATCTTCGGCCGCCATCCGTGCAGCTTCCGCATTACTCGACACCGCCTGGCGCTCGAGATGCGGCGCATTGGTCGACAGCCAGCGCTGGCACTGCGCGAGCGCCTGCGCATGCGCGCATACGCGCGTGACGCCAGCGAGCCCGTTTTGCGTGAGCAGGTTGTGATGGATCGGCAATGCGAGTTCGCCGCCGATGGTCAGCTGGGTTTGCAGCAGCAGATCCAGCGTGCGCGACACCGCGCCTTCGGTCGAGTTCTCGACCGGCACGACGCCGTAGTCGGCGGCGCCCGCCTCGACCGAGCGGAATACTTCGTCGATCGACGGGCACGGCAGCCCTTCGATCGACTGACCGAAGTACTCGTGCATCGCCTGTTCGCTATAGGTGCCGACCGGCCCGAGGTACGCGGCCTTGATGCTCTTTTCTAGCGCGCGGCTCGCGGCCATGATCTCGCGCCAGATCGCGCTGATGTGCTCGTCGGCGAGCGGCCCGGCGCTCATTTCCTGCAGGCGCGCGATCACCTGCATCTCGCGCTCGGGCCGGAACACCGGAGCGTTGAAATGCTTCTTGACCTCGCCCACTTCGAGCGCGACCGCCGCGCGCTGGTTCAGGAGCGCGATCAGCTGCGCGTCGAGCGCGTCGATGCGATCGCGCAGAGGTTTGAGTCGTGTATTCAGTTCGTCGTCCATGCGTAAAACGGCTCTGCCGGGTAACTGCTGGAAAAGATGCGCACGCCTGCCAGTCAGTGTGACTCAGGCGCTGCGCTGTTCGAATTCCTTCATGTATTCGACAAGCGCTTTGACGCCTTCGAGCGGGACGGCGTTATAAATCGACGCCCGCATGCCGCCGACGGACTTGTGGCCCTTTAGCTGCACCAATCCCCGCGCTTTCGCGCCGGACAGGAAATCTTCGTTGCGCGACTCGTCGGCGAGGAAGAACGGTACGTTCATCCGCGAGCGCGAGCCACGTTCGACCTTGTTCAGATAGAAGCTGCTCGAGTCGATCGTGTCGTATAGCAGCTTCGATTTTTCGAGGTTGCGCGCCTCCATCGCCTGGAGGCCGCCCTGCTTCTTCAACCACTTGAACACGAGCCCGGCGATATAGATCGCATAGGTGGGCGGCGTGTTGTACATCGAGTTGTTCTCGGCGACGGTCTTCCATTCGAACGCCGATGGGCAAATCGGCATCGCGCGATCGAGCATGTCCTCACGCACGATCACGACCGTCACGCCCGCCATGCCGATGTTCTTCTGCGCGCCGCCGAACAGCACGCCGTATTTGGCGATGTCCATTGGGCGCGACAGGATATGCGACGACGCGTCCGCCACGAGCGGAATATCGCCGAGGTCGGGAATCTCGAAGGTTTCGACTCCATGGATGGTCTCGTTCGTGCACAGGTGCACGTAGGCCGGATCGTCCGACAGTTGCCATTCCTCACGCGCCGGCGCGCGGGTATAGCCCTCGGCCGTCTTGCCGGTTGCGGCCAGATGCACGCTGCCGTATTTTTCCGCTTCCTTGAACGACTTCTGCGACCACGAGCCGGTGACGACGAAATCCGCCCGCGGTTTCGAGCCGAGCAGGTTCATCGGCACGATCGCGTTCTCGCCGAGCCCGCCGCCCTGCAGGAACAGGATCCGATGGCTTGCCGGCACGTGAAGCAACTCGCGCAGATCGGTCAGCGCTGCTTCGTGGATCGACATGAATTCCTTGCCGCGATGGCTCATTTCCATCACGCTCATACCACTGCCTTGCCAGTTCAGCATCTCGTCGGCTGCCTGGCGCAGCACTTCTTCGGGCATGGCCGCCGGGCCGGCGGAGAAATTAAAAACGCGCATGTGAGGTCCTGGAAGCGCGCGCGAAGTAACGAAGTCGCGCGGGAATCGGCGAAAAGAACTGCGAAATGGCTCGCCGAAAAAGAAAATGGCCGTCTGCGCCAGTGCGCAAACGACCATTATCGCATTGTCGCCGCCAACCCGCCACGCCGGGTGTCCCAGCGGGCGCGGCGACAGGCCGGCTGATTAGCGCGGCCTGCGAGCGGAACTTACTTGGCCGCCGGCTTGACCGATGCGACTTCCTTGTCGGCCTGGTCACGCGTTGCCTTGATCGATTCCGGCATGTACTTCTGCATCAGACCGTTCACGACGTCGCGGCCAACCTGGTCTTGCACCTGGATGAACTTGCGGCCGGTCGGGCTCTTGTAGAACGTGGTCAGGTCCTTGATTTCCGACACGCTGTAGTACTTCGCGTACGCATCGTACTGAGCTTGCATCGCGTCCTGACGGAAACCGTCGGTTGCGAAGACCTGACCTGCCGCGTCCACCAGCTTCGGCACCGCGTTCTTCTGCAGCGTCGGCACGGCGGCCTGCTTCTGCTTGTCCGTCATCGTCTTGTTCTCGGTCAGCGCGTCCGACAGGATTGCCGGAACGAGCTGCTTGGCCTGCATCTGCGCGCTGTTGCCGATTGCGCCAACCAGCTTCTGCGCGTCGATGGCGTCGAGCAGGTCCTTGATGGCAGCTTGCTTGGCCGGATCAACCGGTGCTGCTGCGGCAGCCGGAGCTGCGGGCGCCTGGTTCTGCAGCGCTTGAGCCATGGCGAAGGTCGGCACGATGGCAGCCAGCAACATCAGTTGTTTGAATCGTTTTTGCATCATTACTCCCTAAGAGAAATTAACTTGAACCGCACGCCGCACGGGAAAGCGTACCGGCCCGATACGCGTTGACCCGGAGCGTAGCTTCAACGTATTAACTGAGACTGAAAGCCGCTGGCAAGGATCAAGCCGCGCCGCCGCCCTCACCGCCGTTATCACCTTCAGCGGAGCCGTCGGAATCGCTTTCCGACTCGCCCTCGGCCTCAGCTACCTGTTGCAGACCGGACAGCTTGGTCCCTTCGTCAAGGCTGATGAGTGTAACACCTTGCGTTGCGCGTCCCATTTCACGAATTTCCGACACGCGCGTGCGGATCAGCACGCCCGTCGTGGTAATGAGCATGATCTGCGCTTCCGAGTCCACGAGCGTCGCGGCAACGACCCTGCCATTGCGCTCAGACGTCTGGATCGCGATCATGCCCTTCGTGCCGCGGCCGTGACGCGTGTACTCGGTGATCGGGGTGCGCTTGCCGAAGCCGTTCTCGGTTGCGGTGAGCACCGACTGCTGCTCGTCGCCGGCCACCAGCAACGCGATCACGTTCTGGCCGTCCTCGAGCTGCATGCCGCGCACGCCGCGCGCCTCGCGACCCATCGGACGCACGTCGTTTTCGTCGAAGCGGACTGCCTTGCCCGAATCAGAGAACAGCATTACGTCGTGCTGGCCATCGGTGATCGCGGCGCCGATCAGGTAATCACCCTCATCGAGACCGACCGCAATAATACCTTTGCGCAGCGGCCGGCTGAATGCCTCGAGCGGCGTCTTCTTTACCGTTCCTAGCGCGGTCGCCATGAATACGAACTTGTCGGCCGAGAACTCCTTGACCGGCAGCACGACCGTAATCTTTTCGCCTTCCTGCAGCGGGAACATATTGACGATCGGCCGGCCGCGCGAATTGCGCGAGCCCTGCGGCACCTCGTAGACCTTGACCCAGTACACACGGCCGCGATTCGAGAAGCACAGGATGTGGTCGTGCGTATTGGCGATGAACAGCGTGTCGATCCAATCGTCTTCCTTCATGGAAGTGGCCTGCTTGCCACGACCACCGCGCTTCTGGGCCCGATATTCGGACAGCGGCTGCGATTTCACGTAGCCCGCGTGCGACATCGTCACGACCATTTCTTGCGGCGTGATCAGGTCTTCGGTGTTCAGTTCGGTTGCGTTCAACTCGATCTTCGAGCGACGCGCATCGCCGAATTCGGCCTTGATCGACGTAAGTTCGTCGACGATGATCGCCGAAATGCGTTCCGGGCGAGCCAGAATGTCCAGCAGGTCAGCGATCTGCGCCATCACATCGCGGTATTCGCCAATGATCTTGTCCTGCTCGAGACCGGTCAGGCGCTGCAGACGCATCTGCAGGATTTCCTGCGCCTGGGTATCGGACAAGCGGTAGAGGCCGTCGGCCTGCATGCCGAACGAAGGGTTCAGCCCCTCCGGACGATATGCTTCGCGACCGCCCGCCGACGCGTTATCCGCCTCGGCGCGCGACAGCATTTCGCGCACGAGCGACGAATCCCACGAGCGCGACATCAGTTCCTGCTTGGCGATAGGCGGCGTCGGCGCGGCCTTGATGAGCGCGATGAATTCGTCGATGTTCGCGAGCGCAACCGCCAGACCTTCGAGCACATGGCCACGTTCGCGCGCCTTGCGCAGCTCGTAGACGGTGCGCCGCGTCAGCACTTCCCGGCGATGCGACAGGAAGCACGTCAGCATTTCCTTCAGGTTCAGGAGCTTCGGCTGACCGTCGACGAGCGCGACCATGTTCATGCCGAACGTGTCCTGAAGCTGGGTCGCCTTGTACAGATTGTTCAGCACGACCTCGGGCACCTCGCCGCGCTTGAGCTCGATCACGACACGCATGCCGCTCTTGTCGGATTCGTCGCGGATGTCGGAGATGCCTTCGAGCTTCTTCTCGTTGACGAGTTCGGCGATACGCTCGAGCAGCGAGCGCTTGTTCACCTGATACGGCAATTCGTCGACGATGATCGCCATGCGCTGCCCGCGGTCGATTTCCTCGAAGTGCGTCAGCGCGCGCATCACGACGCGGCCGCGACCGGTGCGATAGCCGTCGCGCACGCCGGCCACGCCGTAGATGATGCCGGCGGTCGGGAAGTCGGGTGCGGGGATGATCTCGATCAGCTCGTCGATCGTCGCTTCCGGGTTTTTCAGCAGATGCTGACACGCGTCGACGACTTCGTTGAGGTTGTGCGGCGGGATGTTGGTCGCCATGCCGACCGCGATGCCGGACGAGCCATTGATCAGCAGATTAGGGATGCGCGCAGGCAGGATGGCCGGCTCGTTTTCGCTGCCGTCGTAGTTCGGCACGAAGTCGACCGTTTCCTTGTCGATGTCGGCCAGCAGCTCGTGGCCGATCTTCGCCATGCGGATTTCGGTGTAACGCATCGCCGCGGCGTTGTCGCCGTCGACCGAACCGAAGTTCCCCTGGCCGTCGACGAGCATGTAGCGCAGCGAGAAGTCTTGCGCCATCCGTACGATCGTGTCGTAGACGGCAGTGTCGCCGTGCGGATGGTATTTACCGATGACGTCGCCGACGATACGCGCCGACTTCTTGTAGGCGCGGTTCCAGTCGTTGTTCAGCTCGTGCATCGCGTACAGCACGCGCCGGTGCACCGGCTTCAGCCCATCGCGGACATCGGGAAGCGCTCGCCCTACGATTACGCTCATCGCGTAATCGAGATACGAACGGCGCATTTCCTCCTCAAGGGAGATTGGCAGAGTCTCTTTGGCGAATTGATCCATTATCCGTATCTTTTACGTGCGAAAGCGGGGGTTCGCCGCAACTTCGCGTAAGCATTGCAGGCGCAACGCATCACGCGATTCTAACATGCCACGCATCCGCGCCCGACGCAGGTACGTATACATATTAGAGGGGCACCCGCCAACACCTCGCCGATCGCACAATTTCGAGCTCACCAGGCTCGATTCCTGCGTGGGGCCAATTCGCCGCTTAGCCAGCCCGCGGACCGCTCAGACGAAAACATTTGTTGCTCATGCACCACAATTGGAGGGGGATTTGAATGGGGGCAGATTTTTTTTTCGTCGGAAGGGAACGATATGGCAAAATGCCAACGCACAAAGAGTCAGACACTGCTCGAAGTCTACACAGCCGGTTTTTGTTCCGCACCAATGTTATACTTCGAGCAATGTATGACTGGTCATCCGTCAACAGGCTCGCAGTAAACCTGCGGTAATCTCAATTTCGAGAGGAGAAATATGAATAAACTTTCAAAGCTCGCGTTCATTGCAGCTACCGCAGTTATGGCTGCATCCGCCATGGCGCAGTCGGTGCCGGCGTCGCGACAAGCTACCAACGACAACTGGGTGAATGGTACTGGCGAATACGTGTGGATGAACGGCACGAACGAGCTTTGCTGGCGCGATGCATTCTGGACGCCCGCAACGGCTAACGCCAAGTGCGACGGCGCTCTGGTTGCTCAGGCTCCGACCCCGCCGGCACCGGTCGCTCCGGCCCCGGCTATCTCCAGCGAAAAGATTACGTATCAAGCTGATGCGCTGTTCGACTTCGACAAGGCAATCCTGAAGCCGGCTGGCAAGGAACGTCTGAGCGAACTGGCATCGAAGATCCAGGGCATCAACCTCGAAGTCGTCGTCGCTACGGGCCACACCGACCGCATCGGTTCGGACGCTTACAACGACCGTCTGTCGCTGCGTCGTGCTCAAGCTGTGAAGGCCTTCCTGGTCAGCAAGGGCGTCGAAGCCAACCGTATCTACACGGAAGGCAAGGGCCGCCGCAACCCGGTTACCACCGGTTGCAACCAGAAGAACCGCAAGCAACTCATCGCCTGCCTCGCACCGGACCGCCGCGTGGAAGTCGAAGTTGTCGGTACGCCGAAGCAGTAAGCTGGAAATTACCGCAGTATCGAAAGCCCCGCTTCGGCGGGGCTTTTTTTATGTGCGGGTGCCGCGACGTGGTCTGATGCGCGACGGAGGAACACCCCGCTCCGCTACGAGCGGCTCGAAGCTCGAATTGGCAGCCGCTCGCTGGTGCGCTTTTGCCGCTCTTTCTCTTGCCCTATATACTCAGAGTTTATCCTCGAGCGTCCGCTCACCGCTTTCATCGAGGCAGCCTTCGCCATGACCAACGCCGATCCCCACGAACTACAGAAATTCAGCGACCTCGCGCATCGTTGGTGGGACCCGAACGCCGAATTCAAACCACTGCACGAACTGAATCCGATTCGCCTGCGCTGGATCGACGCGCACGCGCATCTCGCCGGCAAAAAGGTGCTCGATATCGGTTGCGGCGGCGGCATCCTGTCGGAATCGATGGCAGGCTTGGGCGCGCATGTGAAGGGCATCGACCTGTCGACTCAGGCACTCGGCGTCGCCGATCTTCACAGTCTTGAAAGCGGTGTAACCGTCGATTACGAAGAAATCGCCGCCGAGGCACTGGCCGCGCGCGAACCGGGCACCTATGACGTGGTCACCTGCATGGAAATGCTCGAGCACGTCCCCAAGCCGGCCGCGATCGTCGAGGCCTGCAAGAATCTCGTGAAGCCGGGCGGCTGGGTGTTTTTCTCCACACTGAACCGCAACGTGAAGTCGTACCTGTTCGCGGTGATCGGCGCCGAATACATCGCGCGCATGCTGCCGAAGGGCACGCACGACTACGCGCGCTTCATCCGCCCGTCGGAACTCGCCGGCTTCGTGCGCGCCGCCGATCTGCGTACGGCCGACATCAAGGGCATCGTGTACAACCCGCTCAGCAAGCACTTCGCGCTGTCGTCCGACACGAGCGTCAACTATATGCTCGCCTGTCGCCGCGACGCCTGACCTGCCAGAACCGCCCCGATCCGCCGTATCCGAAACGAACAATGAGCGACCCGACTCCCCTGCCGCAACGCGAAGACAACGACGACACGCTCGGCTTTTGCCTCGCCGTGCTTTTCGACCTCGACGGCACGCTTGCCGACACGGCGCCCGACCTCGCGGCCGCCGTCAACAAGATGCGCCACGACCGGGGACTCGAGATGGTGCCGCTCGAGAAGCTGCGCCCGCTCGCTTCGGCCGGGGCGCGCGGACTGATCTGCGGCGCGTTTGGCATCGGGCCCGATCATCACGAATTCGCATCGATGCGCGAGGAGTTTCTCGCGAACTACGAAGCGGACCTGTGCATCGAGACGACGCTCTTTCCGGGCATCGCGGAAGTGCTCGATGAACTCGACGCGCGCGGCGTGCGCTGGGGCATCGTCACGAACAAGGTCGCGCGGCTCACCGAGCCCCTCGTCGCGCAACTCGGGCTCGAGGAGCGCGCCGGCTGCGTGGTGAGCGGCGACACGACTCCGCATTCGAAACCGCACCCCGCGCCGCTGCTGCACGCGGCGCGTGAGCTGGACATCGCGCCGGAGCGCGTCGTCTATATCGGCGACGATCTGCGCGACGTGCAGGCCGGTTTTGCCGCCGGCATGAAGACCGTCGCCGCGGCTTACGGCTATTGCGGCAATGACATTCCGCCGACACGGTGGCATGCGCAACACGTGGTGGAGTCGACGGCCGAGTTGCAGACGCTGCTGCGCGACATTGGCTGAGAAAGTCCTGCCACCCAATGCGTGCCACGCGTGCCGTCGATCTATTGTAAAATCCCGTTTGGCTCATATATGTGAGCAACGAACCGCGGGGGCGACCTGGTTTCGACAGGGGTTGCGAAGCGGCTAGGGCATGTCGAGGACCCGTCACCTCGTTAATCAATGGGAAAAACGTAACTGCAAACGACGATACGTTCGCACTGGCAGCCTAAGGGCCGCCGTCCTCTGCCTAGTTCACTGACGGGCTAGTGTCGCAAGACCGGTAGCAATACCGACAGAGGTCATATACGTCAGTTAAGCCTTGGCGGCGTCACGACGTTCGGGTCGAAAATCTAGTGAATCGCCGTAGCGCAGCGTGTTCGTCCGCGTCGCTGCGGTTAAATCAAAAGACAGAACTAAACATGTAGAACTGGTCGTAGAGGACTTCTGGACGCGGGTTCGATTCCCGCCGCCTCCACCAAACACAAGGGCACGTTCGCAACGAACGGCCCCGAAAAACCCCGGTAGCTTGACGCTGCCGGGGTTTTTTATTTTAGGCACCGTGCGCGACCCACAACAGGACCCGGCAGATCCACAGCCGCTGCCTATACTCGTAGCGCGAGGCGCGTCGTCGCCCGTCAACCGCGTCGCCAGAACAGGAGCCCGCGTCATGTGCAAGACCATCGCATTGCTTGCCCCGCTCGGACTCGCCGTGCTGCACGCCAGCGCCCTCGCCGACCCGCCAAAACTGTCCGACGGCCGCTTCGTCACTGCCGACGGCATGACGCTCTACACGTTCGACAAGGACACCACCCATGGCGTCAGCGCCTGCACCGGCGGCTGCATGAGCAACTGGCCGGCGGCCACCGCGACGCCGACCGACAAGCCGTCGGGCGACTGGTCACTAATCCCGAGCGCGGACGGCAAGCAGCAATGGGCGTACAAGGGCCATCCGCTGTATCACTACTCGGCTGACAAGCAGGCAGGCGATGTAAAGGGGGACGGTTTCAAGGACATCTGGCACATCGCCAGGCCATAACAATGCGGTCCGCCCGGCAACTGCGCGACCATCGCATCCGCCACAAAGCACAACGCCGGCCCAAGGGCCGGCGCTGTGTCAAACCTCGAAGCTCGAGCGAAGCCCGAGCCGATCCTCATTCGTCCTTCGGGCACTGCAGATTGCAGCCATTTGGATCGCCCATGTCACCGCGCTTGCGCGCTGCCGATCGTTTGCCGTGCTGATACTTGTCCGACGGCGCGGACGCGGCGAACGGCATCTGCGGATGCTCGTTGAGGCGGAATTCATCGTTCAGGATGCCGCCCGGCACGCCAGGCGAGTTTTGCGCGTAAGCGACGGAGACGGTGGCACAGAGCACACCAGCCGCGACAGCGGCGGCACATGCGTGGAAAAGAGCTTTCATGTTGGTTCGGCGCGGCTTGCCGCGGGGTTAGAGCGGATACGAAGCCAAGAGAGTAGCCGAAACCGGCTTGCCGCGCAGCAGCGGGCGCCGAGCGCCATCGCGTTTCTGATTACGGGCTCTTACGCCCACCATTAAGCTAGCGCGCCGCCGAGTCCCTCGTCCAGATCGACGAGCCTGCCGCAGTCGCACGGATCGTAGCCGGCGAGCTGCTCGACACGATGGTGAAACGCGCTGCCGCGCAACAGATTGATCACCGTCGCGAGCGGTGCGCGTGACAGGTGCGCGCGGTCGCATGCGAAGTAATAGTCCTCGTCGACGATCGGAATGAAGTCGAGCCCGAAATGATGCGCGGCGGGCTGCACGCCGAAGCCTATGTCGGCCATGCCGCTCGCGACGAACGCCGCGATCGCGGAGTGCGTCAGCTCGGTCGACGCATAGCCGTTCACGCGGTCCGGGTCCACCCCGATCTGTCGCAACGAAAGATCGAGCAGCATCCGCGTACCCGAGCCCGGTTGGCGGTTGACGAAACGGATGTCGTCGCGCGCCAGATCGCCGAGCCCGCCGATTCCCTTGGGATTGCCCTTGCCGATGAAGAGTCCTTGCTTGCGCCGGGTCAGATGCACGAGCACGTGGCGTTGCGGATCGAGCCAGCGCCGGTAGGTATCGGCGCACACCGCGCGAAACTCGCCGAGCGGCAGGTGAAAGCCCGCCAGATCGCACTCGCCGCGCGCGAGCGCGCTGACCGCGTCGGCGCCGTCGCGGTACTTGATCTCGACCGGCAGATCGTTGGCGACCAGTGCCGTCACGAGCGCGGCCACCGCATAACCGTGCGACGCGTGGATGCGCACGTTATCGGTGGGGGGCGCGAGCCAGCGGTTCAGATCGCTCGCCACTTCGCTCGCGAGCGCCTGCAGATTGCCGTCGAGCCGCTCACCGCAGAGCCGTTGTCCACGCAGCACCGCGTGTCCGAGGTCGGACAAAACCGAGCCGCGCCCACGCTCTTTTGCGATCAGCGGACCGCCAAGCCGCTCCTCGATGCTGCGCAGCAAACCCCACGCGTGCCGGTAGGACAAACCCTTAAGCGCCGCGGCCTGGGCAATGCTGCCAGATTCATCGACAAGCGCGAGTAACGGCACCACGTCGGACAGGCTGGCCTCGCGGCCGTCCGCACCCTTCACGACCAGCTCGACCTGACATTCGATCCTGACCATATATGTTTGACTGTTTCCTATTGCGCGCGCCGGTTGGCCCGCCTATCTTTCGGCTATACCACATCGAATAAGCGAAGCATACGTGCACGTATTATGAATAACAAGTGCATATATCGCTTTGGAGGAGCCCCCACTTTGGACGATTCTCTCGCCACGGCGCCGGATCAGCTCGTGCAACGACACGCGCAACCGGGCCGCACACTGATGACGATCCTGCACGCGATCCAGGACGAACTCGGCTTTGTGCCACCCGCCGCAGTCGGACCGCTCGCCCGCGCGTTGAACCTGTCGCGCGCGGAAGTGCACGGCGTCATCACCTACTACCATCACTTTCGCACCACGCCGGCCGCGCCCGTCACGGTACAGCTGTGCCGCGCCGAAGCATGCCGCAGCATGGGCACCGAGGCGCTCGCCCAGCACATCGAGGCGCACACGGGTTGCCGCTTCGACGCGGGTCACCATGACGGCGCAACGGTAGAGCTCGAATCGGTGTACTGCCTCGGCCAATGCGCGCTGTCGCCGGCGATGATGCTCAACGGCACGCTGCACGCACGCGTTACGCCACAGAAATTCGACGCGCTGCTCGCCGCAGCCAGCAAACGCGTGGAGGTGCCGGCATGACGCGCATCTATGTTCCGCGAGATTCGTCGGCGCTCGCGCTCGGCGCCGATGCGCTGGCCGAAGCCATCGCCAGCGAAGCCGCGCGCCGCGGCATCGCGATCGAACTGATCCGCAACGGTTCACGCGGGTTGCTGTGGCTCGAACCGCTGGTCGAAGTCGCGACGCCCGAAGGCCGCATCGGCTATGCGAATGTCGACGTGGAAGACGTCGCTGCGTTGTTCGACGCGGGCTTCGTCGATGGCGGCGAGCATGCGCGACGCGTCGGCGTGGTCGACGAGATTCCGTATCTGAAGAAGCAGCAGCGGCTGACCTTCGCGCGGATCGGCATCACCGACCCGCTGTCCATCGACGACTACATCGCGCACGGCGGCCTCGAAGGCCTACGCAACGCGCTGCAAACCGACGGCGATGCCGCCTGCGAAGAGTTGATCCAATCCGGCCTGCGCGGCCGCGGCGGCGCGGCCTTCCCCGCAGGCATCAAGTGGCGCACGGTGCGCGGCGCAAAGGCTGCGCAGAAGTACGTGGTCTGCAATGCCGACGAAGGTGACTCGGGCACCTTCTCCGATCGTCTGGTGATGGAAAGCGATCCGTACGGGCTGATCGAAGGCATGATCATCGCGGGTGTCGTGACTGGCGCGACCGTCGGCTATATCTACGTGCGCAGCGAATACCCGCACTCGATCGCGACGCTCGAAGCGGCCATCGCCCGCGCGCGCACAGCCGGCTGGCTCGGCGACAGCGTGCTTTCGAGCGGGCAGCGCTTCGAGCTGTTCGTTGCGAAAGGCGCGGGCTCGTATGTGTGCGGCGAAGAAACCGCGATGCTGGAATCGCTCGAAGGCAAGCGCGGCATCGTCCGCGCGAAGCCACCGGTGCCCGCCCTCGTGGGTCTCTACGGCCAGCCCACCGTGATCAACAACGTGATCACGCTCGCCACGGTGCCGATCATCTTCGCGCGCGGCGCGGCGTTCTATAAGGACTTCGGCATGGGCCGCTCGCGCGGCACACTGCCGTTCCAACTGGCCGGCAACATCAAGCGAGGCGGCCTCGTCGAACTCGCGTTCGGCGTGACATTGCGCCAACTGCTCGACGACTTCGGCGGCGGCACCGCGAGTGGCCGGCCGGCGCGCGCGGTGCAGGTCGGCGGTCCGCTCGGCACCTATTTGCCGGAAAGCCAGTGGGACATCCCGATGGACTACGAAGCGTACGCGGCAGTCGGCGCGGTGATCGGCCACGGCGGTCTCGTCGTGCATGACGACACGTCGAACCTTGCCGAGCTCGCGCAATACGCGATGCACTTCTGCGCGCTCGAATCGTGCGGCAAATGCACACCGTGCCGCATCGGCTCGACGCGCGGCGTCGAGGTGATCGCGCGGATCCGTAACGGCGATACGTCGACGCGTCAGGTGCAATTGCTGCGCGATCTGTGCGATACGATGGTGTCCGGTTCGCTGTGCGCGATGGGCGGCATGACGCCGTTCCCGGTGCTGTCCGCGCTCGATCATTTCCCAGAAGACTTCGGTCTCGCCGCCGATCCCACTGCCGACCACGCCACCAAAGCGGCCGCGGCCTGACACCAGGAGTTCACTATGTCCGATCAGTTCAACTCCCGCTCCCTGAAGGAACTCCCCGAGGGGGGCGGCTGCGGCTCAGGCAACTGCGCGTGCAAGTCGCAAGCCATGGCACGCGCCGCCAACCCATTCGCCGACGACACCGACTACGGCACCCCCGCCCGTCACTCGGACGTCGACGTGACGCTCGAAATCGACGGCCAGGCGGTGACCGTACCCGCCGGCACGTCGGTGATGCGCGCGGCGGCCGAAGCCGGCGTCAACGTGCCGAAGCTGTGCGCGACCGATTCGCTCGAGCCGTTCGGCTCATGCCGTCTGTGTCTGGTCGAAATCGAAGGACGGCGCGGCTATCCGGCCTCGTGCACGACGCCGGTCGAAGCCGGCATGAAGGTGCGCACGCAGACCGACCGTCTGCAGACGCTGCGTCGCAACGTGATGGAACTGTACATCTCCGACCATCCGCTCGATTGCCTGACCTGCCCCGCCAACGGCGACTGCGAACTGCAGGACATGGCGGGCGTGACCGGCCTGCGCGAAGTGCGCTACGGCTTCGACGGCGAGAATCACCTGAAGGACAAGAAGGACGAATCGAATCCGTACTTCACGTACGACCCGTCGAAGTGCATCGTCTGCAATCGCTGCGTGCGCGCGTGCGAGGAAACCCAGGGCACGTTCGCGCTGACGATCACCGGACGCGGCTTCGAATCGCGCGTCGCGGCGAGCGAGAACCAGCCGTTCATGGAATCGGAGTGCGTGTCGTGCGGCGCGTGCGTGGCCGCGTGCCCGACCGCGACCCTTCAGGAAAAGACCGTCGTGATGCTCGGCCAGCCTGAGCACTCGGTCGTCACCACCTGCGCGTATTGCGGCGTCGGCTGCTCGTTCAAGGCCGAGATGAAAGGCAACCAGGTCGTGCGGATGGTGCCGCACAAGAACGGCCAGGCCAACGAAGGCCATGCGTGCGTGAAGGGCCGCTTCGCGTGGGGCTACGCGACGCACAAGGACCGCATCACCAAGCCGATGATCCGCGCGAAGATCACCGACCCGTGGCGCGAAGTCAGCTGGGACGAAGCGATCTCGTACGCGGCATCGGAGTTCCGCCGTATCCAGGCGAAGCATGGGCGCGATTCGATCGGCGGCATCACGTCGTCGCGCTGCACGAACGAAGAAACGTACCTCGTGCAGAAGCTCGTGCGCGCCGCATTCGGCAACAACAACGTCGACACCTGCGCGCGCGTCTGCCATTCGCCGACCGGCTACGGCCTGAAGACGACGATCGGCGAATCGGCCGGCACGCAGACGTTCGCATCGGTCGATAAGGCCGACGTCATCATGGTGATCGGCGCAAATCCGACCGACGGCCACCCGGTGTTCGGCTCGCGGCTGAAGCGCCGCGTGCGCGAGGGCGCAAAGCTGATCGTCGTCGATCCGCGCCGCATCGATATCGTCGATACGCCGCACGTGAAGGCGTCGCACCATCTGCAATTGCGGCCCGGCACCAACGTCGCGATCGTCAACGCGCTCGCGCATGTGATCGTCACCGAAGGCCTGCTCGACGAAGCGTTCATCGCCGAGCGCTGCGAAACGCGCGCGTTCGAGCAGTGGCGCGATTTCGTCGCGCTGCCTGAGAACTCGCCCGAAGCGACCGAAGCGGCAACCGGCGTGCCCGCACAACAAGTACGCGAAGCCGCCCGCATTTACGCGACCGGCGGCAACGCCGCGATCTACTACGGCCTGGGCGTCACCGAACACGCGCAAGGCTCGACGATGGTGATCGGCATCGCGAACCTCGCGATGGCGACCGGCAACATCGGCCGCGAAGGTGTCGGCGTGAATCCGCTGCGCGGCCAGAACAACGTGCAGGGCTCTTGCGACATGGGCTCGTTCCCGCACGAGCTGCCCGGCTATCGGCACATCGGCGATCCGCTCGTGCGCACGCAGTTCGAAAACGCCTGGAACGTCACGCTGCAACCGGAACCGGGCCTGCGCATTCCGAACATGTTCGACGCCGCGCTGCACGGCACCTTCAAGGGCCTGTACTGCCAGGGCGAGGACATCGTGCAGTCGGACCCGAACACGCATCATGTGGCGGCGGCGCTGTCGTCGATGGAATGCATCGTGGTGCAGGACATCTTCCTGAACGAGACCGCCAAGTACGCCCACGTGCTGCTGCCGGGCTCGTCGTTCCTCGAAAAGGACGGCACGTTCACCAACGCCGAGCGCCGCATCTCGCGCGTGCGCAAGGTGATGCCGCCGCTCGGCGGTTACGCGGACTGGGAAGTCACGCAGCTGCTGTCGCGCGCGCTCGGCTACGAGATGGACTACACGCATCCGTCCGAGATCATGGACGAAATCGCACGGCTCACGCCGACCTTCCACGGCGTGTCGTTCCAGAAGATCGACGAAATGGGCAGCATCCAGTGGCCGTGCAACGAGGACGCGCCCGACGGCACGCCGACGATGCACGTCGGTACCTTCGTGCGCGGCAAGGGCAGGTTCGTGATCACGAAGTTCATCGCATCGCCGGAGAAGGTCACGCGCAAGTATCCGCTGCTGCTGACGACCGGGCGCATCCTGACGCAGTACAACGTCGGCGCGCAGACGCGCCGCACCGACAACTCGCTCTGGCATGACGAAGACCGGCTCGAACTGCATCCGGACGATGCGGAGGAACGCGGGATCAAGACCGGCGACTGGGTCGGCATCGAATCGCGCGCGGGGCAGACCGTGTTGCGCGCGAAGGTGACGGAGCGGATGCAGCCGGGCGTCGTCTATACGACGTTCCACTTCCCCGAATCGGGCGCGAACGTGATCACGACCGACAGCTCCGACTGGGCGACCAACTGCCCCGAATACAAAGTGACCGCGGTGCAGGTGATGCCGGTCGAGCAGCCGTCGCAATGGCAGAAGGACTATTCGCGCTTCAGTAGCGAACAGCTCGAACTGCTCAAGCGGCGCGAGCAGGCCGATTCGGCCGCGGCCGTTACCGCGGGCAAGTGAGGCGAGCGATGGACAATCGGAATCTGATCGACATGGCGAACCGGATCGGCGACTTCTTCGAGTCGATGCCCGACCATGAGGAAGCGCTGAGCGGCGTCGCCGAACACATCCGCCGCTTCTGGGAGCCGCGCATGCGGCGCGCGCTGCTCGCAACGCTCGACGAAGCGCCGGACACCTATGACATCGCGCTAACGAACTTCACGCGCGAGGCGATCGTCAGGTATCGCGAGAAGTTGACGCCGGCCCAGGCGTCGGCGGCTTAGGCTCAGGCCATTTCCTCAACCACCCCACCGTGGCGCGGCGGCGCGATCCGCTGCCGCGCCCGCGCCGCGCAACAGGCGACCCTGATCACAGCGTCGCCTGCTCGTGGATCTCTCCCCCCACCGCAAACCACGCCTCGCAGTGCCGTACGAGACCGTGCAGGTCCGAGCCGGTGCGTCCGCGCGCGCTGATATAGCCGTCGGGCCGCACCAGATAAAACGACGGCCGCGTGCGCCCATACGATTCGGACAGCGCCGGGCCGCGGTCGCCGGTCGTATCGGTGACGCGCCAGATCCGCACCGCGTTCGGCAGCAGCCGCTCGACCTCGGCGGCGAGCTTTTCCAGCTCCGGGTCCGGCGGCGCCGCATGCTTCGCAGCCGGATCGAGCGGCGTGCCGTCGACGGGCAGCGGCGGCACCAGCAGAAACAGCGAGAAGAACGCCGGATCGTGCAGATCGAAAATGCAGCCGACGCCCGGCGCGCGCCCGAGCGGACCGTCGACGACATGCACCAGCGCATCCGGCGCGCGCTCGCCCGCGCGCGGGCCGCCGTCGAGCACGCGTTCGAGCGTGAGCGGACTGCGCCGGTACTGGATCGACAGCTCGCTGATCGTCGCGCGCGCGGCATCGCGCAGCGGGCCGAGCGCGGCCAGTACCGGCATCACGCGCTCGCGCAGCAGCTTCAGCGGACCGTGATCGGCCTCGGCCATCTGCGTGATGAACCCGGTCTGGCGCAGCACCTCGCGCTCGATCGGATGCCGTTCCGCGTGGTACGTGTCGAGCAGGCGATCCGGCGCCGCGCCGCCGACCACGCGCGCGAGCTTCCAGCCGAGATTGAGCGCTTCCTGGATGCCGGTGTTCATGCCTTGCGCGGCCGCGGGGCTGTGCACGTGCGCGGCATCGCCGGCGAGGAAGATGCGGCCTACGCGTAGCCGATCGACCATCCGGCTGTTCACGTGGAAATACGCCGACCACGCGAGATCCGACACGTCGACGCGCTCGCGCACGCGCCGCGCGATCAGCGCCTTGCATTGTTCTAGCGACGGCGCTGCGGGTGTGGCCGGCGGCGCGGCGCTGCCGGACGGCTCGACCGCGTGATCGGCGATCAGTCGATGACGGCCGTGGCCCATCGGGAACAGCGCGACGAGACCGTCGCCCGACGCGAAGATATGGAATTCGTCGTCGGGCCAGTCGGTTTCCGCGTGCAGGTCGGCGAGCAGGAAGGTCTGCTCGAAGGTCTTGCCCTCGAAATTCAGCCCGAGGCGATGGCGAATCGAACTATGCGCGCCGTCGGCCGCGATCATATATGACGGGCGCATGCCTTCCGTCCGGCCGTCCGCGCGGCGCAAGGTCGCCTGAATGCTCGCTGAGCCCTGCATGAACGCCATCAGTTCGACGCCGCGCTCGACCTTCACGCCGAGCGTCGCAAGATGCTCGGTCAGAAGCCGCTCGGTCACCGACTGGTCGAGAAACAGCAGATAGGGATAGCGCGTGTGCAGCGCGTCAAAATCGAGCTGCGCAAGCCGCATGCCGTTCGAAAACAGATTCGCGACGCGCGCGCGATGGCCGAGTTCGAGAAACGGCTCGATCAGCCGATGCTGCTCGAGCAGCTCGAGCGTGCGTGCCTGAATGCCGATCGCGCGCGAATAAGGGTTCGGCTGCGGCGCCTTGTCGATCAGACGCACGGGGATGTGAGCACGCGCGAGACTCATCGCTGCGGCAAGTCCGGTGGGACCGGCCCCGACGATCAGCACCGGCGACGCGTCGTAGGCGGCAGCGTCCATGCGGAACTCCGGAGGCAACATTGCGTTCTAGTGTACGCCGCCGCTCTCGCGCACAGCGGTGCGCTGCATCAATCGCGGAGGGGACGCCCCGTCGCTCCAGAGGCGCCCGCGAGCCGCGCAAATCGGGGCCCCTTGCGCAAGTATGGGAAAATGCGGCCCAGTCTGATTGATCCGAATGCCCTCCCCGTCATGCAACCTGTATTTGACCGCGCGTTCGCGGCGCATCGTGACGGCCGCCTCGACGACGCCGAACGCGGCTACCGCGCCACGCTCGACCACGACCCCAGCCATGTCGATGCGCTGCATCTGCTCGGCGTGCTGCGCCACCAGCAGGGCCAGCACGCCGAAGCCGCGGCGCTCGTGAGGCGCGCGGTCGACCTGCGCCCCGAAGACGCGGCGCTGCAGCTGAACCTCGGCAATGCGCTGAAGGCGCTCGGCCAGATCGACGCCGCGATCGAGCAGTTCCGCAACGCGCTGACGCTCGCACCGACGTTCCCGATGGCGCACTACAACCTCGGCAACGCCTACGCGTCGCTGGGCCGTCACGAAGACGCCGCCGATGCGTTCGAACGCTCGCTGCGCCTGCAGCCGGACGACGCGTCGTCGCACAACAATCTCGGCAATGCGCTGCACGCGCTCGGGCGTCACGCGGACGCGATCGCGTCGTTCCGGCGCGCGCTCGAACTGCGCCCCGGTCACGCGGGCGCGCTGAACAACATGGGCATGTCGCTGAACGCGCTCGATCGGCCGGACGAGGCGGTGCCCTGCTTCGAGGCCGCGCTGGCCGCCGAGCCGCGCTTCGTCGCCGCGCACTTCAACCTCGCGAACACGTTCGATGCGACCGGCCGACATGCGCAGGCAGTCGCGTCATTCGAAGCGGCGCTGCGGCTGCAGCCGAACCTGCCGCCCGCGATCTACGGCATGGGCAACGCACTCGCGGCGCTCGGCCGGGCCGAACAGGCGTTGCCGTATCTGGAGCGCGCGGTCGGGCTCGATCCGCAATTCGCGCTCGCGTGGCTCGCGCTCGGCACCGCGCACCAGGCGCTCGGCGCGCACGCTGCCGCGGTGCGCGCGCTCGATCAGGCGTTGCGGCTGCGCCCCGACCTCCCGTCCGCGCATATGAACCGTGCGCTCGCGTGGCTCGCGATGCGCGACTTCGAGCGCGGTCTGCCCGAATACGAATGGCGGCTGCAAACCGTCGCGCAACCGGCGATCCAGACGCTGCCGCGCTGGCACGGCGAGCCGATCGACGAGTACACGCTGCTGATCCATGCCGAACAGGGTTTCGGCGACACGCTGCAGTTCGTGCGCTTCGTGCCGCTCGCCACACAACGCGCCGCGCGCGTCGTGCTCGAAGTGCAGCCGCAGCTGGTGCCGCTGCTCGCGCCCGTCGCGCAGGCATGGCGCGTCTCGCTGATCGCGCAGGGCCAGCCGCGTCCCGCCGCCGATCTGCAAATTCCGCTGCTGAGCCTGCCGCTCGCGCTCGGCACGCGCTACGACACGATCGAAGCACGCACGCCCTATCTGAGCGTGCCGCCGGCCTATCGCCGCAAATGGCGCGGCTCGCTCGGCGGTCAGGCGAAGCGCAAGATCGGGCTCGCCTGGTCTGGGCGCATCCAGCGCAACGAAACCCGCACGATGCCGCTCGCCGCGCTGGAGCCGCTGTTCGCGCTCCACGGCATCGACTGGATCGTGCTGCAGCCCGATCTGTCCGACGACGAACGCGCCGCGCTCGATGCGCATCCGCGCGCGGCCGCGATCCATCGCTTCGACCAACGCATCGGCGACTTTGCGGATACCGCGGCGATCGTCGAGCGGCTCGACGCGGTGGTGTCGATCGACACGTCGATCGCGCACCTCGCCGGCGCGCTGCGCAAGCCGCTGTGGCTGATGCTGCCGTTCGCCGCCGACTGGCGCTGGTTCGACGGCGACACGCGCAGCCCGTGGTATCCGGGCGCGACGCTGGTGCGTCAGCCGCGGCCGGGCGCGTGGGATCAAGTCGTCGAGGCGGTCGCCAAGGAATTGCGGCACGGCTAGCGACGGACCACGCGCCGCCAGCAAAAACAGAAAACCCCGCTTTCGCGGGGTTTTCTGTTCTCAGAACACGAAGCGAACCCGTCAGGCCGCCCGATACTGATTCCGCGACTCCGGCGTGCGATACAGGAACAGCGTCGCGAGCAGACCGCAGATCGCCGCCACGCCTAGAACCAGGCCCGGCGCCGCCTTGTTGTTGGTCACGTGGATCAGCAGCGTGGCGATGGCCGGCGTGAAGCCGCCGATCGTCGTCGCGAGACTGTACGCGAGCGAGAAGCCGGCGGTCCGCACTTCGACCGGCATCACTTCGGTCAGCGCGACGACCATCGCGCCGTTGTAGCAGCCGTACAGGAACGACAGCCACAGCTGCACGACCAACAGACGCGCGAACGACGGTTCGGCGACGAGCCATTGCAGCGCCGGATACGCGGTGAGGATCGTCAGGATCGTGAACGCAAGCAGCACCGGACGGCGGCCGATGCGATCCGACAACGCGCCGGACACCGGCAGCCAGATCAGATTCGAGATACCGACGCAGACGGTGACGACCAGCGCGTCGATGGCCGTCAGCTTCAGCACCTCCTTGCCAAAGGTCGGCGTGTAAGCCGTGATCATGTAAAACGACACGGTCGTCATGACGACCATGCCCATGCCGCCCAGCACTACGGAATAGTTCGCGGCCATCGACTTCAGGATCTCGCCCATGCCCGGACGATGCTTGCGCGCCGCGAACTCCTCGGTCTCCTGCAGCGAGCGGCGGATGATGAACAGGAACGGCACGATCAGACAGCCGATCAGGAACGGCACGCGCCAGCCCCACGCGAACATCTGGTCGGCGGGCAGAATCTTGTTGAGCATCACGCCGATCAGCGCGGCGAATACCACCGCGACCTGCTGGCTGCCCGACTGCCACGAGCAATAAAAGCCCTTGTTGCCCTTCGTCGCGATCTCCGACAGATACACCGACACGCCGCCGAGCTCGGCGCCAGCCGAGAAACCTTGCAGCAGTCGCCCGAACAGCACGAGCACGGGCGCCACGAGCCCGATGGTCGCGTAGCCCGGTATCGTCGCGACCGTCAGCGTGCCGAGCGCCATCAGGCTCAGCGTGAGGATCAGGCCTTTGCGACGGCCGTGATGGTCGATGTAGGCGCCGAGCACGATCGCACCGAGTGGACGCATCAGGAAGCCCGCGCCGAACACGGACAGCGACAGCATCAGCGACGCGAAATCGCTGCCGCTCGGGAAGTAGGTCTTGGCGATCGCGGAAGCGTAATAGCCGTAGACCATGAAGTCGTACATCTCAAGAAAGTTGCCGCTGACGACGCGGAACACTGTCTTGACCTTGGATTCTTCGGTTTTGGAAGCGGCGTGGGTCGCGGTAGACATGACGGTCTCGGAGAGGCCCGCCGCCCAGTCGCACGGATCGACGTGGACGGTGACGAGCGGGCAGTTGGAACGATCCACTGCGATTGGCAAGCGGATCCCACAGGCGGACACGCGGTTATCGATTTGCGAAGCGCGCCCGGGGGCGCCGCATTCTGCTGCCCACGGCGTTCATCCGGGGTGAGGGTAAACGCTGAGCTTGATGCGGGGCCGATGCCACGTAATGTTACTGCTGATAAGATCGACGCGAAACGCATACAGTTTGCTTACGCGCGACTCCGGCGGGCGGCGGTAGACTGTCCGCGCGAGGCCATTCAGTTGACTACTCCGATGCAAACCACCCCTGCTCTTTCCCTGCGCCCCGCCACGCTCGAGGACGCCGCGCTGATCGCGTCGATCCACAGCGCCAGCTGGCAGGCGACCTATCGCGGTCTGTTGCCCGACGCGTTCCTCGATGGCGAAGTCACGCGCGAGCGCGCCGCCTATTGGGAAGCGCGTCTCGGCGCGCCGGGCAGCGAGCGCCGCATCGTGCTGATCGCCGAATTGGCCGGCGAGCCGATCGGCTTCGTGTGTGTCGAGCGACAGCCCGAGTCCGCATGGGGCGTGCTGCTCGACAACCTGCATGCACTGCCCGGTTATCAGGGCATTGGCGTCGGCAAAACGCTGATGCACGCAGCCGTTGACTGGACCCGCGCGCAAGGCGAGGCCCAGCTATATCTGTACGTGCTCGAAGGCAATACGGCGGCGATCGGCTTTTACGAGCGGCACGGCTGGCAGTTGGTCGGCGCAGAGCCCGACCATATGGGCGGCGTCGATATCACCGCGCTGCGCTACGTGTACCGGTTGAAGCCCTGAACATAGAAGTCGAGTGTGCGTGCAGCCTGTGATGTCCCCGTTTTCGGAGTCATCTGAAGGTTGGACAAGGTAGTTTCGAGGCACGATTTTCTGTCGCCGATGGCTTCATCGGTCCCATACAGATTCCGTCACTGCCTCACCGGTCGTCCTTGTCACGAGGCACCGGAAGAAACCGATGACCAGCACGCCGCTCACCTCGATCGAAGGCGCATTCGCCCTTCCCCCTCTCCGTCCGCTCAATCAACTGTCCGAACCGTTCGGCCGCGATTGGGCGTTGCTGCCGGACACTCAGTGCTGGCGAGCCGGATTCGATTCGCTGTATGCCGCGCTGCTGCGCACCGTCTGCATCAGGGATCAGCCGTTGCTGTCGTATGGGCAGAGGGTGTCGATCGACGGCGCGCTGAGCGGCGTGAAACGTCCGGCCGAGGCGCCTGTCGCGGACGCCACGCAGCACGCCGCGGAAGCGGCGCATACGGCGACGGTGGCGCGTCCCGCTATGCAACGGAAGGTGCCTCAGGGTCCAATGCGTATTGCGCTCAAGGCCCGCTCGCCGCGAATCGCGCAGCGGCGCTCAGTGTGGAATCGACGTACGGTCGCGGCGAGTGCCGGGGTAATCGGCTGTGTCGCGGCGCTAGTGTGGTGGATCGTCGATCAGCCTCTGCCGCCGCAGCACATCGCATCTGGCATGCTGAAGTCGGCGCAAGCTTTGATGCCGCGTCGTGATGCGCCGGTGATTGCCGAGGCCGTCACAGCGGCGCCTTTGCTTCCACCATTACCTGTCGACGTGGCCGCCGCCCCCGCGCGCATAGCGGCATTGCCTGAGCGCACCACCACGCGACATGTGCGCACGCCGCGTGATGCGATTCACTCGTCACCTGCGCATCGTGCGCGTCGTGCGCTTCACGCGCAAACGCATCCGCTTTCGGTAAATCGCCGTGCCGCGAATGAGTCATCGCATGAAGCGCGCGTTCGAACCCGGTTCGGCGAGGACGAATACGCTGATGTGACGACCTTCGCGATGATGTCTTCACGCGACGCCGCGACCCTGCCGCGCTCCACCGTGTCGAACAATCGGCCGGCGGACAGCACCGAGTGGATGAATCACATATCGCAGAGACGCGTCACCGAAATCCCGGAACAATTCGCGCAATGATCGCCGCCTGCCATATAGCGTGGCAGTGCGTCAGATGGATGGGATGGCCCCGTCGGGCCAACGCGAACCCGCCCTGCTTAAAACCGCGTCTCCCGCGCGACCCGCAGGAACGTATCGAGCAGCGGCGTGCAATCGAGCAGCTCCGGCCCGCCCGCGCGATGAAACTCCGGATGCCACTGCACGCCCATCACGAACGGCGCGCGCCGATAGCGCACGGCCTCGATGATGCCGTCCGACGCCGACACCGCCTCGATATTCAGATCGCGGCCCAGCGTCTTCACCGCCTGATGGTGGATCGAGTTGACGATCGCGTCGCGGCGGCCGGGGAACATGTTCAGCAGCGTCGAGCCATCGGGAAAATGCACGCCGTGCCGGTGCTGATCGTAGTTCTCGTTGACGTGGGCGTTCGCGGTAGGCACATCGGTCGCGATGTCCTGGTACAGCGTGCCGCCGAACGCGACGTTGATCAGTTGGCAACCGCGGCACACGCCGAGCACCGGCTTGCCCGATTCGACGAACTCGTGCAGCAGTTCGAGCTCGTACATGTCGCGCACGCGGTCACCGGGCCATTCGTGGCTCGTCGCAGTTTCCGCATAGGTCTGCGGCGACACGTCGGCGCCGCCTTGCAGCAGCAGGCCGTCGAGATGCTTCGCGTAGTCGCGCAGACGGATGTTGCTCGGGTGCAGCATGCCCTGATGACCGACGGTCGGGATCATGAACACCAGCACGTCGCGCGACATCACCCAGTGCGCGATCGACTCCTCCAGATACTGCAGCGTCTTGCCGCGCAAGCCCTTCGCGCCCGGTTCCGGGTGGAAGATGCGCGCCGACACGCCGATGCGCAGCGTGCGCTGCGTGATCCGCTGTCCCGCGCGATCGAACAGCTGCCGCGCGCGCGCCGCGATGATACGGCCGAACACACTCCACGCCGAATCGCTCTGCTTCAGATAACGCGGCGGCGACGGCGGAAGCGCATTGGGCGGCGGCGGATTGGTGGCGCTGAAATCGGGTGCCGCGCCGAATCCGGGCGGCGGCGAGCCGGGCGCCCGCGCCGCGGGCGCGGCGGCTTCCTCGGTGGCGATTTCGCCGTCGGTGGCGACGTCCGCGGCGCTGAGGCCGCCACCCACTTGGGGCGCGCCGGCGGCTGGCGTCGGTTTGACGGCTGGCTCGGGTTTCACCGGGGTCGCGCCGCCGGCATGCTTACCGGCGCGCCGCGCTTCGCGCTCGTGCACCGCGGCTTCCTGGCGCGCGGTCGATTCGGCGGCGGCGCTGCGTGCCTCCACCGCGTCGCGCAGCCGCGCCGTGCGCGGATCTTCGCGAGTGACTGACGATGCGCTGATCGGATCGTCGGTCGACGACCGCGCGGTCGCCTCCTCGGCGGCCGGACTCGTATCTTTGGCGGCCGACTGGGTGGCATCTTCATGCGACGGAGGAAGCGAGGGGGCCGGTGCCGCCGGCGTGCCGCTCGGCGCGGGCGAGCTCGGCTGTGGACTGCCGGTCGTGCCGGCGTTTTCGGGTTTGTCGCTCATGACTGTCGGACGGGCGCCTTCCGCGCGAACGAATGAATATGCCCTGATTATCCGTCAGTGCAGCAGGCCCGGCAAACCCGCAAACAATTACTCACATTGTTGCGAGGCCTTACACAAACCCTCTGAATCAAGGGTCTGGCCGCTCGTCGAAAGTCTCCCGCAACGCGATCTGCATCGACGCGTGAATCTTCACGCACCATCGCCACACGAGCGTGAGCAGCAGCGCGGCGCACACGAGCACCGCGACGAGCAGGCCCGTCGGCGGCAGGATGCTGCCAGACAACGCCGCCACCAGCAGAAACACGCCGATCATCGACACAATCGGCACGAGATCGGCGATCGCGTGACGCAACGCGCTGGTGAAGCGCCCTGCGGTAGTCTGCTGCACGCTGACTTCGGCGAGCAGCAGCGCGAGCGACTTGGTCTTGCGATACACGGCCACGAGGAACGGCAGCGACACCAGCAGCGCGACACTCCACTGCACGACGCGTTGCAAGGGCTCCTCGTCGAGCCAGTGCGCGAGCAGCCGGCCGCTATGCGGCGCGCTATACGACACGACGAGGAAAATCGCCGCGACGAGCGCGAGATTCACCGCGATCTGCAATACGATGCGCCGCGTCATGCTGATCAGCGTCGGCTCGCCGCGCGCCGCGATCAAACTGCGCAGCCATTGCCCGTACATGCCGAACGCGTTGGATAAGGTGGCGGGCATCGCGTTGGCGATGCGACGCGTCAGCGGATCGGCGACGCGGATCAGATAGGGTGTCGTCAGCGTGGTCAACGCCGACACGGCGACCGCGATCGGATACAGAAACCCGCTCGTCACCTTCAACGTCAAGCCGAGCGTCGCGATGATGAACGAGAACTCGCCGATCTGCGACACGGTCATGCCGACGCGCATCGACGTGCGCCCGTCCTGCCCCGACAGAAACGCGCCGAGCCCGCACGACACGATCTTGCCGACGATCACCGCGAGCGTGATCACGGCGATCGGCCATCCATAGTCGAGTATCACGGCCGGGTTCAGCATCAGTCCGATCGTCACGAAGAAGATCGCGGAAAACGCGTCGCGCAGCGGCGCGATCAGATGCTCGATCCGATGCAGATGGCGCGACTCCGCCATGATCGCGCCGATCAGAAACGCGCCGAGCGCGATGCTGTAATCGAGCTTGACGACCAGCAGACAGAAGCCGAAGCAGAAGCCGAGCACGGACACGAGCATCATCTCGCTGCTGCCGGTGCGCGCGACGTAGTTCAGCGCGCGCGGCACGAGCAGCACGCCGACCAGCAGCGACACCGTCATGAACAGCAGCAGCTTGCCGAGCGTGACGGCCGCGAGCCCGGCCGACAACTGCCCGGTCTGCGCGATGCCGGTCAGCAGCACGAGCATCGCGATGCCGAGAATGTCCTCGACGATCAGAATGCCGAACACGAGTTGCGCGAAGCTTTCGCGTTTAAGTCCGAGGTCGGACAGTGCCTTCACGATGATCGTCGTCGACGAGATCGCGAGGATTGCGCCGAGGAACAGCGAATCCATCGGGCTCCAGCCGAATGCATTGCCGATCGCGTAGCCGATCCACAGCATCAGCACGATCTCGGACAGCGCGGCGACGATCGCGGTCGCGCCGACCTTGAACAGCTTGCGCAGGCTGAATTCGAGGCCCAGCGAAAACATCAGGAACACGACGCCCAGCTCGCCGAGCGTCTGAATCGTCTGTTCGTCATGGATCAGCTGGAACGGCGGCGTGTACGGTCCGATGATCACGCCGGCCACGATATAGCCGAGCACCACCGGCTGCTTCAGGCGATGGAACAGCACGGTGACGACGCCCGCCAGCGCCATCACGACGGCCAGATCCTGGATGAAGCCAATGCCATGGTGCATGAGCGCTTTCCTTACAAACGGTAATCTCGGAAGGCGCAGTGTAACAAACGGGCCGGCGATGTTTTTGGCGAATTCGCGCGCCGCGCCGGCCCTAGCAGGCCGCTCGGCCGCAAAACCTTGCTCTACAATGCGGACGGACCTTTCCGTTGGCTCGACACCGCCCCGCTCACGCGCCCGAGCCGCGCTCAACTGGATCTCTACCGACATCATGGCCACTGACTTCCCCCCGTTCCCGCCGCTTGCCCAGCTCGCCGCCGATCTCGCCGCCGGCCGCACCACCAGCCGTGCGCTCGTCGAAACCGCGCTCGAGCGAATCGCCGATCCTGCCGGCCAGGGCGCCGCCGTCTTCATGCACGTCGACGCCGATGCCGCGCGCGCCGCCGCCGACGCGCACGACCGCCTGCGCGCGGCCGGCACCGTGCTGTCGCCGCTCGCCGGGATTCCGGTATCGGTCAAGGACCTGTTCGACATCGAAGGCCAGCGGACCCGCGCGGGTTCGGTCGTGCTCGCCGATGCGCCACCCGCGAAAGCCGACGCGGTCGCGGTTGCGCGGCTGAAGCGGGCCGGCGCGGTGATCGTCGGGCGCACCAACATGAGCGAGTTCGCGTTTTCCGGGCTCGGACTGAATCCGCACTACGGCCATCCGTTGTCGCCGTACCGGCGCGGGGTGAAGGGCGACGAGCGGGTTTCGGGCGGCTCGTCGTCGGGCGCGGCGGCGTCGGTCGCCGACGGGATGGCCGCGGTCGCGCTCGGCACCGACACCGGCGGCTCGATCCGCATTCCGGCCGCGCTATGCGGGCTGACCGGCTTCAAGCCGACCGCCGCGCGCATCCCGAAGCAAGGCGGCGTGCCGCTGTCGTCGACGCTCGATTCGTTCGGGCCGATCGGCGTATCGGTCGCCTGCTGCGCGCTGGTCGACCGGATGCTCGCCGGGCTCGAGCCACGCATCCCGGCCGCGCGGCCGCTCGAAGGCGTGCGCCTCGGCGTGCTGACCAATTTCGTGACCGACGGCGTCGAGCCCGAAGTCGCGCGCGCGATCGACACCGCGCTCAAACACCTGGAGGCGGCTGGCGCGATCGTCAGCGAGGTGCGCTTCGCCCCGCTCGACCGCCTGCCGGAAATCAACCGCTTCGGCTTTTCGCCGATCGAGGCATATGCGTGGCATCGCCCGCTGCTCGACAGGCATCGCGAGCAGTACGACCCGCGCGTGCTCGTGCGCATCATGAAAGGACAGCCGGCCACCGCGGTCGACTACCTGGACTTGCTCGCCGAGCGCGCCGCGATGCTCGATGAAGCCGCGCGCACGCTGTGGCAGCGTTTCGACGCGGTCGTCGCGCCGACGGCGCCGGTCGTGCCGCCGCGCCTCGCCGACCTGCTGCACGACGACGACACGTTCGGCCACACTAACGCGCTGATCCTGCGCAACCCGAGCGCGTTCAACTTCCTCGATAGCTGCGCGCTGTCGCTGCCGTGCCATCTGCGCGGCGACGCGCCGGTCGGCCTGATGCTGGCGGGCGCGCCGCACGCCGACGACGCGCTGCTTGCAATCGGCCGCGCGGCCGAGGCGGTGTTGAACGCGATCCGTTAAAGCGCGGCAATCGTCAGGCGATAAGCGGCGCGAAAGGCGTTCGCGCTAGAATCGCCGGCACCCGCTCTATCGTCTCCAGACCAATCGAAGATCCATGACTAACGACTCCGCGATGCTGCGCCGCGAGCGCACCCTGCTGAATCTGCTCGGCCTGATCTGTCTCGCCCTCGTAGGCGGTGCGCTGTACCTGCAGTTCGGCCTGCGCGAAGACCCGTGCCCGCTGTGCATCATCCAGCGCTATTTCTTTCTGCTGATCGCGATCTTCGCGTTCCTCGGCGCGCGCTTCAAGAACTGGCGCGGCGTGCGCCTGCTCGAAGTGATGGCTGCGCTGTCGGCGCTCGCCGGCATCGCCACCGCCGCGCGCCATGTGTATATCCAGGCGAATCCTGGCTTCAGCTGCGGCTTCGACGCGCTGCAGCCGATCGTCGACAGCCTGCCGCCCGCCCACTGGCTGCCGAGCGTGTTCAAGGTGGCGGGCCTGTGCGAAACCGCGTATCCGCCGATTCTCGGGCTCACGCTGCCGATGTGGTCGGGGGTCGCGTTTATCGTCGCGTTCGCCGCGCTGATGCTGAGCCTGGTACGCAATCGCCATCGGGTGTCCTGACGACCGATCCGCTTTGCCTATGACGCCGGACTTCGTGTCGCCCATGCTCGGGCCACCGAAGTCCGGCGTTTTTTTCTGCGTGATGTTCACCGATCGCGCACCATTGTGGTCGCCCGCCGCCCCGCGCGCGCAACTTCTCGCTGCCGCGCGAATCGTACCAGGATCATGATCGCCGCCGCATGAGCTTCATGCGACGCGGGAAATATTTTCGAGCCGGCGTAGTGCTATCTTCGGGTATGGATGGCGATCTACGTGCGCGAGGCCGGCTTTTGCGACCCCATGCGTAACGCGCGCCCGGTCCGCACTGTCTTCCGATTCGCCATGACAACGCAAACCATCCGCTTCTATCACCAGGGGTCCGTCCGCGAGGTCGCGGGCGTTCCGGCGACGCGCACCGTGCTGCAGCACCTGCGCGAGGACTTACGCTGCACCGGCACCAAGGAAGGCTGCGCGGAAGGCGACTGCGGCGCGTGCACGGTCGTGATCGGCGAACTCGACGCGCGCGGCGAACTCGCGCTGAAGGCGATCAACGCCTGCATCCAGTTCCTGCCGACGCTCGACGGCCGCGCCCTCTTCACCGTCGAAGACCTGCGCGCCGCGAACGGCGCGCTGCATCCGGTGCAGCAGGCGCTAGTCGACTGTCACGGTTCGCAATGCGGCTTCTGCACGCCCGGCTTCGTGATGTCGATGTGGGCGCTCTACGAAAACCAGCCCGCCAGCGCCGGCCTGCCGACCCGCGACGAAATCGACGCCGCGCTGTCCGGCAATCTGTGCCGCTGCACCGGCTACCGGCCGATCATCGATGCCGCGCAGAAGATGTTCGACTACGCGCAGCATCCGCGCGTCTCGCTCGATCGCGATGCGATCGCCGCCACGCTGCGCACGCTGCAACGCAAAGACACGTTCGAATACAGCGCGCCCGACAGCCGTGGCGCCACATTCGGCTCACCCACCTTCCACGCCCCGCTCACGCCCGACGCGTTCGCGACGCTGCGCGCGCAGCATCCGGACGCGCGCATCGTCGCGGGCAGCACCGACGTCGGCTTGTGGGTCACCAAGCAGTTTCGCGATCTCGGCGACCTGCTGTACATCGGCAACGTCGCCGAGTTGAAAACGATCGCGCGCGACGCGCAAACGCTGACCATCGGCGCGGCGGTCTCGCTCGAAGACGCGTACGCGGCGCTCACCGCCGACTATCCCGAGCTCGCCGAACTATGGACCCGCTTCGCATCGCTGCCGATCCGCAATGCGGGCACGCTCGGTGGCAACGTCGCGAACGGCTCGCCGATCGGCGATTCGATGCCGGCACTGCTCGCGCTCGGCGCCGAGGTCGAGCTGCGCCGCGATCGCACGACCCGCACGCTGCCGCTCGATGCGTTCTACCTCGGCTATCAGAAGACCGCGCTCGCGGCCGGTGAATTCGTCAGCGCGCTGCGCGTGCCGCGTCCGGCCGGCGCACTGCGGTTTCGCACCTATAAGGTGGCGAAGCGTTACGACCAGGACATCTCGGCGGTGTGCGCGGCGTTTGCGTTGCACGTCGCGCAAGACGGCACGATCCGCGCGGCCCGCGTCGCGTTCGGCGGCATGGCGGCGACACCGAAGCGCGCCGCGCATGCCGAAGCCGTGCTCGACGGCGCGGCGTGGAACGATGAGACGGCCCGCCGCGCGATGGACGCGCTCGCCGCCGATTACCAGCCGCTCACCGACATGCGCGCGTCGAGCGCGTATCGGCTGAAGGTCGCGCGCAATCTGCTGTGGCGCTTCTACCTCGAAACGCGCGACGACGCGCCGCTCGCGCTGTGCGACGTCAACGCGTTCGCGTTCGAGCCCGACGCAACCGTCGCGAAGGAGTCGCCGTGATGAACCGCACCGATGCCTTTATCGAACGCGCGGGTGAGCGTGCCGAGCATCGCGACGACGCGTCGATCGGCGTGCCGCTACCGCACGAATCCGCCGCGCTGCACGTGAGCGGCGAAGCGACTTACACCGACGATATCGCCGAGCTGCACGGCACGCTGCACGCGGCGCTCGGCCTGTCGCGCCATGCGCATGCGCGGATCGTGTCGATGGATCTCGACGCGGTCAGAAACGCGCCCGGCGTGATCGCGGTGCTGAGCGCCGACGACATCCCCGGCGAAAATAATTGCGGCCCGGTGCTGCACGACGACCCGATCCTCGCCGACGGCGAAGTGCTGTACCTCGGCCAGCCCGTCTTCGCGGTGATCGCCGAAACTCACGAACTCGCCCGCCGCGCGGCCGCGCTCGCGAAAAGCGACGACGTGATCCGCTACGAGCCGCTCGACGCGATCCTCACCGCCGCCGATGCCAAAGCCGCGAAGCAGTTCGTGCTGCCGCCGCTGCATCTGCGGCGCGGCGATCCGGACGCGAAGATCGCCGCCGCGCCGCATCGGCTCGCCGGCACGTTCGAGGTCGGCGGCCAGGAGCAGTTCTATCTCGAAGGCCAGATCGCCTATGCGGTGCCCAAGGAGATGGACGGCTTGCTCGTCTACAGTTCGACGCAGCATCCGAGCGAAATGCAGCAAGTGGTCGCGCATATGCTCGACTGGCCCGCGCATAACGTCGTGTGCGAATGCCGGCGCATGGGCGGCGGTTTCGGCGGCAAGGAATCGCAATCGGCGCTATTCGCGTGCGTGGCCGCGCTCGCGGCGCAACGCTTGCGTCGGCCGGTCAAGCTGCGCGCCGATCGCGACGACGACTTCCTGATCACCGGCAAGCGCCACGACGCGGTCTACGAATACGACGCGGGTTTCGACGATCAAGGCCGCCTGCTTGGCGTACGCGTCGAAATCGCGCTGCGCGCCGGCTATTCGGCGGATCTGTCCGGCGCGGTCGCGACGCGCGCGGTATGCCACTTCGACAACGCGTACTCCCTGCCCGACGTCGATATCGTCGCACTGTGCTGCAAGACCAATACGCAGTCGAACACCGCGTTTCGCGGCTTCGGCGGACCACAGGGCGCGCTCGTGATGGAGGTGCTGCTCGACGGCATCGCGCGCGAGTTGCGGCTAGATCCGCTCGACGTGCGGCTCGCGAATTACTACGGCGTCGGCGAACGCGATACGACGCCATACGGACAGCGCGTCGAAGACAACATCATCGCGCCGCTGACCGACGCGCTGCTCGATTCGAGCGACTACCGCGCGCGGCGCGCGGCGCTCGCCGAATTCAATGCGAAGAGTCCCGTACTCAAACGCGGCCTCGCGTTTTCGCCGGTCAAGTTCGGCATCTCGTTCAACGTGCCGTTCCTGAATCAGGCCGGCGCGCTCGTGCACGTGTACAAGGACGGCTCCGTGCTCGTCAATCACGGCGGCACTGAGATGGGCCAGGGGCTCAACACGAAAGTCGCGCAAGTGGTCGCGAATCAGTTCGGCTTGCCGCTATCGCGCGTCCGGGTGACCGCGACGGATACGTCGAAAATCGCCAACACCTCCGCGACCGCGGCTTCCACCGGCAGCGATCTGAACGGCATGGCAGCCGTTGCCGCCGCGCAGACGATCCGCGCCCGCCTCGCCGAAGTCGCAGCGCGCCAGCTCGGCGGCGACGCAAACGACGTGCAGTTCGCGCGCGGCAGCGTAGCGGTGAACGGCGGTGCACTGCCGTTCGAACAGCTCGTCAACGCCGCGTATCTCGCGCGCGTGCAGTTGTGGTCGGACGGCTTCTATGCGACCCCGAAAGTGCATTGGGATGCGAAGACGCTGACCGGTCATCCGTTCTATTACTTTGCGTATGGCGCGGCGGTATCGGAGGTCGTCGTCGATACGCTGACCGGCGAATGGAAGCTCGTGCGCGCCGACGTGTTGCACGACGCGGGCCAATCGATCAATCCGGCGATCGATCTCGGCCAGATCGAAGGCGGCTTCATTCAGGGCATGGGCTGGCTCACCACCGAAGAGCTGTGGTGGAACCGCGACGGCCGCCTGATGACGCACGCGCCGTCGACGTACAAGATTCCCGCGGTCAGCGATACGCCCGCCGCATTCCACGTGCGGCTCTACGACAACAGCAATGCCGAGCCGACCGTATTCCGCTCGAAGGCCGTCGGCGAGCCGCCGTTGCTGCTGCCGTTCTCGGTGTTTCTTGCGATTCGCGACGCGATCGCAGCCGCGGTGCCGGGCGCACGACATGCTCCGCCATTGCGTGCGCCGGCGACGCCCGAGGCGATACTCGACGCGCTGGATGCGTTGAGTGCGTCGAACGCTTCGCAGCACGCAGATCCGACCGCAGCCGCCGCGCATCCCGACGGCGCCGACACCCCCACGCCACCCGCCGCGCCGACACCCGACGCGGCCCCGCAAGGAGAATCGCCGGATGCAAGCCTGGCTCACTGACCTGCAACATCTGCTCGCACATGGCGACGCCGCCGTGCTGGTGACGGTCGCGCGCGTCGAAGGTTCGGCGCCGCGCGAAGCCGGCACGAAGATGATCGTCACGCGCGACGCGGCCAAGCATACGATCGGCGGCGGCCACCTCGAATGGAAGGCGATCGAGACCGCGCGCCAGGTGCTGCGCGACGGCATGCGCGCACCGCACATGCGGCGGCTCGAACGCTTCGCGCTGGGGCCGAGCCTCGGGCAGTGCTGCGGCGGCGCGGTGATCCTCGCATTCGAGCGGCTCGACGTCGGCGATCTCGGCTGGCTCGCGTCGCTCGCCAAGCGCCTCGCGGCGGGGCAATCGACGGTGCGTAGCGTATCATTCGGCCCCGCGCCGGATGCGGTGATGCTGTCCGAGCCCGAGCCCGGCATCGACGCCGCCGACTGCCTGCTGTGGGACGGCGCCGGTTTCGACGACAGCAGCGCGCTCTTGACCGAAACCATCGCGCCGGGCGAATTCGCAGTCGTGCTGTTCGGCGCCGGCCACGTCGGCGCGGCGCTCGTGCGCGTGCTCGCGACGCTGCCCTGCTCGGTGCGCTGGGTCGACGAGCGCGACGCGCAGTTTCCGCCGCTCGATACTCTGCACGCGCCGAACGTGACGATCGACGCGAACGACGCCCCCGACGAAGCGATCGATCAGGCCGCGCCGAACACGTACTTCATCGTGATGACGCACAACCACGCGCGCGATCTCGACCTCGCCCAGCGCATCCTGCGGCGCGGCGACTTCGCGTTCTTCGGCATGATCGGCTCGCACACCAAGCGCAAGCAGTTCGAGCACCGGCTAGCGGCGCACGGCATCGATCCGGCGCGGATCGCGCGGATGAAGTGTCCGCTCGGCGTCGACGGCATCGTCGACAAGTCGCCCGAGGTCATCGCGATCTCGGCGGCCGCGCAGGTGTTGCAGGCGGTCGAGGCGAACGCGGGCGCGCGCCACGCGACGCAGGCGGTCTGATTCGCGAGCCGCGCCGCTCACTACCCCATTACACAATTCCAAATCACCATGAATACGACAACCGCTACCCCCGCTTCCGTCGTTGCGCTCGCCGACAAAACCGCGCGCGCACCGAAGGCCGAGCTGCATATCCACATCGAAGGCTCGCTCGAACCCGAGCTGATTTTCGCGCTCGCGCAGCGCAACGGCGTGAAGCTCGCGTACGACTCGGTGGAAGCCTTGCGCGCCGCCTATGCGTTCACCGATCTGCAATCGTTCCTCGACATCTACTACGCGGGCGCGAGCGTGCTGCTGCACGAGCAGGACTTCTACGACATGACGATGGCCTACGTCGAGCGCTGCGTCGCCGACAACGTCGTGCATAGCGAAATCTTCTTCGACCCGCAGACGCACACCGAGCGCGGCGTGCGGATCGCAACGGTGGTGGCCGGCATCGAACGCGCGCTCGCCGACGCGGAGAAGCGCGGCATCACGAGCAAGCTGATCCTGTGTTTCCTGCGCCATCTGTCCGAGGACGATGCGCTCGCCACCTTCGACGAAGCGCTGCCCCTGTTCGAACAGTACAAGCATCGGCTGATCGGCGTGGGCCTCGATTCGTCGGAGCGCGGTCATCCGCCGTCGAAGTTCGAGCGCGTGTTCGCGAAGGCGCGCGCGCTCGGTCTGAAGCTCGTCGCGCATGCGGGCGAGGAAGGCCCGCCGTCCTACATCTACGAAGCGCTCGACGTGCTGAAGGTCGATCGCGTCGATCACGGCGTGCGCAGCATCGAGGACCCGGCGCTCGTCACGCGCCTCGCCGACACGCGCGTCGCGCTCACCGTGTGCCCGCTGTCTAATCTGAAGCTGTGCGTGTTCGACGACCTGACCAAGCACACGCTGAAGGACCTGCTCGATCGCGGCGTCGCGGTGACCGTCAATTCCGACGATCCGGCCTATTTCGGCGGCTACGTGAACGCGAACTATCTGGCGACGATCGACGCGCTGAAGCTCGACGACGCCGAGGTCTACACGATCATCCGCAACGGCTTCGAGGCGTCGTTCGTGACGCCCGAGGAACGCGCGATGCTGATCGCTAAGCTAGACGCGCACTGGCGGCAGTAAGCCGCGCGTCAATGGATTTCAACTGACCGGCCTCGACTGACGTCGGCGGCCAGCGGATTCGCTTCGTTCGGGGATCGGTAAGACCCCGAACGGGGCAACCGCTGCCTGCGCCGCCCAGCTTTCAACATTCGGAGACAGCTTTTCCATGACTGAATCGGCTCATACCACGCAAGCGGCACAAACTGCATTCCGTGCGCCGCTGTTGACCTTCAACGGCGATCCGGCGCACGCGCCGAACGCCGCTGTCTTTCACGAGGACGGTCTGTTGATCGTCGAAGACGGCCGCGTCGTCGCAGCGGACGCGTACGCGGCGCTCGCGTCGCGGCTCGCGCCCGGCACGCAGATCGTGGAGCGGCGCGACAAGCTGATCGTGCCGGGCTTCATCGATACGCACATCCACTATCCGCAGACCGACATGATCGCGTCGCCGGCGCCGGGTCTGCTGCCGTGGCTCGATACGTACACGTTCCCGACCGAGCGCCGCTTCGCCGACATCGACCACGCGCGCGACACCGCGAGCTTTTTCGTCGACGAACTGCTCGCCTGCGGCACGACGACCGCGCTCGTGTACTGCACGGTGCACAAGGAATCCGCCGATGCCCTGTTCGCCGAGAGCGAAGCACGCAATCTGCGCATGGTCGCGGGCAAGGTGCTGATGGACCGCCACTGCCCGGAGTTCCTGCGCGACACCGCGCAATCGGGCTACGACGACAGCGCCGAGCTGATCGGCCGCTGGCACAACCGCGGCCGTCAGATGTACGCGCTGACGCCGCGCTTCGCGCCGACCTCGACCGAAGCGCAGCTCGAAGCCTGCGGCGCGCTCGCGCGACTGCATCCGGACGTATTCATCCAGAGCCACGTCGCGGAAAACACCGACGAAGTGAAATGGGTCGCCGAGCTGTTCCCCGGCCACCGCAGCTATCTCGACATTTACGATCACTACGGGCTGTTGCGCCGTCGCGCGGTGTACGGCCATTGCATCTACCTCGACGACGAGGACCGCAAACGCATGGCGCAAACCGGCGCGCTGGCGTCGCACTGCCCGACGTCGAACCTGTTCCTCGGCAGCGGGCTGTTCGACTTCGAGAAGGCCGACTCGGCCGGCATGCCGATCGCGCTCGCGACCGACGTCGGCGGCGGTACGTCGTTCTCGATGCTGCAGACGATGAACGAAGCGCACAAGGTTGCGCGCCTCGGCGGCCATCATCTGACCGCGACGCGGATGTTCTATCTGGCGACCGCCGGCGCGGCAGATGCGCTCGATCTCGGCGACAAGGTTGGCACGCTGCGGGACGGCTCAGAAGCGGACTTCGTCGTGCTCGACCCGCAAGCGACGCCGCTGCTCGCGCGCCGCACCGCGCGGCGCGAATCGCTCGAGGAGTTGTTGTTCGCGTTCGCGCTGCTCGGCGACGATCGCGCGGTGTACGAAACGTATGCGGCCGGCAAGCGCGTGCATCGCCGCGACGACGCGCGCCAGCACGTACCGGGGCGCGCGAAGATCGCGGCTTGAGCATTTGACCTAGGCGGCTCGGATCGCTGCGCGCCTCAGCCCGCCTTGCACACCTCGTGCAACGCGTTGAGCCGCCGCACCGGGTCGGCGACATACGGATTCGACTCGTCCCACGCATAACCGGCGAGCACCGCGCAGATCATCCGACGGATCGGCGTCACCTGCTCCGGGTAGTAGATGATGTCCTGCAGCTCGCCCGTGTACCAGCGCTCGACGAACGCGCGGAAGGTGTCGATGCCCTTGCGCAACGGCACGTCGTAAGCGGCTGACCAGTCCACCGTCTCGCCGTCGAGCTGCCGGTTCAGCGCGCGCGCCGCCAGATGCGCGGAGCGCAGCGCGATCGTCACCCCCGACGAAAACACTGGATCGAGAAACTCGCCCGCATTGCCGAGCAGCGCATAGCCCGGCCCGTGCAGACTCGCGACGTTCGCCGCGTAGCCGCCGATTCTCCGTACCGGCATCAGGAACGACGCCTGCCCGATCAGCCGGTTCAGCGTCGGCTCCTGCTGGATCAGCGCGCGCAGCGCCACCTCGCGCTCTCCTTCCGGCACGTCGAGAAAACTCGCCTCGGCCACACATCCCACCGACGAACGGCCGCCCGCGAGCGGAATCATCCAGAACCACACGTCGCGACGCTCGGGATGCGTCGCGATGCAGATCTTGTTGCGATCGATGTCGTCGAGCGCAAGGCCGTCGCACACGTGTGTGAACAATGCGGCGCGCGTCGGCATGCGCGTCGGGGTCTCCAGCTTCAGCAGGCGCGGCAGCACGCGCCCGAAGCCGCTCGCATCGAGCACGAAACGCGCTTCGATCTGATACGTGTGCCCCGCTTCATCGACGACGTCGAGCAGAGGCGCCGCGCCAGTCTGCACTGCGCTCACCGTGTGGCCGAAGCGCACGTCGGCGCCCTGCGCGGCCGCGCAGCGAATCAGCACGTCGTCGAACAGCGCGCGTTCGACCTGGTACGTGGTGCCCCAGCCAGGCGAATGCTTGTCGCGGAAGTCGAACGACGAGGTCTGGTCGCGATATACAAAGTGCGCGCCGTTCTTGTACTGGAAACCCGCCTCGACGACGGCCTGCAGCATGCCGGCCTCTTCGAGGTACGCCATGCTTTGCGGCAACAGGCTCTCGCCGATCGAGAAGCGCGGAAAATGCTGCCGCTCCAGCACCAGCACCGAGCGGCCCGTCTTGCGCAATAGCGCCGCAGCTACCGCGCCGGCCGGACCCGCGCCGATGATCGCAACGTCGACCACGGTCGGCTTTGAAGAATCGCTGTTCAAATCACTCCTCCAACGGTTTGCATGGGCGGCCGCGCCGTATGCGCGCCGCGCCATGCTTCGAACATCAGGCTCGCGCAACTGCCGCCGAACCCGAATGAAACCGACATCGCCGTGTCGATGCGCGCGTCGCGCGTGACGCGCACGAGCGGCATGTCGCGCACTTGCGGCTCGGGCGTATCGACCAGCGCGGTGCCGGTGATAAAGCCGTCGCGCATCATCAGCAGCGTATAGATCGCTTCGTGCGCGCCGCACGCGCCGATCGAATGTCCTGTCATGCCCTTGGTCGACGAAAACGCGGGCACCCCTTGCGCCGATGCATCGAACACGTCGCGCAACGCGTGCAGTTCTTCGACATCGCCGAGCGGCGTCGACGGCGCATGCGTGTTCACGTAGTCGGGACGCCGCCCCGCCTGCGCGAGCGCGCCGCGCATCGCACGCGCGATGCCGGCCGCACGCGGCGCGACCATGCCCGCGCGATCGGTGCAATCGCCGAAGCCCGTCAGCTCCGCGTAGATGCGCGCGCCGCGTGCGAGCGCATGATCGAGCGCTTCGAGCACCAGCACGCCGCCGCCCGATGCGATCACGAAGCCGTCGCGCTGCGTGTCGTACGGACGCGATGCGCTCAGCGGCGTGTCGTTGAAGCGGCGCGACAACGCCCCCATCGCGTCGAACATCAGCGTCGTGTTGTCGTGCAGCGCTTCGCTGCCGCCTGCGAGCACGATCTGCTGGCGGCCGGTCTGGATCAGTTGCATCGCCTGACCGATCGCGAGCGCCGACGTCGTGCATGCCGACGACGGCGAATAGCTGACGCCTTCGAGCCCGAACATCTGCGCGACGTTCGCCGACGCGGTGCTGCTCATTGCGTGCGGCACCGTGTACGGCGGCGCCTTGTCGACGCCGCGCGTTTGCGCGATCGCGAGTGCCGCGTCGTAGCTCGCGAGCGTGCCGACGCCCGAGCCGATCACGACTCCAGCACGCGGCGACTGCAACGAAGCGAGGTCGAGCCCCGCATCGTCGATCGCGCGCCGCGCCGCGTGGCACGCGAAACGCGCGGTGTCGCCCATGAAGCGATCGAGCTTGCGCTCGAACGGCGTCTCCTGCGCGACCGACGCGACGCCGGCAACCTGCGATGCAAATCCGCGCTCGCGCCACGCGTCGATACGCTCGATGCGCGAGCGACCCGCGCGCAACGCCGCGCAGACCTCGTCGAGCGTATTGCCGAGACACGACACGATGCCCATGCCGGTCACGACCACACGTTGCAAGCCGCCGCTCATCGAACGCGCCGGAAAATCAGCGACGTGTTGATGCCGCCGAACGCGAAGTTGTTGCTCATCACATACTCGGCGTCGATCTCGCGCGCGCCGCCGACGATGTAATCGAGCGGCGCGCAAGCCGGATCGACGTGGTCGAGATTTAGCGTCGGCACGTACCAGTTGCGCTTCATCATCTCGATCGTCCACCACGCCTCGATCGCGCCGCACGCGCCGAGCGTATGGCCGACATAGCTTTTCAGCGAGCTGATCGGCATGCGCGCGCCGAAGGTCTGCGCGGTCGCGTGGCTTTCGGCGATGTCGCCGCGATCGGTCGACGTACCGTGCGCGTTCACATAGGCAATCGCCTCGGGCGGCAATCGCGCGTCGCGCAGCGCGAGCCGCATCGCGAGCGCCATCGTGTCGGCGGTCGGTTGCGTCATGTGCGCGCCGTCCGAGTTGCAGCCGAAGCCGACAACCTCGGCATGAATCCGCGCGCCGCGCGCCACTGCGTGCTCGTACTCTTCCAGCACCAGCGTCGCCGCGCCCTCGCCGACCACGAGACCATCGCGCGCGGCATCGAACGGACGCGGCGTCAGATGCGGCTCGTCGTTACGCGTGCTGGTCGCGTACAGCGTGTCGAACACGGCGACTGCCGGACCCGACAACTCTTCCGCGCCGCCCGCGAGCATCAGCGTCTGCTTGCCGGACTGGATCGCCTCGTACGCATAGCCGATCGCCTGGCTGCCCGACGCGCACGCGCACGAAGTCGGGATGATGCGGCCTTTGAGGTCCCAGAACAGGCTCACGTTGACGGCCGTCGTGTGCGGCATCATCTGCACGTAGCTGTTCGACGTGACGTTGTTCATCGAGCCGGTTTCGAGCATCGTGCCGAACGCGCGGATCGGCTGCACCGAGCCCGACGACGAACCGTACGCGACGCCCATGCGGCCGTCGGCGATGGTCGTGTCATCGGCGAGGCCTGCATCGGCGAGCGCGAGTTCGCTCGCGCGCACCGAGTACAGCGACACCGGGCCCATCGAGCGCACCTTCTTGCGCGGGTAATGCGCGGGGGTCGTGAACCCGGGCAGCGGACACGCGAGGCGCGTATGCAGCGACTCGAAGTAGTCCCACTCGGGCATGCGGCGCACCGCGTTCTCGCCGCGCTTCAGGCGCGCTTCGACCGCGTCCCAGTTATCGCCGAACGCGGTCACGCCACCCATGCCGGTGATGACGACGCGCTTCATCAGACCATCCCGCCGTTCACGCCGATCACCTGGCGCGTCACGTACGACGCGCCATCCGACATCAGAAAGCTCACCACCGACGCGACCTCCGCCGGCTGGCCGACGCGGTTCATCGGTACGGTCTTCAGCGCGTGGTCGACCGTAACCTGTTCGAGCATGCCGGTTTCGATCAGCCCCGGCGCGACGCAATTGACGGTGATATTGCGCGACGCCAGTTCGACCGCGAGCGCCTTGGTCGCGCCGATCAGCCCCGCCTTCGCCGCGCTGTAGTTGACCTGGCCGCGATTGCCCATCACGCCCGACACCGACGCGATCGTGACGATGCGGCCGCCTTGGCGCGCGCGCACCATCGGCATCGTCAGCGGATGCACGACGTTGTAGAACGCATCGAGGCCGGTTTCGATCACGACGTCCCAGTCTTCCTCGGTGAGCGCCGGAAACGCCGCGTCGCGCGTGACCCCCGCGCTGCACACGATGCCGTAGTACGGACCGTGCGCGGCGACGTCGGCTTCGAGCGCCTCGCGGCACGCGGCGCGCTCGCGCACGTCGAATTGCAGCACGCGCGCCGTGCCGCCCTGCGCGGCGATGCCCGTCGCGACCGCGTCGGCTTCGCTGCGTCCGGTGCGGCAATGCACGGTCACGGCGAAACCGTCGGCGGCCAACTTGTACGCAATCGCCCGGCCGATGCCGCGGCTTGCGCCGGTAACGAGAACTCGCCGGCTCATGTACTGATACTCCCTTCGATGAATGACTGGAAATCGGGCGGTTGATACACCTTGATCGCGGCTTCGGCGCAGCGCGCGTCGCCGTCGTCGATCGTGCATTCGTAGGCGCTGTGACCTGCGTCGCTGCGCAGTAGTTCGCTCACGTGAACGTGCAAGCGCGCGCCGCTTCGGAACACCGGCTGCAACGCCTGATAGCTGCGCGAACCGAGCAGCACACCGTGACGCGCATGGCCGCCGCCGCGCATCGCGACGAGCGCGATGTGCGCGGCGATCGCCTGCGCCATCAGCTCGATGCCGATCCACGCGGGCATCGCGCCGGCGGCGTCGGCATACCATGCGTGCGGATCGACGCGGGCGAACGCGCTCAACGTGGTGTCGGCGAACGTGTCGATCGCATCGAGCAGCAGCATGCTGCCGCGATGCGGGATGATCGCCTCGATCGGCTGACGCACGAGTTGCTCGACGGTGAGTGGCGGAGTGGTCATGCGCTTTACCGGGCGAGGATCAGGCTGACATTGCTGCCGCCGAACGCGAACGAATTGCTCATCGCGTACTGCGTGCCCGTGCCGCGCGGCAGATGGCGCGCGCCGGCGACGAGATCGAGCGCGGGCAGCGCGGGATCGGCTTCGCCGTCCCACAGATGCGGCGGCAGCGTCGCGTTCTCATGCGCGAGCGTGAGCCACGCGAAGCCGAGTTCGGTCGCGCCGGCCGCGCCGAGCTGATGGCCGGTCAGCGGCTTGGTGCCGCTCGCGGCGACCCCGTCCGGAAAGACCCGCGCCATCAGATGCGCTTCCATTTCGTCGTTCTTCTGCGTGGCGGTCGCGTGCAGATTCACATAGCCGACCGCCGACGGCGCGACGCCCGCGTCCGCGAGCGCGTCGCGAAGCGCGAGTTCGCCGCCGACGCCCTGCGGGTCCGGCGCCGAAATATGATGCGCGTCGCTCGATTCGCCGACGCCCGCGAGCCGCACCGCCGCTTCGTCGCGGCTCATCAGGAACACGGCCGCGCCCTCGCCGACGTTGATGCCGCGGCGATTACGGCTCATCGGATTGGTGCGCGCGCTGCTGGTCGATTCGAGCGACGCAAAGCCCTGCACCGTCAATTCGCATAGCGAATCGACACCACCGACGACGACCGCATCGCACAGCCGCAATTGCAGCAGCCGACGCGCCGACGCGAACGCCTTCGCGCTTGACGTGCACGCGGTCGAAATCGTAAACGCCGGTCCCTGCACGCCGAGCGCGGCGGCCGCGAATGGCGCGGCCGTGCCGATTTCCATCTGCCGGTAGTTGAAGCTCTCTGGCAGCTCGCCGGCCCGGGCGTGATAGACGAACGCGGTTTCGGCCGCTTCGATGCCCGACGTGCTGGTGCCGAGCACGACGCCGATGCGCTCCGGGCCGTAGCGCTCGCGCGCGGCTTCGATCGCGGGCGCGATCTGCGCGAGCGCCGTGAGCAGCAGCCGGTTGTTGCGGCAGTCGTAGCGCGCGAGATCGGCCCGCGGCGCGAGTTCGAGCGGCGCGAGCACACTGCCGACGAACGCGTCGCCGATGCCGGTATGCACGTTGCCCATGCCGGGCGAATTCGCGGCAGCGAGCGCCGGCACGATCTGTTCGACGTCGCCACCGAGCGCGTTGATCATGCCGAGCGCGTGCAAATAGACTGTTGGCGCTTTCATCCCGCCCTCCGTGATTCCGATGACTTGCCCGATGACTTATTCGATGACTGCGCCGATGACTGCGCCGATGGCATGCCGATAGGCGCGAGCAACACGGCAACCGCGATGCCGAGCGCGAGCGTGGTGCCGAAACTCCGGAGCGCGGGCATCGCACTGACGCCGAGCATGCCGAACGACAACAACGTGGTCGCCGCCGACAGCAGCACGCCGGTCCACACCGCGCCGAGATCCGCGTCCGCGCGCGCGCAGCCTTCGCGCAGGAACACCGCATAGTTTGCGCCGACGCCGAGCACCAGCATCAGCGCGAGCCAGTTGAACAGATTGAGCGGCACGCCCGCATAGCCGAACACCGCCAGTGCGACGCCGACCGCGAACAACACGGGCAAGGTCGTGGCGATACCGCCGCGCGCCCCGTAGCGCAGCATCAGCAGCGCGCACACGAGCACGAGCGCGCCGCCGAGCCACCAGCCGCTATCCACGCGATACGCGCCGAACAGCTTCGATACGCTCGCGGCCTTGTCGACGAACACGACGCCGGGCAGGCCTTGAGCGAGCGCGATCAGCGCGGGCTCGTTGCGCGGCGTCACGCCTTGCGGGATCACGACGGCCGCATAGCTTGTTTCATGCGCCTGGTTCGCGTCGTTCGATCCCACCGCGCCGAGCCACAAATGCCGATACGGCTGCGACCAAGGCGCCGCGAGCCAGCGCTCGACGGTCAGCGGCGCGGGCGGCTGAGCGAAGCCGGCGAGCCACGCCTCGGCGACTTCGTCCTTGAAGCCCGCTTGCAGCAGCGTCGCGCGCAACGCGGCCGTGTCGTCGAACACATGCTGTGCAAGCAGCGCGCGATCTTCGTTCTGACGTTGCGCGGACGGCACGAACTGCGCGATCGACTGATAGCCGCCGACGCTATCCGCGGTGCCGTTCAGCGCATCGAGCTTCGCGCCGAGCGCTTCGGCGCGTTGCAGCACCGCTTCCTGGGTCGCGCCGCGTACGACGAAAAACTGCGCGCTGTTATCGACGCCGACCGCTGCGCGCACCGTATCTTCCTGCGCGGCCAGCGACGCATCGCGTTGGATCAGCAGATGGATGTCGTCGTCGCTGGTCAGACGCAGCCAGCCGGGCGCCGACGCGATCAGCAGCAGCGCGGCGACCAGCGGCGCACGCTTGCCGCCGAGCGCATGCTGCCAGCGCGCAAGCAGCCGCGCCGCGCCCGCGAACACGCGTCGCGGGCTGCGCTTCGGCGCGCGCGCGAGCAGCGCGGGCAGCAGCCACAGCACCGACGCGAACGCGGTCGTGATGCCCACCATCGCGAAGCACGCGATCTGCTTCAACGCGGGGAACGGCACCCACATCAGGATCGCGTAGCCGAGCAGGCTCGTCGCCAGCGCCACGCTCAGCGCGGGCCGCACGCTGCGCGCGCCGCGCCGCGCATCCCAGTCGCGGCCCGCGCCGAGATAAACGACGAAATACTGGATCGAATAGTCGACGGCCTCGCCGATCAGGCTCGCGCCGAACACGAGCGTCAACAGATGCAGCTTGCCGAAGATCAGCAGCGTCGCCGCGAGCGCGCAGACGATGCCGAGCGCGGTCGAGACGAAGCCGAGCAGCAACAGACGCGGCGAGCGAAAAACCCACATCATCAGCAGCGCGATGCCGCATAGCGACGCGATGCCGATCACGTGCACCTCGCGTTCGGCAGCGCTGCGCGCGGCCTCGGCGTAGAACACGGCGCCGGTGCGCGCGACCGATACATCGGGGAACGCCCGGCGCAACGTATTTTCCGCGTCGGCGAGCGCCGCGTGCACCGCGCGCTGCGTCTTCGTTTCATAAGCGGAGCCCGGCAGCGTCGCGATGATCAGCACGCCGGTGGTGTCGCCTTGCGCGTCGTGACGATGCGACACCAGCAGGTTGTCCTCGACTTCGAGATTCGTGGTCGCGAGCGGCAAATCGCCGAGCCAGCGTTCGAGCCAGCCGAACGGATCGTCGGCGAGTTGCGTGCTGAGGCCGCCTTGCAATGGGCTGTAGATGCGCTGCGCGAGCATGTCGTGCAGCGTCGTCGCGCTGGCGCTCGCGAGTGCGGTGCGATCGGCCGGCGCGAGCAGGCCGAAGCGGTACGGCAGATACAGCGCCGCGATCTGCGACAGGTCGAACGGCGGCAGTTCGGCCGTCACCGACGCAAATGCGCCGCTCTTTCGCAACGACGCACCCAGTTGCTTCGCGGCCGCTTTCGCGTGCGCATCGTCGCGGCTCGTGACGAGCAGCACGGTGCGATCGCCGAGCGCGCTCGCGAGCGTGTCGACCGCTTTTTCGGCGACCGGGTCCGCTTCGGTCGCGGGCAGCAGCGCGAGCAGATTGGTTTCGAGCGGTGACGGTCCGGCGAAGCGCCAGCCGCAATACAGCGCCGCCAGCAGCGCGAGCACGAGCCAAGCGGTGCGCACGCCCCATGCGCGTTTCGCGGCTCGCTGCTGCGGCATCTCCATCACGGCGCTCCGAACAGGCTGCGCTCGTCCGGCGTCGGCTCGGCGACGGCCGTGCTGTTCGCGAACTCGAGCTTCGTCACGTCGCCGTTCGCGAGCGTGATGCGCAGGCTTTGCAGATAATCGCCGCCGCTCATGTCGAGGCCTTTGATCGATTGCGCGAGCTGCGGTTGATTCGGCGTGAGGCGCATGCGCCATTGCGCGACGCTGCCTTCGGCGCTGACGTCGAACTGCGAGTACAGCGCCGACAGATCGCCGCCGAGCATCGCACGCATCATCTTCGACACCTGCGCGACGCCGCGCGTGCCCTGTGCGCCATGTGTGCTCACACGTCGGCCGCTGGCGTCGACCTGCGCGACACCGGCGTCGGTGATCACGTAGGTGGCCTTGTACGGCGTGTCGATTTGCCAGATCACGCCGCGCTCGCGGAAGAACAGCAACGTGCCGTTGCTGACGAGCGGCTGCTTCATCGCGGCGAGCGTCTGCGTCTGCGTGAATTGCGAGCGCACGCCCTTGGGCTGCGCGAGATGCGCGGCGATCTGTGAGACGAGCGCGGCGTTGGCCGGCGCAGTGTTAGCCGTTGCCGCATGCGCCGGTGCTGCCCATCCGGGCACGCACAGCGCGCCGATCATGCCGATCACGCCCGCGATCCGCGACACGGACGCACGTCGGTTCATCGTCCCCATACGCGCTCCAGCTTGTCGAATACGACCTGCGGCGACACGAACTGCAATTCCTCGGTGGCGGCATCGACGGCGACCTGGATCGTATAGCCCTTCGTGAGCCGCGCACCCGATTCGCAATCGACGATTTCATAGCCTATTTTCAGGCGGTTTTCGTATTCGAGCAGTTGCGCGCGCACTTCGAGCTTCTGTCCGTACACGGCGGCCCGCACGTACTTCAGATGCGCCTCGACGATCGGCCACAGATAGCCGGACGCCCGCATCTGGCGATAGTCGTAGTCGAACGCGCGCAACAGCGCCGCGCGGCCCAACTCGAAGTACTTCAGATAATTGCCGTGCCAGCACACGTTCATCGCGTCGACGTCGTGAAACGGCACTTCGACGGTCGCGCTCGCGGCGAGCACGTGCTGCGTTTTCGCGGGCTCGCTCATAGCTTGACTCCTTCCTGATCGTCGATCATGTCCAGCAGTTCGCACGCGGCAATGCGCGCGGTCAGCGCGCGCAGCTCGCCTTCGAGCGCGCGGTCCTCGTCGACGAAGGGCGAATGCGCGCCTATCTCGTCGATGAATGCGCGCAGCGGCGCGGGCAGCGGCGTCGCGCTATCGATGCGCAAGCGCAAACGCACGGCCTGCACCGTCGCGAGCGTGTGCGCGGCGGCGACCTGCTCGCTCAATTCGAGCACGCGCAGGCAGTCGCGCGCGGCGATCGTGCCCATGCTGACCTTGTCCTGATTGTGCGCTTCGGTCGAGCGCGAGAACACGCTCGCGGGCATCGTGTTCTTCAGCGCCTCGGCGCTCCAGGCGGACGATGAAATCTGCACGGCCTTGAAACCGTGATTGATCGCCGCGCGTTCGGGCGCCGCGCCCGACAGATTGCGCGGCAAGCCATTGTTGAAGTTGACATCGACCAGCAGCGCGAGCTGCCGGTCCATCAGATCCGCCAGATTGGCGACGGCGACCTTCAGCGCATCCATCGCGAACGCGATATGGCCGCCATAGAAGTTGCCGCCGTGCAAGATGCGTTCGTTGTCGGGATCGATGAGCGGATTGTCGTTCGCACTGTTCAGCTCGTTTTCGACGTCGCGGCGCACCCAGCCGAGCGCATCGCGCGCGACGCCGATCACATGCGGCGCGCAGCGAATCGAATAGCGGTCCTGCAGACGATGCCCGGGCGTGTCGGCGCGGCCGGCCAGATCGGCGCGGATCCACGCGGCCGCTTCGGCCTGGCCCGCGTGCGGCTTCACATCGAATAGCGTCGCGTCGAAGTGCGCGGCGCGGCCGTCGAGCGCGACGGTCGCCAGCGCGGTCAGACGGGCGACCAGCCGCGTCAGGTGCTCCGCGCGCGCTACCGCGAGACACGCGAGACCCGTCATCACGGCGGTGCCGTTCATCAGCGCGAGGCCTTCCTTCGGCGCGAGCGTCAGCGGCTCGACACCCAGCTCGGCCCACACGTCGCGCGCCGCGCGCAACGCGCCGGCGTACTGCACGTCGCGCTCGCCCGCGAGCGCCGCCGCCACGTACGACAGCGGCGTCAGATCGCCGCTCGCGCCGACCGAGCCCTCGGACGGAATGCGCGGCAACACGCGATGATTGATCAACGCCGCGAGGCGTTCGAGCAGCGCCGTGCGCACGCCCGAAAAGCCATACGCGAGCGAATTCAGACGTGCGGCGATCACGGCGAGGGTTTGCGCATCGTCGAGATACGCGCCCATGCCGCAGCCGTGATAACGCGTCAGTTGCAGCGGCAATGCCTCGACGAGCGCCATCGGCACGTCGACCACGCAGGCGTCGCCATAACCGGTGTTGACGCCGTACACGGTCGCGCCGGCGGCCAACTGGCGACGCAGGAACGCCGCGCCGCGCTCGATGCGCGCACGCCATGCGGGGTCGTCGCTCAGCGCGACGCACGCGCGCTGCCGCGCAATCGCGACGACCTCTTCGATCGTCAGTCGGCGCGCACCGACGACGACCGGCGCGCAGTCGCCAGCGCAAGCGGCATTCGCTACAACGGGTGCGGATCGCACATCGTTCAGATCATGATCGGCCATTCGCGCCTCGCTCGGAGCCGGCCCAGAAATCGAAGAAGTTGAACCATTGATATGGGGCCTTGCGGCAATAGTGTTCGAGGCGCAGCGCGTAGCGTTGCGCCCACGCGGCCAGATGCTGCGCGCGTTCGCGGCGCGGCAGCTCGATGCGCTCGGCGAACGGTTCGAAGTACATGCGATAGCCGTCGCGTTCCTTCAGGCAGAAGAACAGGTAGACCGGACAGCCGAGCGCATGCGCGAGCACGTAGGGCCCTTGCGCGAACGGCGCGCTCGCGCCGAGAAATTGCGCGTCGGTGGTGCGCCCCGCCTCGCGCGCCGGCACCCGGTCGCCGACGATCACCAGCAGCTCGCCCGCATCGATGCGCTGCTGCATCAGCACCGCGGTCTCGGGACCGAAGTCGCCGACTTCGAGCAGATGCCGCGCGAACTCGCGATTCGACGCCGCCAGCACCTCGTTGAAGCGCCGCGCATGTTCGGTGTAGACGACCGCCGTGACCTTCGCGTGATCGCCGCGGATTGCGAGCGCACGCATCATCTCCAGATTGCCGAGGTGTGCGCCGATTACGAGCGCGCCCTTGCCGCTCGCGATCAAGGCTTCGAATGCCGCGGCATCGTCGAACGTGACGTCGGTGTCGTCGACGCGGCCGGTCCATGCGGCGAGCTTGTCGAAGCCCGATTGCGCGAACGCGAGCATATGGCGATACGCGGAGAGCCACCCCGGGCGCGGCGTATTCGCCGACGGCGCGACCGCGTTCAGATGCGCGAAGTAGTTGGCCGATGCGGCGCGCGCGGCGCGGCCGGTCAGCAGAAAATACGCGACGACCGGATGCAGCCACAGTGCGGTGAAGCGGCGGCCGAACAGCTTGCAGCTCAGCGCGAGCAGGCTCATGCCGAGGCGGCTGCCGCGTTCGGCGATGCGCCACCACGCTTCGGGCCGGGGATCGCCGGCGGGTTCGTCCGCTGTGTCGGCGAGCGCGCCGCGGCGCGGCATCAGCTTGTGCGCGAGCAGCAGCGGCAGACGACACAGCATGCCGAACACGAGCCGCGTATGGCTGCGGCTGATGCGCACGTTGTCCCACAGCACGTCGAAATGCGACACGCCGTCGGCCGCGTAGGTCACGCGCGTCGGGATCGAGCGGAACGCGGCGCGCCGCCAGTGCAGTCGCACGAGGATCTCGATGTCGAAGTCCATGCGTGTCGGCAGCCGGACGCTGTCGATCAGCTCGCATGCGAGCGCGAGCGGATACAGACGAAAGCCGCACATCGAATCGCGGATCGTCAGCGACAGCGTCTCGATCCACACCCATACGTGGGTCAGATAGCGGCCGTACAGACGTGCCTTCGGCACGCTGTCGTCGTACACGGGACGGCCGAGAATCACCGCGTCGGGTTCGGCGCGCGCGGCATCGAGAAAGCGCGGCACGTCGGTCGCGTCGTGCTGGCCGTCGGCGTCGATCTGCAGCGCGTGCGTGTAGCCCGCGGCGCGCGCCGCGCGCAGGCCCGCCATCACCGCCGCGCCCTTGCCGCCGTTTTCGGGCAGACGCAGCAGCGTCATCTGCTGCGCGTATCGCAGCGCGAGCGCGGCGAGTACCTGCTGGGTCGGCTCGTCGCTGCCGTCATCGACGACGAAGATCGGCAAGCCGTGCACCGCGAGATTGGCGACGGTCGCGCCGATCGCGTCCTTGTGGTTGTAGATCGGAATGACGATGCAGGGCGCGAACTTCATCACGCGTCCTCCCGATGCACGAGCACGCCCGACGCGCATTCGCGACCGTCGAGCCGGTACGCGAACTGCACGCGCCGGCGCGCGGCATCGTAGGCGAGCGTGAGCTCGAGCACCGCACCGGGCAACACCGGCGCCATGAACTTCAGCCGATCGACCGACGCCACCGCGCGCACCCGCGGCCAATGCCCGGCCGCGAGCCGCGCCGCCCAGTCCACCTGCACGACGCCCGGCAGAATCGGCAGGCCCGGGAAGTGGCCGCTGAGATGCTGGAGCGACGGCGGCACTCGCAGCACAAAGTGCAGCGTGTTGCCGACGCGCGTTTCGGCCAGCACTTCCATACCCTCGGCGAGCGGCGCGAACGCGGCCGCGACCGCGCTCCCAGGCAGCTTGCCGCGCGCGTCGAATGGCAGGCTCACTCGAAAACGCCAGTGACGCGGCAGCACGACCGCATCGAAGTAATCGGCCAGATGCCGGCGCAGTGTTTTCGCGAGCGCGACGCGGCCTTCATCACGCAATGTCGCGCCGCCCGCTTCGGTCAGCGCGACCACTGCGCCGACCCGTTCGCGCGTCGCGCCTTGGAGCGGCACCAGCGCCGCCTGCGCGACATAGGGATGCAACGCGAGACGCGCCTCCAGCTCCGGCAGCGACACGCGCTTGCCGCCGAGCTTCAGCACGCGGTCGAGGCGCCCTTGCAAGCGGAAGCGCCCATCGGCGTCGAACGCGATGCGATCGCCCGTACGATGCCAGCCGTCGTGATCGAGATGCGGCGAGCGCACGCACAGCGCGCCGTCGTCGTCGCGGCGCACCTCGGCGCCGGCGACCGGCTGCCACGCGTCGCCCTGATCCTGACGCCGCCACGCGATTCCGCCGGTTTCCGTGCTGCCGTAGATTTCGAGCGGCGCCGCGCCGTAGCTCGCCGCATAGGCCTGCGCGGCGTCGGCCGCGAGCGGGCCGCCCGACGAAAAGAACGCGCGCGGCGCGGGCGCGAGCGCGGCGAAGCCCGGCAACGCGGGCCAGCGCGACAGTTGCGCGGGCGTCGACACGACCGCCGTCGCGCCGCATTGCGCGATGCGCGCCTGCAGCTGCAGCGGCTCCGTGCCGATTGCGCGATCGAACGCGCGGCCCGCCGCGAGCGGCCACAACACGCGAAACAGCAGACCGTAGATGTGGTGATGCGGCACGCTCGCGAGCATCGTCGCGTCGCCGAGCAATGCGCCCCACTGCTGTTCGAGCGTGTGGACTTCGGCGTTGAATTGCGCGAGCGCCTTGCGGATCGGCTTCGGCGCGCCGCTGCTGCCGGATGTGTAGAGCGTCAGCGGCGCGCGGGGGTCGATCGGTAGCGCGGTGTTGGCCGTGACGGCATGCGTCTCTGCGACGAACGGCGGCAGATCCGCATCCGTCAGCAGGAAGTCGTACGCGTCAGCGAGATCGGCAAGGTAGCCCGGCGTTGCACTGGCAGGAATCACCGGCTCCTTGCCGCACGCGAACAGCGCGAACAACGCGCACGCGAACTCGAACGGATCGTCGATACAAAGCGCACAGCGCCGCGAGTCGTGCGTTTGCACGAGTTCGATCAAGCCAGCGACGCGCGCGCGAAACGCCGCGCGATCGAGCAGCACGGCGCCGTCGCGGCACACCGGTGCGGCGGGCGTTGCGAGCGCGGCATCGGCCGACAACAGATCATGCAACGCGATCATCAGGCCGACTCCGAATCCGCGCGCGCGGCGCGCGGCAGCACGAACAGGCGTCGCCACACGTATTCGCCCGCCAGCAGCACGCCGATCAGTACATAGGCGATCGCGCCGTTGTACAGCGACCAGGCCGCGCGGCTCCAATAGAGCGCGGTATAGGCGGAGAACGCGCCGTTCAGCACGAAGAACGCGCACCACACCTGGGTCACGCGCCGCGTATAGTGCACCGCACCGGGCGGCAGATCGGGACTGCCGAGGCGCGCGAATTTTTCGATCATCGACGGCCCGCGCACGAGCGTCGCGCCGAACGCGATCAGCAAACCGAGATTGACGAGCAACGGATAGAAGCGCAGCAGCAGTTCGCTATCGGTGACGACGATCGTCGCCGACGCGCAACTCAGCATCGCCACCACGCTCCAGTCGAGTCTGGAAAGCTGCCGCAGCGGAATCGCGAGCGGACCGCCGCCGGCCCAGCGCTGCAGCCACAAGGTCACGAGCAGCATGCCGCCGACCAGACGCGGCGCATCCCAGCGCCAGGCACACAGGATCAGCACGGGGTAAGCGAGTTTCAGCAGCACCAGCACGACGGTCCTGCTCCAGCGAGGCCGCGCGCCGGACCCGCTTGCGGCGTGAGGTGGCTCCGGCATCTGCATGCGCGAGTGCGCGGCCCGCATCAGCCTTGCGCCGCGAGCAGCGATTCGACCGCGCCGATCACGTCGCCGACCGTGCGCACGGATTTGAAGTTCTCCGGCTTGATGCGGCGGCCGGTCATCTCCTGCAGCTTGATCGCGAGATCGACCGCGTCGATGCTGTCGAGATCGAGGTCTTCGAACAGATGAGCGTCGGGCGTCACGCGCTGCGGCTCGATCGCGAAGTTTTCCTGAAAGATCGCGCGGATGCGCTCGAGAATCTCAGTCTCGGTCACGATTCAATCCCCTTCCTTGCGGTTTCGTTCGCAGCGTGCGCCGCTTCGCGCTGGCTCGCGACCAGCGCGGCGAGCGTATTGATCGAGCGAAAGTGCTCGCGGGTACGTTCGTCGTTCGCCGCGATGGTCAGTTGGTATTGTTTGCGCAGCACGATGCCGATTTCGAGCGCGTCGATCGAATCGAGACCGATGCCGTCGGAACCGAACAACGGGGCATCGTCGTCGATATCGGCGGGGCTCAGGTCTTCGAGATCGAGGGCTTCGATCAGAAGCTTTTTAATTTCCAGTTTTAAAGAATCCATAATCGAACAGGTGCTGGGTAATGTGGGCTTCTACGGCATTCGTCACGCTGCGCGCCGCGATGGCCGCGGTGGTGTCGTGCGCGGCCAGCTCGGCGACGCCAAGCGGCGCGAGCACGTTCACGCGCATCCGGAAAGCGCGCGCCGGCACGTGGTACCAGCGCATCTGCCGCGTGAACGCGGGCGGATCGCAATCCATCAACACCGGCACGATCGGCGCACCGGCCTTCAGCGCCATGTGCGCGAAACCGCGCGAAAACGCGTGAAGCCGGTTCGGCGCGGGGCTGCGCGTGCCTTCGGGAAAAATGATCATCGTGTAACCGGCCGCGAGCTGCCTGGCTCCCGCCTCGACGAGCGCAATCGCGTCCGCGTTGCTCACGTATTCGGCCGCGCGCACGATGCCCCAGAAACACGGGTTTTGCCAATGCGCGTGCTTGACGACACAGCATGCGCGCGGCGTCAGCGACAGCAGGACCATCACGTCGAGGTAAGTCGGGTGATTCGCGACGACGATCGCCGGTCCGCCCGCGCGCAACGCCTCGGCCCCGGATACTTCGAGTTCCATCACGCCGAGGCCCCGCAGCACCGCGACGAGCGCGCGGAAAAACCGGTGAATCACGACGGTCACGACACGCTGCCGGGACGCGCGATGCGGCCACAACCACGCGAGCGGAAACACGAGCACCGAAAACAGCACGCCGCACACGCCGAACGCGACGAAGGCGAGGCCGGTCGCGCAAAAACGCCACGCGTAATCAAGCCGCGCGCTCATCCCACCTCCAGTGCCACAGCGCGCCGGCGCGCTGCCAGCGTGCGGGCTGGCCGGTTTCGAGGCAGTGCAGCAGCGCCTGGCTCTGGGTCGGAAAGCTCGTGGCGCCGCTCGGTGCGGTTCGCCGCTCGCCGGGTTGCCCGGCCACCGCTTCGTCGGTGCGGGTCAGGGAGCAAACAACGTGCCCTGCAGCCGCATCCTTGTCGAGCAACACCGCGATCGCGCCGCCGTGCACTTCGTCTTCGATCGTGCCGTACGCGAGATCGGCCGGTTCGTCGGCATAGACGAGCAGCACCGGCACGTCCGGTTGTGCCGCGAATTGCGCGTACGCTTCGAGCAGCGCATAGCCGAGCGTCTGCGCACCAGCCGATACCGCGCTCGCGGCCGAGCGGTCGCCGCGCGCGATCCCGAACACGCCGGTCATCGCGTTCAGCACCGACAGACTGAAAGCAGTCGGCGACACCGGTTCGCCCGCGCTGATGCTGCGCAGGATGTCGGTGGTGCGCCGCAATTCCCCGTGCCGCGACGCGAAAACCACGCGCGCGGGTTCCTGCGCGACGCAGTCGTGCGCGACCTTGAGCGCGACCTTGGACAGCGTGCTGAGACGCCGCCGCACGATCGGCTCGATAAAGCCGACATCGGGTGCGGCAGGCGAGGTAGCCGGCCAGCTAGACCAGCGACCGACCGGAATGGTCCAGTGCAGATCGGGCATATGGTGTTCGCGCGTAGAAACGGGAAAGGGGCTCGAGCGCCTGACGGAATACAGAGCCGTCACAGCGAGCGGCGCCGCGCGGATCGGGGGGTTCCAGCCGGGATCGACCGGTCTGCTGGCATGGGAATGCAGCACCGGCGATCGGGCCTGATTTGTCAGGCGCCCCTGACAATCGGTGCGGTGGATGGCGGATCGAGCTCCTTTTGTGGCCGAATAGTGCCGGGTATTTTGAAGCAAATCGTCGAGGAAAGACGTATCCATCTGTATCCGCGCCTGCCGCGCAACACATTGTTAGACGATTTGACGCAGCCGGCCGCGGCGACGCACCGGAAGGCCGTTTTCGCGCGTCGGCGCTGGCGTGCCAACGCCGACAGAAGCGAGCAAAAAACCTTTCATTGGTCTTTCGCGCAATACGTCGTAGAGCGAAAACACCCCCGCCGCGTCGTCGGCGCCCGAATAACATTCGTCACAACGATGCTGCGGCGCCTGCTATACTCCGCCCCTCATTGGGGAGTAGCCGCCCCGCGGCACGTCCGCACCGCTTCGCCGGTGCGTCGCACGTGTGGCTCGCGGGGGCGCCTGTCAACACACTTGGCCAGCACGGCCATGGCAGTCGCAGCCTCTGGCCTGGCGAGACCGATGATCCACACGCGCCGCAACAGGGCCCGGCGTGTCGTGGGTCGTCGCTCGTTCATCTTCGGCCCGAGGAATCCATTCAACGTGAATCAAGCTTTTCTCATTTCGACCGGCGCGGTCGCGCTCGCCGAAATCGGCGACAAGACTCAACTGCTGTCGCTCGTGCTCGCCGCGCGCTATCGCAAGCCGATGCCGATTATTCTCGGCGTGCTCGCGGCGACGCTGATCAATCACGCAGGCGCCGGCGCGCTCGGCGCGTGGCTCGGCTCGATGCTGACGCCGACCGTCATGCGCTGGGCGCTGGCGGCGTCGTTCATCGGCATGGGGCTGTGGATTCTGGTGCCAGACAAGCTCGAAGATGAGGAAGCCAACACGAACCGCACGCACTTCGGCGTGTTCGGCGCCACGGTCGTCACGTTCTTCCTTGCCGAGATGGGCGACAAGACGCAGATCGCGACGGTCGCCCTCGCCGCGCGCTTTCACGATTTCTTCGGCGTGGTGGCCGGCACGACGCTCGGCATGATGATCGCGAACGTGCCGGCGATCCTGCTCGGCGACCGCTTCGCGCATCGTCTGCCGACCAAGCTCGTGCACGGCATCGCCGCGGTGATGTTCGTCGTGCTGGGCGCAATGGCCTTGTTCGGGGTCGGGGTCTGAGCTACTGCGCCGGCTTCGGCGCCGGCGCCGGACCTGCGGGCGGCGGCGCCGCTGGCAGAGACACTTCGTTCGCAGCCGCGCCGCCGCCGAGCGGGATCTTCACGGTATGCACGGCGCCGTTGGCCAGCGGGAAGTCCGCCAGCGCGCTACGCGCCAGATAAGGCATCGCCCGCACCAGCGACGACTCCTCGCCGAAATTGCGCGCCGTCACGTTGTAGACCTCCCGGCCGCTCGCACGCTCGGTGATCCGGATGCCGAGCAGATGCGTGTACACCGGGTAGCTCTGGTTCACGTATGTCGCCGGGAACGGCCCCCACGGACCCCACGGATCGAACGGCCGGCCCCAGTAAGGGCCGGGCCACGGGTTGTAGTAGACCGGCTGCGCGACGGTCACGACATCCGAGCGGATGCCATAGGCGAGCTCCACGAGATAACGCGCGTCGTCGTGAGGGACTTCGCGGAACGCGTGCACGGCGAGCTCGTTTGCGACGATCCGCTCGTAGGCGCTCAGTTCGAGATTGTTCTTCTGATCCTCGTGGCGCGTGAACGCATAGGTGCGGGTTGAGTCGCTGCCGGTCCAGTCGGAGAACGCCGTGACCTGTGTCGTCACGTAGGTCGTGCAGCCGGACAGCAGCACGCTCAGCGCGACGAACAGCAACGCGACGTGGCGGGTCCATCGATCGAAATTCATGGTCTGCCTCGTGATGCCTCTGATTGCATCTATTCTGCTTCGGTTAAAACTCTGCTTCAGCCGCGATTATTCCGTCGCGCGAAGCGCTCGCCGGCTGACGCTGCCGGGTCTCCGCCACGCGCGGCGCCCGATATTACGCTGACCTCGGCAGCCAGCAAAAGGTTCTTGCCCTGCCCGTCGAAACCGGACGCGCTGCCCGGCGCCGAAACTGGGCCCCCTTCCCCTCCGCACGATTGCCCGAGGCTTTGTACAATGAGTCGACCAAGCCCGGCTCGCGCGCCGTTTGCGCGCTCGACCGCTCGAGTACACCACCAAAGAACACCATGGCCGATACCGCAACGCCCAATGTGATCCGCCGCGCCGATTACGCGCCGCCCGCCTTCCTGATCGACACCGTCGCGCTCGAGTTCGATCTGGTCCCCGAACGCACGGTCGTCAGGAACACGATGCGCGTGCGCCGCAACCCGGATGCGTCGCGTGCCGCGCATCTCGAACTGATGGGTGAGCAGCTGGAGTTCGTCAGCGCCGAAATCGACGGCAAGCCGTTTGCGAACGCGCATCCGCACGAGCACGGCCTGCTGCTCGACAACGTGCCGGACAGCTTCGAGCTGACTCTCACGAGCATCTGCAATCCCGCGGAAAACACCACGCTGTCGGGGCTGTACGTGTCGAGCGGCAACTTCTTCACGCAGTGCGAAGCCGAAGGCTTTCGCCGCATCACCTACTTCCTCGACCGCCCTGACGTAATGGCGAGCTTCACGGTCACGCTGCGCGCGAGCAAGGCGGACTATCCGGTGCTGCTGTCGAACGGCAATCTGCTCGAAGAAGGCGAGCTGCCCGACGGCCGTCATTTCGCGCGCTGGGAAGATCCGTTCAAGAAGCCGAGCTATCTGTTCGCGCTCGTCGCGGGCAAGCTCGTCGCGCTCGAAGAACGCGTGAAGACCGGCTCGGGCAAGGAAAAGCTGCTGCAAGTGTGGGTCGAGCCGCATGATCTCGACAAGACCCGTCACGCGATGGATTCGCTGATCCACTCGATCCGCTGGGACGAAGAGCGCTTCGGGCTCGAACTCGATCTGGACCGCTTCATGATCGTCGCGGTCAGCGACTTCAACATGGGCGCGATGGAGAACAAGGGGCTCAACATCTTCAACACGAAGTACGTGCTCGCGAATCCCGAAACGGCCACCGATACCGACTTCGCGAACATCGAGGCGGTGGTCGGCCACGAGTACTTCCACAACTGGACCGGCAACCGCGTGACCTGCCGCGACTGGTTCCAGCTGAGCCTGAAGGAAGGCCTGACCGTGTTCCGCGACCAGGAGTTTTCGGCCGACATGGCAGGCGGCGCCAGCGACGAAGCCGCGCGCGCGACCAAGCGCATCGAGGACGTGCGGGTGCTGCGCCAGATGCAGTTCGCCGAGGACGCGGGTCCGATGGCGCATCCGGTGCGCCCGGAGAGCTACGTCGAGATCAACAACTTCTACACGATGACCGTATACGAGAAAGGCTCGGAAGTCGTGCGGATGTATCAGACGCTGTTCGGCCGCGACGGCTTTCGCAAGGGCATGGACCTGTACTTCAAGCGTCACGACGGCCAGGCCGTGACCTGCGACGACTTCCGTCACGCGCTCGCCGACGCGAACGGCCGCGACCTCGCGCAATTCGAGCGCTGGTATAGCCAGGCCGGCACGCCGCGCGTGTCGGTGCGCACGCGCTACGACGACGCGCAGCAGCGCTACAGCGTGACGCTGCGCCAAGGCTACGGCGACGCGGTGCCCGCCGCGCGCGAAACGCAGAAGGGTCCGCTGCTGATTCCGTTCGCGATCGGTCTGATCGGCAACGACGGCCGCGATCTGCCGCTGCAGCTCGACGGCGAGGCAAAGGCGTCGGATTCGACCACGCGCGTGCTGGAATTCGCGCAGACCGAGCAGACCTTCACGTTCGTCAACGTCGGGCAGGAACCGCTGCCGTCGCTGCTGCGCAATTTCTCGGCACCTGTGATCGTCGAATACGACTACACGGCCGAACAGCTCGCGTTCCTGCTCGCGCACGACAGCGATCCGTTCAACCGCTGGGAGGCCGGCCAGCGGCTCGCCACCCGCGAGCTGCTCGCGCTGGCCACGCGCGCGGCCACGGGCGCGGCGCTGCAGCTCGACGACTCGGTGGTCGCCGCGTTCGCGCGCGTTCTGACCGACGAGACGCTGTCGCCGGCATTCCGTGAACTCGCGCTGATGCTGCCGTCCGAAGCGTATCTGGCCGAGCAGATGGCCGAGTCGAACCCGGCCGCGGTGCACGCGGCACGGCAGTTCGTGCGCAAGCGCCTCGCCAATGCGCTGCGTGACGACTGGCTCAAGGTCTACGAGCAGCATCGCACGCCGGGCGTCTATGAGGCGACGCCGGAGGCCGCCGGTCATCGCGCGCTGAAGAATCTCGCGCTGTCGTATCTGACCGAGCTCGACGATTCCGCGGACGCCGTACGCCTTGCCTCCGCGCAATATGAAACCGCGAACAACATGACCGACCGCGCGGCCGCGCTGTCGGCGCTGCTCAACGCGGCCGCGCCGCAAGGCGGCAGCCCCGAGGCGCAGCACGCGCTCGACGACTTCTATCGACGCTTCGAGAAAGAGCCGCTCGTCATCGACAAATGGTTCGCGTTGCAGGCCACGCAGCGCGGCGGCGCACAGCATCCGGTGATCGATACGGTGCGCAAGCTGATGACGCATCCGGCCTTCAACCTGAAGAACCCGAACCGGGCACGTTCGCTGATTTTCAGCTTCTGCGCGGCGAACCCCGCGCAGTTCCACGCGGCAGATGGCTCCGGCTACGCATTCTGGGCCGAGCAGGTGATCGCGCTCGACGCGCTCAATCCGCAGGTGGCCGCGCGCCTCGCGCGTTCGCTCGAGCTGTGGCGACGCTTCACGCCAGCGCTGCGCGACAGCATGCGTGCGGCGCTCGAGAAAGTGGCCGCGCAGGTCAAGTCGCGCGACGTGCGCGAAATCGTCGAGAAGGCGTTGGCGTGATGCCTCGCTGAGTTCTCGAGTCGCATCGGAAAGCCGGCACGCGTTGCCGGCTTTTTTTCGCGCAGCTTTTTCGTTGATGGGCTGCGCTCACCCGGTCGTGGCACGCCGTTAGCCATTTGGCCGACTGTTCATCGGACCTCGGCGGGGAGAAAGTATACGCACACGTTTAATGGTTTACATTTAACGCAATGCGTTATACGCTTCGATGATCACGACATTCGCAGACAAGGCCACCGCAAGAATTTTCCAGGGCAGGTTCGTGCATACGTTGCCGCGCTCGATCCAGGCGCTAGCGCATCGCAAGCTGCTGATAATCGACGCCGCGAGCTCGATCGCAAATTTGCACGCGCCGCCCGGAAACCGGCTCGAAGCCTTGCAGGGCCAGCGCTGTGGGCAGTGGAGCATCCGCATCAATGCGCAGTGGCGCATCTGTTTTCATTTCGTCGGCGAGGACGCGCTGAATGTCGAGATCGTCGACTATCACTGACTACTGGAGACCGACATGGTCATCAAACGCTCCGCGCTGAAGAACATCGATTTCTCCGACATCGATATGGGCGCGGCCATTGACGAGATCCATCCTGGCGAAATTCTGCGCAGCGAGTTCCTCGAGCCGCTCGGCATGTCCGTCAATGCGCTCGCGCTTGCATTGCGGGTGCCGGCGCCACGCATCAACGACGTCGTGCGCGGCCGCCGCGCCATTTCCGCCGATACCGCGCTGCGGCTCGAGCGCTACTTCGGCGCGAGCGCGCAGTTCTGGCTCAATCTGCAAATCGCCTACGATCTGCGCGTCGCCACCGCCGCCGCCGGCGAGCAGATCGAACGGGAAATCGAACCGATGCCGCGCGCCGAGCGCCCGAAGCTGCCCAGCGTGCCCGCCGGGCACGCGCGGGCCGCGGCGCTCGCGGCCAGCGTCAGCGGCAACATCTCGGCCAGGACGCGCCGCAAGACCTGAAGGCGGCCGTGCGGCCAAAAGCACGGAGCCGACACACACGAGCGGTTAAAATCCCATCATTCTTCTAGCCTTCCCGGAGTACAGCAATGTCTTTGCAACGTCGTACCACTCTCACGAAGTACCTGATCGAGCAGCAGCGTGAAACCAACAACCTGCCCGCCGATCTGCGCCTGTTGATCGAAGTCGTTGCGCGCGCGTGCAAGGCGATCAGCTACCACGTCAGCAAAGGCGCGCTCGGCGATGCCCTCGGCTCGGCGGGCAGCGAAAACGTTCAGGGCGAAGTGCAGAAGAAGCTCGACATCCTGTCGAACGAAATTCTGCTCGAGGCGAACGAATGGGGCGGCAACCTCGCGGGCATGGCCTCCGAGGAAATGGAACAGTTCTTCCCGATTCCGGCCAACTATCCGAAGGGCGAATATCTGCTCGTGTTCGATCCGCTCGACGGCTCGTCGAACATCGACGTCAACGTGTCGATCGGCACGATCTTCTCGGTGCTACGCTGCCCGGACGGCCACCAGGCCACCGAGCAATCGTTTCTGCAGCCGGGCACGGAGCAGGTCGCCGCGGGCTATGCGGTGTACGGCCCGCAAACGGTGCTCGTGCTGACCACCGGTAACGGTGTGAACTGCTTTACGCTCGATCGCGAGCTCGGCTCGTGGGTGCTCACGCAAAGCGACATGCGTATTCCCGTCGAAACCCGCGAGTACGCGATCAACGCCTCGAACGAACGCCACTGGTATCCGCCGGTTCAGCAATACATCGGCGAACTGAAAGCGGGCAAGGAAGGTTCGCGGCAGGCTGACTTCAACATGCGCTGGATCGCATCGATGGTCGCCGACGTGCATCGCATCCTGAATCGCGGCGGCATCTTCATGTACCCGGCCGACAAGCGCACGCCGGACAAGCCGGGCAAGCTGCGTCTGATGTACGAAGCCAATCCGATGGCGTTCATCGTCGAGCAGGCGGGCGGCGCCGCAACCAACGGCGAGAAGCGTATTCTCGACGTCCAGCCAAAGAGCCTGCACGAGCGCGTCGCGGTGTTCCTCGGCTCGAAGAATGAGGTCGATCGCGTGACTCGCTATCACCTCGAAGCGAAGAAGTGATCTCGAAAGAAAAAATGCATCAAGGGGCTTGCCAAGTCACTGAAGTAGTCCCTATAATCTCGTTTCTCCTGATGCCGGAATAGCTCAGACGGTAGAGCAGCGCATTCGTAATGCGAAGGTCGGGGGTTCGATTCCTCTTTCCGGCACCATCAAGTTTCAAGCAAAAAGCCCAGTCCTCATGACTGGGCTTTTTGTTTTGCCGTCGCGCGAAACATTGCCGGTCTGCCGCCTTGACGAGCCGAAACAGCCTGTAGCAAGCAATGCCGTTCGGCACTGATCGACTACGACACGAAGAGCCAGTTCAGCGCGTTCTCGAGATCCATTGGACGAGCAGCACGTTCTCGCGTGCGGTGTGCGCGTTCCAGCCTAGTCTGGAACGCGGAGCGGGTCGTACGACCGTTGCATCGCAAGGTTGCGCGCAACGACGGCATCGGCCCGTGGGGTCGGCTGCTCGGACGCGCCGTATGCGGCTATCGCTTGCGCGGGTGCCGACGCAAACCACAAGATCCTGCCGGCGCACTCGATGCCAACCTGACGTCCGTCCCAGTACACAGCGTTTTCCATTGCGACCTCTCTCCCAAACATGCAGAACGTCATGATCCGCTCGGCGCGTCGCGCGTCCGTCTGCCAACGCACGTCGATTCATCGGTAGTCGCTTCCATCATAGGAGGCGCGACGGGCTCCGTTCGACTTGTCGCCAAATGCAGTCCTTTTGTCACAGCAATCCGGGAATGGGTTTGCCAACCCACTGTCAGCATTTAATTAACGACAAATTCCTTAAACAGTGTTTTGTCCGGTCAACGCGGCGCGGAATGTGCCGTTTACTAGGTATTAGGCAGACAGTTACGCAATCCGCAAATTACGAACGTCCAGTTCACAAACGCGAAAATCCTGCCAATGCGGCAACGCACAAATTTGTCACGTGTTATTCACAAAGAACGTCAAATCCAGTGCACGGAAATATCGATCGGTCGTGCTCAAACGCAGGTGGGGCAAGGCGCGAAAGGGAATGGCGGAGGGAGCCGGGATTGGGACGATTTGGCGCTGGCAATTAAGCGGATCAAGCAGATCGCGAAACCCAACCGATAGTTAGACGATAAATTTTATTCAATCCCTCTGCTGATGTGTCGGCTTGTGCCGTTAAAGCAACAGAGTATGTATGACGCGCATCGGACACTGGTGCGATGCGGGGAACGAGGCCGATAATCGGTTCGCAAAGGAGAAAGATCATGGATGCCAAACCACCGAAGATTCCGACCCCGGACAAAGTTTTTTACCCGGATCCGGAACCTGTGGCCGTCGAGTTTTTGGGAGCCGAACTTCCCGAGCATGTTCGCGCTTTCTTCGACGAACAACGCAAGTCGTGCGATCCGAAGTAACGGACCACTGGCGCGGCGCAGCATTCGCGCCCGTTGATTTCATGCGCGGCGAATTTTCGCGCCGTCATTACGCGTCCGACGCCTCCGTCAGGACGCTGGGTTTGCTCGCCTGATCAGAGCAGCTACGCTGGGCCGCACGGCTCGAGCGTACGAATACGCGCGCCCTTCCCGCGCCCAATTACCTCTCCGTCAACTTGTGTAAAGCGGCCCGACGTGCGCCGTTTGCCGGGCATCATTTATTCTTTTGGTTTTTCCGTCAACGGCCGCCCGGCCACGTCCACCTCATGAATCGTTTGCATCGCTTCGGCGCGTCATGCGCGCTCGCCATCGCCGCCACCGTCGCTTTCTCGCCCGCCCCTGCCCTCGCCGATGGTGACGACACCGCGCTCACGAACCTGATCGCACTGGTTTCGCAGCGTCTCGCGCTCGCGGAGCCGGTCGCGCGCTGGAAGTGGGCGAACCATCAGCCGATCACCGATACGCCGCGCGAAAACGCGCTGCTCGCCGAAGTCGAAAAGCGCGCCGCGGCGGCAAACGTCGATCCGGCGTTCGCCCGCGCGTTCTTCCGGGATCAGATCGATGCGAGCAAAGACGTGCAGAACGCGCTCTTCGCGAAATGGCGCAGCACCCAGCCGCCGCAAGGTCCCGCGCCCGATCTCGCAACCAGCACGCGACCGCAACTCGACAAGCTGACGCAATCGTTGATGGCGAGCCTGGCGCGCGTGCAGCCGCTGCGCGCCGCGGACGATTGTCCGTCGCGCGTCGCGCAATCGCTGGCTAACTGGAAAACGCTGACGCGCTATGACTCCGCGCATTCCAGCGCGATGACGCGCGCGCTAGGTCACGTGTGCGAGACCGGTGGAGTCGGCGCGACCGGCTGATTCCGGCAACGCTGCGGCGAGCGCACACTGCATAGGCGTCACAGGACGATGCTCGACTCGGGCGCGTCACGCGGCACACTCAACGGCATCACGCGCAGACCACGCGCCAGGTGGCTTTGCAGGATACGGTACGTCGACAATTCGAACGCCCCCGCCAGCGTCGACGCATGCAGTTGCCCCGCCTGCACGAGCGACGGCGCGTGCCCGAGGTAACGCCAGCGATCGACCACGTGAAAGACGCGCTGTGCGTCCTCACGCTCCTCGAACACGATCGGCCCGTCGAACGGCCAGGGAGCGCTCGCGGGATCGCTCTTCGTCACGCGCGGCAAACGGTTGTGGCCCGGCCGCAGCGTCGCGATCCACTGCGCCTCCGCGAGCATCGCGCCGAGTTCGCCGCCCGTCGCGCGCCATTCGACGCGCCGCACCAGCTGCGCAAGCCGCATATCCTTCGACGAACGCCGCTCGCCGGTGAGATGCGAGCGCAGCCGCTGACGCACGCGCACGCTGCGGCCGACATACAGCGGCGCATCGCCTTCGCCATAGAACGCATACACGCCACAGCCTGCCGGCGCGGTGTCGAGCAGGTCTTCGGTGATGTCGCCGGCGAGCCGGTAGCGACGCGTGGTGCGCTCGATCTGCGCACGCAGCGCGTCGAGCGGTACGAGCGTCGGTAGACGCTGCCAGAACTGCCAGATCAGATCGGCGTCGGCGAGCGCGCGGTGACGGTCGGACGGCACCAGCGCATGACGTTCGACGAGCGCGTCGAGACCATGGCGCTTTTCGCCGGGAAACAGCGCGCGCGACAGCCGTACCGTGCAAAGCACGTCCGGATCGAACGCAATTCCGGCGCGACGAAATTCGCCGCGTAAAAATCCGCGATCGAAACTCGCGTTGTGCGCGACGAACAGCTTGCCGTTCAGGCGCTCGAACAGCGCAGGCGCGATCGACTCGAACGTAGGTGCGCCGCGCACCATATCGTTCGTGATGCCGGTCAGTTGCTGGATGAACGACGGAATGGGCTGCTGCGGGTTGATCAGGCTGCTCCACCGCGATACGCCGGCCGGCCCGACTTCGACGACGCCAACCTCGGTAATGCGGTGCTCGCTCGTCGAGCCGCCGGTCGTCTCGAGGTCGACGAAAACGATGGGTGCATCGAGTGCCGGTTCCGGCGAAAGCAGTTCAGACATGGGGCAAGAGATTCGGATGCGTGAATTTGCGGCAAGTATGCACCAGCTGGACGGTGCGCATCCACACTGTGCGCCGTCCGCAGGCAGAAACTGCGTCGACAGGGACCCTCAATTTGCGCAGATATTCCGCGGACGCTTAAACCAATAATCCGGCAGTAGCCAATCCGTTTCAATTAATATCTTCCGACAATAATACGTATCGTTGAACCACGCAGATACCGAAGATCCTGGCTCGATAAAATAAAAAACCCTCGCGCGACGGCGAGGGTTTTTGGCTCCCGACTGCGCGGGCGGCGCGCCCGGCGCAGCGCATTCACAGCGGCTGAATGTTGGCCGCCTGCTTGCCCTTCGGGCTGGTCTTGACTTCAAAAGACACCCGCTGGTTTTCCTTCAACGACTTGAAGCCCTCGCTGCGGATCTCCGAAAAGTGCGCAAAAAGATCCTCGCCACCCGCGTCCGACGTGATAAAGCCAAAACCCTTAGCATCGTTGAACCATTTGACGACACCAGTTTCCATTTCCTGTTTTCCCTCGGTGATTTATGCAAAGCGGGCATTGCCCTTGAATCGATCCCACCCCGATTCAGTTGCCCATATCTGATCAAGACAAAAAAATCAGAAACAGCAATCAAATTCGGCTTTGCCGTTATACGGGGAACAGAGAATCGCCGTCAAGTAAACTTTTCATATGCGTTTAGCGTATAAAGAGATATCACTTCAAATCGCATGGATATACGCACACTGTCAAAGTTACCTGGAATGATTTAACCAGCCAAGAAACGGAAAAACTTGCAAAAAATATGCAATGGGAATGTAACAAAATCCAAGTTTGCGTAAGTGTTTGTCCGACTTGTTGCTGCGCAGTCCGACTCGCATGATGCATATCAGTGGTAGCGATGTGCTTCAGGAGGTTGTCATGTTCCAGGAAATTCGCCGTCTCTTCGCCTGGCTCACTCATTCGCCTGCAAAGGCCATACCAGACCAACCTGCAACCATGGACTCATCCACGGTTTTCGACTTCGATCCAATGTGGCACGGGGACCATTGGCAGAATTTGCTCTCCTCGCCGATGGATGCGCGCCGTTATGTGATCGAAGACTGGAGCGTGTCCGCGCAGGATGATTGGGGCGACGCGGAAGGCACCGCACCCGCTCACTAGAGCAGCTCGCGAAGATCGTTCGCAAAAAAAAAAGCGCGACTGGAAGGTCGCGCTGACAAAGGTTGGAGATCTTTTTCGTCAACGAAAAAGTCTGCTTCGAAAAGCAGAAATTAAAGTATAGCGGTCGTATTCGATTTCGATTATTCACACAATTAACAATCATCTATTGCCGGAGTAACAACAATCGTTTTTCCGTATTTCTTGCCGTTGTTTTTCCGCATCGTTCGGTGTCGCGAATCAGCAACGCGCTTTAGGAAAGAACAGACGCCGAATGCCGCCGAGTCGGCGCAAAGCCTTTATCCATAAGGCTCAAATGGCGAACCATGATCGTTTCTCGTTGCGTAATACTTTATTGCGCGAATCGGAACATCAACTCCCGGAAGTGTCTCTCTACACTCTGCGTAATCGGAAACCGGCGCGGATCTGGTCAACGCGCTTCTCACGCGGATTCCGCTTCTCGCAGCGCTCGCGTGAAGGTCTCCTAAGCCAGGGTTTTATACCTCTCTCGCTCTTGGAGTTATATCAATGAAGAAGACACTCATGGTCGCTGCCCTGTCGGGCGTTTTCGTCACGGCAGCGCACGCGCAAAGTAGCGTCACCCTGTATGGCCTGATCGACGCCGGGATTACTTATACGAACAACCAGCGCGTCAGTGCTACTCAGCACGGCGCCAACGTTGCGATGACGAGCGGTTCGGTGAACGGTAGCCGGTGGGGCCTGCGTGGCGCTGAAGATCTTGGCGGTGGTCTGAAGGCCATCTTCACGTTGGAAAACGGCTTTGGCATCAACGACGGCACGCTCAAGCAGCAAAGCCGTATGTTCGGCCGGCAGGCGTTCGTTGGTCTGTCGAGCGACCAGTTCGGCGCTGTCACGCTCGGCCGTCAATATGACAGCATGGTCGACTTCGTCGGCCCGCTGGCGCTCACCGGCACGCAATACGGCGGCACCCAGTTCGCCCACCCGTTCGACAACGACAACCTGAACAACTCGTTCCGTATCAACAACTCGGCCAAGTACACGAGCGCGAACTACGGCGGCTTCAAGTTCGGCGCGTTGTACGGCTTTTCGAACCAGGCTAGCGGCTTCGCGAACAACCGCGCATACAGCGCGGGCGCATCGTACAACTGGGGCGGCCTGAACGTCGCAGCCGCTTACTTGCAACTGAACGCCAACGGCGCAACCAGCGCAGCCGCAGCGTTCAATTCGGGTGGCGCAGTGTCGGGCGACAACACGTTCTTCGCGCAACGTCAGCAAACATGGGGCGCAGGCGCCAACTATGCGTTCGGCCCGGCAACCGTTGGCATCGTGTACTCGCAGACGAACCTGCATGGCCTCGTCGGCATCAGCCAGGGTTCATCGGGTGTCTCGGGCGGTATCGGCTTCCCGTCCAACAGCGCCCAGTTCCAGAATTTCGAGGGCAACGCTCGTTACGCTCTGACACCTGCGATCAGCATTGCCGCCGCGTACACGTACACCCGCGCTAACCTGTCCAGCACGCACGTGCACTGGAACCAGGTCGATCTGCAAACCGCATACGCGTTGTCCAAGCGTACCGACGTGTACCTGCAAGGCGTGTATCAGGCAGCAAACGAAGGCTCGATCGTCCCCGCCTTCATCAATGGCGTGGGTAACGCTTCGGGCAACAACAAGCAAGTCGCTGTGACGGCTGGTCTGCGTCACCGCTTCTAAGCACCGCGCAAGGACTGGCAGTAGAGAAGGCGCCGTTCGCGGCGCCTTTTTTATGTTCGCGCCGAAGTGGTCTTTCGCCAGACTTTGCCTGCGCCTCCGCCAGCGCCCTAGCGGCCGGCATCGGGTGGCGGGTACTTGACGTCGAGAATGTCGATCGGTTGCGGCCCGGCCGGCGTGAACAGCGTGACCGTATCGCCGATTTTGGCCTTCAGCAACGCACGCGCAATGGGCGAAATCCAGCTTACGTGCCCAATGTCCAAGTCGACCTCGTCGACACCGACGATCGTCACCTTATGCTCTTCGCCGTCCTCGGTCGCGTAATCGACCGTCGCGCCGAAGAACACCTGATCGACGTTTTCCTGCCGGCTGCTATCGACGACCTCGGCCAGATCAAGCCGCTTGGTCAGGAAACGGATGCGACGGTCAATTTCGCGCAAACGTCGTTTGCCGTAGATGTAGTCGCCGTTCTCCGAACGGTCGCCGTTCGACGCCGCCCACGACACCAGCTTGACGACCTCGGGCCGCTCGACATCGATCAGATGCAGCAACTCATCGCGCATACGCCGATGACCGGCGGGAGTCATGTAGTTTTTGGTGCCTGCGGGCACGTCGGGCTGGGTGACGTCGAGATCGTCGTCGTTGTCCTCACTCGACTCTTTGACAAAGGCCTTGTTCATAATCATCCGTTAACAGCAGCTAGCATCAAGCTGATAAGAGGTTACACGATCGGGCCCGCGACACAAATCGCCGTGACGGGCTTCCATTTTTCAAATCTGTTGGCTATAATCTCGTTTCTGTGTGCGGCTGTAGCTCAGTTGGATAGAGTACTTGGCTACGAACCAAGGGGTCGTGGGTTCGAATCCTGCCAGCCGCGCCACCTTATTCGAGAACTGCCTTGCTGAGAGTTCTCAGGTTTCACCGGTTTTTGCAGTAAGCATCACCGTTTGCGTGCGGCTGTAGCTCAGTTGGATAGAGTACTTGGCTACGAACCAAGGGGTCGTGGGTTCGAATCCTGCCAGCCGCGCCACCTATGAAGGGCCTTCCAATCGGAAGGCCCTTTGTTTTTCTGGCGCACCGTGCGCCAGCTCAACGTGGCGGCGACTGGATATCCCCAATCTGCCCGTCCGGGTGCGGCAAGTCCTCGACGACCCCGCCTACCGTCTGCTCGCTGATCGTCTCGGCCCGCATGCCGGTCAGTGCTTGGCGCTCGCGCAGCACGTCGTCGACGGTATCGCCGAAATGGCTCGCGACGAACGCCCGCAGCAAAGCAATGCGCAGCGACTCGCCGCTCCCCTCCGAGGCCCGCTGTCCGCCCTTGAACTCCGCGACGCACAACGCACCCTTTTCGTTCTGCTCGCGCACATCGAGCCGCATCGCGCGCTCGAGCACAACGGCAGCCGTCTCCCATGACGCGCAAGGCGTGAAACGCCCATCCCACGGACGACCTCGATCGTTGCCGCGGATCGCAACAGTCTCGCCACTATCGGTAAAGTAGATTTCACGCACGAAGTCGTGCAGGCTGCGCGCCACCCAGTAATCGAGCGCCACGCCAGCGAGGTCGGATACGTTCATCTGCGTTCTCCCCGGGGTTCAGGTGAGACCTGCCTTCAGTTGTATCCTGAGCCGCACGAAAGATGCCTGACTTGCGTGACGCGCCAGTCCGGGCCGCGCCGACGCCCAGTCCGAAGCCGCTCAGTAATCCGCGCGCTCGCGGTCGATACGCATGCCGCCGTCGTGGCGGTGATGCCCTTCTTCGCTCGGCCGCTCACGCGTGATGCGCATCACGTCAGGATTGGTGCGCACGCGCCGCATCACATTGGCCAGGTGCACACGGTCGCTGACCTGAATCACGAAGCGCAGAATCGTGGATTCCTGCGACAGATCTTCGTCCATCGCGATATGGACGATGTTCGCGTCCGCCGACGTGATGTCGGCCGCTACGCGGGCGAACACGCCCTTGGTATTCTTAACCAGCACCTTGACCGCGACATCGAACAGACGCCCCGGCTGCGGCGCCCACGCAACGTCGATCCAGCGCCCCGGGTCGCGGCGGTGGATACGCTGCGCGACGCGGCAGTCGGTGGTATGGATCGCCATGCCAAGGCCGATGCCGATATAGCCCATGATGTCATCACCCGGAATCGGACGGCAACACGCGGACAGTTGCACCGACATGCCCTCCGTACCGGTGATGACGACCGGGGGCGCATGCGGCGTCGAACCGGACTCGGAGCGCGAGCCGTCATCGTCGGCGTCGCGCCCGCTCATCAGCACTTCGATGCGCTTGGCCATCACCGCCGCGACGCGCCGGCCGAGACCGATGTCCGCGAAAATTTCCTGACGGTTCTTGTTGCCCGTCCACTGCACGAGCTTTTCCCACGCTTCCGGCGTCACGTCCGACAGCGCGAGGCCGTAGCCCTTCAACGCCTGATCGACGAGACGCTCGCCGAGTTGCACCGACTCGTTCAGGCGCATCGTCTTCAGATAATGACGGATCGCCGAGCGCGCCTTGCCGCTGCGCACGAAGCCTAGCCATGCGGGGTTCGGCTTCGAATAGGGCGCCGTGATGACTTCGACGATGTCGCCGCTCTTCAGCTCGGTACGCAACGGCAACAGCTCGTTGTTGATCTTCACCGCGACGCATTGGTTGCCGAGGTCGCTGTGGATCGAATACGCGAAGTCGAGCGCGGTGGCGCCGCGCGGCAGCGCCATGATCTTCGACTTCGGCGTGAACACGTAGACCGCGTCCGGGAACAGGTCGATCTTTACGTGCTCGAGGAATTCGCTCGAATCGCCCGCTTCGCTCTGAATATCGAGCAGCGACTTCAGCCACTGGTGCGCGCGCTTTTGCACGTCGTTCAGGTCGGCGCTGCCGTTCTTGTACAGCCAATGCGCGGCAACGCCCGCTTCGGCGATCTCGTGCATCTTGCGTGTGCGCACCTGAAACTCGATCGGCGCGCCGAACGGGCCGACGAGCGTGGTATGCAGCGACTGATAGCCGTTCACCTTCGGGATCGCGATGTAATCCTTGAACTTGCCCGGAACGGGCTTGAACAGCGCATGCAGCGCACCGATGCAGGTATAGCACTCGAGCGCGCTGTCGACGACCACGCGAAAACCATACACGTCGAGCACCTGCGAGAACGACAGCTGCTTGTCGCGCATCTTCTTGTAGATGCTGAAGATGGTTTTCTCGCGACCGGTGACTTCGGCGTCGATCTTTGCGTCGGCAATCGCGCGCTGCACCGATTCGAGAATCTTGCCGACCACCTCGCGACGATTACCGCGCGCCGCCTTCACGGCTTTTTCGAGCGTCGCGTAACGGTGCGGGTTGAAATTCGCGAAGCTCAGGTCCTGCAGCTCGCGATAGGTATTGTTCAGACCGAGCCGGTGAGCGATCGGCGCGTAAATGTCGAGCGTTTCGCGTGCCACGCGGCGACGTTTCTCCGGCGGCACCGCGCCGAGCGTGCGCATGTTGTGCAGCCGGTCGGCGAGCTTCACGAGGATCACGCGCACGTCGCGCGCCATCGCGAGCAGCATCTTGCGGAAGTTCTCCGCCTGCGCTTCCTCGCGATTGCGAAACTCCATCTTGTCCAGCTTGGACAACCCGTCGACCAGTTCCGCAACCTTCGCGCCGAAGCGCTCGGCGAGCTCCGCCTTGGTTACGCCCTGGTCTTCCATCACGTCGTGCAAGAGCGCCGCCATGATCGACTGGGCGTCGAGATTCCAGCCCGCGCAGATTTCCGCGACTGCGACCGGATGCGTGATGTAGGGTTCGCCGCTCTGGCGATACTGGCCGAGGTGGGCTTCGTCGCTGAAGTGGAACGCCGCCTTGACGTCCTTGATTTCTTCCGGCGGCAGATAGCCGGACAGCGCGGACGTCAGATTGGCGATGGAGACGACGTCGTGCCGGCGCGGCTGCTCCGGCGTGGCGGTCGGCCCGAACAGATGACGAAACGATTGCTCGAGGACCGCGTCGATGTACTTGCGTGCAGACGACGGCGCGTCGGTGTCGTGTTCCGCTTCCATGGCGGTGGGCGGGGTAGCACTCATGGTCGCCTCCGGTAGCGGTCAGGGTTGGACACAGTTCTGCACGTTGAGCAATCCGGTGTGGCGAATACCGGGCGAGTCGAAAACGAAAATCCGTGCGCCTTAGACCGGCACCTTCTTCAGCATTTCGACGCCGACCTGACCCGATGCGATTTCACGCAGCGCGAGGACGGTGGGCTTGTCGCGGCTTTCGATCTTCGGCGTGTGGCCTTGAGCGAGCTGACGCGCGCGATAGGTTGCGGCAAGCGCGAGTTCGAAACGGTTCGGGATCTGTTTGAGGCAGTCTTCGACGGTAATGCGGGCCATGTTGGGTTCCTTCTCAGTATGTTGCTTATTCTACCTTATGTGCCTGACGGCACGCCGCGCTCACGCGTGCGGCAGGTGGATGCCGAGCTGCATGAAAAGCTGCGTGTGACGCGCGTACTGCGACGCGAAGCGCGAGCGCGTCGCGCCGACGAGGCACTGCAACTCAGCCAGCGCACGATCGAAGTTTTCGTTGATCACGACGTACTCCGCTTCGGCCGCGTGCGCGATCTCGCCGCCCGCCGCGAGCAGGCGTCGCGTGATCACGTTCGGCTCGTCCTGGCCGCGCTTTTTCAGACGCTCTTCGAGCGCTTCGAGCGACGGCGGCAGAATGAAAATTTCCACCGCGTTGTGGAACTGCTTCTTCACCTGCTGCGCGCCCTGCCAGTCGATTTCGAGCAGCACGTCATGGCCGTTTTTCATCTGCTCCTCGATCCACACGCGCGACGTGCCGTAGTAGTTGCCGTGCACTTCCGCGCTTTCGAGAAACTCGCCCGCGTCGTGACGCCGCATGAAGTCTTCGACGGTCGTGAAGTGATAGTGCTCGCCGTCCTGCTCCTTCGGACGCGGCGGGCGCGTCGTGTACGAGATCGACAGACGGATCGCGTCGTCGCCCGCGAGCAGCGCGTTGACGAGCGTCGACTTGCCCGCGCCCGACGGCGCGACGACCATGAACAGATTGCCGGGATAGGCGCCGGCGTACGGATGGCGCGGCGCGCCGGCTTCGCGAGAATGGTGGTCGGTCATGATGTGTAGTGCTCCAGCCTTATTCGAGATTCTGTACCTGCTCGCGCATCTGTTCGATCAGTAGTTTCAGCGTCATCGACGAATCCGCGAGTTCCTTCGCCGCCGCCTTCGAACCGAGCGTGTTCGCTTCGCGGTTCAGTTCCTGCATCATGAAGTCGAGCCGCTTGCCGACCTTGCCGCCCTTCTCGATCACGTGACGCGTTTCGTTCAGGTGCGCGGTGAGGCGCGACAGCTCTTCGGCGATGTCGATGCGAATGCCGTACATCGTCACTTCCTGGCGAATCCGCTCGTTGATCTCTTCGCGCGACACGATCGTCGCGGCCCCATCCGGCGCCGCGATGCCGAGCGCTTCCTGCAGACGTTCGACGATCTTCTGCTGATGCCGCGCAATCAGCTCGGGCACGAGCGGCGTGATCTTCGTGACGATCGTTTCCATTTCGGTGACGTTGCCGAGCAGCATCGTCGCGAGTTGCGCGCCTTCGCGTGCACGCACGTCGATCAGGTCCGCGATTGCCTGCTTGCCGCACGCGAGCACCGTGTCGCGCAACGTCTCGGGCGCGATACCGCTTTCGGCGAGCACGCCCGGCCAGCGCAGAATTTCGCCAGTCCGCAGACGGCCGGCTTCCGGAAACGTGTCCAGCACCGTGCGTTCCAGCTGCGCGAGCTGCGCGAGCGCGTCGCGGTTGATCGCACCCGCGTTCGCCGACTGCTCGCTACGCTGCAGATTCACGCGAATGTCGACCTTGCCGCGCGACAGCTTGTTCATCAGCATTTCGCGCAGCGTCGGTTCGACGACGCGCACGTCTTCCGGCATGCGGAAGTTCAAATCGAGAAAGCGCGAGTTCACCGTGCGCAATTCGACCGACACGCTGACGCCACCAGTGCCCGATGCCGCCACGAGTTCGCGCGTAGCGCTCGCATAGCCAGTCATGCTGTAGATCATCGTATTTCTCGCGATTGCGGCCATGCGTTCGACGATGGCCTGAGAAGCGGATCGCCCGGCGTGTACGAGACGCGGGGCGGGGAATCGGCATTATCCCATTTTTGGCCGCGCGATCCGCTCGCGAGCGGGCACGGATGCGGCCCGGCACGTGGCTGCTTTCACTGCATGGATTGCCGCTCGTCGTAACGATGACCCTCGCGTGCTCGGGCGGCACTCATCATCCGCAACCTTGTGTTCCATGCGTATGGGCAACCGCCCTATTCGATCGGCGGTAAAATTAGGGTTTTTCCTCCGCCCCTCTTCCGGCCTTTCGGCACACAACGCGACCCATTCCGACATGAGCAACGACACCCAACGCCCCAGCGGCCGCCAGCCCAACCAGTTGCGCGACGTGCGCATCACGCGTCACTACACGAAGCACGCGGAGGGCTCGGTGCTGGTCGAGTTCGGCGACACCAAGGTGATCTGCACCGCGAGCGTGAGCGAGAGCGTGCCGCCGTTCCTGCGCGATCGCGGCCAGGGCTGGCTCACCGCCGAATACGGCATGCTGCCGCGCGCCACGCATACGCGCAGCGACCGCGAAGCCGCGCGCGGCAAACAGACCGGCCGCACCCAGGAAATTCAGCGGCTGATCGGCCGCGCGCTGCGCTCGGTGTTCGATCTTGAAAAGCTCGGCGCGCGCACGATCAATCTCGATTGCGACGTGATCCAGGCCGACGGCGGCACGCGCACCGCGAGCATCACCGGCGCGTTCGTCGCCGCGCATGATGCGGTCGCCAGAATGCTCGCCACGGGCCGCATCGAAAGCTCGCCGATCACGGATTACGTCGCGGCGATTTCGGTCGGCGTCTACGACGGCGTGCCGGTGCTCGATCTCGACTACGACGAAGACTCGCAGTGCGACACCGACATGAACGTCGTGATGACGGGCGCGGGCGGTTTCGTCGAAATTCAGGGCACCGCGGAAGGCGTGCCGTTCTCGCGCGAAGAAATGAATGCGCTGCTCGATCTCGCGAGCGACGGCATCAGCACGCTGATCGCGAAGCAGAAAGAAGCGCTGGGAGTGCAGCAGTGAATGAGGTTCGTCAGGACAGCGGCGGGAACGATGCTCACGGCATAACGTCGGGCATGCCGTTGAAGAAAGTGGTGCTCGCGTCGAACAACGCGGGCAAGCTGCGCGAATTCGCGGCGCTGCTCGGCGCGGCCGGCATCGAGTTGATCCCGCAAGGTGCGCTCAATGTGCCGGAAGCCGAAGAGCCACACCCCACCTTCGTCGAAAACGCGCTGGCCAAGGCGCGTCACGCGGCGAAGCTGACCGGCCTGCCTGCGCTCGCCGACGACTCGGGCCTGTGCGTGCGCGCTTTGCGCGGCGCGCCGGGCGTCTACTCGGCCCGCTTCGCGCAACTCGCCGGCGGCGAGAAAAGCGACGCGGCGAACAACGCGCGGCTCGTCGAAGAACTGCGGAGCGCGAGCGACCGGCGCGGCTATTACTATTGCGTGCTCGCCCTCGTGCGTCATGCGGACGATCCCGAACCGCTGATCGCCGACGGCCGCTGGCACGGCGAAATCCTCGACGCGCCGCGCGGCGAGCACGGCTTCGGTTACGACCCGTACTTCTATCTGCCGTCGCTTAACGCGAGCGCCGCTGAGCTCGAGCCGGCGGTCAAGAACGCCAGCAGTCATCGCGCGATCGCGCTGCGGCAACTGCTCGCACGTTTGCCGGAGGAAGCGTGATTCCGATCCGATCGACGCCGGCGGAAATCGGCAACGGTGTCGTCAAGGCATTCACATCGCCGGGCGGCATCCGTTTGACGTCGCTGCCGCCACTTGCACTGTACGTGCATTTTCCGTGGTGCGTGCGCAAGTGCCCGTACTGCGACTTCAATTCGCACGAATGGAAAGGCGAGACGTTCCCGGAGAACGACTACCTCGACGCGCTGCGCGCCGATCTGGAAATGGCGTTGCCACTGATCTGGGGCCGCCAGGTGCATACGGTGTTCATCGGCGGGGGCACGCCTAGTTTGCTGTCGGCGGCGGGGCTCGATCGCATGCTGTCGGATATCCGCGCGCTGCTGCCGCTCGACGCCGACGCCGAGATCACGCTCGAAGCGAACCCCGGCACGTTCGAAGCCGACAAGTTCGCGCAGTTTCGCGCGAGCGGCGTGAACCGGCTGTCGGTGGGCATCCAGAGTTTCAACGAAACGCATCTGAAGGCGCTCGGCCGCATCCATGACGCGGCGCAGGCGCGCCACGCGGTCGAAGTCGCCGCGACCACGTTCGACAACTTCAACCTCGACCTGATGTTCGCGCTGCCCAAGCAAACGCTCGCCGAATGCCAGGCCGATGTGGAAACGGCGCTGTCGTTTGCACCGCCGCATCTGTCGCTGTATCACCTGACGCTCGAACCGAACACGCTGTTCGCCAAATTCCCGCCCGCGCTGCCCGACGACGACGCGTCCGCGGACATGCAGGACTGGATTCATCAACGCACCGCCGCGGCCGGCTATGAGCGCTACGAGGTGTCCGCGTATGCGCGGCCGCATCGGCAGAGCAAACACAATCTGAACTACTGGCGTTTCGGCGACTATCTCGGCATCGGCGCGGGCGCGCATACGAAGCTGTCGTTTCCGAATCGGATCGTGCGTCAGGCGCGCTATAAACATCCGACCACGTTCATCGAGCAGGCCAAGGCCGGGGCAAGCGTGCAGGAAGAGCACGAGGTCGGGCCGCGCGATCTGCCGTTCGAGTTCATGCTGAACGCGCTGCGCCTGGTGGAAGGGTTTCCGGTGCATCGGTTTATCGAACGCACGGGTCTGTCGATTACGACGATCGAACCCGCGTTGCAGGAAGCGGAACGGCGCAAGCTGATTACGCGCGACCACGAACGAATTGCGCCGACGCCGCTTGGGCAGGCGTTCCTGAACGATCTGCAAGCGCTATTCCTGAAAGACCCGCAGTGATGCCGGGTCGCTTGGACTCGGCAGCGAAGTCTTTCCAGGTTACAATTCGCGGTTTGGAGGTGTGGCCGAGTGGTTTAAGGCACCGGTCTTGAAAACCGGCGAAGGAGCAATCCTTCCGTGAGTTCGAATCTCACCGCCTCCGCCAGAAAAAGAGGAAACCCCGTAATTTCAAACGAAATACGGGGTTTCTTCTTTTATCGCCCCACAAAATGACCCATTTGACGAGCAGTGTCTGCAGCCCCCGGCCGCGCTAGAAGGTCCACGGGCGGATTGCGGGTTGAACAGTCCACCGCTTCTCCGGAATCACTGCCGGGAACAATCAACGGCAGGCGTAGGTTATTGCTGCCGATCTAGGACGGCATGCTTCGGCGCGTAGACCTCGCCTTCTACAGGTTTCTTAATGATGTGCCACACTAGACGGCCGTCATCGATTTTTAATTGAGCCTTACCGCTTTTTGCGCCAAAGAACGACGAAAACCTGACCACAGCAGATTGTCCTGCGGCGTCGACATGCCCCTCGATATTTGCGTTTTGCTCGTCATCACAATCAATTTTGTTGCCATTTTGTGCTACCGCGCAATATTGTCCGCGAAGGACGCGCCCCTGCTCTTTGAGTTTAATCGAAAAGGTACTTGGACCCGGGGCATCGTTCCAGTCCCACAAACCAGAAAAGGAATCGGCGAAAGCACACGCGTTACAAATCAAGACAATAAAACCAAGCGTCACCTTCTTCAATTTTTTCATATTCATCTACCTTAATTTTCATTAGCCACCATAATTCAAACACCGATCCACCCTGCTTAACCAGCCCACCAAGAATCTATGGTTCTTTGTCGGTTTGCCCTTATCGTCATATGCCAGCGACGTATAATATTGCTTGCGCGCTGCGCCGACTTTTTGCACGAACTCCTCCTGATCCTCGATAGCGTTTATGTTATCGACAAGCGCCTTTGTAAGATGATTATCAATCGCAATATTTTTTGAATAAATCGAAACCAGTAGCTCCTGAATTTTCTTGGGCGCCTTGTATGAAGTTATTGTCCAATCGTAGACGTTCAAGGCCGTTTTTTCATTGACAAACTCGCAGAATCCGCGCGGCTCCCAATAGCGTTTCAGATAGATTATCTTAGCTTGCGCATCAGTTAACGCCTTAAGATTATCCAGTGTCGGCTCCACGCCTACATCTTCCTCGGCGTATGCCTTCCACGTATCCCACGCAATTCCTTTGTTAGTCGCGCCACCGGAGTCATTAGGATCGTCCACGAATCCTCCCTCATTGAGCAGAACGATTTTTGATATCTTTTCAAAACGGGCTTTGCAGTCGCAATTTTGGAGAAAATTCCCCACCAGCCCGATCGGATTGATGTGATACACATCCGATCCGGGGAAGCCAGGGACGCCCGCCGCCACCTCGTCCCACCACACCAGCTTCGCGATGCGCTTCTTCTCCTCTTCATGCTCAGGCCTGTGTCCGGTGCGCTCTTCGATGGCACTGACCAGCGCCTGCCACTTCGCCGGATTGGCCCATTCACTTTCGTGTTTCGCGATGAGGCGCGATGCGCGAAACGCGGCCCACGGAAATCCGGAACGCTGAGGGCTTTGTCCCGCGCTGCAAAGCTCGTCCGCCGCGTAAAGACCGTCACCGCCCGGATACAGGACGCGGTAGATTGCGGCCATCAGTGGGCTTAGCTCGCCAAGTGAACCCGCACCGGATGCTTCAGTGCGAAGCGCATAGTCCACATAGTCGCCCGTGGTTGCAAAAATGGTATGCGTCGGATCGTGGTCTTCGTCGTGACACTCGAAGTCGATCCAGCTTTGTGAAAACTCCCGCGTCACGCGACCGCCCTCGAAGCTCTGCTCACGTACCCATCCGCGAATAGGGTTGCCTCGCACATCCGCGCTGTCCACCTTCCA